>CAVYUG010000007.1:0-49894 GCA_963771655.1 uncultured Actinomycetes bacterium | reverse complement strand
AGTCGGGGCGGCCGGATTTGAACCGGCGACCTTTCGGCCCCCAGCCGAACAGCAACCGGTGTCCATGCGTCCCGGGGCGTCCCATGTGTCCCATGCGTCCACACGCGTGGACGATCTGGACGGATAGGACGTCGCGGTCGGTACTAAAGCGGTACCACGAGGCGATGTCACCCGACTGCTTGCGAGCTTCGTTCAGCGCAGGATGCCCGTGTGTCCGAGCGAGTACCGGCCGGGCTGAGGCCAGACGCAGAGGCCGTGCGGGCCGCTCCCAACCGGGATCCGCGCGATCAGCCGCCCGTTTCCCGTGTCGATCGCGTAGACCTCGGCGTTGTAGCGACCCGAAAGCCACAGCACTTTGCCGTCCGGTGATACCCCTCCCATATCGGGCGAGCCCCCTCCCGGAAGCCGCCACGTCGCCACCGGCTTGCGGGTCTTGAACGAGATCACGGAGATCGAGCCCTCGTTGCGGTTCGAGACGTAGAGCTGTTTCGCGTCGCGGCTCGGGTAGAGGCCGTGGGCGCCGGCCCCGGTCGCGACGAAGCCAATCCGCTTGAACGTGCGTGCGTCGACGAGCCAGACTCCGCCAGCGGCCATGTCAGCGACGTAGAAGACCTTGCCGTCGGGCGAGAGCTTTACGTCCTGGGGCATCGCGCCGGCCTTGAGCGCCACCGATTTCACGACCTTCTCGCTGCCCACGTCGACGATGATCAAGTTGGAGCCGAACTCGCAGCTCACGAGCGCGTAGCGCCCGTCCGCCGTGAAATCCATGTGGTCGACGCCGTCGCAAGGCACGGACAGCGAGTGATGGAGCCTCATCGTCTTCGCGTCGCGGAAGTCGAGTCGCTGGAGTCGCTCGGCGACGACGATCGCGTAGCGGCCATCGGGGGTGAAGTACATGTTGTACGGATCGGTGACCGGCACCGGCTTGCCGGGCTTGCCCGTCCGCGGATCTATCGGAGTGAGGCTGTTGCCCTCGTCGTTCGTCACCCACAGCGTCCGCAGGTCGTAGGAGGGGACGACGTGCTGCGGCAGGGCCCCGACCGAAAAGCTGTCGATGACCTTGTGGGTGCGGGGGTCGATCTCCGAGACGGTGTTGCTCTCGCTGTTGGGAACGTAGATCCGGTACGGGTCTTTCTGTACTCGCGGCGCGAAATTGCCGGCCCGATCGGCCGCGTAGACGTCGTGGGGGTTGACGAGCGGCGGCACGCCGTGCGCGCTCCGCGACACCGTCGGCCTTGCCGCCGTCCGAGCCGACGCGTCGGATTTCGTCGCCGCGGACCCCGTCGAGGTCGCGGTTGAGCTCAACGACGAACCGCAGCCGGCGGTCGTGAGC
The DNA here is from genome assembly GCA_963771655.1 of uncultured Actinomycetes bacterium. GTDB lineage: Bacteria > Actinomycetota > Thermoleophilia > Solirubrobacterales > 70-9 > JAWVFM01. The sequence continues at coordinate 48,561 of CAVYUG010000007.1, read as the reverse complement.
GCGCCCGCCGCAACCATGGCGCACGCGTTTAGCGCCGCGAGTCCCGAGCGGAGCATCGGCGAATCATCTCAGGCGCCAATAAAGCGCCGGTTTACCCGGCGCTCTTAGGCTGTCCGGGATGCGAGCCCGGCGGCGAGGACTGCTCAGGCTCATGGCCCTGCTGGCGATCCTCGCCGCGCTCTCGGTCGTCCTCATCGCGCTGCGGCCCGGCGGCAGATCGAGCTCGAGGCCTGTGAGGCCGGACACGACGGGGGCTCGCCCCCCCGCGAGTCCGAAGCCGAGGAAGCCGAGGAAACCGGTCGCGCGCCTGTTACCGGCTCGGCTGCCGGCGCCGATTTCCGGCGAGGCGGCAATCGCAACCGGCGGCGGGGTCCTCTCCATTGGGGGTGTCGACCCCTCCGACGTCTCGACCGCGGCGATCGTACGTGTCCCTCCGAGCGGGAAGCCCGACGTCTACGGATCGCTCGCCGAGCCGCTCCACGACGCCGCCGCGGCCCCCGTCCGCGGGCGGATCCTGGTCTTCGGCGGCGGCGCCTCGACCGAGTTCGACTCGGTCGAGGCGCTCAGACCGGGCGGCCGCGGTCAGGTCGTCGGCCACCTCCCCTCCGCTCGTTCCGACGTCTCCACGGCCACGATCGGCAGCGGGGCGTTCGTCATCGGCGGCTTCGACGGCACGTCGGCGCTCGAGGATGTCCTCGAGACCGCGGACGGCGGGAGCTTCCGCCGCGTCGCATCGCTTCGCGTAGGCGTCCGCTACGCGGCCGTGGCCCCGATCGGCCGCACGATCTACGTCGTCGGTGGCGAGCTCACCGCGGGCGCCGACTCAACCGCGATTCAGGCGGTGGATCCGGCCGCTGGCCGCACCAGGATTGTCGGCCACCTTCCGACAGCGACCTCACACGCCTCCGCGGTGGTCCTCGGTGGCCGCGTCTACGTGCTCGGCGGCCGGATAGCCGGCGTCGCGAGTGATCAGATCATCGCCTTCGATCCGACCACAGGCAGCGCGAGGCCGATCGGAAGGCTCCCGTACCCCGTCCAGAACGCGGCCGCCGCGGCCACCGGCGGCATCGCGTTTCTGATCGGAGGTCTCGGGTCCGACGGCTCGACCCTCGACTCGATCGCCACCGTCACGCTCGCGCCGCGCTGATGCGGTCGCTTGCGGCCCTAGTCGGACGCGGCACAGCTGGAGCCAGTTTCGGTTCGACGGCCCGTGCGCACGTGGCCCTCTACGACCCCTCGAGCGTCAGCCGGCTCGAGGTCTCAAGCTGCCCGCCGATGCACCTCTGCGAGACGGGAACGAGCACTGAAAGGCCCATGGAAGGTGACGGTGCCGTTCCGTCGACACTAGGGACTGCGGCCAAAGAACCCGCTACTCGCGAGGGCTTCTGGCCAGGGCGAAGGTCGAGGGGCGGCCAGACTTGAAGACGATGGCTTCCCTCGTCGCGAGAGAGCAGCGAGAGCTCAGAGCCGCATCGGGGGCATCGCCTTTTGTCGTCGTTCGGGGAGCCCATCGCGAACCGGCGCCCGCAATGTCGGCAGCCGTGCAGATCCATCTCCGTTCCTTCCGCTTCGTGGTGAATCGATCTACCCCAGTGATAGGGCAGCCTCGTGAGCACGGCCTAACGTGGGGTGCTCAATGCCCTAAAGAGGTCCGAAGAAGGGACTTAGGATGCAGAGCCGAGAAGCGCCGAAAGTCCACTTCCCAAGCGGGCTTTCGTCTAGTCGGGGCAACTGGATTTGAACCGGCGGCCTTTCGGCCCCGAGCCGAGCCGCAATTGGTGTCGATGCGTCCATGAGCGTCCAATGCGTCCGACACCGTCCATGCTCGTGGACGATCTGGACACATAGGACGTAGCGGTCGGTACTAAAGCGGTACCCCGAGCCCGTCGCGGGTCTGGATCTGGCCCGCTACGTCTCCCGCGGTGACGCGCGATAGTCGAGCAGGAACGGTTCGCGGCCGCTCCCTAGTGAGCCGGCTGCGCTTTGACGCACGGCGGAAATCTCTCCCCCGAAAAAGGATGTGTGCAGCGCCCGAGAAGGACCTTTCGTCCAAACCCCAGTGACGATAGGCCCGCGGTGGCTTAACCGGCCCCTTGTCCGGGGGTTCCGTGCTCTGGGGCAGCCGCCGGCAAACATCGGTCGGTCCACCCCGGCGTTTGGAACAGCGATGTCAGAGCTCAAGGGCAAGTGGCAACTCAGCGAAGACCCCCCGCGAACCGGGGCGGATGTCTGCGATCACGCTAACCCGATTCGCCTTCGGCTTATCGAGTACACCCGCTACGGCACTTGGATCGGATGCGTGGAGTGCGGCACGTCATGGCTGATCCGAACCTCCGCCATGGGTTCCAATCCGATTCCGGGGTGATCCCGGGCTCGCCTCCCGGCTACCGCTCAGTTGCCCGCCGTGGGCAATGCCTCTAGAGGCCACCCCCGCCAAGGATCGTCCGCCCGAGGCAGCGGACGTGCGAGGGAGCCATTCCCCAGCGCTTGTAGAAGGCCAGGGCCTCGTCGTTGCCTGCGATGACGGCCAGCCCGATGAAGCCGACGCCCGCGGCGGCGAGCCGCTGCTCGACCTCCTCCATAAGCAGCGAGCCGATTCCCCAGCGGCGCAGCTCGGGCTCGACCGAAAGCGCCTCGAGCTCGCCCATCCGCTCGTTGGTCGCAAAGCTCCAGTCGCCCTCGCAAATCCGGAAGAAGGCGAAGCCGACGGGCGACCCCTCGCGCTCAGCGATCAGCAGCCAGGCGTCACCGGCGTGCATCCAGCGCTCGAACTCACCCCGGCGGCGCTGCCAGGAATCGTCGGTGCCCCGGAACGGGACGAGGGCGCGGGCCTCGCCTGCGATTTCGGCGTTGTGCTCGTGCATGGCTTGCCAAAGCGGCTCGACGTCGTCGAGCCGCTCCGCCCCCGCCTCGACGATCTCGACCTCGGGCGGCCCTGTCCGCTCTGCCGTCACGCGGCGAGCCTATCGGCGGGTTCGATCCATTGCACAGCGTCATTCGCCCGAGAGGAAGTCCTGCAGCGCGACCCCGCCGCCGCCGGCCAGCGGCTCGCCGAACCCGACCGACTGGGTCGAAGGTAGGCGGGGAAGCTCGGGCACACCCCGCGAAAGGCCGACGACTGCCGGATCGTTGGCGACGATGAGACGAACGAGGCCCGCGGTGAGCGGGCCTCGTTGCGGGTGGTGGGCCCTCTGATGGGCCTGGTCAGGTCAGCTCGGGATGAAGACGACGCCGGTTCTGGGTCGCGGGCGCAGCCACGCGCGGAGCCGAGGGTGCAGGCGCGGGTCGGGGACGCTGGCGCAGGGTCGCGCGCGCGATTGGCAGGCGAAAAGGCAGTCTCATCGTCGCGCTCAAGAGGAGTGTCAGCGCGATCGCTGCCGCCACGTTGATGATCAAGGCGAGGGTCATTGTCCAACCTCCGATTCAGCTGGAGTGCGAGCCGCCACGATCCGATCTTCGTTGCGACCCAGACTGAGTATTCGTGGGCCGAGTGTGACTCGGAGCCATCAAGGTCCAGCCCAGGCCAAAGAGAAGACTTGGTAAGCAAGACGCGCCGCTCCGTAGTCCCCTGAGATGCCGAAAGCCCGCTTCCGAAGCGGGCTTTCGCCTAGTCGGGGCGGCCGGATTTGAACCGGCGACCTTTCGGCCCCCAGCCGAACGCGCTACCAAGCTGCGCCACGCCCCGTGGTGCGACTGCGAGTTTACGCACGGGGCGCCGGCTTGAAGCGGCCGGGTCAGGGACCGGAGCCGGCGACGGCCATCGTCTTCGACGTGAGCCACGTCGAAAGAGCCGCGAGGATGGCGGCCGCCGCGGCGCCGCCGATTGCGATCCAGCGCAGGAGGCCCTCGATCGCAGTCCCGAGGCTCGGCCCTCCCTCGATCAGCACCGCTGCCACCGCCACCGCGAGGCCGGCGCTTCCGATCACGATCGCGAGGGTGACGCCTGAGGCCTGGCCGGCTCGTTCGGGCGCCACGACGGTCTGGGTGCCGACGCTCGCCATCGACCAACCGACCCCGTAGCCGAGCCCGACCATCCCGAGCCCCGCCAAATACGGACCGAGGTCGCCGCCCAGCGAGACCACCAGGAGGCCGACCGATCCGGCCATCGTCGCGGTGGCGATCGTGCGGGGTATGTCGAAGCGCTCCCCCAGACGGCCCGACAGCGGCCCGGCGATGCCCAGCGGGATCGACGCTGCGAGAAAGATCACGCCGGCTTGAAGCGGTGAATAGCCCTTGACCTGCTGCAGGTAGATGGTCGCCGCGAACGTCGCCACCACGAAGGCGATGTTCGCCACCGTCGCCATCAGCGTGACGAGCACATACGGGACATTGCGGAACAGATCCAGGTGGACGAGCGGCCATCGCGCGGTTCGCTCCCGCAACACGAACAGCACCAGCGAGACCAGGCCGGCAGCGGCGGCGCCGAGCGTAGCGCCGAGACTCCATCGGTCCGAGCGATCGACGGCGAACGTGACCGCGGCGATCCCGAAGGTCACCGCGACGAGGCCGGCGAGGTCGATCGAGCTCGGCACCGTCGTGTCGCGGGACTCGCGCACGCCGAGGACGACGACGGCGATCGCCGCCGCGGTCACCGGGACGTTGACGAGCAGGACCACGCGCCAGTCGGTCAGCTCCGTCAGTCCACCGCCGAACAGGGGGCCGAGCGCGGTCGCGACGGCCCCAATCCCATAGGTATTGCCGATCGCGCGCATCGTGCGCTCGGGTGGGAAGGCGTCGGTGATGACGGCGACCGCTAGCGGGAAGATGATCCCGCCGCCGACGCCCTGAACGATCCGGAAGCCGATCACGACCTCGGCGCTCGGCGCGACGCCAGCGCCGAGCGAGGCGAGGCCGAAGATCGCGAGGCCGACGATGAGCATCCGCTTGCGGCCGAGGATGTCGCCGAGCCTCCCTCCGGGGATCAGGAACGCCGCGAGCGCGAGCATGTAGCCGCTGATCACCCACTGCAGGTTCGCCGTCGTCGTATCGAGATCCGACGCCATCTTCGGCAGCGCCAGGTTGAGGGCGAAGTAGTCGAGCTGGACGACGAAGATGCTGAGCGACGCCGCGATCAGCGTCGCGCGGAGGCGAGGCGAGCCGTCGACGCTCACGGTCGCAACCCTATGAGGAGCGGGCGACGGGACTCGAACCCGCTTCCTTCAGCTTGGAAGGCTGATGTGCAACCAGTTACACCTCGCCCGCGAGAGTCGCCGATTATAGGTTCGAGGTCTACCGCCGCCGGTAGCCGAAGTCGGCCGTGTAGATGCCGCCATCCCCGTGCCCGTTCGACGGCGTGCCCCAGGCGATGCCGACGCCGATGTCCCTGAAGTTGCCGTTGAGGATGTTTGCCCGATGCGCGGGGCTGCGCATCCAGCCGCGGACCGTCGCCGCCGGCGTTCCGTAAGCGTGGCCCGGGCCCCAGTGGATGTCCTCGCCGTAGGACCAGCTCAACAGGCCCTGGAGGAGATAGCCCGCCTGGGTCAGGCGGCTGATGATGCCGGACTCGCCCGGGCAGACATGGTCGAAGCAGCCATGCCCGTCCATCCGTCGCGAGTGGTCGCGCGCGGCGCGGCGCAGGTCCGGGTTCGTGCGAAAACCCGCGAGTCCGTGATCGTGGCGGCGCTTGTCCAGCAGGCAGGTGACGGCGTGGGAGGCGGTTCTTGTGCCGACCGCCCGCGGGCTCGCGTGCGCGTGGGCGCAGGGGTGGGCCGAGGCCGGCGCCGCGCCGAGCGACGCCGCGCCGGCGAGCGCGAGGCCGGCCGCCGCGATCGCGGCGAGCGAGACCTCCGACGCGATGCATCCATGCCGCCATTACGTCGGCACGTGCCGGTCGAGCTTTAGCGGGTTCCAGCAGTTCGGTGGGCGCCGGCGTTAGCCGAGCGTCCGCCAGCCGAGGTCGACCGTGTAGGTCTCGAACGCGGAGTCCGCGATGCCGGTCCCGGCAGCCCCGGGAGAGGGGGCGATTCCGACGTCGTGGTACTTCGCGCGCAGGAGGTTTCGCGCGTCCAGCGTCGTGTTGAGCCACCGGCTGACCATCTTGCTCGGTGTCGATTCGTAGCCGAGGTCCTCGGCGTAGCCCCAAGCCGTGGCATTATCGACGTAGCCGCTGTTCTTCAGGCGCTTTGGCAATGCGAGCTCGCCGAGGCAGCGGTGCTTCAGGCAGTTCTGTCCGAGCATCGCCTTCGTGTGATGCTTCGCGATCCGGGTGAGATCGCTGTTGAGCTTCAGGGCACGGACGCCGTCCGCGGTGCGTGCCTTGTTGATGAGGCAGAGAGTCGCGCGGCGGAGCTGGCTGGACGTCGCCTGGCCCGGCTTCGCGTTCGCGTGGGCGCAGCCCGAGCCGCCCGTCGGCGTGGTCGCCGACGCGCCGGTGGCAAGGGCGCCCATGACCAGGAGGCCACATGCAAATGCGACCACCCTCGAGCGCCGGCCCAGAAGTCCCGCGTGCCTGGACACGGGTCAAGGGTAGCGAGGCCAGGAAGCGGGGGACCGAGGAATCGAACCTCGAGCAATGGTTTTGGAGACCACTATGTTGCCGTTACACCAGTCCCCCGGCAGGCGGGGAGTTTAGGGGTGACCTTCTTCCGTCCGAGCGCGAACGTATGTTCGTATGGAATGGGACGTGCGCGGACCCCCGATGAGATTGAGAAGGTCGCACGGCTGCGTCGAACGGGCTTGACGCAGCGAGAGGTCAGTCTGAAGACCGGGGTTCCGCTTTCCACCATCCAAAAATGGGCCCGGGGGCTTACGCCTACGGGCTACAGGCGCCGTCATTCGCCGTACGACTGTCTACCGACATGCGAGCGCTGCGACATCAAGCACGAGGCGACCGGCCCTGGATATTTCTGCCCGGCGACATATGCGTACCTCTTGGGCCTGTACCTAGGCGACGGAGACATCAGCCGAAACGGATCGGCGTATGCGCTTCGCCTCACGCTCGACGTCGCCTATCCAGGCATCATCGCCGAGGCTGCTGCGGCGATTCGCGAGATCGCCGGTCGCATGCCGTGGATCCGGGCGAGCAAGGTCTCTGAGTGCGCGCACGTTGGGGTGACCTGGCGCGCGTGGCCCTGCATTTTTCCGCAGCACGGGCCCGGTCGCAAGCACACGCGGCCGATCGTCCTAGAGCCCTGGCAGCGCGAAATCGTTACTAGCCATGCTGGAGTCTTCGCTCGCGGCCTCATCCAGACGGACGGCTGGCGAGGCCTCAATCGGGTTCACGTCAAAGGACGCGACTATGCGTATCCGCGCTACCAATTCTCCAATCGCTCCGACGACATCCGGACGTTGTTCACGGAGGCCTGTGATCAGCTCGGGGTCGAGTGGCGCCCCTGGGGGCGCTGGCACATCTCGGTCGCCCGACGCGACTCGGTCGCCCGCCTCGACGAGTTCGTCGGTCCCAAGCGATGAGGTGCGGGCGGAGGGACTCGAACCCCCACGCTCTTTCGAGCACCGGGACCTAAACCCGGCCCGTCTACCAGTTTCGGCACGCCCGCGGGGCGGGTCGATGATAGGCCCGCGTCCGACCGCCGCGCGCGGCCGCTGAAGAAACTAGACTTGCGGGGCGATGACGGTAAACGTCGCTCGCGAGGGGTACGAGCTTTGGCGGCCGAATCGAGAGAAGGCCGATGCGAAGACGACCCGCTTCATCGTCGCTTTCGTTCTTCTCGTTTCCGCCGCGCTGCTTCTGATCATCATCTTCGGCGGCTGGGCGCGCCTCGAGAGCTCGAGCGTCGGCATCATGACGATCGCCTGGGCCGCTCTTTACATCCTCTTCGCGTTCCTCGTGATCCGCTGGAACCGCGGGGTGCTTCCCGTGGCGGCTTCGCTCGCGATCATCATGGCCATCTTCGCCGCGATCGCGGCACCGGCATGGTTCGCTCGTGACAAGCCGGGCCTGAGCGCCCCGGCCCTGCCCGACGACCTGATCGGCCTCCTGTGCGTCCTCGTCATCCCCGCTCAGATCCTGTTGATCGCGGTGGCGATGGTGGGCTTCAACCAGGAGTGGCACGTGGAGGAGGAGCGGCCGATCGGGGGCGGGCCGAGCGAGTACCACGACGAGCCCGCGCACAACCGGCCTGAGCTTGCCGGCCAGGAGCCCGAGTACGGGGACGGTCGCGAAGTCCAGGACCAGCCCGACGAAGTCGTCGAGGCCGAGCAGACCGACGAGCCCCCCGCCCCACCCGCGGCGTAGGCCGACCTAGAGCAGCTTCAGTGCCTCGGGCCGAGGCTCGAGCAGCTCCGGGCCGTCGTTGCGTACGTCGTTGACGGCGTCGGAGATCTCGCGAGTCTGGAGAAGGTCGGCGGGAAGCGGCCGGAGCATCGCGAGCAGGTCGCCCTCCCCCGCGCCCGGATCGAGCCAGTCGGACTCGAGGCCGGGATCCAGAATCGCCGGCATGCGATCGTGAATCGGGCGGATGAGGCCGTTTGGCTCGGTCGTGACGATCGCGCAGCTGTGGAGCATGTCGCCGTCGGGGCCGGACGCCCGCGCCGGCAGCTCGGCCCAGATGCCCGCGAACGCGAAGAGCTCGCCGTCGGCTCCGGAGATCCAGAACGGCAGCGTCCCGTTCTCGTCGCGGCGCCATTCGAAGAAGCCGTCGGCGGGGATGAGGCACCGCCGTTCCGCGAACGACTCGCGGAACGCCGGCTGGCTCGTGATCCCCTCGGCTCGGGCGTTGATGAGCGGTCGGCCGGAGCGCTTCTCAGCCCACCGTCCCGGAACGAGACCCCAGCGAAGCCGCCCAGCCTCGCGCGCGCCCTCGTCGTCCCGGCGCACGGCGAGGACCGCGTCGGTCGGCGCCACGTTGTAGCGAGGCTCGACCTCAGGCACCTCGGCGGACTCCCCGAGCATGAACCGCTGGCGGAGCTTGACGGGGTCGGGATTGGTGAGCGTGTAGCGCCCGCACATGGTGCTTCGACGTTAGCGAGGGCGCGAGCCGTCAAAATCAAGAAAACGCGGCGGTGCTGCAACTGGTTGACAGGGCGGTCTCAAAAGCCGCTGTCCTTCGGGACGTTGTGGGTTCGAGTCCCACCCGCCGCATCACGTGCCGCTCGACCCCGAGGGGGCGAGCGCATGTAAGTTCGCATACAGCCGCCGCCTCTTCCGCCCGGCCTCTGGGTAGGCCTTTGTTCGTGCGCAGCGGCCTGGCGACTCTCCTTTTGACGGCGACGGCATCCGTTTCGCTATTCGGGATCCTCGCGACTGCCGCGATCGCGAACGTGCCGCGCCACTACTACGGGGTCGTCTCCACCCTCTCGACCGGCCGTGATGCGGCGCGAATGGGGAAGGCGGGTGTCGGCTCGTTGCGCACGAGCTTCTATTGGCCGGCGATCCAGCCCGCGCGGAGGGGCCCCTTCAACTGGTCGGGAATCGACACCCAGGTGGCCCTCGCCGCAAGCGAGCGGATCACGGTGCTTCCGATCTTGAACGGAACACCGGCCTACGAGGCGCACGGATGTTCGACGGTCCGGTGCCACCGGCACATCGAGCTCAGCAGCAAGGGCCGGCGGCGCGACTGGCGAACCTTCGTGCGCGCCGCGGTCGAGCGGTACGGGCGCCACGGAAGCTTTTGGCGCCAGCGACCCGACCTCCCACCAATGCCCATCGGGCACTGGCAGCTGTGGAACGAGGAGAACAACCCGAAGCAGCACAATTCGCCCGGGCGCTACGCGAAGCTCCTCGCGCTGACGGATCGGGCGATCTCGCCGGTCGACCGCCACGCGAAGATCGTGCTCGGCGGCATGGCGGGGGTGACTCATGGCGGCAAGAACACGACCGCCTGGCATTACCTGGCCCGCCTCTACAACCATCATGTCCGCAAGCACGTCGGCGCCGTGGCGTTGCATCCCTACGCGCCGAAGATCTCAGGCCTGCGGCACCAGCTCCATCACGTGAGGAAGGTCCTGAGGGCAAAGCACGCGGCGTCGACGCGGACGCTCATCACCGAGATCGGCTGGGGCTCGGGTGGGACGAAGCACCACGGTGGGACCGGCTCACGCGGCAGGGCTTTCGTGGTCAGCCCCAAGGAGCAACGCCGAAAGCTCGCCCGCTCGTTCCGACTTCTGACTCACAAGCGGCGGACCTGGCGGATCGGCGGCGTCTACTGGTACCGGTGGAAGGATCCCAAGGACCCCCCGTCGGGCCTCTGCGCGTTCTGCTACTCGTCGGGCCTCTACCGGGCGGACGGCACGACCGCAAAGCCCGCCCTACGCGCCTACCGGCATTTCGCTCGGAAGGCGCGATAGGGCGGCTTCAGCTCCGCAGCCGGAAACGCCGCGATAATCCCCGGCCGTGGATGCCGAGGCGCGAATCGAGTTGATCCGCGACCTCTGTTCGTTCGAGGCGCGGCTTGCCGGAACCGACTCCGAGCGCCGCGCCGCCAATTGGCTCGCCGACCGGCTTGGCGACGAGGGCGGGCGCAGCGTGAGCATGGAGGCGACCTACGTCCACCCTCAGACGCCCCTGGTGGGAGCGCTTCACTGCGCCCTCGCGTTCGCCGGCAGCCTCGCCGCCATCCCCTCCCCCCCGGTCGGCTTCGCCCTCGTCCTGATCGCGGCCACATCGATGTACTTCGATCTCAACGGCCGCCTCTACCTCCTGCGCCGTCTCTTCTTCCGCCGAGCCTCTCAGAACGTCGTGGCGCGCGGTCGGCGCCGCGGCGCGGCGGCCACTGTGATCATCGCTGCCCATCTCGACTCCGGCCGCACCGGCGCGGTGTACCGGCCCGGCGTGGCCCGCCGCCTCGCCCGTCTCTCGAGCCTCGTGGGCGCTCCGCCGGGCCTCTACCGGCCGCTCTTCTGGTCGGTCGCGGTACTGCTGCCGATTCTCGGCGCGCGCCTCGCCGGCGTCGACAACAACTTCCTTTCGATCCTCCAGGTCATCCCCACCCTGACCCTCCTGGTCGGCGCCTTTCTCCTCGTCGACATCCACCTATCCGACGCGGTCCCGGGGGCAAACGACAACGCTTCCGGCGTCGCCACCGCAATCGCCCTGGCGAACACGCTCGCCGAGGATCACCCGCGGAACCTCGACGTCTGGGTGCTCCTAACGGCGGGGGCGGAATGCCCGATGGAGGGGATGGGCTCCTTCGTTCGCGCCAACCGGAAGAGCCTCGACGCCGAAACGACCTACGTGATCAACATCGAGTCGGTGGGCGCCGGCGAAGCCCGCTACGCGATCAGCGAGGGCGCGGCGGTGAGCTTCGCGCTCGACCGGCGCCTCGCCGAGCTGTGCGAGGCCATCGCGGAGGCTGACGGCGAAAACGGCAACCGGTTCCGCGCCAAGCCGGTTCGCCGTGGCGTCGCGAGCGACGCGCTACGGGCCAGGCTCGCGGGGATCCCGGCAATCACCATCACGTGCCTGAAGCCGGGCGAGGCCGTGCCCGCCAACTACCGCCGGGCCGAGGACGCACCCGGCGCGATCGACGCCGAGGCCCTGGAGCGCGCGCACGACTTCACGCTCGAGCTCATCCGCCAGCTCGATCGCGAAGCCGGCCGGCGATCGGAGAGGAAGCCGCCGAAGCCCGAGGCGGTCGCCGCATGACCGTCGACGGGGGCGGGCCGGCGAAGCTCTGGGAGCCCTCGCCCGAGGCGATCGAGGACTCGGCGCTCACCGCCTACGCGCGCTGGCTCGGCGCAGAGCGCGGCGTCGAGACCGAGGGCTACGACGCGCTATGGCGGTGGTCGGTCACCGAGGTCGAGGACTTCTGGCGCTCGATGTGGGACTACTTCGACGTCCAGAGCGCCGCGCCGCCGACGGAGGTCCTCTCCGAACGGACGATGCCAGGCGCCCGCTGGTTCCCGGGCACCGAGCTCAGCTACCCCGAGCACGTCTTCCGCGGGAAGGAAGGCTCCGAGGTGGCCATCCAGCACCAGGCTGAGGGCGGGGAACTCGGCGCGATCACGTGGGGCGAGCTCCGCTCGAGGGTCGCGGCACTGGCCGCGGGGCTTCGCAAGCTGGGCGTCGGCCGCGGTGACCGCGTGGTCGCGTACCTCCCCAACTCTCCGGCCGCCGTCATCGGCTTCCTCGCAACGTCGTCGCTGGGCGCAATCTGGTCGTCGTGCTCGCCCGACTTCGGCGCCAGCTCGGTGGTCGACCGCTTCGCGCAGATCGAGCCAAAGGTCCTCCTGGCGGTCGACGGCTACACCTACGGCGGCAGGGCGTTCGATCGGATGGACGTGGTGGCCGGGCTGGAGCGCGACATGCCCTCGCTCGGGCACACCGTCCTCGTCCGCTACCTCGATCCTGAGGCCGAGCCGGGCCGGCTCGCCAAGGGCATCGCGTGGATGGACGTCGAGGAGTCGGGCGCCGGAGCTGAGCTCACCTTCGAGAGCGTGCCATTCGACCATCCCCTCTGGGTCCTCTATTCCTCCGGCACGACCGGCCTGCCGAAGGCAATCGTCCAGGGCCACGGCGGAATCCTCCTCGAGCATCTGAAGAAGATGCACCTCCACGTCGATGCGAAGGAGGGCGATCGTGTCTTCTGGTTCACGACCACCGGCTGGATGATGTGGAACTTCCTCGTCTCGATCCTCCTTACGCGCGCGTCGATCGTGCTGTACGACGGCAACCCGGGCCACCCGGACATGAACGTCCTCTGGGAGCTCGCCGACCGCGCCGGAGTCACGACCTTCGGCACGTCCGCCAGCTACGTCGCCGCCTGCATGAAGGCGGGCGCCGAGCCCGCCGCGGGGCGCGACCTCTCTCGCCTTCGCGCGATCGGCTCGACGGGCTCGCCGCTCTCGCCGGAGGGCTTCGACTGGATCTACGAGCACCTCGGCTCGGACACCTGGCTCTTCTCGACAAGCGGGGGCACCGATGTCTGCACCGCTTTCGTGGGCGGCGTGCCCACGCTGCCCGTGTACCGCGGCGAGCTGCAGGCGCGCGCCCTGGGCGCCAAGGTCGAGGCCTTCGACGAGCTCGGCGAGCCCCTGATCGACGAGGTCGGGGAGCTGGTGATCACCGAGCCGATGCCGTCGATGCCGGTGTTCCTTTGGGGCGACGATGACGGATCTCGCTACCGGGAGAGCTACTTCGACATGTACCCGGGGATCTGGCGCCACGGCGACTGGATCGAGATCACCTCGCGCGGCACGGCGATCATCTACGGCCGCTCGGACTCCACGATCAACCGCCAGGGCGTCCGGATGGGCACCAGCGAGATCTACCGCGCGGTCGCGGCCGTCCCGGCCGTGCTCGACGCGCTCGTCGTCGACCTCCCCCGTCCGGGCACCGAGGGCTGGATGCCGCTCTTCGTCGTCCTTCGCGATGGCGACCAGCTCGACGACGAGCTGGTCGGCGAGATCAAGCGACGGATCCGCGAGCAGTGCTCACCACGACACGTCCCCGACGAGATCTACGCGATCGCCGAGGTGCCGCGCACCCTGTCGGGAAAGGTCCTCGAGGTGCCCGTGAAGCGCATCCTCACGGGCACTCCTCCCGAGCGCGCCGCGAGCCGAGACTCGCTCGCGAACCCCGAAGCCCTCGATTGGTTCGTGGAATTTGCGCGTAAGCCCGCCGCCGACTGAGCAAATCGTCTGGCGAATTCGTTAGGTTTCGCTCACATACGAGACCAGCCGAGTCGCCGGCTATTCGGCGAACGGGGGAACCACTTGGGGCTCACAGATTCGGGGCCCCGGGGGCGAATCGGAGGCAGGCAAGCCACTCATCCGTAGCGCTAACTCTTTCGGCGCGAGCCCGTCAGCTAACCCCGCAGGCGGAAAGGAAGAGATACAGATGAGCTCGTTGATCACCCACCTCGCCTACGACCGGATCGAGCGGTCGAGGCTCCTCGCGACCTACCTGGTTGGCCTCGGCGTCGGCACGCTGGTGGCGGCGGTCGTTCTCGCCCTGATCGGCGCCTTGTAACCCTTAGCGCTCAGGCCAACGGACGCGCCGGCTGACCCGCGGCCGGCGTGTTCAAATAGCGCCGGCCGCCCGCCCTCCGAGCGTGGAAAGCCGCCGCTCGAGGAAGCGGCGCTCGGCCTCCGAGCCCGTTAGCTCGAGCGCACGCTCATACGCCGCTCTCGCCTCGCCGAGCCGGTCGAGGCGACGGAGCATGTCGGCACGGGCCGAGTGGAAGTAGCGGTAGGCGTCGAGATCGAGATCGAGGCCGTCGATGAGTGCCAGTCCCGCCTCGGGCCCCTCCGCCTCGGCGATCGCCACGGCGCGGTTGAGCTCCACGATCGGCGAGCCGGTCCGCTGGGCGAGCTCGGCGTAGAGCGCCGCGATCTGCGGCCAATCAGGTTTCTCGTCGGCGTGATGCGAGGCGATCGCCGCCTGGATCACGTACGGGCCCCGCCCGTGCAACGCAATCGCCCGCCCGAGCGCCGCCCTCCCCCGCTCGATCTCGGCTCGGTCCCACAGGGTCGTGTCCTGGTCGGCGAGGAGGACGAGCTCCCCGTCCGCGTGCCGAGCGTCCCGTCGCGAGTCGTGAAACAGCATGAGCGCCAGGAGCCCCTGCGCCTCCGGCTCGTCCGGCATCAGGTCGGCGAGGGCGCCGCCGAGCCTGATCGCCTCCCCGGCGAGGTCCCCGCGGCCGCCGTATCCCTCGTTGAAGATCAGATAGACCACCGCCAGCACGGCGTCGAGGCGGTCGGGCAGGAGGTGCGGCGGCGGGACTCGGAACGGGATGCCGGCGTCGCGGATCTTGCGTTTCGCCCTGACGAGCCGCTGCGCCATCGTTGTCTCGGAGATGAGGAACGCGCGCGCGATCTCGTCGGTCGTCAGGCCGCCGAGCGTACGGAGCGTCAGGGCGACCTGCGCATCGGTCGAGAGCGCGGGATGGCAGCACGTGAAGATGAGCTCGAGCCGCTCGTCTTGGAAGGTCTCGTCGTCGTCCATATCGTCCTCAACCGCCTCGCGGGTATCGAGCAGCTTCTTCTTCTCGGCGAGGGTGCGGTCGCGGCGGATGCGGTCGATCGCCCGGTTGCGCGCTGTCGTCACGAGCCAGGCGCCCGGATTGGCGGGCTCGCCCTCGCGCGGCCATCGCTCGGCCGCGATCGCGAAGGCGTCCTGAGCGGCCTCCTCGGCGAGGTCGAAGTCGCCGAGGAACCCGATCAGGGACGCAAGGACCCGGCCCCACTCCTCCTTGAAGACGCGCTCGATCAGCGTTCCACGATCGGCCGGACCTCGACCGAGCCGCCCATCCGCGCCGCCGGGATGCGCCCCGCGATCTCCAGCGCCCCGTCGAGGTCGTCGGCCTCGATCAGGAAGAAGCCGCCGAGCACCTCCTTCGTCTCAGCGAAGGGACCGTCCGTCGTCAGCGTCCTGCCGTCCTCGACGCGCACCGTCGTGGTCGCGTCCGCCGGCTGGAGCTGGGCGCCGCCGACGGCCTCGGGCAGGTTCCTGAGCGCAAGGTACTCGCCCAGGATGGCCTCCTGCTCTGACTCCGGCATTTCGTCGAAGGCGTCCTGCGTGTCGCCTGGATAGATGAGAAGCGCGTACTGCATCGATTCCCTCCTTCGGGAGATTGCCTGTTCGTAGCACGACGAGCGAGATCGCGCAAAATCGACAGGCCCCGCCGAATCAGCGAATGCCGAGCCCGTGCGCGCGCTCCCGCGCACGCTCGACCACCTCGTCGGAGCCGGCCACCTCGCCGCCGCGCATAAGCACGCGCCCGGCAACGATCGTGGTGTCGACGATCGCGCCCGACGCCGCGTAGACGAGGCCCGCGTCGAGGGCACCCATGGCGAGGTCGGGATCGCTGGCGCGGACGAGCAGGATGTCGGCCGGGACCCCCTCCTCGAGGCCCTTCCCACCGAGCAGCTCCGACCGGCGCCCGGTGGCGATCTCGAGCGTCTCGGCCGCCGTCACCGCGGCTGGGTCGCGCGCCTCGTTCTTCTGCAGGAGGGCGAACGTCTTCGCCGACTCGAGCAGGTCGAGGGAGTTGTTCGAGCCCGGACCGTCGGTGCCGAGGCCCAAAGCGACCCCCGCCTCCCGCGCCTGCCCGTAGGGAAACACCCGGCCGACCGCAAGCTTCAGGTTTGCGACCGGGTTGGTGACGATCGTCGCGCCTCGCTCGGCGATCAGGTCGAGCTCCTCCCGGTCGAGCCAGCACCCGTGAGCGAGGATCGTGTTGGGGCCGAGGAGGCCGACCTGGTCGAGGTAGGCCGCCGGGCGTTCACCGCGCTCGGCGACGCAGTCCCTGACCTCGTGCTCGGTCTCGGAGAGGTGGATCTGCACCGGCAGCCCGTCGGCCTGCGAGCGCTCGGCGATCCACCGCAGCGAGCGCTCGCTCACCGTGTAGATGGCGTGCGGCGCGAATCCGGGGCGAGCCATCTCGCCGCCCGCCTCGGCGATCCGCTCGAGGCTCCGCTCGGCGTCCGAGCATGCGCGCTCGGACTTCTCCGGATCGGCATCGTCGATGAGCGGCGCGGCCGTGACCGCCCTGACCCCAGCGTCCTCGACCGCTCGCGCCGTCGCCTGGGCGTGCCAGTACATGTCCCAGAAGCAGGTGGTGCCGGTGCGGATCATCTCGACGCAGGCGAGCCGCGTGCCCCAGTAGATGTCCTCGTCGCTCATCCGCTTCTCGACCGGCCAGATGTGCTTCTCCAACCACTCCATCAACGGCAGGTCGTCCGCGTAGCCGCGGAAAAGCGTCATCGCTGCGTGCGTGTGGCCGTTGACGAGTCCCGGCACGAGGGCGAGCCCCGAGCCGTCGATGACCTCGTCGCCGGCGTCCGGCTCCACGTCGGGCCCGAGCGCCGCGATGACGCCGTCGTCGCAGCGCAGCCCCACCTCGACGCCGTCGAGGCTGGCACGTCGGATGCAGAGGCTCAAGTCGCCCCTTCGGGCGCGCGCTCGCGATGGAAGTGCGGAACCGGGTGCGCGAGGTCGGGCACCTCGTTCTCGGTGCGGACCTCCTCGGCGAGCGGCGGGATCACGGCGCGCAGCGCGCCATCGAGGGTGTCGCGGTTCGTGGCGCGACCCGCATCCAGACGCTCCATTGTGAGGTGCCTGTCGAGGCCGTTCGCGAGGTTGTCGACCACGCAGACCGCGGCGTAGCGGATGTGAAGCTCGGCCGCCACCACGCACTCGGAGGCAATGGTCATCCCGACGATGTCAGCGTGGGCCGCGATCAGGCGAACCTCGGCGGGAGTCTCGAGGCGCGGGCCGACGCTCTGCCAGTAGACGCCTTGCGTGGAGAGCTCCACGTTCGTCCACTCCCGCCAGCGCGCGACGACGTGGCGGCGCCAGCCATAGTGGAATCCGGGAACCCCGTGCCCTCGCTCGTCGTCGAAAGCGCTCGTTCCGACGTGAAGCGCGATGAAGTCGTTCGGGCAGACGAAGCTGCCGACCGGGATCTCGGGCCTGAGGCTGCCCACGGATCCGATTGCCACGATCCGATCGCACCCGAGCCTCTCGAGCGCGCGCACGTTCGCGACGTGATCGATCACGTGCGGCGGGATGTAGTGCTCCATCCCGTGGCGGGGAAGGAACACGAACTCGCCGCAATCGAGGACCGCCACGGAACGCCCGTCGACGTCGACGTCAACGCGCTCCCCGTCGTCGAGGATGCTCAAGCCGGCGAGGTTGTAGTAGCTCCCGGCGAGGGCGAGACGAGCCATCGCCGCGATTCTACGTCGCGGCGGCTAAAGGCTCACTAAGGAAGCCACTACCTATCGGCGGTGAGGCCCGCGGCGGCAACGAGGCTCGCCGCGCAGACGGTGACGGCGATCGCCACCGCCGTCGCCGCCGTGTGATCCGCCGCGAACGCGGCAAGGTCGCCGGCCCGCGCGACGGCGGCGATGCCGACGACGGCCGCAACCGCACCCAGGCCCTCCCGCCACCAGCGCGGCGGCCGGAGCTCCTGCGAGAGGCGATCCGTGGCCCCCGGCGTCCGCCGCTCGGCGCGCAGCGCCGCAACCGCGAACGAAAAGTAGAACGACGCGACGAGCATCCCTCCGAAGACGTCGCTCGGAAAGTGCCACACGAGGACGAGGATCGAAATGCAGACCGCGATCGCGTAGGCGGCGGCAGCGACCGCGACGAACGGGCGAATGCGGCGGGGCGCGACCAGGACGGCGGCGAGCGCCAGCGCGACGGAGGCGGTCGCGTGACCGCTCGGGAACGCGGCGGCGCCGACGTGGTCCAGGCCCCCCGCCCGCGGATGCGCGAGCAGCACCTTCAGGCCCTCGGCCGTGAGGATCGCCATGACGACGAGCGCGGCGCCCGCCACGGCCTGGCGCTCTCGCCCCCAAACGTGGCCGAGGGCGAGCAGCGCGGCGAGGATGCCGACGACGGGCAGCGGGTCGGCGAGGTGGGTGGCGGAAACCGCGATCGGGGTGGTGGCGGGCCCCTGGAGCGCAGCCAGCCCACGGAGCGCGGTGGCGTCGAGGTTGGCCGCGACGGGGACCTCGTAGGCGACGAAGAGAAGCAGGATGAAGGCGCCCAGGCAGCCCGAGGCAGCGAGGAGGGGTGCGCGCACGCGCGAGCTCACGCCCTAAACGGTAAAGCAGCCCCGAAACGCTGCCTAAAAATCAGCGTTTGGGGATTCATCGGGCCTATGGCACCGATGAATCCCCACGCGCCGCATCCTGCCCCCCCTCGCTGCCTAATCGTGCGCGGCTACGCAGGCGTGATCGGGTTGCGGCGCTCGCTGAATCGGCGGTCCTTCGACCCCGCGTAGGCGAAGCGGCGGACGAGCTCGGCGCGCAGGTGGTCGGGCTCCACGACGGCGTCGACCACCAGCTCGGAGGCGAGGTGAAGGATGTCGATGTCGGCCGAGTACTCGTCGCGCTTGGAGCGGATGAACTCCTGCCGCTCATCCTCGTCCTCTATCGCCTGGATCTGGTTGAAGAAAACGGCGTTGATCGCTGCCTCCGGGCCCATCACCGCGATCGAGGCGGTGGGCAGCGCGATGCAGCAGTCGGGCTCGAACGCCGGCCCCGCCATGGCGTAGAGGCCCGCCCCGTAGGCCTTGCGGACGATCACCGACAGCTTCGGCACCGTCGCCTCGGAGACGGCCGAGATCATCTTCGCACCGTGCCGGATGATCCCCTGGCGCTCGACGTCGGTGCCGATCATGAAGCCGGGAACATCGGCGAGGAAGAGGAGTGGGATGTTGAACGCGTTGCAGGTCCAGATGAAGCGCGCGGCCTTGTCGGCCGAGTCGACGAACAGCACGCCGCCCTTGAACTTCGGTTGGTTCGCGACGATGCCGACGACCTCACCCTCGAGCCGCGCGTAACCCGTGACGAGCTCCTTCGCCCAACGTGCCTGGACCTCGCAAAACGAGCCGGCGTCGGCGAGCGCGTCGATCAGGTCCTTGACGTCGAACGGCGCCTTCTCGTCGGTCGGGACGATCTCGGATATCGGGTGCTCGGCACCCGGGGCGGCGGGTGGGGCCGAGGGCGGTGGCTCGCGCCAGCTCCCCGGCATGTAGGAGAGGTAGCGGCGGGCCACGTCGATGGCCTCCTCGTCGCTGCCGGCGAGGAAATGCCCGCACCCGGAGACAGACGTGTGCATGCGGGCGCCGCCCATCTCCTCGAGCGTCACCTTCTCGCCGATCACCATCTCGGCCATCCGCGGCGAGCCGAGGTACATCGACGCGTTGCCGTCCCGCATGATCACGACATCGCAGAAGGCGGGGATGTACGCGCCACCCGCCGCCGAGGGGCCGAAGAGAAGGCACACCTGCGGCACGCGCCCCGAGAGCCTCACCTCGTTGTGGAAGATCCTCCCCGCCCCGCGCCGTCCTCCGAACATGCGGACCTGATCGGTGATTCGAGCGCCGGCCGAGTCCACGAGGTACACCATCGGGACCTCCAGGACAAGGGCGCGCTCCTGGATCCGCAGGATCTTCTCGACCGTCTTCGGCCCCCAGGAGCCGGCCTTCACCGTCGGGTCGTTGGCCATCAGCGTGACCCGGCGGCCGGCGATCGTTGCGAGCCCGGTGACGACACCGTCGGCGCCCAGTCCCTCCTGCTCCCAGTTCGCGAGAAGCGCCTCCTCGGCGAAGGACCCGGGATCGATCAGCCGCTCGATGCGCTCTCGAACCTCGAGCTTCCCCTGCTCCGCGGTCTTGCTGTGGTGCCGCTCAGGCCCTCCGCCAAGCGCCGCGTCGAGCGCGGCCTCGAGCCCGCGCCGCTCACCGACCTCGGTCATCGAGTCTCGTCGGGCTCGGCCTCGGAGTCGTCGCCCTCGTCGAACGTCTCGAGCACCTCGGTTGCGTCGCCGGGCAGCGGCTCGGAGTCGAGCTCATCGAACTCGCCCGCCTCTTCCTCCTCGAGCTGCTCGATGTCCTCGTCGAACTCGTCGACGTCAAAGGGGGCCGCCTCGACCGGCTCCGGCTCGGGCTCCGCCATCGGCTCGCCCATCGCTTCGAGATCGTCATCGGAGCCGTCAACGGGCACCTCGGCCGCAGCCGCGCTCTCACGGAGCGCCCGGAGCTCGTCCGCAAGCCGGCCGACCTCGGCGAGGATCACGCCGCGTCGCTCGGCGAGATGCTCGACCCGAGCGGCCAGAACGCGCCGGCGCTGAAGCGCGTCCTCCACGATCGACTCCGCGCGGCTCTCGGCCTCGCGCACGACCTCCTGGGCTCGCCGGCTCGCCTCGAGCCGCTCGGCGCGAGTCTCCTCCTCCGCCGCGCTCCTCGCGGTCGCAGCGAACTCCTCCGCCTCGGCCCGGACGCGATCGGCCTCTGCGCGTGCGGTCGACGCGACGCTCTCCGCGTCGCGCTGGGCACCTCCCTTGAGCTCGCGGGCCGTCTGCTCGGCCGCGCGCAGGATCTCCGCGGTCGACGCCCCCACGCGCTCGAGCTCGCGGCGCACCGCGTCCGGATCGCTCGCCGGGCCGGCGGGCGCCAGCTCGGCGCCGCGCAGCTCGTCGCCCAGCCAGGCCAGGAAGGTGTCGACCTCGGTGCGGTCGTAACCGCGCCGGGCGACCTTGAAGCTCGCCCCTCGGACGCGCTCGGCGAGGGCGTAGCCGGGATCGACCGCCGCGGCCTCGACGGTTGCGCCCGGATCGTTTTGCTCGCTTGCTTCCATCGTGGTGGCGGTCCGTGAATCACCTGCGGGCGCCTTCGGCGCCCTTACACGCTGCTTTCGGGGCTAAGGCCCCTCAGAGCACACCTGCCGAGGGTAGCTACGAATCGATCGCGACCGGCTTCTCGCCCGAGTAGTCGTAGAAGCCGCGGCCCGTCTTGCGCCCGAAGTCGCCGGCCTCAACCAGTTTCCGCAGGGTTTCGGGCTGCGCGAACCGGTCCTCGCCGTAGGCATCGACCATGACGTCCGCGATCGAGGCGAGGGTGTCGAGCCCGACGAAGTCCGCGAGCGTCAAGGGGCCCATCGGGTGGCTCGCGCCGGCCATCATGCCCGTGTCGATGTCCTCGATCGAGCCCACGCCCTGCTCGTGGGCGCGGATCGCATCGAGCATGTACGGCACCAGGAGGCGGTTGACGATGAAGCCGCGGTTGTCGTTCGCGGCGACGGTCGTCTTGCCCAGCGCCTTCCCGATCTCGAAGCCGAGGTCGTAGGCCTCGTCCGAGGTGGCCTCGGCGCGAACCACCTCGAGCAGCGGCATCACCTGCGCCGGGTTGAAGAAGTGCAGTCCTAGGAACCGCTCCGCGCGCCCCGTGGCCGACGCCTGGTCGGCGACCGGCAGCGACGAGGTGTTGGTGGCGAAGAAGGCGTCGTCCTTGACCACGCCGTCGACAGCGCGCCACATCTCGAGCTTGCCGTCGAGGTCCTCGGTGATCGCCTCGATCACAACGTCGCAGTCGGCGAGGTCGGCGTAGTCGAGGGTGGGTTGGATCCGGGCACGCACCGCGTCTGCGTCGGCCTGCTCCGCCCTTCCCTTCTCGACCGCCCGAGCGAGCTGCTTTTCGACCTTGCCAAGGCCCTTGTCGAGCTTCTCCTGGTCGAGCTCGCGAACGACCACGTCCCAGCCGGCCTGCGCGCAGATCTGCGCGATCCCGTGACCCATCAGCCCGCAACCGAGCACTCCGACCTTGTTGATCTCCATCAGTCCATTTCTCCCTTCGTCGGCCGCGGCACCCTACCGACTCCCAGCCGCCGAACGTCCCTGGCTCGGGGCTATAGCCCGACACGAGGGACGTTGGCGGAACTTCGGCTTCGTTTACCTGGATTCGCTACGTTCCTCGCCCCCTTGCCGGCCGACGTCGCCACCAGCGGGCGGTGGCGGCGGGCGCCTGTGGCGCTCGCCCTCTCCGTCGCCCTCGCCGCCGCGCTCGCGGGCGTTCTCGGCTGCGGGTCGGGCGGCGGATCGCCCAGCACGGCAACGGCGAAGCCCACGCCCGTGGACAAGCGCCTCGCCAAACGCACGGCGGGCGGGCCGAACTTCCTCGTGATCCTCGTGGACGACCAGGCGACCAACAGCTTCAAGGCGCGCTACGAGCCGCAGACGTTCAAGTGGATCGTCGACCCGGGGACCCGCTTCGCCAACGGGCTCGCGGCGCCGCCCCTGTGCTGCCCGGACCGCGCCGGCTTCCTCACCGGCGGCTACCCGCACTCGAGCGGGGTCTTCTCAAACCATCCCGGGTATTCCGACCTGCGCGGCAAGGGCAACACGCTCCCCGTCTGGCTCGCCCGGGCGGGCTACCGGACCGCGCTCATCGGCAAGTATCTGAATCACTACTACGGCACCGAGGGGCTGCGGCCGGCGCCGGGCTGGGACACGTGGTTCTCGCAGACGAACCGAGAGCAGTACTACGACTACCCGGTCTCCGACAACGGGGTCGAGAGGCAGTACGGCTCAGCGCGAAACGACTACTCGACCGACGTCTTCAGCCAAACGGCCGCCAGGTTCATCAAGGACGGCACCGGCAAGAAAAGCCCGTTCTTCCTCTGGCTGCCCTACAACGCCCCGCACGGGGTCAAGGACGCGGGGCCCGGGTGCGGCAACCACAATCCCCGACCGCCGAGCGGCGCGATGGCGCGTCGCCTCAAGGGTCACGGCGTGCCCAGGCCGGCCTCGTTCAACGAGCGCGATATGTCGGACAAACCGACGACGATCTCGAAGCTCCCGCCCATCAACGCGCGGGACATCCGCCACCTCGACCGCCGCTGGCGCTGCACCCTTGCCACTATGTCCGCGGCGGATAAGGGCGTCGGGCGGGTGATGCGGGCCCTCAAGGACAGCGGCCAGCTCGACAACACGATCGTCTTCTACATGTCCGACAACGGCTTCTACTTCGGCGAGCACCGGATCCTCTCGGGGAAGCAGTACCCCTACGAGCCCGGGCTCAGGGTCCCGATGGCGGTCCGCGTCCCGCCGCGGTACCGGTCGGGCCCACAGCCCTCCGTCTCGAGCCAGGTCGTGTCCGAAATCGACGCCACCCCGACGATCCTCGACTATGCCGGCGGGCTGCCCTCGTGCAAGGCCCCCAAGCACTGCCGCCGAATCGACGGCCGCCCCCTGCAGCCCCTGCTGGGCGATCGCGGCACCTGGCCCGCCGACCGCGGGGTCCTCGCGGAGATCGCCGCCGACCAGGGCGCATACTCGGCGATCCGCACCCAGCGCTGGGTCTACGTGCGCTACGACGACGCCCAATCGGAGCTCTACGACCTGCGCCGTGACCCCGGTGAGCTGCGAAACCTCGCCGGCAAGCCGGCCTATGCCCCAATCGAGGCCGAGCTCGGCGCGCGGCTCAAGCGACTCCGCCGCTGCTCCGGCGCTCGCGGCATCGTCCAGCCCGTCCACGGAAAGCCGCTCTGCGAATGATCGGCGGTCCCCTCGCAGCCGCCGGCTCGGCGGCGCTCGTGCGCCTCTTCGTCGGCATCGCAAGCCTCGCCTCGGTCGCCGCGGGCGCGGTGAGCTCAACCGAGTCCGGCGGCGTACCGCCGGAGAAGTCCGCGGCCGGCGCGCCGAACGTCCTCGTCGTCATCGTCGACGATCAGGCGACGAACAGCTTCAAGCCGCGGTACATGCCGCAAACCTTCCGCTGGCTGGTCCGCGGCGGGACGAACTTCACGAACGGCCTCGCCGCGCCGCCCCTCTGCTGCCCGGACAGGGCGGGAATCCTCACGGGCGACTACCCGCACTCGAGCGGCGTCTTCTGGGACCACCCCGGCTACGGCGGGCTCATCGACAGGCGGGACACCCTGCCCGTGTGGCTCCACCGCGCCGGCTACCGAACCGGGCTGGTGGGGAAGATGATGAATGGCTACGACAGCCACTACGGCCTGGCGTCGGCGCCCGGCTTCGACTTCTGGTTCAACCTCCTGGGCGAGAAGCGCTACTACGACTACGAGGTCTCCGACCAGGGCCGCCACCGCACCTACGGCGGGCTGCGCCGCGACTACTCCACCGACGTCTTCACGCGTCAGGCGAAGCGCTTCATCCATTCGAGCTCGCAGGGGAGCAAGCCGTGGTTCCTTTGGCTGGGCTACGACGCACCGCACACGGCGCACTCGACGGCGGTGAAAGGGTGCAGCGGGAACGATCCCGTGCCGCCGAACCACGCCGAAGCGGTTCGCTACTTCGACACGCCCCTGCCTCGCCCCCCGAGCTACAACGAGCACGCCGTGTCCGATAAGCCCCCGAACATCGCGGGCCTGCCGAACATCAGCCACCAGACCTTCAACAACATCAGGCGCCGCTACCACTGCACGCTCGCAACCGACCGCGAGGTCGATCTCGCCATGGGCCGCCTCCGTCGCGAGCTTCGCAGTGACCACGAGCTCTCCCGGACCATCGTCTTCTACTACTCCGACAACGGCTACTTCTTCGGCGAGCACCGTCTCGCCCGCGGAAAGTCGCTTCCCTACGAGCCGGCCCTCCGGGTGCCCTACGCGGTGCGGGTGCCGGCCGCCTACCGCCGGGAGCCGCAGCGGCGGGTCTCGCGCAAGCTCGTCACGAACGAGGACATCCCCGCCACCATCCTCGACTACGCCGGCGACCCGCCGGCGTGCGCTGCAGCGCTCGACTGCCGCACGCTGGACGGCCGCAGCATCCGGCCGCTCCTGGGGGGCGCCGGGCGGTGGCCGCGCGACCGCGGGATCCTCTCGGAGATCTCGGGCGGCGTTCAGCACTGGCGCGCGGTCCGGACGCCGCGCTGGATGTACGCCCGCTACGAGGGCGGCGCCAGGGAGCTCTACGACCTTCATCGTGACGCCTACGAGCTCAAGAACCTCTCCGACAAGCCCAGGTACTCGCGGATCGAGCGCTCCATGGCGGACCGGTTGAAGCGGCTCCGGCATTGCGCCGGGATCAAGGGCCGCGACCAGAGCCTGCACGGGACGCCATTCTGCGAGTGAGCTCGAGGCGGGGGAGGCGACTGGGCTGCGCGGGGGCCGTGGCAGCGGCGGTCGCCGCCTGTGCGATCGCGCTGGCTCCCGCAGCATCGAGCGCCGGTCTCGAAACACGCCCCAACTTCATCGTGATCCTCGTCGACGATCAGGCGACGAACACCTTCAACCGCGACTTCATGCCGCGGACGTACCGGTGGATCGTCGACCGCGGGACCAACTTCACCAACGGCCTCGCCGCGCCGCCCCTCTGCTGTCCCGATCGCGCCGGGATCCTCACCGGCCAGTACCCGCACAACGACGGGGTGTTTTCGAACGATCCGGGCTATCCCTCGCTCAACGACCCGGGCGACACGCTGCCTGTCTGGCTTCACCGGGCCGGGTACCGGACCGGGTTCATCGGCAAGTTCCTGAACAACACCGTGGCGACCCTCGGTCACACCAAGGCACCGGGCTTTGACCGCTGGTTCGCGTACGACCACGGCAACCAGTACTTCGACTACACGATGGCCGACCAAGAGAGCGAAAAGGCCTTCGGCTCGCAGCCGGCGAGCTACACGACGAACGTGTTCACGAGACAGGCCCTCAACTTCACCGGGGCCCACCAGGGCAAGCCGTTCTTTCTCTGGCTCGCCTACAACGCGCCGCACGACGCGCATGAGGGGCGCGGGCACTGCAAGCGGCTCGACCCACTCCTTGCGCGCGGGGCCGACTACCGCCGATTCGCCAGCCGCAAGCTCCCGCGGCCCCCCTCGTTCAACGAGCGCGACGTCTCCGACAAGCCGCAGGCCATCCGCTCCCTGCCGAAGGTGACCGCCGACTCGTTCGCCAACATGACGCGCCGGTATCGCTGCACCGCGGCCGCGATGCACGAGGTCGACCGCGGGGTCGCGAAGGTGATGCGCTCGCTCCGCCGAAGCGGAGAGCTAGACAACACGATCGTGATGTACACGTCCGACAACGGTTACTTCTTCGGCCAGCACCGGATCAACCGGGGCAAGTCGCTCCCATACGAGCCCGCCCTGCGGGTGCCTTTCGCCGTGCGCGTTCCATCGCGCTATCGGGAGGGCCCGCAGCAGCCGGCGGAAGGAAGGGTCGTCGCCAACATCGACATCGCGCCGACGCTCCTGGACTACGCGGGCGCGGTCGCGCCCTGCGCGAGCGACAGTGACTGCCGCGTTCTCGACGGACGCAGCCTGCGGGCGCTGCTCGGAGGAACCGGCGACTGGCCACCCGACCGCGGCGTCCTGGCCGAGATCAACTCGCGGGCCGCGCAGTACTCGGCGATCCGCACGCGCCATTGGATGTACGCCGAGTACCCCGACGGCGAGCTGGAGCTCTACGACTTGCACCGGGACCCCTTCGAGTTGCGCAACCGAGCTGGACAGCCCGCGTACGCGACCACCCAGCTCCAGCTCGCCCAGCGCCTCGGGGCGCTGCGCAACTGCTCTGGCACGGTCGGCCTGGGGGCCTGCGAATGACCCGTGTCGTCGCCGCAGCGCTGGCGCTGTGCGCGATCGCGGCCGCCGTTCTCTCCCTGCCCAGCCGCGGCTCGGGAGCGCGGGCGGTGCCGCCACCCAACGTCCTGCTCGTCCTGGTCGACGACCAGGCGATGAACACGTTCCGGTCGACCTACATGCCGGAGACGTTTCGCTGGATCGTCGATCACGGAACGAAGTTCACGACCGGGCTCGCCGCGCCGCCCCTGTGCTGCCCCGATCGCGCCGGCATCGTGACCGGCCAGTACCCGCACAACAACGACGTCTTCTCCAACGACCCCGGCTACGGCAGCCTCAACGGGAAGGGCGACGTCCTGCCGGTGTGGCTGCAGCGCGCCGGCTACCAGACGGGCTTCGACGGCAAGTTCCTCAACAACCTCTCGGTCTACCAGGGGGCGAAGCCGCCGCCTGGATACGACTCGTGGTTCGGGTTCCTCGAGCCGCCGGGCTACTACGACTACGTGATGTCCGACGACGGCAAGCGGGAGTCGTTCGGCTCGGCGCGGGCCGACTACTCGACCGACGTCATCACGAGGCACGCGAAGCAGTTCATCCACTCCACCGATCCCTCGAACCCGTGGTTCCTCTGGCTCGCCTACAACGCGCCACACGACACCAAGCCGGTGATCGGCAACTGCGGGCACAGCGCGCCGCTGCCGCCCACCCAGGAGTACGAGCGGCTCTATGGGAAGTACCCGCTGCCCACCCCGCCGTCCTTCAACGAGAAGGACGTCTCCGACAAGCCCGCGTACATGCAGGCGCTTCACCACATCCCCCCCGCGTCGCGGCACCACATCGTCACTCGCTGGAAGTGCACGCTCGCGACGATGCACGAGGTCGACGCGGAGCTCGGCCAGCTCATGCGCTGGATGAAGGACAACGGCCAGCTTCAGCGCACGATCGTCTTCTACCTCTCCGACAACGGGTACTTCTTCGGTGAGCACCGCGTCACCCGCGGGAAGTCCTACCCCTACGAGCCGGCCCTCCGGGTGCCCTACGCGGTCAGGATCCCGCCCGACTACCGGGGCCCGACCCGCCCGCCACGGACCTCGGACGAGGTGGTCTCGAACCAGGACATCGCGCCGACGATCCTCGACTACGCCGGCGGGGCGGCGCCCTGCCGCGGGCCGAACACGTGCCGTGTCCTCGACGGCCGCAGCCTCCGCCCCTTGCTCGACGGCTCCGGCACGTGGCCGAGCGATCGCGGCGTCCTGGCCGAGATCAACGCCGGAACGAGCGTCGGCACCCACTACGCGGCGATTCGCACCAAGCGGTTCATCTACACGGAGTACGCGGACGGCGAGCTGGAGCTCTACGACCTCGATGCCGACCCCTTCGAGCGGACGAATATCGCCGGACAGCCCGCCTACGCTGTGGTCCAGGCGGTCCTGGAACGCAGGCTGCACCGTCTCGAGCAGTGTTCGGGCCTCCACGGCCACGACGCCTGTCAGTAGGGGCAGATCGACTCAGCCGGCGGGTGCGATCAGCCCGACGCGCTCGAACTCCCGCGCCATCGCCTCGGCGAGCGCGTTCATCCCCGACATCGGGCGGACCATGACCGTCAGCTCGCGCACTCGCCCGTCGTCGTCGAAGCGCAGCAGGTCGAGGCCCTGGACCTCACGATCCCCAACGCGGGCCTCGAAGATCAGCGCCTCGGCGTCATCGCCGGCCAGCCGATCGGTGTAGCGGAAGTCCTCGAACACGTTCATCGCGCCCTCGACGAGGATCGTGGCGACCACCTCGCGTCCCTCATAGGGCCGAAAGACGACCGGGCTCCGGAAGACCACGCCCTCCGCGAGGACGTCCGGCACCGCCGCGGCGTCGCGCGACTCGACCGCTTTGACGAAGGCATCGCTTCGCATCGCCCCGAACCCTATTCGCTCCCGCCCCATTCCACCGGTCCGGCGCGGAGCACGTGGGCGCCGAGCGGCCGGCCGAGAACCTCCTGGACGGCGCGGGATGCGTCGAGAAGCCGAGGCAGCTCGATCCCCGTCTCGATCCCCATTTCGTGAAGCATCGACACGAGGTCCTCGGTCGACACGTTGCCGGTGGAGCCCGGCGGGACCGGGCAGCCACCGAGCTCGCCGAAGGAGGACTCAAAGCTCGAGATGCCGGCCTCGAGCGCGGCGAGAGCGTTGGCGAGGCCCTGGCCGCGCGTGTTGTGGAAGTGCGCGGTGAGCTCGACGCCGCCCAGCTGCTCGCGCGCCGCCGCGAAGAACTCCCCGACCTGCCTGGGATTCGCCATTCCGGTCGTGTCGCCGAAGGCGACCTCCTCGCACCCCGCCGCCGCCAGGCGCTCCGCGATCTCGAAGACGCGGTCGGGCGGCACCTCGCCCTCGTACGGGCATCCGAAGGAGGTCGAGATGACGCCCTCGCAGCGCAGGTCCGCCTTGCGGGCCGAAGCGATGGTCCGCTCGAGGCCCTCGAGCGACTCGGCGATGGAGCGATTGACGTTCTTTCGGTTGTGGGTTTCCGAGGCCGAGAGGAAGAGGTTCACCTCGTCGAAGCGGTCGCGGTGGGCCAGCGCGCGCTCGAGGCCTCGCTCGTTGGGGACGAGGACCGAGTAGCTCATCCCGGGCGGCTTCTCGATCGCCTCGAGGACCTCCTCCGCGTCGGCGAGCTGCGGGATCACGTCGCCGCGGACGAACGAGGTCACCTCGAGCCTGTCCAGGCCGGTCGAGGCGAGCATGCCGATCAGGCGGACCTTCTCAGCGGTCGGGATCACCTCGGGCTCGTTCTGGAACCCGTCACGGGGGCCCACCTCGCGGATCCGCGCCCGCCGCGGGAAATCGCTCATGCCTGAAGCGTAGGCAGCTAGTCGCTCTTGACGGCGCCGACGTCGATCACGCGGCGCTCGTGGGTGCCGACGCCGATCGTCCGCTCGCCCTCGCGCACCTCGACGTCGAAGCGGAGCTTGCGGCCGTCCGCGACCTCGGCCAGCGTCGCGCGTACCGTGCATGCCGCGCCCTCGAGCGCCGCGGCCACGTGCTTGACGCAGACCTCGAAGCCGACCGTCGCCTTGCCGTCGGGCAGGTTCTCGAAGGAGAGGACCGAGGAGGTGCGCTCCATCATCCCGATCATGCCCGGCGTGGAGAGCACGCGAGCGCCGATCGTGCCGCCGACGTCGGTGACGAGGCGATCGGAGACGACGAACTCGTCGACGCGTTCCAGGCCCGGCTCGAGGGTCAAACCATGCCCAGGCCGCCGGAGACGCCAAGGGTTTCGCCGGTGACGTACGAGGCGTCGTCGGAGGCAAGGAAGGCGATCGCGGCCGCGACCTCCTCCGGCTGCCCGAGGCGGCCGAGCTGTGTGCCGGCCTTCATCGTCTCGATGATCTTCTGGCCCATCTCGCCGAACTCCGTCGCGCCCATCAGTAGCGGGGTCTCGATCGGGCCTGGGGCGATCGAGTTGGCCGTGATCCCGTAGCGGGCATTCTCGCGGGCAATCACCTTCATGAACGCGATCACGCCGCCCTTGGCCGCCGAATAGACGGCCGACCCCTTCGATCCGACCCTGCCGGCCTCGGACGACGTGGAGACGATGCGCCCGTACCCGGCGGCCTGCATGCCCGGCAGCGCGGCGTGGGTGCATGCGAGCACGCCCACGAGGTTCACCGCGATCACCCGCTGCCATTGGTCCGGCGTGACCTGGGTGAAGAAGCCGAACTCGTCCATGCCTGCGTTGTTGACGAGGATGTCGAGCGTGCCGCCCGCGGCGACAACCGCCGCCTTGGCCGAGTCCGGGTCGGTGACGTCGAGGTGAACGGCGTGCCCGTCGATCTCGCCCGCGACCGCCTCCGACCCGTGGTCGTTCAGGTCGGCGACCCACACCTCGGCGCCCTCGGCTGCGAGCCGTCGCGCGGTCGCGGCGCCGATGCCGCTCGCGCCGCCGGTGACCATGGCTTTCCTTCCCTCGAGCCGCATCGCGCGGGCAGCATATGCGCTGGCCGGAAATAGACTCCGCCGCCGATGGCGGCCGCTCAAGGAGACCCGATCCCCATCATCGGCGGCACCGGCGCGCTCGGCTACGGGCTCGCGGTTCGCTGGGCGCGGGCCGGGCGCTCGGTGGTGATCGGCTCGCGGGAGGCGGGACGTGCGGCCGAGGCAGCGGAGCGCGTTCGGGCCGCCACCGGCGGCGACGTCGAGGGGCTCGTGAACGCGGAGGCGGCCCGGCGCGGCCCGATCGTTTTCCTCACGGTGCCGTTTCGCGCCCAGTCGGAGACGCTCCAGAACCTGCGCGAGGCGCTCGCGGCGCCGCAGCTGCTCGTCGACTGCACGGTCCCCACTGCGGCGGCCGTGAGCGGCAAGGCGACGCGGCTTCTAGGCGTGTGGCAGGGGTCGGCGGCGGAGCAGGCGCAGGAGATGGCGCCGGACGGCGTCACCGTCGTCTCCGCGCTCCACACGGTCGGCGCGAAGGCGCTCGCCGAGGGTTCCCCTCTCGAC
Source organism: uncultured Actinomycetes bacterium (assembly GCA_963771655.1). GTDB lineage: Bacteria > Actinomycetota > Thermoleophilia > Solirubrobacterales > 70-9 > JAWVFM01. Next base: position 17,411 of record CAVYUG010000007.1, on the reverse strand, counting down.
GAGGACGTCCTCGTATGCGGCGAGCGGAAGGCCGACAAGGCCCGAGTCGCTGCGCTCATCGAGCTGATCGAGGGGCTTCGCGCGGTCAACGCGGGCGCGCTCGAGACGGCCCGGATCGTCGAGGGCCTCACACCGCTCCTCATCTCGATCAACGTGCGCTACAAGGTCCACGCCGGCATCCGCGTGACGGGGCTTCCGGACGCCGACCACTGGGCGTGACCCGGGTCGCGTTGCTCGCGGGAGGCACCGGAGGCGGGAAGCTCGCCGCCGGTCTCCAGGACCTCGTCGGCGACGGTCTCGCCGCGATCGTCAACACCGCCGACGATTTCGACGTACACGGGCTTCGCGTGTCGGCCGACCCGGACCTCGTCACGTACTGGCTGTCGGGTGAGATCGACGCCGAACGGGGTTGGGGAATCCGCGACGACGACTTCGTCGTCCACCGGCGGCTGGAGCGCCTCGGTGCGCCGGGGTGGTTCAGCCTCTCCGACCGCGATCTCGCGACGTGCCTTTACCGAACCCACTTCCTTGCCGAGGGCGGCACGCTCACCGCGGCGCAGGCTCAGATCGCGCGAACGCTTGGCGCGGTCGGCGCGGTGCTGCCGATGTGCGAGGAGCGGGTCGCGACCCGCGTGAGGACGCCCGCCGGATGGCGGGAGCTGCAGGAGTTCCTCATCCTCGACCACGGCGAGGCGCCGATCGAGGGGATCGAGGTGAGCGGAATCGAGAATGCTCGGGCGACCCCCGAGGCGCTCGCGGCCGTCGAGCGCGCGGACGTCGTGGTGATCGCGCCATCGAACCCCGTGCTCTCCATCGGCCCGATTCTCGCGATCCAGGAGATACGCGAGGCGGTGATCGAAAGCACCGCTCCGGTCATCGCCGTGAGCCCGCTCGTGGCGGGGCGGTCGATGAAGGGCCCGACCGAGGCCTTCATCGCGGCGGCGGGGCGCCCGGTCACGCCGGCGGGCGTGGCCTCGCTGTACGAGGGGCTTCTCGACGCGTTCGTAGCCGACGCGGACGACCCGGGCGCCGATCCCGACGACGTCACCGTGCTCCGTTGCCCAACCCTGATGGTCGACGCGCAGGGGCGGCGGGCACTGGCCGAGCGGGTGCTCGAGCTCGCGCGCGCGATTGCGGCGTGAACGCGACGGCGATCGTTCCGGTGAAGCGATTCGGGCGAGCGAAGCAACGCCTCCTCGGCTCCCTCGACAGGCCTCAGCGGGCGGCGATCGTGAAGGCGATGCTCGCCGACGTTCTGGCGGCGATCGGGCGGGCGGAGCGAGTCGAGCGCGTCGTCGTCGTCACGGGCGAGGGGCGGGCCGAGCGGGTCGCGCTTCGCGCGGCGCAGCGCATGAGGACGCCGCTCGAGGTGCTCCGCGACCCCAAGGACGCCGGTCATTCCGAGGCCGCCGTGCTCGGGATCGTGCGGGCGAAGGCGCTCGGCGCAACCTGCGTCGCGCTTCTCCCGGGCGACTGTCCGCTCCTCGATTCCGCCGAGCTCGACGCCGCCCTCGAGCGCTTGAGCGACGGCGTCGTCGGGGTGATCCCCGACCGCCATGCGACCGGGACCAACGGACTGCTGCTCGCTCCGGCCGACGCCATCGGGCCGGCGTTCGGGCCCGAGAGCCGCGACCGCCACCTCGGGCGCGGGGCGGCGGCCGGCTACGAGGCGCGCCTCGAGGAGCTCCCGTCCCTCGCCCTCGACCTCGACACCCCGGAGGACCTCGCAGCTCTCACCGAGGTCCTCTCGCGGGAACCACAGCGGGCACCGGCGACGGCGCGGGAGCTTGCGCAACTGTGAGCGGGCAAATCGAGATCCTGCCCGTGGAGGGTCTCGGCGAGGTCGTCGGCGGGGACGTCCTGGGCCGCCTGATCGCGGACGCTCTGCCGGGGATCGAGAGCCGGGACGTCGTCGTCGTCTCCCAGAAGGTCGTCTCCAAGGCGGAGGGGCGTGTTCGCGACCTGGCCGACGTCGAGCCAGGGGAACGCGCCTTCGGACTGGGACGCGAGCTCGGCAAGGATCCACGGCTGGTCGAGCTCGTCCTCGACGAGGCCGAGCGGATCGTTCGCGCCGAGCGCGGCGTCCTGATCGTTGAGACCCGCTCGGGCCTCGTCTGTGCGAATGCCGGAATCGACTCCTCGAACGTGCCGGGAGACGACCGCGTGACGCTCCTTCCGGCCGACCCCGACGCGTCCGCGCGACGGATTCGCGAGGAGCTTCGCAACGCGTGCGGAGCGCGCCCGGCCCTGGTCGTTGCCGACAGCTTCGGCCGCCCCTGGCGCCTCGGTCAGGCGGACGTCGCCATCGGATGCGCGGGCCTCGCGCCGCTCGACGATTGGCGCGGCCGGGTCGACCGCGACCGCGTGGAGCTCGCGGCGACCGCGATCGCTATCGCCGACGAGGTTGCGGCCGCGGCCGACCTGGTGCGCGACAAGGTGAGCGGCATGCCTGCGGCGGTCGTCCGCGGCCTTGGGGCGCACGTCACGCCGGCGGCCGGCCCCGGGGCCGTGGCGCTGAGACGAGCTGGGTCCGAGGACCTCTTCCGCTAGCTGGGCGGCGGCTCGCCGGTCAGGGGATCCGGCTCACCCTCGTTGCTGAAATCGGGTGCCTCGTAGGGCTTGCCCGGGGGCGCCCCGATGATCAGGAGACGCACCGGCGAGGTGCCGGTTACGACCTTCCGGCTCACCCCAGGCGGGACCCTGGCGAAGACCCCCGGCTCGAGAACGTGCTCGGTCCCGTCGATGGCGAGCGTGGCCGAGCCCGACAGCGCCGTGTAGACCTCCTCCTGGCCGTCCTCGGAGTGGTCGTGCTCGGGGTAGTTGCTGAATTCGGCCGGGAAGTCGACGACGGCGAGCCCGAACGACTCGACGCCGAGGCCGGCGCGCACCCGCCGGAACGCTCCGCCGTAGATCCCCTCGAAATCCTCAAGCCTCTTCACCGTCGCCTCAGCCACCAGCTCCTCCTCCTTGAATCGAAAGCACCGCCGCGCCGCGGAGCCTACCCGTGCGGATGTCGTCGAGGGCGTCGTTCGCCGCCTCGAGCGGGTACGAGGTGACCTCGGTCCGGACCGGCACGCGCGGGGCGATCTCGAGAAGCTCCACGCCGTCGCGGCGCGTGAGGTTCGCAACCGATCGCACCGAGCGCTCGCCCCAGAGGATCTCGTAGGGGAATTGCGGGATGTCGCTCATGTGGATGCCCGCGCAGACGCAGGCTCCTCCCGGCGCCAGAGCCCGAAGGGCCGCAGGCACGAGCGGGCCGACCGGGGCGAAGATGATCGCCGCGTCGAGCTGCTCAGGTGGCCCGGCCTCCGAGTCGCCGGCCCACTCGGCGCCGAGCTCGCGGGCGAAGGCCTGGCCGTCAGCGTCTCCGGGCCGCGTCAGTGCGAACACCCGCCGGCCCTGGTGCGCGGCGACCTGGCAGACGATGTGCGCCGAGGCGCCGAAGCCGTAGAGGCCGACGCGCTCGGCGTCCCCGCACAGGCGGAGCGCCCGATAGCCGATCAGTCCGGCGCAGAGGAGCGGTGCCTGGGTCGCGGAATCGACATCGGGATCGAGGGCAAAGCAGAAGCGCTCGTCCGCGACGGCGTGCTCGGCGTACCCGCCATCGATGTCGTAGCCGGTGAAGCGGGCGCGCACGCACAGGTTCTCGCGGCCGGAGCGGCAGTAGCGGCACTCGCCGCAGGTCCACCCGAGCCACGGGATGCCGACGCGGGAGCCCACCTCGAACCGCTCGGCCCCCTTCCCCCCCTCGAGCACTTCACCGACGATCTGGTGCCCGGGAACCAGTGGGAGCTTCGGCTCGGTCAGGTCGCCGTCGACGATGTGAAGGTCGGTGCGGCAGACGCCGCAGGAGAGGACGCGAACGGCGACCTGGCCGGGCCCGGGTGCGGGCTCGGGGGCGGTGTGCAGCTCGAGGCGTTGGTGCTGCTCGTTAAGGAGCATCGCTCGCATTTCACCGAAGTGTGGCGCGCCATTCCGTCCGCTGCCCCGTGGACCATCGGCTCGGCGGGTGGCCACAGAGGAGGTGCTCGAATGGAAGATCGCTACGCGAGGCTCGGTGCGCTCGGAGGAATCGTCGCCGTCATCGCCCTGTTCGTCGGTTTCGGCCTCGCCGCCGGCGGCGCCCCCGGGTTCGACGAGTCCGGACAGGCATGGTCAGGGTTCATTTCCGACCATGCGACGCGCATCCAGATCGGCGTGGCGATCGTCGGCGCCGGGATCTTCTTCTTCATCTGGTTCCTCGGGAGCCTTCGCAGCGCGATGGCGGCCGCGGAAGGCGGCCAGGGCAGGCTCGCGTCGATCGCCTTCGGCGGGGGCCTGGTCAGCGCGGGGATCCTCATGGTCACGCTGACGGGAATCGCTGCCGCGGCTTTCCGCCCCGAGGAGATCGACCCCAACATCACCCGCGCGCTCAACGATTTCGGCGCGATGACAGCCGGGCCTGCCGCGGGCGCGCTGACGGCCCTCTTCGCGGCCACCGCAATCGCCGGCTACCGCCACCGCTTCGTGCCGCCCTGGGTCGCGGGGTTCTCCGCCCTCGCCGCCATTACGCAGCCGCTCGCGCTGGGCGTCGTGTTCTGCACGAGCGGCGCCTTCGCCGCCGATGGCGTGCTCGGCTTCATCGTCCCGGTGCTCACGTTCGCGATCGCGATCGTGACCGCGAGCTGGGCGCTGTCACGCAGGCCCGCGGCGTAAGCGTCGCCACTGGAGGATTCGACGTCCGCAGAGACGTTCAACCCTCCACTCGACGGAACGGGCCGGTATAGCCGGCGCGCCTGAGGGCTCCAACGAGCCTTCGGAGCACGCCCTCCTCGTTGACTCGGAGCTGCCGGCCCGTCACGGGCATCACCGTCACGCCCTGCGCCTCGAGCGTGGCGATCTTGAGCCTGTCGCGCTCGAACGCGACGCGCCCCGAATGCGCGGCGTACCCATCCACCTCCACCGCGAAGTTGAGGTCGCGCCAGAGGAAGTCCACCTCGTAGCCGTGGATCCGGCCGTTGGTCTCGTAGCCGGTGAGTTGTGCGCGGCGGAGAAGCCGCAGCATGAGCCGCTCGGCCGGGGAGCGCGTTCGTCGCGGGCCACCCGGAAGGTCGAGGATCTCGATTAGGGAGGCGGCTCCGCGGCGCCGTGGATATCTCCCTAATTGATCTTTGAGCTCCGCCTCGCTCGCGAGCCGGCGGTAGCTCGCTTCCGCGACCAGTGCCTCGAGGGTTTCGCTATCGAGCCTCGACGCTAGGTCCAGGATCGTCCGGGGTGGGCTGGTTAAGGGGAGGCCGTGGCGGCTGCGGATGTCGCGGCGGTCGATGGCGGCTCTATGGACCTCGATCCGCGGGCGCCTTGCGCTCCGCTCCGGCGGCAGCGTGACGCAGACCGGCCCGGGAGCAGCGAAGGAGAGGAGATCCCACATGCCGGCGGCACTCCGATGGCTCAGCAGGGCGCCGGGGCCACATGCGAGCAGGGCGCCCATCTCATGCGCATGCGGAGGCGCCGCCGTATGGCCGACGAGATACACACCTCGGTGAATTTCGTGGACGCGGCCATCGTGGAGGCGTCGCTCGATCATGCGCCTAGTCAGACCGGCGGCAAGAAGCTGCTCGCGCGAGACAACGCCGTGTTGTCGCCTCGCCAGGTCCGTGATGATGAGGCCCGCCCGTCGAGTGAAGGATTGAGCACCGATACGGTGTTCAACCCTGCACTCGGCCGATCCGCCCCCTCGCTGCCCTTCACGCGCGGCCCGCACGCCGCCGACGCTCGAGCGGAACGCTCAGTACGTCTCGACGATCTCGTAGAGCGTCGTGCGCTGAGCCGGGGTGCGGCCCGCGGCGCGCGCGGCCCCGATGAGCTGTTCGGGCTCCAGGCGCACCCCGTGCCGGGAGCCGGCCATCCGCGAGATCGACTCCTCCATCAGCGTTCCGCCAAGGTCGTTGACGCCCCAGCGCAGACTCTCGCTCGCCGCATCGAGGCCCATCTTCACCCAGCTCGCCTGGAGGTTCTTGATCGCCCGCCCGAGCGCGAGGCGGAAAGCCGCGGTGTGCTTGAGGTTGTCGGCCGCGGCGATCTCCTCGATCCCGTGGGTGCGGCCGAGGAGCGTGTTGTAGGGGATGAAGCTCAGCGGCACGAACTCGGTGATGCCGCCCGTGCGCTCCTGCAGCTCGCGCACGACTCGCATGTGACGCGCCAGCTCCGACGGCTCCTCGATGTGGCCGAACATCACCGTCGAGGTCGAGCGGAGCCCGGAGCGGTGGCAGGCCTCGATGATCTCGATCCAGCGGGCAACCGGCAGCTTGTTGGGAGAGATCCGGGTCCGCACGCCGTCGTCGAGGACCTCCGCCGCGGTGCCCGGGGTCGACCCGAGGCCCTGGTCGATGAGGTACTCGAACACCGACTCCGGCGAGCGTCCGGACCGCTCGCACATGTAGTGGACCTCCATCGGCGAGTACGCGTGGAGGTGGATCTGCGGCGCGACGTCCTTCGCGAGCTTCAGCCACCGTCCGTAGTCGTCGAGCGTGTAGTCGGGGTGGATGCCGCCCTGCATGCAGACCTCCGTGGCGCCGAAATCCACCGCCTCCTGGACTCGGGCCTGGAAGTCGTCCTCGTCGGCGTGGTAGGCGTCGGGTGAGCGGCGGCCCTGCCCGAAGCCGCAGAACGCGCAGCCGACGATGCAGACGTTGGTGAAGTTGATGTTGCGATTGACGACGAAGGTCGCCGTTTCACCTGCGAGCTCGGCGCGGAGCTCGTCGGCAGCAACGCGCATCTCCTCGATGACCTCGGGGCGAGTCTCGGAGAAGAGCGCGGCAAGCTCTCCCTCGCTGAGAGCGACCCCGTCCCGTCCCTTCGAGATCGCTTGGGGCGCGAGCTGCGGATCCGGCGAGGCCTCCCGCCTGCGGCCCGACGCTCCGCGGGGGATGAAGGACCAGTACTTGAGCTTGACGACGTCGAGGACGCCCTGGTCGATCCACTCCGGGTCGAGGTAGCGCCCGTAGGCGCAGAGCCGCTCGGTGAGCGCGTAGCCGCGGGGCGCGAGGCGCTTGCGCACCTCGTGCGGGCTCGGGAATGGCTCCTCGGGTGAAATGTGGTCGCCGTTGGCCGAGAGCCCGCCGAGGTCGGTGGCGCCGGCGTCCACCAGCTCGTCCCACCAGTCGGCGAGGTTGGGCGGCACCTGGATGCCGACGTCGGGCATGAGCCGCCGCGCCTCGCCGATGAGGCGCTTCATGTCGTCGATCGTCACCGGGGTGGCCCACTCGGGCAGCTCGACGTCGCCGTTCGTCACCCTCTCCTCGCTGCCCCATCGCCGCCTCGACGCCTCGTCCGCGATCTCGGCGACCTCTCTGCCGTAGTACCGCGGATGCGGGACGAAGTTCTGGAGGATCACCTCCTGGATGTGCCCGTGGCGCTCGCTGACGGCCGCCAGGGCCTCGAGAGAGGCGATCCGTTCCTCCTCGCTCTCGCCGATCCCCACGAGGATTCCGCTCGTGAACGGGATCCGAAGCTCGCCCGCTGCCTCGATCGTGGCCAGCCGGCGGGACGGGTGCTTGGTCGGCGAGCCCGCGTGGACCGTCTCCATGAGGCGCTCGGAGATCGACTCCAGCATCAGTCCCTGCGAGGCCGTCACCTCGCGAAGGCGCGCCAGGTCGCCGGCGTCCATCACCCCGAGGTTCGTGTGGGGCAGGAGGCCGCGCTCGAGCGCCCGCTCGCAGGTCCAGACGACGTAGTCGACGAAGTCGTCGTGTCCGTACGAGCGCAGGCGGGTCGGAGACCTCGGTGTTCTCGTCAGGCGCCTCGCCGGTGAGGACGAGCAGCTCCTTGGCATTTCGCCTCACCGCCTCGTCGAGCCTGGCCTCGACCTCTTCCGGCGCGTACAGGTGCGGCCGGTGCGTCGCGAACGCGCAGTACTTGCAGTAGCAGCGACACGTGCGCGACAGCGACAGCGTGTAGTTGCGCGAGAAGGTGACTCGGCGCATCGCCGCGCAAGCTAGCGCACGGCGACAGGTCGGCCTGGGCTTAGCCCTCTTCCTCTCGGGCGACCGTGTCGATGTCCTGGGCGACTTGCTCGACCGCTCGGCCCGGGCTGGTCGGTGGCTCCGGCCCGAGGGCGAACTGCGGGCCGGCGATCACGAACCGGTAGAGCAGCGCGGCAAGAAGCGCCCCGACGACCGGGCCGACGATGTACGGCCAGGTGCCGCCCCAGAAGTTTGCGATGAGAGCGGGACCGAACCAGCGCGCGGGGTTCAGCGAGCCTCCGGTGAGCGGGCCGAAGATCATCACGCCGAGCCCCAGCGTCAGGCCGATCGTGAGCGGTGCCCACTCGCGGCGAGCGCGGGGGTTGAACGCCACTGCGCAGACGGCGAGCACGAGCAGGAAGGTCCCGATCATCTCGATGAGCCCGGCGGCGACATTGCCGTTGATGAGCGCACTGGGCGACACGGCGCCGTAATGCCCGGCGCGGCCCTCGTCGAGGAGGAAGCCCTTCACCATCAGCGCGCCGAGAACCGCGCCCGAGAGCTGGGCGAGGATGTAGACGACCGCGTCGATCGGGTCGATCCGCCGCGTCGCCCACGCGGCGACGGTGACCGCGGGGTTGAAGTGACCGCCGCTGACGCCCCCCAGCGTCGCGATCAGCATGAACAGGACGATGCCGTGGACGAGACCGACGACGGCGAAGTCCGAGCCGGTCTGCGCGTTCGCAGCGGTGGCGACGTAGAGCGTGACCACCGTGCAGATCGCAAAGACCAGAAGCATGGTCCCGACGAGCTCTGCGATATAGGCCGCGAGTCCTCGATCCTGCACTTGGGGATTACCTCCTGTTGGGGAACGTCAAGGCGCCAACGGGGCGCGAGCGCGCGGCAGTCTAGACGATTGCTAGTTGGCCGCCGCCCGCCCGGCCTCGTACTCGTCCTGCAGGCGCCGCCCGTCCTCGATCACCTCGAGCGCCTCCTCGCGGCTGCGCCAGCCGTAGACCTCGACCTTCTTCCCCTCGAGCTGCTTGTAGATCGAGAAGAAGTGCGAGATCTCGCGCTGGAGCTGCTCGGGAACGTCCTCGAGCGTCTCGGCGTGGTTCCAGCCCGGGTCGTGGTTCGGGACGCAGACGATCTTGTCGTCCATTCCCTTCTCGTCCTCCATCTTGAACAGGGCGATCGGCTTCACGGCGATGACGCAGCCGGGGAACGTGGCCTCCGACACGCAGACCAGGCAGTCGAGCGGGTCCTCGTCGCGGCCCCGATGGCCGATCAGGTAGCCGTAGTCGGTCGGGTAGACCGTCGACGAGGAGAGGAAGCGATCGAGGATCACCTTCCCGATCCCCTCGTCGTACTCGTACTTGTTCCGCGAGCCCTTCGGGATCTCGATCAGCGCCAGAAGCTGCTCGTCGAGGTGATGGTCCGCCATCGGCCGCGCAGCCTACTCCCGGTGGATAGGGTGCCGCCGGACATGAGGACCGCCGCCGCGCTGCTGGCGGCCCTCGCTGCCTCGGTCGCGATTTCGGCCTGCGGCGGGGGCGCTGAACCGGGCGCTTCGCAAGAGGCGACGCTCGTGCTCGACTTCACCCCCAACGCAGCGCATGCGGGCATCTACGCCGCGCTGCACGACGGCCTCTACCGCCGGGCGGGCGTCGACCTCAGCGTGCATCCTCCGTCGAGCTCGACCGACGCGCCCAAGCTGCTCGCCGCGGGCCGCACCGACTTCGCGATCCTCGACATCCACGACCTCGCGATCGCGCGGCGACGCGGGCTGCCGCTCGTGGGGGTGGCGCCCATCGTCGATCGGCCGCTCGCCTCGGTGATCGCGCGCGACCGCGAGGCGGTCCGCACGCCTGCCGACCTGGCGGGGAAGACCGTGGGCGTCACCGGGCTCCCGTCCGACACCGCGGTGCTCGACGAGGTTCTCCGCGCCGGCGGGCTCGGCCCCGACGCGGTTCACCGCGTGACCGTCGGGTTCGGCGCCGTGCCGGCGCTCGTCGCCGGGAGGATCGATGCCGCGACGGCGTTCTGGAACGCCGAGGGGGTGACGCTCGAGCGGCGGGGCGTGCCGGTGCGGGTCTTTCGCGTCGATGACTTCGGGGCGCCCAGTTATCCGGAGTTGGTGCTCGCCACGACGCGCCGGACGCTGCGGGAGCGGGCTGGGCTGGTTAGGAAGGTGGTTGATGCGACGCGGCAGGGGTACGTCGTTGCGCGCGAGCGACCCCGGTACGGCCCTCGCTGCCCTCGCTGCCGCCAACCCGACGCATCGACCGAGCGGGAGGCCGGAGCGGAGCTCCGCGCCCTCGACGCCGCGCAGGCGTTCACGCCCCACCTTCCCCCGCGCCAGCTCAAGCGCATCGTTTCTCGAGGTTTGTCCTGACTTTTCCCCCTCCTGGGTGGAAAAGTCAGGACGAATGCCGGGCTACAGGCTCCGGCGGGCCCTGAAGTCGCGGCGGACCGACTCCGGGCGGCCCCACATCTGCACTACCTCCGCGCGGCCCTCGTGCCAGTCCCGCACGACCATCTCCCCCTCGATGCCCGCTTCGTCGAGAAGCGCGAGGGTGCCCTGGACCGACTCTGGCGCGGCGGCGTGCCCGAAGCGGTGGGCGACGTTGAGGCGCCAGTGCCAGTCGGCCTTCGAGTAGGGCTGCGCGTTGATCTGGGTGAGGAGCGTCGCGGCGTCGATGTACTGGGTCTCGTCGGCGATCCGCAGGTCGATCACCAGGTCCGTCCAGTCGTCCGGCAGCGAGTCCACGACTGACTGGAAGTCCGCGGCGAGGGCCATCGCGTGCAGCCTATTACCCGATGAACACCTGCTCGAGCAGGAAGACGTTCAGGGCGATGATGATCGACGCGAGCACGCCGACGAGGGCTGTGAGCCACGGCGGATTGACAAGGCCCCCCATCAGGTCCCTGCGGCGCGTGAGCAGCACGAGCGGCACCAGCGCGAAGGGAATGCCGAAAGAGAGCACGACCTGGCTGATCACGAGCGCGTCGGTCGGGTTGACGCCGATCGCGATGACGATTAGGGCGGGCGCGAGCGTGAGCGCGCGGCGGAGGAAGATCGGGATGCGCCGGCGGATGAAGCCCTGCATCACCACCTGGCCGGACATCGTCCCCACCGACGACGACGCGAAGCCGGATGCCAGCAGGGCGATGCCGAAGATCGTCGCGGCGTTGCTCGAGACGGTCTTCTCGAGGCCGTGGAAAGCCCCCTGGATCGTGTCGATGCCCGTGAAGCCGCTGCCGTGGAAGAGCGAGGCGGCCATGATCATCATCGCCAGGTTCACGAGGCCGGCGAGGCTCATCGCGATGACCACGTCGATGCGCTCGAAGCGAAGGATGCGCCTGCGCTCGTCGCTGTTGCGCCCGACGATCCGCCGCTGGGTGAGCGCCGAGTGGAGGTAGATCACGTGCGGCATCACGGTCGCGCCGATGATCCCCGTGGTGAGCAGGATGCTTTCGGTGCCGCTGAAGCCGGGCGTGAACAGGTGCGTGGCGACCTGTCCGGCGTCGGGGCTCGCGTAGAGGATCTCGAGCCCGAACGAGACGATGATCACCCCGACGAGAACGGCGATCCCGGCTTCGAGACGCCGGAAGCCCATCTGCTGCAGCGCCAGGATCCCGAACGCCCCCGCCCCCGCCACGAGCGCCGCGGGAAACAGAGGGATCCCGAACAGGAGGTTGAGGCCCAGCGCAGCGCCGACGACCTCGGCGACATCGGTCGACATCGCCACCAGCTCGGCCTGGATCCACATTCCGATCGACGCCGGCCGTGGGAAGGTCTCGCGGCAGGCCTCGGCGAGGTTCTTGCCCGTGGCGATCCCGAGCTTCGCCGACTGCGTCTGCACCACCATCGCGATCAGGTTCGCCCCGAGAACGACCCAGAGCAGGAGGTAGCCGAACTTCGCGCCGCCGGCGATGTTGGTCGCGAAGTTTCCGGGGTCGATGTAGGCGACGGCGGCGATGAACGCGGGCCCGAGGAACGGCCAGATGCGCGAGAAGCCCCTGGCGTGGCCGTCGAGCGACCGCCTCGCGGCGCGCGCGACCGCGGCCTCGCCGGGTAGGACGTCCTCGATGCCGTTCGGGTGCCCGTTCGCGCTCGGCGCGCTCCGTCGGCTTCGGCGGAGCCGCCGGCGCCTCCACCGGGGGCCTCACGAGGCGCTCCCCGCCAGCTCCACGCGCATCTTCGCGGCGAGCTCCGAGCCGAGCGCATGCTCGACGCCGCCCGCGACGACCTTCAGAGGCCCGCCGAACGGGTCCGCGCCGACGACCTCGATGCGCGCCCCGGGCTCGATCCCGAGTCCCGTCAGGTGGCGGAGCATCGCCGGATCGGAGTCGGAGACCCGTGCGAACACCGCCCGGCGGCCCGGCTCGAGCTCCGAGAGCGGGATCGTCGCGTCCGTGGCGAGATCCAGGTCGGCCGTCGGGATCGGATCGCCGTGCGGGTCGAGCTCGGGGTTGCCGAGCGCCGCGGCGATGCGGCCCTCCAGGTCCTCGGAGATGTAGTGCTCGAGCACCTCGGCCTCGTCGTGCACCCGGTCCCAGGGCATCCCGAGGGTCTCCGCGAGGAAGGCCTCGATCAGGCGGTGGTGGCGGATGACCTCGAGCGCGAGCCGCTCGCCCTTGGCCGTCAGCGAGACGCCGTGATAGCGCTCGTGCCGCACCAGGCCGGCGTCGTCGAGGCGCTTGAGCATCGCGGTCACCGACGAGGGCGCGACGCCCAGGCGCTCCGCGAGGGCCGAGGTCGGCACCGGTCCGTCGATCCGGTGGGCGAGCGCGTAGATCGCCTTGACGTAATCCTCGGCCGCCTCGCTGCGGGAGGAGCTCCGCCGCCCCTCCAGCGGGGCCTTGCTCGATGTGCGTGTGTGCGCCACGGCGAAACGCCAGTTTAGACAAGACTAAAAACAAATGGCGGCCGGCTGCCTGTGCCTACAATCGGTTCGTGGCCACCGAGGCGACGATCGAGCTCGACGGCCAGTACCGCCAGCTCCGCGAGGAGGCGGCCTTCGTCCGCCGGCCAGGCCTTCGGGTGCTCGCGGTCGACGGCGCCGACGCCGTCGACTTCCTCCAGGGCCAGCTCACGAGCGACGTCGAGAGCCTGCCCCCCGGTGGGGGCTCGTACACGGCCCTGCTCGACCGCAAGGGCCATCTCCAGAGCGACGCGAGGGTGCTGCGCCTGGCCGACGAGCTCGTCTGGCTAGTCGCCGAGGCCGAGGGCGCGGAGCGGCTCGCCCGCCACCTGCGCACCTACCGGATCGGGCGCGACGTGGAGGTCTCAGAGCTCGAGGTCGCCGCCGTATCGGTCATCGGGCCCGCGTCAGCACGGGCGACCGGCGTCGAGGGCCTCGCGGATGAGCACGCTCACCGCGAGGTCTCGATCGGCGACATCGGCGGGGTCCGCGCGGTCGCCACGGATGCCGGCGTCGACCTACTCCTCGAGGCCACCGATGCCGAGGCGCTCACCGCGGCGCTCGCTGCCCAGGGCGTTCCCGAGGCGAGCGAGGGAGCCGCCGAGATCCTGCGGGTGGAGGCCGGGCGCCCTCGCCTCGGCCGCGAGATGACCACCGAGACGATGCCGGCCGAGGCCGGGATCACCGAGCGCGCCGTCAGCTTCACCAAGGGCTGCTACATCGGCCAGGAGACGGTCGCGCGCCTTCACTACAAGGGGCGTCCGAACCGGCACCTCCGCGGGCTCATCCTCGACCGGCCCGTCGCGGCGGGCGACGTCGTGATGCTCGGCGAGAAGGAGGTGGGGCGCATCGGCACCGCCGTGATCTCCCCCGCGCGCGGCCCGATCGCGCTCGCGGTGCTCCGCCGCGAGGCGGCGCCCGCCGAACGCGTGAGCGTCGGCGGCGAAGGCGCCGAAGCCGAGGTGGCGGAGCTTCCGTTCGGCTGAGCAGCCGATCCCACCGGGGCTCGGCTGCCGGTGAATGTTCTAGGGTTGGCGCCGAGGATGAGGGTTCGACGCTCGGCTTCCGGGTCCAGCGGCAGAGGATGGATGCTCCTGCCGGGCATCGTCATCGGGCTCGCGCTCGCCGGCTGCGGCTCCAGCGACTTCCCGAACGAGCCGCGGGCCGCCGCCCCGATCGAGGTCACCGCGAGCATCGGCCCGCGGGCCGTCAAGATCGCGCCCGACCAGGTGGGCGCCGGCATCGCGAACTTCACCGTCGCGAACCTCTCGAGCAACCCGGCCTCCTTCCGGCTCAGCGGGCCGAGCAGGCCCACTCCGACGAGCCAGATCGAGCCCGGGCGGCGTCACCACCGTCGCGGTCGACCTGAAGACGGGCGACTACCAGGTGAGCGCCCCGGGCAGCGGCCTGCGCTCGACCTTCCTCAGCGTCGGGGCGCCGCGCCCGTCGAGCCAGAACAAGCTGCTGCTGCCGTAGGTCGGCGACTCTGGGGATTTCCGCCGGCTATGGCCGGCTTGAATCCCCAACCGTGTCGGTCACGGCTCCGGATCCGCGTCCGCAACCACTGACTCGACCGTCATGAGGCAGCGCTCCAGCTCGCCGACCATGTCCTCGAGCTCCTCACGCGCCGCCTTCTCGCCGTTCTTGACTCCGGTGAGCGCCTTGCGGATGCGGTTTGCCCGCTTCAGCGCCGCTCCTGCCTGCTCGGCGGCTTCACGCACACGGGGAGCGTCGAGGGCAAGCTCGGCCTGACCCGCCATCAGCGCCCGGGCCCGCGCGTACCGGTAGGCGCAGGCGAGCCCGGACGGGTCCGGGTCTTCGCGGTCGAGGGCGACGATCATCTTGTTGCCCTGGTACTCGGTGACCTCGTGCAGCCCCGACGGGACCCTGTCCTCCCCCGCCACCACGAGCAGGGCGAACCCGGCGTCCGCGCTCGACCATGGCGGCGTTGAGCTCGGCCCACGCCTCATTCTTCGAGAGCTTCTTGTTCTTGACCTCGAGAACGATTCGCGCCTTGGCGGGACCCGTCGCACCGTCGACCTCGATCACGACGTCGCCCTTCTTGCCGCCCGACTCCGAGGACTCGTCGCCGACGTGGTGGGCGGCGTCGCCCCGCGCTCCCGCAATCGCGTCGACCTCGGAATAGACGAGCTCCTCGAAGGTGCGTCCCTTACGGGTTCCCGCCTCCTCCGCCTCGGCCAGGGCGTCCGCAGCCTGCTCCAGGCCCGCGATCTCAGATGCCCGGCGAAGGACCTCCTCGACCTTCTCCTCAAGCTTCGCGTCACGCTCGTTCTGCTCGTCGCGGCGCTGCTTGACCCAGTTCGAGAACTGGGCGAGCAGGGGGCGCAGGGGGTTGAGCTCGTCGTCGGCCGACAGCCGCTCGAGAAACTCCCGGTTGCGCCGGTCGATCTGATCCTGATGCGGGTGGGCACCGCCTCCGACCCCTCCCCGAACGTCTCCTCGACCAGGCCCGTCAGCCCAGTCGCGTGCTCCTGAAGCGCCTTCCCGAGGGCGCCCTGGGTTGCGGCATCTCCGAAGGCCTGCTTGATCTCACCCTGGATCCGCTCCGCGGTTTCGCGGTTCATCCGCTCCGCCTCGCGACGGTGCTCGTCGAGAACGCGCTCGTACTCACGCCGAACGAAGTCGACCTCGACCTGGGCATCCTCGCGGTCGAGCACCCTCGCGCCGATCTCGATCGTCCGCCGGACCGTCCGCGAAGGCTCTTCGCCGGCCTGCGCACGCTGCCGGACGACCCGCGCGGCGCCCTCGTCCGTGATCGTGAGACGCTCGATGACGAGCCGGTCCTCGAGAACGCGGACGATGCCGTCGGACGCGGCTGAATCGAGGCTGAGCTGTGGCTTCTCGGATGCTTCCATCGGACCCACGAAGGTAGTCGCGGCGTCCGACGGAAACCTGACGTGAGCGCGGCGTTAGGATCCGCGGCCCAAAGCCCCACCGCGAAGGAGGACCGTGGCCGTAGACACGCAGGACGTATCCAAGCTCGACGTCGAGCCGGGCGAGCTGCCCGAGACGATGGCGGCATGGGTCATTCGCCAGGAGCGCGAGGGTGAGCCGAAGGACGCGTTCCAGATCGAGGAGATCGAGCTCCCCGAGCCGGCCGCGTTCGAGGTGATCGTGCGCGTCATGGCCGCAGGCGTCAACTTCAACAACGTCTGGGCGGCCCTTGGGAAGCCGGTCTCGGTGTTCGGGTACGGCGACCACCCCGAGTGGGGGCACCACATCGGCGGCTCCGACGCGTCCGGCATCGTCTGGAAGGTCGGGCCAGGCGTCACCAGATGGAAGCCCGGCGACGAGGTCGTGGTGCACTGCAACCAGGCCTCCTACGAGGACGTCGAGGTCCACGGCCTCGACCCGATGGCGGCCCCGAGCCAGGAGATCTGGGGCTACGAGACCACCTGGGGCTCGTTCGCCCAGTTCACCAAGGTCCAGGCCCAGCAGCTCCTGCCGAAGCCCCGCAACCTCTCGTGGTCCGAATCCTCGGCCTACGGGCTCACCTACTTCACCGCCTACCGCATGCTGATGGACCAGTGCAAGCTCCAGGCGGGACACAACGTCCTCATCTGGGGCGCCGCGGGCGGCCTGGGGGTGTTCGCCACCCAGCTGTGCGCGGCGAGCGGCGCCAACGCGGTCGGCGTCGTCTCCTCGGCCGAGAAGGGCGAGCTGGTGAAGAAGCTGGGCGCCGTCGACTACATCGACCGCAACGAGTTCGCGGGGATGATGCGCCGCGGCGGCGAGAGCCCCGAGGAGGAGAAGGAGCGCTTCAAGGTCACCCGCGCCTTCGCCAAGCAGGTCAAGGGCATCCTCGGCGACGCGCCCGACTTCGTGTTCGAGCACGTCGGCCAGGCGACGTTCCCAACCTCGGTCTTCACCGTGAAGCCGTTCGGCAAGGTCGTCATCTGCGGTGCCACCTCGGGCTACACGCTCGACTTCGACGTCCGCTACCTGTGGATGAAGCAGAAGCAGATCATCGGCTCGCACTTCGCCAACGCGTACGAGTGCATGCGCGCCAACCAGCTCATGGCCGAGGGCAAGATCCGGCCGGTGCTCTGGCAGGTGATGCCGTTCGACGGCGTCGCCGAGGCGCACCAGCTCCTGCACGAGAACAAGCACCTCGGCAAGATCTCGATCCTCGTCGGCGCGACGAGCGAGGAGGAGGGCAAGCACGAGGACGGCCCGGGCGCGATCCGGGCCGAGGTCGGCGCCTAGAGCCGCGGGAAGCATGCCGCACATCAACTACATCGACTGGCACACGCACCCGTTCCGGGCCGAGCGCTGGCTCGAGACCTGGCGCCCCGCGCTCGACCGGGCTCTCGCATTCGGGGCCAGCTCGTGCTACCTGAGCCGCTCGATCGACGACCCGCTCCACTTCCGCCAGGTCTCGGTCTGGGACGACAAGGAGGACTTCGAGCGCTACTGGGCCTCGGATGAGATCACGGCGCTTCGGGAGGCCGGCGCTCAGCTACTTCAACAAGCCGCTGCTGCCGGAGTGGCACTCGATCATGGTCGAGGCGCGCGCCGGCGG
>CAVYUG010000006.1:0-515962 GCA_963771655.1 uncultured Actinomycetes bacterium | reverse complement strand
CGAAGCGGTCGCAGGTGTCGACGAATAGCGCCGCCTTCTCAGCCGCGGCCGCGTCGATGATGCCCCCGAGCCGATGGGGCTGGTTGGCGACGATGCCGATCGGGCGCCCGTCGAGCCGCGCCAGGGCGGTCACCATGTTCGGGGCCCACCGCCTGTCGAGCTCCACCAGCTCGCCGCCGTCGACGATGTGGCCGGCGAGGTCGCGGATGTCGTAGACGCGGCGAGCCGCGACTGGGACCCTCGAGGCCGGGTCGCCCGGCTGCGGCGGCGCGCCGGGCGCCGGCGGCGGCGCCTCGCCGATCCGCGCCGGCAGCAGGCCGAGGAGCTCGCGGGCGCGAGCGATCGCCTCTTCCTCGGTCGCCGCGACGAGCTGACAGACGCCGTTTCGCTCGTGGACCCGCGGGCCTCCGAGCTCCGGCATCGTCACCTCCTCACCCAGGGCCTCGCGGACGACCCTGGGGCCGGTCAGGAACATTCGCGCCTCGTCGGTCATCAGCACGAAGTCGGTCAGCGCCGGCGAGTAGGCGCCCCCGCCGGCCGACACCCCGGCGACGATCGAGATCTGCGGCGCGACCCTCGAGAGCTCGACGCTGGCCCTGAATATCCGGCCGTACCCCCCGAGCGCCGCGTGGCCCTCCTGGAGGCGTGCGCCGCCCGACTCGACCAGGCCGATCACCGGGCGCCGGGCCCGGATCGCCAGCTCGATCACGCGAACGATCGTGTCGGCATGAGCCTGCCCGAGCGAGCCGGCCATGAAGTCGGGGTCCTCCGCGTAGCAGAAGGCCGGCCGCCCGCCGACGAGGCCGGCACCGGCGAGGACCCCGTCACCCCCTACGGTCGGGACCCCCTCGCGGGTCGATACCACGCCCGAGCGAATCGGCTCGAATGAGCCAGGGTCGCAGAGACGCTCGAGACGCTCGCGCGGGCCCGACCGCGGGCTTGCCTGCTCGATCGGTGCCGTCGCGACGCTCATGGCACCGCCAGGCAGATGACCGCGTTGTGGCCGCCGAAGCCGAACGAGTTCGAGAGGGCGACGAGTGGCTTCGGGCCGGTGCCGTTCGGCCGGCGCTCGAGCGGCCGCGCCTCGTTGGGGACGTAGTCGAGGTCGAGCCCTTCGTCGGGCTCCTCGTAGGAGATCGTCGGGCCGGCGACGCCCTCGCGCAGCGTCGCGATCGTCGCCACCGCCTCCACCGCGCCCGCGGCCCCGAGCAGGTGCCCGATCGCCGACTTCGTCGACGAGGTCGGACGCGCGCCGCGTCGCTGCCCAGGGCCGCCTTGAGGGCCTCGGTCTCGGAGCGGTCGTTGAGAGGCGTCGAGGTGCCGTGCGCGTTGACGTAGTCGACATCGCCCGGCTCGAGGCCGGCGTCGGCGAGCGCGAGCCCGATCGCCCGCGCCGCCTCGCGGCCCGAGGGCTCGGGCGCCGTGAGGTGATGCGCGTCCGAGGTCGCGGCGTAGCCGATGACCTCGGCGCGCACGCGCGCGCCGCGCCGCTCCGCCGCCTCCGCCTCCTCGAGGACCAGGATCCCGGCCCCCTCGCCGATCACGAACCCGTCCCGGCGGGCGTCGAATGGCCGCGAGATGCCGGTTGGCGACGTGGCCCCCATCGCCGCGAAGGCGGCGGTGCCGATCGCAGTGATCGCCGCCTCCGCGCCGCCGGTGACCGCCGCGTCGGCGTCCCCGGCCTGGATCATGCGCGTCGCGGCGCCGAGCGCGTGCGCGCCCGCGGCGCAGGCCGAGACGACGCCGTAGGTCTGGCCGTGCAGTCCGTGGCGCATCGCGACCGCCGCCGCCCCGGCGTTTCCCATCATCAGCGGCACCGACAGCGGCGAGACCTGCTTCGGCCCGCGGTCCCGCAGCACGCCCTCCTGCTCCTCGAGCGAGCCCAGCCCGCCGATTCCGGTGCCGACGATGCAGCCGACCCGGCCCAGATCGCCGGGCGGCCCGTCCTCCCATCCCGCGTCGGCGATCGCCTCGTCGGCGGCGACCAGCGCGAGCTGCGTGAAGCGATCCGCGCGGCGCGCCTCCTTGCGCGACATGTGCTCGGTCGCCTCGAACTCGTCGCAGCGCCCGGCGCCATCGTCGATGCCGCATTCGCCGGCGATCCAGCGCGAACCGAGCGCGTCCGCGCCGATGCCGAGCGGGCTGACGGCGCCGATGCCGGTGACGACGACCCGGCGCCCGCTCATGGTGCCCTCGCGACCACGAGGTCGACGGCGTCGCCGACGGTCTTGAGGTCCTTGACGTCGTCGGCGCCGAGCTCGACGCCGAACTCGTCCTCGACTATCTGCGCCAGCTCGACGAGGTCGAGGGAGTCGACGTCGAGGTCCTCGAAGGTGGCCTCGCGGGAGATCGCATCGCGCTCGGCGCCGAGCTCCGCGAGCCCGTCGAACACCACCTTCTCGACGTTTTCGGTGCTTACCTGGGTGGGCATCTCTGTCTCCTTTTCTTGGCGGCAGCCGGGCGCGCTCAGGCGCTCAGGCCGCCATCGACTGTCAGGGTGGTCCCGGTGACGTAGGAGGCCTCGCGCGAGGCGAGGAACCGGACGCAGGCGGCGATCTCCTCGGGGGTCCCGACCCGCCGGGCCGGGATCGCCTCGACGAGGCCGTTGCCCGCGCCGTCGGTCAGCCTCGTGTCGACGAAGCCCGGCGCGACGGCGTTCACCGTGATCCCGCGCCGCGCGACCTCGACCGCCACCGTCTTGGTGAGGCCGATGAGCCCCGCCTTCGAGGCCGCGTAGTTCGCCTGCCCGGCGTTGGCACGCGGCCCGACGATCGAGGCGATGTTCACCACCCGCCCGAAGCGGGCGCGCAACATCGGCCTGAGCGCCCGGCGGGTCGAGCGGAAGGCCGCCGACAGGTTGGTGTCGATCACCGACTGCCATTCGTCGTCGCCGAGCTGGGGCGCGAGTCCGTCGGCGCGGATGCCGGCGTTGTTGACGAGGACGAGGACGGGCCCGAACTCCGCCTCGAGGCGGCCGAACACGCCGTCGATCGCCTCGGGCCGACTGACGTCGGCGCAGACGCCCACCGCCTGCCCGCCGGCGGCCTCGATCGCGTCGACGACGGCCTCCGCGCCATCCGCGTCGGCTCGGTAGTTGACGCCAACCGGCCAGCCGGCTTCGGCGAGCGACAGGGCCGTCGCCGCGCCGATTCCCCGCGCCGCGCCGGTGACGAGAGCGCAGCCCTCAGCCATCGCCCCTCCCCCATTCGACGAGCGTCGCTCCCCAGGTGAGGCCGGCTCCGAGGGCGGCGAGCAGCACCAGGTCGCCCCCGGCCAGCCTCCCCTCGCGCTCGGCGAGGTCAAGCGAGATCGGGATCGTCGCAGCGCCGGTGTTTCCGAACCGGGGCACGTCGTCGACGACCTTCCCGGGGTCGAGCGCGAGCTCCGCGCCCACCGACCTGAGGATCCGGCTGTTCGCCTGGTGATAGACGAACAGGTCCACATCGGAGAGCTCGCGGCCCGCGCGGGCGAGGGCCTCGCGGGTGGCCGCCGACATTCGCGCGACCGCGTGCTTGAAGGTGTCGTGACCGTTCATGCGTAGCGGCCCGCCCGTGCGATCCGCGGTCACGAGGTCGGCGCGCCCCCCGTCCGAGCCCAGCACCACGGGACCGATCCGGCCCGGCGAGGGGCTCGGCCCGAGGACCACGGCGCCGGCGCCGTCGGCGAAGAGGGCTGCTGTGGAGCGGTCATCGGGGTCGGTGAGCCTGCTCATCAGGTCGGCGCCGATCACGAGCACGGCGCCGGCCCGTCCGGACTCGATCTGGGCTGACCCGATCGCAAGCCCGGAGAGGAAGCCGTTACACGCCGCGCCCACGTCGATCGCGCCCGCGGCCGCTGCGCCAAGCTCGGCCGCCACGACGGGGCCCGCGTTGGGCGCGACCGCGTCGGCCGTCATCGTCGCCACGAGCACCAGGTCGAGCTCGCCCGCCTCCATCCCGGCCCCGGCCAGCGCCCGTGCTCCGGCCGCCGCCGCGAGGGCGCTCACGGCGGCATCGGGGTCGGCGATCCGGCGCTCGCGAGCGCCCGTCCTCTTGACGATCCAGGCGTCGTCGACCCCGAGTCGCTCGGCGATCGCCGAGTTGCCGACGACCCGGTCCGGAACCGCCATCGCCACCGAGGCGACGGCTGCGCCGGTGCGCTGCGGCTGGAGCGCACCGGCAAGACCGGTGCCCGATTCCGTTGCGAGCTCAGGCATGGGCGGGCTCCAGGTCCGCGAGCGTGGCCGCCTCGACGTCCGGCAGCGTGCGCCTGACAAGACCCTTCAGGACCTTTCCGGGGCCGACCTCGATGAACCGCTCGGCCCCGAGGCGCTGGAGCGCCAAGAGCGTTTCCCGCCAGCGCACGGGGCGCACCAGCGCCTCGGCGAGGCTCCCCCGCACGTCGACGATCGGCGCCGCCGTCACGCCGGAGATCACCGGAGCCAGCGGCGCCCGGACCGCGATGGCCGCGAGCGCCTCGCGCAGACGCGGCACCGCGGGCGCCATCGCAGCCGAGTGGAACGCGCCCCGGATCGGCAGCCTGATCGAGCGGGCGCCGGCCGCCTTCGCGTCCGCCATCGCCGCCTCGATCGCGTCGCCGGGGCCGGAGAGGACGAGCTGCCCGGGGGCGTTGTCGTTGGCGATCGCGAGAAGATGCTCGGCCGCGATCCGATGCGCGAGGGCGTCGTCGCCGAGAACGGCGGTCATGCCTCCCGGCGAGGCCTCCGCCTGGGCCTGCATCAGCTCGCCGCGGCGAGCCGCGAGGCGGAGGCCGTCGAGCGCGTCGATGCTGCCGGCCGCGACCAGGGCGGCGATCTCGCCGAGCGAGTGTCCGGCGTACAGGTCGCCGGCGGGCCGGCCCGCGCGCTCCCACAAGGCCACGCTCGCGCAGTAGAGCGCCGGCTGAGCGAACCTCGTCGCCTCGTTCACGCGCTCGAAGGGGTCGTCGCCGACGAGCCGCGTGGCGAGGCTCGCCAGGTCGGGCCGCGAGACCTCGACCAGCTCACGCATGCCGGGGACCTGACTGCCCTGGCCGGGGAATAGAAGCGCCGTCCTCATGTCCCCATCACTAACCGCCGCCGGCCCGGGCGTGAAGGCGATTTCGTTGCCGACCCCCCAACTCGGGGGGAACCGAGCGATGTACCGGGGGGTCAAGTGCCATGGCTAGGTGATCAGGCCGATTCGCTGCGCCCGCTTGACCGCCTCGGCGCGGTTACGGACCCCGAGCTTCCGGTAGACGCTCGAGGTGTACTCCTTCACCGTGTGCGGCGAGAGGAAGAGGCGCGCCGCGATCTCGCGATTGGTGGCGCCCGACGAGATGAGGCCCACCACCTCGCGCTCGCGGTCCGACAGCGCCGCCTGACCCGGGTCCTCGGTCGGCGTGAAAACGTCCATCCCGAGGCCGACCATTCGAACCGCCTTGACGACGTCCGGCGCCCCCCAGTCCTTGGACACGAAGCCCGACGCCCCGGCCGCCTTCGCGGCAGCCGGCGAGATCGTGCCCGCCCCGGAGACCAGCAGCACCTTCGTCTGCGGCGAGGACGCGCAGATGCCCTCGCAGATCTCGGCCCCGGACTCGTGTCCGAGGAACAGGTCGACCAGGGCCACGTGCGGACGGGAGCGCGCCGCGAGGTCCAGTGCCTCGGCTCCGTTCGTGGCCGCCAGACAGCGCTCCACCCATGTCTGGCGCTCGAGCAGGACCCTGAAGCCCCACTGGACGACGTCGTGGTCGTCGACCACGAGGACGCGGAGGCGCATGCCGTTGTCGTTCACCGCTCCACCGGAACGACGAGCCTCACGTGCCAGCGATCGTCGGGCAGGGGCCCGAACTCGACGAGGCAGGCGTGCTGGAGCGCCTCGATGGTCGCAAGCCGAAGCCCGAGCCCGTTGCCGGAGGTGGTCGACCGGGTGCCGTCGTTGACCACGTCGAGGACGATGTCCTCCCCCTCCCGCCAAACCGCGACCTCGATGACGGTCGGCTCGGCGTGCTTGTCGGCGTTGCGGATGGACTCCAGGAGCACGGCCTGCGCGGCCGCCTCGACCGTGGGCGGGAACTCGGTGCCCTCCTCCCAGTCGACGACGAGGTTGTCGCGGATCGAGGACATGCGGTCGAGGATCTGGCGCACCGTCATCTTCGTCGTCCGGCCCTCGACGCCCCGCGGGCGACCGAGCGCACCCCGGAGCTCACCCAGCACATCGCGGAGCTCGTCGTGGCACACCCGGCGCTCCTCGGCGCCGAGATCCTCGTCGGACCCGAGCACGAGGACGAGTCCGAACAGTCGCTGGATCACGCCATCATGGATCTCGCGGATCAGATCGATCCGCTCCGAGAGGCCGCGGGCCGCCTCGCGCTGGATCGTCCCCTGCTCGACGGTCGCGGCAAGCGCCGCGAGCTTCCCCAGCGAGAGCATCGCCTGCCGCTCCTCGTCGGTGAGCTCGAATCGCCCGCCGCCGCGGTCGGCGAATATGACGCCGAGCCAGCGCCCTCCGGCCGACACCGGCGTGCACGTGATCGTGGTGATGCCCGCGAAGCGCGCGTAACGGGGTGGCACCTCGCGCTCGAGATGCTCGGAGGCCTCGACGACGCTGTCGGCATGGAGCGCGCGCTGCGCGATCGGCGTCTCGTCGAGCGTTCCCTCGACTCCGGTCAGAAGGCTCGGATCCACCCCGTGGCAGCCGATGGCTCGCACGAGTCGCAGCGTCGGGTCATAGAACCAGAGGCCGGCGCGCTCCATCGAGGTCCGCTCACAGAGAACCTCGCAGAGGCGGTTGTAGAACTCCTCCCCGCCCGCAGCAGCGTCGATCTCGACCAGGAGGCCGGCGACCACGTCGATCGCGTCCGTGCGAAGCGGGGAAGAAACGCTGATGCTGCATCAAACACCACCGCGGCGCGTGGTTACCGGTTGCCTCCCCCCATTCGGGGGGTTTCAGGCACGGACGCGGTTGCTGAGATGCGCCCGAAAAGCCGTGTTTCGTCGGTCCAGCGACGGGTAGATCCGGCACGACGCATCGGGCACGACGGCGCGCTGAGGAGCAGGGCTCTCGGGTTTCCCTCAGCCTCCTGTCAGGCCCGGCGCAGCCGCGCCCGCCAACGTGGGACGGCAACCCAAACCGGAGGTGAAAGCCATGACAGAGGCAGTCGCACTGATCCTGAACATCGCTCTAGGAATCGGAATCCTGGCGCTGCTCTTCCACGTGATGCTGGCGCCCTTCCGGCTTGATGACGCGCCCTGCCCGCGCAAGCAGGCCGCGGCGAGCCGCTACCGCGGTTCGCGCTCACGCACGAGCAGCGCGTACCAGGCCAGCACGCAGATCAGGACGGCCAGCGGAATCGCCCATGTGAGGACTCCCTGGGCGGCCGTCGAGGCCGCGAGGCTCAGGTGCGGCGCCAATTGGCTCCCTCCTTGTCGATGATGGACTTCGGCTCCAGCCATCGATAGGCGATGACGAGAAGCGCCGCCGCCAGCGGAATCGATCCCGGAACCCACATGACGCCGGCGGCAAGCTGCTGGTCGGCAAGCGCCGAGAGGCCGCCCGGTCGGGCGGCCTCCGCCGCGTATGGGGCGTAGATCGGGTCGGGCGCGGTGGCGAGCGCGATTGCGAGGATCCAGCCGGCGACCATCGCGAACGTTAGGTAGGCGGCGCGGGTCGCCGCCGTAAGCCGCGACCGCCACGGAGACGAGTCGATCACGCGCGTCCAGAACAGGAGCCCGACGCCGAAGAACATCGCGTGCTCGAGCGCGTGCACGGGTGGCGAGCGCAAGGTCAGGTCGTAGAGCGCCGGCAGATGCCAGCCCAGGAAGACCGCGTTGAAGACGAGCCACGAGGCGACGGCGCCCGCCAGGAGGGCGGCCGCGGCTCGAAGCGGCGCTGAGGCGCGGCCCTGCCAGGCCCAGCGCGACGCCCGCCGCCGGAACTGGAGAGGGAAGCCGTGCCACATGCGGTTCCAGGGGCGCGCCAGGACGAGGAACAGCGGCGCCACGAGCAGCAGCAGGATGTGCTGGACCATGTGGACCCACAGGAGCTTGTCGGCGAGCTCGTCGATCGGAGAGTTGACGGCTACGAGGATCGTCGCGAGCCCTGCCACGAACGACGCCGTCCGCCAGCGCCGCTCGCTCGCCGGGCCCGCGATCGGGAGGTGGCGGCCGCCGATCACGTACAGGGCCGCCGCGCAGACGACCCACGCCAGGGCCGGGTCGCCGGTCCAGGTCTGGAGCGTCGCCGCGCCGGACACGTCAGACCACGTAGAGGATGAACCAGGCGACGACGCCGATCCCGGCGAGCAGCGCCCAGTAGAACGACGCCGCCGACATCCCGTGCGGCACGTAGCCCGCCGTCGATCGGTTGCGCAGTCCGGTGGCGAGCATCGTCTCCACCCAGTACATCGCCGGCAGCACGAAGACGGCGAACATGATCGTCCAGCCCTCGAAGACGCTCGCGTAGCCGCCGTCGGAGGGCGTGAAGCCGAGGTTCGCCCATTCGAACGCCTGCACCACCACGCCGGCGATCCCGAGCACGAGCGAGAGCGCGGCCACGGCGTGCCACGAGCGCGCGGCGCGGGCCGCGCGCGAGGCGAAGGCGAACGACGCGGCGCTCAGCGCGTAGAGGATCACGATCGCCGCACCGTATGCGTGCGGCGGGTCGATTCCCGCGGGCCGCCAGTTGTCGTTGTTGTTGAACGAGCGCAGGTAGAAGTAGGCGAAGACGAACGCGAGGAAGAAGAGGATCGTCGCGCCCGCGAGCAGGCGCGCCGCGACCCAGAGGTTGCGCTCCTGCACCTCCGGCGGCTCGGCCAGCCGGTCGGTCGTGGCTCCGTGCGCTTCGTGGGCTTCCATCAGCTTGCGGCGGCTGGCTCCTCGGCGGGCTTCGGGGCCGCCGGGGGAGCGCCGTAGTCGTAGGGATCGGAGTCGATGGTCGGGATCTCCTCGAAGTCATCGACCGGGATCGGCGTCGGGAGCTGCCACTCGAGCGACTTCGAGTTCCACGGATTGGGCTCGGACTTCTCGCGCGCGAAGATCAGCGAGTAGACGACGTTGTAGAGGAAGACGAGCATCGAGGCGCCGAGGACGAACGCCGACACCGATACCCAGATGTTGAGCGGCTGGAGATGCGTAGCGTAGGTCGAGACCCTGCGCGGCATCCCCTCGAGGCCGACGATGAACAGCGGCAGGAAGGTCGAGTTGAAGGCGATGAACATCGACCAGAAGTGGATCTTCCCCAGGCGCTCGTTGAACCGCAGCCCGATCATCTTCGGCACCCAGTAGTAGATCGCCGCGAAGAAGGCGAAGACGAGGCCGCCCATGATCGTGTAATGGAAGTGCGCCATGACGAAGAAGCTGCCGTGCGTCGAGACGTCGCTCGGCGTGTCGGAGAGGAACACGCCCGAAACGCCGCCGATGAAGAAGTTGAAGAACCAGGCGAGCACGAACAGCATCGGCACCGTGAAACGAATCCGCGCCTTCCAGAGCGTCCCCATCCCAACCAGGAAGATCAGCCCCGTCGGCACCGAGATCAGCTCGGTCGAGAACATGTAGAACGGCCGCAGCGCCGAGTTGATCCCGCTGACGAACAGGTGGTGCTGCCAAACGAAGAAGCTGAGCAGCGTCACCCCAAGGAGCCCGGCAACCGCGTATCGGTAGCCCCACAGCGGCTTGCGCGTGAACACCGGCAGGAGCTCGAGGACGATCGCCATGCCGGGCAGCGCGAGGACGTACACCTCCGGGTGCCCGAAGAACCAGAACAGGTTCTCGAATAAGTACGGGCTCCCCCCTGCCGGCGCGAGGAAGAACGAGGTCTGGAGGCCGCGATCGAAGCCGACCATCAGCAGCGCCGCGATCAGCACCGGCGCGGCGAGGACCATCAGCACCGAGGTGCTGATGGCGCCCCAGCAGAAGATCGGCAGCCGTCGCCAGGTCATGCCCGGCGCCCTCATGGTGACGATCGTCGCGATCATGTTGATCGCGAGCAGGGTCATCGAGATCCCGACCAGGGCGAAGAAGAAGATGTAGGAGTCGAAGCCCCAGGTCGACTCGTCGTTGAGCGGCGCGTAGCCGGTCCAACCGGTCGGGAAGCCGCCGAAGAAGACCGTCGAGACGAGGATCGTCCCGGCCGCCATCAGCAGCCAGAACGTGAGCGACTCGATGCGCGGGAAGGCCATGCGCCGCGCCCCGATCATGAGCGGCACGAAGTAGTTGGCGAACGGGCCGAGGATGCCCGACGTCATGATCCCCATCATCATCGTCCCGTGGACGCCGACGATGGTCAGGTAGTTGCCGGCGCCGAAGAGCTGGGGTGAGGGGCGAAGCAGCTCGGCCCTGATCAGCATCGCGTTCAGCCCACCGATGAAGAAGAACAGGCCGATCCCGACCAGGTACTGCATGCCGACGACCTTGTGGTCGGTGCAGAGCTTGAAGTAGCGGCCGATCCCCCCGCCCTCGCCCTCGTTCTCGCGGTAGGAGTGCTCGCGCCCGGCGAGGCGGCTGAGCGGGTAGCGCAGGAAGCCGAGCCCGATCAGGAAGCCGATCGTGAAGCCGATGTAGCCGAACATCAGCGCGATGTCGTTCTGACCCGTGTCGGCGAAGAACTCGAGGCTATCGGCGTGGATTTGGTGACCGATCCACCAGCCGACGTAGAAGCCCGCGACGCCGAGAAGGATCCCGGTCCCGAGGTGGAAGCCGATCAGACGGCGCCAGAGGGGCCGCCTGGCGGTGACGCTCATCCGCCCCTCCGCTCGGGCTTCGGGAAGTAGTGCTGGTTGTAGCGGGGCAGGGCCTTCGTCGCCGGGCCGAAGAATTTCTGCGCGCCGTGGATCCAGGCGATGAAGCGCCCGTCGCTTACGACCTGCCCCTTGTCGAACATGTGCCCGTGCCAGAGGCCGCAGAGCTCCGCGCAGCGGATCTGGAACGGCCGGATCTCCTTCGGCTCGGTGTAGACGACGTTGTCGACGCCGGGGTTGGCATCGGCCTTGATCCCGAGCGCATGCGCCCAGAACGAGTGGATGACGTCGAGCGACGTGACGTGCAGCGCGATCTCCTTGTCGACCGGAAGCACCAGGTGGGGTGTCTCGACCCCCCCGTAGCTCGGATAGCGGTAGGTGAACTCCCACTGCTGAGCGATCACCTGGATCGGGATCGCGCCCTTCTTGTCGACGTCGGCCGTGAAGACCGGGTCGGCGCCCTGGCCGCCGCCGGAGCCGGTCTGGAAGAGGCGGATGGTGCCGTACGCCGCGAGGCCGAGGACGATGACAAGGGTCACCGCCAGCCAGGTCACACCCGCGCGGTGGTCGCCGTCGATCGCGGCCCCTTCCTCGAGCTCGGAGCCGCGCTGGCGGAAGCTGGCCAGCGTGTAGGCGAAGAAGGCGATCAGGAACGTCGCGATCGGCGTTACCACGGCGAGCAGCACGGTGTTGTCGACGACCTGGCCGTGGGACTCCTCGGTCGCGTTGCCGGGAGGCAGGTTCGGGGCGATCAGGAAGAGCACGATCGGCAGGAGCACCACCGTCAGCACGATCCACGCGATCAGGATGCGGCGCTGGTGGGAGGGCTCGCGCATCGACAGCCGCTCAGGTCACCTGCAGGAAGCCGTCCATGTACCCGATCGTCTGCATCGGCCCCCCGAAGCCGTCGATGAAGCCGGCGGCGCACGGGACGAAGCACTGCCAGCGGTAGCGACCGGGCTTGCCGGTCCGGAACGTGAATGTGATCGTCTCGTGGTCCTGCTTCTGCGTGCAGGGCCACTCGTCGCACGGGTTCTTGGCGCTGTCGGGAACGCCTTTCAGCGGGACGAGGATGCCGAGCTGCGACACGGCGAAGGTGTGGGAGGCGTCGTCGGGCGGGATCGCTTTAGCGGGCTTGCCGTTGATGCGCATCTGGTCGCCGACCGTCCCCTGCACCTGCGAGAGGAACGGGTTGCGAAGGCCGCTGTTCCCGTCGTACTGGTAGAGCGTGACGTGGACCAGCGAATGCGCCGGCAGCTTGAAGACGGTGCTGCGGATCCACTTTCCGTGGTCCTTCACGAGGTACGAGACCCAGGACGGATGATTCGGCGAGGCGGTGCCGGCGGCGGCCGTCGTCGCGAGCGTGAGGTTGGCCGTGCGGGAGGTCGCCTGCTCGGCGGCGACCGGGGTCGGGGAATCGAGGAACCTGGCGACGTAAAAAGCGATCAGGACGCTGGCGACCACAACGGACACCAGCACGATGGCCAGGCGCCAACCGGTTCTCATATCTCCTCCCGGACCTCCTTTCGCCCGGACCCCGCTCCCCCAACGCGGGCGGGGCAGCAACATGCGCCAGCATACACCCGCGCGACGACTCTTTCGGCGTCCCTAAGCGCGGGGTCGGCTGGGCGGGTGGAACCGGACGAAGATCGCGTCGCTACCTGTTCGCGGGCATCTCCACTCGCACTCCATGGGAGCGCTGCTCGGGCCCGGACCCGTCGGGCCCGGCTGGACCGGGGTCGCGCCGCCCGTCGCCGTTGAGGCTTGGCGCCGATTCCGTGTCGCTCCCCCTGTACGGCCCAGGCTTGGGACGCGGTCGCCCGCCCGGGAAGGCGAGACGGAGGATCGTCCGCTGCACCATTCCGAGCTGCTGTCCGAACGGCCCGCTGTTGTAGGGGAGGTCGTAGCGCTCGCAGATGTCCTTGACCCGCGGGGCGATCTCGGCGTACCGGGTGCTCGGCATGTCGGGGAACAGGTGGTGCTCCACCTGGTAGCCGAGGTTGCCGCTGGCAACGTGGAACAGAGGCGTTCCCTCGATGTTCGCCGCGCCGACGAGCTGGCGCACGTACCAGGCGCCCCTGCTCTCGTCGGCCACCTCATCCTCGTTGAACGTGTACGTCTGATCCGGGAAGTGGCCGCAGAAGATGATCGCGTAGGCCCAGAAGTTCCGCACGACGTTTGCGGTGGCGTTCGCGCGAGCGGCAGCCCGGAAGGTGTCGACGGCGACCCCCAGCGCTCGTTCGGCCACCTCCCGAGCGACGTCGCCGCCCCGCCCGCCACGGCGGAGGCGCCGCGCCAGCCGTTGCCGCCTCGACGAAGACGGTCCGCGTTGTGCGAGCTCGAGGCCCGCGACCGCCGCTGTGAACGCCCCCGCCGCCAGGGCGCTGACGGCGGGCCAGGCGATGTAGTCCTTCACGATCTGCGTGCGCGCCTTGCCGGCGATCCCCTTCAGCTCGCGGCGGAGCTGCTTCTTCGACTTCTGGCGCTTGCGGATCGCCTCGAAGTCGAGGTCGTGAACCGCGACCCCCCACTCGAAGAGCGCCATCAGCAACACGTTGTAGATCGGCTGGAAGAGGTAGACCGGGTGCCAGGACTGCTGCGGGTCGATCCGCATGATCTCGTAGCCGAGGTCCTTGTCCTTGCCGCGGATGTTCGTGTAGGTGTGGTGGATGTAGTTGTGGGAGTGCTTCCACGCTTCCGCCGTCGACGCCGTGTCCCAGTCCCAGGTCGACGAGTGGATCTGCGGGTCGTTCATCCAGTCCCACTGCCCGTGAAGGACGTTGTGGCCGATCTCCATGTTCTCGAGGATCTTCGCCATCGAGGTCGCCGTCGTCCCGGCGATCCACGCCGGGCGCGTGTCCGCCGCGAGAAGCAGCACCCGCCCCAGGGCCGCGAGCCGGCGGTGCATCTCGATCATGCTCGTGATGTAGCGGCGGTCACGATCGCCGAGGTCCTCGAAGACCTCGTCGTGGATCGCGTCGAACTCGCGCCCGAGCTCCTCGATCTGCTCATCGGTGAGCTTGGCCAGCGGGCTTTCGATTGCGGTCTCGGTCAACTCGTCCTCCTCGTTGGTTCTCACAGATCTATCTCGACAGGTCCCTCGGGAGCGCTGATGCAGGTCCGGACCATCTCGCCCTCCTGGCCGTAGACCTTGCCGTTGCGCAGGTCGCGCACCTGGCCGCTGCAAAGCCGCCCGATGCAGGTGTGGCAGATTCCCTCGCGGCAGCCGAACGGGAGCTCGAGGCCCGCCTCCTCCCCCGCGACCAGGATGGGCACGTGGCCGTCGGATTCCGCCTCGGTATCGCTCGCGAGAAAGCGGATCTCGCCGCCCTCCCCCTCCTCGACGCCCTCGCCGATGCGGGGCTGGAAGCGCTCGAGGTGGAATCGGTCGAGCGCCCCCTCCCGCTCCCATCGTTCCTCGAGCGCGTCGAGCAGGTCGGCCGGCCCCGACGCGAACGTCTCCCGCTCGCGCCAGTCGGAGCAGAGGTCATCGAGGTCGCCCACCGACATACGGCCCTGCTCCCCGGTGATCTGCAGGTGAAGGCGGAAGCCGTCTCGGCCGGCCTCGATCTCCCGCAGGCGATCGCCGAAAATCACGTCGTCCTCCTCACGGGCCGAATGCAGGTGGACGATGTCCTCGACGGCGTCGCACCGATCGAGGTGACGCAGCATGCTCATGATCGGCGTGATCCCGCTGCCGGCGCTGATGAACAGGATGCGTTCGGGGGGCGGGTCCGGCAGCACGAAGTCGCCCTCGACCCCGCCGAGGCGAACGATCGATCCGGGCCGCGCGTGCTTCACGAGGAACGGCGAGACGACCCCGGCCTCGACCAGCTTCGGCGTGACGCTGATGAAGCCATCCGGCTGGTCCGGATCGGAGGTCAGCGAATAGGCGCGCCAGTGATGCACCCCGTCGACGACGACGCCGATCCGCAGGTACTGGCCGGGCTTGTGCCCCTCCCACTCGTAGCCGGGCCGGATCACGATCGTGGCCGCGTTAGGGGTCTCGCGCTCGATCCGCTCGATGCGCCCGCGAAGCTCCTGCGTCGACCAAAGCGGGTTGATGAGCTCGAGGTAGTCGTCCGGCAGGAGGGGGCTGAAGAGGGAGCGGACAGCGCTCAGCGCACGCCGCCGATATCGCGGAACCTGCGGCGTGGCACCACGCTCAGCCATCCCCACGCCCACCCATTCCCCGTTTGCCCGTTCGATACACATACTGCCGCCGTGACGGGCGAACCACATCCTGCGGCGGTCGCCGGCACCGCCGAGCAGGCGCGGTCCGCGCGGAACCTCGTCGATCGCGCGGCCGTGCTCTTCCCTTGGATCCTGCGGGTGGGCATCACCGTCACGGTGCGCCTGCCCACGCGGATCCGCACTTTCCTCTACCGCGACGCCCACCGTCGCGTGTTCAGGTGGTTCAACCGCCGCGACTGGGAGCTCAACACGCTGGCGATGGATCGTGACCGCTTCACGGTCGCCTCCGGCGACACGCAGCGCTGGCCGCTTCCCGGCCCCCACGAGACCTACCACGGGGTCGAGGGGTTCCTCGAGCTCCAGGACGCCTGGATGGAGGTCTGGGGCGACCTGCGCCTGACGCTCGACGACGTGGTCGACGCCGGCCACAGCCGGGTCGTCGTCCTGTTCCGCCAGTCGGGCACCGCGGCGGTGAGCGGCGTCGCGCTCGAGGAGCCGATGGCGATGATCGACGAGTTCGCGGGCGGCCGGCTCGTCCACCAGACCTACTGGCGCGACCAGGAAGCGGCGCTGCGCTCGGTCGGGCTCGGCGAGCCGCGCCGATAGAAGCGGACGACGGGTCTCGAACCCGCGACCTTCGGCTTGGGAAGCCGACGCTCTACCAACTGAGCTACGTCCGCGCGAGGCTCCGATTCTAGGTCAGCTATGGGAGATGTCAGGCGCCAGCACCAGCCAGGAGCGCGATCAGGGCAGCGTCGTCCAGGTTCCGCGGACCACACGCGCAGCCGCTAACAGGGTGGTGTGTCGAGCCGCGCTGGAAACGTGGCCTTCTCGACCTTGGCCAAGGCCTGAGCGACTTGAAGCCGAAGCACGTCCGGGGGTTGCCTTGTCGTCGAAGACGATGACCCGCCAATCATCGGTCCGGATGCTTACGGGGTCTCAACGAGCTAGGGATGCTTCGTCTTCGGCAGCTGGATCCTCAGAGCCTTCGTGCCGGCACCCGCGCGGGGACCGTCACCGGCCCACTGGGCCACGACGAAGGTCAGGCTCTTCACCTTTCCAATGGTGGCGTTGAACTTGCCGTTCGAAGCGGCGGTGATGAATCTAGTCGTCCAGACGGGTGTCTTGGCGACGCGACTCGAGACGAAGATCTGCTCGCCCCCGTTTGCGGGCCTGAGCGTTCCGGCGATCTTGGCCGTCTTGGCCTTCTTCTTGACCTGCTTGATCTTGAGCTTCGAAGCGATGCCCGCCGAGCCGCGCGTGGTGGTGAAGAAGAACGAGCCGCCCGAGGTGTTCGCGAAGGCAACCGATCCGCTGTCCCAGACGTTCACCGCGTTGCCGGCGATGACCTGCGGCTGCCAGCTTTGGCCGCCGTCCTTGGTGGCGAGCACGTACCCCGACACACCGCCGACATTGACGCCGCCGTCCGCGAACCCGCGCTTCTCGCTCGAGAAGCTGATCGGCCCCGTGAACCCGGCGCCCACTGCGGGCAGGCCGCTCCAGGTCCTGCCTCCGTTCGTCGTCTTCCAGAGGCGTCTGTCGGTGCCGCTCGCGTATCCGACCTTGGCGCTCAGCATGTCGGCATCGAGGAGCTTGAACCTCTTCGTCGGCAGCGGCACGTTCGACCAGGTCTTGCCGCCGTCTCCGGAGACGACGAGCCTCTTCTTGCCGGCGGCGAAGACTGACTGGCCGGAGATCTGCCCAACGATGGAGAGCGGCGTCTGCTTGACGTCCCCGTCGGCGACCCGATTGAACGAGGCGCCGCCGTTCGTCGAGCGCCGAAGCCCCTTCGGCTCGAGCAGCAGGACGACGTTCGGATTGAGGGCGAGGACGCTCTTCGCGCGTGCGCTCGTTCCCGTGCCGAGGACCGTCCAGCTGCCGCCGCCGTTGGCAGTCTTGAAGACGCCGCCGTTCGCATCGAGCGCGTAGCCGACGTTCACGTTCGGGAACGAGGCGGTGACAACGCGGGCGGGCGTCGGCACCCCGATGGTCGTCCAGGTCCGCCCACCGTCGACGCTTCGGGCGAGGATCCCGTTGTCGGCGCCGGCCGTGGCGATGCCCGCGGCGCTCGTCGAGACCGGGCCGAAGCCCTGTCCCGAGATCCGGCCCCCGACCGGGGAGAAGTTGAGGCCGCCATTGGTGGAGACGACGATCGTCCCTCCCTTGCCGACGGCCACGACCTGGGTCGGCGTGTCGAACGCGACGGCAAAGATCGGCTGCGTGGAGGGAGAGATCGCGGTGACCGTGGCGCCGCCGTCCGTGGTCCTCAGGATCTGCGCCCCGGTGGACTCGGCGACCAGGCAGGTCTGCGGACCGGAGCAGTCGAGCGAGGTGAGGTCGAGCCCGGTCCCTGCGCCCGCGAGCGACACAGGCGTCCATGTCTGCCCACCGTTCGGGGTCCGCAGCATCGTGGGCCTTCGGCCGACCATCGGGATCTGCACCGTGCCGACGGCGTAGCCGACGTTGGCGTTGGCGAAGGTGACGGCGTTGAGTGACTGGCCGGAGCTGACTTGGGTCCAGGAGTTCCCTCCGTCGGTCGTGCGGAAGATCCGCTCACCGGCGATCGCGACGCCTGTGTCGGGGCCCGTGAAGAAGATATCGGCGCCGTGGGCGCCTCCTCCGGCCGAGATGGTCCCCGGAACCGAGGTCCGCCGCGAGAAGCTCTGGCCGCCGTCGTCGGTGCGAAGTACGCTGCCGTCCTCGGTCAGCAGATAGCCGGTCGTCGTGTTCGGGAAGCTGAACGAGGCGAGCTCGCTCGGACAGCTTTGGTCCGACGGGGTCCAGGGCAGGCGACGGAAGCTCGCGCCGCCATCGTCGGAGAGGCGAAGCGCGCAGCCGCCACCGATCGCCACCGTGTTGGCATCGATCGCGCGCACCCGAAGCAGGGGCTGCGTGAGCCCGGTTGCAATCCCGACCCAGGACTGCCCCGCGTCGTCGGTGCGAAGCAGAGTCCCGAACGCACCCGAGGCGTAGCCGCGCCCCCCGGCGAAATCGAGGCCGTTGAGGTCGTTTCCCTGCGGCTGGGGGGAGCCCCAGTTCCACCCGGAATGACCAACCGAAACCGCACCGAGAGCGCCGACGACGATGAGGCCGAGGAGCGCCGTGGCAAGCGCCGCCCCGGCGAGGGCCGCGCGCCTAACCTTGATCGAATGCCGCCTGAGCCCGCTCCTGCCGCTCTTCATCTCATTCCCTTTTCCCTGCAATCCACCACGCAGTCGCCTTTACCTCGGCACTTGGAGCATCGCGCGCCGCCGTCGCCGCGTGACCCGTGTGTCCGCGCAGATCGACTGCTCGAAACTACTGAGCCCTGGCCTGGCTCCGCACCCCCCAGACTGTGGCGACCGGGCTCACCGATTCCCGCCTTCGAAACCCCCGACGCTTAGCTTCGCGCTCGACGGCGGCGAGGGATCGACCAAGCGCCACCGCCGACCGGGATGGTGGCGCTGTGGCCCGGTTGTGGCCCGAACGTCCCGTAGCCGATGCCTCGGCTCCGTGCGTGTCCGACCCGCTGAACCTCGCAGAACCCCTGTCGTGGTGCGGGTCTTGTCGTCTTGCGTCGTCAGGCGTCGTCAGTCGACGTCGGCTGTGACGCGGATTGGGAAGCCGACCAACTGAGCTACGTCCGCGCGGTGGCCGATTCTAGGTCGCCTCACCCTCCTGGGTGGATCACGCTCACCAGGTGGATCTCCTCCCGGTTGCCGGTGACCGTCTGCTCCTTCACGTCGCCGACCCCCTTGACGTAGAGCTTGTGCTCGTGGACGCCGGGGTCGATCGAGGGGGACTTCTCGTCAGTCATGAGCGTCCGCTTGTAGGAGCCGTACGGGACCGTGACCGAGCCCCCGGACCCGAGGACGCGCGCCTGGTCCATGGCGTGGCCCGGGTAGTACTCCTGGCGGTACTCCTGCCCGCGCGCGGGATGGCCGGGCATGATGATCCCCGGCTTGGCCCCGGCGACGCCGCCGGTCCAGGAGTCGCTCGCCTTCGAGAAGTGCCCGTGGTGGAGCTCGCTGGTGCCCTCGCCCATGTACCACACGTTCCCCTGCCTGTCCTGGGCGTACCAGTCGAAGGTCCGCTCGACCGGGTGGCCGTGCTGGGAGACGGTGTCGCGGATGACCGTGGCCGGAACGCCCATGATCGTCTTGGTCTGGTGCGTCACGACCTCGTTGTCGGTCTGCTTCGTCTTGCCGTCCTCGGCAACGCCCTCGTAGCGGAACGTGGTCCCGGGCACCAGCGGGAAGTACGGGTTGTCGATCTGCGTGACGAAGTTTGCCTGGTCGATCGAGGGCGAGTACCGACCGTGGATCGGCGCCAGCGCCGAGGGCGACGAGGCGCCCGGGGCCGGCGGTGCGTCCGACAATGGCGCGTCGCCGCCGGAAGAGCCGCAGCCCGCAAGCGCGGCCACTGCGCCGATGCCGAGCGCCATCTTCTTCTTCTTCGAGTTCCAGAACACGACTGACCTCCTCGTCGTTTGCGTCGTCGCGAGGGGTCTTACGCACGAGCGATGAAACGGTGGTGAAAGGAAGCCGGCGCGCGCCAGCTGTCATCGTTTCTTTCATCGCCCTTTCATCTGGGCGGTGGAAGCTCACGTCGCTGTCGTCCGATGCGCGTCCTGGTCGTCGAAGATCACGCGAAGCTCGCCGGCCTCATTCAGCGGGGCCTGCGCAAGGAGGCGATGGCGGTCGACGTCACCGCGAGCGGCGAGGACACGCTGTGGATGGCGTCCGCCACGGAGTACGACGCGATCATCCTCGACGTCATGCTCCCGGGACTCGACGGCTTCGAGGTCTGCCGCCGGCTTCGCGAGCGGGGCATCTGGGCACCGATCCTGATGCTGACGGCGCGGGATGCCGTTCGCGACCGGGTCGCCGGCCTCGACAGCGGCGCGGATGACTACCTGACGAAGCCCTTCTCGTACGCCGAGCTCTTGGCCAGGCTCCGGGCGCTTCAGCGTCGCGGCCCCGTAGATCGGCAAGCGGAGCTACGCGTCGGGGACCTGCGACTCGACCCGGCGAGCCACCGCGTGTGGCGCGGCGACGTCGAGGTGCAGCTCTCGCCGAAGGAGCTCTCGATTCTCGAGATCTTCATGCGGCGTCCCGGCGAGGTCCTCTCGCGGTTCCAGATTCTGGAGCACGCCTGGGACTACGAGTACGAGAACCGCTCGAACGTCGTCGACGCATATATTCGCCTGCTGCGCCGGAAGATCGACCAGCCCTTCGGCGTCGAGAGCATCGAGACCGTTCGCGGAGCCGGCTACCGGCTGCGGGAGGACGGCGCGGATTGAGCCGCGTGCCGATCAAGCTCAGGGTCACGCTCGTCTTCGCGGCGCTCATGGCCGTCGTACTGGCCGCGACCGGCCTCTTCCTCTACCTGCGCCTCGGCTCGGAGCTCGACGCGTCGATCGATCGCGACCTCCACTCCCGCGCGCGCGGGCTGATCAGCGAGATCAGGGTGAGCGACGTTGGCCTCGGCGAGGCCGCTCGGAGTGCGCTGAGCGGCGGGGGCGAGTCCTTCGCACAGATCCTCACCCCTTCAGCCCGCCTCTTCGACGCGGGTGCCCAGCCGACGAGCCGGCCGGCTCTGAGCCCCGGCGAGCTGAAGGCGGCAGCAGGGCGGGCGATCGTCGTCGACCGAGCGGAACTCACCGCCAACGGCGAGCCCGAGCGCCTGCTCGCCCGGCCGGTCCTCTTCGAGGGGCATCGGCTCGTCGTGGTTGCAGGCACGTCGCTCGGCGACCGCGCGGACGCGCTCTCGAGCCTCCTCACCCTCCTCCTCATCGGCGGCCCCGTGGCCCTCGTCCTCGCCTCGCTCGCCGCGTATTGGACGGTGGGCCGCGCGCTTCGGCCGGTCGAGGCGATGCGAAGCCGCGCGGCCGCGATGTCGGCGGCGCGATCCGGGCAGCGCCTGCCGGTTCCGCCCGCTCGCGACGAGCTGCACAGGCTCGGCGAGACCCTTAATCGGATGCTCGATCGGCTCGAGGAGACGATCGAGCGCGAGCGGGCGTTCGTCGACGACGCGAGCCACGAGCTGCGGACGCCCCTTGCCGTCCACAAGGCCGAGCTCGAGGTGGCGCTGCGATACGGGGCGAGCATGGAGGAGCTGCGTGCCGCGATCGTGTCCGCCATCGAGGAGGCGGACCGCCTTTCGCGACTCGCCGAGGACCTGCTCTTCGTCGCCCGCTTCGACAAGGGCGCGCTGGCGCTCGAGCCCGAGCGAATCGAGGTCTCGGAGTTGTTCTCGGCCGTGAGGGAACGCCTGGCGGCGCGGGCGGGCGACGCCGAGCGGCCGATAGTCGCCGACGCCCCGGCCGGCCTTAGCATCGAAGCTGACCGAGATCGGGTCGAGCAGGCGCTCGGCAACCTCGTGGAGAACGCCCTCCGCTACGGCGAGGGCCCTGTTCGAATGCATGCGAGCACGGTCGACGGGCGGATCGAGCTCCACGTGACCGATGAGGGCGCGGGCTTCCCGGCCGAGTTCCTTCCCCACGCATTCGAGCGGTTCCGACGGGCGGACGCCGCGAGATCGACCGACGGCAGCGGCCTCGGGCTGTCGATCGTCGACGCGATCGCCCGTGCCCACGGTGGCCGGGCTGGCGCGCGGAACGGAGCCGGCGGCGCCGACGTCTGGGTGGAGCTCCGCTCGAGTCCGTAGCGGTCGTTGGCATCGGCGCCCGACGGATCTAGGATCAGCTCCGTGAGCCGCGAGGTCCTGCTCTTCTTGGCGGTGTTCGCGGCCGCGGCCGTGGAGGCGGTCGAGGCGGTGACGATCGTGCTCGCCGCCGGCATCACCCGTGGGTGGCGGTCGGCGCTCGTGGGCACGGTGGCAGCCTCGGCGGTGCTGGCCCTGATCGTCGCCGTCCTCGGCCCGGCGCTCACGCTGCTGCCGATCGACACCCTGCGCCTCGTCGTCGGCGGCCTGCTCGTCGTCTTCGGCCTTCAATGGCTCCGCAAGGCCATCCTGCGATCGAGCGGTTTCGTCCCACTCCATGACGAGGAGGCCATCTTCGCCGCCGAGCTCGCGGCTGCCCGGGCGGCCGGCCGCGAGCCGCGCGCGATCGACCACTACGGGTTCTTCATCAGCTTCAAGGGCGTGTTGCTGGAGGGGCTCGAGGTTGCGTTCATCGTCGTCACCTTCGGCTCCAGCGAGCACAACGTCCCGCTCGCCGTGTTGGCCGGAGTCACCGCGACGGCCCTCGTAGTCGGCGCCGGCTTCGCCGTCCGACGTCCTCTCGCCCGAGTCCCGGAGAACACCCTCAAGTACGCGGTGGGCGTGATGCTCACGGCCTACGGGACCTTCTGGGGCGCGGAGGGCGCCGGCGCCGATTGGCCCGGCGGCGACGCGGCGATCCTGGCGCTGATCGCGGTCGTGCTCGCCGCCTCGGCGGCGATGGTGGCCGTCCTTCGCCACCGACACACGGGGCCGCCGGCTGCGCTGGCGCCCGAAGTTCGATGAAGCGGCTGCGCGGCCTCGCCCGCTTCCTCTACGACTTCGTCGTCGGCGACGACCCCCTGATCGCGATCGTGATCGTCGCGGCGCTCGCGGCTACCGCTGGGCTCGAGGACGCGGGGGTGGCGGCCTGGTGGCTGCTACCCGCGGCGGCCATCGCCGCTCTAGCGATCTCGCTAGGGCGGGCGACGCGCCGGTAGCGCTCCGTCACCGAAGCGCGCGCCTCGCGTTGTTAGGTCGCGAGCGGAGGAGGCTGGTTCAGTCCGGCTTGCCCCATCGGCTGTCGCCGTAGTCGCGCGTGCGCTCGTCCTCGGTTGCCGAGCTCTCGGCGAGGCCGGCCTCGGTGAGCATCCGGCGCAGGTCGACGACCATCTGGGTGTCGACGTCCTTGCCATGCGGCCGATGGAGCACCTCGGTCTCGGGCCCCACGGTCACCTGGAACTTGCCGTTGTGCTCTTCGCGCACGGTCCCCACGGCCTCGAGGAGCGAGATGACCGAGCGCCACTCGACGTTTCCGCTCCACGTTTCCCTCGCCGGATGGCCGAGGATCTTCCGAAGCGTGTCGCGGTGGTGATTGGAGAGCTTCGGCGCCATCGGCGCCACAGAGCATTACACGCCGGTGTCGGTGAGCTGCGGCTAGGCCCGCGCCGGATCAGGCTTCGCCGCCGTGGCCTCGCCACCCAGGTGCGGCAGCCAGTCGAGCGCGCTCGGCAGGTACCAGTTGCGCCTGCCCAGCAGCTTCATCACCGACGGCAGCAGCACCGCGCGGACGATGGTCGCGTCGATGAGGACGGCGACCGAGAGGCCGACCCCGACCTGCTTGAACTCGAG
Source organism: uncultured Actinomycetes bacterium (assembly GCA_963771655.1). Lineage (GTDB taxonomy): Bacteria > Actinomycetota > Thermoleophilia > Solirubrobacterales > 70-9 > JAWVFM01. Next base: position 492,802 of record CAVYUG010000006.1, on the reverse strand, counting down.
CGCCGAGAGCGTTGCGAAGACGGCGAAAACCGCGATCATGATCGCCGCGGCGCTCGTGACGACGCCGGCCGTCGACTTGATGCCGTGCGCCACCGCCTCGTCGGAGCTGAGGCCGTCGTCGAACCCCTCGCGGATGCGGCTCAAGATGAACACGTGGTAGTCCATCGAGAGGCCGAACAGCACCACGAACAGGAACAGCGGCAGCCACGACGTGATGGCGCCGGTGGAGTGGTAGCCGAGGAAGCTCTCGAGGTTGCCGTCCTGGAAGATCAGCACCAGCACGCCGTAGGCGGCCCCCACCGAAAGCAGGTTGAGCAGGATCGCCGTCGCCGGGATGACGATCGACCGGAAGGTCACGAGCAGCAGCAGGAACGCCATCCCGAGGACGAAGACGAACACGTAGAGGACGTGCGAGTCGAGGGTGGAGTTGAAGTCCACGGTCTGCGCGGTGAAGCCCGCGACCGCCACGTCCGCGTTCGGGAGCGTCCCGACCGTCGCCGGGATCAGGTTGTCGCGGAGGTTGGCGAGCGACGCGTCGGAGCGGTCGTCGGTGCCGTCGCCCTTGATCGGGATGTCGATCTGCGCGGTGGTGTGGTCGCTCGAGACCTTGAACGAGGGCGGCGGCTCGAAGTCCTTGCTCGCGATCGCCTTCGTGACGAGCGCCTTTGACGCGGCCTTCGCCTGCGGCGAGGTGACGTCGTCGGTTCGCACCACCACCGTCGCCGCCACCTGGTTGCCCGGGAACGAGGCCTGGATCTGGTTGTAGGTCTTGATCACCGGCAGGTCCTGCGGCAGCGACTTGATGCCTGGTAGCGCCGTGTGCATGCCGAGCACCGGGATGCAGAGCGCGAGCAGCGCCCCGGCCGAGACCACCGATGAGATCCACGGATGGCGGAGCACCGGGTCGAGGATCGCCGCCCAGACCTTCGATTCCGCCCCCTCGCGCTTTCGCTTCCCGATGAATGGCACGCGGGCGCGCTCGATGTTGTCGCCGAGCTTCGAGAGCACCGCCGGCAGCACGGTGAGCGAGCCGAAGAGAGCGACCGCGACGACGAGGATCGTGCCGGTGGCGAACGAGCGGAAGGTCGGGGCGCCGCCCAGGTACATCCCGGCCATCGCGATCATCACCGTGAGGCCGGAGACGAGCACGGCCCGCCCCGAGGTCGCGGCCGCGATCTCGAGCGCGGCCTCCTCGCCGCGCCCCTTCGCGCGCTCCTCGCGCTCGCGCCGCACGTAGAACATCGAGTAGTCGACGCCCACCGCGAGCCCGATCAGCAGCACGATCGAGTTGATCGACTGGTCGACCGGCGCGAGCTGGCTGATCGGAGCCAGAAGCCCGATCGTCATCGCCACCGCCGTCGCGGCGAGCAGCAGCGGGATCCCGGCGGCCACCAGGGCGCCGAATGCGATCAGCAGGATCACCAGCGTGATCGGCAGCGAGAGCGTCTCGGCCTTCTTGAAGTCGTCCTCGAACGACTTCGTGAGCTGCTTCGCGGCGCTCGCTTGGCCGAACTCGCCGACGACGAACGTCGGGTTCGCCTCCTGCACGCGGCGCGTCGCGGCCAGCGTCGCGCCGGCCTCATCCTGCGAGGCGCTGTCGCCGCCGCGAAGCTGGAAGTTGATGAGCGCGGCGTTGCCGTCGGCGGAGATCTGCTTCGTCGCGTACGGCGACTGAAGTCGTTGGACCCCCTTCTGCTGACCGAGCTCGCGCATTGCCTGCGCGACGACGGCGCGGAACTTCGGGTCGGTGGCCGCGAGGGTGTCCGACTTCACGATGACCGTCTCGTCGGCGGCCTTGGGGAAGGCTTCGTCGATCAGGTCCTGCGCGTGGCCCGACTCGCCGACCCCCTGCTGGTTGTTCTCGAGCGTCTTCGTCCCGACGGCCCCGCCGATGAGGAACGAGGCGACGACCAGCGCGAGCCAGCCGAAGATCGCGATCTTGCGGTGGTGGGCGCTCCAGATCGCGGCGCGGGCGGTGATGTTGCGGGGGACGTTTGGTCTGTCGGTCTGTGTCATGGCGCGAAAGCTCTCAGCGGGTCGGGACCTTGTAAATCGGGGATGTCCCTGACGCGTCCCGGGACGTCCCCTGATCGGATTTCAGCGCGCTTGGCCAGGGTGCCAAATTCGCGCCGCCGATGCGTTCCAGGGCGGTGAGCGTGTGACGAGGCTCACTCAGGCGCGGGGGCCGGCCTCGCGGCCTCCCTACGCTTCCGGAAGTGAGCGCGCGCGCCTTCTGGGCCTTCCTCGCGGTGCTGGCGGTGGTCGGCCTGCTCGCCTACGGGGTCATCAACAAGAGCAATGCGAGGGTCGCCGCCGGCCAGCCGATGCCCGACCGCACGCTGCCCAAGCTCGATGGCTCGGGCAGCTCAAGCGTCGCCGACTACCGCGGCAAGTGGGTGTTCGTGAACGTCTGGGCCTCGTGGTGCCAGCCCTGCCGCGACGAGGCACCGGCCCTCCAGCGCTTCTACAAGGCGGAGCGCAAGAACGGCTTCACCGTCCTCGGCATCGACTCCCGCGACCTCTCGAGCGACGCGCGCGACTTCGCCCGCCGCTACGGCATCACCTACCCCCAGTTGCGGGATGGCGCCGGCGAGGTGCCGCACGACCTCGGCATGACCGGCTTCCCCGAGAGCTTCCTGGTGGATCCGCAGGGGAAGATCGCGCTCGTGCGCCCGGGCCGGTGAACGCCGAGTACCTGGACGCCTCGGTGAAGCCGTTCATCGGCGGGGAGGCGAGCGGGTGAGGGAGCGGCGGTTCCGCGGGGCGGCCGTGGCGCTCATGTCGGCCGCCGCTCTGCTCCTCGCCGTGGCGGGGGCAGCGAGGGGGGCAGGGCCCGAGCCGCAGACGTCGCTCCCCGACGTCGAGGACGAGGTGATGTGCACGATCTGCGGGACACTTCTGGAGCTCTCCGACTCACCCCAGGCCCAGCGCGAGAAGGCCTTCATCCGCCACCTGATCGCCGAGGGCAAGACGAAGCAGCAGATCAAGGACGACCTCGTCACCCAGTACGGCGAGGAGGTGCTTGCGACCCCGCCGGCGAGCGGCTTCGACCTGAGCGCCTACGTGGTGCCGGCGCTGGCGTTGATCGCGGCGGCAGTTGCGATCGGCCTGGGCGTGTGGCGCTGGCGGCGCACGGGGCGGCGCGGGCCGCCTGGCGGCTCCGCTGGACCGCCGGAGGGCGAGGAGTCGAAGCGGCTCGACGCAGATCTTGCGCGCTACGAGCTCTAGCGCCCTCCTCTGATGCGGCTCATGCCCCTATGCGGTGGGTTAGCCGCATCACGGCGCAGACCGATACGCCACAGCGCGGTGACGAATTGATCTGATCATCACCCGCTTGGCCCGTGCACCCTCCTCAATCGAGTAGATCACGCGGTAGTTGCCAACCCGCGCGGACCATAGGCCCCTCAGACGGCCGACCAACGGCTTGCCCGACGCCTCCGGATCGGCGCCGATCAGAGACAGGGCATCAAGAACTGCGGTTTGGATGGCGGGGGGAAGCGATGCGAGGTCGGACTTTGCTCGACGAGTTAAGCGCGCCTCAGGCACGGCCGAGGTCGCGCTTCACCTCGGAGAGGGAGAAAACACGCCCGGACCGAACGTCCTTTTCGCTCTCCCCGAGCGCGCCAAGCGTCTCCGGATCCTCAAGGATTTCAAGCGTCTCCTCGAGCGCCTCGTACTCGTCGGCCGAGAGAACGACAGCGGCGGGACGGCCGTTGCGTGTAATCACCAAGTGCTCGTGGCGCGCCTCGACCTCGTCGACAAGTTCGCTGAGGCGGCTCCGGGCCTCGGTGAATGGAACCGTTTTGGCCATGACCGGCACTGTACAGAATTCTGACTAGTGCTTGCGCGCTGCGATCGCCAGCGCGGCGATGGTCGCGTGATTGAACCACCGTGCCGGGATTGGCCGTCCCGCACACGAGCCTTACGACGTGTCTTCCTGGATCATCGATGCCCTGCGTGACACCCGTCAGCCCGAATCCGTTCGGTGCGCCGAAGTCGCTGTTCCGGCTCACGCTCGCCCGGGTTGGTCGAGAGCTCCCGAAGATGCTCGCGTTGCCATCGAGATGTAGTTTGCAGACGGCCCTGTTCGGACTCGTGCCTCCCGTACTCGCGTGCCCGACGCAACGACCAGAATCCGTGAACGTCGGGTGAGGCTTCACGGCGGTCGACGCGCAAGTCGAATCTGCTCGACTCGAGAGGGCACACTCGTCCCTGCGCTTGACTGCCAGCAAGCGACAGGAAGCTGTTGGGATTCAGGCTCGACTCGTCGATCTGACGTCCGCCCGAGCGAATTCGGAATCACGTCTTTCCCGCCGACGGCCTTCCGATTTCGCAGGTCGGCGCTCTTCAGGGAGTTGTTCGACACCTGCTTCGAACCGACGTGGATGGCCGCCCAGGCGGTCCCGCCCAAGGCAACAAGGAGAGCTACGTAGGCCACCACGGTGGCGTGGCTTGGAAGTCTTGGCTTCACCGCTTCCCTCCCGTCGCTGATCTGCCGGTCAGCGCGCGAGGACCGTCACGCTGCGAGCCCTCGAGCGCACTGGAGCATGGTAAGGCCAATTCTGCTCGTGGTCGATCTTGACGCGGAACAGGTAGCGGACGTTCGACCGATAGAAGCGACCGAAGCGGTAGCGAAGCCGGTAGCGGCCACGCGAGTCGGTATGGATCGCCTCCTCCACCGTGTTCCACTTCTTAGCCCCTTGGCGGACCTGAAGCTCGACGAGCTTGCCGGCTCCGGGGATCTGAGCTCCGCGATGCGCGATGCGCCCGTGGAACGAGACGTTCTTGCCCTCCGGCACCCGCTTGCGGGAGGTCCGAAAGCTCGCCTTGCTCTTCACGACGACACGCCCCGCGGCCTTGCGGCTCCCGATGAATTGGCTGTTCCCGGCGAATGACGCCGACACCACGCGAGTAGGGCCGGCCGCGAGCCTCGCGTGCCAACGGCCCTTGCGGTCGGTCACACCCGACAGGACGCGTTGTGGAACGATGGCGCCGGGGGCGTAGCGCTGGGTCACGGTGACCGGCTGGTGTGGCAGCGGCCTTCCGTTCGCGTTCAGGAGTCGGCCGCTGATGCTCGCGTGAGCCCCATAGGGCAAGCGCACCTTGGATCCGCCGCCGGGGTGCAGGTGCGCTGTGACGTGCGTCGCTGCCTTCAATGGAAACGTCAGCACCATTGGCGTTCCGTCCTGACGCGTCGTCGACGACTGTGAGTTACCAGCGTTGTCGGTAGCACTCGCAATGAACTCGTAGTGCCCCGCTGGGTAGCTATCGGAGTCGACTTGCGTCTGCAGCTGGTCCTTAGTGAGGCTCGTGGTGAGCTGTTGCCAGTCTCCGCTCCCGACAGGACGCAGGGAGATCGATGCCTGATGCAACTCCTGACGTCGCATCCGTGACCGGTGCCTGGATCAGCTCGGGATCCTTTGGGTCTCTCCGGTTCTCGAACGCGACGGATGGCGGCGTGTTGTCGACGCGCAGTCTGTCGGTCCTGGCACGTTTGATTCCTCGGCGAAGTCGTGCGCACAGACGGCTAGAGCGTTCGGACCGTCGAGGAATGGAGGCGCATTCGTGTATCGAGGTGACACAGATGAACGCGGTGGTGCGCGCGGTATCGCAGGCGGCCATCGCCCTTGCAAACGCCGACCCAGAAATCCGGCGGCACGTGCCATGGGTCACAAACGCAGATGACGCTGTTCATTCGAGGTCGATAGCGACGGCCAATCCCGGAGCCGCTGTCATTGCCCGAGGCGGCCGCGAATGTCTGCGGTACCCCGCAGCCACCCCCGCTCGAGCAGCGAGCCACCGACATTGCATCAGCGACGGATCCGTGTTGTCCACGAGCTTGATGGTGAGGTTCCTCACCCAGGTCTTCGCCGCGTCCGACGGGCCGCATTGATTGATCTCGCAACCCAGGCTCGCGATCAGGCGGGCCTGGGGCGCGCCGGACCAGTGGTAGGTGGTCCAGTGGGCGTCGGCACTGGACCCGTGGGCGAACGTGAGCGTTGGGTGGCCGCTAGCGTCTCCCATCGTCAGCCGAGCGTGTGATCCGCCGTCGTTGCGGAGCTTGCCCTCGACGTCTATGCCAACGATCGCTGTGTTCGGCGGGGCCTGCCAGTACCAGTAGCCGGATCGGAACTGGTTCACGGGTTGCTGGCCCGTGCGATTCACCTGCATGGCATATTCGTGGCCGGCGTCCGCGCAGTAAGCCGTGACGTCGTAGCCGGCGTCCGTGTTCTCGGCCGCGTCGTGTGAGCGGTTGTATGGACTGCATTCGATGACCGAGTACCGGCCGCCTGCGCCGAGTGCGGGAGCCGCGGCCCAGAGCGACGCCGACGTTGCGACGAGTAGCGCCGTCGCGATCTTGCGGTTGATCCTCACGTTCATGCTGCTCCTTTTGTTCACGGTCCGAATTCCTGTTGAGCCGGGCCGCCCCCCGTAGAAGTGGCCCCACCCCCACCCGAGCCTTCGGCTGGTGGCGTCGCAGCTGGGACGCCGAACTGCTGCTGGACGGGCGGAGTCGTGGGGGCGAGCGGTGTCGTGCGTTCAGGCGCGACCGACGCTGTCGTTTGATCGGCGACTGGCTCCGGGGCCTGGCGAGGCGTCGGAGACGTGGTCGCCGGCTCCGCCTGAGCTGCGGCTGCGAACGCAGCGCCGCCGATTGGACGATCGCGCGTCGGCGGAATGTCCGCTTTGGTCGCCGCGGGTCCCGGCTTCTGCCTGGTGGCGACCTCTTTGGTCGCCGTGTCGAGATCGGGCACTGCGAGGCTCGGAAGCACGCCTGTCGCCGCACAGGTCGTGGCGACGGCGCCACCTGCCAGGCACGCCATGATCAGCTTGCCTCCTCCGACACCGGCGAGCTTCGCCAGCATGCCCGCGCCTGCCGCTCCGCCCCCACGGGCGGCGCCACTGGCGGTGAGCGGCGCGCCGTCGGTGCTTGCGAGCGGGCCGGAAACCGCTTCACGGACTCGATCGCCGAGGGCGATCACGCGATCGTGGATCGAGTCGCCGTGGGCGACTCCGTCGAGGGCCGCCGGCATCGTCAGGGCGCCGCCGAGATCATGGAGGTGGCCAGTCAGTCGTCCGACGAGCTCCGAGCATTCGCGGCACCGGGACAGGTGGTGACGGGCTGCGCGGCTTTCGTCCTCGCTCGCGAGCCCGGCGGCGAACGCCTTCATGAGCGACTCGCGCTCGGCACACCAGTCGCCGCGCTCGACCAGCCGAAGCTTCTCGGTCAGCTCATCGATGCCGCGAGTGATCTCCTTGCGGTAGGAGCGGGCCGTGAGGCCGGTGACGAGGGCGCAGATCTGGCGTGGCTCGAGGCCGCACCCGTAGCGCAGCAACATGACCGCGCGGCGCCGGGCGGGCAGGGAGGCCAAGAGATCGCGCGCCAGCTGCCGCTCATCCGCGCTGGCCGCACGATCCTCGGGGGCAGGAGCCAGATCAGGAATTTCGCCGACGGCGTCCAAGGGCGCCGTGGGTCGCCGCCCGCGGCGGCGCAGCTCCTTGCTCGCGTGATTCGCGACGGCCGTGAAGACGTACTTCCGAATGTCCTCGTCCGACAGGTCCGCGTGCCGGCGCTCGAGCGACCGCAGGGTGCCGAGCCAAGCGTTGCCATAGATGTCCTCGACCTCGTCGTCGTCGAAGGCGCGCCCGAAAGCCCGCCGCACCATCCGCATCGAGGGCGAGCGGAACTCCTGGTAGAGGCGACCCGACCGTTCCTTCCAGGATCGATCAACGGTCGACCGATCTTCGGTCCTTACGCCATCCGACGCTGACTCGACAACCCCGATTCGACTAGCCATCCCTCTCTACCGACCTCAAACCCCAAGCGGTCGGAGTGCGCCCCCCGCTCGGGACGGGAGAGCTACGCGATCGTACGAGGCCGCGTCGGAGCTGGTGGCGAGAAATCTCGCAAATAGCGACGGCCCGGAAACAGCGAAGCCCGCAATTTGCGGGCTTCGCTCACTTCTACCTCAACCTGTCCGGCTTAGACCCGTCCAGGCCGGTACACGCCAGGACGCTTCGAGGGCGAGCGCTAAGCCGCGGCCTTCGCCCGCGTCTTCGCGCCCTTCTTCGCGGACTCGCTCCGCTTCTTCGCCTTCAGCTTGCGCGTCCGCGCGGCCTTCTTCGCCGCCGCCTTGCGCTTCTGCGGGCCGCCCTGGATCCGGTCCTGGATCTCGTACGCGGCGCCCTGGAGGTCGGCGATCGCCTTGCGCGCCGGCTTCGGCGCCTTCTTGGGGCTGTTGCGGATCGCCTCCGCGACCTTCTTCGCGCGGCTCTTCCTCACGCCGAGGTCACGCATGCGCTTGAACAGGTCGTTGTCGATCTTCGTGGCCATGGTTTTCGGTCTCCTTCCGTTTCCATGGCCCTACCCCGCGCTATGGCGCGGAAACAAGGCAACAACGTGGCGTATGTAACGCGCTGCGGCTAGCCGCCGAGGTAGTCCACGTGCCACCACTCGGTGGGGCCGTAGATCTTGCCCCAGCCGAACTGGCCGCCGATCGAGTCGACGATGTTGCGCATCTCCGGGCTCGCGAGGTCGACCGAGTTGCCGTACTCGTGCGGCGAGGTGCCGGGCGGGTTCGCGGGCGCGCCCTGGCCGCTCAGATAGAGGTTGTAGAGGTAGGCCTGCTGGTCGTAGGTGCGATACGCGGAGAGCGGACCGTTCGGGTAGATGTCGACGCCGTACGTGGCGATGGAGTCCTGGCGCATCGCGTCCCACTGCGCGGCCGCCGATGAGTTCAGGTAGTCGGTGCCGCAGGGGCAGTAGATCGGCGCGAGGCCGGAGGCGGAGGCGCTCGAGCTCGTCGCCGTCGAGCCGGTGGCGGTCGACGTGCTCGCCGCCGGGATCGCGAGCGTCTGGCCCGAGTAGATGATCGAGGTGAGCGAGAGGCCGTTGGCGGCGGCGAGCGAATCGGCGGAGACGCCGTTCGCCGCGGCGATCGACGACAGCGTCTCGCCGGTGACGACGGTGTGGCTGCCGGCGGTGCTCGTCGTCGCGGTGGACGTCGAGGCCGTCGAGGTCGTGCTCACGCCCACCTCGCTCGGCACCGGGATGTAGATGGTCTGGCCCGCTGCGATGTAGGAGTACGCGGAGAGGCCGTTCCACGACGCGAGCTGATCGGCCGTGAGGCCGTTCGAGGCCGCGAGGCTCGAGAGGGCCTCGCCGTATGGAACTGTGTACGCCGTGGCAGCGGACGCCGGGGCCGCGGCGGGCGCAAGCGCCGCGACGACCCCCAGGAGCGTCCCTACCGCAGCGCGCCTAAGCGTGCGCACGGTGCTCCTTTCGGTGTCTGCGGAGGGGCTTCGCGGCCCGTCGCGCCAGCCCTCGCGGGCTCGCGGTCTTATGACTCCTGAACGAGGGCTTTCAGGCCGCTAGGGCTCGGAGAGAAGCTCGTCGGCCTCGCTCCACCGCCCGGGCTCGACCCGCAGAGCGATGTCGCCGCGGCCGAACTCGTCGAGCGGCCAGTCGGCGGTGAGCGCCGCCTCGACGCCGCGCTCTGCGAGGTGCCGGTGCCAGGCGCGCGCCGCGGGAAGCTCCTCGAAGTCGCGGACCACCGGCCAATCGTCGAAGCGGGGGTCGCCGACGTGAAGCTCGTCGGCACGCCCGGTGCGCCGGCGAGAGAAGCGATCCCGCCAGCCCATCGGCTAGGCGCCGCCGATCGCCATCTCGGCGATCAGCACCGGCGGCGTCTTCACCGAGCCGCCGAATGGCACCCAGCGCGCCCCGGCGCCGGTGGCGCGCACGGCCTTCAGCATCGAGGCGAGGTCGGAGGCGATCGTGAACTCGTCGGCCGCATCGGCGAGCTCACCGCCGGAGATGAGGCGACCGGTGGCGCCGACCGAGAACGTGCCCGATACCGGGTTGACGCCCGAGTGAAGGCCCGCGACGTCGGTGACGTAGACGCCGTCGCCCGCCTCGCCCAGGAGCTCCTCGAAGGCGGCAGAGCCCGGCTCGACGATGAGGTTCGAGGTCGAGACCGACGGGGGCGAGCGATAGCCCGAGCGCGAGGCGCTGGCGGTGGAGCGGGCCTCTCCGCCCTCCCGGCGCGCGGTGTAGGAGTCGTGGAGGTAGGCGGCGAGCGTGCCTGCCTCGATCAGGGCCGTGCGCCGGCGCGCGGCGCCCTCGCCGTCGATCGGCGTGGTCGCGAGCCCTGCGGGGTCGGTGGCGTCGTCGGCGAGGGTGAGGGCGGCCGAGCCGATCTCCTCCCCCAGGCGCCCGGCGAACGGCGAGCGCCCGCGCTGGGTGGCGTCGGCGCACAGAACGCCGCCGATGAAGCCGAAGAAGCTCGCGGCCACCGTCTCGTCGAGGACCACGGGGCAGCTTCGCGAGGCGGGCTTGGTCGCGCCGAGGAGAGCGGTGGCGCGATCGGCCGCCTCGCGGCCGATCGCCTCGGCGTCGAGGTCGCCGGGGCCGCGGCCCATCCCGAAGCCGAGACCGGTCTGGCGATCGCCGCCGCCGGCGGCGATCGCCTGGAGGTAGGCGTAGGCGGCTGTGGCCTCGTACGCGCCGGCGAGGCCGGTGGAGCACGCGAGCGCGACGCGCGCCTCCTCGTCGACGTAGACGGCGGTCTCGATCGCCTCGATGCGCTCGTCGGCCTCGCGCGCGACCGACTCCACGGCCTTCGCGAGCTCGACCTTGCGCTCGGTGTTCCACTCCCCGACCGACGGGTCGGCCAGGCCCTCGATCTGGGGCGCGGCGCCGTTGGCCTCCGGCGGAGCGGCGAACTCGTCGGCGTCGGCGATCCGCGCCGCCTCCGCCGAGTCGGCACCGAGGCTGCGAAGGCCCTCGTCGGAGAGGTCGGTGGTGTAGGCGTAGCCGACTCGGCCTCCGGTCCACGAGCGCACGCCCACCCCGCGCTCGCCGGCCTCCGTGAGGCTCTCGACCTCACCGCCGAAGACCCGCACCTCGCGCTTGGTCGAGTCCTCCGCGTAGGCCTCCGCCGCCTCGGCGCCGGCGCCGAGCGCGGCATCCACGGCGCGACCTGCCACCTCCTCCAGCATCGCGATCAGAATAGTCCCGCCCTCGCGTCGGCAGAGGAGTACCCTGGACTGGCCCCCGGGAGACGACGGCGGAAGCACCGGGCTTACGCGAAGCCGACCGACGGGCGGATAAGCCACAGGCGCCGACGAACGGCAGCACTTGCTGACGCACGTTGGACCGGATGGAGGACAACAAAAAATGCCAGAGGGCGTCAGCCCCGGGCAGTCAGGTCGAAACGGCAGGGGTCGGCCTTGGCGCGCGTCGGATCCGTCGAGCTCCGATGAGTCGATACGAACCGGGTTCGCCGGATCCGTCCAGGCGGTGGCGAACAGCGCGGACCTCGATGAGGCCCTGCAGGCGCTCGCGGCGGAGTACGGCGGCAGCGTCGGAGCGTCCACGGCGATGCTCGCGACCGGCGGGTGGCAGGGAACCGCGGTCGGCCAAAGCTGGCTCTACGAGACGACCCCGGATGGGCCCGACAGCGCCGCCCTCGAGAGCCTCGTGGCGGAGCTCAGGGCCGGGGCGGGCTCAGCCCTCGACCCCGGCACCGACTTCATGTGGAAGAGCAGGCGCGAAGGCGGTTCGACCTGCGACTACGTCGGGCTTCGCGTGCGGATCGCGGGCCTCCCCGGCGCAGCGCTGTGCGCCGCCCTGGATGCGCCGGCCGACCCGCCCGATCCGCTCGTCGAGCTGACCCGCCGGTTCGCTTCCATCGCCAGCATCTGCCTCCTGAGCGCCGCATCGAACCATGACGGCGGTGGGCACGCGGGGGCCGTGACCGCGTCCTGCCTCGAACAGGGCGAGATCAGGGGTGCCCTCGCGTCCGAGCTCTCACGCTGCGGCCTCTCGAGAGAGCCGGTCTCGCTCTGCTTCGTCAGCTTTCCCGACAGCGCGGCGAGCGGCAGCGCGATCGGCCGCCTCATGGCCATCATGGGCCAGGTGGTGGCCGAGGCCGGGCAGCCCTACGACTTCGTCGGGCGGCTGAGCGACTCCGAGCTCCTGGTGATCATGCCGGGAGCCGATCACAACTCCGGGGTCGCCACGGCGCGGCACCTCATGCGGGTCGCCCGCCTCTCGTTGGACGCGACCATCGGCGACCACGTGCCGCCGGTATTCCGCATCGCCGAGTGGGATCGCAGCGAGAACGCCGACGACCTTCTCGGCCGCGCCAGTACCGAGGTGAGACGAGCCGGCCCAGGACAGGCCGCGCCGTAGACGCTAGACCGCGGTCCCGCCCACCGTCAGCTCGCCGATCAGCACGTGGCCCTGGCCGGTGCCCACCGGGACGCGCTGGCCCGCCTTGCCGCAGAAGCCCGTCTTCATGTCGAAGTCCGACGCGACGGCGTCGATGCGGCTCAGGGCATCGAGGCAGTTGCCGATCAGCGTCGCGCCGCGGCAGGCTTTGCCGACGTTCCCGCCCTCGATGAGGTAGCCCTCGGAGACGCCGAAGACGAAGTCGCCCGTGGTCGGGTCGACCTGGCCGCCGGCGAAGCTCTTGGCGTAGAAGCCGCGGTCGACCGAGCCGATCAGCTCCTCCGGGCTCGCCTCGCCCGGGGCGATGAAGGTGTTGGTCATCCGCGGGATCGGGAGGTGGCGGAAGCTCTCGCGGCGACCGTTGCCGGTGGAGTCGACCGAGTCCTTGCGCGCGCGCAGCAGGTCGTAGAGGAGGGCGGTGAGGACCCCGCCCTCGATCACGGCCGTGCGCTGGGTCGGCGTCCCCTCGTCGTCGATGCCGTCGGTGCCCCATTCGCCGGGGAGGGTGCCGTCGTCGTAGGCCGTGAGGTGATCCCCCGCCACCTTCTCGCCGAGCTTGCCCGCGTAGACCGATGCGCCCTTCTGGACGTGGTCGGCCTCGAGGCCGTGGCCGGTCATCTCGTGGAAGAGCACCCCGCCGAACCCGCCGCCCACCACCACCGGCATCGCCCCTGCCGGGGCGGGGTCGGCGTCGAGGAGCGTCAGCGCGATGGCCGCGGCCTGGTCGGCGATCTCCTCCCCCGCCCCGCCGTCGACGAGCTCGAAGCCCCGGTGGCCGCCGAGCGTCTCGAAGCCGGTCTCGACCCGGTCGCCGCGCCGCGCCACGGTCTGCACACCGAGCCGCACGCGCGTGCGGTCGTCGCTCGCGAAACGGCCGTCGGAGTTGGCGACGAGAACGCGGCGGCGGCCCTCGGCGTAGCTCGCCATGACCTGCGCGATCTCCCCGCCCGCGCCTCGGGCCCGCTCGTCGCAGGCGCGAAGGAGCTCGGCCTTCCGCTCGGCCGGCACCTCGGCGGGATCGACGGCCACGTCCTGCAGGTCGGGTGCGCCGCCGGCCGCGAGCGCGTGTGGCTCGCGGCGCTCGGCGCCGAGCGCGGCGGCGGCCGCGTCGGCCGCGCGCTCGAGGTCGCCCTCGGCGAGCCCGTCGACGTGGGCGAAGTAGGTGGTGTCGCCGGCGACGACCCGCACGCCGGCCCCGCGCTCGCCGCCGCGCTGCACCCGCTCAACGCGCGACTCGTCGATCGCGAGGCCGAACCCCGCCCGGTCCTCGCAGTAGAGCTCGGCGAGGTCGCCGCCAGAGCGAAGGGCGCGCGCGAGGATGCGCTCCGCAAGCTCGGCGGGGAGCAAAGGCGCGCCGTTTCGTCGAGCGCCGCTCATTCGCTCGCCGTGTCGATCAGATGCGAGGCGGCGAGGAACAGGGCTCGCCCCTCTTCCGTAGAGGCGTCGAAGGCCGCGCCGTGATCGCCCGGCCACCAGAGCCGCGCGTAGGGCTCCCGCGTGAGCCGGCGCCGGCGCAGGTACGCCGCCGCCTCGTCGGCGTACCCGGTGACGGCCTGGATGACGACGCGGTGGGGCTTCTGCATCAGGACCCCCTCGATTCGAGCGCCTTCGCGAGGTCGCGAAGCACCATTCGCATGTCGAAGAGCATCAACGAGGCGAGCGCGAAGCGGTCGGCGACCGCGACGATCGCGAGGCCGCCCTCGCGAAGCGCGAACGCCTCCCCGTCGGCCGTGGCGACGTGGACCCGCGCCACCGGCTCGCCGCGCGCCGCGTCGGCGGCGCCGAGGAGCTCGGCTCCCGCCCGCCCCCATCGCTCGGACTCGCCGCTCGCCGCGAGGACCTTGCCGTCCGAGGCCAGGATCGCGCAGCCGCGCAGGTCGCCGGACATCTCGTGCATCCGCGCGAGCGCGGCGGTCGCCTCAGAGGCCTCCGACGCGCTCGATGTCATGGTGTCGCCCATCTGCGCCAACATACTGGCGTGTCGTTGGAGCGAGCCTCTTGGCTCACTGTCGTGGGAGCGTGCGCCGTCGCCGCCGTGATCCTCGCGCTGGACGGGTACGTCGGGTACCCGGTCGTGATCGGCGCGGTCGGCGCCGCGGCCGCGGTCAACCTGCTCTAGCGCCGCAGCCGACCGGGCTCCTCGGGGCGGAACGACTCCTCCGGCTCGACGTGGATCAGCACCTCGGATGCCCCGAGCTCGCCCTCGATCGCATCGCGGAGCCGGTGGGCCACCTCGTGGGCCCGCTCGAGGGTGGTTCCGGAGCGGAACTGAAGGTGGAGGTCCACCAGCGTCCGCGCGCCCGAGCGGCGGGCGCGCAGCTTGTGGTAGCCGACGATCTCGCTCGCTCGGGAGCGCTCCGCCGCGATCGTCGCCTCGATGCGATCGAGCTCGGCCGCGGGTGGGGCCTCGTCGACCAGGGCGCGGCTCGAGCGGCCCAGGATGCGAAGCCCCGCGACGACGATCGCGCCCGCCACCGCGAGCGCGGCGATCGGGTCGAACACGGCGTCGCCGGTGACCTGGACGAGCAGCAGCCCGGCGAGCACGCCGAGCGAGGTGAGCGCGTCGGTGAACAGGTGCGCGGCGTCGCCCTCGAGCGCCGGGGAGTGGAGCGCCCGCGAGCGGCGGGTGAGGAACGCCGAGACGGCGAAGTTGACGACAGCCGACGCGGCGATCACGGCGATCCCGACGCCGAGGTGGTCGACCGAGGCGCCGACGATGAGCTTGCGGGTCGCCGCGAAGACGATCACCCCGGCGCCGACGAGGATCAGCATCCCCTCGATCGCCGCCGCAAGGTTCTCGAACCGCTCGTGGCCGTAGGGGTGCTCGGGGTCCGGGGGCTCGTCGGCCTTCCGCACCGAGACCAGGGCGATCACCGACGCCACGAGGTCGATCGAGGAGTGGGCGGCCTCGGTGAGGATCGCGATCGACCCGGTGATCGCGCCGGCGGCGATCTTCGCGGCGATGAGGAGCGCGTTCGAGGCGACCGAGACCCAGGCGGCGCCCGCCTTGGTCTTCGTCACCGTGCCTCCCCCGGCGCCGGGGCGAGGCCGAGGTGGCGAGCGAGCAGCCTCGCCGCCCGGCCCCGGTGGCTGATGGCGTGCTTCTCGGCGGGAGATAGCTCGGCCATCGTGCGGTCGTCCGCGCGGGCCGTCTCGTCGGGGACGAAGGCGGGGTCGTAGCCGAAGCCCCCGCCGCCGCGAGGCTCGCGGGCGAGCTCGCCCTCGCAGCGCCCCTCGAAGAGGTACTCGGTGCCGTCGTCGTCGAGGTAGGCGATCACGCAGACGTACGCGACGCGGCGGTCCTCCCCGGCCGCTTCGACCTCGCGCAGAAGCTTCGAGAGGTTCTCCTCGTCGGTGGCGTCCTCGCCGGCGTAGCGCGCCGAGCGCACCCCGGGAGCGCCGCCAAGCGCCCTCGCCTCGATTCCGGAGTCATCGGCGAAAGCGGGTGCGCCCGTGGCCTCGTGCGCTGCGCGCGCCTTGATCAGAGCGTTGGCCTCGAACGTGTCGCCGTCCTCCGGCGGCGGCTCGAAGCCGGCCGGGAGCGCGACCAGCTCGACGCCGCCGAGGATCTCCCCGAGCTCGCGCAGCTTGTGTTCGTTCCGGGTCGCCGCTACTAGTGCCCGGTCCGCCGACTCAGTCACGGTTTTCGCGAGCTTGCAGCCGCGAAACGCGGGGTTGGGTCGGTTGACCGGGCGCTAGGCGCATGCCGCATCTTGCGCCTGGCGAAGCGAGGCGATCGCCGGCTCGGCCAGTGCGATGAGCTCATCGAACGAGGCGCGAGACACCGGCGTCTGCTCGGCGGTCGCCTGGACCTCCACGAGCCCGCCCTCCCCGCTCATGACCACGTTCGCATCGACCTCGGCTCGCGAGTCCTCGGAGTAGTCGAGGTCGCAGAGAGCCGCGCCGTCGACGAGCCCGCAGCTCACCGCGGCGACCGAGCCCGTCAGGGGATCGCCCTTCGTGTCGCCCGCCTCCATCAGCTTCGCCGTCGCCAGCCGCAGCGCGACCCAACCGCCCGTGATCGACGCGCATCTCGTGCCGCCGTCGGCCTGGAGGACGTCGCAGTCCACGTACACCGCGCGCTCGCCGAGCGCCTCGAGGTCGACCACGGCGCGCAACGCCCTTCCGATGAGCCGCTGGATCTCTACCGCGCGCCCGTCGGGGCGGCCCCGCTTGGAGTCGCGGTCCTTGCGCTCGCCGGTCGAGGCGGGGAGCATCGCGTACTCCGCGGTGACCCAGCCGCGGCCCCGGCCCTCGAGCCATCGCGGCACGCTCGCCGTCACCGAGGCGGTGCAGATGATCCGCGTCTCGCCCTGCTCGTAGAGCGCGGAACCGTCGGCGGTCCGCACGAACCCCGGCTCGATTCTCACCGGCCGTAGGTCGGCTGCGGAGCGGTCGTAGCTGCGTGCGGCGGCCAAGCGCCAATCCTCGCAGAGCGCCGCCGGCCCCCGCCCGCTCGACCCCCGCGCCCTCGGGCGCGGGAACGCGGCGAGCGGAGGTCGCCGCCGGTGCGGCTCAGGTGGGCGCGGAGGCGGTCACTTGAACGTGAGCGCGTTCACGGCGGCCTTGATCTTCTCGATGATGAGCTCGGCCAGATCCTTGCCCTCGGTCGTGTGGAAGCCCTTCATCGCCGCGACCAGCGCGACCATCAGCATCGAGACGAGCAGGATCAGGCCGACGTACTCGACCGTCCCCTGCCCGCGAGGCGACTCCAGGGCCGCCATGACCCGTCGCGTGCGGCGAGCCGCGGCGGCGCGGGCCCAGCGAATCAGCGCGTTCAGCATCGGTTCCTCCTCGAATCGGGTTGCCCGCCGATGCTTGTCCTGGCCGGCGCACCGATCAAGACCGCCGAGCGCCGACTTCCCGGCGCGTTCGTGACGAGTCCTGCGCCGTCGGCGCCGGGCCCCGATCGGCGGCCAGGCGGCGGATACGCTGGCGCGATGCGGGTCCTGGTCGTCTCGAACATGAAGCCGGACGCGTCCGCGCCGCAGCGCGGGAGCTTCGTGCGCGACCAGGCCGCCGGCCTGCGTGCCGCCGGGATCGACGTCGAGATGCTCGAGCTTCCCCCGGGACGGCGCAACTACCGCCGGTCGATCGGCGCGATCCGCCACGCGCTCCGCCGCAACAGGGTCGACCTCGTTCACGCGCATTTCGGCCTCACCGGGTGGTTCGCGGCCCTCGCCGGCGCCCGCCCGCTGGTGGTCACGTTCCACGGCACGGACGTCCACCATCCCGTCACCGGCGCTCTCTCTCGGCGCCTCGTGGGGCGCGTCGATCTGGTGGCCGCGGCGTCGCGCGAGCTCTTCGAGCGCGGCGAAGACGGCAGGGCGCTCCGCCGCCGAGCGGGCCGCTCGGCCGTGCTGCCCTGCGGGGCGGACCTGCGCCGCTTCAAGCGAATCTCCCAGAGCGAGGCCCGGACGGAGCTCGGCCTCGACGCGGACGGTCGCTACCTGCTCTTCCCCGCCGCGCCATCCCGCCCCGAGAAGCGGTTCGACCGGGCCGACCAGGTTGCGCGCCTCGCCGGGGCAAAGCTCCTGACGGCGGGGAGGATCGATCCGGCGAGGATGCCGCTGTGGGTGAACGCGGCAAGCGCCGTACTGGTGACCTCCGACTACGAGGGCTTCGGCCTCGCAGCGGTCGAGGCCCTCGCGTGCGGCCGGCCGGTGCTCTCGACCCCCGTCGGAATCGCGCCCACGCTGCTCGAGGGCATGGACGGTTGCCTGGCCGCCCCCTTCGACGCGGCGACCTGGGCCAGCCTCGCGCGGGCCCACCTCGATGCCCGTGATCCGCGGGTCCAGGGCGAGGCCCGAGCGGAGTGGTTCTCGGCCAGGACGCTGGCCGAGCGCGTCGCCGTCGCCTACGGCGAGCTGGACGGCGTGACGACCGCCGATCTTTCGTAGAGTGAGCGTCTGATGGCTCGACGCCGCGGACTGTTCAGGCGCGGCTCGGAATCGGCGGAGGAACAGGCGACCCCCGCCGCCGAGCACGTTGCCGATGAGGCCACGAACGGCGACGGCGCAGACCCTGCGCCCGAAGACGCCACGGCGAGCATCGCGCCGCCGAACACGCCGAACGGCGATCACGAGGCCGATGCGGAGGCCGGAGACCCGGACGCCCGGCGCTCGGTGGGCAAACGCGTCATGAACTGGCTCGGGTACGGACTCGAGTCCGACGAGGCTCTCGCCGGGCAGCGCGCGGCCGCGGTCGAGGCAGAGTCGGCGCCCCGGAACAACTCCACCAACGAGTTCGAGCCGATCGCCCCGCAGGAGGAAGCCGAGCCACCGACGGAGATCGTGCCCGCCGAATCCGTGGAGACCGTTGAGGTCGAGGCGCAGGCTCCGCCGGAGCCCGAGCCCGAGCCCGAGCGCCGAGCGCGTCCCGGAGCCCGCGCCGATCGCCGCCGCAGCCGAGCCGGCACCGGAGCCCGAGCCGGTTGCCGCTGCACCGCCCCCGCCTCCCCCACCGGCGCCGCCCCCGCCGCTGCGCCCGCCGGAGCCGAGCATCGACGACACCTCGGAGCGCATCCAGATCGCCGCGGCGAGCGCCGCCCAGGCGGCCGAGGAGCGCGCGATGGAGGAGATCCTCGCCCTCGAGGAGGACCTCGACCGGGCGAAGGAGGAAGCGTCCGACCGGCTCGCCGACCTCGAGCAACGCCTCGCCGAGGCCGAGGCGCAGGCGCAGAAGGCCGAGCAGGCGCGCGAGGACGCCGACCGGCGCGTCGCCGAAGCGGCCGAGCAGGTCGCGGCCACCACCAACATCGTTACGGGTGACGAAGCGCGCGCCGGGGCATCGGAATGGCTTCGCGCCCAGATCGCCGAGATCCAGGCGGAGGCGGACCGGCGCATCGCCGACGAGCGCGAACGCATGGAGGCGGAGGCCCAAGCCGCAGCGTCCTCCGCGCCCGCGGCGACGCCGGCTCCAGCGCCGGCACCGGCACCGGCGCCGGAGTCGGGGCAGGCGCTCCAGGAAGCGCTGGCGCAGGTTCAGGACGCCGAGGCCCGAGCCACGGCGGCCAAGCAGGCGCAGGTCGAGACGGAGCGACGCCTTCGCGAGGAGGCCGACAAGCGGGTCGAGATCGAGACGGCGGACCTGCGGCGCGAGATCGACGCGATCCGCGCCGACGCCGAGGAGCGGGTTCGGGTGGCGACGGGAGCCGCGCGCGTCGAAGCGGAGCAGAAGGCGAGCGCCGAGGCCGAACGGCGCGCGCAAGAGGCGACCGAAGCCGCCCGCCGTGAGGTCGAGGAGATCGCGCTCCAGTCGGCGGAGACGACTCGCAAGCAGATCGAGGAGCGCGCCCGGGCGGATGCCGAAGCGGCGGTGCAGGCCGACATCGCGCGAATTCGCGCCGAGGCCGAGGAGCGCACGCAGCGCGAGGTCGAGGCCGCTCGACAGGCAGCGGAGGAGCGTTTCGCAGCCGAGCTGCAGACGGCCCACGAGGAGCTCGAGGCCGAGCGCGAGGAGAAGACGCGGATCCTCGAGACCTCCGATCGCCGACTGCGTGAGATCGAGGCCCGCGCGGTCGCCGCGGCAGACCGGGTTTCCGAGGCCGAGCAAGAGCTTGGCGAGCAGGCCGAGCGCCTGCGCGAGAACGCCGAGCAGCGGATCGCGGAGGAAACCGCGGCGGCGCAGGCGGCGGCGACCGACGCCGCCGACGCGAGAGTCCGGGCCCGCGAGGACGAGCTCGAGCGGGCCCGCGACGAGGCGGACCAGGCGCGGGCCGACTTCGAGCGGCGCGCGCAGGAGGCCGAGGGCGCCGCTCGCGTCGAGGCCGAGCAGGCGCGCCAGGAGGCGAAGGCCGGCGCCGACGAGCGCGTGGCCGCCGCCGAGGCCGAGCGCGAGCGGGTCGGCGCCGAGCTCGAGGCCCAGATCGCGCAGATCACGGCGGAGCTGACCACCGAGCGCTCCGGGCGCGCCAAGGAGATGGCCGACGCCGAGCGCCGGATCCAGGCCGCGGAGGAACGCGCTCGGGTCGCCGAGGCCGCCGCCGCCAGGGCCGCCGTCGAGACCAGGGCCGCCGCGTCCGGCTGGCTGCGGACGCAGGCCGACTCGCTGCGGAAGGAGGGTGAGCTCCAGGCAGCCCAGGCGACTCGCGAGGCCGTCACCGCTGCGGAGCAGAGGGCCGCGGAGAATCTTCAGGCGCAGCTCGCCGCCCAGGCGGAGCGCCTCGCCGGCGAGGCCGACGCGCGGGTCGCGCGAGAGGTCGCACAGGCGCGCCTCGACGCCGACCGCGAGACCCGGGACGAGCTTCGCGAGCGCGAGGCGGAGCTCGCCCGCGACAAGGCGGCGCTGGAGGGCGAGCTCGCCGCCACACGCCGGCAGCTCGCGGAGACCCACGAGCGCGCGGCCGCGGCCGAGCGCCGCTCGACCGAGATCGAGCTCAACTCTCGGCGCGAGCTCGAGCGTGAGCGCGGGCTCCGCTACCAGGACGTCGAGGGACGCCTCGGCGCCGTGGAGGAGCTCGCGAGCGGAGCCGAGACCCGTGCCCGCAGCGTCGAGGTCGGCGAGCCGGCGCCCGCGATCGCCGAGGAGCCCGCACCCGAGCCGGAGCCGCTGCCCGAGCCGGAGCCGCTGCCCGAGCCGGAGCCGGTCGCGGAAGAGCCGGAGCCCGAGCCGCTACCGGAGCCCGAGCCAGAGGAATTCCCCGAGGCCGACACCACGCCCGACCGGGGCGCACGCCGCGCCGCCGCGCCGCCGCTTCTTCGGCCTGCTTCGACCCACCGAGCCGGGTGCCGCCGCTGAGCCGGCGCAGGACCCCGCCCCCGAGCCCTTCGAGGCGCCGGAGGCGCTCTACGAGCCTGAGCTCGAGCCGGCGGAGGAGGTCGAGCCCGGAGCCGGAGCCGGAGCCCGAGCCGGTGGACGAGGGCGAGCCCGAGCCGGAACCGGAACCTGAACCCGAGCCGCAGACCGAGGCCATCGCGGATCCTGAGATCGAGGAGCAGCCGCCCGCGCCGCCGGTGCCGGAGGGGACCGTCAGCCTCGCGGCCGCAGGCTTCGAGGAGCTGCGCGGCCTCGGAATGTCGGTCACTCAGGCGAAGCGGCTCATCCGCTACCGCGACGAGCGCGGCCTGACCCACCCGGACGAGCTCGAGCAGGTGCCGGGCTTCCCGAAGACCTTCCTCGACGATGTGAAGGAGAAGCTCGTTCCCTAGCGCTTTTTTGGGGCCTGGAGCCGGCTATGACCGGCTCAAGTCCCCAGAGTCCGTGACGAAGCGTTGGGCGCGCTCGACATGCGCGCCGGCTGCCTCGATCGGAGCCGGCACCGGCGTGCCCTCCCCGCCCAGCGCCTCGACCGTCGCCGCGACCGAGCTGGCCAGGGCGTCGGGGTCGTAGCCGCCCTCGAGGCAGACGAGCACCGGCGCGCCGAGGTCGCGGCCGAGGTCGCGCATCGTCGCGGCCATCGACGCGAACCCCGCCTCGTCGACCTCGCAATCGGCGAGTGGGTCACGCCGATGAGCGTCGAAGCCGGCCGAGATCGCGAGAAGGTCCGGCCGGTAGGCTCGCGCGACCGGAGCCACCACGTGCTCGACCAGGGCGGTGAACTCCTCGTTGCCCGCGCCGGGTGCAACCGGGAGGTTGAGGTTGAAGCCGGCACCCTCCCCCTCTCCATCGAAAGCCGCGTCTCCCGTACCGGGATAGAGCGGCCACTGGTGGATGCTCGCGTAGAGCACGTCGCTCGTGGCCGCGAAGATCGCCTCGGTCCCGTTGCCGTGGTGCACGTCCCAATCGAGGATGAGCACCCGGTCGGCGCCGCACGCATCGAGTGCGTGCCTGGCCGCGACGGCGACGTTGTTCAAGAGGCAAAACCCCATCGCGCGCGACCGCTCGGCGTGGTGGCCCGGCGGGCGAAGGGCGCAGAGCGCGAACGAGGCATCACCGGCGAGCAGCGTCTCGGCCGCCCAGGCGGCGCCGCCCGCGGCGTGGAGCGCGGCCTCCCATGAGCCCTCGGAGGCGAGCGTGTCGGCGTCGATCATCCCGCCGCCGCGCGCGCACAGCGCCTCGATCGCGTCGAGGTGCTCGGGGGCGTGGGCCCGAAGGAGCTGCTCGCGGCTGGCCGCGGGGGCCTCACGGCGCTCGAGCCCCGGCCAGCTTCGACGCTCGAGCTCGGCCTCGATCGCCCGCAGCCGACCCGCGTTCTCGGGGTGGGCGGCCGTGTCGTGGCGGTACGAGGAATCGTGATGTACGTAGAGACCCACGGGCGCGCGGGATACGGTACCCCGCCTCCGGATGCCCTCGCGACGCGAAGATGAAGGAGCCCTGCGGGAGGCCGACCTGGCCGTCGTCGGCGGCGGTGCCGCCGGCCTCTATGTCGCCCTTCGCGCTGCCGGCGCGGGCGCGAGCGTCGTCCTTGTGTCGAGGAAGCCGCTCGCCGAGAGCTCGAGCTACTGGGCGCAGGGCGGGCTCGCCGCGGCGCTCGCGCCCGACGACTCGCCCGCGCGGCACGCCGAGGACACGCTGAACGCCGGGCGCGGGCTCTGCCGGACCGATGCCGTCACCGCGCTCACCGCCGAGGCCCCGGCCGCGGTCGCCGAGCTGCGCCGGCTGGGGGTCCGGTTCGACCTCGATCCCGACGGCGAGCTCGCCCTCAGCCTCGAGGGCGGGCACACGGCGCGGCGAATCGTCCATGCCGGCGGCGCCGAGACGGGGCGCTGGATCACGGCGCGACTCGCCGAGCTCGTGGCCGCGAGCCCCGGCGTCGACGTCCTCGAGGGGGCCTCGGCGGTTGCGCTGTGGAGCGACGGCGAGCGATGCGCGGGCGTCGTCACCGACACCGGCCTGGTGGCCGCGGGCGCGACGGTGCTCGCAACGGGAGGCGGCGCGGCCCTGTGGAGCCGCACCACCAACCCGTGGGGCGCGATCGGGGCCGGCGCGGTTCTCGCGCACGCCGCCGGCGCGGACCTCGCCGACCTCGAGCTCTGCCAGTTCCACCCCACAGCGCTGTCGCTGCCCGGCAACCCCCACGACGGCGCGCTTTTGACCGAGGCGCTTCGCGGCGAGGGCGCCACCCTGCTCGACGCCGCGGGCCGCAGGTTCACCGACGAGCTGGCGCCCCGCGATCAGGTGACCGCCGCGATCCTCGACCGCATGGACGCCGACGGGACGCCCTGCGTGCGGCTCGACCTTCGGAGCATCGACCTGTCGCGCTTCCCGAGCCTTCTCGCCACCTGTCGCGATGCGGGGCTCGACCCGGTGCAGGAGCCGGTGCCCGTCTCGCCCGCCGCCCACTACCTGATCGGGGGAGTGCTGACGGACCTCGACGGGCGAACGACGCTGCCCGGCCTCCTCGCCGTGGGCGAATGCGCCTGCACCGGCCTCCACGGCGCGAATCGCCTCGCCTCGAACTCGCTCAGCGAGTGCTTCGTGTTCGGGGCGCGCGCCGCCGAGGCGGCCTCCGGCTCCGCGTCGGCGCGGGCCGCGCCGCAGCCCGAGCTCCCGGCCTGGCGCTTCTCCCCGCCCACCGTCGCGACGCGCGAAGCAATGTGGCGAGACGCCGGCCCGCGGCGCACGGCGGACGGGCTCGAGCGCCTTCTCGACGATCCATACCCGCTGGCGTGCCTCGTGGCCGCATCGGCCCTCGAGCGGGCGGAATCCCGCGGCGTCCACCAACGATCGGACCATCCCATCCGCGACGCGAGCCTCGACGGCGTCCACCTCATCGTCGGGCCGGATGGCGGCCTTCGGCGCGAGCGCTGGCCCTGAGCCGCCCGGGCTCCCTCTCATTCGATCGGATGAGAAAGGCCTCACCCAATCGGGTGGCTTAATACCGGCTTAACGTATTGCCCTTGAATCCTCCGAATGGGCTGGCATACTCCCCGCCGAGCCCTCTTCTTGGACGAACGTGCAAGGAATGCCGAGGGCCGGGTCAGGAAGCAACAACCAGGGGGTACGAACGGACATGTACCGCTTCAGCCGCAGCATTTACCGGGAACTAGGGCCAAGGGTCATCGAGGACGAGTACGACCCGACCGGGTGCCGGAACAAGCAGCAAGTGCTGGACGCCTGCGAGGCGACGATCCGTCGCCTGGCGGTCGATGGGCGCTACTTCGCGCGCCCCGCGAAGAAGCTCTTCAGCGACGTCCGCACGCATTTCGCGATCGGTGACCAGATGCTCGTCTGGCTGGTGATCGAGCGCAACATCGAGCTCGCGAAGGAGTTCCTCGCGCGGCTGCCCGAGGGCGCCGCGCTCGATGGCGTGCCGCGCCAGTGCCGGGCACATACCCGCAAGGGAACGCCGTGCCAGCGTGAGCCGCTTCCGGGCAGGGACTACTGCCCGTCGCACAAGCACCTCGAGGAGACCTTCGAGGCGGCCGACCTGCCGCTCGAGGAGATCGAGGAAGAGTCTGACCGCGAGCTGACCGCGGCTTAGGGGGTAGTCAGAGCGCCGCCGCCCCGCGCCGCCCGGCGCGGGGCGGCGAGACGCTGCACCTAGGCGGCGCCTGAGCTAGCGTCCGGGCGTGCTCCTTGGTGTCGACGTCGGCGGTACGTTCACCGACGCCGTCGTCTTCGACGGCTCCGACGTGTTCACGGCGAAGGCGCCGACGACTCCGAGCGACCAGTCGGAGGGCGTCGCCCGGGCGATCGAGGCGGCGCTCGAGCGCGCGAGCGCGGCGCCCGCCGACGTCGAGCGCTTCGCTCACGGAATGACGGTGGGCACCAACGCCCTGCTGACCGAAAGCGGGGCGCGGACAGCGCTGGTGGCGACCGCGGGCTTCACCGACCTGCTCGACGTCGCGCGCCAGGACCGGCCCTCCCTCTACCGGCTCTGCGCGCCGAAGCCCGGGCCCCTGGTCGAGGACGAGCTTCGCTTCGGGGCCGCCGAGAGGGTCGGCCCCGACGGCGTGATCGAGCCGTTGGAGGCCGCCGAGGCCGAGCGCATCGTGGCGGAGGTCGAGGCGGGCCGCGCCGAGTCGGTGGCAGTGTGCCTCCTCTTCTCCTTCCTCGACCACGATCACGAGAAGCGGCTCGCCGGCGAGCTGCGGGAGCGGCTGCCGGGCGTCCACGTGTCGGTCTCACACGAGGTGCTGCCCCAGTTCCGCGAGTACGAGCGCTGCTCGACGACCGTGATCGACGCCTACCTCTCGCCGCTCATCGCCAGCTATCTCGGCCGCCTCGCCGATGCAGCCAAGAAGCGCGGCCTCCCCGAGCCGGCCGTGATGAAGTCGTCGGGCGGCATCGGGCCCGCGGGCGAGGTTGCCCGCTCGGGTGCCCAGACCGTGCTCTCGGGCCCCGCCGGCGGGGCAGTCGGCGCCGCCGTGCTGGCCCGCCTCTCAGGCGATGGCGACGCCATCGGCCTCGACATGGGCGGCACCTCCTGCGACGTTTGCGTGGTCGAGGGCGGGCGGGTTCGCCGGACGGACTCGCGGCAGATCGGCGGTCGCCCGATCCAGCTTCCGATGCTCGACGTCCACACCGTCGGCGCCGGCGGCGGCTCGATCGGTTGGCGCGACCACGGGGGAGCGCTGCGGGTCGGACCGCGCTCGGCCGGAGCCGAGCCCGGGCCCGCCTGCTACGGGCGCGGAGGCGACGAGCCCGCTGTCACCGATGCGAACCTCGCGCTCGGCTACCTCGACGCGGCCTCCGACCTCGCCGGTGGAGTCGGGCTCGATCTCGAGGCGGCGAACGGCGCGCTGGGGCGTCTGGGCGCGGAGCTCGGTCTCTCGGAGCTCGAGGTTGCCGAGGGGATGGTGCGGGTCGCCAACCAGGAGATGACCCGCGCCCTGCGCGTCGTCACCGTCGAGCGGGGAATCGACCCGCGCCGCTTCGCGCTCATGCCCTTCGGCGGCGCGGGGCCGCTTCACGCCGCGGCGCTGGCCGACGAGCTGGGAATCGACCGGATCCTCTGCCCCCGCGCGAGCGGAGTGCTGTCAGCGCTCGGGCTTGTCGCCTCCGAGCGGCGCCGCGACACCGCGCACACGGTGATGCTCTCCGGCGCCGACCTCACGCGGAAGCGCATCGCGTCCGAGGTGGCGGCGCTTCGCGACGCGATCGGCGCAGGGCTCGGCGAGGCCCAGGTGGAGGCCACCTACGAGCTCCGCTACCGCGGCCAGTCGTTCGAGCTCACCGTTCCAGGCCCCCCGGAGCCGGACCCAGCCGACCTCATCGAGGGGTTCGAGGAGCAGCACGAACGGCGTTACGGCCACCGCGATCGCGAGTCCGAGGTGGAGCTCGTGAACGTCCGCATCGCCCTCACGGAGCCGGGCCCGCGGATCGAGCCACGGGCGGCCGCCGACGGCGGCCTCGCCCGCTCGCGGCGCCGCGCGCGCTTCGCCGGGGAATGGCTCGAGGCGGAGGTCCTGCGGGGCGAGCCGCCCGCGGGCACCCGCGCCGACGGCCCGTGCATCCTCGAGCTGCCCGAGGCGACCCTCGTGCTCCCGCCGGACTGGCGCGCCGAGGTGGACCGCCACGGGACCGTGATCGCGGAGCGAGCGGAATGAGCGGGCTCGACCCGGTCACGCTTCAGGTTCTGGTCGGCGCCCTGCGCGCGGCCTGCGACGAGATGGGGGCGGTGCTCATCCGGGCCGCGTTCTCCCCGAACATCAAGGAGCGCCACGACTGCTCGACCGCGCTCTTCGACGCGGCCGGCGAGCTCGTGATGCAGGCCGAGCACATCCCGGTGCACCTCGGCTCGATGCCCGATGCCGTCGCGGCGGTCCTGGGCGAGCGCCACGAGCCAGGCGACCTGTGGATCCTCAACGACCCCTACCGCGGCGGCACTCATCTGCCCGACATCACCCTGATCGGCCCCGTCTTCGACGACTTCGGCCTCCTTGGCTTCGCCGCGAGCCGCGCCCATCACGCCGACGTCGGCGGCCCGACGCCCGGGAGCATGCCGGCGAGCTCCCGAGCTCTCGACGAGGAGGGGGTCGTGATCCCCCCGACCCGCGCGACCGATGAGGTCCTCGAGGGGCTCGCGGAGCGGATGCGCGATCCGCAGCAGCGGCGCGCCGACCTCCTGGCGCAGCGAAGCTCCATCGCCGTCGGCGAGCGCCGCCTCGGCGAGCTGGCCGAGCGGCACGGCCCGGGCGGCCTGCGCGAGGGGATGGCCGCGATCCTCGACTACGCGGAGCGGCGCACGCGCTCGCGGCTCGGCGACCTCGCCGACGGCTCCTGGCGGGCCGAGGACGTGCTGGAGGGCGGACCGGAGGGCTCCGATGACGTGACCCTTCGAGTGGAGGCGCGGATCGAGGGCGAGAGCCTCCGGCTCGACTTCGGGGGCACGGACCCGCAGGTCGAGGGGAACCTCAACTGCCCGCTCTCGGTGACCAAGTCGGCTGCGTACTTCGCCGTCCGGGCGCTCATCGACCCGGACGCGCCTCCCTCGGCCGGCGCGCACCGCCCGGTCGAGGTCACGGCTCCCGAGGGCAGCCTCCTGAACGCGCGCTATCCGGCAGCGGTCGCGGCGGGAAACGTCGAGACCTCCAGCCGCGTCGCCGACCTCGTGATCTCGGCGCTCGCCGGCCCGGTCGACGTCCCGGCGCAGGGCCAGGGGACGATGAACAACTTCACGCTCGCGGGGAAGGGCTTCACCTACTACGAGACGATCGGGGGCGGGCAGGGCGCCTGCCCCGACGCCGATGGGCCAAGCGCCATCCACGTCGCTATGTCGAACACCCTCAACACCCCGATCGAGGCCCTCGAGGCCGACATCCCGGTCCGCGTGCGCGAGCTGGCGGTGAGGCGCGGCAGCGGCGGCGCGGGCCGCCACCGGGGCGGCGACGGGATCGTGCGCGACATCGAGGCCCTCGAGCCGATGACCTTCACGCTGATCGCGCGAGCGGCGCCGCCACCGGCCGGCGGGACGCGAGGGCGGCGAGGAGGCCGAGCCGGGCCACGACACCCTGTCGGGCGAGCCGCTGCCGTCGAAGGCGGAGGGCGAGCTGCGCCCGGGCGACCGCCTGCGCATCGAGACCCCGGGCGGCGGCGGCTACGGCACGCCGCCCTAACCGCGAACGTCCCTCGCTGGGGGCCAGGGGCGGCACTGAGGGACGTTCGCCGATTACGCTGCGCGTGATGGTCGAGCGAGTCGAGGTCAACGGCATCTCGCTCGCCTACGAGCAGTCGGGCGACGGGCCGGCCGTGGTCTTCGTGCACGGGCTCGGCGGCTCGATCGAGACCTGGCGAGCGCAGACCGCCGCCATGCGGGCGGCGGGCTTTCGCGCCATCGCCTACGACCAGCGCGGTGCGGGCCTGAGCGCGAAGCCGGAGGGCCCGTACTCGGCCGAGGAGTGGACCGGCGACCTGCTGGCCCTCGTCGAGGCGCTCGGTCTAGACCGCTTGGCCCTCGTCGGCAACTCGGTCGGGTGCATGGTCGCCGCGAACGCGGCGGCCACCCTTGGGGAGCGCTGCTGGGCCGTCGCGACGATCGGAGGCGCGCTCGCCTGGCGCCCCGAGGCTGCCCCGGTCTTCGCGGAGCGCGTCAAGCTGGCCCGCGCCGGCCGCATGGACGAGATCGCCGACACGGTCGCCGCCAGCGGCATCAGCGAGGCGCGCAGGCAGGCGGACCCGGCGTTTCTGGGCCTCTTCCGCGCCCTCATCACCGGCGCCGACCCGGTCGCCTACGCCGAGTGCTCGGCGGCAACGGCCGAGGCGCGGATGACGGCGCCCGAGCGCATCTCGGCCCCGGTGCTGGCGATCGCCGGCGAGCTCGATCCCGTGACGCCCCCGGCGTTCGCCGATGCCGTCGCGGAGGCGGTGGGCGAGGGCGAAACCGCGGTGATCACAAAGGCCGCCCACTGGTGCCACCTGGAGGCTCCGGAGGCCGTCAACGAGGCGCTTCTGGCCTTTCTCCACCGGCACGGCCGTGCCTGAGCCAGCGCTCTCGCAACAAATCTCACATATTTGGCGTTTCGGAGTCGCTCAACTACAATCGCCGTCCCGGCGCGGCCCGGACGCCTTCGCGGCGTTTCCCGATTCCGGCTCCCGGGCAGAGTTCAACAGCCATTACCGACTAGCCAGCAGATGCCGATTGCTTTCAAAGAGTGGGCCGTCACGGTGCGCGCCCTGGCGGAGGGCGAGCAGCTCGTGACGCTTCGCAAGGGCGGGATCCGGGAGGAGAACAAGCACTTCGAGCTCGAGCACGAGCGCTTCTTCCTCTACCCCACCTTCGACCACCAGCGCAACGACCTCGTTCGCGAGTCGCATCACCCCGAGCTTCGCCGTGCCCTCGAGGAGGGCGTGTGGCCCGACGAGGAGCCGCCCCCGCGGGCGCTCCTGCGCGACGGCGGCATCCCCCAGCCCGACCGCGTGCGCATCCGCTCCTGGGCCGAGGTCTCCTACCACTGGACGACTGAGGATCCGAAGGTCATCGAGGGACTCACGCCGTTTCACGTCTGGACGCACGATTACGCGCAGAAGCGCCTGCAGTGGAAGCGGCGCCACCCGCTGCATCTGCTGCTGCTGCGCGTCTACCGCATTCCGAGGCCGGTGACGGTACGCGTCCGCGACGAGTACCACGGGTGCCGCTCGTGGGTCGAGATCGACCGCGAGCTCCCGTTCGAGGGCACCCCGGTGATGGCCGACGAGGAGTTCGACCGCGCCGCCGCCGAGATCCGGCGGATCTGCGGCGACGCCGAGCCCGTCCCCGCCTAGCCGCGTCTGCCCTGATCGAGCGAATCTCCGACGCCGGCCGCGCTCTGGTCGTGGGCATGGGCGGCGGCGGCGACGTCGTGGGCGCGCTCTCCGTCGCACGGTACTGCGAGGCGGTGGGCACGCCGGCGCGCCTGGGAGGCGTCGCCTGGGAGCGCCTGCCGATCGACCCCCATCCCGGGCCGCGCCCGCTCGCCGACATCCGCGGCGGCCGTCACCTCGACGGCGCGGTGATCGCCGACGACCGGACGACCACGCCCGAGGGAGTGCCCTTCGCTGAGTCGGGAATGGCCGCCCACCTGGGCGAGCCGGTGGCCCTGGTCGACGTGACCCGCGGGCCGCGCGGCGTCGCCGCCGGCCTCCGGGCCGCGGCGGGCGATCTCGACTGCGATCTCGTAATCCTCGTCGACGTGGGCGGCGACGTGCTCGCCCACGGCGACGAGCCGGGGCTCGCGAGCCCGCTCTGCGATGCGGTGATGCTCGCCGCGCTGGCGCATCTCGAGGAGCTGCCCTCCCTCTTCGGCGTGGTCGGGCCCGGTTGCGACGGCGAGCTGTCGGCCTCGGAGGTGCTCGACCGCGTTGCGGAGCTGGCGGGCGCGGACGCGTGGCTCGGGACCTTTTCGGTGAGCCCAGCGGTCGCGTCGGAGCTCGAGGTCGCGGCCGCGGAGGTCCCGACCGAGGCGAGCCTTCAAATCGCCCGCTGCGCGCGCGGGGTGGTGGGCAGGTTCCCGATCCGAGGCGGGCGGCGGCACGTGGAGCTCTCAGCGGTCGGCGCCCTCGCCTTCCTCTTCGATCCGCCGGCGGCCCTGCGGGGCGCCGTGCCGCTGGCCTCCGCCGTCGCGAAAGCGGACTCCATCGACTCCGCCCGTGACGCTCTGGCCGAGCTCGGCATTCGCACCGAGCTCGACTATGAGCGCGAGAAGGCCGCGAGCGATTACTGACGCGGCGATGGCGAAGATCGCGGCGCTCAGACGCCACCTGAACGGATCGCTCTTTCCCCTGGCGCCCGCCTCCGCCGGCTTCGGGGCGGCCGAGGTCGCCTTTGTCGTTGCGCTGCTCGCCGTCGGGGTCGTGCTCCAGCTGTTCCGGGTGGGGTGGTCGACGTCGCTGCACTCCCTCTGGGCCGAGGACGGATCGGTGTTCCTCCAGGGCGCGCTCACGCATGGCTTCGTGAGCGACCTGGTGAGCCCGTACCAGCGCTACCTCGTCCTGGCGCCGCGCCTCATCGGGGAGGGTGCCGCATCCCTGCCGCTGCGCGACGCTCCCGCCGGCTCGTCGATCCTGGCGGCGATCGTCGTCGCGCTCAGCGGCCTCGTGGTCTGGTTCGCGAGCGCCGCCCACATCCGCAACCCGCTGCTTCGCGCGGGCCTTGCCGTGGCGACCGTCCTGGTCCCGTTCGGCGACATCGATGCGGTCGCCAACGCGACGAACGTGGGGTGGTTCATGGTCTTCGCGTCGTTCTGGGCCCTCCTCTGGCGTCCCCGCTCGACGCGCGCATCCGTGGCCGGCTCGGCCTTTCTCCTCGTCACGGCCCTCAGCACCGTCGCCGCCTGGTTCCTCCTCCCGGTCGCAGCGCTTCGGGCGCTCGCGGCACGGGGGCGAGCCGACGTCCTACCGCTCGCGGCGTTCGGGTTTGGCCTCGCGGCGCAGCTGCCGGTGCAACTCCTCAACTCGGAGGCCGCTCCGGCGGCGAGCTGGTCGAGCGACATCTTCGGGGCCTACGTCCAGCGAGTCGTCGGGAGCGGGATCCTGGGCCAGGCGCTCGCCGGCGAAGCCTGGTCGCGTGCCGGCTGGGCGCTTCTCGGCGCCCTGGCGGCGGCGGCGCTCATCGCTCTCGTCTTCGCGATCGCGCGGGTCTCCTCGAGGGTGCGGTGGGTCGTGCTCCTCGCGTGCGGCACCTCCCTCGCTCTCTTCGTCGCGTCGGCATATGGACGCGGCGTGGGCGCACTGCTCCTCTGGCCGCCCGGTGAAGCGCCCCAGCTCTCGCCGCGCTACGCGATCGTCCCCGGCCTCCTGCTGGTGAGCGCGGCGGTCGTGCTGGTCGATGCCTGGTGGCGGCGCTCCGAGCGCCGACCCAACAGCGCACCGGTGCTCGCGACGCTCGCGGTGATCGGCGTGGCGATCGCGACCTCCTTCAGCATCGGCAGCGCGAGGCTGCGGGCGAGCACGAGCTGGTCGGACGCGCTTGCGAGCGCCGGCCACGCGTGCCAAACCACCGGCGCGCACGCCACCCGGATTCCGATCGCGCCCGTGGGCTGGTTCGTGTCGCTCCCATGCAGCACGATCGCGCCCCACTCGAGCGCCCCACCTCGGCGTTAGCCAACCGGCGCGGACGGCTCGAGCGCCCTCTACAGTCCGCGCCGGTGCAGGCGGTGGTGGCGCGCATTCCGCTTCGAACGGCGGCCGCGGTGGCGGCCGTCGCCGGCGCGCTCGCGCTCGGCGCCTCCCCCGCCCTCGCGGCGCCGGCCCCGGGCTCCTACGGCCAGCACGACGCCGGCGGCTTCCGCAACGTCCTGCCGCCGGGCCAGGGCTCGAACGTGAACCTGGCTGATATCGCCGCCTTCGAGGCAACCGGCGCCTATCCGGCGCACGCGAACGATCAGATGGGCATGTACGCGAATCTGCTCTACGGCTCGCCGGGGCTCAAGCCCTCGCAGCTTCCGGACTACTACAAGGACGCGACCTTCGGCGTCAAGCCGGCGGACGTCACGAGCACCTACAGCCCGCGCGGCGACGTGACGATCGTGCGTGACAAGTTCGGCGTGCCTCACATCTACGGAGCCGACCGCACCGGGACGATGTTCGGCGCCGGCTACGCGGTCGCTCAGGACCGGCTCTTCTTCATCGACGCGCTGCGGAACGCCGGCGAGGCCACCCTCTCGAACTTCGCTGGGGGCGCCAACGTCGGGATGGACGAGTCGGTCTGGGCCGACTCGCCGTACACGATCGCCGACCTCCAGAAGCAGTACGACCAGGCGCCCACGGTCTACGGCCGGCGCGGGGTCCTGCTGCAGCACGACCTCCAGAGCTTCCTCGCGGGCATCAACCAGTACATCGACGAGGCATGCGTCAACCCGCTCAAGATGCCCGGCGAGTACGCGCTGATCGGGAAGCCGAACTGGCCGTGCGATCATCCGTTCCAGGTCACCGACGTGTTCTCGATCGCCTCGCTCGTCGCGGGCATCTTCGGCAAGGGTGGCGGCGGCGAGCTCGGCTCAGCACTCGTGCTGGAGGAGCTGCAGAAGCGGTTCGGGCCCGGGCAGGGCGAGAGGGTCTGGGCCGACTTCCGCTCGCAGAACGACCCCGAGGCACCGACCACCGTGCACAACAAGCCCTTCCCGTACGAGACCACCCCGAAGAAGGTCCGAGGCCTCGCGATGCCCGACCGCGGCTCGGTCGCGTTCCAGAACGTCGTCACCTCCTCCGGCGGGGCCTCCCCCGCCGAGCCGCCCGCGGGCGGAAGGCTCGCGGACCCCGACCTCCTCGGCTCGCTGCAGGACGTGACGAGCGACTCGAACGCCCTGCTCGTCTCGCGCCGCGAGGCCAAGGGCGGCCACCCCATCGCGGTCTTCGGCCCCCAGGTGAGCTACTTCGTGCCGCAGATCCTGATGGAGGAGGACCTTCACGCCCCCGCCGGGCCCGACGGGCCGGCGATCGACGCCCGAGGCGCCACGTTCCCGGGCGTCAACCTCTACGTCGAGCTCGGCCACGGGCGCAACTACGCGTGGAGCGCGACCTCCGCCGGCCAGGACATCATCGACACCTACGCCGTGAAGCTCTGCGACCCGAACGGCACGCCGACCAAGGGCTCGAACTACTACCTGTGGGAGGGGAAGTGCCTGCCGTTCGAGGTCCTCACGCGAAACCTCTCCTGGACGCCCAATCCGGGAGACACCACCCCCGCGGGCTCGGAGACGCTCACCTCATTCCGCTCGAAGCTCGGCATCGTCATCGCGCGAGCGACCATCCACGGCGACCCCTACGCCTACGTCCGGCTGCGCGACACCTACAACCACGAGGTCGACCCCTCGGCGCTCGGGTTCGCGCGCTTCAACGAGCCGGCGAAGATGAAGACGCCTCAGGACTTCATGAACTCGGCCTCGAAGATCGCCTACACCTTCAACTGGTTCTACATCAACCGCAAGCACATCGCCTACTTCAACTCTGGCGAGAACCCGATCCGGCCGAAGCACGTCGACGCCAACTTCCCCACCCTCGGCACGCCGAAGTTCATTTGGCGCGGCTTCGACCCCGACCAGCCGCAGTTCTCGCTCAAGAACCTCAACACGATGCTGCGCAAGGGCCACCCGAACGTCGTCGACCAGCCCTGGATCACGAGCTGGAACAACAAGCAGGCGCCGCAGTACAGCGCCGCCGACGGCAACTACGGCTACGGGCCGCAGTTCCGTAACCAGGCCCTCGACGACCGCATCAAGGCGGGGATCCGGGGGCCGAAGAAGATGAGCCTCACCCAGCTCGCATCGGCGATGGAGGACGCCGGCACGGTCGACGACCGCGGGCCGTACGACCTGCCGTGGATCCTCAAGGTGATCGACGCGAAGCCGGTGACGAACCCGAAGCAGAAGGCCGCGCTGGCGACGCTTCGGTCATGGCTCGCCGGGGGGGCGCACAGGATCGACCGCAACAAGGACGGCGTCTACGACGACGCCCAGGCCGTGCGGATCATCGACGCGTGGTGGCCGCGCCTCGTCACCGCCGAGTTCCAGCCGACGCTCGGCGAGAAGGCGTTCGACGCCGTGCACGGCATGATCGCCTTCGACGACCCGAACCGGATCCAGCACCTCGGCTCGGCGTTCGACGGCGGCTGGTACGGCTACGTCCAGAAGGATCTCCGAAGCCTGCTCGGCGAGAGGGTGCGCGGCGCGTACTCGCGCGTCTACTGCGGCAACGGCAAGCTCGGGGCCTGCCGATCCGCGCTTCTGTCCTCGCTCTCCGACGCCCTCGCCCACGATTCCGACGCCGAGCTCTACCCAGACGGCGGCTGCACCGAGTTCGGCGGCATCCATGCCGACGCGCAGGCGTGCGCCGACACGATCCACCATCGCGCTCTCGGCGCGATCACCATCCCGCCGGTGCCCTGGGTCAACCGCCCGACCTTCCAGCAGGCCGTCCAGATCAAGTAGCGGCAGAGGCCGCCGGAGGCCGCGAGTAATCTCGCGCCCCGTGGCCTGGGTCCAGACCGAGTCGCTCTCCTTCGTCGCGCGGCACGAGAGCGTCGACGAGCCTACCGCGCAACGGGTCCTCGACCGCCTCGAGGAGCTGCGTTTCGAGCTCGAGGAGCGCTTCGAAGTGGTTCCCGGCGGCATCACGGTGATCGTGCACCCGAGCGGCGCCTGGCTGGCGGCCGCCCACCCGTTCCTGCCCGCAGCCAGGCTGGCGGCCGCACCCGCGGGCCGCCGCTACCTGGCCGGGTGGGCCATGGCCGCGGAGGTCCACGTCTTGAACGACGAGCACGCCGAGCGACGCGCCGCCGGCGAGGACTCGTTCGCGGCCATGCTCGGCACCGCGGAGCGCCTTTACGTCCAGATCGTTCTCGGCCAGAACAACGATCGGCTCCCACCCCCGTGGGGGGTGCGCCGGTTCGCACGCTACCTCCGTTGGGCGTGGCTCATCGAGGGCGGCGCGCAGTACTTCGCCGGCCAGGCATCCCTGTTCCGAGCCGCGGTGAGCCGCCGCCTGCGAGAGGGCGGCCCGCCCGCGTTCCCCCCCTCGGCGCGCGACGCGATCATCCTCGGCGGCACGGTGTTCGACCTGCTCGATCGCACGCGCGGGCCGGAGGCTTGCGACCGCCTGGTGGGACGGCTCCACCGGGAGGGCGCGGCGGGCAACCTCGAGATGGCGTTCGACGCTTCGATGGGCGAGATCGAGCGCGAGTGGCGACGGTATATGCGCGACATCCCTGCTCGACGCGCGGGGCTTACCATCGAGGAGCTCTAGGTCGCGAGCTGGTAGAGAACCCAAACCAAGGCTGCGGCCGCGGCAATCACGGCGGCGAACTTGGCGAGGAAAGCCAGCGGCCTCTCCGCCAGGCTCGACGCCGGCCCCGGCGGGGACGGGTCGCCGCCGAGGTCGACGATCAGCTGCCGCGCCGCGCGGTCCGCGGCCTGCGGCACGAGGATGTCGCGCGGTCCGCCGGCGAGGAAATCCGGCACGTCGAAGCCGCGGCTGCGCCGCTCGACGCTGGGAATCCCCTCCTCCAGGAGGATGCCCTG
Organism: uncultured Actinomycetes bacterium; assembly: GCA_963771655.1. Classification (GTDB taxonomy): domain Bacteria; phylum Actinomycetota; class Thermoleophilia; order Solirubrobacterales; family 70-9; genus JAWVFM01. The sequence continues at coordinate 456,751 of CAVYUG010000006.1, read as the reverse complement.
AATGAGCTGTGCCTCGGCGAGGTTCCGCGCGAACGCCACCTTCACGAGGTCGCCGCCGAGGTACTGCGGCTTCACCTTGCGAGCTCGCTCCTGTGCTTCGTCCGCCGGCGCCTCGGCCGCCGCCGCGACGAGCGGCATGCCGCACTCACGGCAGAACCGCTCGCTGGCCGGGTGCTGCGCGCCGCACTCCGGGCACCTGAGCGGTTCGGTGGCCGCCAGGCTCAGGCCTCCTCGACCGTGAGCTCGACCTCCTCGACGCTCCCGTCGGTGATCGAGAACGCTCTCACCTCGGGTTGGGAGGGATCGACGAGTCCGCAGATCACCCAGAGCTGATCGGGCCACAGCCGCGCCAAGTTGACGTCGGTCTGCGAAGGAAGGGGGGCGCTGCGGGTGTGCGAGTGGTAGATGCCGACCAGCTCCTCCCCGTCGGACTCGATCGCGTTCAGGAGCTTGATCGGGTCCGCGATCTCGAACCGCAAGGGGCTCGCGTGGAGGTTCTCCCCGCGCCGCACGCTCGTCGCGCGGCCGTCGGCGCCGCCGATCACGCCGCAGCACTCGTTCGGCGCCTCCTCCCTCGCGTGGGCGACGATCTCGTCGACGAGCTCGCGGGCGATGCGCACCCGAGCGAGCCTAGAGGACGACCGTCTAGCGGCGGCGTGCCCCGAGCGCGCGCATCGCGGCGCGCAGCGGCCGCGTCAGCCGCCAGCTCGAGGAGCCGAGCACCTCGTGGAGGTGCTCGCCGGTCTCCCGCAGCTGCTCGTCTCGCTCCGCGATCACGGCGCGAGCGCGCTCGAGATGGAGCTCGAGCTCCGGGACGCGAGCCAGCTCGGCCTCCGTCGCCATCAGGCGCTCGGCGGTCTCCTGCTGCGCGGCCACGCGCTGGTCGAGCTCGGCGATCCGGCTCCTCAGATCCTGGATCACCGCCCCCTGCTCGTCGACCACGTCGAAGTAGTGGCGCAGCGACAGGTCGCTCGTGAGCGTCGCCGACTGAGGCATGTCCGGAAGCTCACCATTGCCAGCGACGGCGAGGGTGAACATCTCCTTGCCGATCTCGTCGCCCACCTGCTTGCGGACCGGAACGCCCGGGAGAACCTCACCCTCACCGGTCTCGAACTGCTGGTCGCTGAGGATCGCCGAGGCCACGTAGGGGTGCTGGCGCAGCAGCCGGACCCGCTCGAACCTCTCGCCGAGCGCAGCCGCAAGCTCGTCCGGAAGGAACTCGTGGGCGTGGTGGGGATTGATGGGCGGGTGCATCTCGCGATTTGGCGACGACATCAAGAGCACCCCCGACGGCGCGAGGACCCGCGCCATCTCGTCGATGGCCTTCGCCTGGTCCTCCACGTGCTCGATGACCTCGAAGCAGACGACCAGGTCGAAGCTCGAGTCCTCGTAGGGCAGCTCGCGCACGTCGCCGGCGTCGAGCCTGACCCCCTCAGGCATGCCTCCCTGCACCGCCTCCAGCACCGCTCCGGCGACATCGATCCCCACCGTCGACCGAGCACCCGCGCGCGCGAGGATCGCCGTCCCGTAGGCCGTGCCGCAGCCCGCGTCGAGGACCCTGCGACCCGCCGCGATCGTGGCCGCCCACTGGTATCGGGCCACGTGCTCGGCCTCGATCAGCTGTCCCCGCATCTCGTCGGGGACGAAGCGCTCCGGAACGTCGTCCCGCGTCCCGGCGAGGTCGAGATCCCATGGCGGGAAGACTACGATGCGCGCGTGCCGGAGCTTGCCTTCGTCGTCGCCTCGGGCGGGAACTGGTTCTTCGACGAGATGGTCGCGGCCATCCGCTTGGAGCTCGATCGCCAGGGCGTGCAGTCGTCGATTCACGAGCTCTTCCCGCCGCCGCGCGACGACCAGGTCTACGTGTTCGTCGCCCCGCACGAGTACGTGCTGCTCTTCGGGCACCGGGCGCTCCCGCCCGGCGAGATCCTCTCGCGGACGATCGTGCTCTCGACGGAGCAACCCGGGTCGTTCTTCTTCGGCCTGGGAGTCGAGATCTCGCAGTGCTCCGCCGCGACGTTCGACATCAATAGCTACGCGGTCGAGAGCCTCATGGCGTCGGGCGTCGCCGCTCGCCGGTTCCAGTTCGGCCACACGCCGGAGTGGGACCGGTTCGACCCCGAGCGCGAGCGCGACATCGACGTTCTCTTCCTCGGCAACGGCTCACCGCGCCGGCTCCGTCATCTCGCCTCCTACGGAAAGCTCCTCACGGGATGGAACTCGTACCTCCGGCTCTCGGACAACGTCCGCCCGAACAGCGAGGAGTCCGCCAGCTTCCTGACCGAGGGGAAGTGGGACCTCATGGCGCGCAGCAAGGTCGTGATCAACCTGCACGCCTCGAGGCGGCCGTACTTCGAGTGGCTCAGGGCCGTCCAGGCGATGCTCTGCGGCGCGGTTGTCGTGAGCGAGCACTCGGTGGGAATCGACCCGCTCGAGGTGGGCGAGCACCTGCTCGTCGGAGCGCCGGAATCGCTCGGCTTGATCGCCGACGCGCTCCTTCGCGACGACTCCCACCGCGAGCGGATCCGCGATCGGGCGTACGGGTTCCTGCGCGACACCCTCCCGCTTGCCCGCTCGGTGGCTGAGCTCGCCGGAGCGGCACGGAGCATCGTCGCGTCGCCCCGCGTCGGGCCGGTGAAGAGCGTCCGCGTGCCGGCCGAGCCTCGACCTCAGGAGGACGACGCCACCGACGAGGACCTGGCCGCGGTTCGTGCCGGGATCATGGACGCGCGCCTCGACATGGTCCAGCTCCGGCGGGGCATGGCGCGCCTCGAGCGCTCGGTCCGCCATCAGGGGAGCGAGCCCCCGGAGATCACCCCGATCGCCGAGACGACGGCGTGGCGCGGCCGCCGGAACTCGACGGTGACGGTGCTCACCGCCCTCTATAACCACGGCGACGTCGTCGGGGAGGCGCTCGACTCCGCCGTTCGCAGCCGCTTCCGCGACTTCGAGATCGTCGTGGTCGACGACGGCTCGACGGATGCCTCTGGCGACGCCGCGCGCGCGTGGATGAGGGAACACGACGACGTCGCCGCCCGGCTGGTGCGCCACGAGGTCAACCGCGGACTCGGCGCGGCGCGCAACACCGCCATCGACTTCGCTCGCGGCCGGTACTGCTTCGTCCTCGACTCCGACAACGAGATCTATCCCCGCTGCCTCGATCGCCTCGTCTCGGCCCTCGACGCGGGATTCGCAGGCGACCTTCGCCTACCCGCTGATCGAGGTCTTCGGTGACCTCGACGGCTACGTCGACGCGGGCGGCAGCGCGCTCATCAACGTCCCCGGGTGGGACCCGTCCCTGTTCCGCAGGGGCAACTACATCGACGCGATGGCGCTGATCCGGACCTCCCATCTCCGCGACCTCGGCGGATACCGGACCGACCGCCGCCTCTACGTGTGGGAGGACTACGACCTCTGGTGCCGGATCGCCGAGAGCGGCCGCTATGGGATCCAGGTGCCGCAGATCCTGGCCCGGTATCGCTCGTCGGGCTCCTCGCTGCGGTCGATCACGCGGCTGTCGAAGGCGGCGCCGTTCGAGGCGATCGTCGAGAACTCCCCGCGGCTCATGGCCGGCGCGACGCCACCCGACTAGGCGATGCCCAGGCGGGGCTGGAAGTCGCCTCGATGCCGGAGGAAGTTCGGGTTGAGGTAAGGATCGGGCGCGAGCCGGCCGCGCCAGCGCCGCTGGAACAGCGCGTGCGCCCGAAGGTCGTTCACGGGCACCGCCCCGACCAGCCGGCGCACTATCGCGTCCGGCACGGAGACGATTCGCATGCCCTCCTCGCTCGCGCGCAGGCAGAAGTCGGGGACCGAAAGCTCGCCGAGGCCCTCGTCGAGGCCGCCCATCGCCTCGAGGAGCTCGCGCCGAGTCGCGACGGTCCCGCTCAGTGCCGAGAAGTTCGAGACGATCTCGGTGATCGCCACGGGGCCCTCGTGAGACCCGGGGGCGCCGTGCAGCACCGGAAGCGGAACCCCGTCGCTGAGCACGATCCCCGCGTGCTCGATGCGCCCATCCGGGCCGAGCGTCTTAGCCGCGGCCGCGGCGACGTCGGGCTCGGCGGAGTACCCGACGAGACGCGAGATCCACGATGGCGTCAGCGCCTCCACCGGCTGTTCGAGCAGGATCACGTGCTCGGCGTCCGTGGCGCGCACGCCGAGGTTGAGGAGCGCCGCGACACCGCGCCGGCCGGGGTCGTCGACCACGACGAGGCGCTCCCCGAGCGGCGCCGAGAGCTCACGCCGCCACTCGCCCACGAGGTCCTCCGGGCCCGCGAGCACGAGCCGCCAGGTGGGGTGCGCGCTCCGAAGCCATGTCTCCGCCGCTCGTACGAGGTCGGGCGCCGCGGGCCGATGGACGACCGGCGCGACGATCGCGACGTCGAGCGATGGCGGCACGCGGTGCACGACCCGGTACTGCCCGGGCCGCGCGCCGTACTGCATCTCCCCCTCGACGCCGCACCGTTCCAGGTGCCCCGCCAGCGCCCGCCGGCCGGCGGGATAGGCGTAGCCCTTGACGTTCGGATCGCCGGTCACGGAATCGGCGTGGATCCGCCAGTTGTAGAGGGAGCGGGGAATGTGGACGATGGCGTCGGTTCGCTCGCTCACCCGGAGGGCGAGGTCGTAGTCCTGCGATCCGTCGAACTCGCCCCGGAGGCCGCCCACCTCCTGCACCAGCGAGCGGCGGTAGGCGCTCAGGTGGCAGGTGTACATGACCGATCGGAGCAGGTCGGGCGACCAGTCCGGCTTGAGATGGACCCAGATGGCGCGCCCGTCGAGCGCCAGCGTCTCGTCGGAGTAGAGGAAGTCCGCGTCGGGCCGCCCGGCGATCGCTTCGGCAAGTGCCTCGAGGGCGTCCGGAGCCAGCGTGTCGTCGTGGTCGAGCAGGGCCACGAACTCCCCGGTCGCGAGCTCGAGGGCCGCGTTGGTGGCCACTGAGATCCCGCCGGCGCTGTCGCGGCGAAGGAGCTTCACGCGCTCGTCCGCGGCCTCCTCCGCTCGCAGCCTCTCGATCACCCGCTCGTCGCGCGAGCCGTCATCGACCAAGCAGAGCTCGTAGCCCTCAAACGTCTGCGCTCGAACCGAGCCGAGCATCTGCTCGAGGTGCTCAGGGTTCGGATCGTGGACGGGCGTGAGGATGGAGATCAGAGCGCTCACGGAATCTCCTCCCCATGCAGCACCGGGTCGGCCCACAGCACCCGGTCGACGCCGACGCCGCCGGCACGGAGGACGAGGTCGACCTCCCCCTGAGCGCCGCCGAGCTCAACGTCGATGCCGCGCGAGTGGGTCGTTACCGCGCGGGCCAGGACGCCCCACCAGATCGCCGTTTCGGCACCCCCGGGCTCGCGCAGGCCGACCCGAGCCCACGCCAGCGCCGGCGCCGCGCCATCGGGAAGGCCGGCCTCCGCGCGAATGCGCCAGCCCCCGTCCACGCGAAGGCGAAACGCCACCGCCCGCCCGAGCGGCTGCTCCAGGACCGTCTTCGCGGCGTCGGGGCCGTCGCCGGGACGCCAGCCCGCCCCGGCCGGCCATCCGTATTCGAGCACCGGCCGCAGCGAAGCGAGGGGCACCTCGGTATCGGCGGAGGCGATTTGCGGGTATGAGTTCACGCGGAAAACGCTACTCGCCGCCGCAGGCGAGCCCTGACTGTGCCATGTGGATGGCTCACCTGTGGTAGGGTGTGCCTGTTTGATGGCACAGTCTCCCGCGGACATAGGAGATCCGGTTCGGCAGGCGGGCGCGCCGCCGTTCCAGCCTGACGCCGACGACGAGGTCCCCGTGGGCCTCCAGCTCGGGTGGCGCCTGCGGGCCCTGATCACCTGCGGACGCCTCCTCCCCGGCGACAAGCTTCCGAGCGTCCGCGAGCTCGCGGCGTGGTCGAGCGTGAACGTGAACACCGTCCGTTCCGTCTACTCGAAGCTCGAGGAGCAGGGGCTGGTCGTCACGCACCACGGGCTCGGCACCTTCGTGGGCGCGGCCGCGACTCCGTCGCCGGAGCTCGAGCGAATCGCGGGCGAGGCCGTCGAGCGGGCCCGTGAAGCGGGCCTCGACCCGCGGGACCTCGCGACGGTGACGATGGTCTGCGCCTCGATTCCGGACGGGCTCGAGAAGCCGCCCGAGATCGAGGAGCCACCCGCGCCCGATCCCACCGCGGCAAGCGACACGGGTGCCGTCCGCCGCACCCTTCGCGAGCAGATCGCGCGACTCGAGGCCGAGCTCGCCTCCTACACCCTGGAGCTCCCGCGCGAGGCGCCGCCGTCCGGGCGCGGCGAGATGGCGCACGTCGCCGGCGTCGCGGAGCTCGAGGAAACGCGCGACGCCCTGCTGCGCCGTCTCGCCGAGGCCCGGGAGGAGGCTTCGCGGAGCGAGCAGCGCCGCCGCGGCGCCCGCGCGCGGCTCGATGCGATGGTGGCCGATCCGGCCAGCCGCAAATGGGACAGGGTCCGCGCGGACGAGCTTGGCGACCCCGGATGCACGACCTACAGCGTGGCCCCCGCGGCCGGACCGCTCGGCGCGCTCATGCGCTGGTGGCGCGTGAAGGTCTCGTCCGGCTGCCCGTAATGGTCAGAACCGTTGCCGATAGGGCTTTCCTTCCCGCCAAGGGGCTCTTTGAGCAGGTCGGCAACATGGTCATCCTGACCGGGAAGACGATCGTCGCCACGGTCAAGCCCCCCTATCCCTACGGGGGCGAGTTCATCGGCCAGTTCCTGTTCGCGCTGCAGCTTTGCTGGTTCCCGATGATGATCTCGACGATCGCCTTCGGCTTCGGGGCCCCGGGCCTTCAGGCGGCGAACTTCCTCACCCTCTTCGGCGCCCTCGACAGATTGGGGGGCTTTTTCATCTTGGCCTCGGTGCGCGAGTTCGCCCCCTTCGTCACCGCCGTCGTCGTCGCCGGGGTCGCCGGGACCGCGATCACCGCCGACCTCGGCGCCCGGAAGATCCGCGAGGAGCTCGACGCCCTTCAGGTCCTCGGCGTCGACCCGATCAAAAACCTCGTCGTCCCGCGCTTTTTGAGCCTGATGCTGATCACCGGCCTGATGGACATCTACGCGCTCCTTTTCGGGATCTCGGGCGGGATCTTCGCCGAGATCGCCTACGGCCAGCCGCTCGGGGGCTTCTTCGCGACCCTGTTCAGTAACGCCTCGATCACCGACCTATGGGGATCGTTGGTCAAATGCACCCTGTTCGGGGCGATCATCGCGATCGTCTGCTGCTACAAGGGGATGAACGCCTCCGGCGGCGCTGAGGGGGTGGGCCGAGCCGTCAACGAGGCGGTGGTGATCGCCTTCCTGGGCGTCTTTGCCTTCAACTACGTCTTCACCCAGACGCTGCTCGCCACCCATCCGGAGATCTCGCAGATTCGGTAGGGGGGCGTAGGGACCGTGTCAGCGAGGGCGGGGGTCGGACCGGCGTCAGCGTCGAGATCCGGCGTTTGTCCTGCCTTTTCCACCCACGGCGTGGGCAAGTCAGGACGAATAGCCGCGCCCACCGAGACGGTCGCCGTATGACCGGCTGGCTGGCCATCCCGCGCGACTGGCTCTCCTCGCTCGGCGAGATCGCCCGCTTCTCCGGGCGGGTCATGGGGCTCGTCTACTCCGGGCGCGTGTTCACCTTCTTCGGCGAGTCGCTGCGGCAGGCCGGCCTTCTCATCACCGGCTCGGCGATCGTCATCTGGGGCCTCACCTTCATCCTCGGCCTTCAGTGCGGGATCGAGGGCGCGTACTTCTCGCGCAGCAACGGGGCGCCCTCCTACGCCGGCGTCTTCGCCGCCTGGTGCGATCTTCGGGAGGTCATCCCCTACGCCTTCGGCTACATGATGGCGGCCAAGGTCGGGACCGGGATCGTCGCCGAGATCGGCGCGATGCGGATCTCCGACGAGATCGATGCCCTCGAGGTGATGGGCGTCAACCCGATGATCTTCCTCTGCGCCACGCGGCTCCTCGGTGCCTGGATCACGCTGCCGTTCATCTACCTGTTCGGGATCGGCGTCGGCTACGTCGCGAGCTGGCTCGCAGTCGTCAAGCAGATCGCGGAAACTTCGTCCGGGGGCTACTTCCTGATCTTCTGGGAGTTCCAGAACCCACCCGACCTCTTATTCAGCATCATCAAGGGGATGGTGATGGCCACGGTCATCGTCCTCGTCGGCTGCTACTACGGCTACACGGCGGGCGGCGGGCCCGTCGGGGTCGGCCGGGCGACCGCCAAGTCGATGGTTCTCAACATCGTCTTGGTCCACATCATCGGCATGCTCGGGACCCTGGTCTTCTGGGGCACCAACCCTCGCGCTCCGATCGGGGGCTGACGTGGCGGCGGGCGCGGAGGCGATCGAGCGAAGCCGGACGGCGCGCGTCGCGAACCGGGTGGCCGCGGGCTTCCTGCTGGCGCTGATGGCGCTCGGCTCCTTCGTGCTGTGGCTCGGCGTGCCCGCGGGGTGCCTCTACGCGAGCTCGAAGGTCGCCGGCTCGAGCGCCGAGCACTACCTGCTCGACCTCCCGATGACGATCGCGGCAATGATCGCGTGGGGCGCCCTACTGGTCTGGCTGAACGCGCTCTACCTGCGTGTCACAGGCGTGATCGCCCGCTACGCAGCCGAGGACGAGGAGTTCGGCACCGACCCGGGCCGGCGTCTCCTCCGCGGCCCCCTGGAGCCGCTCCTGATCGGATCGCTCGTGATCGCGCTCATCGCGATCAGCGTCTGGTTCCTGTTTCTGGCGCACAACATCGACCCGTCGTCGAGCGTGGCGCCGTGATCGGAAGGCGCGCCGAGGGACGCCGGTAAGGTGAGCGGGGCGCACACCATGCTCGCTCGTCCGCAAGCCGCGAGCGGCGGCGATCGAATCGTCGCCGCGATGCTCCTGGTCGGAATGGCCGTCGGGTCGTTCGCGCTGTGGACGGCGGTCCCGCTCGGATGCCTCTGGGTGGGGTCGAAGATTGCTGGGTCGAGCGCCGAGGAGTACGTGATCGCCCTGCCACTGACGATCGCCGCGATGCTGCTGCTCGGCATGGTGCTCGCTTGGCTCAACCGCACCTACCTCGCGATCACCGGCGTCCTCGCCCAATACGAGGCCGAGGAGGAGGAGCTCGGGGTGGCACCGCGCTACCTGCACGGGCCGCTCGAGCCAATCCTCGTCGGTTCGCTCGTGATCGCGCTGGCCGTGATGGTCGTCTGGTTCTTCCTGCTCGCGAAGGACCCGCCGCTGGTACCGCTGTGAGCGCGAGGCACTCCGAGGCCAGGCCGGGCATGGCCATTGACCTCGAGCGCGTCGTCAAGCGCTTCGGGTCGCACCGCGTGCTCGACGAGGTCGACCTCGAGGTCCCCGAGGGCCGCATCACCACGCTCCTCGGGCCGTCGGGCGCAGGAAAGACGGTGACGATCAAGCACATCCTCGGGCTGATGCGGCCGACCTCGGGGTTCGTGCGGGTCGAGGGCCGCAACCTCTCGAAGCTCACCGACGAGGAGCTCTACGAGCTGCGACGCGGGATGAGCGCGGTGCTTCAGGGCACGCTCCCGTTCAGCTGCGGGCTCTTCTTCTCCCTCGACGTGTTCGAGAACGTGGCGTTCCCGCTGCGCCAGCGCAATCGGTGGTCCGAGGAGCGGATCGCCGAGGTGACGATGGCGCGGCTCGGCGAAGTCGGCCTTCGCGACCAGGCTCGCTTGATGCCCGAGCAGCTCTCCTCAGGCATGGCAAAGCGGGTTGCGCTGGCGCGCGCGCTCGCCCTCGAGGCGCGCATCGTGATCATCGACGACTTCGACAGCGGGATCGACGGAGTGCGGCTGGCCCTTCTCTGCGAGCTGATCCGCGAGACCCAGCGCAGCAAGGGGGCCACCTACCTGCTGACGACCCACGACATGTCCGCCGCTCGAAAGCTCGCGGACCACGCCGCCGTCATCCACGAGGGGCGCGTGCTCACGAACGGTCCCGCCGCGGAGGTGTTCGAGTCGAGCGAGCCGGTCTCGCGCCAGCTCGTGAGCGGTGCCGCGAGCGGACCGATCCGCCTCCGCGACGTCTAGTCGGCTAGTACCAGTGCGAGGCGGGGTCGCGCGGCGGCTCGCGCACGTCACCAGCGACGTCGCCGAGCAGGTCCGGGTCGTCGCGGCCCAGCTCCCACAGGAGGTCGTCGAGCATCGGCGGGCTCAGACCGGCCTCGATGGCGAGACCCTTGAACGCCGTCCGGGTCGCCGGCCGCACCTCGTCGAGCCTCCCGGGCTCCACGAGGCCGGCACGCAGCGCGAGCCGCATGAGCACGTTGTCCGAAGAGACCTCCCAGGCCTCGGGGTCGACGACACAGAACCACCCGCGGCGCTCGGCGATCTTCGCGAACAGGAACGCCTTCTTCGCCAGCGGGTCGCCGTAGGCCTGGCTGCCGGCCAGCCGCGCCACCAGCCCGCCCGACCCGCCGAGCCGCCCCTCGGCCGCGGTGAGCAGAAGCGCGGCGCTGCCCGCGTAGTCGGCCTCCAGGCGCTCGGCGAGGTCGCGCCAGAGGGCCGCGCGGACCTCGGCGCCGGCGACGGTCTCGCCGCCAATCCGAAACGTCGCCGCGACGCGCTCGCCATCGACCTCAACAAGCGCCGGGGCCGTCAGCAGGCCAGGCTCGCGCCGCGCCGCGAGAAGCCCGACCTCCCACATGAGCGCGCTGCCGCTGAACGGGCCTCGCCCGCCAACCAGATAGCGGCCCCGGTAGCCGGTCCGGTGGTCGACCGCGCAGAGGAAGATCGCGGCGTCGGGATCGGGGATGTGCGCGAAGTCGGGAGGGACGTAGGAGCCCGCGAGCTCACGCACGCGCGACGAGGCCGCCTCCAAAACCGAAGCGGCCCGCATCAGGCGGGCCGCTTGGAAGACTCCCCGTCGCAGCGGGGGTGATTGGCAACCGGGATGTTAGATGCCGGGGCGGCTACCGCAAAGCGGGGTGGACGTATGTACGAGCGCCGCCCCCGCCCAAGCCTGCCGCTCACCACCAAACCGTTGAATCGATGCCCTCGAGCTCCTCCAGCGGCTTCGTGTAGACGCCGGACGACAGGTACTTCCAGCCGTCGTCGGGCGCGATGAAGACCACGTTTCCGGCCTCGAGCTCGCCGGCGATCCGAACGGCGATCGCGGCGACGGCGCCCGTCGACACGCCGGCGAACAGGCCCTCGTCGGAGAGCAGGCGCTTGGTCCACACGATCGCGTCGCTGTTCGAGACCATGATCTTCCGGTCCAGCAGCGAGATGTCGATGATCGGCGGGATGAACCCGTCATCGAGCGAGCGCAGGCCCTGGACCAGCTCCCCCTGCATCGGCTCGGCGGCGACGATCTTCGTCTCGGGGTCGTTCTCCTTTAGCCGGCGGCCGACGCCCATCAGCGTTCCGCCGGTGCCGAGCCCGGCGACGAAAGCGGCCACCTCGTCGAGCTCGTCGAGGATCTCGACGGCCGTCCCGTCGTAATGGGCTCGAGGGTTGGCGTCGTTGCCGTACTGGTACGGCATGTAGAGCGACGAATCCGCGGCCGCCAGCTCGAGCGCCAGCTCGACCGCCCCGTTCGAGCCCTTCGCGCCCTCCGAATAGACGATCTCGGCGCCGTACATCCGCAGGAGCTGGGTGCGCTCCTCGGTGACGTTGTCGGGCATGACCACCCGCAACGGGTATCGCTTGCGGCGGCAGATCATCGCCAGAGAGATCCCGGTGTTGCCCGAGGTCGGCTCGAGGATCGTCTGTCCCGGCTCGACCGCGCCGGAGGCCTCGGCCGACTCGATCATCGCGCGGGCCACGCGGTCCTTCACCGAGCCGGTGGGGTTGCGGCCCTCGAGCTTGGCGAACAGGCGCACTCCCTCGCGGGGGGAGAGGGTCGGAAGCTCGACCAGCGGCGTGTTGCCGATCGATTGGACGACGTCGCCGTAGCGGCCGCCGCACGGACGGTTGAGCGTCGGCTCGAGCACTATCGAAAGTGTAGTGATGGGCGGCGCCCGCAGGCCCCGCAACCTGCCAACATCGCGGCTGTGGCGGCATCGCGCCAGACCACCGAGGCGCGCCGCGACACCCGCGAGGCGATCGTGGTCGCCGCCGCAAGCGCGATCGCTCACAGCGGCGTTCGAGGGATGCGGATCGAGGCGGTGGCCGACGCCGCCGACGTCTCCCCCGCGCTCCTCTACTACCACTTCAAATCGCGCGCCGGCCTGGTTCGCGCCGCGCTCGAGCACGCGAGCGAGCAGGCGCCCTCCACCGCGCTGCGCGGGGCCGACACGGGCGCCCCCGGCGCGACCGGCTACGAGGCGCTCGAGACGGCCCTGCTCGGCGAGCTCTCCGACGACGAAGCCGTCCGGGAGGCGGCGATCGTGTGGGGCGAGGTGAGCGCCTCTGCCGTGTTCGATCCCGACCTTCGCGGCGCGGTGAGGAAGGTGACAGAGGACTGGAGGGCCGAGGTCTCCGAGACCATCCGGGCCGGCATCAACGACGGGTCGGTGCGGGAGGGGATCGGCCCGGACATCGCGGCGGACGCGCTCATCTCGCTCGTCGACGGGCTGTGCACGCGCTGGCTCGCCGGCGCGATCGACCGCGACGCCGCCCAGCGGCTGCTCCGCGAGGCGCTCGAGCGGTCGATTCGGCGCAGCCCGTGAGAGCGCGTTAGGGTTCGCGGAGGCGCACCAGGAAGGGCGCCGCCGCCATTACCGAGGAGGAGAACATGAGGGGCACACTCAGCAGGCTGTTCGTGGGGGCCATAGTCGCGGTCGCCATCGTGGCCGCCGCGGGCTGCGGATCGAGCAACGACAACTCGACGTCGAGCAGCGGCGGCGGAGGGGGCGGCAACGCCGCGGACCTGACGGCGACGCCGGGCATCAACCTGTCCGAGGACAAGGCGATCTCGGCAAAGGTGCCGAGCGACGTGAAGTCGGCCGGCACCCTGACGGTCGCGACCGACCCGACCTACGCGCCGGACGAGTTCATCAAGCCGAACAGCAGCGAGATCATCGGAATGGACGCCGACATGGCGGACGCCCTCGCGCAGGTCATGGGCCTCAAGGCCGACGTCAAGAACGCGACCTTCGACAGCATCATCCCCGGGCTGGCGGCAGGCAAGTTCGACCTCGGGATGTCGTCGTTCACGGTCACGAAGGAGCGCGAGAAGACGGTCGACTTCGTCACCTACCTCTCCGCCGGAAGCTCGTTCTACGTGAAGGCCGACGGGGGACCTGACATCCAGACGCTCGACGATCTCTGCGGCCACAGCGTCGCAATCGAGCGCGGAACCATCCAGGCAACCGACGCGACGAACCAGGACAAGAAGTGCAAGGCCGCGGGCGAGGGCGGCGTCGACGTCCAGGTCTTCCCCGACCAGAACGGCGCCAACCTGGCGATCTCGAGCGGTCGCGCCGAGGTCGGCATCGCCGACTCGCCCGTCGCCGCGTACATCGTCGAGCAGTCGGGCGGGCAGTTCAAGCTGTCGGGCAAGTCCTATGACAGCGCCCCGTACGGGATCGCCATCCCGCAGGACAGCGGGCTGACCGACCCGGTCGCGGCGGCGATGCAGAAGGTCATCGACGACGGCGCGTACGGGAAGATCCTGGCGTACTGGGGGCTCGACCAGAGCGCGATCTCGAAGGTAGAGGTCAACCCGACCAACGTGCCGGCCTCGTAGCCGCAGGTAGGCGAACGCAGCAAGCCGAGGGAAGGTGGAAGCGGCAACCGGCGTAGGCAAGCCGGAACCGCCTGGAGAGATCCAGGCGGTCCCGGTGCGCCACCCCGGCCGCTGGATCGCGGCGGGGATCGTCCTGATCCTCATCGTCGTGATCGTCAATTCGGTCGCGACGAACCCCCGCTTCGAGTGGGACGTCGTCGGCGACTTCCTCGGCAACCAGCAGATCATCGACGGGCTCGTGCTCACGCTCGAGCTCACGGTGGTCTCGATGGTGATCGGCGTCGTCCTCGGCGTCCTCCTGGCGCTGATGCGGCTGTCGGCGAACCCATTGCTCTCGAGCGCGAGCTGGTTCTACATCTGGCTCCTGCGCGGAACGCCGGTGCTCGTGCAGATCCTGCTCTGGAACAACATCGCGGCGCTCTATCCGACCATCGACCTGGGCATCCCGTTCGGCCCGTCGTTCGTGCACTTGAACGCGAACGACTTCATCACGCCCTTCGTCGCCGGCATGCTCGCCCTGGGCCTCAACGAGGGCGCCTACATGTCGGAGATCGTGCGGGCCGGGATCATCTCCGTCGACGAGGGGCAGACCGAGGCGGCGCACGCTCTCGGGATGACGCGGCTGCAGACGATGAGGCGGATCGTCCTCCCGCAGGCGATGCGGGTGATCATCCCGCCGACCGGCAACGAGACGATCTCGATGCTGAAGACGACGTCGCTGGTCGCCTTCGTCGCCATCAACGACCTCCTCTACTCCGCGCAGCAGATCTACTCGGTGAACTACAAGACCATCCCGCTTCTGCTCGTCGCCAGCATCTGGTACCTCGCCGTGACGTCGGTGCTTTCGATCGGCCAGTACTACATCGAGCGCTATTACGGCCGCGGCAGCTCACGACAGGCCCAGGCGCCGACGCTGATCGGGCGGATCCGCCAGAACTTCTGGCCCAAGCACGCGAAGGTGGGGCTCCCGCCAGACGACAGGCCCGAGCCGCCGAAGCTTCCGGAGGACCACCGATGAGCGAACCGATGATCAAGGCCGAGCAGGTCCGCAAGAGCTTCGGAACTCTGGAGGTGTTGAAGGGAATCTCGCTCGAGGTTGCGCCGAAGGAGGTCATGTGCCTGCTCGGGCCGTCCGGCTCGGGAAAGTCCACCTTCCTGCGCTGCGTGAACCACCTCGAGAACATCGATGGCGGGCGCCTCTCGGTCGACGGCCAGTTCGTCGGCTATCGAGAGCACAAGAACAAGCTGTACGAGCAGCGGGATTCGGAGATCGCCAAGAGCCGCTCTGAGATCGGCATGGTCTTCCAGCGCTTCAACCTCTTCCCGCACAAGACGGCGATCCAGAACGTGATCGAGGCACCCGTGCTGGTCAAGAAGGTCCACAAGAAGGAGGCGATCGAGCGCGGGCGCGAGATCCTGCACCGCGTCGGGCTCGCCGACAAGCTCGACGAGTACCCGGCTCGCCTATCGGGTGGGCAGCAGCAGCGTGTGGCGATCGCCAGAGCGCTCGCCATGGACCCGAAGCTGATGCTGTTCGACGAGCCGACCTCGGCCCTCGACCCCGAGCTGGTCAAGGAAGTCCTCGACGTGATGCGCGACCTAGCGAAGTCGGGGATGACAATGGTGGCCGTCACTCACGAGCTGGCCTTCGCGCGCGACGTCGCCGATCGGGTCGTCTTCATGGACGGTGGCGTCGTTGTCGAGGAGGGGCCGCCGGCGAGCCTCCTCGACAACCCTCAACACGAGCGCACGAAGCGCTTCCTCGGGCTCGTGCTCGAGCATTGAGCGAAGCGCCAAGCCTCGACGTCGCGATAGTCGCCTACCGATGCGAGGCGATGCTGCGCGATTGCCTCGCCTCGCTCGGCGCGCATCCACCGAGCAAACCCATTTCCGTCCACGTCGTCGACAACGCCTCGGGCGACGGCACCGCCGACATGGTGGCCGCGGAGTTCGCCGACGTGAAGCTCACCAGGGCAACCGGCAACCTCGGCTTCGCCGCGGCGACCAACCTGGCGATC
This sequence comes from uncultured Actinomycetes bacterium, assembly GCA_963771655.1. Lineage (GTDB taxonomy): Bacteria > Actinomycetota > Thermoleophilia > Solirubrobacterales > 70-9 > JAWVFM01. The sequence goes on along the minus strand of CAVYUG010000006.1, from coordinate 441,123 downwards.
CGTGCGGGGCGCGCCCCCTTCGTCCTGGCCCTGAACCCCGACACGCGCGTGACCGCGGGCGCGCTCGACACGCTGCTCGCCCTCATGGAGCGGGAGCCCGGGGTGGGCATCTGCGGACCGCGTCTCGAGCTGCCCGACGGCAGCTTCGACCACGCCGCACGCCGCGGCTTCCCAACCCCGGTCTCGGCGCTGGCTCACTTCACCGGAGTCGGCCGGCGTCGCGAGCGCGGGCCGCTGGCCGCCTACCGCGCTCCCGAGGTCCACTCTGGCCCCGTGGACGCGGTGAACGGCGCCTGCATGCTCTTGCGCCGCTCCGCGCTCGCCGAGGCCGGCCTCTTCGACGAGGGCTTCTGGATGTACATGGAGGACCTCGACCTCTGCTACCGGTTCCGGGAGGCCGGTTGGACGACCTGGTACGAGCCCGCGGCGAGGGTGATCCACGTCAAGGCCGGGACCAGCGGGCCGATCCGAAGCCCGAAGCTCAACTACGCCTTTCATTACGGGATGTACCGCTTCTACCGCCGGCACTACGCCGGGGATCGAAATCCGCTCGTGAACGCGGCGGTCTACGCCGGGATCGCGCTCAAGCTGGGCGCGAGCCTTGCCCGCGCGCCCTTCACGCGTCTAGCCCGACGGCGCGAAGCTCGGGGCCCAGCTCGCGGCTGAACCGCTCGGCGATCGACGGGTCGAGCTCGTCTCGCCAGCGCCCGGCACCGACGTCGGCCGCGGAGGCGTGCCGCGCCGCAAGCGCCTCGGCGGCGAGCGAGTCCGGGACCAGCCAGACGCCCAGATGCTCGCCGAGCCGGCGCGCGACGGCGCCCGGATCGCCGGCCAGCTCCTCGAAGCGCACGACCGGCACGGTGCCCTCGTCGAGCAGGCCCGCTATCCACCGCAGGCGGCCCCGGTGCCGGGCGAGGACTCCGTCGAGCCGATCGACGCCTGCCCACCGGGCATTGATCCCGACGCTCGTCGAGGGCTCCTTGTCCTCGTACGCCGACATCGAGACCTCGATGTCTCGAGGATCGCGAAGGAGGACGACCTTCTCCAGCGGAGGCAGCTCGCGCTCGTCGACGAGCCAGGTGTTGCCGTGCTTCTCAGCCGTGTAGCGCGGCCTCTCCCCGACCCGCGGCCGCGGCGCGCTTGATCGCGCGGCTCGACAGCTCTCCCCACACCAGCTCGAACGCCCGGCGAGAGATCGCCTCCCGGTCGGGCCCGGCCTCGAAGAGCTCGCGCGGAAGCCACGGAGGCGGGCCGAGCAACGCGGAGTGGTCCTCCTGCCAGAGCGAGATCACGTCCTCCTTGCGCCACAGGGCCGCCGGCCAGTCCTCGCGTCCCAGCAGCCGGGCCCAGCGCCACAGGTAGGTGAAGTAGTGGCGCTCGTACGGGTAGGTCTCCTCGACGACGATCTGAGGCGAGGTCGCCAGCAGGGCCATCATCAGGGTGCTGCCGTCGCGGCCGAAGCTGTCGACCAGGATCGGCGTCAGCCAATCCGCGGATGGGGCAGCGGCGCCCGGCCTCCACGCCGGGGCTCGCGGGCGGAGGCGACTTCGCACCGACCACGCGAGCTCGGACCCCGACAGGGGCGGCGCCAGCCGGGTCGGCCGAGTCGTCGGCCGTCGTCGACCCGGGAATCGTCCCCGAAGCCTGCGAAAGCGACGCTCGACGATCGACCGCACGGTGCGCGACGGGCCGACGATCGGCCCGACCGGGGAGAGCGCCACCTGCTCGAGCTCGGAGCGGAGGCGGAGCCGCTCCGCGTCGACCGCGGCGAGCTCTCGCCGCAGGCGGTCGAGCTCCTCGTTCGCGGAGTCATCGGCCACGCCGCGATGCTAGTGGTGCCTCGGCTGCGGGGCCACCGCCGGACGGTCGGGATATCGTGGCCGCGTGCGGTCCCTCGCGCGGGCGGCGCTCGCCACATCCTCGTCGCGGAAACGAGCGCTCCTCGCGCTCGTCGCCGTCCCGCCGGCCGCAGCGCTGGTCGCCGGCGTCGCCATCGGGGTCGGCGCAGAGAGCCGCAGCGCCGGCGCGATCGCGATCGCGATCGCGGTCCCGGTGGCGATCGTGGGCGCCTACCTCGCCGCTCGCGCGCTCGTCGCGGCCACGCTGTCGGTCCGGCGTACCCACAGCGCGTTCTGGATCGCCGACAAGGTGGCACCGCTGCGTCTCGACGCGCGGGAGGACGAGCCGCGCCGCGTCGACGTGGTCCATCCCGCGATCGACCTCAAGCATTTCTTCGGTGGCTTCATTGCCGTCTTCAACCTGACCCGCCGCCTGGCGGAGCGCGGACATCGGGTACGGCTCATCACCCTCGAGGGCCAGGGCGCCGGTTCCGACTGGCGCTCGCGGCTCTCGGCCTATGAGGGAATCGGAGATGCGATCGCGACGCTCGAGCTCGTCGAGGCGACCGACCGCTCGACGCCGATCCCGATCAACCCCGCGGACGCGCTGGTCGCGACGCACTTCACCGCCGCCCACGTGGCCGCCGGCGCGCTGTCGCACCTCCAAGCCTCGCGCTTCCTCTACCTGATCCAGGAGTACGAGCCCTTCACGTTCCCGATGGGGAGCGCCGCGGCCTTCGCGCGAGCGAGCTACGACCTCCCACACTCGGCGCTCTTCTCGACCGGCCTCCTGCGCGACTGGTTCGCGGCCGAGCGCCTGGGGGTGTTCGCGGATGGCCGCGAGAGGGGCGAGGCGAACTGCGCGACGTTCGAGAACGCCATCACATGCGTCGGGCCGGTCCAGCAGGAGGAGCTCATGCGCCCTTCCCCCCGCCGGCTGCTCTTCTACGCGCGCCCCGAGGAGCATGCGTCGCGGAACCTCTTCGAGATCGGCGCGATGGCCCTCGACAACCTCGCCGCCGAGGGCCGCCTCGAGGGCTGGGAGCTTCTGGGCATCGGTACCGTCGAACTGGGCGCCGGCGCGCTGACCCTCCCGCGCTCGGGCGCGACCGTCCGCCTCGTTCCGCGAACCGCTCAGTCCGACTACGCCGCCACCCTCCGAGCCTGTGACGTCGGCCTGGCGCTGATGTACACCCCCCACCCCAGCCTCGTGCCGATCGAGATGGCGGCGGCGGGCATGCCGACGGTGACGAACACGTTCGCCAACAAGGACGCCGGCGCGCTGGCGGCGATCTCGCCGAACCTGATCGCCGCCGAGCCCACGGTCGCGGGGGTCGCCGCCGCGCTCACGCGGGCCTGCGCGTCGGTTGGCGATCTCGCCGGCCGCGCCCGAGGCTCGAACGTCGCCTGGCCCGCGAGCTGGGACGAGGCGCTCGCCGACCCGCTGCTCGCGCGGGTCGAGGAGCTACTCGGGCTCGGCGCCAGGAACTACATCTAGAGCTCCTCGGCGACGCGCGGTGCGGAGCGGCTGAACATCCACACCCCGAGAACGCACACCACAACGTAGATGGAGATCGCCGGCAACAGATGCAACCAGCCACCGGCGGTGCTCACCGCCCCCGGGGCGCTTGGGTCGATCAGCCAGGTCCGCGCCTGCACGAAGATCGGCGTCAGCGGGTTGATCAGGAGAATCTGGTGGTACTGGTCGGGCACCGGCGGGTTCTGCAGCGGGTAGATCACCGGCGTTCCGTAGAGAAGCGCGGTCGAGATGACCGACCAGATGATCGCGACGTCGCGGAAGCGGACGTACAGGCTCGAAAGCAACAGGGCGAGGCACGAGGCGAGGAGGAATACGGCGAGGACGATGACCGGGAAGAAGAGCCAGGTCCAGGTCGGCTCGACGCCCAGGGCGAGGAAGAAGATGACCACCGCGATCATGTTCATCCCGAAGTTGAAGAGGCAGGTGCAGACGACGGACATCGGGATGACCAGGCGTGGGAACTGCGTCTTTCGCACGATGCCCTCGTTGCCGACGACGGAGTTCACCGACTGCGAGGTCGCATCGGCGAAGAGGCCGAAGAGGACGATGTCGAACAGCAGCATCTCCGGGTAGTGCTCGATGCCGGAGCCTCGCCCGCCGAGGTTGAAGATCTTCGTGAACACGAAGAGCAGCACGGCGAACGTCATCAGCGGGCGCAAGAGCGACCACACGTACCCGAGGACCGTGCCGAAATAGGTCTTCTTGAACTCGGTGACCGAGATCAGGTAGAGGAGCTCGAAGAAGCGCTTCGTACCCCCGCCCAGCGCGGAGGGCCCGCGAACCTCGCGGAGCTCGACGGCCTGGCTCGCCTCGCCGGCGCCGCTCACGCGTCCTCCGGGTCGTATGCCACGACCTCGACCTCGCCGGGGATCCTCACGAGGCCGGCGGTGCCGGCCATGCCGAAGACGACGAAGTCGAGGGCGTCGATCGCCTGCAGGGCCACCTGCCCGGACTCGCGGCCACGCACCACCCAGCAGCTGACGAAGTACCGACCGGGTGTGAGCTGGTTGTCGATCTCGGCCGAGATCCGGACGTGCTGCCCGGGCGCCACCGAGTTTTCCTCTCCCTCGGGGACCGAGAGGGTCTGGTTGATGTCGAAGAGGTGGACGCCGTCGGCGTTGCGCACGTGGATCCCGAAGTACGGGTACGGAAGCTCGTCGAGCGCCTCGAGCACCGCTCGGAAGCGGATCTTCTCGCCGACCTCGAGGTTCGTGATCCGCTCCCCCGACCCGTTCTCGATCCAGGCCTCGATCAGGCGCGAGTTACGGTCGGGGAACTCCCCGGCGGCGCCGGTGGGGCCCTGATCCTGGAAGTTCAGGCGCAGGTACTCGCGGGCGACGTGCTCGGGATCACCGAGCGAGACGCGGTCGCCGTCATGGATCAGCATCGCCCGGTCGCAGTACTTCTCGACCGAGCCCATGTCGTGGGTGACGAGGACGATCGTCCGCCCCTCGTCCCGCATCTCGTGAAAGGCATCGGCGCACTTCTGCTGGAACGAGGCGTCTCCGACGGCCAAGACCTCGTCGATGAGAAGGATGTCCGCCTTCGCCTCCAGCATCACCGAGAAGGCGAGACGCACCAGCATCCCCGACGAGTAGTTCTTCAGCTTCAGGTCGACGAAGTCGTGGAGCTCCGCGAAGTCGATGACGGAGTCGAGCCGGCTCGCGGCCTCGCGCTGCGAGAGCCCCATCATCACGCCGTTGAGCACAACGTTCTCGCGCGCTGTCAGGTCCGGGTTGAAGCCGACGCCCAACTCGATGAAGGGCGCGAGGCGGCCCGCCATGCGGATCCTCCCCGCATCGGCCCTGTAGATGCTGGCGAGGATCTTGAGCAGCGTGCTCTTGCCGGAGCCGTTTCGGCCCACGATCCCGAAGAACTCCCCCTTGTGGACGTCGAACGAGATCCCGCGAAGCGCCTGCAGCTCGCGGAACTCCTGCTTGCGGAACGGATGGACCGCACGCTCCTTGAACGAGTCGATCCGCTGCTTCGGGATCCGGAACGTCTTGTGGATGTCGCGCGCCTCGATCACGACCGGCTGATCGGCAACGCGCGACGTCGAGGGAGGCGCGGCCTGGGCGACGGTCACGTCTTCCTCCGTGGCCTTCCCGCCCGCCACCGCCGCAGCCGCTTCTGTCCGAAGCTGTCCGGGCCGCATGGAGGAATGCTCGCATCCGGGGCGAATCGGTGCGGTCTTCGCAACGGCGCACGCAGCCCCACGGTCCGCCGCCACAGGATTCCCCGCGCAAGCTGTGCCTCGGCGCCTAGCGTCTCACCGTGGCCCGCGAGGCGACGCAGCGGCCGGCTGGCAAGCCAGGCGAACGCGAGCAGGGAGCTGTCCGCGGCGACGAAGCGCTCGAGCGCGCCTCGCTTCTGCTTGGTCAGTAGGCCGTCGCACCGCATCAGCAGGGTCCTCGCCTGGACGGCGAGCCGCGTGTAGCCGCAGAAGTACGCCGGGCGCCACGCGCGCAGCCGCTCGCGAAAGCGCGACAGGGGGCCGAGCCGGGCGTTGCCGCCCGCCGGCTCGGCCGCGACCTGCCCAAGGATGGCGCCTCGATGCTGGACGTAGTCGTACAGCGGGCGATCGACGTAGACGATGTCGCCCGCGGCGAGCGCGACCAGGGCGAGCCAGTGGTCGTGGAACTGCCACCCCGGCTGATTCGGAAACGGCAGCGCCCGTTCCACCACCTCGCGGCGCATCAGCGTCGCTGCGCCGGTGACCGTGTTCGCGACCAGCATCGACGCCAGGTTGGTGAAGTTGTTGCGCCGGCCCTCCCAGAGGGTGTCGGCGATGACCTCTCCCCCTTCGCTGACGAGCCGCTGGTCGCTGTAGGCGAGCTGCGCGTCGCCGATCGCGGAGCGAAGTGTCGCGAGCTTGTCGGGATGCCAGCGGTCGTCCTGGTCGGCGAGGGCCACGAGCCGGGCGTCAGGCGGCGCCATGGCAAGCGCGCGCTCGAAGTTGCGGTAGAAGCCGAGCCGGTGCTCCGAGGCGGAGAGGACGAAGCGGTCGTCGCCGCCAATCGCCGCCTCGATCCTGGCCAGGCCCTCCGGGCTCGAGCAGTCGTCGCTGATGAGGCAGATCCAGTTCGCATGGGTCTGCGCGCGCAGGCTGTCGAGCTGCACGGCCAGCAGTCCGGCGGGCGGCTCGTAGGTCGCCATGCAGACCGCGATCAGGTCCTCGCCGCGCACGCCGGGGCGGAGCGCGGGGGGCGCCTTGTCCACGACCTCGATCTCACCGAGCTGCGCCCGCGCGCTTCCGCCGCCGGCGAGGCGCGCCTCGAGCGCAACCTCGAGGGTTCGCGGGGCCGCGGGCGCCGCGACCGGCACGGTCGCCCAGAAGCCGCTGCGGAACGCATCGCCACCGGAGTCGACCGCCGCCGCCGCGCGCACGTCCGGCCTCGGCATCCGGGCCGCGTCGGCAGGGTGGCGCTCGGTGCCGACGACGAGCTCGACGGCGGCGAGCGCCTCACGCCGGTGGAAGCACCAGCCGGCGAGGAAGAGCGCGGTCGGCTCGCCGCTCAGCATCCGCTCCGGCAGGCCCGTCTCGAGCCTCGCCAGCAGGTCGCCGTCGAGGGTCCCGTCGCTGTCGGCGGGCACGCTAGCTCTGCGGTTCCTCGGGCGTCGCCGAGGCCGTGAGGCGCGAGAGGTCGCCGTTCTCGCCCGCGTCGAGAATGTCGCGAATCTGGTCGGTCCACGGGACCGTCGTGCGGCCGTGCCGAAGCTGGGAGAGGCGACCGGCGAGCGCAAAGGCCCGCGACTCGAGCTCCATCTTCAACACGTTCTCCTGGCGAATGAGCTGCGACACCAGGGCGAACTGGCGCGTCAGGTGGTAGACGCGGTTGTGCTCGAGGCGCATCAGGACCGGGTTTCGGTCCCACGGCTCGAGGAGCCGGGCGACGTCGTCGGAGTAGGGGGCGGTGGTGGACCACAGCACGCCGATGCCGAAGAACATCGGCAGGATCGCCAGGCGGGTGTCGCGGCGACCTTCGGCGAAGTCCTCGATCGCGGTCAGGACGCCGTTTCGAGGCCCGCCCTCCTGCTCGGCGGGCCAGCGGTAGGGGAATCCGTACTTCGCGATCCCGGGGTCTTCCGGCAGGACCCTCCCGTCCTCACGCACCGGCTGTCGGTGCTCCGGTGGGATCTCGTCGGGCGCGTAGTAGGTGTCGCGGCGGCCGTGGGGCCAGAGAACGTCGTGGAGGATGGTCAGCGGCAGCGGGTCGGAGGCGGCGCGCTCGGCGATCAGCCGCAGCTCCTCGGCCACGGTGTAGTAGTTGTGGTCCCCGTCGACCACGACCGCGTCCGTGAGCTCGATCCTTCGAAGGGCATCGTGGCTTCGCTCCCGGACCAGCTCGAGCTCCGGATAGCGCTCCACGACCTTGGCGAGGTCTCGCCCGGGCGTCGGATCGACCGCCACGATGCGGGCGTCGCGGCCCTGGGCCCAGGCGAGGAGCTCGGCGGTGAAGTCGCCCTGGTAGGCGCCGATCTCGATCACGGACCGAACACCCGCCGCATCGAGGATCGGCAGCAGGATTTCCGCCGCGTTTGCCAGCGACGTCCCCCAACGGGCGATGTCCTTGGTGCCGCGGAGCTCGACGTCGGCCCGCACTCGGGACGCTTCCACAGGCGCAGTCTAGTGTGGAGCGTGCGTGGCAGCCGCAGGCGTGATACGGCCCCAACGCAGGGGGATGCCGCTATTTTCTTGCGCCGGATGATCGTCTTCGGCTGCGCGATTACCGAGCCCGAGGTTTACGAGCGCTGCGCCCTTCCGGGCCTGCGGCGCGTGGCTCCTTCCGGCTCCGAGATCATGGCTTACCAGAGCACGGGCTCACTCCTGCGCAACTACAACCTCGTCCTCGACAAGGCCAACGAGCTCGACGACGTCGAGGCGGTCGTGCTTCTGCACCAGGATGCTGAGATCGACGACGAGGGCTTCGTGGAGAAGCTCCGCGCGGCCCTCTCGGGCCCCGACGTGGCGGTGGTCGGCTGCGTGGGCGCGGTCGGGGTGCGGAACCTCGCCTGGTGGGAGGGCGCCGTGACGTGGGCGTCGTTCACCCACCGCTACACGGAGTTCGGCGGCGGCGAGTTCCCCGGGCTTTCATGGAATCACAACGGCGTCCCCCCGTTCTACGAGCTCGGTGAGGTCGACTCCATCGACGGCTTCGTCATGGGCCTCTCGCCGTGGGCCGTCAAGAACATCAGGTTCGACGAGTCACTCGGCATCCTCCACGGCTACGACTTCGATTTCTGCTGCCAGGTGCGCGCTGCCGGCAAGAAGGTGGTGACCGCCGACTTCAAGGTCGTCCACCATCACGACCTGAACCTCCTGCGCCACCGCGACTCATGGGTTGAGGCCCACATGCGGATCGCCGAGAAGTGGAGCGACAGCGACCTCGTGGGGATCGGCGACTTGCCGAGCGAGGGGACCTGGAAGGAGCGGGCCCGGCGGGCCGAGGCCGAGCTCGGCGCGCAGCGCCTCGACAGCGCCTCGGCGCGTTATCAGGCGGAGGCGCTGATGCACGCCTACCACAGCGTCGTCAAGTCGAAGAGCTGGAAGGTCAGCGCCCCGCTCCGGGCGCCCCGCAAGCTGGTCAACCGCTTGCGCCGCGGCACCACCAGGGCCTAGCGGAGCTCAGCAGGCGTCGAGCAGCTCGTCGACGCGGCCCATGACGGCCGGACCGAGCGCGTCGTTCCAGTCGGAGGGCCAGTCCACGGCGGCCCCGGCAACCCTCGCCGCCGGGTCGGCTGCCCTCGCGACGGCCTCGCTCAGCCCATTGGCGATGGCCTCAACCGTCGGGGACACGGGGATCAGGTTGCCCGCGATCGCGTCGAGCGCGTCGGCCGTCTTCGTCTCGAAGGTGTTGGTCACCGTCGGCATGCCCGCCGCGGCCATCTCGATGGGCGCCAGGCTCGGGTGCGGCGTCAGCATCAGCGCCAGGCCCGCATCGTGCGCCGCCAGGAGGTCCCCGTACTCCTGCTGCGAGCGGCGCGGCAACAGCTCGAGCGTGCTCGCGGGCCCGAGCCGGATGCTGTCAGCGCCCTCGACCGAGCCGACGCCGTTGAGCTCCCAGTCCGGCCCGATCGTCCCGCGCGAGATCGCCTCGGTCAGGCCCAGCACGCCGAGGTCGAACATGTTCCGCGCCGCGTGCGGCTCAGGGCGCGCATAGAACAGAAGGCGCCGCCCTCCTCGCCGGGCAAGCTCGCCCTCGCTCGGCGGTGAGACGGCCGTGATCGCGTTGCGAAACGCGAGCGAGGCGCCGAGCCCCTCATCGCGACCGGCCGCGAAGACTCCGTAGCCGCGAGCCGCGAAGAAGTCGCGGAGCAGCTCGGTCGAGAACATGGCCACGTGCGGCAGGCGGTAGCTCTCGTCAGCGACGGCCGCCCACGACCCCCACCACGACATCGTGGAGGGCTCGTATTCCTGAATGAGGTACAGGAAGCGCGACGCCTCGAGCGTCCGCAGGCCGGCGTGGGCGATGTGCGCGGTCCACCACGTCGTCGCGACGAATCGATCGGTCGGGCTGACCTCGACCGGCGCGTCGCGATCGCGGGCGAACGCCACCTCGACCTCGTCGAAGACGCCGTCGAGCCCCGCGTATGACTCCACCTGGCGGCGCCATGACCGGGGGAGCGGCCGGGTCTCGTCGACGGTGAGGATGCGCGCGCGCCGGCCGCGCTCGGCGAGCTTACGCGCCAAGTTGAAGATCGTGATGTAGCCGGCGAAGAGGTGCTTCAGCTCGATGGTCGGCACCAACAGGTTCACGCGCTCCGGGGCGCGCTCGGAGACCGACAGCTCGAGCGGCGCCACCTGGCGCGCAAGAGCCTGCGCGGGCTCGTGCTCGAGCGCCGTCATCCGCGCGGGGTCCGGCGAGGGGAGGCTCGCGTCGTAGGCCGCCCATCCGGCTGGCCGCCTCCGGCCGGCGACGATCGCCGACATCACGTACCGCCAGGCGATCCCCCGCGCGAGCAGGCCCTCGGCGCCGAGCGTCTCGTCGCGGCCGGCCAGCGCGCGCAATCGGCGAGAGGCGAGCCAGGCGAACGCGATCGGCGAGCGCTCCGCGCGTGAGAAGCGCCGGAGCGCGCGGCGGGAGGCGCCGCTCAGGCCATCGCCGCAGCGAAGGAGCAGTGTCTCGGCGAGCTGGCGGACGCGGCAGTAGTCGAAGTAGGCGCCACACCACCCGCGCACGAGGCTCCGCCAGTTGCCCCGCGCCATGCGGCGGGCCACCGTGGAGATGCTGTGGCTGAACGCTCCCGCGTTGGCCGCAGCGTGGCCGAGAGCGGCCGCGTCGTGCTGCACGTAGTCGTAGAGGGGGCGATCGACGTAGGCGATCCGGCCTGTCGACAGCGCCACCAGCGCGAGCCACTGATCGTGGTACTGGAGCCTGGGCGTCTCGGGCAGCGGCAGCGCCCGGTCGACGACCTCGCGCCGAAACAGCGAAGCCGCTCCCGTCACGGTGTTCGTGATCAAGAGCGACACCAGGTTGGTGTGGTTGTTGCGCCGCCCGTTCCAGTAGGTGTTCGAGATGACGCGGCCGTCCCGGTCGACTACCCGCTGGTCGCTGTAGACGAGCTCGGCGTCGCCGATCCGGGCGAGGAGCGTGTCGAGCTTTTCGGGGTGCCAGCGGTCGTCCTGGTCGGAGAGCGCCACGTACGGGCTCCCCGGCGGCGTGAGAGCAAGCGCGCGCTCGAAGTTGCGGTAGAAGCCGAGCCTGCGCTCGCCCCGCACGAGGCGAAACCGCTCGTCCTCGGCGATCACATCCTCGATCATCCGGAGCGTGGCCGGCGAGGAGCAGTCGTCGCTGATGAGGCACGCCCAGTCGGTGAACGTCTGGGCCCGGATCGAATCAACCTGCCTGCGGAAGAGCTCCGGGTCCGGGTCGAATGTCGCCATCGCAATCGCCACCCGCGGGGCGGAATCGGGCGAGGCGGCGGGCGACGCAGTACCGCCGACTCCGATCGAGCCCAGCGGTGCCGTGGCCGTGCTGCCGTCCGTGAGCGTGGCCCGTAGGGCGAGCGGGAGCTCGCCCTTGGACGGCGCCTCGACCGGGACCGTGGCCCAGAAGCCACTCCGGTAGCCCCGAAGCGCCGGATCGTCCTCCGAGGCCGGGTCGGTGCCATTCGAGCCCGCGTCGCGGCCGAGCGGGTGAAGCGCCTGCCAGAGGTCGAGGCGCGGCATACCATGCGCCGTCGCGGGCGTCAGGCTGCCGGCGGCGTCGATCTCGATGTCCCTGATGCCCAGCTCGCGGTGAAAGCACGTGCCGAGGAGGAAGAGCGCCGTGCGGGCGCCGGCCGGCATCGCCGGCGGCAGGGGCGTGTCGAGTCGCACGTCGAGCCCGGATGAAGACACGGCGCTAGTTTGGCCGAACGAGCGCCGTCAGTAGGCGCCGGTGCCGCGCAGGGTCACCGGCAACGTCTGGATGAGGATCCAGAGGTCGCGCGCCAGCGAGATCTTCTCGACGTAGTCCATCTCCACCGCGAGACGCTCGTCGAAGGCGAGCTCCCCGCGGCCGGAGACCTGCATCGGCCCCGTCATCCCGGGTTTCACCCGGAGCCGGAAGCGATGCTCCGGCTCGTAGCGCTCGACGAGCGCGAGCTCCTCCGGCCGCGGGCCGACGATGCTCATCTCACCCTTGAGGACGTTCCAGAGCTGCGGCAGCTCATCGAGGCTGAACCGCCGGAGCATCCGGCCCACCCGCGTCACACGCGGGTCGTTTCGGAGCTTGAACGCGGGCGCGGGCAACGAATCCAGGTCCACCAGCTCGTTGAGCTGGTCCTCGGCGTCGCGGTACATCGATCGAAGCTTGTACATGCGGAAGGGCCGGCCGTCGAGGCCCGCGCGAAGCTGCGAGAAGATCGCCGGCCCGGAGCTGTCGAGCCGGATCGCGAGGGCGACGAGCGGGAACAGCGGCGCAAGGATCACGAGCGCGAGGGCCGAAACGACGATGTCGAAGCCCCGTTTCAACAGCATGGTGGAGCGCGACACGTCCGAGGTGTCGAACTCGAGGACCGGAAGGTCGGCCACCTGCGAGAGATAGGGCATCGGGCCGGCGTGACCGCGCAGCGGCGAGACCACGCTCAGCTTGACCTGGCGCTCGCGGCACTCGGTGGCGAGTTGGGCGACCGGGTCCATGCCGATCTCGCGCGACGCCACGATCACGCGATCGACCCCGTCGACGAGGTTTCGCAGGTGCCGTGCCTGGTCCCCGTTGCCGCTCAGGACCACGGGCCCGGCACCGACCACACGGAGGTGCATGTCGCCGAAGAGCTGGATGCGGCGGGCGATGCCCGCGGCCAGGTCGCGCTCGCCGACGATGAGCGTGAGCTCCGCCGGCACGATCCGCCGCCACGCGCCGCGCATCGTCGCGCGCAGGACGATCGCAAGGACCGTGCCCGCACCAAGGGCGATGAGCGCCGCCGACGCAGAGACGTCCTCGACCCCTGTCGAGGCCGCCACCAGGGCCATGGCACCCACCCCCACGGTCATCCAGGCGAGCAACGTCGGCATCTCGTCGACCGTCAGGTGGCGGAGCGCGATGTGATCGCGGTCGTAGAGGCCGAGCATCTTCGCAACGAGGATCCAGAGCGGCAGCCCCGCGAGCAGGATCAGGCCGGAAACGGAGCCCCGCGTCGCGATCACGGTGGTGAGGCCAGCCGCGACCAGGTCGGCGGCCGCGAGCATGCGACGGCGAAGCGCGTCGCGCCACCAGCGCAGGCGATGGCCGCCGGCGGCATCGTCACGCGTGCGGCTGAGATCAGCGACGCGGTTGGCGACGCGGTTCGCCGGCCATGCAGCCGTCTCATGGGCGACGTCGATCGTCTTGGTCTCTGTATCCACCCTGGACCCGCCTTCCACCACCCGATACGGGCGCCCGTCGAGGATATTGGATCAGCCGGGTCCGGGCAGCGCGCTCGGGGGCAGCGGAACCGGCGCCAGAGCCTGGGCGCGAGCCGCCTCCGCGGCCGCGGCAGCGGTCGCTCCGCGGCGCCGGTCGATCTCGGCCGCGACGGCCCATCCCCTCCAGTCGCCAGGGGCCTTTTCGATCGCTCGTCCCGCGGCGGCCCGGGCCGCTCCGAGCTCACCCGCGAGCCTGTAGGTGAGCGCCAGCTGAAGCTGGGGCTCCGGCGAGAACGGCTCGGCGTCCCCGGCCGACTTGGCATCGCCGATGGCGGCGGCGACGTCGCCCCGTGCGACGGCGTCGCGGCTGTCGGTGAGCCGCGTCGAGGCGTAGACGAAGACGCCCGCCGCGACCAGCACCCCCACCGCGAAGACCACGGCCGCGACTCCGAGCCCGAAGCGGCGTGCCCCGCTCGCCGCGTCTTCCTCGGTGCGGCGAGGCCGCGCGGACCCGGTGAGCAGGCCGATCGCGATCACCCCCGGGATGAAGGACGCCGGAACCTTCCACGTCCAGTCGATCGCGGCGCCGACGAGCGTCGTCGCGAGCAGCGCGAGTGCCGGGGCGACGTCGGCCGGCATCCGCGGCCAGCACCGCCGGGCCGCGACGCACGCCGCCGCCACAGGGCCGATCGCAAGGAGCAGGCCGAGCGGCCCGAGGTCGGCGAGCTCCTCAAGGAACAGTGAGTGCGCATTTCCGGTGGCGGTGAGCGCTCCGGGATGCGCGTTCCAGTAGAGCTCGTAGTTGCCGGCGCCGACGCCGCCCGCGGGATTCCCCGCGAAGGCGTCGAGCGCCGCCTTCCAGAACTGCGCCCGGCCGCTCCCGCCCGTCGCAAGGAGGCTCCGCTGGCCCGGGACCGCGGTGGCCCCGGGGGTGTCGCTCGTGAAGTCGCGCACGCGCGCGGCCGGATCGGAGGCGACGATCCCGACGACGAGCGCGAGCGCGAGGCCGATCAGCGCGGCGCGCCGGGCCCCTCGAGAAACCTGGACCGCGGCGAGCTTCGCGTCGTAGAGCCACCGAATCCCCGCCGCGACCGCCGCGAGCAGGAGGGTCAGCAGCGCGACCTCGAGCCCCTGCGTGCTCTGGGTGCCGGTGCCGAGGTCGTTGGCGAGGTCGTGGCTGTGGGCGGCGAGCGCGATCGCCGGGACGGCGGCGGCGACGCCCAGGGCGGCGCCCGCTCCGAGACGGGTCCGCGCCGGCCCCAGCGCCAGGAGGGCCGCAATGCCGAGCGCGGCGGCGAGCGCGCCGCCGCGGGAGGACGTGAGGTAGAGCGCGAGCGCGCACGGCACGATCAGGCCGACGGCCCCGGCGCGGGCGCCCCTGCGGTCGGCCCGTGAGCCGAGCCACGCGAGCAGCACGATGGCGACGGCGATGCAGGCCGCGAGCGCGTTCCAGTAGCCGATCGGGTAGCTCAGCCTCCCGGTCGCCCCGAGCGAGACCAGGGTCGCGTTCCCCCCGCCGAGGAAGCCGGGATGCAGACGGGTGGCGAGGGCCAGCAGCGTGACGGCGACCGCGCCGGCGACCACGCCGAGAAGCCAGGTGCGCGGCCGGATCGCCGGGAGCAGCAGGACGACCGCCAGGAGCAGGCCCGCGTACGCGGCCGGGAGCAGCGCGGCGGCGAACGCCCGCCCGGCGTCGTCGGCCCACGCCATCGAGAGGAGCGACAGGACGGCGAGCGCGCCGAAGGACGCGACGGCCCCGGCGGCGAGCCGGGACACCTCGGCGCCCGGCCAGGCGCGAAGGGCGATGCCCGCTGCGACGATCGCCCAGAGGACGATCGCGCCCCAGGCGACGGCCGTGGTGGAGTAGCCGCCCTGGCCGAAGGCGATGGCGACGTAGGCGAGCGCGATCGCGCCCGCGATCGCGGCACGCGCTCGGGCGCTCGCTCCAATCGTGCGGTCCACCTCTTGGCTACCCTTCGCGCCGGCATGGCGGGCGCCGGAGCAGGCCGACATTCTAGGCCTGTGGCCGTTGTCGCCCTGGTGGCCGCGTGCGCTGCGTTGGCGGCCGGGTGCGGCACCAGCACGGGCTCTCCGAATCCCCCACCGGCCGACTTCTACGGGATCGTGCCGAACGTCGCACCGACGGCGCCGGACGTCGCCCAAATGAAGCGCGCCGGCGTCGGGTCGCTTCGAATACGCGTCTTTCGACCATCGGTCGAGCCGACGCCGGGCGCGCCCTATAACTGGGCGCCGGTCGATCAGATCGTCGCCGAGGCGTCGGAGGCGGGGATCGACGTGCTCGCGACAATCTCCGGCACGCCTGCCTACCAACACGTCGGATGCACCGAATCGACGTGCCCGGCGCAGATCGAGCTATCGACTCACGCGGAGCGCGCTGGTTGGCATCGGTTCTTCGGCGCGGCCGTCCAGCGGTACGGACCGCGAGGATCGTTCTGGAGCGAGCACCCGAGCGTTCCCGAGAGACCGATCACACGCTGGGAGATCTGGAACGAGCCGAATAACCCGATTTACAAGGATCCGCCGCGGACGTACGCGAAGCTGCTCGGAATCGCGAGCAACGCGATCAAGGCCGCCGACGCGAATGCCGAGGTCATCCTCGGCGGGATGTTCGGCACCCCCAAGGGCGGCGCCTCCGCTACGGCATGGCGATACCTCGCCGACCTGTACGCCGCCGGAGCGGGCTCCAACTTCGACGCGGTCGCGCTTCACCCATACGCCCCGAACGTCGCCGGCATCACCTATCAGATGGGGAGGATCCGCTCCGTTCTCGCCTCCCACGACGACGCGTCGAAGCCGACCTTCATCACGGAGATCGGTTGGGGCTCGGGTGGGAGCGAGCGGTCGCCGGGCACGGGGGGACGCGGGCAGGTGTTCGTGGTGAGTCCGCAACGACAGGCCCGGAACCTGACGCGCTCGTTTGCCCTCCTCACCAACCACCGCTCGAGCTGGCGGGTCGGCGGCGTCTACTGGTTCACTTGGAGGGACCCCACGGACCCACCGCCGGGGCTCTGCGCCTTCTGTTACTCGTCGGGGCTGTACGAGGCGAACGGGACCACCCCCAAGCCCGCGCTCGACGCCTTCGAGCGTTTCACGAGGCGGTCGGCCGGGGCCTGAGAGACCTGGATTCAGGCCGGACGCCTGCTGTTATTCTCAAGCGCTCGATGGCGGGATCGGGAGCCAACGGGATGCCTGCGCACGGCGGCCTGCGGCGAGCACGCGTGCTGGCCGCGACACTCTGCGCCGTGGTCCTCGCGCTCTCGGCGGTCGCTGCCCCCGCCCTCGGCAACGGGCCGGCCGGCGGCGAGTACAAGCTTCACGTCCCGAAGGCCGGCGGGTCCGTTGGCGATTCGGGAGGCGGGTCAGGCGGCGTCGTGCTGCTGATCGCCGCGGCGGCGGTCGTCGCCGGGGCTGGCGCGCTCGTCTATGTCAAGCGGCGTGGAAAGACAGGGGAGGCAACATGAGAAGACTTCGCATCGCGGCGGTCGCGGCATCGGTGGTCGCAATGGCCGGCGCGGGAGCCAGCTCGGCCTCGGCGGCCACGCCGCGCAGCTTCTACGGCATCGTCCAGTTCACGCCGCTTGGAGCCGGTGATTTCGCCCGGATGGGCGGCGCGAAGGTCGGCACGCTCCGCATAGCGATGGCATGGCCCTCGATTCAGCATTCGCAGGGAGGCCCGTTCGACTTCGCCGCGACCGACAACGTCGTGGCCGGTGCGGCCGCCCAGGGTGTCGAAATCCTCCCGACGCTGGCCGGCACGCCGCCGTTCATAGCCGGCTGCACGGGTGTGAGCTGCTCGCGACACATCGTCACGAGCCCGAGTGCGCTCAAGGCCTGGCAGGCCTTCGTCAAGGCGGTTGCGGATCGGTACGGGACGCACGGAACCTTCTGGAAGCAGTTCCCGTCCGTCCCCTACCACCCGTTCAAGAACTACCAGTTCTGGAACGAGCAGAACAACACGTCGCAACACAACACACCACGCGCTTACACCAAGCTCGTCAAGAGCGGCGACAAGGCGCTGCACTCGGTCGACAAGAAGGCGAAGGTGGTCCTCGGAGGCATGTTCGGTACCCCGCCGAACAACGCGAAGAACGACGCCTGGAACTACCTCAAGTCGATGTACAAGGCGCACGCCCGTCGGTTCTTCGACGGCGTTGCGCTCCATCCCTACGCGGTGAAGCCGTCCGGCCTCAAGGACCCGATCAAGCAGATGCGAAAGGCCATGAAGAAGGGCGGCGACAAGAAGAAGAAGCTCTACATCACGGAGATCGGCTGGGGCTCGAGCAAGAAGAAGCACCCCGGCACGGGCGGCCGCGGCGCTCTCTTCAACGTCAACCCGAAGAAGCAGGCCAAGTACCTGAAGGACTCGTTCAAGACGCTCACGAGTCACCGCCGGAGCTGGAAGATCGGCGGCGTCTTCTGGTTCACCTGGAAGGATCCTCTGAACCCTCCCGACGGTCTCTGCGCCTTCTGCTACTCGGCCGGACTCTTGAAGGCCAACGGGACGACGGCGAAGCCCTCGCTCGGCGCGTTCAAGAGCTTTACGCGCAAGACGAAGGGCAAGCACCAGCCGGCGGTCGCTCTGCCGGACGCGCTGCGACCCGCGCCGCTCGTGCCGCCCTCGTATCGCCGCGCCGAGCTCGGCCTTCTCTAGGCGCCCGGCAGCGGGCACACCTCGATCGGCCCCCCGCGGCGGATCACGATCCGCCACGGCGCAGACGCCGAGTCGCCTGGGATCGCGAGTGTCGCCGCCGACCGCCGGCCGAGCGTTCCGAGCGGATACGCGCCGCTCGGCCCGAAGCGGCGAAGCCGCGTGGGGGTTGCCCGATCGGGAGCCATCAGCCGGGCTCCTCGCTTGGGAATCGCCGACTCGGCGCTGACGGATCCGGCCGAGATTGCAGCCCGCGCGCACCCCGGCGCCGCCCGCGCCTTGCGTGCGGACGGGGGCGTCAGCGCGAGGCCCAACGCGCGGCCAAGTAGAAGATCGGCGTCGTTCCTCACCTGCGGCGGGCGTTGCAAGAGCTCGCGAGCCGAGTAACCGGGAAACCCCCAGAGGTCGCTGAGCTCGAGGAAGGCACCGGCCCTGATTCCAAAACCGGAATAAGGAATCCGCGGCCTCGCGGAAGGACTCTCGGGCAGAAGGTTTGGGTCGACGTGGTCGCGCGCCAACCTTATGCTCGTTTCCTCCGCGCGGACGAAGTCGGAGTACTGAACCCAAAGCCCGCTGCCCACACGAAGCCCGTCGACGCTCAGGGCGAGCGCGACCGCGGCCACCGTCGTGAACACGATGACACCCTCCAGGCGCAGGCGGATGCCGGCACCGAGCTCGCAGAGCCCGAGCAACATCAGGATTCCCCCTGGGTACATGTAGCGGGACGACTCGGGACTGCGATCGGCGCCCGGTGCGTGTGCCTCGAGGACCCACAGGAGGGCCAGCGCTGCGCAGATCCCCCAGAACAGCGCCGCCGGCCGCCACCCGCGGCGCATGCGTCCAACGAGCAGCGCCGCGGCGCCGGCGACGACGATCGAACCGACCGCCCACTGGATCGCGTCGGTGCCGGCGATCGCACCGAACCGCGTCGCACCGGTGATCGCGGACCCGACCGCCGCCGCGGACTCGACGACGAACCTCGGAACGGTGCTCCAAGGGGCCGCGGCCGGCTGGTTCCCTGGTCGCAGTGAGAGCCAGGTCACGAGCCAGATCACGACCGGTGCCACAACGACCGGGAGGCCTCGCCACGCCCGCCGCCCTCGAGCGAGGATCGTCGCTCCCCCGGCGACGGCGAACGCAAGGCCGAGCGGATGACTGAACAGGCTGGCCAGGAGCAGGGCGGCAGCCGCGATGTCCGCGAGCAGGCGCCGACGTTCGAATGATTCGAGGCAGAGCAGCATCCCCAGGCCGGCGGCGACGGACATGAGCTCGGTAAGGCGAAGCGTTCCCGCGCCCGTGACCTCGTAGGCGGCCCCGAAGAAGAGCAGCACCGCCGTCGGCGCGAGGGCGAGCGCGCCGATCCGTCGCGCGGCGAGGACGAAGAACAGGCAGCCGTTCAAAGCCACGAAGCCGGCAGCGACGAGTTCATACGGAAGGTAGCTCCGCATTCCCCAGACGGCGAGCAGGCCACGGAACAGAAGGAGAGGAAGCGTGATGATGTACTTGCCGGCGGGCGGGGTGAAGTAGCCGGGCCCGCCCGGCGCGAGCCTCGCTGCGTAGCCGAGCTCATCGTCCTTCAGGGTCTGGCCGTTCTCAAGGACGAGCACGACGACGATCGACGCCACGACGAGGATGGCGAGCCCCGCCCACGCGATCGCCTTCTCGCGGCTGTCCATGCGGAGGGCGTCGCGCACGCGAGCCGATTCTATGGAGGCGCGGCGCTCGGCCGCGGAGGGCGGCGCTCGGGCGACTAGCGCGTGAGCGCCCCGCCGGCCATGGCCGGAAGGATCACGACCGTGTCCGACTCGCCCACCGTGGTGTCGAGCCCGTCGAGCACCCGCACGTCCTCGTCGTTTCGGTAGACGTTGACGTAGCGGTTCAGCTCGCCGTCCGCACCGAATAGCTGGTCGCGCGTCTCTGGGTGGGTCTCGGCAAGCGCACGGAGAGCCTCGCCCACCGTCGCGCCGCTCGCATCGAGCTCGCTCGCACCTCCGGTCTGGGCGCGAAGCACCGGTGGGATCTTCACCGTCGGCATCGCGGCAGCTTACGTCAGGGCGGTGGCGTGCGGGTGTTCAGTCTTCGCGCGCCGGCGCGCCGCAGAAGGCCTCGTAGTCGGGGAACCTCCCCATCTCGGAGGCCGGGACCTCCGGCGCATTCGGGCCGCAGATCGGGCAATCCGGGTCGCGGGGGACCTTGAGCTCCGTGAAGCGCGTTCCCAGCGCCTCGTAGAGCAGCAGGCGGCCGACGAGCGGCTCACCGATTCCCGCCGCGAGCTTGATGACCTCGTTCGCCTGCAGGAGCCCCATCACGCCGGCCATCACGCCAAGCACTCCGTTGGCCGAGCAGCTCGGAGCCAGCTCGGGCGGTGGGGGCGTCGGGTACAGGCAGCGGTAGCAGGGGCCCTCGTACGGGACGAAGGTCGAGATCTGGCCGTCGAATCCGAGGATCGAAGCCGACACGACGGGCTTCCGCAGCCGGACCGAGGCGTCGTTCAGGAGGTAGCGCGTCGGGAAGTTGTCGGCGCCGTCGACCACGATGTCGTACGGCTCGAGGATCTCGAGGATGTTCGAGGAATCGAGGCGCATGCGGTGCTCGACGACGTCGACGTCCGGGTTTAGCCCCTCGATGGCCACCTTCGCCGACGCCGTCTTGGGATCCCCCACGCGCTCGGTCGAGTGAATGATCTGGCGCTGGAGGTTCGACTCGTCGACCAGGTCGTCGTCGACGATGCCGATCGTCCCGACGCCGGCGGCCGCGAGGTAGAGCGCGCTCGGCGAGCCAAGCCCGCCGGCGCCGATCAGCAACACCTTCGAGTCGAGCAGCTTGAGCTGGCCGTCCACGCCGACCTCGGGCAGGAGGGTGTGGCGCGAGTAGCGGGCGCGCTGGTCGGCCGTGAGGCCCGAGTCGGCCGCGACGGGTAGCCCCGCCCCCTCCCACGCGACGATGCCGCCCTCGACGTAGGCCACGTCCTCGTAGCCGAGGTCGCGCAGCGCGTCGGCCGCGCGCGCGGACCGGTTGTCGGTGCGGCAGTACAGCACCAACCGCTCGGAGCGGTCCGGAGCGACCTCGCCGATCCGGTCGGCGACCGTCAGCTCGGGCACGAGCGTGGCGCCGTCGAGGTGGGACTCGTCCCACTCGTGGCGCTCGCGCACGTCGATCAGCCGGACGCCGCCCCGCTCGATCTCATCGCGCGCCGCGCGCACGTCGATGTGGTCGACGCGCTCCTTCGCCTGCTCGGTGCGCTCCGCCTTGGTAGCCGCTTCCACTGAAACTCCTAATTCCCGATCCGGTTTACTTCAAAAAGTATAGCGCGGCCTCACGCGTGCCCGTCGCAGGCGCGGCAGGCTGATGCCCGGTCGTGCTCGTCCGGTCGGCCCCAGGACGCGGCTGCGGTCGCGTCAGAGCGCCGGGCGCATCTGGCGCAGGCGCCGGACGCGCTCCTCGATCGGCGGGTGCGTCGAGAAGAGCCCGGCGATCCCACCGCCCGAGAACGGCTTCACGATGTAGAGGCACTCGGTCGCCTGGTTCACCTTCATCGGCATCGCCTTCGCGCCCTCCTCGAGGCGGAGCAGCGCGCTGGCGAGCGACTCGGGGTTCCCGCAGATCTGGGCGCCCGTTGCGTCGGCCGAGTACTCGCGCTGGCGGGAGATCGCGAGTTGGATCAATGTCGCCGAGATCGGCGCGAGGATCACCATCGCAAGCGAGGCGACGAGGCCGAGCGGCGACTCGTCGTCGTTGCCGAACCAGAGCAGCATGTAGGCGATCCAGGTGATGGCGGCGCCGATCGCGGAGGCGACGGACTGGGTGAGGATGTCGCGGTTGCGCACGTGCCCGAGCTCGTGCGAGATGACGCCTCGGAGCTCGTCCTCGGACAGGAGCTTCGTGATGCCGCTCGTCACGGCGACCGCGGAATGCGACGGGTTGCGGCCGGTCGCGAACGCGTTCGGCTGGTCCGAGGGGATGACATAGAGGCGCGGCATCGGAAGATCGGCGCGCGTGGCAAGCTCGCGAACCATCTGGTAGAGGCCCGGGGCCTCGGACTCCTCGAGCGGCTTCGCGCCGGCCGAGGCGAGGGCGATCTTGTCGCTGAACCAGTAGGCCAAGAAGTTCATGACCAGGGCGATGACGAGGAAGATCCCCGCGCCCTGGACTCCGCCGACGAGGTAGCCGATCGCGACGAGGATCCCCCCGAGGGTCGCCATGAGGAGCGTCGTCCTCAGGCCGGCGGCGAAATTTGATTTGCGTGTCGTGGTCATCGTCGGGGGAGTCTCCTGATGGGAATCTATTGCGGGCGCCTTCGGCGCCTTACATGCTTCTTTCGGGGCTAAAGCCCCTCAGGGTCAATCTTTGCAGCTAGTGGACGTTTGGCTCATGGGGTTCGACCCCGTTTCTCATGGGGGCCAGCCCCTAGACGCTCCTACGCGCCGCCGGGCGACATGCCGATAATGGCTGCATGCGTCGCGCGAACCTCCTGACCCAGGTACTCGTGGCGAACCTCCTGGTGATGCTGGCCGCGGTCGCGGCCACCCTCCTCGCCGCGAACAAGTCATTCCACCTGAGCCAGAAGCCCCAGGCGGCGCTGGTGCTCGCGCTCTGCGTCGGGCTCTCGATCGCGGTCAACGTCATCATGCTCCAGCGGCGGTTTCGGCCGCTGGAGCGCCTCGTCGACGAGATGGAGCGCGCCGATTTGAGCCGTCCCGGGGCGAACCTGTCTGACGCGCGCAACATCGGCGCCGCCCCCGAGGAGGTCACACGCCTCCAGCACGCGTTCCGCGTGATGCTCGAGCGGCTCGAGGCCGAGCGCCGGAGGACCTCGAGCGCGGCGCTTCAGGCCCAGGAGCAGGAGCGCGCCCGGGTCGCCCGCGACCTGCACGACGAAGTCAACCAGGCCCTGACCGGGCTACTCCTTCGCCTCGAGGCCGTGCGCACGAAGGCGCCGCCGGAGATCAGCGCCGAGCTCGCGGAGACGAAGGCGCTCGCGAACCAGGCGATGGAGGAGCTCCTCACGCTGGCGCGGGCCCTTCGCCCGACCGCCCTCGACGACCACGGCCTCGCCGCGGCCCTCGGCGGCTTGGTGAACGAGATCGAGCGACGCGGCCAGGTGCACGCGGCGTTCGAGTCCGAGGGCGACTTCGCCGGCCTGCCGTCCGACGTCCAGCTCGTTGTCTACCGCGTCGCCCAGGAGGCGATGTCGAACGCCATTCGCCACGCCGAGGCGAGCAAGGTGCGCGTGCAGCTCTTCCGGAACCGGTCCAACGGGAACGACCGGGTGGAGCTCAGCGTCGGCGACGACGGCCAAGGCTTCACGTTCGACCAGGCCTCCACCGGGCTCGGGCTCGCCGGCATGCGCGAGCGCGCGCTGCTCGTGGGAGGCGACGTGCGCGTCGAGTCGCGACCCGACCTGGGGACGCGGGTTCGGCTTAGCGTGCCTGTAGGAAGTGCGTCCTGATGCCGATTAAGAGAGCGTGGTGGAAGACGGTATGAGGGTGATGATCGCTGACGACCACGGGATCGTTCGGTCCGGGCTGCGGATGCTGCTCGAGGCGCAGCGCGACGTCGAGGTGATCGGCGAGGCGGCCGACGGGGCGGAGGCGCGTGACATGGCGATCCGGGAGCGCCCCGACCTCGCGATCCTCGACGTCAAGATGCCGAAGCTCACTGGCCTTCAAGCGACCCGGGAGATCCGCGAGCACGCCCCGGGTGTCTCGGTGCTCATCCTCTCGATGTACGACGACGAGCGCTACCTCTTCGAGGCCCTGAAGGCGGGGGCGTCCGGCTACGTCCTGAAGGCGCAGGCCGACGCCGAGCTCCTGGAGGCCGTGCGGGCCGTGGAGCGCGGCGAGCCGTTCCTGACCCCCGAGGCGCAGCGGGCGCTGATCAAGGACGTGCTCGGCCAGGGCGCGAGCCGCGACGAGGAGCTGACGCCGCGCGAGCAGGAGGTCGTGAAGCTCGTCGCCGAGGCGCACACGAACAAGGAGATCGCCGAGATCCTCCACCTCGCCGAGA
The DNA here is from genome assembly GCA_963771655.1 of uncultured Actinomycetes bacterium. GTDB lineage: Bacteria > Actinomycetota > Thermoleophilia > Solirubrobacterales > 70-9 > JAWVFM01. Next base: position 417,241 of record CAVYUG010000006.1, on the reverse strand, counting down.
AGACGGTGGAGAACCATCGCTCGAACGCGATGCGGAAGCTCGGCATGCGCGACCGGGTAGAGCTGGTCCGCTACGCGATCCGCCGCGGACTGATCGAGCCGTAGACGGTCACCGCGGGCGCGGCTAGCCTCTCGGCATGGCCGAGGTGGGCGACGTCATCGCGAATCCCGCGGCGCGCATGACGCTCCGGTTCCTTCAGACCGCGGCGAGCACCGATGGCGCGCTGCTCGAGATGGAGGCGACATACGAGCCCGGATCCGTCGAGCCCCCCGAGCACTTCCATCCCGCGCAGGAGGAGCGCTTCGAGATCCGCAGCGGAACGATGAGAGCGCGGATCCGGGGTGCCGAGCGCGATCTGCCGGCCGGTGCGGAGATCGAGATCCCCGCCTACACCGTGCACGCGATGTGGAACGCCGACGCCGAGCCGGTGGTCCTGACCTGGCAGACGCGCCCGGCGCTGCGCACCGAGGCGTTCTTCGAGACGGTTGCAACGCTCGCGCGGGGCGAGCCCGCCCACGTCGACGGCGCCAACCTCCTCTCCGAATACGCGGACGTCTTCCGCCTCGCTAATACCGACCTCTAGGCTAGGATTTAGCCGCGATGCTCTTCTCGACGAAGGCCGAATACGGAGTGCGGCTCATGGTCGAGCTCGGGCGCCGCGCCGGCGCCGACGGCACCGAGCAGGCCGCGCCGGTGTCCCTCGCCGAGGTCGCGAGCGCCGAGATGCTGCCGCTCGCCTACCTCGAGCACCTCGTCGCGAAGCTCCGCGAGGCGGCGCTCGTGGGCTCGGTCCGCGGCGCCCACGGCGGCTACCGGCTCGCCAGGCCCGCCAGCGAGATCGCGATGCTCGAGGTGGTCGAGGCCCTCGAGGGCCCGATCGCCCCGATGGAGTGCTTCAACTCCGAGCGCGAGGGCAGGGTCCTGTGCTCGCACGAGCTCGACGACGGCGCCTGCGCCACCAAGCTGCTTTGGACGCGCGTCCACGGCGGCGTGACGAGGGCGCTGGCCAACACCACGCTCGCCGACCTCGTCGAGTTCGCCGGTGAGCGCGGACGAGCCGCCGGCGAGGTGACCGTCGCCGGCTAGGGTGGCCGGCCCCCGCGAACCGAACTGAACGGAGAAGCGATGCCTGAACTTGAGATTCGAGACCTACACGTGAGCGCCGAGGGCAAGGAGATCCTGCGCGGACTCGACCTGACGGTCTCCAGCGGGAAGGTGCACGCGCTGATGGGCCCGAACGGGTCCGGCAAGTCCACGCTCGCCAACGCGATCATGGGCCACCCCGCGTTCGAGGTGACGTCGGGCCAGATCCTGTTCGACGGCGAGGACATCACCGAGGCAACGCCGGAGGAGCGGGCGCTCGCGGGGCTCTTCATGGCCTTCCAGTATCCGGTGGCCATCCCCGGGGTGACCGTCGCGAAGTACCTGCGCATGGCGCTCAACGCCCAGCGCGAGGCCCGAGGCGAGCCGGAGGTGAAGCTGCGCGACTTCCGCAAGACGACCGAGGCGGCGATGGAGCTCGCCGACGTCCCGAAGGAGTTCTCGAGCCGCTACCTGAACGACGGGTTCTCGGGCGGCGAGAAGAAGCGGATGGAGATCCTCCAGCTGATGATGCTGCAGCCGAGGTTCGCGGTCCTCGACGAGACCGACTCGGGACTCGACATCGACGCGCTGCGAACCGTCGCCGAGGGCGTCAACCGCCTCGCCGGGCCGGACCTCGGCGTGCTGATCATCACCCACTACCAGCGCATCCTCCACTACGTGAAGCCCGACTTCGTGCACGTCATGTTCTCGGGCCGTATCGTCAAGGAGGGTGGGCCGGAGCTCGTAGCCACCCTCGAGGAGCGCGGCTACGGCTGGATCCGCGAGGAGGTCGAGGCGGCCGCGTAGCGCCGCCCCGCGTCATGGAGCCGGCCACCACTCAGGCTGAGCGAACGGGCGCGGCCTACCCGATCGAGAAGGTGCGCGCGGCCTTCCCCGCGCTCGCGCGCGAGGTCCACGGCCAGCCCGTTGCCTACCTCGACTCCGGTGCGAGCGCCCAGCGCGTGCTCGCCTCGATCCAGGCGGTCGACCGCTATGAGCGCCGCCATCACGCGAACGTCCACCGCGGGTCGCACACGCTGTCGGCAGAGGCCACGGCCGCATACGAGGGAGCCCGCGCAACCGTCGCCGACCATCTCGGGGCGGCCGATCGTCGCGAGGTGGTCTTCGTCCGCAATGCGACCGAGGCGATCAACCTGGTCGCGCGCACGTGGGGGGCGGCTAACGTCGGGCCGGGCGACCGGGTCGTGCTCACCGTCATGGAGCACCACTCGAACATCGTCCCCTGGCAACAGCTGACCGAGGCGACCGGAGCGACGATCGACTGGATCGACGTCGACGACGCCGGCGAGCTCGACCTCGACGGCCTCGCGCGGGCGCTCGAGGCCCGGCCGAAGCTCCTGGCGCTGGCTCACGTGTCGAACGTCCTGGGCACCCGCAACCCGATCGCCGAGATCGCCGCGATGGCGCACGACGCGGGGGCAATCGTGCTCGTCGACGGCGCGCAGGCGGCGCCGAAGCTCGCCGTCGACGTCGCCGAGCTCGGGGTCGACTTCTACGCCCTGACCGGTCACAAGGCGTACGGGCCCACCGGCGTCGGCGCACTCTGGGGCCGGCTCGACCTCCTCCGCGAGATGCCGCCGTTCATGGGCGGCGGCTCGATGATCCGCAAGGTCACGACCGCGGGCACCACCTACGCCGACCCTCCCGCCCGGTTCGAGGCCGGAACGCCGGCCATCGCCCAGGCGATCGGTCTCGCCGCGGCCCTGCGCTGGCTCGACGCGCTCGGCATGGACGCCGTCACCGCGCACGAGCGCGAGATCGCCGATCATGCCCTCGAGCGCCTCGCCGAGGTGCCCGACCTTCGCGTGTTCGGCCCGCCGCGAGGACCCGACCGGCTCGGGCCCGTCTCGTTCGAGCTCGCGGGCGTGCACGCGCACGACGTCTCCGAGATCCTCGACCGCCACGGCGTGGCCGTCCGGGCGGGTCACCACTGCGCCCAGCCGTTGATGGAGCGCCTCGGCGTGGCGGCGACAGCTCGCGCGAGCTTCGGCGTCTACACGACGCCCGAGGAGATCGATCGCATGATCGAGGGGCTCCTCGACGCCCGGCGCGTCTTCGGTCTCGGCTAGCGCGCCGGCGGCCGTACGGGCATCGCGTAGAACTCGACGCGAAGCGTCGGCGTCGGGAGCGCGATGGCCGAGCTCCGCTCGAACGTGATCGTCCTCGTGTCGGGCGCGACCTTCCACGGGGACGGGAAATCGATCCGGCGTGGAGCCGTGAGGACGAGGCCGTCGCCGGCGGTCGCCGGCACGAAGCGATAGCTCGGGCCGCGATCGAAGCGCACGCGCCGGATCGCCGGGCGGTAAAGCAGCGACTGCAGGCGCTCGGTCCCCGACGGCGTCAGCCCACTCACCTTCGCGAAGACGACCTCGTCCGGACGCGGAGCATGGGGAACCTCAATCGGCTCACCGTAGTCGGCGTCCACCGACGAGATCCGCCGCGGCGCGGCACAGCGGTCGGGGGTCCTGCCGAGCAGCTGGTAGCGGCTGGTCGTCCGCAGGGCACGGAAGTTGCATAGCGTCGCCAGGGTCGCGGCGGGCTCGTCGTAGGGGCCGTAGCGCCCGTCGATCGAGGCGAGCTTCGCGCTCGATGGCTCCGTCGGGTTCGCCGAGTGGCGAAGGATGAGGCGCGGGCCGTTCGGCGAGGAGAGGGCGTCGGCGTTCTTCCGGTCGAGGGAGGGCGTGTACACGGCCGGGCTACGGAACACCGGCAGCGGGTCCCAGTTGAGGCCGTATGCCCAGGCGAGCGTGGTCTCCCACGGATAGATCTCGATCGGCCGGTCGCCGATCAGCGACAGCGTGCGTCGATCGAGGCCGTACGCCGCGGTGAGGTAGAAGCGCTGCCTGTTGTTGAGCGCGTCGCGCGTCGAGGGCACGACGAGCGCGCGGACCTCGTTCACGGCGTCCCGCGGGCTGTCTATCGGGTGCGCGTAGCGGGAGATCGGCGACCCGGTCGCGGCGAAGAGCAGCACGACCGTCGCGGCAAAGCCGACGGCGGCCTCCGCCCGCCCGACGCGCCGACCGGCGAAGACGATCCACGGAACGAGAAGCCATCCGAAGAGGATCGCCACGTGCGTGTCGCGGTCGCGGACGACCCCCTCCTTCCAGGAGACGAAGGCGAAGACGAGGACCACGGCGAGGAATCCGATGCGCCGGGCGGTCGGCAGGCGCCGCGCCACCACCCAGGCCGTGACGAGGACCGCCGCCACAACGACGGAAGCGACGACGATTACGGGACCGTCCGCGGGCAGCTGCATCGCGGCCGAGTAGCCGCCGATGATCGCTGCGCTCGTGACGATGTAGTCCGGGAGGTTTCCGAGGCCCTGGCCCGTGGCGAACCAGAGAGCGGCCAACGACACGGCGAAGGTGCCTCCGAACCACGCCAAGATCGCCCGCCGGTCGACCGACAGGGCGATGACGGTCGCAACGACCATCACGAGGACCGCGAGCCCGTCGTTCAGCTTCACGAGCGTCTCGAGGGCGGCGACGAAGCCGCCGCCGTAGACAACCAGCGATCGGGCGCCGCGGGGCGGGTCCTCGCCGAGAGCGGCCGCGCAGCAGAGGAAGACGAGGGGAACCGCCGGCTGGACTCCAACCGAAGCGAACGCTGAGACAGCGAGAGCGAGAACGATCGTGACCGCGAGGGGGAAGCCCCGACCTCGACCGATCCAGACGACGGCCGCCGCCAATGCGACTCGGACGACGACGACGTAGACGGCGCCGAGGGTGGCGAGCCCCCCGTACATGCTCAGCGGCGCGCCGAGGAAGCCGAGCGGGCCGTAGTTGTAGATGACCTCCGTGCCCCATCGGAGGCGAAGGTGCGCCGCCATGTTGAGGGCGGCGTGCCAGGAAGGGTCGACGCCGAAGGACGGCCCGTACTCGATCGGCTGCCAGGTGACGAGCGCGACGAGCGCGCCCAGCACCAGGGTCGACGTCGCGATCGCGCCCGCCACCCGCAATCCCCGCCGCGTGGGCTCGGCGGCCGGCCTATCTACCCTGACATCGACGACCCGCGGATCGTAGACGGCGACCTGGGGCTGGTCCCTCGCCTAGTCGACGACGACGATCCGTGACTTCGTCGCCCGGCAGGTGATGCCGAGCGCGGCGCTGCCGCCCCTCGTGGCCTTCGCGTAGTACTCGCCCGACGGGAAGTTCGGGTGGTCGACGAACCACCTGCCGTGGTGGCTCGTGGTGCTTCCGAGAAGCCTGTCCCGCCCCGGCCGCATCCGGAACATCTTGATCGTGCGGTGGTTCTTGCAGAGGGGGCCGCCCGGCGAGAAGATCTTGCCGTGGAAGGCGGGGGCCTTCTGCGAGAGCGTCAGGTGGGTCGAGAAGGTCGCGCGGCCCGACGCGGGGGCGACGAGCGACCGCCGCGTATCGCGAGGGTGGACGCGCGGCTGCGAGAAGACGGGCGTTTCTGCTCAAGACGGACTCCCTTCCGGATGGTGGACGGCCCAATCGTACGGGCTACGGTGTGTGGGCATGGACGAGCTCTACCGCGAGCAGATTCTGGAGCACTACAAGCGACCGCACAACTTCGGGCGGCCGGATCGCTATGACCTCGAGTACGCCGACACGAACCCCTTCTGCGGCGACGAGCAACACGTGTTCCTGGTGCTCGACGACGAGGGTCGGGTCGCCGAGGCCCGCTTCGAGGGGTCCGGGTGCGCGATCTCTACGGCCGCCACGTCGATGCTCACCGACGAGCTCGCGGGCAGGACCCGCGAGGAGGTCCTGCGCCTCCCGAAGGAGTTCGTGCTCGACCTGCTGGGCATCGACATTTCCGCGACGCGCATGAAGTGCGCGCTGCTCGGCCTCAAGGTCGCGAAGTCCGCGAGCCTCGGCTCGCCCGCGGACTGGGAGGACGAGGGCGAGCCGGGCGACCCGGCGGAGGCCGTGAGCCTCTAGCCCTCCTGGCGCGGGTTCGGCTTTAGGATCGCGAACATAGCGCCGCCCTGGTCGTGCAGCACCGCGAAGCGGCCGACGTCGGGGATGTCCTCGGGCCCGAACGCCACACCGCCTCCAAGCTCCTTCGCCTTGTCCGCTGTCGCGTCGGCGTCGTCGACGGCGAAGTAGACGAGCCAATGCGCGGGAACCTCGTCGGGCACCCGGCCCCGCATGTCCATGATGCCTCCGACCCCGTTCTCGTCGCCGCCGACGTGGACGGTCCAGTACGGGGGGCCGTCTGAGCTCGGGAACTCGCGCGCATCCCACCCGAACACCGTGGCGTAGAACTCCTTGGCTCGGTCGGGATCGCGAGTGTTGAGCTCGTTCCAGCCGATCGTCCCTGGATCGCCCTTCACCTGGGCGCCCATGAAGCTCTTGGCCTGCCAGACGCCGAAGAAGGCGCCGGTCGGATCGGTGAAGACGGCCATGCGCCCGAGGTCCATCACGTCCATGGGGGGCGCGATCACGGTCCCTCCCGCGTCGGTCACCTTCTGGGCGGTCGCGTCGGCGTCCTCGACCGCGATGTAGGTGGACCACGCCGCCGGCTGAGCCTCCTGCATCCGGGGCATCATCCCCGCCACGGACCGCTCACCCAGATGGGCGATGCGATAGCCGCCGGTCTCCTCGGCGTTCTCGCCCATCTGCACGTCCCAGCCGAAGAGGGCGTTGTAGAACGCGACCCCCGCGTCGATGTCCGGGCACACGACGTCGACCCACGACGGCGTTCCCTCGGCGTAGTCACTGATCTCCGGCATCGTTCCTCCTTCGTCTGCTGACTGGCTCCGCAACTCTAATTGCCCTAATGTGTTTTCAGGCGGCAGAGATGTGAACGGCCCCAGCTGCCGGGGCCGAGGCGGCGTTGGGCCGCTTTTCGACGTGAGAAGGAGACTCATGAAGCTCAGGTTCGGACTCTTGGTTGGCGCGATCGGCTGCGCGATGGCGCTGTCGGCGGCGGCCGCCAGCGCAAAGACGCTCGTCGTGTGCAAGCACGGCTGCCAGTACCGAACCGTTCAGAAGGCCGTCGACGCCGTCTCGAAGGGCTCCAACACGACGATCAAGGTCCAGCCGGGCACCTACCGGGAGGGCGTCCGCGTCGTCGGCCACAAGTACGATGGCCTCACGTTCGTCGGCAACCCGCGCAAGCCTCAGAAGGTCGTCCTGAACGGCAAGAACGCCAAGGTCGTCGTCCCAGGGCAGGGGCGCCAGCTGGCGCAGAACGGGATCGAGGGCCTCAACGTCAACGGCCTCCGGATGATCGGGCTGACCGCCGAGAACTATGCGGCCAACGGGTTCTTCGTACACGCCGATCCGGGGCCGAAGCCGCCCGAGGGCCAGTGCAAGGGCTTCCTGATGAAGAAGGACATCGCGGCGTTCAATCGTGCCTACGGCCTCTTCGCCAAGCACTGCACCGGCGGCCGGATCACCCGCACGGTCGGCTACGGCCACGGCGACTCGGCGACCTACATCGGGGAGACGCCGGCGCAGAAGAAGCCGCAGTGGACGTCGATCGACCACAACGAGATGTACCTGAACGTGCTCGGCTACTCGGGGACGAACTCGAAGTACGTCGACATCCACGACAACGACATCTACAACAACGGCATCGGGGTGGTTCCGAACACGCTCGACTCGGAGCTGTTCCAGCCGACGGCGAACGGCAAGATCCGCAAGAACAACATCTTCTGGAACAACTTCAACTACTTCCTGCCGAAGTCGCCCGTGAAGACGGTTTCCAACGGCCTCGGGCAGTTCGGTGGCCAGACGATCAACTACCCGACGGGCGTCGGCGTCGCGCTGTTCGGGGCCGATGGCTGGACCGTCTCGGACAATCAGATCTTCGGGAACTTCAAGTGGGGCGGCGCCGCGTTCTCCGACCCGTTCAACGCACAGGCCGTGAACAACGACAACACCTTCGCGAACAACAAGATGGGCCGCAGCGGCACGGACACGAACGGGAAGGACTTCTTCAACGACGGTTCCGGCAAGGGCACGTGCTTCTCGGGCAACCAGAGCTCGACCTTCGACATCGCCCAGGCGACCACCCCTGAGGCGCTGCTCTACCCGAGCTGCCCCGCGCCGGCGCTCGCCGGGACGGGTAACAACTCGGGCGATACCGGCCAGGTGTTCAACAACCTCGCTCCGTACGCCCTGAGCGATCCGGCGTGCTCGCAGCAGAACTCGTGGGCGAGGCACAAGCACCCGCCGTTCAAGGGCTACAAGCCGATCGACACCAAGAACCTGGGACCGTGCGTCAAGTGAGGCGCCGAGCCGGAGCAGTCCTCGGCGTCGCAGCGCTTTGTGCCTGCGTCCTGATGCCCGCCACCGGGGCCGGGGGCGCGACGGAGGCCAAGAGGAAGCCGAAGATCGTGAAGGTCCGCGACGACTACTACACCCCGACCTCGGTCACGGCGAAACCGGGCAAGACCGTGAAGTGGACCTGGGGCAACGTCAACACCGACTCGCACGACGTGACCCTGAAGAAGGGCCCGAAGGGCGTCAAGAAGAGCAAGTTCCGCTCGATCGCGGGCGCCATCGGCATCACGTTCCGCCCCAAGTTCGAGAAGACCGGTACGTACAACTTCTACTGCACGATCCATCCGGACATCATGCAGATGAAGGTCGTCATCAAGAAGTGACGACCGCGGCTCTCATCGCCTAGGAGGGCACCGGTGGGACCGGGCGAGCTCGACCGCCGTCACTTCCTGGCCGGCGCCGGTGGCGTGTTCTTCTGCACGCTCGCGGGCCATCGCCTCGCGCTCGACCAGCCCGCCGACCTGCCGAAGCTGGCGAGCGGCGTCTCGGTGCCGCCGAAGGTCGTGGCCGCCGGTTCGGGGCCCGCGCCGCTCGGCGCGGACGCCTCGGTCGGGGCCGACGTCGAGTACTGGATCCGCGCCGAGGAGGTCACGTGGGACATCGTCCCCACCGGGCGCGATGAGATGATGAACGAGCGGGTCCGGGGGAAGACGACGTTCAAGGCGTACGCCTACCGCGCCTACGAGCCCAACTTCACGAAGCCGGCAGGCAGGCCCAGGATTCCCGGCCCGGTCATCGAGGCCACGGAGGGCCAGACCGTCGCCGTGCACTTCCAGAACGACGTGGGCGTGCCGGTGACGATCCACCCGCACGGGATCTTCTACGCCGACGAGATGGACGGCGCCTACCGGGGCAAGTACACGGACCCCGGCGGCTTCGTCCAGCCCGGCCGGACGTTCACCTACGTCTGGGACGCGCGCCCGGGAACCGCGGGGAGCTGGATCTACCACGATCACGGACCGATCGACCCCGTGCCGGTGTTCAAGGGGCTCTTCGGGCCGCTGATCATCCGCGCGCCGGATGAGACGCCGGTGGACAAGGAGTTCTGCATCGCCTTTCACACCTTCCCCCCCGTCGCGACCAAGCTCAACGCCCAGTTCTCATGCATCAACGGGCGCGCCTATGCGGGGAACACGCCGAATCTCCACGCCAAGGTCGGTGACCGCGTCCGGTTCCGCATCTACGCGCTCGACGACTTCTTCCACACCTTCCACATCCACGGGCACCGCTGGACCGACTCGGACGGCACCGTGATCGACACCAAGACTCTCGGGCCGGGCGACTCGTTCAGCTTCGAGATCGTCGAGGACAACCCGGGGCGCTGGTTCTACCACTGCCACGTCTTCAGCCACCTGCACATGGGGATGAACGGGTGGTACATCGTCGACTGACGCTCGTGGCATGTGCGGCCTTGGCCGCTGCGCTCGCGCTGGCGGCACCGGCCCTCGGCTCGAACCGACGAATCGCGATCGGCCACTACCAGTGGTCGAACCCGCTCATCAACCTCGACCTCGGCGAGCACGTCACCTGGTACTGGGTGGGGCCGGACACGATGCATTCGGTCACCGGCACCTCGCCGAACGACGAGGGGATCGACTCCGACAAGGGAAAGGACTTCCCGCACCACGACCTCGGCTCGAGCTTCCAGGTGGCCTTCGACACACCCGGGACCTACACGTTCCAGTGCAAGCTCCACTCGGCCGTCCGCGGGACGATCGTGGTCTCGAACAGTCCCGGTGACCCGAGCACCGAGCCGGACCCGGTGCCACCGAACAACGTCGATCTGAGCCCGCCGTACATGGACGGGCTCCGCCTCGACTCGACCAGCCTCGGGCGACGAGGCACCCGCCTTCACTTCGGGCTTGACGAACGGGGGGTCGTCGACGCGGAGATCTACCGGCTCACGGGCCCGAAGCACCGGCGGCACTTCGCCGGCTGGCAGACCTGGAAGGCGTATGTGGGCCTGAACAGAGTGCGATTCGCCAATCCCTCGAGGCATTTCAGGCCCCGCCCCGGCCGCTACGTCGCGGAGATTCGCGCGACGGACCGGTCGAACAACACGACGCGGGCGCGTCGCGTGGGCTTCTCGATCAGCTGAGCCGGCCGGGAATCGCTCGGACCCGTGGATTGATGAGTCAGACCCGTTCCCACGGTCTAATGGAAGAGCGATGAGCGCGACAGCAGCCTCGATCGAGCCGTATGCGCATGCCCACCTCGACGAGCTGGTGGCGCTCTTCGCCGCCGAGGGGTGGACCGAGTACACCGAGGACGCGAAGCGAACTCATCGCGCACTGAGCGCGCCGGGCGTGACGACGCTGGCGGCGATCGCCGACGGGCGCGTCGTCGGAGCAATCCAGGTGCAATCCGACGGCGAGATCCAGGCGCACGTCTCGCTGCTCGTGATCGACCTGCACTGGCGCGGGCGCGGGCTCGGTTCGAGGCTCCTGCGTGAGGCTCTCGAGCGCGCCGGAGGGCTGCGACTCGACATTCGTACCCGGACCGAGGGCTACTACGAGCGCCTGGGCGCGAGCCGTTCGCTCGGCTTCCGCCTCACTCGCGCGGACCTCGCGCCCCGTCGCACGGCCGGGGGATAGCGCCGCCCGTTCCGCTGAACGTCCCGCATTGGGGGCTATGAGCGGTAGCGAGGGACGTTGGACGCGCCGCCCGGCGCGGCCGGCGCGGCCCGCCCGGTAAAATCCGAGTGCGGAAGTAGGAATAACGTGACTCAGGGCACTAGCGACAAGATCGACGTCTGCCCCCTCGACGAGCTCGGCGAGGGCCAGACGCGCCTGGTCGAGGCCGACGGGATGAAGATCGGCGTCTTCAACTGCGGCGGCGACCTCTTCGCGATCGAGGACCGCTGCTCTCATGATGACGGCCCGCTCGCCGAGGGGGAGTTCGACCCCGCCACCTGTACAGTGGAATGCCCACGCCACGGATCGCTGTTCGACCTGCGATCCGGACGCCCGAAGACGCTCCCCGCCTACCAGCCGGTGGAAACCTTTGACGTGAGCGTCGAGGACGGGGTTGTGAAGCTCGAGATCGACTGAAAGACGGCGAATGGCAACAACAGACACGACCAGAGGTCCCTCGGGCAAGCTGCTCACCGACGAGGAGAGCGCGCTCAAGGGGATCAACGCCGACTACAAGGAGAAGTTCGGCTTTCACGATCCCGAGACGGGCTACGCCTACAAGGCGCCGAAGGGCCTCTCGCGCGAGCTCGTCGAGTCGATCTCGGAGTACAAGAGCGAGCCCGAGTGGATGCGCGAGTTCCGCCTCAAGGCGCTCGAGCACTACGAGTCGCGTCCGATCCCGATGTGGGGCGCCAACCTGGCCCAGATCGACTTCGACGACATCCACTACTTCGTCCGCGCCTCCGAGCGCTCCGAGCGCTCCTGGGACGACGTTCCCGAGGACATCAAGAACACCTTCGACCGGCTGGGGATTCCCGAGGCCGAGCGGAAGTTCCTCTCCGGCGTCGGCGCCCAATACGAGTCCGAGAGCATCTACCACCAGATCCGCGAGGACCTGGAGGAGCAGGGCGTTCACTTCATGGACATGGACACCGCTCTGCGCGAGCACGAGGACATCGTGCGCGAGTACTGGGCCACGGTCATCCCGCCGAACGACAACAAGCTCGCCGCCCTCAACTCGGCGGTCTGGTCGGGCGGCTCGTTCGTCTACGTCCCGAAGGGCGTCAAGGTCGAGATGCCTCTGCAGGCCTACTTCCGGATCAACACCGAGAACATGGGCCAGTTCGAGCGGACGCTGATCATCGCCGAGGAGGGCTCGGACGTTCACTACATCGAGGGGTGCACAGCGCCCGTCTACTCCACCGACTCCCTTCACTCGGCGGTCGTCGAGATCGTCTGCAAGCCGGGCTCGAACGTCCGCTACACGACCGTCCAGAACTGGTCGACCAACGTCTACAACCTCGTGACCAAGCGCGCTGTCGCGTATGACAACGCCAAGATGAGCTGGGTAGACGCCAACCTCGGGTCGAAGATCACGATGAAGTTCCCGTCGATCTACCTCCTCGGCGAGGGCGCCCACGGCGAGATCCTCTCGATCGCGTTCGCCGGCAAGGGCCAGCACCAGGACGCCGGCGGCAAGATCATCCACGGTGCCCCGAAGACGACGTCGTCTGTGTTCTCGAAGTCGATCTCGAAGGACGGCGGCCGGGGCTCCTTCCGCGGCCTGCTCGAGGTCGGAAAGGGCGCGACGGAGGCGAGGTCGAAGGTCGTCTGCGACGCGCTGCTGCTCGACGAGCAGTCGCGCTCGGACACCTACCCGACGATCCGCATCGACGAGAGCGACGCCAACGTCGGCCACGAGGCGTCCGTCTCGAAGGTCGGCGAGGAGCAGCTGTTCTACCTCCAGGCACACGGCATCGACGAGGAGGAGGCCTCGAAGATGATCGTGAACGGCTTCATCGAGCCGATCACGAAGGAGCTGCCGATGGAGTACGCGGTGGAGATGAACCGCCTGATCGAGCTGCAGATGGAGGGATCGATTGGCTGACGGCTCCGCGGAACCGTCCTGGCTTTCCGAGAGGCGCCGCAAGGGCGCCTCTTTGGCGAGCGAGCTCCCGATGCCGACGCAGAAGGACAAGGGCTGGGAGTTCACGGACCTCACGGGCCTCGAGATCGACTCCTTCGAGCCGGCGGCCGCGGCGGTCGGCGGGCTGAACGGCGACCGCGATCCCGGATTGCCGGTCGTGACCTCGCTCGCAACCGCGGCGGGCCGGCTCGGCAACGTGATCGAGGAGACCCTCGGGTCGGTCGTCTCCGCCGAGGACCCCTTCGTCGCGCGTAACGAGGCGGCGTGGAGCGACGGCCTGCTCGTCTACGTGCCCCGCGGGGGACGCCTCGCCGAGCCGGCGAAGATCGAGGTCGGGCACCCGGGCGGCGCGCTCGCGTGGCGGACCCTGATCGTGCTCGAGGAGGGCGCGGAGGCCGAGGTGTGGGAGCGCTACGCGGGCGACAGCGACGGCGACGGCGGCCTCTTCAACGGCGTCGTCGAGATCGTCATCGGCCCGGGCGCGTCGCTTCGATACGTGTGCGAGCAGGAGCTCTCCGACCGCAGCTGGGTCTTCGCCAGCCAGCGCGCAGAGCTCGCCCGCGACGCCTCGCTGGAGTGGGTCGCGCTCGGGTTCGGCTCGGCTCGCGGCAAGGTGCGCATGGAGACGAAGCTCGCCGGCGAGGGCTCCTCGGCGCGGGTGACCGGCGCGTACGCCGGCGCCGGCCGCCAGCACCTCGACTTCGACACCACCCAGGAGCACGCCGGGGAGCACACCTTCTCCGATTTAGCCTTTCGCGGCGTGCTCACCGGCCGCGCCACCTCCGTGTGGCGGGGCATGATCCGGGTCGACCCGGGCGCGCAGCACACGGACGCCTTCCAGGAGAACCGCAACCTCCTGCTCTCGAAGCGGGCGCACGCCGACGCCATCCCCGGCCTCGAGATCGAGGCCGACGACGTTCGCTGCACCCACGCCGCGGCCGTGGCTCAGATCGATCCTGAGCAGCTCTACTACCTGCGAGCGCGCGGGCTGGCCGAGGCCAACGCCAAGCGCCTCATCATCGACGGGTTCCTGGGACAGCTCGTCGAGCGCGCGCCCGAGGGGCCGACCCGCGAGGCCCTCGCAGCCGCGATCGAGCGCCGGCTCGAGGAGATCCTCGCCTAGAACCCCGCGAACGTCCCCCGACCCTGCCAATAGCCCCCAGGGAGGGACGTTCGGGCTATTGGACCGACTTGAGCGCCGCCTCGACCGCGGCGGCCGTTGGGACGCCGGGCAGGACCTTCTTGCCACCGGGCCCCTGAACGTAGATCGTCGGGGTGCCGGTGAACCCCATCGCCTTCGCCTGGCGGGAGATGCTCGCGAGCTGCGAATCGAACTTCCCGCTGTTGCGGTCGGAGTCCCACTTCGAGATGTCGGGCACGCCCGCGCCCTTGGCGACCGAGGTCAGGAAGTCGTCGGTGACGTAGCCCGAGTTCTCCTCGCCCTGGTTCCGGTAGAAGAGCTGGATGTAGTTCCAGAAGCGGCCCTGCTCGCCGGCCGCCAGCGCCGCCTTCGCCGCCGGGGTCGACTGGGGCCCGATGATGAGCCACGGCTGGAACTCGTACTTCGCGGTGCCGGCGTGGACCGGGCCGGAGATGAGCTGCGATGAGACCTGCTCGGAGAAGGCCTTGCAGACCGGGCACTGCGGGTCCCCGAACTCGACGATCGTCGCCTTCGCGTCCGGATCGCCGAGGACGTTGCCCTGCTGCCGGATGCCGGCGAGCTGCTTGTTGACGCCGCCGGCTCCGGCGACGTCTGAGGCGCTTCCCCCCGACGAGCCACCGCCGGACTGGCTGACGGCGATCAGGACAGCCACCACGATCGCGGCGAGCAGCACGCCTGCGAAGCCGAGCTGCACCATCCGCTTGCGGCGCGCCGCGGCAGCCTCCGCGGCCTCCTGGCGCCGGCGCTCCTCGCGGGCCTGCTCGCGCTGCGCCTTGCGGCTAGCCATCCGCGACGAGCTCCGATCCCGAGTACCCGAAGGCGCGCGCCGCGTTCACGGCGAAGAGCGCGGTCATGAGCACCGCGCTGGCAACGCACCACTGGCAGATCGCATCGATCACGAACAACTCGAGATAGGTGAGGTAGACGGAGAACCCGAACCCTATTGCCGCGAATAAGAGACCGCTAAAACGCCCCACGTCGCCGCGAAGCGCCGCGCTCGCCAGCAGGAGCGCATAGCCCACGATGCCGATGACCGCGACGTTGACGCCCGCCAGGTGGGAGTACTTGCTGTTGGCCACCGTCGCGCAGCCGTGTCCCC
The DNA here is from genome assembly GCA_963771655.1 of uncultured Actinomycetes bacterium. Taxonomy (GTDB): domain Bacteria; phylum Actinomycetota; class Thermoleophilia; order Solirubrobacterales; family 70-9; genus JAWVFM01. The sequence goes on along the minus strand of CAVYUG010000006.1, from coordinate 402,057 downwards.
CGGCGAGACAGACCGGCGAGCCACTGGACGCGTCGGCGATCGCGATGTAGGTGGCGACGCCGAGACCCGCGATTGCGATCGCCGCGCCAACTCGGCGCAGCGCCGTCTCGGACGGCAGCCGACCTCGGGACCCGTCGTTCACTTCTTCTCCTTGTCCCTGCGCTGCCGGATCGTCTCGCGAATCGTGGTGTACAGCACGATCAGGATCGGCAGCGCGTAGAGCGGCATGAAGTACCAGTGGAGAAGGTGCGCGAGGGGGACCAGCACCGCGCCCGTCATCCGTTCGACTGCGATAGCAGGAAGAGCCCGAGGCACGTGAAGCCGACCATGACGAGCAGCATCCAGCGCTGGGAGAGCGAGGCCCTCTTCGAGTCGCCGTATAGGGCGAGCGCCCGGTCGTGCGCGAGCACGAGCCCGGTCACATGGCCGGCGACGAGAGCGCCGACCTGCACGTACCAGACGACCGTGGGGCTCAGCACGGAGTAGTCGATGGCGCTCGTGACCGTGCCGAAGTAGTTCGAGCCGTCCCCCAGCGGATCGGAGAGCAGGTACGTGAACTGCGCCTGCTCCTGGAAGATGAAGAGGCTGAAGTAGTGGGCCACGACGTAGGCGAGGCCGATCGGGATCAGCGTGTGAGCAAATCGGCGGCCGAGCTCACGGGTCGGCGGCGATCCTCGCACCAGGTGCATGCCGCTGATCCCGAGCCAGTAGATGGCGGCAACGAAGGCGAAGGTGACGGCGAGCCAGAAGGTCTCGTCCACGCGCAGCGCAAACGAGTTGCCGAGGCCGATGTCGATGAGGCGCTTGCCCACACTCGAGATCGGCGAGGCGAGGATGCCCTCCTGCGCGCCGTCGAAGGTCGTGCCGCCGATCGTCACGACGACGATCGCGAGCGAGCCCGGTACCGTCGCCCAGCTCGTGGTGCCGGAGAGCCAGCGCCGCACGCCCAGGCGTCGCTCGCGAACCTCGAGCGCGGAGAGGCGCGAGAACATGCCGAAGTAGACGGAGAAGGCCTCCCCACGCTGGAGCCACTTCTCGATCCCGAACAGCGCCATCGCGACGAGCGTGTAGGCCGTATAGACCAGGGCGGCGATGGCGGCCGTGCGCGGCTGCACCCCCACCGCCTGGAAGCCGCTCGCGCCGGAGACGAGCTCGATCCACACGAAGATGGCGACGCCCGCCGCCGCCGGCCAGCGCCCCAGGCGCTCGGGATAGCGCAGCAGGGGGCGCGGCTCCTGACCGGTGAGCAGCGCAAGGCCGCGGCGCGCGACGCGGGCGATGGCCCGCCACGGGTTGAAGGCCCGGAAGACGTCGCCGAAGGCCACGCTCACGAGGACGAACCCGATCCAGGTGGTGACGAAGAGGAAGGTGAGCGAGAAGTTCAGGTCGGGCGTGCCGGTGCCGTAGAGGCCGGCCCAGACGCTGACGCCGAGGAGGAACACCGCGAGGGCCCCGGCGAACCCGTGGAGAACTGGATTGAGGACCGCGCGGGATAGGCGGGCCGAGACGGGCTTCCAGTCCTCCTCCTCGAACCTCGTCTTGTGCCAGGCGAACGAGAGGACGAAGAACGAGACGATGAGCACGATCGAGGCGCCCCAGGCGAAGAGCCAGGCGGGAATCGGCAGGTCCTTGCGGCCGACGAGCGCGTGCGCCTGCGCGGCCGCCGGGGCGAGGAGCGCTGCGACCGCCGCGACGCTCGTCGCGGCGGTCGCGAGACGCGCGCGGTGCCTCACGGATTGACCCTCAGCTCCACGAGCTGGTTGCCGTCCTCCTGCTCCTCGCCGTGGACGACCGGATGCGCCTCCATCTCGAACTCGCCGGCGAGCGTTGCCGGAAAGTCGTAGGAGACCGTGCCGCCCGGCTTCACCGGCTTTGTGAGGTCGTAGCCATGCACGTCGATGTTGGCGGCGATGTCGGAATGAACGGTGACGCGAACGCGGTCGCCCTTGTCGACCGTGAGGTCCTTGACGCCGCCCTCGGGCTGGCCGTTCTTCAAGGTGATCGCGGTCACGCCCTTCGTGACCGGTGGCGAGCCGGACCCGCTCTGCAGGACGATGAACAGGACCACCGCCGCGGCGATCAGGGTGACGCCCACGAGCGCCGCCTTTCTGGATTGCATGTTCGAAACAGCTCCTTTCGGCGCGAGCGGAGGCCCGCGCGCGGTCGAGCACCGCCGTTCGGAGTGACGGCGCCGTGGACTAGGCCGAGAGGAGCACGGGCGGCGGGCGGCGGGCGAGCCCGAACGCAAGAGGACGGGTCGCGAGGCTCAGAACCGCGGGTGCCTCGGGGAGGGGCGACGCGCCGGGCCGCGACGGGACGCGGGCGGGACGGCCGGCCCGGACGACCAGCGATCGTTCCGCCCTCGACAGCGCGCGGTCGGCGCACGCGACGATCGCTCCGACCACGAGCGCGAGGGGGAGGGCGAGCCAGCCGCCGTTCGCGATCACGGCCGCCACGGCGCCCGGGTGACCGGCCGCCAGGACACCCTCGGTGAGCTCCTGGGCGCAGAAGATCGCGAGCAGCGCCGCCGCGAAGGCGATCCACTCGGCCCGCCAGCCCGCTTGCCGCGCGGACCCGCCGCCGAGGTGTCCAATCGCCGCGGCCATGAGGCGCGCGCAGACGAGGCTGAGCGCGAGAGCAACCAGGATCGGCCCGAGGTCCCCGAGATAGGAGTGACCCTGCCGCGCGAGCGCCGACGAGGCACCACCGCCGTAGGCGAGCGCGTAGCGAAGCTGGTGCACGGCAAGGGCGCCGAGGGCCAAGAGCGAGGCTCGGCGCGCGAGAGGGCCCGTGAGCGCTCGTGTGCTCATGGCGCGCTGGATTCTAGGGAGCGGCGGGCTGGCCGACGCGGATCTGCGCGACCGCGATGTGCGAGGCGGTCAGGGTGAGCGGATAGTTCCCCCGCCTCTTCGCCTTGAACGCCAGCAGCGTCGGCCGGCCCGCGTGCACGGTCCCCGAGAGTCCGAGGCCGACCAGCTCGACATCGACCGTCTGATCCGAGAGGATGCGCAGGCGGACCGCCTCACCAGTCGCGTAGTCGAGGTGGGCCGGGCCGTTCGTGGGCGGCGCGCCGCCGATCACCCGGACGGTCGCGATCCGCGGCTGCGATGGCTCGGCCGGTCCCTGCTTCGGCTTCGCGTGCCGCTTCGCTTCGTGCTTGGCCTGGCGCTCCTTCGGGGGCGGCGCCGCCGCCCGCGGGGTCGACCCACTCACGCCCGGCGCGTCGATCGTCGACTCGCTGCCGAGAAAGACGAAAGCCGTGACGATTCCGAGCCCCAACAGGATCCCGAGGGCGATGCCGATGAGCCGGTCGCGCGTCTTCATGAGCCCGTCAGCTTACGATCGGCGGATGCTCCCGAACCGCGCGGACATCGCCGCCCCGCCCCTTCCCCCCGGAACCGCCTGGGTGGGCGCGGATCCTCCCGCCATGGAGCGGCTCACGGCCCGGGGCCCGGTGCTGGTCCATTTCATGGAGTTCGCGCAGCTCAACAGCGTGCGAGCGCTGCCGTACGCGATATCGCTCGATGAGCGATATCGCGACGCCGGCCTCACCGTGCTCGGAGTTCACTCGCCCCGCTTCCCGTTCACCGCGAGCGTCGACGGCCTGGCCCGCGCTCTGACGCGGCTCGGCGTCGTGCACCCCGTCGCGGCCGACCTCGACTACGCCATCTGGCACGACTACGGCTGCGAGGGGTGGCCCTCGCTCTTCCTGTGGGGTCGCGGAGGCGTTCTGCGCTGGTTCCATTTCGGGGAGGGCGCATACGAGGAGACGGAGCGCGCTATCCAGGAAGAGCTCCGCTCGACGAACGACGCAAGCTCGCTGCCCGCGCCGCTGCCCCCGGTCCGCCCCTCCGACGTGCCCAGCGCCGTGGTCATCGCACCAACCGAGGAGGTGTTCCCGGGAGGAGCGCTCTCGGAGCCGTGGACCGCGAGTCCCAGCACTCCAGCACTCGAGCTCGACTACGCGGCGGGCGGCGCCGCGGTCAGCGCCGACGGGTCGGGCGAGATGATCGTCCGGGTGGATGGCGAGGCGGCCTCGCTCGCGGTCGAAGGCGCAGGGCTCTACGAGCTCTGGACTCACCCCTCGCACGGCGAGCACCACCTGCGCATCGAGCCCGAACCTGGGGTCCGCCTCTGGTCCGTGAGCTTCGCGCCAGGCGTGCCCGAGGCTCAGACGTAGCCCAAAGCACCGGCCGCGAGCTTCCCGAGGAGCTCGCCCAGCTCGTCCGCGGTCCAGTCGGAGGCTGGGTCGAGCATGAGCCTCACTCCGCCCTCGCCGAGCGAGGTGAGGAGCTCGGCGAGGGCCGGGGACAGCCGGTCCGCCCCGCTCGCTCCCCGCGCCCGCAAGAGCTCCAGGAGAAGGCCCGCGAGCTGGCTCACCACGGCCTCGCGACCGGCGCGGAACCGGCGGGCCACCGCCGGCTCGGCCCCATGCTCGGAGCCGAAGACGACTCGCCACGAGTCCGGAGCGTCGGCGGCGGCGGCCAGGAGCGCCTTGAACGCGCCGACGGCGAGACCCTCCACGTCGTCCTCGGAGGCGTTCCGCGGCAGGGCCGCCGCCACGGCCTCGAGCAGGCGCCGCTCCTCGCGTTCCAGCAGCGCGGCGAAGAGGTCCTCCTTGCTCGGGTAGCACTCGTAGACGACCGGCTTCGTCACCCCGGCGGCCTCGCCGATCGCCTCCATCGAGGCGCCTCGGTACCCGCGCTCCACGAAGAGCCGCAGAGCGGCGTCGAGGACCATCGGGCGGCGCCGCTCGGGGCCGAGGTGAGCTGCGCGTTCCCTGTTCCTACTCTCTGGTAGGGTCTTTTCTACCACGGGGTAGGAATCTTCTCACACCGGGATAGGAGGCGTAGATGACCGAGGAACCGACGGCCCCGCCCGCGCTCGATGGCGAGGTGGACCCGGAGTCGCTCGATCCCGAGCAGCTCGAGCAATTCGTCGAGGAGCTCGGCCCCGCCGAGCTCGAGGACCTCCTGAGCGGGCTCGACGGGGAGGTGCTGGGGACCCTCGTGCGGGCCGCGGGGCCTGAGACCGCCAAGCGACTGCTGCGCAAGGTGGGCGCCGGCGCGTTCGACATCACGGCGATCGACCCGGCGAGCATCGACCCGGAGATCTTCGACACCGAGCTCATGGCCCTCCTGTTCAAGCTGACGCCGGACGACAAGCTCGCCGCCGCAATGGAGGGCCCGCTTCGCGACGTGGTCATCAGCGAGGTCTTCCGGCGCATGCCTGAGCGTTTCAACGGCCGGGCGGCAGCCGGGACCAACGCCACGATCGCCTGGCGCATCGGGCGGCCCGGCGGCGCCGATTACGACCGCTACGTCGTGCGCATCGCCGACGGCCGGTGCGAGGTCTCGCAGGACGCCGACGCGGAGCCGCGGGTCAGCCTCCAGATGGACTCGCTCACCTTCTGCAAGATCGTCACGGGAAACGCGAACCCGGTGATGCAGTTCATGAGCGGAAAGCTCTCCGTGCGCGGGGACCTGATGTTCGCTGCGACCGTCACGCGCCTCTTCGACATACCTCAGGCGGCGTAGGCCGGGCCGTGAGCGAGCGGGCGCTGCGGGCGACGCTCTACGGCGTGGCCCTCGCGCAGCTCACCGCGGGGTTGGTTCTCTGGGTATCGCCTCAAACCCTCCTCGACCTGCTCGGCGACTACGGGGGCGCCGCCGACCATTGGATTCGCTACCTCGCCGCGGGTTTGATCGCGCCCGGCATCGGGCTCGTGGTCGCCGCGCGCCGCACGACCTGGCGCGTGCCGCTGCTCAGTGTCGGCGCGATCCTGAACGCAATCCTCGCCGTCGACTTTCTCGTCGACATCGGCCACGCTCCGACCACCATCGGCGCGATCGCCGGGGCCGTCTCGCTCGCTCTGGTCAGCGTCGGCGCCGCCTACCTGGCGACCGTCAGCGCTGGTGTGCGGCGAGCTCGGCGCGGATCTTCTTCGGGAGCATGAACCGCACGTCCTCGTCGACCGTGCGAAGCTCGCCGACCTCGTCCGCGCCGCGCTCGACGAAGAACTCGACGAGCCGCTCGACGAGCTCCTCCGGAGCGCTCGCGCCCGAGGTGATGCCCACGGTCTCGACACCCCCGAGCCAGCTCTCGTCCACCTGGCCCGCATTGTCGATCAGGTGCGAGGCCGCCCCGTGCTCGCGCGCCACCTCGACCAGGCGGTTCGAGTTCGACGAGTTGGTGGAGCCGATCACGAGCACGAGGTCGCACTCGCGGGCGAGCTGCTTCACGGCGATCTGGCGGTTGGTTGTCGCGTAACAGATGTCGTCGGACTTCGGGCCGACGATGGCGGGGAAGCGCTCCTTGAGCCGCCCGATGATCGCGATCGTCTCGTCGACCGAAAGCGTGGTCTGGGTTATGTAGGCGACGCGCTCCGGATCATCCACCTCGAGCTCGTCCGCGTCCTCGACGGTCTGCACGAGCACGATGCTCATCGGTGCCTCGCCCGTGGTGCCCTCGACCTCCTCGTGGCCCTCGTGGCCGATGAGGACGATCGTGTAGCCCTGCTCGGCGAACTTCCGGGCCTCGACATGGACCTTCGTGACGAGGGGGCAGGTCGCGTCGATCGTCCGCAGAGCGCGCGCGGCGGCATTCTCGTGAACGCTCGGGGCCACGCCGTGCGCGGAGAAGACGACGAGCGCGCCCTCGGGCACCTCGGTCTCCTCCTCGACGAAGATCGCGCCTCGCCCGGCGAGCTCCTGCACGACGTGCTTGTTGTGAACGATCTCCTTGCGAACGTAGACGGGCGGCCCGTGGAGGTCGAGCGCCTGCTCGACCGTCTGAACGGCGCGGTCGACACCCGCGCAGTAGCCGCGCGGCGAGGCGAGCAGGACGCGTCGCGGCGCGCTTGCGGCGGTGGCCGGCATGGTCAAAGGGTAGCCGCGCGGCCTCCCCGCGCTGGCGTCATCGAATCTTCGGAATTGCAGCGAGGGAGGGGCGCCCCACGGCGCCGAGGCTGGCTGGACAGACATGCGAGAGGTTGTCCCGGCGCGTGTGCCACCAGGCACCAGGCGCGGGCCCCGGGCCGTAGTCGAAGTCGATCAGGTCAACCGCTGGGATCCCCGCCCGCTCGAACGGCGTGTGGTCGTCGAGGATTGCCTCGGTGGTCCGCCGGAGCGGGCCCCCCCGGCCGGCGGCATTCAGGAAGCGGCGATAGAGGGCGAGGTTCGAGGAAGCCTCATACGGGATTCGCAGGTGGCAGTCACCCACCATGTCGAAGAGGACCATGGCGCGGATCGAGTCGATGGGCGGCGAGCCCTGGCGGCCGCCGATGGCCGCGTCGTGCACGTACTGCCGCGAGCCGCGGTCGCCACTGCGCTCGAACGCGCGAGCGCCGTTCGAGGCGCCGCGCGACTCCTCGGCGTCGAAGAACGCGAGGTTGATCGAGGGCCCGGGAGCCGGGTTCGGGAGGTCCCGGGCCAGCTCGAGGAGGACGGCCACGCCGGAGGCACCGTCGTTCGCGCCGACGAACCCCGGGATGTCCTTGGTGTCGCGGTGAGCGCCCACGACCACGGCGCCCGGCCGCGACCCGGGAATGCGTCCGACCACGTTGCGCCAGGGACGCTGGATCCGAACGCCCTGCACGCCCGCATCCCGAAGCCGCCCTGCGATGAGGCGCCCGTCGCGGCGGTTCGCGGCCGAGCCGGCCGGGCGCGGACCGAGCTCCACCTCGGCCCGTAGGCCCGCGAAGGCCCGCTCGGCGTCAAAGGGGTGGGCCGTTCGCGTCGGGGTCCCGCCAGCGCCTCCGCAACCGGGAAGCGCGGCAACAGCGGCCAGCAGGGCCGAGACGAGACGTCGCATCGCGTGAATCTTGCCGCTTACAATCGCCAACGCCCGCCCTTGTCGACCGCTTTCGTCATCGTCATCGCCGCAGTCGTCGTCGCGCTCGCGGCGGGCGGTTGCTACCTGCTGTGGCGGCGGCGCCATGAACGGATCGCCGAGGAGCGCCGGCGCGAGGAGGCGAAGCGCCGCCAGGCGGAAAGGAGCGGCGGTGGCGGGGGCGATCTTCTCGCCACGGCCGGAGCGGCCGCCAAGGTGATGGTCGAGACGGCCACGCGGGTGCGCGAGGAGGGGTTCGGACCGGCGCTTCGCGGCTCGGTTGCCGAGATCGCGGGCTGGGCCCAGGACGAGCAGCCGGAAATCCGCCGCTTCGCGGCCAGCGACGGGTCGGTGGCCATCGCCTTCTCGGACATCGAGGACTCGACGGCGCTCAACGAGAAGCTCGGCGACCGCGAATGGCTCAAGGTCCTCGGAGCCCACGATCGAATCGTCCGCGCCGGCGCCGCGCAGCACGATGGGCACATCGTCAAGTCGCAGGGCGACGGCTTCATGATCGCGTTCGCGGACGCCGAGGACGCGGTCAGATGTGCGGTGGACGTCGAGCGAGCGATCGCGAAGGGAAACCGCCGCTTGCGAAAGACCCCGATCAAGGTGCGGATCGGCATCCACGTCGGGCAGGCGGTGGCGAGGGACGGTGATCTCTTCGGGCGCAACGTCGCCTATGCGGCGAGGGTGGCCGCCGAGGCGGACGGCGGCGAAATCCTGGTCTCCGAGCCGGTGCGCGAGCGAGTCGGAGGCGAAAACGGGTTCGAGTTCTCGGATCCGAGGATCGTCGAGCTGAAGGGCCTGCCCGGCGAGCACGAGGTGTTCGCCGTCGACTGGACCGACGACGGATAGCGCGACGACCGTTGCGTTAGGTTTGGTCCATGACCCAGCACCACATGGACCGGCTGAGCGCGCTCGACGTTTCGTTCCTCACCAACGAGAGCGCCTCCGCCCACATGCATGTGGGCGGGGTGATGATCTTCGAGGGCCCTCCCCCGTCTTACGACGACCTCGCCGAGCACATCCGCTCGCGCCTCCACCTCGTCCCGCGGTTCCGGCAGAAGCTCGCCTACCCGCCGGCGCAGACGGGCAGGCCCTTCTGGACCGACGACCCGACCTTCAACCTCGAGTACCACGTTCGCCATTCGGCCCTCCCCGCCCCCGGCTCGGAGGAGCAGCTGCGGAGGATGACAGGGCGGATCTTCTCCCAGCGGCTCGACCGCTCGAAGCCACTCTGGGAGCTGTGGCTCGTGCAGGGTCTGACCCGCAAGCGGTTCGCGCTGCTCACGAAGACCCACCACGCGCTCGTCGACGGCGTGTCTGGCGTCGACATCGCGACCGTTCTCTTCGATCTGCAGCCGGTGCCGGAGCCGATCGACTCGGAGGAGGCCTGGATCCCCGATCCCGAGCCCTCGCAGGCGGCCATGCTCGCCCGGGGCGTCGAGGAGCTGGCGAAGGCGCCCCTCGGGATCGCACGACGAGTCGAGCGCGCGATCGAGCATCCCGAGCGAGCGGTCTCGAAGGTCACCGAGGCGCTCGAGGGCGTCGGCGAGCTCGGATGGGCGTTCGCGAACCCGGCCCCCGACGTCCCGCTCAATGTCCCGATCGGCTCGCACAGGCGCTTCGAGTGGGTGCGCTCCGACCTCGCGCACTTCAAGCGGGTCAAGAACGCCTTCGGAGGCACCGTCAACGACGTCGTGCTGGCGGTCGTGAGCGGTGCCCTTCGGGCCTGGCTCCACGGTCGCGGCGTCCGCACCGAGGGGCTCGAGCTGCGCGCGCAGGTGCCCGTATCCATCCGCTCCTCCGACCAGCACGGTGAGCTCGGGAACCGCATCGCGGCGGTCCGCACCTCCCTGCCCGTCTACATCGAGGATCCGGTGGCGCGGTTACGGAGGGTCTCGGAGTCGATGGGCGATGTCAAGCGCTCGAAGCAGGCGGTGGGCGCGGAGGTGATCTCGCGCTTCAACGACTTCGCGCCCCCCACCCTGCTCGCTCAGGCGGCGCGCATCAACTTCTCGACCCGCCTCTTCAACGTCGTCGTGACCAACGTTCCCGGGCCGCAGATGCCGCTCTACGTACTCGGCCGCGAGCTCGAGGACATCTTCCCGGTCGGGTTCCTCCCGCCGAACCAGGCGCTGTTCCTCGCCGTGATGAGCTACAACGGCGAGGTCAACTTCGGGCTGCTCGCCGACTACGACGCGGTCGACGACGTGGGCGTGGTCGCGACGGCGATCGAGCGTGCGCTTGCAGAGCTGGTCGAGGCCGCTGAGACGGCTGAGAGCGAGGCCGAGGTGGCCGCGGCCGAAGTCTCCTCCTAGCCGCCCCGCACCGAGCGGTAGAAGGCGGCCATCGCGGTCCCGAAGTAAGGCCCGTAGAGCACGTTCGGCTGCTCGGCGTAGCCGTAGCTCGTCACCGACACGAGCCGTCCGCGGCTGTCGAGCCAGCCGCCGCCGCTCGACCCGGCGGTCATGTCGCACGAGATGCTGATCGGCCTCGGCGGCTCGAAGCTCGCATCGGAACCCTGGAAGCCCGAGCTGCAGGAGTACTCGCGCTGGCCGTCGAAGGGCGCGCCGGCCGGGTAGCCGATCGCCTCGTATTGCTGCGCGCGGCGCTCGTTGAAAGCGATGCGGCGCCCGCCGACGACCTTTTGGAGGGGCTTGCCGCGGCGCATGGCGACGGTCGCGGCCGCGGTGTCGAAGCGCGAATCGCCGCCGAGCGGCTCGCCGGTCGGCCCGATCACCGGAGGCGGCGTCGAGCCCGCCCACCCCCGCGGGGCGGCCAGCGATTCCGCCGGCCAGCGGCCGAACGGGGCGCGCCCGTCGTCGTACGCGGGCACGAACTCCCAGTTGTGCACCGCGTTCCCTAGGCCCGGGCTCAGCAGCAGATAGCCGCAGTGGCCGGCCGTGAAGACGAGGCTTCGGCTGGGAGAGCGCACGGCAGTGCCCGAGCACTGGTAGTCGAAGATGCCGGCGGAGAAGAACACCTTGCCGCTGGTCCGCGTCGGACGCCGCTTGATGTGGGCAAGTCGGGTGGCGAGCGTGCGCCGGTGGGCCGTGGCGCGCTCGTCGGCCGCAACCGACGCGCCGGCTGCGGACGGCTCCTGGATGGAGACGGGCGCCGCCGCTCGCATCCGCGCCCGAGTCCAGTACTTCCGCACCGCCTCGGGCGATCGCGCAACGTGCTCCACGACGGCGCTTCCGGCAACCGCCGGCGATGAGGCGGCGCTCGGCGAGGGGGCGGTCGCCAGCCACGCGCCGGTCAGCGCGAGCACGGCGAAGCCGGTTGCAGCGCGGGGCCGCTTTCCCACCATGACGGAATCGTAGCCGTACCATTGCCCTGCAATGAGCCCGGATCCGACCGACGAGCGGCCCGCGATGCCGTTCCGCTACCACCTCGAGCTCACCCCCGCGCAGCTCAAGATCACGCACACCGCGCTGCGCTCGCTGCTCGACGACTTCGGCCACGACGAGCGCGAGGTGCACACCGTGATCAACGAGGTCTTGGCGAAGCTCCCGGACGAGCACGCGATCCGCGCGATCGAGCTCGACCGAGAGATCGAATCGGGGCCGCCCACGGACACGCCCGCCCCCGTCGACGACGGGGACGACCCGCCGGCGGCCTGAGGCCCACTGGGTGAGCCTCTCCGTAGCGGTCGGGCTGGCGCTCGCCGTCGCAACCGCGTTCGCTTCGATCGTCGGCTTCCTCTACAAGCACCGAGGCGCGTCCGCGTCGCCTCCGGTGGCGATGTCGAAGCCCATCCGCAGCACGATCATGCTGTTTGGCTCGGGCGCCTACGTGCTCGGGCTCGTGATCGCCACGGCGTCCTGGGGCCTGCACGTGGGCGCGCTGGCGCTGGCCCCGATCTCGCTCGTGCAGTCGGTGATCGCCGGTGGCCTCGTCTTGCTGACGGTCACGGCCGACCGCCTCTTCGCGCATGACGTCACCCGGCGTGAATGGGTCGGGGTCGCGCTCGCCGCGGCCGGCCTGGCGTTCCTCGCTGCGACGATCGGTGACGGCGCGCACAGCGCCCACGCCGACTACGAAACCAGCCGCCTCGTCCCCTACGTAGCCGTGGCCGGCCTGGGCGGCCTCGCGCTCGCCGCCCTCGCGCCGGACAGCCCGCGCCGCGGCGTGCTGCTCGGCGCCGCGGCGGGGCTCCTCTGGGCGGCGTCCGACACCTCGATCAAGGCGCTCAGCGGCAGCCTGGGCAACGGGGCGGCCGCCGTCCTGGAGAGCCCGCTCACCGCGGTCATCGCGCTCGCGTCGTTCGCGGGATTGGTCGTTTCCGCGCGAAGCCTCCAGCTCGGCCGCGCGGTGCCGGTGATCGCCGTCACGAGCGTCGCCGCGAATGTCGTCACGATCGCGGCCGGGCCGATCGTCTTCGCCGAACCGATGCCGGGCAGCGCGCTGGGCGTGGTGGCGCGCGTGGCTGCATTCGCCCTGGTCATCGTGGCGGCCGCGCTGACGCCGGCGCCGGTACGGGCCGCCGAGGCGTGATCGACAGGGACCTCATCCGCTCACTCCACGTCGAGTCGGTGCGACGGCGGGATCTGCACGCCGAGCACGAGCCGCACGTCCTGTTCCAGGCCTCCACGATCGCCGCGCTCCTTGACGGCGCGTACGACGGCGACCTGACCTTCGCCGAGCTCGCGGAGCACGGCGACCTCGGCCTCGGGACCGTCAACGCCCTCGACGGGGAGATGATCGCGATCAACGGCCGGTTCTACCGGGCGTCCGTCGACGGTCGTGTCTCGGAGCTCGCCCCGGAGGCGAAAACCCCGTTCGCGGTCGTCGCCTGGTTCGCGCCGGATGAAGCGTTCGAGATCTCGGCGGTCTCCTACGACGGCTTGACGGCCCAGATCGAGCGGCACCTTCCGGCCGATGCCACCGCCTGCGCGATCCGCATCGAGGGGGAGTTCGAGCGCATCGAGGCTCGGTCGGTGCCCAGACAGCGACCCCCCTACCGCCCGCTCACCGAGGTGATCGACGAGCAGAACGTCTTCGAGCTCGTCGACGCCGAGGGGACGATGGTGGGCTTCCGCTTTCCCGCGTACGCGCAGGGGATCGAGGTTCCCGGCTACCACCTTCATTTCATCGCCTCGGATCGGCGCCGCGGCGGGCACGTGCTCTCCTGTCGCGCCCTGGAAGCGCGCGTCGAGCTGGATCCCTCCGCAGACCTCCACCTCGAGCTCCCGCCGGCCATCGACCTCGACGGGGCCGACCTCGGGCGCGACATGGCGCGGGCTCTGGCGCGGATCGAGCGAACGGCCGACTAATGCCTTGCGGCGCCCGCAGGCCCTAGGCATCGACGGCGGAGGGCTCACGCGGGGACCCCTCCCCCTCGCCGCACAGCCCCACCAGGGCCACCAGCTCATCGCGCATTCCGTCGACGATCGTCTGCACGTCGGGCGTCTGCTCGCGATCGGCCGTGATGCCGACGTCGATCGAGTCGCGGTAGCTCATGATCGTGACGTTGAGCCCGGTGCCATCGGCGATGATCGACAGCGGGTAGAGCGCCTCGAGCCTCGCGCCGCCGCTGTAGATGTCCATGGGCGGCCCTGGGACGTTCGAGATGATCACGTTGAAGAGCGGTCGCATGAGGTTGCTCCCCGACAGCTCCGTGAGTGCCCGCGACGCGCGGGTGTGGAGCGCGGGCGGGATGAAGGTGGTGGCGTCGCGAAGGGCCTTGGCGGGCAGCGCCTTGTGGCGGTCCTTCGCGACCGAGAGCTTCTCGTGGGCGAAGCGAAGGCGCTCGGCCGGGTCCTCCAGGTGGGTCGGGATCGGCACGACCATGATCGACACCTGGTTGCCGAAGGTGCCCCGCTCCTCCTCGGTGCGGACGGAGACTGGGATCTGCGCCAGGAGCGGCTCATCCGGCAACTCGTCGTGGCGCGCGAGGTGGTCCCGCAGGGCGCCCGCGGCGAGCGAGACGACGACGTCGTTCACCTTCACATCGAAGTGGTCCTTCACCCGCTTCACATCGGAGAGCGACGTCGAGCCGATTCCGAAGATCCGGTGCGGCGAGACCCGTCCCCCGTACGGCCCCTTCGGCGCCCGCATGCGCGGCCGCTCGACCAGCTCGGTATGGGAGTCGCCGAGGCGGCGGCGAACGCGCGAGAGTGTGCGGCTCGCGGTCTCCGTCCCCGGCACGCCCAGGAGCGACGGCAGCACGTCGATGTGCGGGAGGAGGCGAGTGAAGCGGCTCGCGGCGATGAACGGGTAGCGCGGCAGCGCGACCAGCCCGCGCAGCAGCATCTCGCCCGTGCCGGGATGCTCCACCGGGCCGTCGTCGCCCGCCGGCTCGACCTCGCGTGGCTCGGGCGTCAGGTCGTAGAGCATGGTCATGATCTCGCCGCCCGACATGCCGTCGACGGCAGCGTGATGGATCTTCGTCATCAACACCACGCGGCCGCCCTCGAGGCCGTGGATCAAGTAGAGCTCCCACAGCGGCCGCGAGCGGTCGAGCCTGCGGGAGTAGATTCGCGCCGCCTGCTCCCGAAGCTGCTCCATGCTCCCGGGCTTGGGCAGGGCGAGCTCGCGGCAGTGATAGCCGAGGTCGAAATGGTCGTCGCGGACCCAGTAGGGCCAGTCGAGGCCGAGGGGTACGGTCGCAAGACGGGACGTGAACGGGGGGATGAGGTGCAGGCGCTGCGCCAGCCGCTCACGGACCTCCTCGATCGTCACCTCGCCGCTCTCCGTCGTCGAGGGATCGAGGATCGCGAGCGACCCGACGTGCCCGTAGTTGCGGTCCGACTCGAGCGCGAGGAACTGCGCGTCGAGCGACGAGAGCTGCTGCATCCGGCCTCCTCCTTCCAGCTGACTGTACCGCGGCGAGGACGGCCGGAAACGCCGCGGTCAGGCGGTGCGGAGCTCGCGCTCCCCGATGCCCATCGCCAGGACGCCGGGCGGGCCATCGGCATAGCGGAGCGGGAGCTCACCGCCGCCGAGCCGCCGCTCCACCCGCTCGCGATCGCCGGCCAGCTCCACCCAGGTGATCCCGCCGGCATCGCCGCCGGCGCCCGGGTCGGGCACGCCGGGGTCGCGGGTGATGAAGAACGGGAGCGAAGGCTCGGTGAGCGCCTCCTCGAGACCGGTCAGCCGCGCGGTCAGGCCCTCCCGCGCCACCCCCGTCACCGCGGTTCCAAGCCTCTCGGCCTCCCGCTCGACGTCATCGACCGCGACGCACCAGACGAGGAGGCCGTCGCCCTCGGCGTCGAGGTGGCCCAGTAGCCGCCGACCGAGCTCAGAGCCCGCGGCTTCCGCCCGATCCGCAACCGCCAAGAGCTCCAAATAGCCGCCTCCGAGCGGAACGATCCGGTTGTGCGTCCCGAGCCCTTCGTGGCGCCCGCCCGATATGGCTTCGAGACCGAAATCCGCCTCGATGCTTGCTGCGGCACGATCGAGGTCTTCGGTCGCGTAGATGACGTGGTCGATGAGCACGGGGCAACCGTGGATCGCGGTGGCGTCTAACAGGGTGTGTGGATGCGCCCCGCCTTGACGGCGACGAACGCCTGGCCCGGGATGCTCTTCAGCCGATTGAGCTGTGCATCGCGCATCTGATTCGCATCCCCCGCATCATGAGTAGACCTCCGGTCACACCACACGGTCCGCGTCCTTGCGGAACACTCACTTTGCTTGCGGAACCTTAACAGGGCCGGCGGACGACCTCTCCCGCCTTCCAGCCCGAGGCGACGTCGCTAGGCCAGCTCGGCCGCCAAGACGCCCGCCTCGCCGTCCTTCTCGACGATGGAGAAGTGCGGATACTCCTTGACGATGACCTCGGGCGGACGAGTTGCGTGCCCGGGCGCCACCGCGAAGCGGTTCGGCTGCGAGCGGACCTCCTGCCATTCACGCTCGGACAGGATCAGACAAGCGTCGCAGTCAGGGTGCCAACACTCGCAGCGGAAGCGGGGGGCTGAAACGGCGCCTACCGCCGCCCATCGCACCTCGCGCTCGTTCCGAAGCCGCTTCGATGCTTCGGCGTAGACCATGGACTCCTGATCGCGTGGACCCACTCGTTCGGTGTCTCGGACTGCACTCCTCAACGCACGCCTCCTTGTTGGCCGCCCTCGAGGGAGAAACGCGGAAAGCGCCGATTCGTCAGGGCCAACCTCCGCCGTCGCGTAGATGACGTGGTCGATCCGCACGCGCGAACCGTAGAGGCCGGAGGCAAGATCGGACGTCGGTCGTCCTGGGTTCACCACCTGACAGGTGGTCAAGTCAGGACGGACTGGGCGCGGCGATCCGGGCTCGCATACCACGACCGCCTGGAGGCTCAGCCGCGGAGCGTCACCATCGCGTGATTAGGGTAGGCGGAGGCGCCGCTGACGGCGAAGTTCGCCGAGACCTGAGCGCTGTGACGGTTCCTCAGCAGCCTTCTTCCGGCGCGATTGAGCTTCACATCGGACATTGCCCGCTCGCCGCCTTGGATCGAGTAGTTCGTGCTGCCGTAGGTGCTCCGGCCGGTCGGACTCTGAAGCGTCACCAGCCCGTGGCAGCCACGGGCCAGGTTGCAGACCAGGTGCAGCGCGGCGTTGTCGTGACTTCTGACGCGCGCGGTCTGGCGCGACAGCGCGACCGGTGAGGCCCGGTTCCAGCTTGCGCTCAAAAGGACGACCGTGCCGCCCGTGATGTGGGGGCTCTCGAAGCGCCTTTCGCCGCGACGGTCCCAGGCCGGAGACCACCTAACGTCGCTGGTCGTGTCGCTGGGCTCGGAGCTGGTCGGGATCGGGACGTTCGGGGCCAGGACGGAGAGCGCGAGGAAGTCGCTCACCGCGTACCTGCTCCCGGGATCCGGGGCCACGTCCTGCCGCAGGGGCAGATGCACGCTGATGGAGGTGGTGCTGTTGGGTTGCGGCGCGAACCGGTCGCTGAGACCAACCGCCGTGCAGCAGATGAACGCGGAGCTGAAAAGCGGAAGCGTCTCGGTTCCGGGTCGCGCCTGGCCGATGGGTTCGATCGAGGCGTACTGGGCGAGGCCCTCGAGTTCAACGATCTGCATTGGCCCGGTGACGGGGCCGACGCGCACCGATACGCGGGAGACGACACCGACGCCAGCCGGCGGGACGCCCGACTCGCCGGTGGTCAGGTCGGTCGAGGTCCAGGTGCAGCTGCCAGCGCCAAAGTCCGCGCAGCTGGAGGTGCCGTCTGGCTGCCGGTCCAGGTTCGCGCCGAAGGTCGCCGCGCTGGCTGCGGGTACGCCGGCCAGGGACGCGAGCGCCAGCACGATTACTCCAGCGCAGCAACGGCCGCGTCCGTGCGATGCCACGCGGCGATGCTAGACGGCGCACCGCCACAGCGTGGCGCGGGAGGCCAACGGCGTCGCGCTAAGCCCCCGCCTAGAACCCCAGCGCGAACTTCGCGTTTCGCGCTATGCGACACTCCATTCAGGAAATCGACGGGGGAAACGATGAGTCTTGCCTATCGGATCCTGTACGCGGTCGGCTTCACCCCCTGGGAACAGATGGCCCACCCTCAGATTGCGGGCCAGTACGCCGATCTCTTTGCGCGCGAGGAACAAGGACGTGATCCGCCCTATGGCCGGGCACTCGATCTCGGCTGTGGGAGCGGGATCTGGGCGGTTGCGCTCGCTCAGCGTGGCTGGCAGGTCACAGGCGTGGACCTCGTCCCGAAGGCCCTCCGCAGGGCGCGTGAGCGGGCGGAGCGGGCAGAAGTCGAGGTCGAGTTCCTCGAGGGAGACGTGACGAAGCTCGACGCCGCCGGCGTCGGCTCGGGGTTCCAGCTCCTCCTCGACTTCCTCACCTTTCACGACGAGCTGTCGGACGAGCAGCGAAGCGAAGAGGGCCGCGAAGCTACCGCGGCTGCCGCCCCAGGCGCCACGCTGCTGCTGTTGAGCTGGAAGCCGGCACGCCGGGCGCTGCTTCCGCGTGGTGCGAGCCGCGAGGACATCCAAGCCGCCTTCCCTGAGTGGAGCCTGATAGACGAAGAAGCGGTGGACCTCCCGTCCGAAGCGCCCGGTTATGTGATCAAGGGCGAGCCGCGGTTCTACCGGTTGCGCCGCGAGTAACCGCTCGGCTTTCGCTCCCGCGTGAAAAGGGAGAGTCAGGCTGAGCAACGCGTAGACGCTCTCTCCGGACGACGAGCGCGAGCGGCGATTCCGCGCGGACTCGCTGTGCTGGATCACACCTCTAAAGCGAGAAGAAGGGGGCAACGCCTAGCCTCAGACTTCAACTCGCAAGGAGACGACGCTCATGCATGAATCGACTGCGTCAGGGCCCGAGGTCCCGTCCCGTCGACTCGCGGACGGGAACGAACTTCCGATGCTCGGACTCGGCGTATGGCAGGTACCGAACGGGCCCGAGTGCATCAATGCCGTCCGCTGGGCGCTCGAGCTCGGCTACCGCCACATCGACACAGCTCAGGCGTACGGCAACGAGGAGAGCGTTGGCCGAGCGCTGCGTGAGAGCGGGGTCGCGCGCGAGGAGGTCTTCATCACGACGAAGTTCTTCCCGCGTCAGAGCGACCCTGCAGCCGAGCTTGAGGACAGCCTTCGCCTTCTCGGCGTCGACTCCGTCGACCTCTACATCGTGCACTGGCCCGAGGGCGGGCCGACGTGGGCATGGCCGGGGATGGAGAAGGCGCGCGATCGGGGTCACGCACGGTCGGTCGGGGTCTCGAACTTCAGCGTCGCCGAACTCGAAGAGATCTCGGGCGTGGTGACGAACTCGCCGCCGGTCATCAATCAAGTCCAGTTCAGTCCGTTTGAGTACCGGCGGGCCCTGCTTCGTGACTGTGACGAGCGGCGCGTCGTACTTGAGGCCTACAGCCCGCTCGGAACCGGCCGACATCTCGCCGACGAGACGGTGGGGGAAGTTGCGAGTAACCACGACCGAGGCCCGGCGCAGGTGCTGTTGCGCTGGTGTGTGCAGCGACAGATCCCTGTGATTCCGAAGTCGACCAACCGCGAGCGGATCGAGGCGAATGGGCGCATCTTCGACTTCGAGCTCACGGATTCCGAGATGGCCACGCTCGACGCGCTCGACCTAACCGGGGGAACGGAGAAGGCCCGCGAGAGCACCTGGTGGTGAATCGGCGCGTTGCCGCCCCCGAAGCCTTCATTCGACGGGTCCGATCAGCTCGAGGAACCCTCTCGAGTGAGGGGGTGATCTTCTCGGTGCCTGTGGGATCGCTCGTCGCCTTCACACTGGTGGCGATCGCCGCCGGTGTTCTGGCCGCGGTCCTGCCGGCAAGGCGCGCCGCCCGACTCGACGTCCTCGACGCTCTCCATTACGAGTAAGGCTGTTAACCGGATGCCGGCGCTCTACGCTCGAAACGGACGAGGAGCGAAAGCGGCGCGCAGGATTACAACGCTCTTCCTTTCCGGTTGACAGACCGGGCTCATCGCCTCAAGGTGCTGCTCCAAACCCGGAGGATTCCCAGAACGAGGCTCATCGGGGCGTTGGGAGGTCGATCCCCCCTCGAAGACTCGCGAGCTAATCCTCAGGGCGATGATCTGATCGATTTGTGCGCTTACGGCGGGCTCCTAGCCGCTCAGCGATCGATCTATAGGGCTCACTCCCACGGCCACTCAGAATCGCTCGTAGGCGAGATGCCTCTGCCCGGCAGGGACCGCCGCAATGCCGGGCATCGGAGCGACGCTTCTCCAACGGAGCGCCGCAGACGACGCAATCGGCCACCTCCCTAGCCATCAGCGGTTCGTCCTACGAATGCCTGGGCCTGGTTCGCGGTCTGCTACCGATCCCGGCCCTGCTACCAGGCTCTTGGCTACCGCCCAGCTACCAGTTTGTCCGGTACAAGCAGGACCCTGGAGCTTCTTCACTTGAGTCTGCAGTCTGGGGCAGCCATGGAAATGTGCTGCAATACCGCGCTTTTCAACGCGGCTGTCGACAGCTGTCGCTAGACCCTATGTCCCGGTGAACGTCCGACCGGGGCAATAGCCATAGGTCGGCACCCGCCAAGAAGCGGGTGAACAAGTGCGCCGCAGCTAGACCCTGCGGCGCGACCCAACTCCATAGGAGGGCGCCGACATGGCGAAGGCTAGGACCCTGGTGGGTCTGGACGTGCATGCCGCGAAGGTTGTCGCGGCGATCCTCGACTCAGAGACCGGTGAGCTGCGCTTCCAGCGCCTCGGCGGCGAGTCGCGGCCCGTGGTCGAGCTCTGCAGCTCGCTCGAGGCACCGGTGCGGGCGAGCTATGAGGCCGGGCCAACCGGCTATGGCCTCGCCCGGGCGCTCAACGCCGCCGGCATCGAGTGCGTAGTCGCAGCACCGGGCAAGATCCCCCGCGGGGCGACCGACAAGCTGAAGACCGACCGCCGCGACGCCGAGCATCTGGTCCGCCTCTTGCTCGCCGGAAAGCTGCACCCGGTCCGGGTGCCCGGGCCGCCCGAGGAGGCGCTTCGCGACCTGGTCCGCGCCCGCGAGGACATCCGCCAGGACCTGATGCGAGCCCGCCACCGGCTCTCGAAGCTCCTGCTTCGCCACGAGGTCCGCTTCGACGGCCGCGCCTGGACCGAGCGCCATCGCGCCTGGCTGGCGAAGGTCGAACTATCCGAGGCCCCCGCCCAGGCGACCTTGCTCGACTATCGCGGCGCGGTCGAGGCGCTGATCCATCGAAAGGGAGAGCTCGAGCGCCAGATCACGGCGGCGATCCCCGACTGCCCCTGGGCGCGCGAGGTCGGGCGGCTGCGCTGCTTGCGCGGCGTCGACACCCTGACCGCGATCGGCCTCTGCTCGGAGATCGGCGACTTCGAGCGCTTCGCCAAGGCGGGGCAGTTGATGAGCTATCTCGGTCTGGTCCCCTCCGAGCACTCCTCCGGCGAGAGCAGGCGCTTGGGCTCGATCACCCGCTCGGGCTCTCGCCACGCAAGACGGCTGCTGGTCGAAGCCGCCTGGCACTATCGAAACCGACCGCGGATCGGACCCGAGCTCGAGCGCCGCCAGCAGGGCCAGCCCGCCGAGGCGATCGCGATCAGCTGGTCGACCCAGCGGCGCCTTCACCGCACCTGGTCGCGGATGCAGCAGCCGCGGCAAGCGCCGGACGCTGATCGCGGTCGCCGTCGCCCGCGAGCTCGCCGGCTTTTGCTGGTCGATCGCCCAGGTCGAGTGACCCGCTCCAACCGCTGGCTGCTGGAGGGGCGGCGGGCGCCGGCCTTCGCGCGAGGGCATCCGCGAGACAGCTATGAGCAGCCTGCGCAACCGGTGACGCTCGTTCCTAGAGCGCGGGCCCTCTCGACGAAACCCGGTCCTGCGGCCACCCGGATCCGCGAATATCAGCCTGACCGCGCGTCGCGCTTCTCGCCGGACCCGCCGCCCCTCGAGCACGAAAAAGCCCGCCTTGCGGCGGGCCATCAGCGGTTGGGGCTTGACAAATCGTCGGACATATCAGCTGTCGATGCCGCTCATCTGATCGGGGCGACTGGATTTGAACCAGCGACCTTTCGGCCCCCAGCCGAACGGTCGGTCTGGAGCAGCCGGCCGCCGACAGGACTCAGCCCGAGGCCTTCAGCACTCCGACGCGGCAACCGAGACCAGCGCGCGACAGTTGCGCGACAGTCGGCACCCGAATCAGGCGGTCTTGAGCGGTCTCAGCCAGTAAACGGGAGTCAGCTAGACCTCGTAGCCCAACGAGCCAGAACTCGCTCAACCATGAGGTTTCTGGCCCTATAGCGGAGGGGGAGGGATTCGAACCCTCGTCGGACCGGAATGGCACGAAACGGTCTTCGAGACCGACGGCACGGCTGGCTCAGAATGCGGAGCACGAAACCCGGAGGAGCCCTTTAATGAGGCTCGTCTCGAGTTAGGGGAGGTGGATCCCGCCCCGAAACGTCGCGAGCTGCTCCGTAAGGCATCATCTGTCCTGCCTTGTGCGCTTAGGGCGAGCGTTTGACCTTCCACGGAGGGAGGAGAGGCCACTCGCCCGATAACCGGCCGCAACGACTCAGCGAAGGGAACCATCAGACATGAGCGACGTCTTAGAGCAGGCCCGAAGGTCGATCGAGAAGCGTTTACACGAACTGGAAAGCGAAGCGGCACGGCTTCGAAAGGCCCTCGCTGGAATCGCCGGGAGCGGTCGAGACGGGTCACGCCCCAGTCGCAGCCCTGGCTCAAGTTCATCCCGCCGCGGGCGAACCGGGACGACAGCCAAGCGCGCTCCTCGCGGGCAGCGTGAAGCTCAGTTCCTGGGCTACCTCGAGAAGCATCCGGGCGCCAAGGCCTCCGAAGCAGCTAAGTCGATGGGCGTCGCCCCCAGCCAGGTCTACGGACTCGCCCGACGTTTGCATAAGGCGGGCAAGATCAGCAAGCGTCGCGGTGGTGGCTATGCGTTGCGGGCTTCGGCGACCAAGAGCTGAGCCGGTCACGTCGGTAGTGGTGGCGTAACGAGCCCGAGGTAGCGCGGGCATGAGCGTGGCGATGTCTCCATCCCGGGGAGGGGAGCAGTGCGCGACCGGCTCGAACGTACTTCTCCTCCTCGTCCAGAGCGAGCGCCTCGCGCGGCCGCAGTGGAGCGCTCGCGCTCTCGCGATTACGACAACCCCGCCTTCCACGATCACCGAGGCCCGCGCGCCGCTCGCCTACGCGAATTCAGGGCGCGCTACCGAGAACCCCACGTCGGATATCCCAGCTCACCGTCGGTGATCAGAATCCAGCCCTCTCAGGAGGGAGTGACGCCCTCGACGGTGTCGCGCAGTACGGCCGTGTCCGCGTACACCCGCCCTCGGGTCAGCTTTCCCTTGCTGAACTCGTAGATCCAGACGTTGTGGACGTCCATGGCCTTGCCGTTCTTCGCCCGCGCCTGGACGTGGACCGGCACGACGACCTGATCCCCGCCGTCGATGAAGCCCTCCGGCGTCGAGGTGAACTCATCGAACCACTGCCACAGCTCGCTGGTGAACCAGGCGATGACCGCGTCCGCTCCCCGGAAGGTGCCCCCGTAGGGGATCGAATCCGGGACCACCAGCTCGCAGTCGGCGTGGAGGACGTCCCTCATGTTGGCGGGGTTGTCCTTGCCCCAGCCGGCGAAGGCCTGGGCGAGGAGCTCGATGTTGGATGCGCTCACGTTGCCTCCGTTTCGCTCGATGGTCCGTCACCGCGGGCCTGCTGGGAGCCGCGCCGCGCCTCATGGTCTCGCACGAGCAGCGCCATGCGGAAGAACGCGGCGATCAACTCGCGCGGCCCCGGCGGGTTCGCGGCTCCGCTTCGGTGGGAGTCGATCGTGCCCACGCTGACCAGCGCCCGCTCGGGGGCCAGCCAGTCGGCGAACCCCTGCTCCGCGATCTCGTCGCCTACGACCAGCTCGCGCGCCGTCTCGGCGGGGGAGGCACCAGCATCGAGATGCTCCGCGGCGGCCTGCTCGAGCCAGCGCCAGTAGGCGATCAGGCGCCGCACCTCGTCGGGTCCGCAAACCGGGCCGTGTCCCGGGACGAACCGCTCGGCACCGAGCCCCAGCAGGCGCTCGAGTGCCGCGATCCAGCCCTCGACCGGTCCCGCCCACATGATCGGGGTGACGCCGATAAAGAGGATGTCCGCCGCGAATGCGACCTTCGCGTCGGGAACCCAGACGATCAGATCTCCGGGGGTGTGGGCGGGGCCGACTTCGATCAGGCGGACCTTGCGGCCGCCGACGTCGAGCTCGAGTTCTCCCGAGAAGGTGCGGGTCGGCGGCGCGAGCCGAACCTCGCCGAACTCGAACGGCGCGAGCGCCTCGCTCACATAGGCCGCGATCGCGGCGACGTCGTTGCGGCGCGGATAGGGGACCGGCAGCGATCCGGCGAGCCGCAGGGCGCCCGCCAGGGCGCCGAAGCGCTTCATCTCGGCCGGCGACTCCTCGCCCATCACCTCGGCGGCGGACTCGGTGGCGAGGATCTCCGCCCCCAGGACCTCCTGGTTTCCCCACCAGTGGTCGCCGTCGGAGTGGGTGTTGACCAGCGTCTCGATCGGCGCCCGCTCGACAAGCGGCGCCATCGCGGCGAGCATGCGGCGGGTCAGCTGCGGATCCCAGAGCGTGTCGACGAGCAGCGACACCCCGTCGCCGACCACGAGGCCGGCGTTGCTCTCGCCCAGCAGCCCGTTCGGCTGCAGCCAGGCGTGGAGGCCCGGGCCGACCCGGGTCAGGCCGCCCTCGAAACGCACCGGTCCGGGATGAAGCGGCGTGATCGCAGCCATCAGAGCGTGGAGCGTCGCTGCTCTGGCAAGCAGCGGCGCCATGGCCGGATCGCGCCGTGGGATGAGCAGTTAGCGCTCACGTCGAAGGTGGATGGGCACGGCAGAACTCGCGCAAGGCCCGGTTGCACTGCTCTGGGCGCTCGAGGCTGCTGACGTGACCGGCGCCCGGGATCACGACTAGCTCCGTGTCCGGGATCGTCTGCTCGAACTGGCGGGCGACGCTCAGGGGCGAGCGGACGTCGAGTTCGCCCCAGAGGAGCAGCGTTGGCACGGCGATCGTTGGGAGCACGTCGCGCTGGTCGGCCTCGGCCATCACCAACATCGCCGTCCTGACACTCTCGGGGCGGACGTCGGTGGCCATCTCGTCGAGCAGCGGGAGGAACTCGGCCGGTGGGTCGCCCGCGAACCACCCCGGAAGGGGATCGGCCTCCTCCTCGGGCGGTGCCTCGAGGGCGTGGAGCACGCCCGCGATCCGCGTACGCACCTCCTCCTCGGGAAGCGATCCTTTCCATCCCGCGTAGGTGTCGATCAGGATCAGGGTCGCGGCAAGCTCAGGATGCTGGCGGTAGAGCTCCAACGCCACGGTGCCGCCCCACGAGATGCCGGCGACATGCGCCGGCTCGAGCTGGAGCGCCTCGATCAGCACCGAAAGGGAGTTCGCGTAATCCGCGAGCCTGAAGTCCGGCGGCACGTCCGAGGAGCGACCCGCCCCCGGCTCGTCCCAGGCGACGACCGTAAACTCGTCGGCCAGCTCGGCGAGCTGCGGCCGCCACATCCGACTGTCCGTGGTGCCGCCGTGCACGAACACGAGCGGCGGCCCCTCACCGAGGCGCTCGTATGCGATCTCGAGCCCGTTGGCTTGGATGGTCTTCACCCGACGCATCGTATGGGCGAGTCGTGAAAGCGGGCGTCTTCGGATGACGAAGCCACATGCTCGCTGCGGACGAGAAGCGGGAGCGACGATCCAAGCGTCCGCTTGACCCGACTCGCACCCTTAAGCGAGGAAGCACGGGCGCGTTTGCAATCGGTTTGCAAACGAGCATTTCGACCCCCAGGGCAGCGCTCGTAAATGGCTTGAATACAGGCCCTAGAAGCCCAAAGCGAACTTCGCGTCCTCGGACATCATCTCCGGGGACCACGGGGGATCGAAGATCATCTTCGGGTGGACCTTCTCCACGCCGTCGATCTCGCCGACGAACTCTCGCATCTGCTCGGTGACCTGGGGGCCGATCGGGCAGGCGGGTGTGGTGAGCGTGAAGGTGATGAAGACCTCGCTGCCCTCGATCTCGATGTCGTAGACGAGGCCCAGGGAGACGAAGTCGAGCCCGAGCTCGGGGTCGATCACCTCCTCGAGCGCCTCGTAGACGGCGTCCTCTGTCACAGCGACCATGGAATCATCGTAGGGAATGGCGCTTCTTTTGGTCCTCATATTCATCGTCCTCCCGATCGCCGAGATCTACGTGATCATCAAGGTCGGCGAGGCGATCGGCGTCCTGCCGACGATCGCGCTCTTGATCGTCGACGGGTTCGTCGGCGCCGCTATCGCACGCTCCCAGGGCCGGCAGGCGTGGGCGCGCTTCAACCGGACGCTCGCCGAGGGGCGCGTGCCCGCCCGCGAGGTCTTCGACGGGGCGATGATCATCCTGGGCGGCGCGTTCCTGCTCGCGCCCGGGTTTATCACCGACGTCATCGGCCTCGCGCTGTTGCTCCCCTTCACGCGCGCGATCTTCCGCGGGATCACGGCGCGGCTCGCCCGGCGCCACATCGTCATCGCAACCCCAGGGAGGGTGTTCTCGCCCCATGAGGCAAAGCGCCCAAAGCGCTCCCCCGACTACGACGTCGAGGGGACTGCGCGCGAGGTCGACGAGACCGAGCCGGAGCTTCCACCGGGGGGACCCCGTGGCTGAACGGCGCACGGTGAGATTGGAGCTCGAGGGTGGGACAGCGGTGGAGTGGGATCTCGACGCCGTAGCGGGTGAGGGCGGGGAAGCGGGCTTCGCGTTCCCCTCGGGCCTGGACGCCACCCGCTGGGAGCTCGCGAGGATGCTCTCGGCCTCCTTCGACGACGGCGTCGTGCTCGCGCTCACCGCCTTGCGACCGGCGAGCTCCGGCGGTCACGGCGAGGAGGCCGTGGCCGGGCTGCTGGTCCGTCGCGGCGAGCCCGTGGTCGTCGACGAGGCGCTCCTGTCCGTGGAGTACGACCCGGCGGGGCTGCCGCGCCGCGTGGGCGTCGAGATCTATGAGCAGGCCGACTCGCTCCCGCGGCGGATGGCCGGCGAGCGCACCGGCGGCGACGGCACCGACACGGCGCTTGCGATGCGTTCCGGGGAGACGTCGGGAACCGGCCGGCTCGTGATCGTGCGGCCGGGTTGATGACGATCGAGGCGATCATCTCGGACTTCGGCGGCGTCCTGACGACGCCGCTCCTGCGCTCGTTCGCGGCGTTCCAGGACGTGACCGGCATCCCGGCGGAGTCCCTGGGCCGCGCGATGGGCCGCATCGCCGAGCGCGACGGCGAGCACCCGCTCTTCGAGCTGGAGCGCGGGCGCGTGAGCGAAGAGGACTTCCTCTCCGCGCTTCGCACCGAGCTCGCAGCCGAGCTTGGGCACGAGCCCGAGCTCCACCGCTTCAAGGAGATCTACTTCGATGCCCTGGACCCGAACCACCGGATGATCGAGCTGATGCGCGGCCTGCGCGGGCGCGGCTACCGGATGGCCCTTCTAACCAACAACGTGCGCGAGTGGGAGCCCCTGTGGCGCTCGATGCTCCCGGTCGATGAGATCTTCGAGGTCGTGGTCGACTCCGCCTTCGTGGGAATGCGGAAGCCCGAGTACGGGATCTACGAGCTCACGCTGGAGCGCCTCGGGGGAATCGCGCCGGAGGCTGCGCTGTTCGTCGACGACGTCGAGATCAACTGCGACGCCGCGCGCGAGCTGGGCATGAGCGCGGTCCATTTCCGTGACGCGGAGCAGGCGATCGCCGAGGTGGAGTCCGCCCTCTCAGCGGGCTGAGGCCGGCTCCGGTGCCTCCGCCCGCTCGCGCAGCGGCGTGCCCGCCACCGCGCAGTAGGTGCAGTGCTCCTCGTCGTGGTCGTGGTCGTACTTCGGGCCACGCTCGAGAACGTCGTCGCTGATCAGCGTCCAGGCGATGACGGCGCCGACAAGGGAGGCGCCGGCGGAGATGTACATCGCGGTCTTGAAGCCTTCCGAGATGGCGGTTGGGTCACCGAAGGCCGAGCCCGTGATCCCGGCGAGAAGCGGCAGGATCGCGACGGCGGCGAGCTGGGCGGTCCGCGAGACAGCGTTGTTGACGCCCGAGGCGACCCCCGAGTGGCGTGCGTCCGCGGCCGCGAGCGCCGTGGCCGTGATCGGGGCGACGGTGGCCGAGAGGCCGAGGCCGAAGACGATAACCGCGGGAAGGATCGTCCCGAGGTACGTGGAGCCGGGTCCGATTCGCGACATCAGCAGCATTCCGGCGGCGATCAGGATCGGGCCGAGGGTCAACGGGCGGCGGGGGCCGTGGCGCTGCGCCCAGGCGCCGGCACGCGCGGAGAGCCCGAGCATCAAGACGGTGATCGGCAGCGAGGCGGCGCCTGCGGCGAGAGGCGTGTAGCCGAGGGTCGTCTGGAGGACGGCGACGAGCAGGAAGAACACACCGCCGAGGGCGCCGTAGACGACGAACGTCAGGAGGTTCGCCACGCTGAACTGCCGCGAGCGGAAGATCTCGAGAGGGAGCATCGGGCTCTCGGCACTGCGCTCGACGGCGATGAAGGCCAGGAGCGCTGCCGCGCCGAGGACCGAGGCGAGCGCGACCGCCCACGGAGCCATCCCGGCCGCGCCCTGGATGAGGGCGAATGTGAGCCCACCGAGCCCCAGTGCCGCGAGCACGGACCCAACGACGTCGATCCGCCCGCTGACGGTCGGGTCGCGGCTCTCGGGAATGCGGCGAAGCGCCATCGCGATGACGACGGCGCCGAGCGGCAGGTTGATGAGAAAGATCGCCCGCCAGGAGACGGCGTCGATGAGGTAGCCGCCCAGAAGCGGCCCGACGGCCGCGCCGATGCCGGTGAATGCCGACCACGCACCGATGGCGCGGCCGCGGTCGTCCGGATGGAACGTCGCCTCGATGATCGCGAGGCTCGCGGGCGTCAGGAGCGCGCCACCGATGCCCTGCACGACCCGCGCTGCGATCAGGACGCCCACGCTCGGAGCGAGCGCGCAGACGGCGGAGGCGAGCGTGAACCAGGTGACGCCGATGACGAAGAGCCGCCGCCGCCCATACCGATCGCCGAGCGAGCCGCCGAGCAGGATCAGCGCGGAAAGCGTGAGCAGGTAGCCGTTGAGCACCCATTGGAGGCCGCTGACACCGGTGCCGAGGTCGAGCGCGATGGTCGTCAGCGCGACGTTCGTGACCGTCGCCTCGAGGAACGCGATCGCGGACCCGAGAACGGCCACCCCGAGCACCCACCATCCACGGGGCGTCGCGTAGCGAACCCAGCCGCCCTCGATCGCCGACCCTGCAACCGGCGCCGCAGCGGCTTCCATTGTTTGGACGCTAGCGGGCGTCCTGGGCCGCCGGGCCCGGGCCGGACGAGCCGGCGCCTAGTTGTCCGAGCCGGCCCGGTCCCAGCAGTAGAGCTCGACCGCCTCCAGGGCGAGCTCCATCTGGCTCGTGGGCGAGAGCCAGTCGAGAACGGTCTCGAGCGCCCGCTCCTCGGTCACGCCGCGATCGACCGCCTCCTCACCGCGGAAGCCGGCCGCGAGCTTCAGCGCCTCGCGGCGGTGCTCGCCGAGACCGGCGAACGCGGCCATGAGGAAATCGCGGTTGGGTAGCGGATGGCCGACCTCCATGGAGGCGTGCCAGGCCGCGAGCATCGAGATGTCGTCCTCGTCGAGCTCGGCGATCGCACGCGCGTAATGGGCCTCGAGCTCATCGTCCGGGATCTCGTCGACCCAGGCGCGCACCGCCTCCCCGAGAAGCTGGCGGCGCGCCTCGCGGCCGACGGAGTCGGCGATGGCGCGGATGGCATCGGCGGGATCGATGAAGCAGAGGGACATCGCGGCGAAGATAGGGCGACCGCAGGACGGAACGTCAGCCGGGCGCGCCGGGGGCCGACCTATGCTGGGACGGTGCCCGGGAAGGAGCGCAAATGAGCCTGCGGCTGATCCTCGGACCGCCCAATTCCGGGCGAGCCGGAGCCATCCTCGAGGGCATGAGGGCGACGGCCTCGAGCGAGCCGGTCCTGGTCGTGCCCGGGGGCGATGACGTCTCGGCGTTCGAGCGCGAGCTGAGCTCCGGCGACGGAGCCGCGATCGGGCTCGAGATCACCACCTTCGATCGCCTGTTCGAGGCCCTGGCGGAAGCCCTGGCCGTGCCGGTGGGCCCGCCGCTGACCCCTCCGCAGCGCCGGGCGCTCATCAGCCTCGCGATCTCGGCGACGCCACTCCGGGCGCTGTCGCGGTCGTCGGGCGGGTCAGGCTTCGCCCCGGCCCTCGACGAGCTGATCTCGGAGCTCGAGGCCGCGATGATCGACCCCCGGACCTTCGCCGATCGAGCGGCCGAGGTCGCCGGCGGCGTCGAGACGGAGCTCGCGCGCCTCTACGACGCCTACGTCGAGCTCCGCGACCGGGCCGGCCGCCTGGACCCGGCCGCGCTCGCCGCGCCGGTTCTCGACGCGTTGAGGCGGGCGCCCGGGGCATGGCGGCGGCCCGTCTTCGTCTACGGCTTCGACGATCTCACGGTCGTCCAGCGTGAGCTGGTCGCCGAGCTTCGCCGCGAGGCAGCGGTCACCGTCGCCCTGACCTACGCCGACCGCGACGCGCTCGCCGCGAGCGCGAGCGTCGTCGCGGAGCTCCGCGAGGGGCTCGGCGCCGAGGAGGAGGCCGTGCTCGAGCACGACGACTCTTACACGTCGAGCCCGCTTCTCGACCATCTCGACCGCAGGCTCTTCGATGCCGACGCGGAGCTCGTCGGTCCCGACGGGGGCCTGGTGCTGTTGGAGTCGGCCGGCGAGCGAGGCGAGTTCGAGGCCATCGCCCTCGAGGCAGCGGGCCTGATCGCCGCCGGCACGCCGCCCGACGAGATTCTCATCGTCCTGCGCCATCCGGGCGCCTCGGGGCCTCTGATGGCCGCCGTGCTCGACGAGATGGGTGTGCCGGCGGCCCTGGAGGCCCACGTTCCGCTGGGGTCGACCGGGACCGGGGGGTCGCTGCTGGCGCTATGCCGCGCCGCCTCGCCCGGCGGGACCGTCGCGGACCTCCTGGCCCATTTGCGGCTCGACCCGGCCACCCCGCCGTCGATCGGGGACGGCCTCGAGCGCGCGCTTCGGCGCGGCCAGGTGGAGAGCGTCGACGATGCGATCGCCGGATGGTCCGCGCCGCCGCGGCACCTCGCCCGTCTGCGGGCTGTCGACGACGCGGGCAAGCGGCTTCGCGCCCTGGCGCGGTCCGCGCGGGAAATCGCCGAGGGCGCGCACCGCGGTGCCGCTCCGCTCGCCGAGCGCGACGGCCGCGACGGCCCACGCGTCCCGGTGGCGGCGATCGAGCTTCGCGCCGGCGCAACCGCCTCGAGCCTCCTCTGGGAGCTCGCGAGCGTCGGCGAGCTGCCGGGGTGCGAGATGCCCGGTCTCGCTGATGCGATCGCCGCGATCGAGGGCGCCTCGGTCCCGGCTTGGCGCGGTCCGGCCGACGGCCGGGTCCGCATCTCCAACGCGCAGCATGCCCGGGGCGCTCGCGCGCGCTACGTCTTCTGCGGCTCGCTTCAAGACGGCGACTTCCCCGCCGCGGAGCCGGCAAACCCGCTCCTCGGCGACGAGCGGCGGGCGGAGCTGGGCTTCCCGGCGCTTCGCCGGCGCGACGCGAGCGAACGCGAGCGCTTCCTGTTCGCGTCATGCGTCTCACGACCGACCGAGCGCCTGTATCTGAGCTGGCGCGCGAGCGGCGAGGACGGCGCCGCCCTCGCGCGCTCGCCCTTCGTCGACGAGGTGCTCGACCTCATCGCCCCCGGTCCCGTGGCCGCCGAAGCAGCGCTCACGCGCTCGCGAGGGCTCGAGCGGGTCGTGTCGGACCCCTCGGAGGCTCCCACCGAGCGCCAGCTCGCCCGTGCGGTCGCGCTCTCGCGCGAGGTCAACCCCGACGAGGATGATCTTCCCGGGCCGCTCGAGGCCGAGGCGGTGCTCGTAGCGTTGCGCGATCGCGACGGCGTCAGCGCCAACTCGCTCGAGGGATGGATCGAGTGCCCGCATCGCTGGTTCGTCGACCACGAGCTGCAACCGGTGCGGCTCGAGGAGCGCAGCGACCCCCTCTGGCTCGGCAGCGTCGTCCACGACGCTCTGGAGCGTCTCTACCGCGATCCGCCGGGCGGCGGGGCCATCCCTCGCCCAGGCGACGTCGTGCGCTGGAAGGAGCGCCTCGGCGAGCTCCTCGACGAGCTCGGCGGCGGGGCCGCCCTCGGCGCCGAGCGAGCCGCCGCGCTCGCGCGCGCCCGCGTGCAGGTTGAGGCATTCCTGGACGCCGAGGCCTCCTCGGACATGCCGTTCCGCCCTCGGCCCGACCTGCTCGAGTGGAGCTTCGGCCTCGATGGCGGCGACGTCCCATCGGTCGAGCTGGAGGGCCTGAGGCTCCATGGGATCGTCGATCGCATCGACGTTCACGCCGACGGGCGCACCGCGATCGTTCGCGACTACAAGACCTCGAAGGAGGTTCCGGGGGCGGCGACGTTCGCCGACAAGGGCAAGCTCCAGATCCCGCTCTACATGATCGCCGCCCGCCGGCTCCTCGACCTCGACGTCGTCGGCGGCCTCTACCAGCCGCTCGGCGCCTACGGGGATCGGCGACCACGCGGGCTTCTCCTGCGCGACGAGCGCACGGATGCGCTTGACGTCCGCCGGAGGACGAAGGACGTATGCGATGCCGACGCGCTCGAGCAGCGCCTCGACGACGCGCTCGACCGTGCCCGGAGCGCGGCCGGCGAGATGAGCCGGGGGGCCATCGGCCGCCGGCCCCTCGGAGACAGGTGCCCGAAGTACTGCAGCTACCAGGCGATCTGCCGTATCGAGCGCGGCCTCGGCGACCCGGCGGACGACGCCGACGCCGAGGAAAGATGAGGGCGGCCGACCTCGCCGCCGTCGCGCCCGAGGCCCCGCCGCCGGACGCGCCGACGAACGAGCAGCTCGCCGCCGTCACGACGCGCGATCGCGACACGTTCTGCGAGGCCGCCGCCGGCAGCGGCAAGACGCGGGTGCTCGTCGAGCGCTACTGCGAGGCCCTCGTGAGCGACGGGATCGGGGTGGACCACGTCCTCGCCTTCACCTTCACCGAGCGCGCGGCGGCCGAGCTGCGCGGACGGGTCCGGACGCGGCTGAACGCTCACGCCGGCGCCGTGCGAGCTGCCGGCGACGCCGCGCGCGCCCGCGAGCTTCGCACGCTGGCTCGCTCGACCGAGCGGGCCTGGGTGATGACGATCCACGCGTTCTGCCGCCGGCTCCTCGCGGCGCACCCGCTCGCGGCCGGCCTCGACCCCCGCTTCCGCGTGCTCGACGAGGCGGAGGCCGGGCGCCTTCGCGAGCGCGCGATCTCCGAGGCGCTCGAGAGCGTCGCGGCTGGGGCGGACGAGGCGACCTTGCGGGCGCTCGCCGCCTACCGCCCGTACCGACTCGGCGACATGGCGGTCGCGGCGCACGAGCGCCTGCGCAGCCAGGGGATGGGCGAGCCGAGGCTTCCAGCGGTGCCGGGCCCCATGCGATCCGTCGCCGATGGCGAGGAGCGCGAGGACCTCGACGAGGCGGAGGCCCGCGCGGCGATCGCCGCGCGGGCCGCCCTCGAGGCCGTGCTCGAATCGTTTGCGGCCCGATACCTGGAGCTGAAGCGGGCCCGCTCGGCGCTCGACTTCGCCGACCTCGAGCTCGAGGCCCTGAGGCTCCTGCGCGAGCGCGATGGGGTCGCCGCAGGTTGGCGGGGGCGCTTCGCGCACATTCTCGTCGACGAGTTTCAGGACACGAACCGGACCCAGGTCGCGCTCGTCGAGGCCCTGCGCGGAACCGACACCAAGGTCTTCGTCGTCGGCGACGAGAACCAGTCGATCTACCGCTTCCGCAATGCGGACCTCGAGGTCTTCCGCGCCGAGCGGGAGCGGGCGGCCGCGCGGGGGACCGCGATGGTCCGCCTGGGTCGCAACTTCCGCTCCTCGGCGAGCGTCCTCGGCGCCGTCAACGAGCTCGGTGCGGCGCTCCTCGGCGACTTCGCGCCGCTCGCCGGCGGCTCGAGCGAGCGTGCCGGGCCGGCGACCGAGCTTCTGCTGACACTCGACGGACGCGGCAGGGACGAGGCGAGGTGGTCGGACTTCGCCGCGGCGCTCGACCCGCCGCCATCCGAACGCACGGCATCGCTCGTCGCCGAAGCCAGGGCGCTGGCGCTCCGACTGCGCGGGTTGGTCGACGCCGGCGAGGTCGCCCGCGAGGAGATCGTCGTCCTCCTGCGGGCCTTCACCCACGTCGACGCCTACGAGGACGCGCTGCGCCGCGCCGGGCTCGAGCCCTACGTCGTGGGCGGGCGCGGCTACTGGTCGCAGCAGCAGGTGGAGGACGTGATCCGCCTTCTCGCGGTGATCTCGAA
The DNA here is from genome assembly GCA_963771655.1 of uncultured Actinomycetes bacterium. Classification (GTDB taxonomy): domain Bacteria; phylum Actinomycetota; class Thermoleophilia; order Solirubrobacterales; family 70-9; genus JAWVFM01. Next base: position 368,465 of record CAVYUG010000006.1, on the reverse strand, counting down.
CCCGCTCGATGACGAGATGCTCTTCGGCGCCCTCTCCTCCCCCGCCGGCGGCGTGAGCCCCGACGCACTCTGGCTCCTTCGCGAGGCGGCCGGCCCGGGCCGACACGTCTGGCCGCTCGTCGCGTGGCGCTTCGGCGATGGGCGCGAGCCCTCGGACGTCGACCCCTCCGCGCTCGAAGTGGTGCCGCCGGCGGACCAGGCTCGGATGCGCCGGTTTTGCGAAACCCTCGCCGACCTGCGCGCAGCCGCGCCGGTCACTCCCATCGAAGGCCTGATCGACCGCGCGATCACTGCGTTCGACTACGACCTGTCGCTGCTCGAGCGGTCGAACGGGGCCGCCCGCCTGGCAAACGTGCGCAAGCTGATGCAGCTCGCGCGCGAGTACGAGCGCCACGAGGGCCGGGACCTGGCCGGGTTCCTCGCCGCGGCGGAGGCCAGCACCGAGCGCGATGAGCGCGAGGGGATGGCGGCGGTGCGCGCGGAGGGCCACGACGGCGTTCGGGTGATGACCATCCACGCAGCGAAGGGCCTCGAGTTCCCTGTGGTGGCGGTCCCCGACCTGGGCCGGGGCCTCAACGCGGGACACCGCGGCGGCGACGTCGTGATCGGGGCGGCCGCCGACGACCGCGAGCCGCGCTTCGGCATGCGTCTCGCCTTCCCCACCAAGGCGTCATTCGGCCTCTGGGAGCTCACGGAGCTCCACGGGGAGGAGAGCGAGGCAGCCGCTGAGGAGGGCTGCCGGCTCACCTACGTGGGCGCGACGCGCGCCGAGCGCCGCCTGATCCTCAGCGGGACCTTCAAGGAGGCGCACCTCGAGGCCGCCGACCCGAAGCCCAGCGACTCCCCTCTCCGGCGACTCCTCCCGCGGCTGGTCGGGCGCGGCTTCGACGGCGCCGACGCCCAGCTGCGCCTTCCGGGCCCGCCGGGGGGGCCGGGCGAGGTCGACCTGCGGGTCGCCATCAGCCGCCCCAGCGAGGAGAGGGCGACCGCCCTCGCGCGCCGGTTCGCCGCCCCTCCGCGCCAGGTGCCGTCCGGGACCGGCGGGGGCAACCTGATCGAGGGCCTTCCTCGCCCGACGCCGGTCGGCCACCTCTCCTACTCGGCGCTGTCCGACTACGAGCGCTGCGGCTACCGCTTCTACGCCGAGCGGGTGCTGGGCCTCAGCGAGCTGGTCGAGCCGGGCGCGGGCGCGAACGGCGGCGAGCACAGCGGCGCGCTCGCCTTCGGCAGCGCCGTGCACTCCCTGCTCGAGTGGAGTGCCCGCAACCGATGGGCCGAGCCCGAGCCGAGGCTCGTCGCCGAGCGCCTCGTCGCCCATGGCGGCGCTCCCGCCCAGGCCGATCGCGCCCTCGCGCTCGTTCGGGGCTGGCTCGCAAGCGACCTCGCGCGTGAGCTCCGCGATCTGCCGTCGCGCTCCGAGGTACCGTTCGTCCTCGGCCTCGCTGGGAGCGTCGTCCGGGGCAAGATCGACCTCCTCGTCGACGCGCCCCGCGGCCCTGTGGTCGTCGACTTCAAGACCGATGCGCTCGCTGAGGGCGCGCCCGGTGAGCTCTCCGGCGGCTATCGGGCCCAGCGCGAGCTCTACGCGCTCGTCGCCGCCTCCGAGCCGCGGAGCGCCGGGCGAAGCGTGAGGGCCGTTCACCTCTTCCTCCAGGATCCCGCGAGCCCGGTGACCGAGGAGCTCGGGCCGCTCGAGCTCGAGGCCGCGCGCGCGCGGCTCGAGGGCCTCATCGGCCGGATACGTCACGGGGAGTTCGCGCCCACCGAGGCGCCCTCGACCGCGGTCTGCTTCGGTTGCCCGGCCGCCGCGAACCTGTGCCCGCACCCCGGCTGGCGTCCGGCCGCCTGATGACGCTCGCCATCTTCGCCTACGCGTCGCTCGTGAGCACGGCAAGCGCGGCCGAGACCCTCGGTCGCGAGGTCGAGCCGGTGCCCGCGCGCCTCCTGGGGTGGCGCCGCCGCTGGTCGCTCGGCCGCGACAACGTGAGCGCCGAGAAGACGTTCCGGCGCGCGGATGGCGGCGATCTCCCGAGCGTCTGCCTGGGCCTGAACATCGAGCCGGGCGCCGCGCGGGATGAGGGCCCGAACGGCGCCGTCATCGAGCTCACCGAGGCCGAGCTGGCACGCCTCGACATCAGGGAGATCCGCTACGACCGCGTCGACGTTACCGGCGCGGTCGAGGAGCTTCCCAGCGGCATCGAGGCGCTCGTCGCCTACCGGGCGAAGCCGGAGCGGTTCCTCGCCTCAACGCCGGCGGGATCGGTGATCATCGCGGCCTACCTGAGAACGGTCGAGGCGGCGTTCGACGCGCTCGGCCCGGGGCAGCTCGAGGCCTTCCGGCGGAGCACCGGCCCGCCCCCGGCCGAGGTCATCGAGGGCGTGCTCGTCCGAGACGAGATCCCGGGCGGCAACCCCCGCGCGTGGTAGTACCCGGGCGCCCGCCCGCGGGCGCGACGTGGGCAACGGAACGGCGGGCGGGCCCTTCGTTGTGGCCTTTTGGTCGCCATAGCGCCCCCAACCACACAGCGAAACGGCACGCGCCCGGTCAGCAACCCATCGCTGCCGCCGAACGCGAAGGCCGGCGTCCACGCCGGGATGGCCGCAACTGGCGCCCTATCGCGTGTGCCCCATTCCATCCCATCGCCGGGCCCACTCGCCCAGCGCGTCGATCGCCGGCCTGAGCGCCTCCCCTTTTTCGCTGAGGCCGTACGAGACCCGCGGCGGCGTGCCGTCCTCAACCGAGCGGACGACGACCCCCTCCGCCTCGAGCTCTCGCAGGCGGCGCGAGAGCAGGCGGTCGGAGAGGCCGGGGATCGCCTGGCTCAGCTCGCCGAAGTAGTGGTCGCGGCCGGTAAGGGCCCAGATGATCGCCCCGCTCCAGCGCCTGCCGATCAACTCGACGGCGTGATGGAACTCGGGCGAGACTCGAGCCGGCTCTCCTTCCACCTCATTTGACTTTAGATCAAGCACCGAACGTCCCCCGGCGGGGGCTATAGGAGGTGCTGCGGGACGTTCGGCGCAACCGGGCGGCCATTCAGCCACACGGGCCCGCCGATCTCGGGCGCAATCGCGAATCGAGCGCGCGGCGCACGATCTCGTTCGGCACGCCGAGCCCCCCGGGACGGCGGCCCTGGGTGGCGGCGAACACCGTCGTGGCGACGCGCCCGCGAGCGTCGACCGCCGGGCTGCCCGAGTCCCCCGGCATCACCGAGCCGCGAAACGGCGTGATGGTGCGGCGCACCGGGCCTCGACCATAGGAGTTCTGCGTGCTGACGTCGCCGGCGCGGCCGAGGCGAGCGGGCGCGACGGCGAACGGGCCGTTCTGCGGATAGCCGAGGATCGCGACCGGCGTGCCCTCGCCGGCATCCGGGGCGAGGCGAAGGGCCGGCAGGTCGAGGCCGGGCGCGCGGAGGACCGCGATGTCGTTCCGAGGCTCGTAGTGCACCACGGTGGCGTCGAGGGCCTCGCCGCCGCGCGTCTCGATTCCGGTGTCGGACTCGCCCGCGACGACGTGGGCGTTGGTCACCACGATCCCGGGCCCGGCGACCCAGCCCGACCCCTCGAGGCCCAGGCCGCAGGCGCTGCCGGTGACCTTGACGGAGCTGCGGCCCGCGCGGCGCACCGCGGGGGAGCGGAGAACGGCGCCGGTCGGAGGGGCCACCTTGGCGCTCGGGCCGGTGACCGTCGGAACCGGGTCGACCCGCCGCAACAGGTTCAGGATCGGGCCGGACGGCGGCAGGATCCCGTCGAGGGCCGAGATGACCTCGGAGTCGTTGATCGCCGAGCGGAGACCGCGCGCGTCGGGCGCGGCAGCCTGGCGGACCACCGCGCCGAAGGCCCACACGAGCAGCAGGGCCAGGACGGCGAGCAGTGCGGCGCCGGCGGCGCCATCCACCGCGGCGACGGTGCGCCCCCTCCCGAGTCGCTGCCGCAGGTCGAAGCCCACCACGTCGAGCGCCGCCGCCACAAGCCCGCCGCCGACGAGACCCCCCAAGAGTGACGCGACCGGCGCATAGGGGGAGTTCGCCCCGCCCGAGAGGAGCGCTGGGCCGATGCGGCCGCCGATCACCGCCCCGGCCACGAAGCCGGCGAGCGGGAGCGCGCTGCGAACGAGCCCAAGCTGCCAGCCGCCGACGGCCATCGCCACGGCGAAGACCAATATCGCGACGTCCACCGCGCTCAACGGACCGGGTCGTGGAGCCTGTTTTGCAGGGAACTCAAAGGCAAGAGACTAGATTTAGCGGGTGAAGGCGGCGGAGCGAAGACGGCGCCTGATAACGAGGGCTCTTCCGATCGGACTAGTCGCTGTCGCCGCGTTCGTGATCGGCGCGGTCGCGGGTCACACCTCAACCCCCCTCGCCGCCGCGAAGAGCTTCGCCGAGGGCTGGTCTCGCGGCGACCTCGCCGCGATGCGCCAGGAGCTGAGCGACGACGCCCGCCGCCGTTACCCGGCCAAGGACTTCACCCGTGCCTACGACGACGCCGACTCGGCCGCGACGATCTCACACGTCCAGACCGGCACCGTGGAGGCCGCTAAGACGCCGGGCGGAGGCGAGGCTGCGGCGTTCGACGTCGCCGTGCACACGAACGCGTTCGGGGTGCTGCGCGGGCGCATGGTGCTCCCGCTGGCCGGCAACTCCGTCGAGTGGAACCCGAGTCTCGTCTTCCCCGGCCTCAAGGCCGGCGAGCACCTGGAACGCCGGACCCGAATCCCGACTCGCGCGCCGATCCTGGCGCGCAACGGAGCCCCCCTTGCCGAGGGCCCCGCATCGGCGCGAACGTCACCCTCCACGGCCTACTCCGCCATCACGGGAATTGTCTCGCAGCCGAAGGCGAAGCAGGCCGCGGATCAGGAGAGGCTGGGCTTTCCGGCCGGGACCGCCACCGGCACGAGCGGCCTCGAGCTGGCCTTCAACACCCGCCTCGAGGGACATCCGGGCGGCCAGCTCGTGGCGGTCGGCCCGAGGGGGCGGCGCGTCCTCGCCTCAACGTCGCCCGTCGCCGGCAAGCCGGTTCACACCACGATCGACCCGAGCCTCCAGCAGGATGCCGTGACCGCGCTCGGAAGCACCCTGGGCGGCGTCGCCGTGCTCGACGCGAAGACCGGGGAGGTGCGGGGGCTGGCCGGTATAGCGTTCTCGGGGCCGCAGCCCCCGGGGTCGACCTTCAAGCTCGTGACGACGACCGCAGCGCTCGACGCCGGGCTCGTCAAGACGACCGATCAGTTCCCGGTCGAAACCGAGACCAACGCCGGGGGCCGCATCATCACGAACGCGAACAGCGAGGCCTGCGGCGGTTCCTTCGTGGAGGCGTTCGCGTTGTCGTGCAACACCGTCTTCGCGCCGCTCGGGGTCAAGGTCGGGTCGGACCGCCTCGTGGGCGCGGCCGAGAAGTACGGCTTCAACGCCCCGCCGAGCCTCTACGACGACGCGGCGCTGGCGGCCGTCAAGCCCGAGATGAGCACGATTCCGAAGGAGATACCGAACCCGGTCGACCTCGCCGTCAGCGCGATCGGGCAGGGCGAGGTGCTTGCCACCCCGCTGGAGATGGCCTCGGTGTCGCAGGCCATCGCCAACCGCGGAGTGAGCGAGCCGACGCCGATCGTCACCGACAAGGACCTCCTGCCGTCTCGCAAACCCGTGAAGGTCACCACGCCGCAGACGGCGGGCATCCTGAGGACCCTCATGCTCGGCGTCGTGCACTTCGGCACGGGCACCGCCGCCCAGATCCCGGGAATCGAGGTGGCGGGCAAGACCGGGACGGCCGAGCTCGGCCCCGTCGCGGGGTCAACCGACCTCACCAACCAGCGTAAGGACGCCTGGTTCACCGCCTTCGCCCCGGCCTCGAACCCGAAGCTTGCCGTGGCAGCGATGGTCGTGAACGCGAACGGTGACGGCGGCACGATCGCCGCGCCGATCGTGCGCTCGGTGCTCGCGTCCGACCTGGGCGCGGGCTAGGCCCTAGCGCAGAACGGCGACCTTCACGCTGCCCACGCCGGCGCTCGTGAAATGCAGCCTGTCCGCCGTGGCCTCCGTGAGGTCCCACTCGCGCTTGTCCACGTAGGGGCCGCGGTCGATGACCCGCGTCCGCAACCAATGACCGCGATAGGAGAACACGACCCGAGTTCCGCACGGAAGCGTCTTGTTCGCGACGCCCATCGTCGACCGGCGGAGCGTCTGGCCGCACGCGGTCCGGTTTCCGTAGAGCGGCGCCCCATACCAGCTCGCCAGATTCGTCGCGAGGCTCGAGACGAGCGAGCGGCGCGTCGCGGTCTCGAAGACTCCGTTGGGCGCGAGCCCGGCCGTCCGCTCGAACTCCCGGACGGCGGCCACGGTGGCGTCGTCGTAGGCGGGGCCGAGCCCGACTGAGGGCGAAGCCTCGGCCCGCAGGAGCCAATTGAGGGTCTTTACATCGCTCCCGCAGTCTCCGCGGGCAAGGGTTCGGCTGCCGAAGCGATGGTCGCTGCAGTCACTTCCCGGGGTGCCGACGCCGCCCGATCCGCCAGGCACGGCCGCAAGCGCCTCAGCGGATGCGCAGGCGGAGATCAGCGCGACGGCGAGGAGCCCGAGGGCGCCCCGCGCCCGAACGCGCGCCGCGATGCGAGATGGCCGGCCGATGCAACGTAGTTCGGGATCATCCGGGCGCTTCCTTACCCCTGGGAGAGACCTACCGCCCGCCCACGGCCAGGCAGTCGCGAATGCCCTGGGCGATCAGCTGCGCGCGGGCGTCCGCCCCGTCGGGCAGAGGGTGGAGGTTGTCGCTCTGCATGATGTCCGGATGGGCGGCGACGAAGCCGGCCCAGTCGGGACTCTGCGTTCCGGGGCGCGACGCGGCGAACTGCCGGACCACCTTGTTCTTGCCGGCCGACGTGATGCCGTTGACGTTCAACCCGTGGATCGTCGGCACGACCATGCAGCGGTTGCCGATGATCCTCGCGACGGCCTCGAGCCGGCCGGCGAGGATCTGCGGATATGCGGGGTTGTCGTTGGTGCCGGAGTCGAACACGATCACCGACTGCGAGGGGTCGTAGCTCTCCCTGAAGAGGTCGAAGATCTGGAAGCTGTTGTAGCCGCCGACCGCGTTCACGGTCAGCGGTATCCCGTGGAGGTAGCGCTTTAGGTAGGGCGAGGTCAGCACCTCGAGGCTGTCGCCGACAACGAGGGCCCCGCCGGAGCCGGCGAGGAGAGGGGAGGCCGTCGCGGGCTGCAGCACCCCCGAGGCGGGCGGGATCCGGCTCGGCCGGCTGCTCGTCTTGACCGCCGCGAGGGTCCCGGCGCGCCGGCCGCGTGCGACGCCCACTCTGCGGGCGGCCTGCCTGCCCGAGGCGCGGCCCTCCTCGAGGCCAGTTCGCTTGCCGCCGCCGAGGGCCCGATCCCGCATCTGGCGGAACGCCGTGAGCGCCGCCTCGTGACGGGCGGCGAGCGCATCCGAGCGGTCTGGCACCGTGCTGGAGCCGAGGACGTATCCGCCCGCGGCCGCGGCGGCCACGAGGCAGATCGCGGCGACGGCCAGCAACGCGACGCGCCGATGGCTCACCGAGTACAGCCCCGCCTAGACTTTCGTCCTCCGCGCATCCCGTGGAACCTAGCCTTTGGCAGGCCCGATGAACCCTCTCTTCCGCGTGAGCAGAAGCCCAAAGCATGCCTAAGCCGGTAAAGCGCGAGACGCGCTACATGCCGGGCCTCGACGGCCTGCGGGCGATAGCCGTGCTCGGCGTGATCGCCTACCACCTCAACTTCGGGTGGGCCGCCGGCGGCCTTCTCGGCGTGGGAGTCTTCTTCACGCTCAGCGGTTACCTGATCACGGACATCCTCCTGACGCAGGTCGCCCGCGGCGGAATCAAGCTGGCAGCGTTCTGGCTCGCCCGCGCTCGGCGCCTCCTGCCCGCCCTGTTCGTGATGCTGGCCATCGTGATGGCCTGGGTGACGGTGTTCGGGCCGCACCAACCGTCCGACTTCCGCATGGACGTGGTCAGCGCCTCCGCCTATTTCAACAACTGGTGGCTGATCTTCCACAACGTCTCCTACTTCGCGCAGTTCGCCGCGCCAAGCCCGCTGAACCACCTGTGGTCCCTGTCGATCGAGGAGCAGTTCTACATCGTCTGGCCGTTCCTGCTGCTGATCGGGGTCCACTTCGTCCGCGAGGTGCCGAATGGCGGTGGCATCCGGCCTCGCCTGGGCCTCGTGATGGTCGGTCTGGCGATCGCTTCGGCGGTCCTGATGGCCGTGCTCTACGTGCCCAGTCTCGACCCCTCGCGCGTCTATTACGGGACCGACACCCGCGCGCAGGAGCTGCTGATCGGAGCGGCGCTCGCGACCATCTGGCCGAGCCGCCAGCTGCGCCGGAGCATCGCCCCGCAGGCGCGGAGGATGATCGACTGGGCCGGGGTCATAGGCCTCGTGATCGTCGGCCTGATGTTCTGGCGCTGCGGCGAATACTCACCGTTCCTCTATCGCGGCGGCTTTCTCGTGCTGTCCGTCGGGACCGCGCTGCTGCTCGTGGCGCTGGCCCATCCCGCCTCCAAGCTCGCGCGTGTCATCGGCATGCGTCCGTTGCGCTGGATCGGCGAGCGCTCGTATGGGATCTACCTGTGGCACTTCCCGATCATCGTCCTGACCACGCCCGAGGGCGCGCAGCAGGAGGTCGACATCCCGCGAGCCATCCTTCAGGTGGCCGCCACGTTCATCGTCGCCGCCCTGTCTTGGAAGTACATCGAGAACCCGATCCGGCGCGGAGGCCTGCGGGGCCTCCGCGAGCGGATCAGGGCGAGCAGGTGGGTCCGGGGAGGCGTCTCGCGCCCGGCCTGGGCGATCGTCGCGCTGGTGGGGCTCGTGATGGTGAGCGCGCTCGCGGGAATGGCCGGGGCCGGCGTCGGCGGCCCGCGAGGCGGCAAGGACGTCGTTGTCGCGAGCACGAAGACGGTCAAGAACGTGAAGGTCGACGCAAAGCACACGTCGTGCAAGGACGTCACCTACATCGGCGACTCGACTTCGCTCGGGCTCGTCTCGCCGGACTACCTGCCGAACAAGAAGGAGCGGATCAGCGCCCAGTTCGCGCGAGTCGGCGCGGTGCACCAACACCTGGAGGTCTCCGGCGGGCGGTCGATCTACGAGACCATCCCGGGCATTCCCAACGCCTACGACGTCGGGTCGAGCATCAAGGCCGGGGGCTTCAGGGGATGCTGGGTCCTCGGCCTCGGCACCAACGAGGCGGCGGACGTCGCCGCCGGATCGGCTAACAGCTTCGACGACCGCATCCGCCGGATGATGTCCCTGATCAAGGACGAGCCGGTCATGTGGGTCAACGTCAAGACGATCGCGACCTCCGGCCCGTACACGGAGCCAAGCCAGAAGGCCTGGGACAAGGCGCTCCTCGCGGCGTGCGACCGCTACCCGCACATGCGGATCTACGACTGGGCGTCCGACGTGAAGCGCCAGTGGTTCATCCCCGACGGCATCCACTTCACGACGCCGGGCTACGCGGAGCGCAGCCGGCTCATCGCCGACGCGCTGCGCGATTCGTTTCCCGACGCCGGTGGGCACATCGCCTCGACCGATAGCTCGGATTGCCTCGTGCACCCCGATCAGGACCCGCCCAAGACGTGAGCGATGAGCCGGCGAACCGCAGCCGTCGTCGCAATCGTCGTCGTCATCGCGGCGGGCGCGGGGGTGGGCGCCTATCTGATGGCACGGGGCGGCGGCGAGGACCTCACAGCCGCGCGGGCCAAGGGCCATAGGGCGGGGGTCGCCCGCGGCTACGCGATCGGCACCCACGCCGGGTTTCAGCGCGGGCTCGAGGCGACCCGGGGCCAGAGCTACGACGCGGAATACCGCCGCGCGTATGTGGCCGCCTACCGCCAGGCCTTCAGGCGGGCGGGCCTCTCCCCGCCGAAGCGCGTGACCGTGCCGCAGCCGTAGTCGGGTCGAGGCAGGCTATTCGCCCGGCGGGAATCCGATCGTGGCCGCGACCAGGATGAGCGCGGCGCCGACGACCGCCACGATCCCGCCGGGCGTCTCGGCGACCTGCGCCAGCGCCGCGCCGGCGACCGAGATCACGAATCCGACGGCCATGACGTCCCACCATCCGCTCCCCGCCCGCCGGCGCTCGCCGGAGGTGATGGCCAGGACGCCGGCCAGGACGACCAGGCAGGCGACCCGGACCCAGGTCGCGAAGAGGTCGAGGCCGACGACCGCCGCGGCGACCGCGGCGACGATGAGGGCCAGCCGGAGACCCCCTCCGGCCTCGGAAAGCTCCAGCGACCTCGGGCTCAGAGGTCCAGCTCGATACGCCCCGGCGATCGATCGCCGGCGGCTGGGATCTTGAGCGTCAGCGGGCGGTCCTCGACCGACGGGTTACGGATCATGAAGAGAAGCATCAGGCCCTCGATCGGCCCGTTGGCTGCGATGGTCTCGGGGTCCGGGATCCTCGCTCCGGCCGCGATGGTGCCGCTCAGCGGCATGGCGAAGTCGTTGTCGATCGGGACCGGGAGGTAGACGTGGTGCCCGGTGTCGGTCACCTCGTAGCGCGTGGGCAGGCTCTCGTGGGTCGAACCATGGTTGTGCACCTGCAGGAAGACGGCGAGGTAGTAGGCGTCGCGGGGCAACGGCGGGGCGCCATCGAGATACGCCTTGTCCTCGGCATCGGAGGGATTCAGGAAACGGCTGATCTGGACGCCGTACTCGAGGTTCCCGAGGAAGATCGGCACTCCCTCGGCGACGTTCTGCCGGCGTTCGGCCGATGAGCACGCGCTCATTCCGACCGAGAGGGTGGCGACTAGGGCAACGGATGCGGCCGTTGCGAGGGCGCGGCGACTCATGGCGGCGGCGATTCTAGACGCCCAGCGGATCGGCGCCGGCAACGATCAATCGAGGCGGCGCCTCTCCGGACTCGGCCAGGTCGCGGAGGCGTCCGAGCGCGCGCGACCACTGGCGGCGGTACCAGCCCTCCATCCCTCGCGCGCGCGCCGCAACATCCAGCACGCGGTCGTGACGGCTCCTGGTCTCGATCACGAACGTCACGGAGGCCTCGCAGCCCGCCCCCGCTTGGACGAGCTCCCAGACGGTGTGCACGGGCATGTGGTCCAGGCGCCCGCCGGCGCCGCGCTCGCTGACGCGGTGCGGCAGCGGCGCTCTCGGTGATCACCGTCTCGATCCAAAGCCCGCGGGAGCGAACGCGAAAGCGGGCGGCGGCGCCAACTCCAACCGGATCCAGGCGCTCGAGGCGAAACTCGTCGATGAAGTGGTCGGTGAAGGCGGGACGCACCGAGAGGTCGCTCAGAAGCTCGTGCACGCGCTCCCGGGGAGCATCGATCGAGGCGCTGGCGGAGACTGGGCCCACGCGCGGATTCTATTTCGCCGACGCTCCGACGCGTTTTGTATGGAATTGGCGCAAATTGCGGGGAAGTGGGTAACCCGCCAAGCGGCGATTCGCACACACGTCTACCATCATTGTTGAGCGGGCGACACGTCTTTCACGGACGTCAGGAGGTTGCCGTGCTGACAGCAAGCCGGGGAAGCATCGCTGACGGACCGAGCGAGTTTCATCGCTCGGGCGACGAGGTGGGCCGACTCGAGGGCCCCGGGTCGCTGAGATGCGTCGGCTGCGGCTACGCCCTGTCCCTTACCGCCCTCGAGGAGCTCCCCTCGATGGACCCGGTGCCCACCTGCCCGACCTGCGGAGGGACGCGGTTCCGCCGCGTCTCAATCTTCGACCGCCCCACGGTCGACGTCGGCCCGCTCACCCAGGAGGTTCAGCCCGACCCCTCCTGGCTCGAGGGAATCCGCTCCCGCGCACCCTCCCCGGGCGTACACCTCGCCTACTCGAGCGTCGACGAGGGGGCCACCCTGTTCGAGCTTGCCGAGGGGTGGACCCGGATCGGCCGCAGCGCCACGGCCGACCTCCGCCTCGACGACCCCACGGTCTCCCGCCGGCACGCGCTCGTCGTGCGCACCGAGACCGGTGAGCTGAGAGCGCTCGACGACCGCAGCCTGAACGGCCTGTTCGTCAACGGAAAGCGGGTGGAATGGGCACCGCTCGCCGACGGCGACGAGCTGGAGATCGGCCGCTACCGGCTGTACGTCATCGAGAGTTAGAGCTAGCCGCCTACGGCTGATCGAGTCGCCGTAGCCACTCGGCGAGCGCGGCGACGCCCGCCCGCTGGCTCTCGCCGCCGCCGAGGCGCCCAAGCGTCGAGTCGCTGCCGCGCATCAGCATCAGCTTCAGCTTCTCGCCGTCGCTGAGCTTCAGCTCGAGCCGCGCCGCCTCTCGGTCCATGATCTCAGAGGTGGCCGTGAACCAGCCGCCGCTCGCGTCGCCGGCCTTCGCGTCGACGACGTCCGCGGGCAGAATCGAGCGCGGCGGCCCCTCAGGGTTCCCGCGCCGATCGAGCTCCTGGAACACAAGGCGGCCGGCGGTGACGCCGATCACGGCCGCCCCGCCCTTGAAAAGCCCCTTCTGCTGCGAGGCGATGAGCAGCCCCTCAAGCGACTCGCCGGGCTCGAGCCGAGCCTCGAGCCCCGGCCGGTAGGTGGAGTCAAGATCGTCGACGGCTACTCCGTCGAGATGTTCGGGTCGGCCTGGACCTTCTCGGGCACGACCATGAGGAAGTTCTCCGGCGCGTCGGCCGCCAGGGCCGTCACGCGGTCGGCCTCGTCGTCCTGGTCGGTGGCCCGCAGCTCGTCCGCGTAGTGGCTGAGCAGGTCCTGGACGTCGAGGAGGCCCTCGGCATCGAGATCGGCAATCGCGACCTTGGCCCCCTCCCCCATGCGCCGCTCGATCGCCTCGCGATCGAGGTTCCACTCCGGGCTCACCCGGCAGTAGACCCGGCCGCCGGTCATGCCCGCGCAGGCCCAGGGCCCGATGTCGCCGAGGACGATCGCCCGGCCGGACGTCATGTACTCGAAGGCGAAGCCCTTCGCGTTCGCCCGGTCGGCGAGACAGCCGAGGGAGTCGTCGAGCGGCCGCGCCGGCTCCCCCGCGAGCACGACGTCCGCGCCCGAGAGGCGGATGCAGAAGCGCGAGTCGGCCGAGCCTTGGACGAACAACCGCCCGCGCTGAGCGCCGTAGGCAAAGGACTTCCCGACCGATCCGTTGACCCGCTGGCCGTCAGCGCCCTTGCCCTTCAGGACGGAGACGGTCCCTCCGAGCATCGTCTTGCCGACGCCGTCCTGCGCTCCGCCCTCGACGCGCACGACCACGCCCCATGAGTTGAAGGCGCCGAACCCCTGCCCCGCGACCGAGCCACCATTGAAGCTGAGCTCGGCCCGGACCTCGTCGGGCGCGGCCGCGGGGGCATCCTCGTAGATCCGGGCGCGCGAGAGCGCACCGGAGAGCTCGGTGCCGAGCACGCGGTCGTGAGCGTCGGTCGGCCGCGGCCACTCACGGCGGATCGGATCCCCCGTCAGCGCGTCGGCGGCGAGCGTCGCGAGCTCGGCCGAGGCCTGCTTCGGCTCCATCCTGATCGGCCGCGCCACGACCAGCCCGGCCTCGGCTCGCGCCTCCGTGAGCACCTCCTCGGCGGTGACCGGCGCGGGGAGGTCGGCGGGCTCCAAGTCGAGGTATTCCTCGAGCGGGGTGATGAGCTGGGCAAGGTCGAGCTGATCGGCGTGGGAGACCTGCTCCAGCAGGTCGTACCGGCCGACCAGGTCCTGCGCGCGCTCGTAGCCGAGCTCGGCCACCACGCGCTTTACCTCCTCGCCCATCGAGGAGAAGAAGCGGGCACAGCTCTCCGAGGCGCTCAGGACCTCCTGTGGCGTGAACTTCTTCAGGCCGTGCTCGGTCGCCTGCTCGACGGTCTCGATCTGCGTCGCGATGCCCACGTGGCAGGTGTCGAGCTGGCAGCCGCGGCAGATCGTGCATCCAAGGGAGACCATCGCGAGGGTGCCGAACGCCACGCGGTTCGCTCCCATGCAGAGCAGCTTCACGACGTCGTAGGCGTGGCGATAGCCGCCGTCCGCCCAGATCTCGACGCGGTTGCGGATCCCCGCCTCCATCAGCGCCTGGTGGACGAGCCGCGTGCCGATGTCGGACGGGAGGCCGACGTGCCGGAGCGCGTGCTGGCGCGCCGCGCCGGTGCCGCCCTCGAAGCCCGAGAGGGTGATGATGTCCGCCCCGGCCTTTGCGATCCCGAGCCCGATGGTCCCGACGTTGGGAACCACGGGCACCTTCACCGAGACGCGGACGTCCGGGTTCACGGTCTTGAGCTCGTCGATGAGCTCGGCGAGATCCTCGATCGAGTAGAGGTCGTGGTTGTTCGACGGGGAGATGAGGTCGGTGCCGGGCGTCGCGTTACGAGCCGCGGCGACCTTCTCGGACACCTTCTTGCCCGGCAGATGGCCGCCCTCGCCGGGCTTCGCCCCCTGCCCGATCTTGATCTCGGCGACGTACGAGCTGTTGAGCATCTCGGCGGAGACGCCGAAGCGGCCCGACGCGACCTGCTGGCCGCGCCACTTGCGGAAGCGGCCGTACATGTCCTGGATCTCGCCGCCCTCCCCGTTGATGCAGAGGATGTTGATGCTCTTCGCCGCCTCCGCGTAGGCGCGGAAGGCGGGCTCGGACTGCGAGCCGAAGCTCATCGAGCTGATGACGAGCGGGTAGGAGTGGTGGCCGATCGAGGCGTCGACGTCGCCCGCGTCGACCGCCTCGCGGTCTCCGCGCAGCTTCATGATGTGCCGCATCGAGATCGGGCTCTGCTTCTCCAGATCGCGCACCTTCTCGGAGTAGTCGTCGTAGCTCGCGGTGCCGTTCGCCGCCGCGATCGCCGCCTTGTAGACCTTCGGGTAGAAGCGGAACGTCTTCGCGGGCTTCGCCGCCTCGCTACCGCTGAGGGCGGCGTGGCGAGCGTCGGTGTCGGCGTCGAGCGCCTCGAAGCCCACACCCCCGCGCTCGGAGGCGGCAAACGCCTCGGTCTGGAGGATCTCGGCGAGCTCGGGCTTGATCCCGATCGAAGAGAACTGGCGGGCGTAGCCGCGCACCTCGTGGATCCCGATCGTCGAGATCACCTTCTCGATGCCCTTGCGCAGGGCAGCGCAGATGTTCGCGATGTCCTGCTTGTAGTCCTCGACGCAGATCACCTCGAGCATCACGTAAGGGCAGACGCCGTCCGCACCGAGGCCGAGGGCCAGGACCACGTCGTGGACGTTGCGAATCGCCGCGGAGCGGAGGACGAGCGAGCAGCGGCGGCGCAGGTTCTCCTCGCCGGCCGGCACCTTGATCTGCTTCAGCGCCTGGTCAACGGCGGATGTGGCCAGATGCGGGTCGAGGTAACGGCGCTCGCCGTCGTAGACCGTGCGGTCGGTGAGGACGACCAGCTCGGCGCCCTCCCGCACGCGCTTGGCCGCCTCCTGCTTGATCCGCTCGATCGCCCCGCGGGTGGTCTCCGACTCGAGCAGCGCGATGTCGATGCCCGCCGCGCCCCCGCGAAACTCCTCCCACAGGTCCTCGAGGACGTACGTGTGCTGCTCGCGGGCGATCCTGCGGTAGGTCGAATCACCCAACGGCGCCAGGTCGTGATGGCCGCCAAGGATCACCGAGAACGACGTCACGACGGTGTTCGTATCGGTCGCAGCGTCGTGGATCGAGGGCCGGCGGCCGAAGAGCGCCCGGGTCGAGAAGTGCTCGATCTCGCGCTCGCGGTCGATCGCCGGGTTCGTCACGACGGCGACCGTCTCCTTGAAGTAGTCGGCCAGGTTCTGGCGCTCGGGCGACAGGGCCGCGAGCGGGCCGTCGTAACCCAGCGAGCCGATCGGCTCGGCGCCGTTCGAGGCCATCTGCTGGCAGAGCTTCACGTCGTCGCGCTGCCAGCCGAATCCGGCAAGGATCCTGTCCTCCACCTTCACCGGCTCCGACGGGCCGGCCGAGGTGTAGCCGGGGATCTCCTGGCCCTCGAGAGGGCCGCCGGTCTCGAGCGCGCGATCGTAGGGTGCCGGGGCGTCGGCACCGGTGCGCTCGAGCCAGCGGCGCGCGACCTCGCGCTGAAGCTCTGAGTGCTCCCAGAGGCGGGACCGCCGGGCCGCTCGGTCGATCGTGACCATGAACTTCTCCCCCGGGCCCAGGGGCTTTGGCTCGGAGACCATGTCGTCGCAGCCGACCACGCCGGGCTCGGAGCTGAAGATGAAGTCGCGCGGCGTCTCGACCTTCCAGAGCGGCCGGAGGCCGAGCGCATCGGCGGAGAAGACGCATTCGTCGCGGTGGCGCGAGATCAGTGCCACCGGGCCCTGCGCGAACGGGCCCATCGCCTGGCGCAGGTACATATAGAAGGCGTGCAGGTCCGCGGGAAGGGTGCGGATCTCGTTGACGATCGGCGGCACCACCATCTCCATCGCCTCGGGGAGCGAGAGCCCCTCGACGCGGATCAGCGTGTCGACGACCCGGTCCAGGTCCTGCGAGTCGGAGTTCCCCGGCTCGATCGGGATCCCGAGCATCCTGCCCTGCTGGCGGAGCTGCTCGATCGTGTTGATCTCGCCGTTGTGGCCGAGCACGGCGAACGGCTGCACGCGCTTGAACGAGGGCCAGGTGTTGGTCGAGTAGCGGTTGTGGCCGAAGCAGCCCACCGTCTCGAAGCGCTCGTCGCGAAGGTCCGGGTAGTACTCGCCGAGCACCTTCGGGGCGCCCATGACCTTGTAGACGCAGGTGTCGGCCGAGAACGAGGGCAGGTGCACGCCGAGCTCGCGCTCGAGCTCGACCATCAGCTCGAAGACGACCCGATCGACCTTGTCGTCGGCGACGAGCCCGCCGATCTGCCAGAAATGAGGCTCCTCCTCGCGCGCCGTGGGGCCAAGCGCCTGGGTGTCGGTGACGCCCACGCGCTCGGCGAGGACGCGGAAGCCGCCCCTGCCGAGGAGCTCCCGGGCGTCGTGCCGGACCCGCTCGAAGTCCGCGGAGCGGTCCACGAAGACGTGGGCGACCGCGAAAGCGGGGTCGAGTGCGAGGGCCGGGTTGTGGCCACCCGACCGGACCTCCTCGGCCCAGAGCTTGCGCGGGATGTCGACGAGAAGCCCGCAGCCGTCGCCCTCGCCGTCGACGTTCCCGGCGCGGTGAAGCATCTTCTGGAGGTTGGCCAGTGCGAGGTCGACGGGCTCGCGGCTGGGCGTGGCGTCCGTGCGCACTGACGCGTAGATCGCGCAGGCATCACGATCCTCGACGCTCGGCGGCGAGATGACCGGCTTCCAGGGAAGCTCGGGCGAGTAGAAGCTCGGGCGACGGCGCTCGGGGCGCCGGGGCACGCGGGACGAAGAGCGGGACAAATTTGGCCTCCCGGGTTCCGCGCCTTCTTCGAGTGGGCGCGCGACGGGTAAACGGACGCCGGAAGTATACGGCCGCAGGCGTCATAACTCCGCCTCGTCGAGGCCACGCACGCGCGGGCATTTCCCGCACCGAGCGGCGAGAAGACTCGCGGTGTGCGCGACTAACTCGTCGCTCGGCGGCTCGGGCACGGGACATGCCGCCAGCGTGGCCGCCGCGCGCGCGGGCCGCGCGGCGTCTGCGCCGGGACTACGGCCCAGGCCGCATATAGTCCGCGCGATGTCCGTCACGATCGCCGTCCTGTCGCAGAAGGGGGGCACCGGGAAGACGACCATGGTGCGCTCGCTTGCCGACGTCTTCGAGCGGCTTGGGCTCGCCGTGCTCTCGATCGATGCGGACCCGCAGGGCAATCTCTCCGATTACTTCGACGCCGATCCCGAGGCGGAGCCCACGCTCACGGACGTGCTTCAGGGCCAGGTCCGGGCGGTGGACGCCGTGCACGGCCCTCTGATCCCGGCGAACCTCACGCTCGCCGAGGCGGAGCTGATGCTCGCGGGCAAGATCGGGCGTGAGATGACGCTCCGGAGCGCGCTGCGGGACCTGAAGCGCGAGAAGGACGTGATCCTGATCGACTGCCCTCCCACGCTCGGCCTGCTGACCGTGAACGCGCTGTGTGCGGCGACGCACGCCATCCTCTCGACCGAGGCCCAGTACTTCTCGCTCCAGGGCATGGAGCAGGCGGTGGAGGTGCTCGACCTCGCTCGCGACAGCCTCAACCCCGAGCTCGAGCTGCTCGGCGTCTGCCTCAACATCGCCAACATGCGGACCCGGCACGCGAGGCAGACGCTCGACGCCCTCGAGGAGCGCTTCGGCCCGAAGCTCTTCCGCACCGTGATCCGCCAGTCGATCGTCTACGCCGAGTCGGCTGAGCGGGCGGTGCCGATCCTTTCCTACCGGCCCGCCCGAGGCTCCGACTACCTCTCGCTCTCGGGCGAGATCCTCCGCCGCCTCGGGATGCACGACATGCTCGCCCGGCTCGACGAGGTGAGCGCCGAGCTCGTCCCGGCGGGTGCGACCGCGGGATAGGGTTTTTCGCGTGACCGACGCCGACTCTCCCGACGCGCTCGAGGACACCATCGCGCGCTACAACGAGGCCTGGAACGCCCACGACCTCGACGCGATCATGTCCATGCACGCGCCCGACATGGTGTTCGAGAACCACACCGCGGGCGAGAGCGCGCAGGGCGGGGCGGTGCGCGAGCACATCGGGTCGATCTTCGAGACCTGGCCCGATATCCGCTTCGAGGGCCGCCGGACGTACGCGCGCGAGGGCCTCATCGTGCAGGAGTGGACGGCCACGGCGACCCACGCAAACCGCATGACGCGCGGTGACCTCGTCGCCGAACCCACCGGGAAGACCATCACGTGGAGCGGGCTCGACGTGATCCCGTTCGAGGGCGGGCTCGTCAAGCGCAAGGACGTGTACTCGGACTCCGTCTCGATCCTGCGCCAGCTCGGCCTGCTCGGCTAGAGCTCCGTCACGTCGGCTCCGAGCGGGCTGAAGGGCACCCGCCGCACCTCCGCCCAGCCATCCGCAAGGCCGGCGAGCGACTCCATGACCTTGCCGGTGTCCTGCCAGAAGCACCAGACGAGCACGGCTGGGCCGGCGCCTGAGATCGTCGCCCCGAGCGCGCCCAGCGCAGACGCGGCGTCCACGACGTCGAACGATCGTGGGAAGAGGCCCGAGCGCGGCCGCTGGTGGAGCCGGTCCTCCAGCCCCCGGGCGATCAGGCCGAGGTCCGATCGCTCGATCCCGAGAACGAGCTGGGACGCCGCGGCGACGTTGGCGACGGCGTCGCCCAGTGGGACCTCCGGGGGCAGGGCGGCGCGGGCCAGCTCGGTCGAGACCTCGCCGTCCGGGATGACGAGGACACCCTCCACCCCCTGGGGCGGCTCGAGTCGCACGGGCCGCGGGACGGCGCCGTTCCCCTCCGGCCGCGGGCACACTACGAACCCGCCGTAAAGCGCCGCGGCCACGTTGTCCGGGTGGCCCTCGAGGCCCACCGCCCGCGCGTACAGCTCGTCGCGCCCGAGGGCCAGCTCGAAGAGGTGATCGGCGGCGAGCAGCCCGGCGACGATGGCCGCCGCGCTCGACCCGAGCCCCCGCGCGAACGGGATCTCGCTGCGGATTGCGAACCGCAGCCCGTCGGCGGGATGCAGCGCCTCGAACGCGCGCACGCAAAGGTTCGAGCGGTCCTCGGGCACGCCTGGGCCGCCCGCGTCGACGGCGAACGCCTCCGCCTCGCTGACCTCGACCTCCAGATGGAGGTTGAGCGCCGCCGCGAGCACGTCGAAGCCCGGGCCCAGGTTCGCTGACGACGCTGGGACCCGGACCAGCCGCCGGCGGGTGGTCATCGCGCTATGGCTTCCATTTGATCGAGCACCCGACCGGGTCGGTGGCCGCTGGTTCGGGGTCGGCACCCGTCAGCACCGCGTCCAGCGCTCCCCGAAGCCAGGCGGCGTCGAGCGTGGGGTCCATGTGGTCGGCGTCTGGCGCGCCCTCGTACTTAATCCGGCCGTCGGCGTCGAGCACGTAGACGTGAGGCGTCACCTGGGCGGCCCAGGCGCGCGCGGCAGCCTGCGTCTCGTCGTGCAGATAGGGAAACGGCCACTCCTCGGCCTCGACCCGCTCCGCCATCGCGCCCAGGGAGTCGCCGGGATAACGCTCCTGGTCGTTCGAGTTCACGGCGAAGAACCGGACCCCGCGCGGGCCGTAGTCGCGGGCCGCCGCGACGATGCGGTCGTGCCATGCGAGCGCATAGGGACAGTGGTTGCACGTCCAGACGACGACCGTCGCGGGTGCGTCGCCGGGCGGCGGTAGCGAGTGCACCTTGCCGCTCGTGTCAGGAAGCTCGAGCCCTGGCGCCGGCTCTCCGACCTTCGTCGCCGATGCGTTCGCCACCTAACCACCTCCCTCGAGCGCCGTCTTGATCGCCGCGCGGACGTCCGCTGGGTCGGGTACCGGAGCGACCCGTCCGTCGCGCAGCCTGTAGACGCGGCACGTTAGCCCGACCGGCTCGTCATGCGGAGGTTGCACGTCGGCGCCGTCCACGCGAATCGTCGGCGACCCGACGAACTCCGCGCGGTTCGCGTCCGCCTCAGATTCGATCTCGCGGACCTCGATCGAGCCCGGATCCACTCCGAGGCTTGCCGCCGCGCTACGAAGCGTCGCGAGCGCCTCGTCTGTCGAGGGGCAGCCCTCCCACCACAGGAGCTCGAGGCGGGGAGCGGACGAGGCCATAGCGTCGACGGTAGCGAGCGGTTAGGCCACGAGGCCGCCGCGGGCGCCGACCACGGCTTTGACCCCGCCGGGCGCGCTCAGGTTCCCTGGTCCCAGGAAGCGAGGTACTTCTGCTGCACCTCGGTCAGGGAGTCGATCTCGATCCCCTTCGAGGCGAGCTTCAGGCGGGCGATCTCCTTGTCGATGTCCTCCGGAACCGGGTAGACCTTCTTCTCGAGCTCGGCGTGGTCGCGGACCATGTGCTCGGCCGCCAGCGCCTGGTTGGCGAAGCTCATGTCCATCACGTCGGCGGGGTGCCCCTCCGCGGCCGCGAGGTTCACGAGCCGGCCGTCGGCGAGCAGGAAGATCTCTCGCCCGTCCTTCGTGCGATGACCCTCGACGAACGGCCGCGCCTCGAACTTCTCCTCGGTGATCGAATCGAGGTCGCCCTTGTTGATCTCGACGTCGAAGTGACCCGAGTTGGCGATGATCGCGCCGGACTTCATGACGTCGAACATGCGCCCATCGATCGCGTCGCGATCGCCGGTGACCGAGATGAAGACGTCGCCCACCCTGGCCGCGTCGACCGAAGGCATGACCTCGAAGCCGTCCATCACCGCCTCGAGCGCGCGCAGAGGATCGACCTCGCAGACGATGACGTGGGCGCCGTGCCCCTTCGCCCGCATTGCGACGCCCTTGCCGCACCAGCCGTAGCCGATGACGACGACCCGCGAGCCCGCGATCAGCGCGTTGGTGGCGCGGATGATGCCGTCGATGGTCGACTGGCCTGTGCCGTAGCGGTTGTCGAAGAAGTGCTTGGTGAAGGCGTCGTTCACGGCGACAATGGGATACCCGAGCTTCCCCTCTGCCTCCAGCGCCTTCAGCCGGATCACCCCGGTCGTCGTCTCCTCGGTGCCGCCGAGGACATGCTCGAGGAGGTCCGTCCGCTCGCCGTGGAGAACGCTCACCACGTCAGCCCCGTCGTCCATCGTGATCTGCGGCCGTCGCTCGACCGCCGTCTGGATGTGGGAGTAGTAGGTGTCGTTGTCCTCGCCGTTGATCGCGAAGACCTGAGCGCCGTAGCGATCGACCAGCGCGGCGGCGGTCTCGTCCTGCGTGGAGAGCGGGTTCGACGCGCACAGGGCGACGTCGGCCCCGCCGGCCATCAGCGTGCGCACGAGGTTCGCCGTTTCCGTCGTGACGTGCAGGCAGCAGGCCATCGATACGCCGTCGAGCGGACGCTCGCGCTCAAACCGTTCGCGGATCTGACGCAGCACGGGCATTCTGCGCTCCGCCCATTCGATCCGCTTCTGGCCGGCCTCGGCGAGGCCGATGTCGGCGATGTCGTAGCTCTTCTCGGTGGTTGCCAAGGACTTCCTTTCGATCTCTGGGACCCGCAAGCGTACAAGCGAGGGGGACGCCGCAAGCGGCGTCCCCCTCGAGAACTGATGCTGGACTCGGCCCGCCGCGCCTTCGAATGCCGGAGGGACCAGGCCCGGCAGCGCGGAGGGGGTGTCCCGGTTGGATTCGCTAGGCGCGTCCAGCCGTCTTACCTAACGGCCGGTCACCTCCAGGGTCCCGTAAGAACTGTCACTCAATTTCGGACCACCTCCTTTCCCTGGTGGAGCTATCTAAGCAAATGCGGCGGAGATACCGTGGACACGATGGCCGAGCAGCTTCGAATCAGCGAAACGGCGTCGATCCCGATCGACGAGGTGGAGCTTCGGGCAAGCCGATCCTCGGGGCCGGGCGGGCAGCACGCCAATGTCACGGCCTCGCGGATCGAGGCGGTGTTCGACGTGAACGCTTCGAAAGCGCTGAGCAGCGAGGACAGGGCCCGTATCGCCCGACGCCTCGGGCCCCGGGTCACCGCCGTCGCCCAGGACGCCCGCTCCCAGGCGCGGAATCGGGCACTGGCCCTGGAGCGGCTCGCGGGGAAGCTCGAGGGTGCGCTCAAACGCCCGAAGCCGCGCCGCGCAACGAGGCCGGGCAAGGCGGCGAGGGAACGTCGGCTCGCAGGCAAGCGTCGGCGCGCCGAAACCAAGCGGGCCCGCCGTCGCCCGACGCTTGATTGAAGGGTTCCACCCCTCATAGGGGTACAAACCATCAACGAACGCCGACGCCCTCCCTCGCTGAAAATCGGAGTGCCGCTACTCGTAGCTGATCGCCCGGATTACGTCGAGGCGCGCCGCGCGCCGCGCCGGGAGGATCGAGGCGACGAGGCCGAGCACGAGGCCGGCGACCGCAATGAGGCCCATCGTTGAGACCGGCGGCCGGTACTCGACGCCCGGCACGCCCGAGGCGAGCCCCTTGAGCAGCGCGTAGCCGAGGCCGGTCCCCACGCAGATGCCGAGGAGGGCGCCGATCAGCCCGATGACGAGGCTCTCGTCGGTGATCGACCGCCGGACCTGACCCCGGCTCGCGCCGAGGGCGCGGAGGATCCCGATCTCGCGCGTGCGCTCGAGCACGGACATCGTCAGGGTGTTCACGATCCCGAACAGGCTGGCGATGATCGCGACGCCGACGATCGCGTAGAAGATCGCGAACTGCTGGCTGATCTGCTTCTCGACATTCGACTTGAGCTGGGCGTTCGAGAGCACCGCGAGGTTCGGGTAGCGGTGGCTGACGATCCCATCGACCTTGCGCCGGAGGACCGGGCGCGCGGAGGGCGACGTCGCCTTGAGCGCCAGCTCCGAGTCGGCCGTGACGCCGTAGACCTCGTGCATCGTCGGCAGCGACATGCCCACCGTCTGCCCGCCGAAGACGACCGTCTCGACGATGCCCACCACGTGGCTGTGCACCGTCCCTGAGGGGCCGCGAAGGGTGATGGGATCACCGACCTCGAGGCCCGCCTCATCCGCCCAGCCCTTGCCGAGGGTCACGCCTCCGTTCGCGATGCCCTTGAAGGCCGCCCCACGGCTGGCGCCGTCGATCGTGGTCTCGTCGACCTTCTCGTACTGGCCGGGCTGGAAGGCGAGGAGGAGCCCTTGGTTCTTGCCGGCCTTGCCCGGCATGTCCTCGGTGAAGAGGAAGCGCTCGCGGGCAACGACCGCGGCCTGCGGGATCCGCGCCAGCCGGTTGCGCAGGCCCTTTGCGATCGTCTGCTGAGGGCCCTGCCCGGGCGCGAAGCCGCTCGGCTGGACTGTGAGGTCGCGCGCGAAGTCGCGGTCGAACTCGTCGGAGATGGTCTGAAGGAAGCTCGAACCGAGGCTGTTCACCGCCACCACGAGCGCGAGGCCGACCATCATCGCGCTCGCTGTCGCAGCCGTTCGGGTGGGGTCCGAGCGGGCGGCGTCGGCGGCGAGGCGGCCCTCGATGGGGCTCAGACGGCGCACGGGCCAGGACAGCACCGCCACCAGCGGCCTGATGACGAACGGGGCGAGCAGCGAAATGCCCAGGAAGATCGCGATGACGCCGCCCATGCCCGCGGCGGCTACCTCGGCCGTGGGCTGCGCCGAGGCACCGAGGACCCAGGCGCCCGCGAGACCGACCGCGATGAGGCTCGTTCCGATCACCGCGCGCCGCCAGCCCGGCCGGCGGCGCAGCCCCTCGCTCCCGAGCACGGCCTGGATCGGCGGGATCCTGCCCGCCCGGCGCGCCGGATAGAGCGCGCCGAGGACCGCGGTGACGATGCCCGTAGCAAGGGCCGCGACCGGGGCGAAGGCGGCGAACGAAAGCTGGCCGACGGGGAAGTTCGCCGCGTGGACGATCGCGACTAGGCCGTAGGCAAGCCCGATGCCGAGCCCGAGGCCCAGCACGGCGCCGACGAGTCCGAGTAACGCGGCCTCGCGGAGGACCGATCCGGTGACGAGGCGCCTCCCGGCCCCAAGCGTGCGGAGCATCCCGATCTCCCGCGTTCGCTGGAAGACGGTCATGTTGAAGGAGTTGAAGATGAGGAAGGCGCCGACGAACAGCGCCATCGCCGCGAAGAAGTAGAGGAGGACATTGAAGGCCTGCAGCTGCGACTGGACGTCCGAGCTCTTGTTCTGCGGCGTCTCGACCTTGACCCCGCGCCCGAACCCGGCTCTGAGCCGGCGCTGCACGCGGTCGATCTCCGGCTGACCGCCGTCGACCGCGAGATCCACCTCGTCGAACACGCGCGGCTTGTCCATCACCCGCCGCGCTGAGACCAGCGGCATGAGGCCGAAGCCCTGGCCGCCGAAGTCGAGGCCGTTCGTGAACTGGAAGAGGCCGACGATGCGGAGCCGCCGAATTCCAGCCGGCGTGGCGATCCGGGCGCGGTCACCGACCTCGAGGCCGTTCGCCCGCGCCCAGCTCTCCTGCAGCGCGACCTCGAGCCCGGATCGCGGCTTGCGCCCGGCGACGGTGCGTGAGTCGGCCAGGTTGGCGGCGTCGGGGCTCTCACCGGAGACGTTCACCTGCTTCGACTGGTCGGTCGAGGTGGCGCCATCCGCCCCAACCAGCGTGAAGACGCTGAACACCTGCCCGGAGGCCTCCCCCACCCCGGGCGTCGAGCGCACCTTCCGCAACGCCGAATGCGGAAGCGAGTCCGAGCCGCTACCCGACACCACGAGGTCGGTGCGGCCATAGACCGAGTCGAAGAGGGAGTTGAAGGTCCCGTGAATCGTCACCGCGAGCAGCAGGACGCCGAGAATCATCGCGACGCCTAGCACTATCCCCGCGGCCGTCAGTAGCGCCCGGAGCTGGCGGGCGCGAACCTGACGGAATGCCAGCGAGGAGAAGCTACGCATGCTGCAGGGCCGAGAACCCCTCGGCGACGCGCGCCGTCGAGCCGCCCTCGACGCCGCCCGCCACCCGGCCGTCGCGCAGGAAGATGACCCGGGAGGCGGTCGCGGCGGCGGCCGGGTCGTGCGTGACGATGACGACCGTCTGGCCCTCGGCGTTGAGCTCGCCGAGCAGGCGAAGGACCTCGCCGCTCGACCTCGAGTCCAGGTTGCCGGTGGGCTCGTCGGCGAGCACGATCTCCGGGCGGTTGAGCAGGGCGCGAGCAATCGAGACACGCTGCTGCTCGCCGCCGGAAAGCTCCGAGGGAAGGTGTCCCGCCCGGCTCGAGAGGCCCACGCGCTCGAGGAGCGCACCCGCCCGCTGCCTCGTCTCGGCGCTTCGATCGCCGGCGATCAAGGCGGGCAGCAGCACGTTTTCCTCGGCGGTGAGCGGCGTCAGGAGGTTGAAGAACTGGAAGACGAAGCCGATGCGATCCCGCCGCAGGCGGGTCAGCGCCCGCTCGTCGAGCCCGTCGTAGCGCTCGCCGGCCAGCGCGATCTCGCCCGAGGTGGGCGTCTCGAGCGCGCCCAGGAGATGGAGAAGCGTGCTCTTTCCGGACCCGGACGGGCCCATGATCGCCGTCATCTCGCCCGCTGACACCTCAACCGAGACGCCGTCGAGGGCCCGAACGGCCGTGTCGCCGGTGCCGAAAACCTTGACGAGGTCGCGCGTGGAGAGAGCCGAAGCGGGGCTCGCGGATTCCATCACGCGTGCCAGGCTACCGGCGGCCGAGCTCCTCCTTGAGGCGCTCGATCACCTCGACCGGCCGGGGGTCGACGCCACGGCGCGCGGCGAGCTGGAGCGAGAGCAGGTCGCCCAGCATCACCGCCCACAGCAGGCGCTCGGTGCGCGTTTCGCCCTCCGCCTCGATGGTGATCACCGCCCGCGCCTGCGGAGCGACGAGCTCCTCCGTCAACTCGAACCGCCGGCGGATTCGCGGGTGCTGGTCGCGGTCGGTGAGAAAGATCGCCGCGAGCGGCCATTCCGAACCGCTCTCCCACCCGACGATCTCGTTGTGATCGGCCTCGGGCAGCTCGTGCGAGAAGGCCGGGAGCTTCGCGTTCTCGTTCACCTGGCACTTCCACCGATACGCGAGGGGGGCGGTGAGGTCGGCCCCATAGACGAGCGGAATCGCGCCGTCGAGCTCGGCGGCGAGCTCGCCTGCGCGCTCGACGAGTCTCTCCTCCGCGACCTCGATGTGGGCTGCCGAGCTGTCGATCTCGGTGCGGATCGCGTCGGCGGCTCCCACGAGCGCCGCGACCTCGGCCGCAACCGTGAACGTGTAGCCGACGGCAGCGCGCGGCTGAAGGCCCGCCGGGAGGCCGATCACGGGCACGCCGTCGGCGCGGGCCTTCTCGGCGAGCTTCCCGCCGGTGGTCGCGGCGATCCGCCGGGCGCCGACCGCCTCGGCGGCCTCGTAGCAGGCAAGGGTCTCCTCCGTGTTCCCCGAGTAGCTCGAGCACAGCACGGCGCGATCCGGCGGCAGCGAGGCGGGCAGCTCGTAGCCGCGCGCCACTTCGAGGGGAGCCACGAGCCTGGAGCCGAACGCGACGGCGGCGAGGTCGCCGCCGATCGCGGACCCGCCCATCCCAGCGACGACGAGTCCCGTCGCCCGGAATGGCGTGATCTGCGCAGACTCGACCCGCCAGAGCGCGTCACGAAGATGGTCCGGCAGCGCAAGCACGTCGTCGACCTGCCCGCTCGGGTCGTTGGCGCGGAGCTCCGCGAGGCTCACTGACCCTTGGCTCACGGGACCTCCTCGCCGGGGGCCACGCGTGCGCCTGGCTCGAGCTTGGCATGGGGGTCGATGTGGGCGCCCTCGCCGACGACGGAGCCGGCCGCGACCTGGGCGCGCTCGCCGACCTTCACACCGGAGGCGAGGATCGCCCCGTCAACCTGCGCACCCGGCCCGATCCAGCATCCGTGGAGGACCACCGAGTCGCGGACGCTCGCGCCCTTGCCGACCTCGGTGCCCCGTCCGATCACGGCCCGCTCGCCGACTCTCGCGTCGGCATCGAGGTCGGCCCCATGCTCGATCAGCGCCGGAGCCGCGACCCTGGCGGATTCGGAGACCCGCACGCCCTCCTCGACCAGCAGCCCGTCGCCGTCGAGGCGGGCGCCGATCTCTGTCTCGACCCGGTTGGTGAGGATGTCCCAGGTCGCCTGGAGGTAGCGCTCCGGTGTCCCGATGTCCATCCAGTAGCCCTCGAGCCGCCGGCTGTAGAGCCCCTGGCCGACGAGGCGCGGAAACACCTCGCGCTCGATCGACACCGCCCGACCCTCCGGAATCAGGTCGAGCACCGAACGCTCGAGGACATACGCGCCGGCGCTGATTTCGTCGGTGTCGACCTCGGCGGGGTCGGGCTTCTCGAGGAACTCGAGGATCTCGCCGTCCTCGCGGCGGCGCACAAGGCCGTAGCCGGTCACGTCCTCGACGGGGTGGAGCGCGAGGGTCCCGACGGCGTCTCGCTCCTCGTGCCGTCGAATCAGCGCCGTCAGATCGAGGTCCGTCAGCACGTCCCCGTTCAACGTCAGGAAGCGATCATCGAGGAGATCGGCCGCGAACTTGATCGGCCCCGCGGTGCCGAGCGGCTCTGGTTCGGAGAGGTAGCGGATGCGCGGACCGCCGTCGCCGCCATCGCCGAGCCGCTCGCGCAGCAGATCGGCGCGAAAGCCGCAGGCCATGATCACGTCGTCGACGCCGTGACGCGCGAGCCAGTCGACCATGTAGCGGATGAACGGCCGGTCGACGAGCGTCACGGCCGGCTTCGGCTGCGTGAGCGTCAGCGGGCGAAGACGAGTTCCCTCGCCGCCGACGAGGACGAGCGCCTGCATTGGACTAGGCGGCGCCGGTGCGGCCGATGCCCTCGTAGCGCATGCCCGCGGCCCGCATCGCCGTCGGGTCGAGGAAGTTCCGTCCGTCCACGACCAGCGGATTCGCCATCCTGCCCGCGATCTCCTTCCAGTCGAGCTCGCGGAACTCCGGCCACTCGGTCACCAGGATCGCCGCGTCGGCGCCCTCGAGGGCGTCCTCGGCCGAGTCGCAGAGCTCCACCGCGGGCAGGAGCTCCGCGGCGGGGCGCTCGGCGACCGGGTCATAGCCGGCGACGTTGGCGCCCTCGCCCTGGAGCCGAGCTGAGAGCACCAGGCTGGATGCCTCGCGCATGTCGTCGGTGTCCGGCTTGAATGCGAGCCCGAGCAGGGCGATTCGCTTGCCCACCAGCGAGCCGAGGTGCTTGGTGAGCTTCCCGATCACCCTCCTCTTCTGAAGCTCGTTGACCTCGATCACCGAGTTGAGGAGCTGGAAGTGGTAACCGGAGTTGCCGGCAAGCTGCTTGAGGGCGCTCACGTCCTTTGGGAAGCACGATCCTCCGTAGCCGATGCCCGCTCGCAGGAAGCTGGGCCCGATCCGCTTGTCGAGGCCCATGCCCCGGGCGACCTCGGCGACGTCCGCGCCCACCTCCTCGCAGACGTTCGCGATCTCGTTGATGAACGAGATCTTCGTCGCCAGGAACGCGTTCGAGGCGAGCTTGATCATCTCGGCCGACGCTACATCGGTGCGCACGAGCTCGCCGCCGAGCGGGCCGTAGAGGCCCTCGACCGCGTCGGCCGCCCACTCGTCGCCGGGGTCGGCGCCGATGACAACGCGGTCCGGGTGCAGGAAGTCCGCGACGGCGGTGCCCTCCTTCAGGAACTCCGGGCACGAGACGTAGGCGAGACTGGGCCGGTCGCGCCGAATGGTCGCCCCCGTTCCCGATGGGACGGTGCTCTTCATCACGAGCGCGTGGTCGCCACCCTCGGGCAGCCTCTCCACCACGGCGCGCACGCGCGAGAGGTCGGCGTCGCCGGAGTAGGTCGGGGGAGTGTCGACGCAGCAGAACAGCAACCGCGCGGCGGCGAGCAGCTCGTCCATCGACGTCGTGAAGCGCAGGCGGTCGCGGTTTCGCTCCAGGAGCTCCTCGATGCCCGGCTCATGGATCGGAACCGTGCCCGCGCGCAGCGCCTCGACCTTCGCTTCGTCGATGTCGAGCGCCACGACCTCGTGCCCGAGGTCCGCGAAGCATGCGGCGCTGACGAGTCCGACCCAGCCGACCCCGACGACGCCGACGGCGTTTCGCTCAGCCATACGGACCGCCTAGCCCTTCGAGTTGCGCATCGCCTCCGCCATACCCACCATCTGGCCCGGCGTCAGCGTCTCGAGGAGGTCGTTGTCGACCCAGTAGGACCCCTTGTTGGTCTTCCACCCGACGAGCCGCATGCGGCCACTGTCCCAGAACATCTCGTAGGTCTCGCCGTTGATGGTCTGGGTCTCGGTCGGGTTGTCGAGGATCGGCGCGTCGCGCCAGTTGGTCCCGGTGAAGTCGTAGTAGGCGGTATAGCCGTATCCGTTGCTGCCGGCCGGGATCTCCGCGACGAAGGTGTAGCCGTCGTAGATCGCATCGCCCGGGCCGTCGATGCGGTACGAGTTCGAGTCGTCGGTCAGGTACGAGCCCGGGATGAGCTTCGTCGGGTAGAGGATCGGGACCTTCCCCTCCCGCTGCCAGCGCGCGTCGGAGAGCTTCGCCGCGTACTGCTGGCCCGAGCTGGTCGAATCGGTGAACGCCGAGCCCGACGGCGACGTCGCGGCGCCTCCGCCGCCTCCACCATCCGACGAGCGGCCCTTCTGCTTCGACGGCTTGCCGGACGAGGAGCCCGCGCCCGCCCCATCCGCGGCGGGGACGGGCTTCGCGCCGCCGCCGTTGCCCGGTCCCAGCGTTCCGGATGGCGCCGAGTTCGAATCGCCGAGGAAGTCTCGGACAGCGGCGTGGACCGCCGTCCTATGGGCCGTGACGTAGGGGTCGGTCGGGTCACCGATGATCGCCGGGAAATGGACCTGGGTGACGGGCGCTCCACCGGCCGAGGCGATCAGCTTCGCGAGGCTCTCGAGGGTCGGGAAGTCCTTCAGCGTGGGGTCCGTGCTCGTGTACTTGGCAACGATGCGTGTGAGGCTGTTGAAGTCGTTGAGGATCTTCGTCGCCGGCACCTGGCGGCGCGCCTCGCGCAGGAACGCCTGCTGGCGGGCCGAGCGAACGAGGTCGTTGTCGTCATGGCGGTAGCGGGCGAACTGGAGGGCGTTGTAACCGCACATGCGCTGGTAGCCGGCGTGGATGTCGATCTCCGCGTACTGGTCGAACGCGGAGAGGCCGGCGTTCGAGTGGAAGTAGTGGTGGTCGACGTCGAAGTACACGCAGCCGATCGAGTTGACGGCGTCCGCGAAGCCGGTGAAGTCCACGTTCACGACGTGGTTTATCTGCAGGCCGGTCAGCTGCTTCACGACCTTCGTCGTGAGCGCGGGCCCGCCGAAGGTGTAGGCGGCGTTCATCTTCCAGGGGCCCCCGTGGCCCGGGATGTCGTCGATTCTCAGGTCGCGCGGGATCGACATCATGCGGATGCCGTCGCCCGTGAGCCGCAGGAGAATCGTGGTGTCGGAGCGGCCCTTGTCGCCCTCGTTCGGCCGCTTGTCGGCGCCGAGCAGAAGGATGGTCTGCGGCCCGGAGGTCGGGCCGGCGAGCAGGTGCTGGATGCCCCTGATGCCGCCGAGGCGGGCGGCGAAGTCGTAGCCGAAGACGAGCGTGGCCACCGCCGTCGCGGTGGCGGCGGCGACCACGATCACCACCGAGGCGGTGAGGAAGCGCAGCCACAGTCGGCGCTTGGGCGGCTCGCCGACCCCGCCCGATTGTGCAGGCGGCGGCGCGACGCCTGGAGGCGGCGGCTTCGGCGCTGCGGGCCTCTTGGCCGCCGGAGCGGGCGCCTTGGGGGCCGCCGCCCGAGGCTGCGCCGGGCCCTCCGGCGGCATCGGCTTGGCCGGGGCGGGCGCCGCTGCGGGAGGCGGCGCCTGCTGCGCCGGGGGCGCCGGCGCTGCGGCAGCGGTGGCCGCCGCGACGCGCTGGTCGGTCTTGGTCGCCTGGGCCTCGGTGCGGGCGCGCAGCCCGGCGAGCGCCGCCTCCTGAGCCTCCTCGCGATCGGCGAGCGTGACGGTGTCAGCCTCGATCGTCTCGCCGCGTGCCGGTGGGCCGCCGCCGGGCGCCGGCGGGAGGGCGGCCTCGATCTCCTCCTCGAGCGCCGGCTCGGAGGCCTCGGCCTCGCGCTCGGACTGCTGGCGACGGCCGGCGTAGGTGGCTGGGGGCGGCGGCGGGTGCGCTTGCCCGTCGTGGCTCCCGTCGCCGCGCGCGGGCGGCGGTGCGCCCTCGTCCGGGCTCACGACCCGCCTCCGTCTTCGCCAGGGATGGGAAGGCTCCTCACGAAACTCGAGATCGCCTGCCTGTAGCTCGAGAGCGAGGAGACCGAGACCCATTCCTCCGGGCCATGGTGCCCGCCGCCGAGAGGACCGAACTCGACCGCCGGGATGCCCGCGCGCAAGAAGGAGACCGCGTCGGAGGCGCCGTCGCGGCCAACTCCGCGAACTCCCGCGTGAAAGGGAGCGGCGGCGTCGCAGAGAGCCCGGACGAAGGGCGACTCAGGGTCGACCTGCGCCGGAGGCCTGGTGAAGGTCGACACCACGTCCACCCCGTCGACGGCGGAGACCTCGGACAGGATCGCGCTGGGCTCCTGCTCGGGCAGGTAGCGCACGTCGACATCGATGACACACCTGTCAGGCACCTTGTTGAGGGCGTCTCCGCCCAAGATCCGGCCGAGGTTGATCGACGGCCGATCGAACAGCTCCGAGCTCTCCTCCGCAAACGGTAGCGATTCGATCTCGCGGAAAACCTCGATCGCGCGGAGAATCGCGTTCTCCCCCAGCCAGGGCGTGGCGCCGTGCGCCGCCCGACCCTCGACGAGGATCCGCATGGCGAAAACGCCCTTCGCGGCGACGCCGACGTACATGTCGGTCGGCTCCCCGGTGATGGCGAAGTCACCCACGAACCCCTGCTGGACCAGAAGCTCCCCGCCGCGCTCGAACTCCTCCTCGGACTCCTCGTCGGGGACGATGCCGAGGCGAACGCGCACCTCGTTCTGGTCGCGCAGGTCGGCGAGCACCAGCATGAGGGCGGCGAGGGCCCCCTTCATGTCGTAGGCGCCGCGAGCGAAGAGCCTGTCGCCGTCGAGCCGGGGCTCGAACTGCTCGGCGTGACCCGGCACGACGTCGAGGTGGCCGTGCAGAAGGACGGTCAGCGGGGCGTCCGGCGGCCCGACGTCGGCGACGAGCACCGGCAGCGCGCGGATCTCGAGCTCGTGAGTGGTGATCTCGCGCGCCTCGAGCCAGCCCTGAACGAAGCCCGCGCAGTTGCGAATGCCCTCGTCATTCGAGCTGTCGTACGCGACGAGCTTCTCGGTCAGCAGGCGTTCGTCCATCCGCCGAAAGCGTATTGCGGCAGTGTTCCCGCGCTAGCGGTTCTCGGCGATGGCGATGAACGCCTTCGCGCGGGCCACGTCCTGCTCGGCCTGCTGCCAGGCCTCGGAGTCCTGGTCGGCCTCCTTCAGCCGCTGCTCTGCCTCGGAGAGGCGCTCGCCCAGATCGCTCACGTCGAGCGAGTCGATCTCGAGGGCCTCCGAGATCAGCACCCGCGCCTCGTTCGCGAAGACCTGGAGCCAGCCGTGGCCCTGGGCGTAGCGGATCGTCTCGCTCTCGGAGACGTGCAGGCGAAGCTCGGCCGGGACGAGGCGGGCGAGCATCGGCGCATGGCGGGCCAGGATTCCCACCTCGCCGACGCCGGTCCGAGTCGAGACCTGCTCGACCTCGCCGTCGTAGACCTCCCCCTCCGGGGTCAGGACCTGGGCGTGGAACGGCGGATGCGCCACGTCGGCCCCCTAGCCCTTGCGGGCGTCCTCGACCACCTGGTCGATCGTGCCCTTCATGTAGAACGCGCTCTCCGGCAGCTCGTCGTGCTTGCCGTCGAGGATCTCGCGGAAGCCCCGGACCGTCTCCTCAACGGGGACGTACACGCCCTCACGGCCGGTGAAGGCCTCCGCGACGAAGAACGGCTGCGAGAGGAACCGCTCGATCTTCCGGGCCCGCGCGACGACGACCCGGTCCTCGTCGGAGAGCTCATCGATCCCCAGGATGGCGATGATGTCCTGCAGCTCCTTGTAGCGCTGGAGCACCTCCTGCACCTCGGTCGCCGTGTTGTAGTGGTCGTCGCCGAGGATCTCGGGCTTGAGGATCGTCGAGGTGGAGTCGAGGGGGTCCACCGCCGGGTAAATCCCCTTCTCCGAGATTTGCCGCGAGAGCGTGGTCGTCGCGTTCAGGTGCGCGAACACCGACGCCGGCGCCGGGTCAGTGAGGTCGTCAGCCGGCACGTAGATCGCCTGCACCGAGGTCACCGACCCGCGCGACGTCGACGCGATCCGCTCCTGCAGCCCGCCCATCTCGGTCTCGAGCGTCGGCTGGTAGCCGACGGCCGAGGGCATGCGGCCGAGGAGCGCCGAGACCTCGGAGCCCGCCTGCACGAATCGGAAGATGTTGTCGATGAAGAGCAGCACGTCCTGGCCGCCTTCCTCGCGGAAGTACTCCGCCATCGTGAGGCCGGACAGGGCGACGCGCAGCCGCGCGCCCGGAGGCTCGTTCATCTGGCCGAAGACGAGCATGGTCTTCTCGATCACGCCGGATTCCTTCATCTCGAGCCAGAGGTCGTTGCCCTCGCGCGAGCGCTCGCCTACGCCGCAGAACGCCGAGAGGCCCTCGTGTTCCTCGGCGATGTTGCGGATCAGCTCCTGGATCAGCACCGTCTTGCCAACGCCGGCACCGCCGAAGAGGCCGACCTTGCCGCCCTTTGCGTAGGGGGCGAGCAGGTCGACGACCTTGATCCCGGTTGCCAGCATCTCCTGCGTCGGCGTCAGGTCCTCGGCGTCCGGCGCCGGCCGGTGGATCGGCCAGCGCTCCTTGCCCTCGACGGGATCCCCCTCGTCGATCGCCTCGCCGAGAAGGTTGAAGATCCGGCCGAGCGTCTCCTCGCCAACGGGCACGGTGATCGGGCCGCCGGTGTCGACCACCTCGTGCCCGCGCTGGAGACCGTCGGTCGCGTCCATGGCCACCGCGCGGACTCGGTCGTCGCCCAGATGCTGCTGGACCTCGCAGACGAGGGTCGACTCCGGGCGGTCCCCGACCGCGGGCATCGAGATCTCGAGCGCGTGGTAGATCTCGGGCAGCTTGTCTTCGAAGAAGGCGTCGACGACGACGCCCGTGACCTGCTCGACCGTTCCGACGTTTCCGTTGCCCTCAGCCATCTATCTCCAATCCCTTGCGGCCGCCTTCGGCGCCCTTACACGCTGCTTTCGGGGCAAGCCCCTCACCCTCTCACCCGAGCGCTTCCGCGCCCGCAACGACTTCCAAGATTTCCTGGGTGATCTCCGCCTGGCGGACGCGGTTCATCTCGAGCGTCAGCCGGCCGATCATGTCGTTCGCGTTCTCCGCGGCGTTCCGCATGGCCGTCATCCGGGCGCCGTGCTCGGAGGCTGCCGACTCCAGGAGCGCGCGGTAGACGGAGATGTCCACGTACTCCTCGAAGAGCTCCTCGAGGATCTGCTCCGCCTCCGGCTCGTAGACCCACAGCGCCTTGCGGTGCGCCTCGGCGAGCTCGGTGTCCTCGGGCTCGTGCACGTCCGAAACGCCCTCGCCGAACACCTCCGCCTCGTCGAGCGGCAGCAGGCGCTGGCGTCGCACGTACTGCGTGAGGGGCGAGACGAAGCGGTTGTAGACGATGTCGACGTGGTCTACCTTGCCGTCGTTGAAGGCGGTGATGAGCTCGCGCGAGATCTTCCGCGCGTCCGTGAAGGCCGGGCGGTCGGTGAAGCCGACGTACGTGTTAACGAGCTCCTCGCCGCGGAAGCGCATCGTCGAGCTGCCACGGCGCCCCACCACCGAGTAGTGGATCGTCGCCCCGTCGCCGGAGAGCTCCCGCTTCAGCCTGAGCCCCTCGCGGATGATCTGCGTGTTGAACGAGCCGGCAAGACCGCGGTCGCCGGTGACGAGGACGACGCCGACGTCGCTCACGTTCTCCCGGCGCTCCAGCAGCGGCACCCCCTCGACGTGCTGAGGCGCGGCATCCGCCACCTGGCGCGTGAGCTCCCGGATCGCCTGCGCGTAGGGCCGCAGATGCTCGATGCGCTGCTCGGCTCGCCGCAGGCGCGCGGCGGCCACCATCTCCATCGCCCGCGTGATCTTGTGGATGTTCTTGACGGACGAGATCCGGTTCTTGACTTCCTTCTGGGTGGCTATGCCGTCGCCCCCTCGGTCTCGCGCTCGCCCTTGCTCTCGCCCTCCTCGGAGGCGTCGTCGCCCTCCCCGTCGGCGGAGTCCTCGCCCCCCGAGGTCCCGTCCTGCTCGCCGTCCTCGTCCTCGCCTTCGTCGGAGCCGTTCGCCTCCGGCGGCAACTCGCCGCCCGACTCGCTCTCATCGAGCGGCGTGCCGCTCTCGTCGAAGTCGGGGCCGAAGTCTGTGATGGCGGTCTCGATCGCCTCGCCGAGCGCCTTCTCGTCGTCATCGGAGAGCTGGCCGGAGTCGTTGATGCCGTCCATGAGCTCCTTCTGACCGGAATGCAGCTCCTCGAGCAGCCGGGCGAGGAACTCGTGCACCCGCTCGGTCTTGATCCGGTCGAGGTAGCCGCCGGTGCCCGCGTAGATCGAGGCGACCTGGTCGGCGACCGAGAGGGGCTGGCGCTCTTTCTGGTTCAGCATCTCGACCAGCCGCTCGCCGCGGGCGAGCGAGCGTTGCGTGTCGGGATCGAGCTCGGAGCCGAACTGCGCGAACGCCTCGAGGTCGCGGAACTGCGAAAGGTCGAGGCGGAGCTTGCCGGCGACCTTCTTCATCGCCTTGGTCTGCGCGTTGCCGCCCACCCGGGAGACCGAGATGCCGACGTTGATCGCCGGGCGCACGCCCTTGTAGAAGAGGTCCGACTCGAGGAAGATCTGCCCGTCGGTGATCGAGATGACGTTGGTCGGGATGTAGGCCGACACGTCGTTCGCCTGCGTCTCGATGATCGGCAGCGCCGTCAGCGAGCCGCCGCCGAGGTCGTCGTTGAGGCGCACCGCCCGCTCGAGCAGGCGCGAATGCAGGTAGAAGACGTCGCCCGGGTAGGCCTCACGGCCGGGAGGGCGCCGCAGCAACAGCGACATCTGCCGGTAGGCGTAGGCGTGCTTGGTGAGGTCGTCGTAGACGCACAGGGCGTCCTTGCCGTTGTAGAGGAAGTGCTCGCCCATCGCGCACCCCGCGTACGGAGCGATGAACTTAATCGGCGCGGCCTCGTCGGCGGGGGCAGCGACGATGATCGTGTTCTCCATCGCGCCGTTGTCCTCCAGCACCTGCATCACCTGGAGCACGGTCGACATGCGCTGGCCGATCGCGACGTAGATGCACACGAGGTCCTTGTCCTTGTTGTTGATGATCGTGTCGACGGCGACCGCGGTCTTCCCCGTCTGGCGGTCCCCGATGATCAGCTCGCGCTGGCCGCGGCCGATCGGGATCATTCCGTCGATCGACTTGAGGCCGGTCTGGACCGGTGTGTTCACCGGCTGGCGCTGGACGATGCCGGGAGCCTTGAACTCGGCCGGGCGTGTCTCGGAGGCCTTGATATCGCCCTTGTCGTCGAGCTGGCGGCCAAGCGGGTCGACCAGTCGGCCGAGCAGCTCCTCGCCCACCGGGATCTCGAGCAGGCGGCCCGTGCGCTTGACGGTGTCGCCCTCCACGACCTTGTCCCATTCGCCGAACATCACGGTGCCGACGTTCTCGCGCTCGAGGTTGAGGGCAAGCCCCGTGACGTCGTGGGGGAATTCGAGCATCTCGAGCGACATGCAGTTGTCGAGCCCGTGGACGCGCGCGATCCCGTCGGCCACCGACAGCACCGTCCCCACCTCGGCGAGGTCCGCGGAGTCGACATCGAGCCCCGCGATTCGCTCGCGGAGGATCGTTCCGATCTCGTCTGGCCTGATCTCCATCTAGCTGGGCTCCCTCGTCTTCCTCATTCGCAATTGGTCAAGAACGCTACCTAGGCCGCCTGTGCGACCTCGCGCCGCACGCGCTCGAGCTTGCTCCGCACGCTGGCGTCGAAGACCATGTTGCCGACGCGGAGCACGAGCCCGCCGAGCACATCCTCATCGACGACGGTGTCGAGGTCGATCTCGCGGCCAGTGCGCTTCTCTATCTCGGCGCGGATCTGGTCGAGCAGCTTCTGGTCGAGCTCGACGGCGCTCGTCACCGTCACCTCCAACCGCCTCCGGGCCTTGGCCCACAGCTCGTCGAAGATCCCGCGGACCGTGAAGATCGCGGGCATGCGGTGCTTCTCGGCGAGCAGCTCGAGGAAGTTCACGAGCTCGGGCTCGGCGCCCAGGAACGCCTTCGAGATGCCGTCGCGCTTCTCCATCGACGTGAAGTAGGGGCTGAAGAAGAACACCTGCAGATCGCGGTGCTGGTTGAGGGCGTCGACCACCTGGTCGAGCTGCTCGTGGACCTCGTCGAGCTTCCCCTTCTCCTCGGCAACCTCGAAGAGGGCGTCGGCGTATACGCGGCTGATCTCCTCGAGCAACCTAGGAGCCCTCCTCCGCTTCCGCACCGGCCAGCGCGGAGAAATCGACCTCCGAGAGCGCTTCCTCGATCAGGCGCCGCTGGTCGTCCTCGTCGAGCGCCTTCTTCGTCACCTTCTCGGTGGCGAGCACCGTCAGGTCGGCGACCTCTTGGCGGATCTTGTCCAGCGAGCGCTTGGTCTCGAGCTCGATGTCCCGCCGCGCCGCCGCCACCAGCTCCTCGCGCTTCTCCTTGCCCGCCGCGGCCGCTTCAGCGAGGGCCGCCTCGGACGCCTTGCGGGAGCGGGCGACGATCTCGTCGGCCTGGTTGCGCGCCTCCGTGAGCCGCTTCCGGTAGTCGGCGAGCATCTCGTCGGCCTCCTTGCGCTGCCGCTCGGCCGCCTCGATGTTCTCGCGGATCGCGCTGGCGCGCTTGTCGAGCTCGGCCTGGATCCGCGGCAGCGCCGCGCGGCCGAGCACGAACATCGTGACGCCGAAGACGATCAGCGTCCAGATCATCAGACCGAGGGCGGGCGAGACGAGGAAGCTGCCGCTCGACTCGGCCAGCGGCACCACGCCGGCGATGTCGACCGGTCCGATCAACTCGGTGTCAGGAAGTAGGCGATGAGCCCGAAGATGAACGTGTAGAAGGCGACGGCCTCGGTCAGCGCGAAGCCCAGCCAGCGAATCGCCTGGAGCTCGCCCTTCATCTCGGGCTGCCGGGCGACCGACTCGATCTCCTTGCCGAAGATGAACCCGATGCCAATTCCCGCGCCGATGGACCCGAGCCCGGCGCCGACGCCGAGCGCGATCGCCTTACCGGCGTTTGCGACGCCCGTGTCCGTGACGCCCGCTGCCAGGGTTAGTGGATCAACCATTCCTACTCCTTGTTAGTGGCTCGCTGAGGTGGCCGCGCCCAGATAGATCGCGGCCAGGATCGAGAAGATGAACGCCTGAAGGGTCGCGATAAGCACGACCTCGAAGATGAAGAACGCGAACGCCATCGGGAAGGTGATGGCGCCGAGGGCGGCCACGCCGAGCAGCACGGCGAGGCCGCCGGCCATGAAGAGAATCAGAAGGTGGCCGGCGAGGATGTTCGCGAAGAGCCGCACCGAGAGCGAGATGAGGCGAACGAAGTGCGAGATCACCTCGATCATGAAGATCGCCGCCTTGCCGAAGACGTTCATGTCCTCGAGGCCCGGCGGCAGCCAGCTTCGGAAGTACGGGATCACGCCCTGCGCGCGGATGCCCTGCACGTTGTAGCTGATCCACACCACGAGAGTGAGGACCAGCGGGATCGAGATGTTCGCCGTCGCGGCGTAGATGGCGAAGCTCGGTATGTCGAGGCCAAAGATGTCGATCGTCTCGGCGCTGTTGGTCGGCAGCGGTATGTAGCCGAGCATGTTCGAGAACCAGATGAAGAAGAACAGCGTGGCGACGAACGGGAACCAGCGCGCGACCATGCCCGGCTCCAGGTTGTCGCCGGTGATCGTGTTGCGCGTGAGGTCGTATGCGAGCTCCATCGCGGTCTGGATCCGGTTCGGCTTCTGCTCCATGCGGCGGGCGATCCAGGTGAGCGTGAAGATCGTGAGGCCGGCCGCGAGGACGAGGTAAAGGACCGCGCGGTTGATGCTCAGGTCGATGCCGGCGATGTTGATCGGCACCCACGACTCGAGCTTGAACTCGTTCTGCGGCTTGAACTCCTCGTTCTTCCCGGCGCTGCCGAAGATGACCAGCAGCAGGATCACAACGGCGAAGTAGATGCCGCCGATCAGCAGGAGCTTGCGCTTAGTGCTCACGAGTCTTCTCCGGCTCGACGAAGAGGTGAATGATCGCCCGCGTCGCCAGCGAAACGGTGACGAGGGCGAGGGAAAGAAGCGCCGCCGCTAGCCCGGCGTCGCGATTGCCGATCGTGCCGACGAGAAGGATCGCCAGCGTCACGATCCACAGCCGCACGAGCGTCGCGCCGGCGATCA
Source organism: uncultured Actinomycetes bacterium (assembly GCA_963771655.1). GTDB lineage: Bacteria > Actinomycetota > Thermoleophilia > Solirubrobacterales > 70-9 > JAWVFM01. Next base: position 328,748 of record CAVYUG010000006.1, on the reverse strand, counting down.
TCCCGAGCGCGTTGCGGCGGACGCCCTCAGCCATGGCGCGCGTGGCACCGCGCTCGGCAAGGAGCTGGACGCCCCGCTGGACGAGCCAGGCCGCCGCGGCCGCGGCGTAGCCCAGCATCGAGGCGCCCGTCAGCAGGAACAGCGGCAGCGCGAGGGCGAGGACGACGAGGTCGGCGTAGCGCAGGGCCAACAGGCCGCGCGACGGGGAGTCGCTGCGGCTGCTCGGTGGCCTAGACCCCTCTAAAGCGAGCGTGGACAACGGCAAACCCCACGACGAGGCCCGCGAACAGCCCAGCCAGGCCGAGCGGCACCGCAGCTCCCAGCAGCGAGCCGATCCCGTACCCGGCTGCCGCGAACCCGACGATCGACGCGATCATCAGCGCTCCGGCGACGGCGGCATCGGCTCTCCCTGGCGGGCTCTCGGTCACCGGGGGTGTCGAACTCCGGGCCCATAGGACGGACACCCGCTCGACGCAAACCACTTGCGGCGCCTACGGCGCCTTACATGCTGCTTTCGGGCAAAGCCCTCACCAACATGACTGGCGAGCGGGGCGGCGAATATATCCGACGCAGGCCGCTTTAGGGCTCGCGCACCGCCTCGAACTCGCCAGTCTCCGGGTCGAAGGCCTCGAGCTCGCCGCTCGACGGGTCGACGACGGCGAAGGTTCCGGTCTCGAGCTCTCGCGCGACACCCTCGTCGACGGCCTCGGGTGGCAAGGGCTTCGTCATCCGGAAGAGCTCACGCGCCCGCTCGCTGCGCAGCTTCAGGATCTCGAGCACCACGACCAGGTAGACGCTCGCGGCCACGGCCGCAAGTGCGAAGAGCCCGATCACGATGGTCCAGAGGGCGTCGAAATGCCCGTGGTTGTCCGAGTAGGGCACGAAACGCAGCGCCAGCGCCAGCGCCGCCAGGATCAGCACCCAACCGTAGAGGTAGGCGAGCGTCCGGCGCTGGGAGAAGCCGATGTTGGTCATTCGGTGGTGAAAGTGCCAGCGATCGGCCTTGTGGATCGGCTGGCGGTACTTGATGCGCTTCGCAACGACGAAGCCGGTGTCGAGGATCGGCACCGCGAGAACGATCAGCGGGAAGAAGAGGGCCACGACCGCGTTCGTCTTCAGCGCGCCCTCGATCGCGATCGCGCCAAGCAGATAGCCGAGAAGGCCCGATCCGGTGTCGCCCATGAAGCTCCGGGCGGGAGGGAAGCCATGGCGCAAGAACCCGAGCGCGCCGCCCGCGGCGATCGCCGCCAGTACGCCGGCGCCGGTCCGTTCCAGCGACAGGGCGATGATGGCCATCGTCACTCCCGAAATGGCGCAAACGCCGGCGGCCAGGCCGTCCACGCCGTCGGTGAAGTTGATGATGTTGATGACGGCGACGATGCCGAGAATCGTCAGCAGGTGGCTCAGCTCGACCTCCCCGAGCGTGGGCAGGTTCACGATGTCGACGGTGTTGGGGTTGACGCCCCCGATGAACGGGAGGGTGAAGGCGCCGACCCGGACCCCGTTGAAGACCGGGATCGCCACGATCACGATCTGGCCGAGGAGCTTGATCGGCGCGCTCAGCTCGAAGACGTCGTCGAGCACGCCGAGGAGCGCAATCCCCACTGCCCCGGCGAGGATGGCGCGCGTGATCGGCGCTAGCGGTAGGAAGAGAAGGCCGCAGACGACGACCGCGACGAGGATCGCGAGCCCGCCGAGCCGGGGGGTGGGGATCGTGTGCAGGCTGCGCTCGTTCGGGCGGTCGATCGCGCCGATCCTCTGGGCCAGGCTCTCCGTCGCCGGCACGAGCGCCCAGCTGATCACGGTCGCCAGGACGAACGCGTAGAGGGCGAAGATCGCCTGCGGGTTGCCGTTGACGAGCATCTAAGTCATCTTCCCGTCGCAGCCAGGACGGCGTCGACCAGGAGCTTCGGGTCGCGAGGCTCGCGAACCCCGATCGGCTCGCTTCGCTTGCTGAGCTCGAGAGCGTCGGGGTCGGAGAGGACCCGCAGCCGCCCGGCGGAGATGAGGGCCTCGTCGACGGCCCCCATCCTGCCGCTGAAGAGGGTCCACACGGGGGTTCCCAGCGCCACGGCCTCGCGGTTCATCGTTCCGCCGGCCCCGACGACGACGTCGGCCTGGGCGATGAGGCTCTGGCCGTCGATCGCCCGCTCGGGGACGATCAGATTCCTCGCCGCCCGCCGGCGCAGCGCGACGCGCTGCGCCTCGGTGCGCGGGATCACCACCGCCTGAGCTCCGCCGTCCGCCGCGAGACGATCGAGCATGCCCTCGTAAACGGGGTTCTCGGCGTGGTAGGCGGAGCTCTCGGGAGGCGGGCGGACCACGGCGATCACGCGCTCGCGCGCCAGCCCGAGGTCGTCGATGACGCCCGGATCCGCCTCGAAGCCGTGGAGGTAGTAGTCCTCCTTGAGGCCGGGATAGCGGAAGAGCTTGCGCGGCGCGGCGCCCGCGCGCCTCATCGCCTCCGGAGAGATGGCGTCGGGCACGAGCACGCGGCGCGCCGCGCGAAAGGCGAGCTGGCGCTGAACTCCGGCGAACTCGTAGTCCTGCATCTGCACGAGCGGGATCCGGAGCACCGCGGCCACGACGGCGATGTCGACCGATCCGTGGGCCAAAGCGAGGTCGAAGCCCCTCCGCCGCGCCCAGCGGCCGAGGGCGAGGGAGCGGCTGCCGACGGCAGCCGCCTTGGCGCCCGCCCCCGCGCCGGCGTGGCGACCGATCACCTCGTGGTCAACGCCCAGGCGCTCGAGGATCCCGACGGTCTGCCCGTACTCGCGCGCGGTCACCGAGACCTCGTGGCCGGCCGCCCGGAGGCGATCGATGATCGGGCGAAGGACGAGCGGATGGGCGGCAGCCGTGCAGTCGACCCAGACGCGCATCAATCACCTGCGGCGGCTTCGCCGCCTGACACGCCCGTTTCGGTGCTAAAGCACCTCATCACACGTCACCTGCGGCGGCTTCGCCGCCTGACACGCCCGTTTCGGTGCTAAAGCACCTCATCACACGTCACCTGCGGCGGCTTCGCCGCCTGACACGCCCGTTTCGGTGCTAAAGCACCTCATCACACGTCACCTGCGGCGGCTTCGCCGCCTGACACGCCCGTTTCGGTGCTAAAGCACCTCATCACATACCCGAGCCTAGGTGGCGGGTCGGTAGGTATGCCAGTACAGGACCGGGCCGTCGCCGAACCGGCCCTCGCGATTGAGCGCGAGCAGGCCCGCAACCGCCTTCGCGGTGTAGACCGGCTCGAGCTCAACGCCCTCGCGGTCGGCAAGAAGCTCGAGCGCCGCGGTGCCGTCCGCTGTGCGGTGGCCGTAGCCGCGGCCGAGCCAGGCGGTCTCCACGGTGACCTCCGCGGGCGGTGGGGCTCCGGCGGCGACTCCGTGGCGGCGCAGTAGGCGCGCCGTGCGCCCCGCGAGGCGTGCCACCCGATGCGCGTCGAGCTTGATGAGGTCGTTCACGAGGACGCACACCAGGCGCGTGCGAAGGCCCGCGAGCTCGAGGCCGGCGAGGAGCCCGGCCGCCGTCCCGCCGCTTCCCAGCGCGACGACCACGTGGGAGGGCTCGGGCACCTCGCCGCGTCGCACCTGCTCGGCGAGCTCGCAGGCCGCCTCCACGTAGCCCACGCAGCCGCGCGGCACCGAGCCGCCCGGTGGGATCGCATACGGCCGGCGGCCGGCCGCGGCTTCGCGGGCGACGAGCAGCGCGCCGAGCGCGACGCCACGGCGCACTCCGCCGACGTGGTGCAACTCCGCCCCACTGCCGCGGAGCTTCTCGTGCTGCGCGCGCACGTGTTCGTCGATGGGCTGAGGCACGAGCACGAGGATCGGCCGCATGCCGAGGCGTCTCGCCGCCCGCGCGGTGCTGAGGCCGTGGTTCGTCCCGAGGGCGCCGCCGGTGACGACGCTGCGGCTTCGGCGGCGGCGAGCCTCGCCGAGAAGCCACTCGAGCTTCCTGGCCTTGTTGCCGCCGAGATCGCTGTACGCGCCGTCGTCCTTGATCCAAACGGGCGCGCGGCCGCCCGCGGCACCGAGGCTCGAGAGCTCCCGCACGGGCGTGGGGCCGCCGCCGAGCTCGACCCGGGGAAGCTCCAGGGCGGACAGGGGCACGCTCAAGCGCAGGTTGGCCGCTTCGATGGGCTCACGGGATTTGCCGAGCCCGGGCCGACGTGGAAAGCGAGCGGGTTGGGGCTCGACGGAACGTCGAGCGGCTTCCCGTTCGCGGTGATCGTGGCCTCGCCGTTGCCGAGACCAAGCTGGAACCCCGCGGCCTCGAACGGGCCCTGGTCGTCGCCCGCGGTCAGGATCTGGCCATTCACGAGCGGCTTGCCGGAGAGGTCGACGAGGCAGACCCAGACGGTTCCGGTCGGGCGGATCTCGATCGAGGCCTTCGTCGGCTCGGGGGGTGGCGCACGTCGATGAGAGTGGTCGTGTTGACGGTGCCGGCCGCGCTGGGCGTGGTCACCCCGCGTCTCGGTGGTCTCCTTGCCACCGGAGCCGCCGAGCTGCCCGATGACGAAGAGCGCGGCGAGGACCGCCACCACCGCGCCGGCGCCGATGAGCACCCCCCGCGACGGGAAGCCCGCCCCTCCCGGCACGGCCGCGACGGGTCGGCGCTCCTCCACGGGCACGGCATCCCCCTCGCCGACCGTCCTTCGGAACTCCTCGACCAGGGCGTCGGCGTCGAGGCCGAGATAGGAGGCGTAGGTGCGGAGGAACCCGCGGGCGTACGCCGGCGCCGGGAGGGCGCTCCAGTCCTCGGCCTCCAGCGCTCGCAGGTACCGCACGCGAATCTTGGTCGCGTCGGAAACCGCGTCGAAGCCGAGGCCGCGCTCGGCACGCGCTCGACGAAGGCTGTCGCCGATTGGCATGTCTGAATTCTCCCCCTAAAGGAGCGGGGCGCCGGGCGGAGGCGCCCGCGCGGCCTACGCGTGGGCGGGCGAGAGCTGCTCGTAGAGCGGGTATCGCTCCATCAGCGCCGCGGTGCGCTCGTGCAGCGAGTCGCGCTCGCCCTCAAAGCGATCCGACAGGGCGATGCAGACCACGTCGGCGACCTCGCGGAGGTCGTCCTCGACCAAGCCGCGGGTGGTCAGCGCCGGCGTCCCGATCCGCAGCCCCGAGGGGTTCATCGGCGGGCGTTCGTCGAACGGGATCGCGTTGCGGTTCACGGTGATCCCGACCTCCTCGAGGCGGCTCTCGGCCGTCTTGCCGTCGAGGCCCGTGGAGCCGAGGTCGACCAGCACGAGGTGGACATCGGTGCCGCCCGTCAGCACATCGACGCCGCCGGCGATGAGGCCCTCGCCAAACGCCTTCGCGTTCGCGATGGTCTGGCGCTGGCGAGCGCGGAACTCCTCCGTCTGAGCGAGGCCGAGCGCCACAGCCTTCGCCGCGATCACGTGCATCAGGGGGCCGCCCTGCTGCCCGGGGAACACGGAGCGGTCGATGTCCTTCTGCAGCTCCTCGGTGCACAGGATCATCCCGCTGCGCGGCCCGCAGAGCGTCTTGTGGATCGTCGTCGTCGTCACGTGGGCGTGGGGCACCGGGCTCGGATGCTCGCCCGCGGCGACCAGGCCGGCGAAGTGGGCCATGTCGACCATGAGGCGAGCGCCGACCGAGTCGGCGATCTCGCGGAACGCGGCAAAGTCGAGGTGGCGCGAGTACGCCGACCAGCCGGCGACGATCACCTTGGGCCTGTGCTCCTGCGCCAGCCGCTCGACCTCCTCCATGTCGCAGAGGAGGTCCTCGCGCCGCACGTGGTAGGCGACCACGTCGTAGAGGCGGCCGGAAACGTTGAGCTTCATCCCGTGCGTCAGGTGGCCACCGTGGTCCAGCGCCATCCCCATGATCGTGTCGCCGGGCTCGAGCATCGCCATGTAGGCGGCGTTGTTCGCCTGCGCGCCGGCATGCGGCTGGACGTTCGCGTGCTCGGCTCCGAAGAGCTCCTTCGCGCGGTCGATCGCGAGCTGCTCGGCGACGTCGACCTCCTCGCAGCCGCCGTAGTAGCGGCGCCCCGGATAACCCTCGGCATACTTGTTGGTCAGTACCGAGCCGGTTGCCTCCAGCACCGCGGCGGGGACGAAGTTCTCCGACGCGATCATCTCGAGCGTCGACTGCTGGCGGTGGAGCTCGCGCTGGAGCACCTCGGCGATCTGGGGGTCGACGTCGGCGAGGGAGGCTGAGCTCAGGTCGGTCACCGCACTCAGCTTATGGCACGGGTCGGCGCCCGAGCACTTACTGAACGATCGTTCAGTAATTGTGCTACGGTGCCCGCGAAGCGGACCGACCACGAGAGGAGCGCGGATGAGCATCAGCGAAGTCGAGCCCGAGCTGAAGACCGAGGACGAGGCTCTGTCGGTCCTCATGGACGGCGACATCGACAAGGTCATGTCAGGTCTCGACCGGATCGTCGAGGCGGCTCCCTCCTACGAGAAGCTCTTCATGCGCTGGCAGCGCCAGCACTGGTCGACGGAGGACTTCGACTTCACGGAGGACGCTCGGCAGTGGGCCGACCCGGACATGTTCACCGACGACGAGCGGCGCTTCATCCAGTTCGGGTTCTCCGAGTTCTTTCTCGGCGAGGAGCGCGTCACCGTCGAGCTGCTGCCGTTCGCGCTCGCCGCGCCGACGCACGAGGCGCAGATCTTCCTCACGACGCAGATCTCCGACGAGGCAAAGCACGTGGTCTTCTGGGACCGCTTCTACCGCGAGGTCCTGAAGACGGACGCGTCCGGGATCGGCGACATGCTCGACAAGCAGCGCTCCGTGATCAACGACGACTGGAAGAAGCTCTTCGACGACATGCTCCACGAGGCCGCCGAGGACCTGCGCAAGGACCCGAGCGACTTCGGTGCCCTCGTCCGGGGCGTGACGCTCTACATGGTCGTGATCGAGGGCATGCTCGCTCTGACGGCGGCCCGGTTCATGATCAAGTCGATGCGCGAGCGCAACTGGTTCCCCGGCTTCGTCGCGGGGTTCACGGCGGTCAACCGCGACGAGTCCCGGCACGTGGGCTTCGGGGTCAAGTTCCTCGCCGACGCGATCAAGGACGACCCCGCGAACGCGCGGATCGTCGAGGCGACGCTCAAGGAGGCGCTGCCGGTGGCGCCGCTCGTCTTCGTCCCGCCGTGGGTCGACGACCCATACGACTTCGACACGCCCTTCTACCACTCGTCCGAGGTGTTCGCCTACGCGGCGAAGTCGCTGTCGAAGAAGCTCGCGGCCATGGGCCTCGACCCGGCGATGCTCGGCGAGGGCGCTCCCGCGTGACCAGCGGCGCCGGACCGGCGCCGGAGCAACCAAAGCCGGGCCGGCCCTCGACCGGCGCTCGGGAGCGGATCCTCGCAGCCGGCTACGAGACCCTGCTCGCAGACGGCTACGCGGGGCTCACAATGGCGAAGGTCTCTCTGCGCGCCGGCGAGAGCAAGGCGCTGATCTCCTACCACTTCGGCTCCAAGCGGGGGTTGGTGGCGGCCGCCGCTCGCCAGGTCGGCGACGAGATCACGGCGGAGGTGCTCGCCGGAATCGGCGCCGCGGCCGGGGTCGAGGAGATCGTGGAGGGCGCGGCTGCCGGCGTGCGGCGGATCCTCGACCGTGACGAGCGCATCGCCCGCGCCTACTTCGACCTGAACGCCGTTTCGGTGGTGGAGGAGGACGTGCGCTCGATCCTGCGGGAGGTGAAGGACGGCTGGCGCGAGGTCATCGGTGAGCTGCTGCGCTCGGCCGGGGTCGAGCGCCGTCGCATCGGCGCCGCCGTCACGCTGATCATGGCGGGCCTCGAGGGCCTTACGCTCGAGCGGATCGAGCGCGGTGAGACCGCGGAGCTGGCCGAGGCGCGCAAGCTGTTCGTCGCCTCCGTCGCCGCCATCCTCGCAGGCTGAGCCGCCCGCTTTCGGCGCTATCCCTCGAGCACGGTCTCACGAGCGATCGTGATCGGCTCCGAAGCCTCCAGCTCGACCGAGCCTCGGACGACGACCCCGGCGCCGAACGTGGCGTCGCCGCGAACGACCAGGCGCTCAGCATCGACGAGTGACGGTGGACCCGCCGGGAAGCGGGCATCGAAGTCGTCGAGCAGGCGGTAGAAGCGGCGGTCCAGCTCGACGAAGGGCAGCCGGGCACGCCGCGACGGCACCGGCCGAACGGCGAGGTCGTCGCCGACCTCATAGACGTCGGATCGCAGCAGCAGCAGGTCGTCGGTCGTCTTGACCGGCGCGAAGCGAGTCCGCGGGACCCGCAGCACGCGGGACCCCTCGAAACTCTCGATCGCCGCCCCCATAGCGCCCTCGAGCTGAATGACTCCGGGCGAGCCCGGGTCGCGCGGGTCGACCGTCTTGCGGTTGACGATCAGGGGCAGCTCGAGGACCCCGCCACGGTCGTCGAGGACGTCATCCAGGGCCCGCAGATCGATCCAGATGCTGTTGGTGTTGTAGTAGCGCCACCTGCGGAAGTCGCGGAACGACTCCTCGTCGCCGGGCGGCGTCTGCGCCGTCTCGCGCAGCACCAGCCGCGCGTCGGCGACGCGCCTGGCGATGTGGCCGCCCTTGCGATCGGCCTCGGTGCCCTCGACCACCTCGACCAGGAACGGGATCCGCTCCGCCGCCAGATGGCGGCCGATCCTCGGGTCGGGCGTGGCGCCCAGGTTGTCGGCGTTGGAGATCATGGCCCAGTCGAAGCCGTGATCGCGGAGCGCGGCGAGGGCACCCGACCTCCGCAGGGCGCCGAAGACGTCGCCGTGGCCCGGTGGGCACCACTCGAGCGCCGGCTCGCGCGGCCAGCTCACCGGGGCCAGCTCGCTGGCGTCGAGCTTCGGGATCATGCTCTGCAGGAAGTCGGCCTGCAGCTCGTCGCCGAGCTCGGGGTAGGCGCGAAGCGCTTCCAGCGTGTCGGCCCGGGTCGCCTGGCTGTCCATCAGCAGGAGCGGCAATCGAACCCCGTGCCGTCGCCGCAACGCCAGGATCTGGCCCACGATCAAGTCGAGGAAGGTACGTCCGTCGCGGGCCTCGACCAGCGACTTCGGGTGCCGCAGCCCCATCGTCGTCGCGAGGCCCCCGTTTAGCTTGATCACGGCGACCGCGGCAAGCGCGTCTGCGCCCGCATCGGGCAGCGTCTCGAGCCCGGGTACCTCGCCGACCGGCTCCAGCTCGGCGCTCGGCAGCAGCCCGCGCTCGCCATTGACGAACCGGCGGTAGGCGTCGCCGAAGGCCCGGATCGCCTCGTCGGGCTGGCCCCCTGCGCGCATCTTCTCCTCTGCGGCCCGAAGGCCGTCGGCGGTCATCGCGCCGCGATTCTCGCGCACTCGCGAACCTGCGAGGATCGACACGATGGAGCAGCGTCGGATCGACCGCCTGGGACGCCAGGTCGGCGTCGTCGGCCTCGGGACCTGGCAGCTCGGCGCCGACTGGGGAGACGTCGAGCCCGACGCCGCGCGCGCCACCCTCGACGCCGCCGTCGACGCGGGCGTCACCTTCTTCGACACCGCCGACGTCTACGGCGACGGCCGCAGCGAGCGGTTCTGCGCTGAGCTGCGCTCGAGGCATCCCGACGCCGGGCTCCTGGTCGCGACGAAGATGGGCCGGCGGGTCGACCAGGTGCCGGAGAACTACAACCGCGAAAGCTTCCTCGCCTGGAACGACCGCTCCCGGGCCAACCTCGCGGTCGAGACGATCGACCTCGTGCAGCTCCATTGCCCGCCGAGCGAGGTCTACGACGACGACGCCGTCTTCGACGCTCTCGACGAGATGGTCGAGACCGGGCGGGCTTCGGCCTACGGCGTCTCGGTCGAGACCTGCGCCCAGGCGCTCCGGGCAATCGAGCGTCCGAACGTCGCCACGGTGCAGATCATCCTCAACTGCTTCCGCCGCAAGCCGCTCGAGGAGGTGCTCCCCCGCGCCCAGGCGGCCGGGGTGGGGATCATCGCGCGGGTCCCGCTCGCCTCGGGCCTCCTCTCGGGGCGCTACGACGAGAGCACGGTCTTCGCCCCGGATGACCACCGCACCTACAACCGGCGCGGCGAGGCCTTCGACGTCGGCGAGACGTTCGCCGGGGTGCCATTCGAGGTAGGACTCGCGGCCGTCCGCGAGCTCGCCGAGCTCGTCAAGCCCGGCTCGACGATGGCGCAGTTCGCCATTCGTTGGGTGATCGACCAGCCCGGCACGAGCGTCGTCATCCCGGGCGCGCGCAACTCCGACCAGGCGCGCCAGAACGCCGCCGTCGCGGCGCTCCCGCCGCTGACCGACGCGCAACAGGCCGGCGCCGCCGAGGTCTACGACAAGCTCATCCGCGAGCACGTCCACGATCGCTGGTAGGCGCTCCGAGCGTCGCCTCCAGCGCCTCGTCGAGCATTCCCTGTCCCTCGAGAAAGTCGAGCGTCGTGTAGCGGGCGCGCAGGCGGTTCGCGTAGCGGAAGGTCGCCGCGAGCGTCCGCGAATCGACGTCGGCGAAGCCGGGGGCGCCTGGGATGCCGGCCTTCTCGAGTGCTCGCTCCACCGCCGGATGCGCCGCCAGGGCCGGCGCCAGGGCCGTCCGCACGGCCTCCCAGCGCTCCGCATCAGGCGGCCAGCGAGGCAGGCCGGCGGCGATGAAGCGGCGCTTGTCCTCGGCCGCGGCCACGATCTCCGGGGAAGGGTCGCCGAGCCATGCCCTCGCCTCGGCACCGAACGGCTCCCACCGGAGCGGCCGAGCCACCGACCCGATGCCGCCGCCGAAGGCGAAGCGCTGCAGGCGGATTGCGAACCGGGTCGCGTAGCCGACCTGGAGGCCGTGCGGCGCCGCCCGCCGCAGGCGCCGCGCGGCGAGCAGGTCCCAGAAGTGGGAGGCGTGGTGCTCGCAGCCGCTCGCCGGCCGCGAGCTGCCGACGATCGCCATCGCGACGCCGGACTCGATCAGCCCACGGGCCAGCCCGCGAACCGCGCTTGGCTCCCCACGCAGGATCTCCTCGACGCCCGCCGCTGAGCGCTCGAGCGGCATTCTCACCCGCTCCACCACATCCCCGTCGAACGGCTCACCGAGCAACAGGTGGGCCGCCAGCCAGTCGGTCCGGGCCGACGCCTTCGCCATCAGGTCGCCGAGGCCGGAGCGGGCCATCTCGACCGGCGCCGCCGCCACCACGCGCGCGTCGGCGAAGATCGCCTCCGGGGCCCGTGCCGGGTAGGTGACCTTGACGCCGTCGAGCTGCATCGCCGCGACGCTCGACGCGTAGCCATCCATCGACGCCGCCGTGGGCACGCTCACGAAGTCGCGGTTCTCGAGGTGCCCCGCCCAGCGCGTGATGTCGGTGAGGACGCCCGACCCGACGGCGAGCAGCGCGTCCGGCCGGTCCCGGCGCAGGCGGGCGCGCACGGCCTCGGCGTTCTCCGCGGTCGCCGTCAAACCGCTGCGCTCCGGGAACCGGAACGCGCCGGGCTCCACGCCGGCGCCGGCGAGCGCTTCGGCGACCGCGCCGCCCGCGGCTTCCTCGGTGTTCGGGTCCATCACGAGCAACGCGCTCGTCCAGCCCTCATCGCGCGCGTGTTCGGCGAGCCGCGCGATCGCGTCGTCACCCAGCACGACCATCGGGAGCCGCGGTCTATCTGCCCCCGGGCTCAGGAGGTCTGGCCGTAGTAGGCGTGCGGCCCGTGCTTGCGCTCGAAGTGCTTGTCGCGGATCGCCGCCGCCAGCGGTCCAGCGTCGGGCTCGATCAGCGTCGTCAGCAGAGCCAGGCGGGCGACCTCCTCGAGCGTGACCGCCACCTCGACCGCGCTCGCCGCGTCCGTCCCCCAGCAAAACGGGCCGTGCCCACGCACGAGCGCGCAGGGCACGACCTCGGCGCCGCCGCCCTCGCTCACGGCCTCCACGAGCGCCGCCCCGGTCGCCTCCTCGTAGCCCTCGGCGACCTCCTCGGCCGCCAGCGGGCGCGTCAGTGGGATCGCGCCCGGGCAGAGGTCGGCGTGAGTCGTGCCGAGGAGGGGGATCTCGCGCTCGGCCTGCGCCCACGCCGTCGCCCAGGTCGAGTGGGTGTGGACGACGCCCCCGATCGCGTCGAACGCGCGGTAGAGCGCGAGGTGCGTGGGCGTGTCCGTCGAGGGCCGCCGGGTCCCCTCGACCGCGTTGCCGTCGAGGTCGCAGACGACCATGTCGTCGGCGCTCATCGCCGTGTAGTCGACGCCGCTGGGCTTGATCGCGACGAGCCCGCGGGCGCGGTCGACGGCGCTCACGTTTCCCCAGGTGAGGGTCACCAGCTCGTGCTCGGGCAGCGCCAGGTTCGCCTCGAGGACCTCCTCGCGCAGCGAGCCCATGGCGACTAGATCTCCTCGAGCTCGAGCTCGTTGAGCTCCGCGAAGCGACGCCACCGCTCGGTCTGGTCGCCGAGGTTGGCGACGAAGTGGTGCGGACCGCCGAGGCGAAGCCAGTCGTCCATGAACGGCTCCATGCCGCTGTCGGGCCTGAAGTGGAAGTACGGCATCTCGACGTTCGGCAGCTCGGGGGTGTCGAGGACCTCGCCGCGCCCGACCACCAGCCTGTAGAGCTCGCCCTCGAGCGGGACGAGCGCCGCCGTCGTCGCGACGCCCGGCTCGGCGGAGAAGACCGTCGTCGGTGGGTTGCCTAGCCCGCCGATGCCGAGCTCGCGGTCGACGAGCCGTACCGGGCGATCGCTGCGGGCGACCTTCCAGTTCCCCTCCCCCATGTGGCTGATCAGGACCGAGTCGAGCTCCCAGTCCATCGCGTACATCTCGCTGAAGTGGGCGTCGCCGATCATCGCCTGGCTCGCGACCATGAGCGTCGCGGTGTTGGTGTCGCCCTCGGCGGCGTACCCGTAGCCGTCGGCCATCAGGTTCGAGGCCGCGAGCAGCGGCAGCTGCTCGAAGCGCCCGTCCCCACCGACGGAGTCGAAGTGCGCGGACCATGCCTGGTAGCCCTTCTCCTCGAGCAGCGCCCGGATCGCGAGCTCGAACCTCGCGGCGTAGGCGTGACGGGCGCGCGGCAGCGCCTCGTCGACGGCGAACCGCTCGGCATTGCGGGCGAGCAGCGCCTCGATGTCGGCGTCGCCGACCGCCTGCATGCGGGAGTGGAGGCCGCCGAGGTCCTCGTTGACGACCAGAGGCCCGAGCCTGCGAAGCGCGGCCGGCTGGTCGTAGAGGATGTCGCCCATCCCGTTCATCGGATAGCCGAAGAGCGCAATCCTGGTCGAGCGGAGAGCCGTCACAGCGCGCGCCGCCCTGGCCCAGGACTCGAACGCGTCCGCGAAGGCGTCGGAGCGCCAGTCGCCGGTGATCACCGAGAACGGGACCATCGAGCGGACGAGGGCGTTGGCCTGATCCTGGGCGCCGTGGATGCCCTGGTTGTAGGTCAGGTCGGCCATGTCCCATTCGGCCGTCACCGACCGCTCCGGCTGGATGTTGGCGAGCAGCAGAGGCAGGCGATTGTCGAGAAGCGCCCGCACGGTCCTCATCGCCGGGCCGTACGTCAGCATCACGATCGTGATCCCGTCGACGCCCTCGCCGGCGAGATCGGAGAAGGCGCGCTCGACGTCATCGCGGTTGCGAGCGGGCGGCACGACGACGACGTCGGCGACTCCCCCGAGCTGATCGCCGACCTGCTTCGCGTAGGCCGCCTGGTGATCGGTGATCCCCGGCACCATGTCGTCGTAGAGCTCCTGCATGATCCCCAACAGTCCGATCCGGGGCTGGACCTCTGCGCTCATACTCCGCCTCCTTTCTCGTCTCCTCGATGGTCGCGGATCCGCTTCAGCTCGTGGAGCAGGTCGACCTGGCTGCGGCCGAGGGTCTCATAGAGGCTCCGGTAGACCGCGTAGAGGAGATCGTAGACCCGGCCCGCCTCGGGATCCGGCCGGTAGGTGCGGGCGGTCGCCGGCCGAGTTGCTGCGACCGCGCTCTGGATGTCGGCGAAGCCGCCGGCCTCGGTCCCCGCTGCGACGGCGCCGAAGAGCGCGGCGCCGCGGGCCGGGATCTGGCTCGACGCCGGCACCTGGACCGAGCGCCCGGTCGTGTCGGCGATCAGCTGCATCGCCAGCGGGCTCTTCTCCGCGATGCCGCCGCAGGCGACGATCTCGTCGAGCTCGAGCCCGTGCTCGGTGAAGTTGTCGACGATGCGCCTGTTGCCGAAGGCGATCGACTCAAGGAGCGCCCGGTAGATCTCGGCCGGCCTCGTCTGCAGCGTCAGGCCGCAGATCACGCCCGTCAGGTCGGCGTCGGCCAGGATCGAGCGGTTGCCGTTCCACCAGTCGAGCGCCACGAGGCCCGTGGCGCCCGGCGCGATCTCGGCCGCGGCACGCTCGAGCTCCTCGTAGGGATCGCCGTCCGACGGCCGGGCGAGCTCCTCGACGAACCAGGCGAGCATGTCACCGACCGCGACCTGCCCCGCCTCGTAGCCGTAGAAGCCGGGCACGATCCCGTCCTCGACGACCCCGGTGATCCCGGGCAGGCGGATCTCGTCGGGGTGGATGACGAGGTCGCAGATCGACGTCCCCACGACCGTCAGAAAGGTTCCCGGGCTCTCGACGCCGGCGCCCGGGACGGAGACGAAGGAGTCGACGTTCCCGACCGCGACTGCGACGCCCTCCGGAAGCCCGACCCGCGACGCAACCTCGAGGCGAAGCCCGCCGGCGAGGGTGCCGAGCGGGGCGAACTCGGTCCCGAGCTTCTCGGCGGGGCTCGAGAAGCCCGGGTAGGCGGCTTCGAAGAACTCGACGGCGGGGAGGCCGTCGCGGGCCGACCAGCACGCCTTGTAGCCGGCCGTGCACGCCTGCCGCTTCTCGACGCCCGTCAGATGCCAGACGATCCAGTCGGTCGCCTCGATGAAGCCCGCCGCGGCGTCGTAGACCTCGCGGTCCGAAAGCCAGAGCTCGATCAGCTTCGGGAAGTACCACTCGGACGAGAGCCTGCCGCCGTAGCGGGACAGGAACGCCTCGCCGCGCGAGATCGCGACCTCGTTCAGCCGATCGGCGATCGGCTGCGCCGCGTGGTGCTTCCAGAGCTTCGGCCAGGCGTGCGGGCGCTCCCGCCACTCGTCGAGCGTGCAGAGGGGCACCCCGTCGCCTGTGACAGGAAGCACCGTGCAGGAGGTGAAGTCGACCCCGAGGCCAACCACGTCCTCGGCGGCGACCTGGGCGTCGGAGAGCACGGCGGGGATCGCCGTCTCGAGCACGGCGACCCAATCGTCGGGGTCCTGGAGCGCCCAGTCCGGCGGCAGCTCCTCGCCGGTCCCGGGAAGCGCGCGGTCGATCACCCCCTGTGCGTAGTGCACCTCGCTGACCGCGTCCTCGTGGCCGGAGCGAAGGTCGAGGAGCAGCGCCCGTCCCGACTCGGTGCCGAAGTCGACGCCGATCGCGTGGGCGGCCCCGGTCACCGGCCCGGGATCACGCGGAGGGACGGGCCATCAGCCGACTTCGAGGCCGCGCTTGACCGGGCCGGCCGCCTCGGCCTCGAGCGCCTCCCGCCGAGCCCGCCGGTACTCCTCGACCACGATCTGCGTCAGTTCCTCGACCGACGTCTCCGCGGTCGGCTTGTCGAGGAAGATCACGCCGTCCTGCAGCAGGTTGACCCGGTCGCACGTCGCGAGCACGTGGACGTAGTTGTGGAGGATCATGATGATCGAGACCTTGCCCTCCTGCTTGAGGCGGTCGATGAGCTCGAGGATCAGCGCGCCCTCCTTGGCGCCCATCGCCGCCAGCGGCTCGTCGAGGAGGAGGATGTCCGCCTCGCCGTAGACGGTTCGCGCGACCGCGATCGCCTGCCGCTGGCCGCCCGAGAGCCGGGCGACCGGTGCGTTCAGCGCCGGGATGTCGATGCCGATGTCCTCGAACGCCTGGCGGGCGTCGCTCCGCATCTCGCGGTTGTTGACGAGCGGGAGCGGGCGCAGCAGCCGCTCGCGGTGCAGGAACATGTTCTGGTAGACGGTCAGCTCGTCGACGAGCGCCAGGTCCTGGTAGACGGTGTCGATGCCGTGCGAGCGGCCGTCGTCGACGCTCTTCGGCGCGTAGGGCTCGCCGTTCACGAACATCCGGCCCCGGTCGGGCTTGTGGAGGCCGCAAATCGCCTTGATCAGCGTGGTCTTCCCGGACCCGTTGTCGCCCAGGAGCCCTAGGACCTCGCCCTTGTTGAGGTGCAGGTTGATGTCGCGGAGGGCCGTGATGGGACCGAAGCTCTTCGCGAGGTGCTCGACCCGCAGCACCTCATCGGGCGCCGCCGCGGCCGTCGTCGCCGCCTCGCCGCCCGGCGACGCCTCAGCCAACGCCCGACCCCTTCCGGACCCGCTGCACGTAGGTGTTCAGCGTCATCGCGATGAGGATCGCGAGTCCGAGATAGAGAAACTCGTAGTCGGCGTTCACTCCCTTGATGACGAGCCCGTCGTTGAGGACGCCCAGGAAGAGTGCCCCGAAAAGAGCGCCGACGACGGTCCCCGAGCCACCGGCGAGCAACGTGCCGCCGATCACCGCCGCCGAGATCCCCAGGAACAGCACGTCGTTGGCGCCCGACGGATCGGGGCTCGCGGTCGTCGTCCGCACGGTCTCGAGGATCCCGACCAGGCCGGCGCACGTCGCGCAAATCATGAAGTTCCGGATCAGGTTCCACTGCACCTTGATGCCCGCCTCGGCGGCGCCGAGCCGGTTACCGCCGACCGCGACCGTGTAGATCCCCCAGCGGGTGAAGCTGAGCACGACCTGAAGCAGGATCACGACGACAAGCGCCCAGATGAGCTCTGAGAAGGTGCCGCCGCCGAATACCTGCGCGAACGTGCTGACGCCCTCCACCGAGGTGCCGGGCATCGCGACCTGTTGTGAGTGCGAGATGACGAGCGTCAAGCCCTCGAGGGCGAACAGCGTGCCGAGGGTGACGACGAACGAGGCGATGCCGACGACGGCGACGAAGAACCCGTTGATCGCACCGATGAGCATGCAGACGACGAGGGCGAGCAGCACCGCCGGGAGGAGGGGTATGCCGACGTTGTTCGCGAGCTTCTCGAAGATGAACGGGCAGAGCAGGTAGACGGCGCCGATCGAGAGGTCGATCTCGCCGTTGATCATCACGAATACCTCGCCCGCGCCGAGGATCGCGAACGGTGCGAAGTAGGGAAGGAGGTTCTTGAAGTTGTCCCAGGTGGCGAAGTTGTCGGTGGTGGCGGCGAAGTAGATGATCGTGATCGCCGTCACCAGGATCACGCCGCCCTCGCGCAGCGTCAGGAATCGCCTTCCCAGGCGACCCGCAAGGCCCGCAGCTCCACCGCGGGCCTGGTGGGGCTGGCTTGGACCCTCGGAGCCGGCGGGGGCCGTCGTCTCCGCCGCCGTTGCCACCGCTCGTTACCTAGGCCTTGAGGACCCCGGGCTTAGTAGTCGAGCCCTCGTAGCGGGTCTTCGTCGTGACGTAGGGCTCGACCGTGCTCGCGTCGACGAACTTCAGCCCCGTGTTGACGTCGGCGGGACCGGTGAGCGTCTCCGACGCCTGGTACAGGAACAACTCGAGCGCCGGCAAGAAGCCCTGCAGGTAGGGCTGCTGGTCGATCGTGACGTCGAGATAGCCCTTCGAGACGAGCTCAGGCGTGGGCTCCGTCAGGTCGTAGCCGCCGCCCTTCACCTTGCCCTTGAGATTCTGCTTCTGGATCGTCTGGCCGACGGCGATCGTGCTCCCCGAATCGACCGCGAACATGCCCGCGACGTCCGGATGGCCCTGCGCGTAGGACTGGATCACCGTCAGCTCCTTCGCGGTGGCGGCGCCGGTGGCGATCGTGTCGGCGTTGAGCTTGCTTCCGATCGTGTCCTTCGCGCCGTCGATGCGCGGCTGGATGTTGAGCGATCCGGGCGTGGCGATGAAGAGCGCGATGTCGCTCCCCGCCGGGACGAGGTCGAGGATGTGCTTGCCGAACTCCTGGCCGGAGAGGAACAGGTCCTGGCCGACGTAGGCGAGGCGCGCGTTGCCCTCCGCATCGGCGTTGAAGGCGATGACGGGGATGTCCTTGTCGAGCGCGTTCTGAACCGGTGCGTTGAACGCGGTGGGGTCGACGAGGCAAACCGCGATCCCATCGACGCCGGCGGTGATCGCGCTGTTGACCGCGTTCACCATCTCGGCGACGTTGCTCGTCTTCGAACCCGTCCACTGGTATGAGCAGCCGAGCAGCTTGCAGGCGTCTTGTATTCCGTACTGCGTGGGGACGAAGAACGGGTTCGTCGTCACGTGGCAGACGAAGGTGAACTTGTAGCCGCCAGACTTGAAGATGCCCGCCGCGGGCGTGCCGCTCGCCGCCGAGCTCGACGACGACCCTCCGCCGCCGCAGGCCTCGATCGCGAGCGCGGCCGCAGCTGCGCCAGCGCCGGTGAGCGCCGTGCGTCTCGTGAGGGCACGAAGCTTCGTGTGCGGCGTCGGCTCGCGCCTCGACTCATCCCATTCCAGCCGCTCGATCGTGTCGTCCACCAGATCAGAGCCCGAACGGATCTCCTTGTCCGACATCTCTCCTCCTTCTTGCCCCGTGAGGCATGTAGAGACCGGTGCCGGAAACACTACCGCTCGGACACCGTCCCTGCTGGCAAACGGACCGGCATACGATGCGCCGATGCGTCTGGCCCTGCTCTCGACGGCCCGGATCAACGCGTTGCTCGTCGCCGGCGCAAGGTGGACGGACAGCGTCGAGGTCATCGCGATCGGCTCGCGCGACGTCGCCAGGGCCGAGGCTCAGGCCGCGGAGCTCCAGGTCCCGCGCGCCTACTCCTCCTACGAGGAGGTGCTCGCGGCGCCCGACGTCGACGCCGTCTACGTCCCGCTGCCGAACTCCCTCCACGTCGAGTGGTCCATCCGGGCGCTCGAGGCGGGCAAGCACGTGCTCTGCGAGAAGCCGATGTCCCGCCGGCCCGACGACGTCGAGCGGGCGTTCGATATCGCCGATCGCGCCGGGCTCGTCCTCGCCGAGGCGTTCATGTGGCGCCACCATCCGCAGGCTCGGCGCCTCCTGTCGCTGATCGGCGAGGTCGGGGGCGCGAGGCTCGTGCGGGGCTCGTTCTCCTTCCATCTCGAGCGCGAGGCCGACATTCGCCTGTCGGCGGAGCTCGACGGCGGGTCCCTGATGGACGTCGGCTCCTACTGCGTCAGCGCAGCCCGGCTCGTCGCGGGCGAGCCGCTGGAGGTGGCCGCCGAGCAGGTGATCGGCGGCGACGGGGTGGACGTCCGGTTCGCCGCGACGATGCGCTGCCCGAGTGACGTCCTCGTCCACTTCGACTGCGGGTTCGACGTGGCCGCTCGCGACGAGCTCGAGATCGTCGGACCCCACGGAGCGCTCTTCGTCGACGATCCGTGGCATTCGCGCACGCCGCTCATCGAGGTGCGGCGCGGCGACTCGTCGATCGAGCGGATCGAGGTCGAGACGGCCGACCCGTACGGCTGCCAGCTCGAGGACTTTGCGGCGGCGGCGAGCGGGGATCGCGAACAGCCCTTCGGGCGCGAGGACGCGATCGCCCAGGCGCGCGCCATCGCCGCGCTGTACGAGAGCGCGGCGACCGGCCGATCGGTGTCACCCTGAGGCCGAGCCAACGCGAATCGAAGGAGGTCGGATGAAGACGAGCCTCGGCATCTGGGCGTTCGGGCCGATGATCACGCGGTTCGTGCCGGGCGGCTACCAGCCGGAGCACGGACCCGAGGAGCCGATCGCCGAGAAGGTACATCGCGCGGTCGAGGGCCTCGGGGACCTGATGGACGGCTACGAGTTCCACTATCCGCAGGAGCTCTCCCCAGACAACCTCGACGAGGTCCGGTCGGCGCTCGGGGAGCACGACGTCTACTGCATCGCCGGCGGCCTCCATCTCGACCACCGCTTCGGTCGCGGCGGGCTGGTCTCGCCCGACGACGCGACGCGCGCCGAGGCGAGGCGGATCCTCCACGAGGCGGCCGACTTCGCAGGCTCGCTCGGCGCCAATCTGATCATCTGGCCCGGGATCGAGGGCTACAACTACCCGTTCCAGACGCCCTACGCCGACTCCTGGCGGTGGCTGATCGAGGGTGTCGCCGAGGCCGCCGAAGCTTGCGCGGGTCATGGCGTCAAGGTCTTCCTCGAGCACAAGAACTCCGAGCCGGCGATGAAGATCCTCATGCGCAACATGGGGATGTGCCTGCACGTGGTCCACAAGCTGCGCGCCGAGGGCATCGACAACGTCCAGATCAACATGGACTGGCAGCACCTGCTGATGAACGACGAGCACCTGCCGGAGTACGCGGCGCTGCTCGCCTCCGAGGGACTGCTCGGCCACCAGCACGCGAACTCGGGTTGGGGGACGTTCGACGACGACAACATGGTCGGCGCGACCGCGTTCATGGAGACGCTCGAGCTCGCGCTCGAGCTCCGACGCTGCGGGTACGGCTCCCAAGGCGAGCGGCTTGGCTTCGACCTCTACCCGTACACCGAGGACCAGGTCGCCGCCGTGCGCCGATCGATCCTGCAGTGGAGGTTCATTGACGCCACCGCGGGTCGCATCGACGACGCGGCCCTCCACGAAGCGCAGCAGGCGAAGGACGCGGTCCGCGCCTACGAGATCGTGTACGCGGCCCTGGGCGAGTGACGGCTCGCGGTACGTGACCGTCGTCGTCGGGCTCGACGTCGGCACTTCGGGGACGAAGGGGCTGGCGCTCGACGAGGACGGGCACGTCGTCGCCGAGGCCGACGCGGGCTACCCGCTCTCGACACCTCGGACCGGCTGGGCCGAGCAGAACCCCGAGGTCTGGTGGACGGCGGCCTCGTCGGTCCTCGAGCGGCTGCGGGCGAAGGCGGGACCCCCGGCCGGGATCGGGCTCTCAGGCCAGATGCACGGTCTCGTCGCCCTCGACTCCGCCGAGCGCCCCCTCCGCCCCGCGATCCTCTGGAACGACCAGCGGACCGCGGCGGAGTGCGCCGAGATCGAGGGGAGGCTCGGACTCGAGCGCCTGATCGAGCTGACGGGCAACCGCGCGCTGCCCGGCTTCACCGCCCCGAAGCTCCTCTGGCTGCGGCGTCACGAGCCCGACGTCTACGGGCGCATCGCCCACGTGCTGCTCCCGAAGGACTACGTCCGGCTGCGCCTGTGCGGCGAGCTGGCGACGGACGTCTCCGACGCCTCGGGGACCCTGCTCCTCGACGTCGCCGGCCGCCGGTGGAGCGAGGAGATGCTCGCGGCGCTGGCGATCCCGCCGGACTGGCTGCCGGACCTGCACGAGAGCCCCGCGCTCAGCGGCCGGACCGGCGACGGCGTCGCGGTCGCCGCGGGGGCGGGCGACCAGGCGGCGGGAGCGCTCGGCGTCGGCGTCGACCGACCGGGCCCAGCGTCGATCGTCCTCGGGACCTCGGGCGTCGTATTCGCCGCCCAGGAGCGGTTCACTCCGGATGCCCGCGCGCGCGTTCACGCCTTCTGCCACGCGGTCCCCGGCGCGTGGCACGCGATGGGCGTGATGCTCTCCGCCGCCGGGTCGCTGCGATGGCTGCGGGACGCGGTGGCGCCCGGCGAGCCATACGACGACCTCGTCGCCGCCGCCGCCGGCTGGCCGGCAGGAACCGAGGGCCTGCTCTTCCTTCCCTACATCGCCGGCGAGCGGACCCCGCATGCCGATCCGGACGCGCGCGGTGCCTTCGTCGGACTCAGCCTTCGTCACGACCGCGGGGCCCTGGTCAGAGCCGTGCTCGAGGGCGTCGCCTTCGGCCTGCGCGACTCGCTCGACCTGCTTCGAGAGCTCGGCCCGAGCCCGGAGCTCGGGCGCGTCTCCGGCGGCGGCGCCCGGAGCGACGAATGGCTACGAATCGTGGCCTCGGCCGTCGAGCTTCCGCTCGAGCGCGTGGCGGTCGACGCGGGCGCAGCCTTCGGGGCCGCGCTCCTCGGCGGCGTGGCCGGCGGCGTCTGGTCCGACATCCACGCCGCCGTGGCCGCAACCGTCACGCCAACCGAGCGAATCGATCCCGTCCCCCAGTGGGTCGAGCCGTACCGCGCGGCGCGCGAGCGCTACCGGGCGCTCTACCCCGCGCTTCGCGGGCTCTCGGGCGGGTGGGCCGAGAGGCCGCTCGCCGACACGTAGGCCGAGTCCTCAGCCTCCGTCCACCAGTCCGGCCCCGGGGCCGGGCCGAACCTCGATCGCCCCATCTGGAGCGGCGACGCCGGGCGGCAGCAGCCCGAGCACGTGGCCGCCGAACCCGCCGCCGATGACCCGCGCGCCTGCCGCGCCCGCGGCCCGGAGGCGGTCGGCGGTGACCTCGACCGCCGCGGTCGAGACCTCGTAGCAGTCACGAAGGCTCGCGTGGGAGGCGTCGAGCAGGTGTCCGAGACCGGCCAGGTCGCCGGCCTCGAGCGCCGCAACCGCTGCCTCGACCCGGGCGTTCTCGCCGAGGACGTGCCGGGCACGCTCGGCGAGGGGGCTCGGGAGGTCGTCGACCGACGCCGTCGTCGCCTCTCGCAGGCTCTCCACTCCGAGCTTCTCACAGGCTTGCGCGCACTCAGCCCGGCGGACGTTGTAGCCGGAGGCGGCGTTCGCGTGACGCTCGCCCGAGTCGAGAGTGACCAGACGCCAGCCGCGGAGCCCGAGAGGGACCGGGTCGATCGCAAGCGAGGCGAAGTCGATCCGCAGCGCCGCGTCGCGCTCGCCGTAGAGCGAGGCGAGCTGGTCGAGCAGCCCGGTCCGCGCCCCCACCCACTCGTTCTCCACGCGCGAGCAGATCCGCGCCAGCTCGCGGCGGTCCGGAAGCTCGACGCCGGCGAGCGCGATCAGCGCCAGGCTCAGCGCCACCTCGAGCGCGGCCGATGACGAGAGCCCGGCTCCCTGCGGAACCGTGCCCGCGATCTCCAGTCGGGCCCCGCGAAGCTCCACCCCGGCGCCGGCGAGCTCGGCGACGATGCCGCGGACGAACGCCCGCCAGCCCGGCGCGCGCTCCGGGCTGTCGAGGTCGAAGGAGTCGTCGGCAGCGAGGTCGCGGGCCACCGCCTCGATGCGCCGCCCGCCGAGCGCGCTCGCGCGGACGGTCACCCCGTCGGTGATCGCGAACGGAAGCGCGAGGCCCCTGTTGTAATCGGTGTGCTCGCCGATCAGGTTGACGCGGCCCGGGGCGAACGCCGCGACGCGCTCGAGCGCCATCGGCTATCCGGCGTCGCCCGCCTGCTCGGCCTCGATCTCGGCGATCTGGGCGACGCGGTGCGCGTGGCGCCCGCCCTCGAACTCTGTCTCGAGCCAAACCCGGACGATCTCCTCCGCGAGGCCGTCGCCGACGACCCTGCCGCCCATCGTGAGCACGTTGGCGTCGTTGTGGAGGCGCGCGAACCGCGCCGTATAGAGATCGTTGCAGAGCGACGCGCGGGCGCCGCGGACCTTGTTCGCGGCGAGTTGCTCGCCCTGGCCGGAGCCTCCGAGCGCGATCCCGCGATCCGCCCTCCCAGCCACCACCTCGCGCGCGACGGCGGCGCAGATCGGCGGGTAGTCGACCGGCTCGGTCGAGTTGGTCCCGATGTCGTTCACCTCGTGCCCGGCGGCCTCGAGCACGGGCTTCAGGTGCTCCTTCAGGTCGAATCCGGCGTGGTCCGAGCCGATCGTGATCCTCATCGTGGAAACGACGATATAAGCGCCAGCCGCTCGGCGACCTCTTGATCAGCGAGGGCACCCGCGCGAATGATCGCCCACCGCCCGCTCGCGTCGAGGTCCGTCACGTCGATGACCGTCGACGGCTGGCCGGTCAGCTCTCCCCCGTCGATGGCGACGTCGACCCTGTCGACGAGGAGGGGGTCAACCCCGTCGTAGGCGGCGGGAGCCTTCTCCCCGCTCCGGTTCGCGCTCGTCTGGAAGATCGGGGTGCCGGCGCCGGCCAGCGGGCCCTCGATGAGGCGGAGCCCCAGCCGCCCGGGTGTGGAGCGGCATGCGAGCGGATAGCGACGCGCGGGATTGGCGACGACGAGGGTGACCGGACCGGGCATGAGCGCCCCGACGGCCTCCCGTGTCACCGGGCCCATGTCCGTGAGGAGCTCTCGCATCATCAGCCCGTCGAAGTACATGACGGCCGACGGCTTGCCGTCGTCGCGTCCCTTGATCCCGTGGATCCGCTCGATCGCCGCGGCGTTGAGGGGGTCGCAGGCGAGGCCGTACAGGCCGTCCGCCGGAAAGAGCACGACGCCGCCGCCCACGACGCACTGCTCCAAAGCCGTTCTTGCGACCTCCGGGCCGTCGCGCTCGATCGAGACCGTCTCGTCCATCAGCGACGGCGGCCCAGGACAACACGCTCGATGCCCGCGAGATCGCGCCGCCGCTCCGTGCGGGCGAAGCCGGCCGCCGCGACCAGGCTCTCCACGGCCGCGGCCTGGCCCAGGCCGACCTCCAGCGCGATCGAATCGCACTTCAGCGAGGAAGAGAGGAGGTCGCGGATGGGTCCAAGGCCGTCGGGGCCTCCGAGGAGCGCCTCCTTCGGCTCGAAGTCGCGAATCTCCGGTTGCAATCCGTACCACTCCCCGTCAGGAACGTACGGCAAATTTGCGACAACGAGATCCGGGTGGCGACTTGTAGTCGCATGGCGACTGGAAGTCGCCTCGGGGAGGGCGAAGTGCGTCCGATCCGTCAAGTCGAGGCGCTCGGCGTTGGCGCGCGCCACATCGAGGGCCGCTGCGCTCGTGTCCGTTCCCCTAACCGAAACGTGCGTCCAGCTCATCGGCCACCGCCAGCGCCACTGCCCCGCTGCCGGTACCGACGTCCAACACCGTTGACGGCTCGAGCTCAAGAGCCACCTCCACCAGCAGCTCCGTCTCGGGCCTCGGGATGAGCACCCGTGGATCAACCTCCAGCTCGATCCGCCGGAACCACTTCCGCCCCACGATGTACGCGACCGGCTCGCGCCTTACACGGCGCCGCACCATCGCCCCGAACTCGCGAGCCGCCGCAGGCTCCACCCCCTCCTCGCTGCCGGCGCGAAGCGCCGCCGTCTCGACCCCCCTCGCCGCGGCGAGCAAGATCTCGGCATCGAGCCTCGGCGTGTCGACCCCGGCCGCGGAGAGCGCGTCAGCGGCGGCGGCGAGCGCCTCGCCGACGGTCCCTGCGGCAACCGCGCTCACGCGGAGTGCGTCTGCGTCTCGAGCCGGGCCCGCTTCTCCTCCGCTGCGAGCGCCTCCGTGAACTCGTCGAGGCTGCCGCCGAGGACGCCCTCCAGGTCATGAGAGGTGACCTTGACCCGGTGATCGGTCACGCGGCCCTGAGGGAAGTTATAGGTGCGGATCTTCTCCGAGCGCTCGCCGGTGCCCACCTGCGCGCGCCGATCGGCGGCGATCTCCGCCCGCTGGCGGGCGAGCTCCTGCTCGTACAGCCGAGCCCGCAACACGCGCATCGCCTTTTCGCGGTTCTGAAGCTGTGACTTCTCGTCCTGCATCGACACGACGATGCCGCTCGGCTTGTGGGTGATGCGGACCGCGGAGTCGGTGGTGTTCACCGACTGCCCCCCGGGCCCCGAGGAGCGGTAGACGTCGATCTGGAGGTCGTTCGGCTCGATCTCGAGCTCCACCTCCGCCGCCTCCGGCAGGACGGCGACCGTCGCGGTGGAGGTGTGGATCCGGCCCTGCGACTCGGTCTTCGGCACTCGCTGCACGCGGTGGGTCCCGCCCTCGTACTTGAAGACCGAGTAGGCGCCGTCGCCCTTGATCTCGAACGTCACCTCCTTGAACCCGCCGACCTCGGCCGGCGATGCCGAGAGATGCTCGACCTGGAAACCCCGCCGCTCCGCGTAGCGGGTGAGCATCTTCT
The DNA here is from genome assembly GCA_963771655.1 of uncultured Actinomycetes bacterium. Classification (GTDB taxonomy): domain Bacteria; phylum Actinomycetota; class Thermoleophilia; order Solirubrobacterales; family 70-9; genus JAWVFM01. The sequence goes on along the minus strand of CAVYUG010000006.1, from coordinate 303,052 downwards.
CGAGGTCGCCCGCGAAGAGCGCTGCCTCGTCGCCCCCCGTGCCGGCGCGAATCTCGACGATGACGTTCTTCGAGTCGTTGGGGTCGCGCTCCACCATGGCCAGGCGGATCCGCTCCGCGAGCCCCTCGAGCCGGGCGGGGCCATCGGTCACCAGTGCCCTCAGCTCGGGGTCGTCGCCGTCCTCGTCGAGCATCTCCCTGGCCCCGTCGAGATCGTCGCGTAGGCGGGCGTATTCGACCGCCAGGCCATGCGCGGGCTCGAGCTCGCGGTACGCGCGGGCCACCTCCGCGTAGCGCTCGCGATCGCCGATCACCGTCGGGTCGGCCATGTCGCGCTCGAGCTCGGAGTAGCGGCTCGAAATCTGCTCGATGAGGTTGTCGATCACCATGTCGATTGTGACGTAGGGTGCCGCGAGCCATGAGCGCCACGCCCGCCAAGCCGACTGCCACCCAGTACGACGACCCGCGCCACAACTACCGTCGCTACTGGGAGGGGCGCGAGTACGAGCATGCAGCGGAGGAGATCGCGATCCGGCGGCTGCTCAAGGGACGCCACTTCGGCCGTGCCGCCGACGTGGGCGGGGGATTCGGGCGCATCAGCCTCCTGCTCTCCGAGTACGCCGACGAGGTGACCCTCGCCGAGCCATCACGCCAGCAGCTCGACCTCGCCGAGGACTTCCTGCAAGGCCACCCCGAGATCGCGCGCCGGCAGATGCAGGCCGACGCCCTCGACTTCCGTGACGCCTCCCTGGACCTCGTGACCATGATCCGCGTGATGCACCATCTCCCGAATCCGCGCGCCGAGCTGAGCGAGCTCGCACGAGTCCTCGGGCCGGGTGGGACGCTGGTGCTCGAGGTGGCGAACTACGCGCACGCGCGCAACCGGGTGAAGCACGCGCTGAAGCGGAGACCCCTGCCGACCGAGCCGGTCGACATCCGCTCCCCCGAGCGCCGCCGCGAGGGGGGCATTCCGTTCGTGAATCACAACCCGCACACCGTTCTCGCGCAGCTCGACGAAGCCGGGTTCCGCGTCGAAAGGACGCTTTCGGTCTCGAACCTGCGCAGCCCGCGACTCAAGCGGATGCTCCCGCAGGGCCTCATGCTCTCCGCCGAACGCGCCCTTCAGCCGGCGCTGGCGAGATCCTGGTTCGGCCCGAGCGCCTTCATCCTGGGCCGCAAGCGCCAAACGTAAACGCCTAGGCGACGATCTCGATCTCCTCATCGGCCGCGCCCGGCGTCTCGACCGCAAGGACGGCCTCGAGCGAGGCGATCGCGACCTCGAGCTGGCTGCGGTCGGGCTCGCGCGTCGTGAGGTTCTGGAGCATCAGCCCCGGCCACATGACCGCCCGGACCCAGCGCTTGCGGCGGTACTTGCCCGCGAGCTTGATGACCTCGTAGGACAGGCCCGCGATGAGCGGGATGCCCAGGACGCGCGTGGCCACCAGCCAGTACCAGGCCGGGAGGCCGATCGGCGCGAAGACGAAGATCGCGAGGACCATCACGATCAGCAGAAAGCTCGTGCCGCAGCGCGGATGCAGGCGCGAATAGCGCTCGGCGCGCGCCGGGGTGAGGCGGTCCCCCGCCTCGTAGCAGGAGATGGTCTTGTGCTCGGCGCCGTGGTACTCGAAGACCCGCCGGAGGTCGCGGACGCGGCTGATCAGCCACAGGTAGGCGATGAAGATCCCGGTGCGAAGGATCCCCTCCACAAGCCAGAACAGGAACGCGGAGGAGAGCTGGTCGCGGATGAGGCTCGTCGCGCCGACCGGCACGACGAAGAAGAGGCCGACCGCGACCGCCAGCGAGAGCGCGATCGTCAGGCCCCAGGTGAAACCCCCGATCTCCTGCTCCTCCCCCGGCTCGCTGACCTGGGCGTTGGCGGAGATCGCGAGGGCGCGGAAGCCGATCTTCAGCGATTCCGCGAGGGCGATCACCCCCCTGATCACGGGGACCCGAAGGATCCGGTGCCGCTTGGCCCACGAGACGAGCGGCTCGGAGGTGACCTCGATCTCGCCGATGGCGCCGGGCGGCGCGTCCTCGGCGACCGGCCTGCGGACCGCGACCGCCCAGGTCGAGACGCCGCGCATCATCACGCCCTCCAGCACAGCCTGCCCGCCCACCGGGGCGTCGCGATTTGCGACCGGAAGCCCGTCGGGCATCGGCGCGCGCTGGATGTGCGGCTGGCCGTCCTCGGTGGCAGGCGGCCGGTTCACCGACGCGGTCGCCTTCGACGCCGCGACGCTCACCAGGACCCTACGAAGAGCCCTACGACCGCCGGCGCGCCGCGCGGCGCCGGAACCGCTCGACCCGTCCTCCGGTGTCGACGAGCTTCTGCTTGCCCGTGTAGAACGGATGGCACTCGGAGCAGATCTCCACGTGGAGCTCTGGCTTGGTCGACCGTGTATAGAACTCGTTGCCGCACGAACAGCGGACGTGGGCGAGCACGTACTCGGGATGGATTCCGGCCTTCACGCCTTCGATGTTAGCGGCGACGGATCGGCGCGCAGGCCGTCGAGGAGGCTTCCCAGGACCGTCTCCATCTCGTCGCGAGCGGCGACGGGGTCGTCGGCGCGCGCGACCACCATCGCCGCCTCGTCGAGCGCGCCCATCAGGACGTGGGCGAGGGGCTTGATCGGAGCCTCGGCGATCACGCCGGCCTCCATCCCGGCCGCGAGCGCCCCCTCGACGAGCCCGAGCCCGTAGCGCTCGCCGATCTCTCGCCAGCGCTCCCAGCCGAGCACCGCCGGCGCGTCGAGCAGGACGATCCGCTGGACCTCGGGCTCGAGGCAGTGGTCGAGGAACGCACGGGCGCCCTCGCGGAGCGCGTCGACCGGGTCGGGACCGGCGAGCGCGCCGGCGGCGATCCGCTCGGTGATCTCGCCCTCGATCTGCTCGTAGACGGCCTCGAGGAGCGCCCTCTTGCCGTCGAAATGGTGGTAGAGCGCCCCGCGCGTGAGGCCCGCGGCGCGAACGATCTCCTCGGTCCCCACGCCCGCGTAACCGCGCTCCGCGAACAGGCGCCGAGCCGCCGCGACGAGTGCGGCAGTCGTCCCGGCCGAGCGCTCGCTCTGCGTCCGAGCCGACATTCAGCCTGTATGTATGTTAGAAACCAACTGCCTGTATGTTAGATCCCCGTCCGGCGAACGTCCCTCGATGCCGCCCATGGCCCCCAGCGCGGGACGTTCGGCGTAGGAAAGGAACGCCATGAGCATTTCCACAGCCGCCGAGGAGTGGGTGCGCGGGTTCGAGGAGGGCTGGAGAAGCCCCGACGGCCCGGACGGCCTCGCCGACCACTTCGCCCCGATGGTCGATCCGCAGGTTCGCCTCGTTCAGCCGCAGATGCCGCCCCTTGTCGGGCGAGAGGCCCTTCGCGAGGGGTTCGCGAGACCCCTGTTCGAGCTGATGCCGGACGCCCACGCCGTCGTCGAGGACTGGGCGGTGCGCGGCAAGGCGGCGTTCATCGCGCTGAGGCTCGAGGGCACGCTCGGCGGCCGGCCGATCTCGCTTCGCGTGGTCGACCGGATCACCCTCCGCGACGGCCTTGCCATCGAGCGCGAGAGCTACACCGACCCCATCCCGCTCCTGCTCGCGGTGGTGCGTCGCCCTCGAGCGTGGCCGCGGTTCCTCCGCACGCAGGCAATGCAGCTTCGCCGCGCGAGAGGGCGCTCGCGATGAGCTCCGTCTCCCTCCCCCAGGGCACCGTCGCCTACGCCGAAAGCGGCAGCGGTCCGCCGACGGTCTTCGTCCATGGCGCCCTGGTCGACGGAAGGCTCTGGGAGCGGGTGACGCCTCTCCTCGCCGGTGAGCGGCGGTGCATCGTCCCCGACCTCCCGCTGGGTTCGCACCGCGAGCCCTTGGCGCCGGACGCCGACCTCAGCCCACCGGGCCTCGCGAAGCTCGTGGCCGACTTTCTCGCCGCGCTCGAGCTCGAGGATGTGACCCTCGTCGGCAACGACACCGGCGGCGCGATCTGCCAGCTCGTCGCCACGAGGCATCCAGAGCGCCTCGGGCGGCTCATCCTCACGCCCTGCGACGCCTACGAGAACTTTCTGCCGCTCGCCTTCCGCTACCTCCAGGTCGCCGCGAGGATCCCTGGAGGCATCACCGCGCTCATGCAGACGATGCGCCCCCGGGTCATGCGGCGAGCCCCGATCGCATACGGCTGGCTCGCCAAGAAGCGGCTTCCCGACGAGCTACTGGACCACTGGGTCGAGCCGGCGATGGGCGACCCCGGCGTGCGCCGCGACGTCGTCAAGGTCCTGCGTGGGATCTCGAAGCGCTACACGCTCGAGGCCGCGGAGCGCCTGCGGGACTTCGATCGGCCGACCCTGCTGGCCTGGGCCCCCGAGGACCGGTTCTTCACGCTGAAATACGCCGAGCGGCTGGCCGGCGCCTTCCCGGACGCCCGCCTGGAGCTGATCGAGGACGCGCGCACGTTCGTCTCGCTCGACCAACCCGAGCGCCTCGCAGCGCTCATCTCGGATTTCGCAGGTGCGCAACTTTCTTCTTCCGCGGGTATTTAGAAAGACGCATTCGCAACCAAGGGGAAGGAGATCACATGTCCGCCACCCGCTTTCGGGGCCGCCCGTCGGCCTCGACGCTGATCGCTGCGGTCGCACTGTTCGTCGCGCTCGGCGGCACCGCCGAGGCGTTGCATGGGCACAACAAGGTCCGCTCCGACGACATCGTCAATCACACGATCGTCGGCCACGACATCGCGAGCAACGCGATCAAGACGCCCGCCATCAAGAACGGCAACGTCACACCCAACAAGACGAAGTTCGTCCACTCGAGTGCTCTGGCGACCGCCAGCGCGACGACGGCGAGCTCGCCTACCGATCTCGGCGGGCCGAACGTCACGGTCTCCGTGCCCAACGGTGGCGTCATCGAGGTCTTCGCGCAGGCCGACATCTCGAGCGTCGGCGGCGGCGCGAACGCAATCGGCCGCGTCTCGCTCTACGAGCCGCACCTCGTTGCCACGCCGCAGAGCATCATGGCAAGCAGCGCGAACGCGTTCCAGACCAGGCGCACGTCGCCCGGCTCGAACGACAGCGACGGAGCCATCAACGTCACCCGCGGCGGCTGGATCACCATCCTGGCACCGCCCGGCACCTACACCTTCTCGCTCCGTTACGAGCAGGATGGCGGAGGAACAGCGACGTTCCAGAACCGAGGCCTCCTCGTGCGGGTCACCGCATAGGCGTGAGGCGGGGCGGCGGTCTCCCCGATCGCCGCCCTCGCCTTGGCTCAGAGGTCGACCTCGAGCCGCCGCGCCGGCCCGTCGGTGCCGACGGTCCTGACCGAGCCGATCGAGTCGAGCAGGGCGAGCATCGGGCGGTTCTCGCTCAGCACCGTGGCCTCGAAGCGCTCGACCCCGAGCTCGCGCGCCCGCTCGGCGAGCGACTGCAGGAGGGCCCTGCCCAGCCCGATTGTCTGCCAATCGTCGACGACGATGATCGCCGCCTCGGCGAGCTCCGGCTCCTCCGGTGAGCGCACGAACCGGGCGACGCCCACGGCCTCGCCGCCGTCCTCGTCCACGGCCAGGAGCGCCTCGTGCCGGCGGTGGTCGACGGCGAGCAGGTAGCGAAGCTGCGACTCGGTCAGCCGCGTGATCGGTGTCATGAACCGCCGGTAGATCGACTCCGCGCCGAGACGGTTCAACCCCGTGACATACCGCCGCCGGTCCTCCGGTCCCAGCGGAGCGATGAGCGCGATCCGGCCGTCACGAAGCTCGACGCGGGTGACCGACGGCGCTCCGGCGATCAGGTCTCCTGGTAGAGCGGCCCGTCACCGCCCTCCGGGATCGTCAGGCGGCCGCCCTTTGCCGTGATCGCCCCACACTGCACGCAGTTCGAAGCCGTCACGTGCACGTCGACCTCGCCGGCGCCGTTCTCCAGCTGATCGTCGGGGATCTCGTAGACCTGCGCCGGGCACATCGCGACCCAGGTTTGAGCGAGCTCCCGCGGGACCTGCTGTTGCACGCGCACGTGGTTGGGGGCGTCGTCCCGCGTGGCGTTGCCGGAGAGGAAGACCGACGAGAGCTTGTCGAAGATGTACTTGCCGTCGGGCTTCGGGTAGTTGTCGGCGGCCTTGCCCTCGAACATCTCGTTCTCGGCGTCCGGCTCGTTCTCCCAGTGGCCGCCGAAGACGTGGCCGCCGCTCAACAGCATCGCGTTGGCGATCGCGCCACCGACGAAGAACCCGTGCTCGAAGGGCTGGCGCATGTTGCGCGAGCGGTAGAGGTCCTCCTCGATCACGCTCTTTCGGACCTTCTCCTCGTAGGCCTCGAAGTTGACCGAGTCCTGCTTGAGCGCGTCGACGATGGCCTCCGCCGCATACATGCCGGCGTGCATCGCGTAGTGGATGCCCTTGAGGGTCGGCACGTTGACCATGCCGGCGCAGTCGCCGGCCATGACCATCCCCGGCACCGTGAGGCTCCGAGGCATCGACCAGTAGCCGCCCGACGGGATCGTCTTCGCGCCCCAGCCGACCCGCTCGCCGCCGTCGAGGATCTTCTTGATGAATGGATGGGTCTTGAGCTCTTGGAGGGCGTCGTGGACGGAGAAGGCAGCGTCGGTGTAGTCGAGCCCGACCACGAGGCCGATCGCGACCTGGTCCTCCCCCATCGGGTAGATGAAGCTGCCGCCGAACTCGCGGAAGCGCGCGCTCTTGCGTAGCGGCCAGCCCATCGTGTGGATGACCCGGTCGAGCGGCTTCGGCACCTTCCAGACCTCCTTCACGCCGAGCTCCCAGCGCTGGGGGTCTCCGAAGAGGCCGTAGTGGTCGATGGCGACCTGGCTCAGGTGGCCGATGGTCCCCTCGGCGAGGACGGTCGCCTTGGCGACCACGTCGGAGCCGGGCTCGAAGTTGGAGAGCTCCTCGCCGTCTCGGCCCCGGCCCTTGTCCCCCGAGCGCACACCCCGGACGATCTTGTCCTCGACGAGCAGCTTGTCGGCGGCGGTCTCGGTGAGGATGTACGCGCCGGCCTCCTCCGCCTTCTCGGCGAGGAAGCGGCCGAGCTTCGCGACCGAGGTGACGTAGTTGCCCTCGTTGCGGAACGGCGGCGGCACCGGGACCAGCGGGATCGCGCGCTTCTTGGTCAGGAGGTAGGTCGCGTCCTTCGTGACCTCCTGATAGACGGGCCAGTCGGACGGGTCGAGGTCCGGGAAGAGCTCGCGCATCGCCGAGGGCTTCATGTTCGCCCCGGACATCAGGTGGGCCCCGCAGACCTTCCCCTTCTCGATCACCGCCACCGGCACCTCACCCAGGCGCTCGGTGAGCTCGGGCTCGTCCTCCAAGAGCTGCATGAGCTTCACCGCGCATGCCAACCCTGCCGGCCCCCCACCGACGATCGCGACGCCGACCTCGATCCGCTCGTCCTCGGGATCGCTGATCGGAGCGATGTAGTCCGCCGCGTTGAAGGGCGGCGGGTAGTCCTTCGGCGCGACGCCCATGGGGGCCTAGCCGCCCTTCTTAGCCTTCACGGCCTCCGTGAGCTTCGGCAGGATCTTGTGGAGGTCGCCGACCACACCCAGGTCGGAGAACTCGAAGATCGGCGCGTTCGGGTCCTTGTTGATCGCGAGGATGTTCTCCGAGTTCTGCATTCCGACCTTGTGCTGGATCGCGCCCGAGATGCCGGTGGCGAGGTAGAGCTTCGGCGCCACGGTCTTGCCCGTCTGGCCGATCTGGGCCGAGTACGGGTACCAGCCGGCGTCGACCACGGCGCGCGTCGCTGCGACCGCGCCTCCCAGCGCCTCGGCAAGCTCTTCCGCGAGCTTGAAGTTGCCGGCCTCGCCGAGCCCGCGACCGCCGCCCACGAGGATGTCCGCGTCCTCGATGTTGACGTCGCCGCCGCGCTGCTCACCGCGCGTGACCATCTTCGCCTTCGTCGACCACTCGGAGAGCTCAACATCGACGTCGACCACCTCGGCCGTGCCGTCGCCTGACTCCTTCGCGTCAAACGCGTTCAGGCGCCCGATGATGATGCCGGGCTCGCCGACGTAGCCGACGTCGACGATCGCGGAGTCCTGCAGGACTGGACGCTCGGCAACCAGCTTGCCGTCCTGAACCTTCACGGCCGTGACCTCCATCGTCACACCGGCCCCGAGGCGCGCCGTCAGCCCGGCGCCGATCTCGAAGCCGAGCAGGCCGCCCCCGAAAAGCGCGTAATCGAAGCCCTCGTCGCCGATGACCTTCGCCATCGCGTCGACGATGGGCTGCGCGAGCCCTTCGGGCGCCGACTTGGCCCGGTAGACCTTGGAGGCGCCATAGGAGCCGAGCCCCGCGCAGGCGTCGTCGGCAACATCGCCGACCACCAGCGCCGCGGCCTCGCTCCCGAGCTCGCCGGCGAGCTTTGCCGCCTCGGAGATGGCGCCGAGGGAGTTCTTGTTGAAGGTGCCCTCGTCGTCGTGGAGGGCGTAGACCAGGATCCCAGGCACTAGAACACCTGCCTTGCCAGGCGGGCAAACATGGTTTCGCGCCTTACGTCGCTCATCCTCACACCAGCTTCCTTTCGTCGAGCCAGGCGACGATCTTCTCGACCGTCTCGTTGGTGTCCTCGTCCTCGATGATCTCTCCCGCCTCCTTCTGCGGCGGCGGGTTGAGAGCGAGGACCTTCGTGCGGGAGCCGCTCTCGCCGACCCTGTCCGCCTCGATGGCGACGTCGCCCGTCGCGTGCGTGTCGAGCGGCTTCTTCTTCGCGCCCATGATCGCCTTCAGCGAGGGATAGCGCGGCTCGTTGATCGCGTCGCCGACCGAGATGACGGCGGGCAGCTCGACCTCGACCGTGTCGTAGCCGTACTCCGCCTGGCGCTCGCAGGTGAGCTTGCCGTCGGCCACGTCGATCTTGATCACCTGAGTCAGCGAGGGCATCTTCAGGTGGTCCGCGACGACGGCGCCGATCGTGTAGCACTCGCCGTCGTCGGACTGCTGCCCGAGCAGGACGAGGTCGGGGCTCTCCTTCTCGAGCACCTTCGCGAGCGCGTACCCCGTGGCGCAGACGTCGGAGCCCTCGAGCGCCGCGTCGGTCAGATGGACCGAGCGGTCGGCCCCGAGCGCGACGGCCTTGTGCAACGCGCGAACGGCGGACTCGGGCCCCATCGTCACCGCGACGATCTCGTCCACCTCCGCGGCGCCACCCTCGCGAATCTGCATCGCGGCCTCGATCCCGTGGGTGTCGAATGGGTTCAGGTTCCTCTCGCCGGAGCGGTCGAGCCGCATCGACTGCGGATCGATCCGCTTCTGGACGGCGGCGTCGGGAACCTCCTTGACCAGACAGCAAATCTTCAAGTCGTAGCCCTCCTTAAGAGCGTTTCGCGACCGGCGAGGATCAAGGGCGCCGGTCGGCGGGGGCGGGAAATATACCGGCCTCGCTACCCGATTGACTGATCAGTCAATCAGCCTGCGTCGCGCCCGCGCCCACCGATCCGCGCACGAACTCGACGATCTCGTCGGTCGAGGCGCCCGGCGTGAACACCTCGGACACGCCGAGCTCCTTGAGCTCGGGCACGTCGTCGGCCGGGATCGTGCCGCCCACCGTGACCACCACGTCCTCGGCGCTCTGCTCGCGAAGGAGCTCCATGACCCGTGGGACGAGCGTCATGTGCGCGCCGGAGAGGACCGATAGGCCCACCGCATCGGCGTCCTCCTGGATCACGGTCGCGACGATCTGCTCGGGGGTCTGGTGAAGCCCCGTGTAGATGACCTCCATGCCCGCGTCTCGCAGCGCGCGGGCAATGATCTTCGCCCCGCGGTCGTGGCCGTCGAGGCCGGGCTTGGCGACCACGACGCGGATCTTGCGCTCATCCGGCATGGCCGGAGCGTAGTCGAGCGTCAGATGTTGAGCGCCGACGAAAGCCAGCCCGTGAACGCGATGATGACTATCGCGAGCGCAAGGAGCGCGAGGATCGCGAAGACGTAGAGCTTGACGCCGCGGCCGGTGTCGGAGAGCTCGTGGGTCTCGTCGCGCACCACGACGTCGGATCCCTCACCCTCGCGGACCAGGACCATGGCCGCCTCCACGGCCTGCTCCTTCGTCGCGACGTTCGTGATCGCATCGGGGTCGTCGTCGTGGAGAATGTCCCAGCCGGCGACCTCGTTCGGTCGTACCTCCAGCGTATGCGTAGTCATACCCACGGGATACCCCCGCTCCCGTAGCGAAAACTAAAAGACCGGCTGCTCCCTGAACGTGCCGAAGACCTCCTGCAGCGCGGCGACCATCTCCCCCTCGGACGCCCGCACTCGCGCGCAGTCGATGAACCGCGGCATCAGGTTCTCACCCTCGTTCGCCGCCGCCCGTTTGAGATCGTTGAGCGCCCGCTCGACCGCGGCGGAGTCGCGCCTCGCCTTGGTCGCCTCGAGGCGGCCCGCCTGCTTGCGCTCCACCCCCGGGTCGGCGCGGTGTATCGCGTGCTCGGACTCGCCGTCGAGGCGGAACGCGTTGACCCCGACGACGAGGCGCTCGCCCGAGTCGACCTCGCGCTGGTAGCGGAACGCCGCGTCGGCGATCTCACGCTGGGGGAAGCCGCGCTTGATCGCCTCGACCATCCCGCCGAGCTCGTCGATGCGCGCGAAGTACGAGTACGCGGCCTCCTCCATCGAGTCGGTCAGCGACTCGACGAAGTGGGAGCCGCCGAGCGGGTCGATCGTGTTGGTGACGCCGGTCTCGTGCGCGATCACCTGCTGGGTTCGCAGCGCGACGCGCACCGCCTCCTCCGTGGGCAGGGCGAGCGCCTCGTCGAAGGAGTTGGTGTGCAGCGACTGGGTGCCGCCGAGCACGCCCGCCAGGGCCTCGACGGCGGTCCGGACGACGTTCACGAGGGGCTGCTGAGCGGTCAGCGAAACCCCGGCCGTCTGCGTGTGGAAGCGCATCCGCATCGATTCGGGGCGCTGCGCCCCGTAGGTGTCGCGAAGCTCGCGAGCCCAGATGCGGCGCGCGGCCCTGTACTTCGCGATCTCCTCGAAGAAGTCGATGTGCGCGTTGAAGAAGAAGCTGAGCCGCGGGGCGAAATCGTCGACGTCGAGGCCCCGCTCGACCGCCCGCTCGACGTAGGTGAAGCCATCCTTCAACGTGAACGCGAGCTCCTGCTGCGCGGTCGAGCCCGCCTCACGGATGTGGTAGCCGGAGATCGAGATCGGGTGCCAGCGCGGCATGGCCTCGGTGCACCACTCGATCATGTCGGTGACCAGGCGCATGGCGGGCTCGATCGGGAAGCACCACTCCTTCTGGGCGATGTACTCCTTGAGGATGTCGGTCTGGATCGTGCCGCCGAGCCGGTCCGGCGCGATGCCCTTCTCCTCGGCCGCGACCACGTAGAAGGCGAGGACGATCGCGGCCGGCGCGTTGATCGTCATCGAGGTGGTGACCTCGTCGAGCGGGATCCCGTCGAAGAGCGTCTCCATGTCGTCGACGGTGTCGATCGCGACACCCTCGACCCCTACCTCGCCGAGCGAGCGGGCATGGTCGGAGTCGAGCCCCATGAGCGTCGGCATGTCGAACGCCGTCGAGAGCCCGTTCTGACCGTGGTCGAGCAGGTAGCGGAACCGCTCGTTGGTCTCCTCCGCCGTCCCGAATCCGGCGAACTGGCGCATCGTCCAAAGCCGGCCTCGGTACATCGACGGGTAGACGCCGCGCGTGAACGGGAACTCGCCCGGATACCCGATGTCGGCCTCTGGGTCGGCCGCGACGTCCTCGCCCGTGTAGAGCGGCTTCACCGGCTCGCCGGAGATGGTCTCGAAGAGCGCCTCGCGCTCGGGCTGGCGCGAGTAGACCTCCTCGGCCCACTGATGGGCGCGGCGGCGCGCCTCGGGCTCGATCGCCATAGGAGGAAGTTTAGGCGTGGCCGAGGGACGAAACGGATAGGCAGAAGACCGTGACCGAGCGATTCATCGAGGCGAACGGGGTCGAGCTCTGCACGGAGCCCTTCGGCGACCCGGCGGACCCGTCACTCCTCCTGATCGCGGGAACCGGCTCGTCGATGCTGTGGTGGGACGAGCGCTTCTGCCGGATGCTCGCGGGCGGCGGGCGGTTCGTGCTCCGCTACGACCACCGCGACACGGGGCGATCCGTCACCTACGAGCCGGGCCAGCCGCGATACACGGACGGCGACCTCGACGCCGACGCGATCGGCATCCTCGACGCCTACGGAATCGCGAGCGCCCACCTTGTCGGCGTCTCCGCAGGTGGGGGAATAGCGCAGCTGCTCGCTCTGAGCCAGGAGGATCGCGTTCGCTCGCTCGTCCTCATCAGCGCCTCGCCTGCACTCCCCGGCCACCGCGGCCTGCCGCCTCCCACCGGGGCCTTCGGACGCTTCGTCTCCACCGCGCAGGCCGACTGGTCGGATCCCGAGTCGGCGAGCGACTACCTCGTCGATTACTCGCGCGTGCTGGCAGGCGAGGAGCGTCCGTTCGACGAGGCGGGCGCCCGTGACCTCATCCGGCGCGATGTCCGCCGGGCGCGCAACTTCGCATCGGCGCGAAACCACGATGAGCTCGCGGCCGGCGAGTCAACGCGCGGCGCGCTCTCCTCGATCGCGGTGCCCACGCTCGTCGTTCACGGCACCGCCGACCCGATGTTCCCGCCGCAGCATGGCGAGGCGCTGGCGAACGAGATCCCGGGGGCGAGATTGCTGATGCTCGAGGGCGCGGGTCACGGAGTCGCGCGGGCCGACTGGGAGACGCTCGCGGACGCGATTCTGGAGCACACCGCGCCGCCGTTCAGCGACGGTGGCCGCTCAGCCGGGACCGCCGCGGGCGGCGCCTCGTAACCGCCGCGAGCCCGCCGGCCGCAATCGCCGTGAGCGTCGCCGCACCGATCGCAAGGCGCCGGCCGAGGCGCTCGAAGCGCATCACGCGCCAACCCTCGTCGCCCGCGATGCGCGCGAGCTCCTCGTCGGGGTTGACGGCAACGGGGTTGCCCACCGCTCGCAGCATCGGCAGGTCGGACACCGAGTCCGAGTAGGCCCACGACGCCGCCAGGTCCACGCCGTGCTCGTCCGCGAAGCGCTCGATCGCCTCCTCCTTGCCGCGCCCGTACATGAAGGCGCCGTCGAGCTCGCCGTTGAAACGGCCGTCGGGGCCGATCGCGTAGGGGGTGCCGATCCCCGCGTCCATGTCGAGGACGCCCGCGAGCGTCTCCACGATCCCCTGGCCGGCCGCGCTGACGATCACCGTCGCGCGTCCGGCGTCCTGATGCTCGCGGACCTCCTCGAGCATCCGCGGGTAGATCCGCGGGAGGATCGCCACCAGGACGTCGGGGGTCATCCTGGCGACCTCCTTCGCCTCCACGCCGGTGAGCACCTCGCGCGCCTCGGCCAGGATCCGCGCCGTCGCCCCCTCGTCGGCTCCGCGAAGGCGGAAGCGGAGGTGGTCGACGCCCCACTTGAGCATCGTCCGCGTGCTCAGCCAGCCGGCCTTGTGCGCGGCGCGGGCGTACGGCAGGCCGGACGAGCCCGCCATCAAGGTCCGATCGAGATCGAAGAAGGCCGCGGCGCTCCGGGCGCCGTCGCCGGAGGCCGCGCTAGCCGCCATTCACCTCGAGGACGATCGCGTCGCCCTGGCCGCCACCCGAGCAGATCGCGGCGCAGCCGAGGCCGCCACCGCGCCGGCGCAGCTCGTGCACGAGCGCACCCACGATCCGCGCGCCGGAGGCGCCGATCGGGTGGCCGAGAGCGATCGCGCCGCCGTTGACGTTCACCTTGTCCTCGTCGATGCCGAGCATTCGCATGGAGTTGAGCGCCACCGACGCAAACGCCTCGTTGATCTCCCATAGATCCACGTCCTCGGGCTTGCGGTCGATCTTGTCGAGCGCCTGCTTCGCGGCGCCGGCGGGCGTCCTCGCGAGATACGGAAAGTCGTCGGCGACGGCCCCGTAGGAGAGGACCCGGGCGATCGGCTCGCGATCGTGGGAGCTCGCCCACTCCTCGGAGGCCACGACGACGGCCGCGGCCCCGTCGTTCACTCCGGGCGCGTTGCCGGCGGTGTGCGTCGCGTCATCGCCTCCGACCGCCTTCAGCTTCGCCAGCACCTCGATCGTCGTATCGGGGCGAATCGCCTCGTCCGCAGCGACCTCGCGCTCGTCCTTCTTGGACTTGACGGTCACCGAGACGATCTCATCGGCGAGGCGCCCCTCGTCGGTCGCCTTGGCGGCGAGCTGGTGCGAGCGGGCGGCGAAGCGGTCCATGTCAGGGCGCGTGATCTCGAGCTCGTTGCTCACGTCGCTCGCCTCGTTGATCATCTGCTTGCTGGTGAACGGGTTGGTGAGCCCGTCGTGCGTCATCGCGTCGATCGCCTGCACGTCGCCCATGCGGAAGCCGAAGCGGGCGCCCGGAAGGAGGTAGGGCGCCTGCGACATCGACTCCATGCCGCCCGTGACCGCAACGTTCAGGTCCCCGGCGCGAATCGCCTGGTCGGCGAGGCCGATCGTTCGCATGCCCGATGCGCAGACCTTGTTGACGGTCTCCGAGGGAACCTCCTTGGGGATCCCGGCCTGGATCTGGGCCTGCCGCGAGGGGATCTGCCCCTGGCCGGCCTGAAGGACCTGCCCGTAGATCACCTGCTCGATCTCGTCCGGGCCCACCTCGGCGCGTTCAAGAGCGGCGTCGATCGCCGTCCCCCCGAGCTTGATCGCGTCGAGCGAGGAGAGCGCGCCGCCCATCTTCCCGAACGGGGTGCGGACGGTGGAGAGGATCACTGAGCGAGACATTTGGGCCTTTCTTCGTCGGGCGGCCGCGGCCGCAGGGCTTGAACCAATGCTAGATAAGCTCGCTCGCCGTGCAGGTGGAGGTGACATCGAGCGCCCTCGCCGACGTCGACGCCGACGTCCGCGTCGTCGGTCTGTTCGATGGCGTCGAGCTGCCTGACGAGCTGCGCGAGCTGCCGGGCGCGAGCGACGTGCGAGCCGGCTTCCGCAAGTCGACGATGCTGCGTCCGCCCGACGGCAGCCGGGTCCTCGTGGCGGGCCTCGGCGAGCAGCGTGAGCTGAATGCCGAGCGCCTTCGGGTTGCCGCCGCGATCGCCGTGAAGGCGGCCGGCCCCTACGAAGCGCGCTCGATCGCCTGGCGGGTTCCAGAGAGTGACGCGGTGGGCCACGCGGAGGCGGCCGGAGCGCTGACGGAGGGCACGATCCTGGCCGACTATCGGTTCGACCGCTACCGCTCGACGGACGAGGACGAGTCCTCGCCGAGGCTCGAGCGCGTCGTCCTGGCCGAGGTCGGTGACGACGCCGGGCACGAGGTCGAGGCTGCCCGCATCGCCTCGGAGGCGGCAAATCGCGCCCGCGAGCTCCAGAGTCTCCCCGCCAACGAGCTCCGGCCCGAGTCGCTCGCCGAGCGCGCCAGGGAGATCGCCGACGGCCATGACGCCGTGTCCGTGGAGGTCCTCGATCGGGAGCAGATGATCGAGCGTGGAATGGGCGGGCTCGTTGCCGTGTCCGCCGGGTCCGAGACTCCGCCGAGGCTGATCGCCCTGCGTTACGAGGGCGGAGGCGGCGAGCGCCTGGGCCTCGTCGGCAAGGGCGTCACCTTCGACTCCGGCGGCATCTCGATCAAGCCCGCGGCGGGCATGCAGGAGATGAAGATGGACATGTCCGGGGCCGCGGCGGTGCTCGAGGCCTTCGCCGCGATCACGGAGCTCGGCCTGTCGCTGGACCTGGTGGCGGTCATCCCCTCCACCGAGAACATGCCGAGTGGCTCCGCCACCCGCCCGGGTGACATCATCACGCAGCTGGGCGGCAAGACGGTCGAGGTGAACAACACCGATGCCGAGGGGCGCCTGATCCTCGCCGACGCCCTCACCTATTGCGTCCGCGACATGGCCGCGGAGCGCGTCGTCGACCTCGCGACGCTCACGGGCGCGGTCGTCGTCGCGCTTGGATCCACCTACGCGGCGCTGATCTCGAACGACGACGTGTGGGCCGCAAGCATCGCCCAGGCGGGCGATGCGGCCGGGGAGCTCGCCTGGCGGCTCCCGCTCCACCCGGAGTACAAGGAGCTCACGAAGGGCAAGGTTGCCGACCTCACCAACGCGGCGGCAAAGCGCAAGGCGGGCACGATCTATGCCGGCTCGTTCCTCGAGGAGTTCGTCGACGGGAAGCCGTGGGCGCACCTGGACATCGCGGGCACCTCGTGGGACGTGGGCCGCGACTACGTCGGCTCGGGCCCGACCGGCTTTGGCGTCAGGCTGCTCGTGAAGCTCGCGCGCGAGCTCGCCACCTAGCCCGCCTCAGAGCGCCAGGAGCTGGATCAGCCGGCGCGCGAGCAGCCGGTCGCCCTCGAGCGACACCCGGCCACGGTAGAGGCCGAGGATGGCTGCCATGCCGTGGCGGCTGGCCGGGTTCGGTATCCCGAGGAGCGTCGGCGCGGTGGCCATGTGCACGATGTCCGTGAGCCGCCCCGCGATCACCAGGTCGGGCGAGGCCAGCTCGCCATCGAAAACGTCGATTCCGCCGCGGTCGAAGTGGACGGAGAGAGGCGAGATGTCGTCCAACCAGCGAAAGGTCACGCGCCCCCGGATCTCCCGCGCGACCGCCGGCCGCCGCTCGACTCCGCGCTCGACCCACACGAAGAGGCTCGGCGCCACGCCCTCGCGGGTGGTCCGACCGAGGCGGACCTCGATCCTCCCGTTCGCCGAGCCCTGCGGCGCATTGTCTCGCGCGCGGGCCATCGCCTCACGCTACCGCCTGCGCATAACATCGGCGGGCCGTGGACTTCGACCTCACCGACGAGCAGCGCCTCCTTCGCGACACCGTGCGGGACTTCGCGCGCTCCGAGGTGGCCCCGGTGGCCGAGGAGCTGGACCGCACGAAGGCGTTCCCCTACGAGATCGTCGCCAAGCTCGGCGAGCTTGGGCTGATGGGGATCCCGTTCCCGAGCGAGTACGGCGGTGGAGGCGCGGACACTCTCTCCTACGCGCTCGCGATCGAGGAGCTGGCGCGGATCGACTCCTCGGTGTGCATCACGGTCGCCGCCCACACATCGCTCGGGACGATGCCGATCTACCTGTGGGGCTCCGACGAGCAGAAGACGGAATGGCTGCCGGTCCTCTGTTCGGGAAAGCGCCTCGCGGCGTTCGGGCTGACCGAGCCCGAGGCGGGCTCGGATGCCGGCGCCACGCGTACCCGCGCGCGCCTTGACGACGGCGAGTGGGTGATCGACGGCGCCAAGCAGTTCATCACCAACTCCGGCACCGACATCTCCGGCTGCGTGACGATCACCGCCGTGACGGGGGGCGCCAACGGCGATCGCGAGATCTCGAACCTGATCGTGCCCCACGGGACCCCGGGCTATGAGGCGGGCGAGCCGTACCGGAAGATGGGCTGGAACGCATCCGACACACGGCCGCTCAGCTTCGATGGGGCGCGGGTTCCGGGGTCCAGCCTCCTGGGCCGGCGCGGCGAGGGCTTCAAACAGTTCCTCCACATCCTCGACGGGGGGCGGATCGGGGTCGCCGCGATGGGCGTGGGCCTCGCGCAGGGCGCCCTCGACGAGGCGATCGCCTACGCGAAGGAGCGGCGGGCCTTTGGCCAGCCGATCTCCCGCTTCCAGGCGATCCAGGCGAAGATCGCCGACATCTCCGCCGAGATCGAGGCCGCCCGCCTTCTCACCCACCGAGCGGCGGTCGAGAAGGACCTGGGCCGGTCGTTCACCCTCACCGCCGCCCAGGCGAAGCTGAAGACCGGCCGCCTCGCCGTCCGCGCGACCGAGGAGGCCGTCCAGATCCACGGCGGCTACGGCTACATCGAGGAGTACCCGGTGTGCCGCTTCTACCGCGACGCCAAGATCCTCACGATCGGCGAGGGCACCGACGAGGTCCAGCAGATGGTGATCGCGCGCCAGCTCGGCTGTTGACGGCATCGGGAGCCAAATCCCGCAGATTGCGCGCTAATTCGGCGCCCTCGTGGCATCCGTCGCGAATCCGTCCCACGGCCGCTCTACAGTCGCCCCGGCAGCATCGGCGGTCAGAAGGAGGAATGGTCGATGCACATCGAGGAGAGTGGGTCTCACTGGGACGGGCTCGTGGCGCTGCGGGAGGAGTTCGACCGCGACGCAGTCGCGATCCCGCAGCTCCGCAGCCGCATCGACGGCAAGCCCCGCGACCCCGCGGCGAAGACGGTGCGCCTCGCGGAGGCGCTCGCGTTCAGCGCCTCGTGGTCACGGATAGACGACGCGCGTAACAGGCGCCTGGCGGCCTGAACCAGCCAGGAGCGTGCTCACCCGTCAGCCGGGCGGACGGGACGTGACCGTCGCGCGCTGAGCGTCGTCCAGGTCGGCCGCGCGCCCCGCCTCGGAACCGATCCCGTAATGCTCGAGCAGCCGCTGCTCATCCTCTTCAGCGAGCCCCTTGGAGCCATCGCCGCGCGGAACGGACCGGATCTCATCGCGGGTGAAGGGGACCCAGACGTGACCCACGGCTCCGACCGCGTGGCGCGCGGGGACGAGCGAGCGGGCGCCCAGCCGGCCCGTGCGGACGACGAGCCACTCGGGCATAGCGGTCTGCGCGTCGACCAGGAAGCCGTCGAGCTTGCCGACCGCGATGCCTGACATCTCGTCGACCTGATGCCCGATCCAGCCTCGCACCTCGACCGCCGTCGGGCGAGCGTCGGTCTCCGTCTCAACCATCGGTCGCCCTTTCTAGCAACTCGCCGGCCGCCGTCGCCGGGTCGGTCTCACGACGCACCACCCGCTGGAGGAGCTCGGAGAAGGTCGGATCGGCGTCGAGGCGGCCCTCGAGGTCCCGCCGCATCCGACTAGCCGCGATGCCGACCACCTCGGCGCGGAGGTTCCGGGCGCGCCGCTTCGCGAGCGTGCCCTCGGCCTCGATGTGCGCGCGGTGCTCGTCGACGCGCTCGACCAGCTCCTCGACGCCCTCGCCCTTGGTCGCCTCGGTCCTCACCACCGGGACCTTCCAGGAGCGGTCGGGCGCGATCGCCAGGATCGATCGGATCTCTCGCACCATCGTGTCGGCGAGCGGATGGTCGCGCTTGTTGACCACGATCACGTCGGGGATCTCCATGACCCCGGCCTTGAGCGCCTGGATCGAGTCCCCGGAGCCCGGCTGGAGCGCGAGCACGACGGTGTCGGCGTGGTCGACGACGTCGATCTCGCCCTGCCCCACGCCGACGGTCTCGAGCAGCACGTCGTCCTTGCCGGAGGCGTCCATCAGGAGCGCCGCCTGGAGCGCCGCCTCCGCGAGGCCGCCGAGCGACCCGCGGGTCGCCATCGAGCGAATGAAGACGCCGGCGTCGAGGAAGTGATCCGAGAGCCGGATTCGGTCGCCCAGTACAGCGCCCTGGGTGAACGGGCTGGAAGGATCGATCGACAGCACGCCGATGGTCCGCTCGCGACGGCGAAGCTCCGCAGTGATCGCGCCGATCAGCGTGCTCTTCCCCACTCCGGGCGGTCCCGTGACGCCAACGATCCGCGCCCGCCCGGTGCGGGGGAAGATCTCGGCGACCAGCTCGTCGCCCTTCGGGTCGCGGTTCTCCACCAGGCTGATCGCTCGCGCGAGGGCACGGCCCTCACCCGCGAGCAGGCGCTCCGCGAGGGAGGCGCTGGAGGCTGTCTCGGCTTCCGGCACCGGGCGTGAGTCTAGAGTCCGCCCCGCCGTGCTCAGGACCGCGCGCTTCCTCGCCCGCAACGGGATGCTGAACCTCAGGTACGCGCGCCTTCTGTGGCGCTATCTGTGGCGCCGCTTCCTGACCCCTGCGGGCTGGCGCTGGGAGACGGACGGGCCCGTGTTCTTCGGCCGCGATCTGCAGCTGCAGATCGGCCGCGGGGCGACCGTGCGCTTCGGCCGCTTCGCCTGGATCGGCGACGGCACCAAGATCCGCTGCCACGAGGGCGTCGTCGAGATCGGGAGGAAGACGGTCCTCGGGCAGGAGTGCACGATCTCGGCATACCGGCGCGTACGGATCGGCGAGCAGTGCGTGATCGCCGACCGCGCGATGTTCATCGACTTCGACCACGGGACGATCGAGGTCGAGCGCCCGATCCGCCTTCAGGGCATCTACAAGCGCGACGTCGTGGTCGGCTCCAACGTCTGGATCGGCTACGGCGCCTCCTTCCTTCGCGGCGTCCGCGTCGGCGACAACTCCGTCGTCGGCACCTACTCGGTCGTCAACAGGGACGTGCCCGCGAACGCCGTCGTCGGGGGCATCCCGGCGAAGGTGCTTCGCATGCGGGACGCCCCCGAGACGCTCCGCTGGCCCGACCCGGTCGAGCCGTGATGCTCAGCAGGCGACGATGAGGTTGAAGTCACTGTCCTGTGCATCGGAAAAGGTGAAGCCGCGATAGACGGTCACCCGGACCGCTCTCTCGTCGTTGGCGGGATTCATGCTCGCCTGCGCGATACCGCCTGCGCCGATCTGCCCGAGGTCGAATCCGAATCCGACGGAAGCGACCGCTACGCAGCCGTGGAGGTCGCGCTTGAACTGGACGTCGTAGATCCCTGGGTTGACCCGGTTCACGCTCGTGACCCCACTCGATGAGCTGCCGAGGCGGCCGGTGTACGTGACGTGCGCGAAGAGCCGCGGTACGACGGCTGTTGGATCGAGATCCTCTGACTGGACCCCGAAGTTTCGAAGCTCGCGGGTACCGACCGAGTCGGGGGCGAGCTGGTCGGAGCTGACGGCGTTGCCCTGAAGCGACTTCGGGCCGACCGCGTTCGGCTTCAGCGCCCTCTCATCGACGGCGTTGCGGTGCAGGTTCACCGTGTGGACGGCGCCTTCCTTGAGCTCCTTCGAGCCGACGCTGTCCTCGGGGATGTTGACCGCGGCGTACGAGACGCCACCTACCGCCACGAAGAACGCGAGCGTCGCCATCACGTTCGCATAGGTCAACCGAGGAGCCATGCTCCAACCTCCCTGTATTCGCCTGTCCCCCGAGTCAACCCTATGCGGATTCAGGCCGGCGCGCGAGCCGTTTCTCGATAGAGCGCCGCCGTGCGCGTCGCGACGTCGGCCCAGTCGAAGCGCAGCACGTGCTCGGACGCCTCGCTGACGAGCCGGTCCCGGAGGGGGGCGTCGCCCAGCACGCGCTCGACCATGCGTGCGAGCTCGCGGGCGTCGCGGGAGCGAAAGCGCAGCCCGACGGCCTCGTTGGGCACGACCTCGCGCAGGCCGCCGGTGTCGGCGACGATGCACGGGCACCCCGAGGCCATCGCCTCGAGCGCCACGAGCCCGAACGGCTCGTAGATCGAGGGGACCACGCAGACGT
Organism: uncultured Actinomycetes bacterium; assembly: GCA_963771655.1. Taxonomy (GTDB): domain Bacteria; phylum Actinomycetota; class Thermoleophilia; order Solirubrobacterales; family 70-9; genus JAWVFM01. Next base: position 281,847 of record CAVYUG010000006.1, on the reverse strand, counting down.
CGGCGATGCGGTAGAGGGAATGCAGCACGTCGTCGCCGATCCACCCGAGGAACGTGCCGTGCTCCATCAGGCCGAGGCCGTCCGCCTGCCGGCGGAGCTCCTCCTCGTGGGTCCCCGAGCCCGCGACGAGGAACCGCGTCCCCGGGCAGCGCTCGATCAACTCGGGCATGGCCTCGAGCGCGATCTGGAAGCCCTTCTCGTAGACGAGGCGGCCGATGAGGAGGACGAGGCGCTCGTTGGGCGCGGCGAACTCGCCTCGCAGCCGCCCGAGCTCGGCGCTCGCGGGCACCGGAAGGTCCTCGGGATCGATGCCGTTCGGGATCACCTCGATGCGGTCCTCGGGGACCCCGAAAATGTCCGAGACCTGCTCGCGCATGTAGTACGAGCACGTGATCACCCGGTCGGCGCGGTTCGTGATCCACCGTTCGACGCCGTGGATGTGCGATTGGGGATGATCCGCCACCCAGCCCTGATGGCGGCCGTGCTCGGTCGCGTGGATGGTCGCCACGAGCGCGGAATCAAACCGACGGGCGAGGTGGTCGCAGGCCATCGCGACGAGCCAGTCATGACCGTGGACGACGTCGAAATCGAAGCGGTCGCCCAGCTCGACGCCGGCGGCGAGCATGTCGGCGTTCATTCGCTCGACCCAGGCGACGAACTCGCCGAGGTCGCGTGGGCGGCTCGGCTCGAGCACGCGGTGGATCGCGACGCCTCCGACGACCTCCTCGGACGGGGACTCCTCGCCGCCGCGCGTGAGCACGTGGACCTCGACGCCCTCGGCGACGAGGCCCTCGGAGAGCTTGCGAACGTGGCGCGCGAGGCCGCCCTCGATGAGGGGCGGGTATTCCCAGCTCAGGATGAGGATGCGGGTCACGCGGGCGTCAAGGCTCGAGCAGCGGGACGAGACTGAGATCGGGCGCGAGGCTTCGCATGCGTGCGTCGGGGACCGGGTCGCCGGAGTCTAGGGCGTCGAGAACGCCCCTGGCGTGGGCGGTGGCGCGCTGATAGGGGTAGTCGCCGGCCTGGCGGCGGCCGTCGAGGAACGCCCAGTCGCTGGCCTGTAGGGCGAGGAGCTCGCGTACGGCGCGCTCACGGGCCGGCCGCGGGATGCCGTCGGCGCCGAGGGCGCCGATCGTGCGCAGCTCGAGCCGGCGCGCAGCCCAGGCGAGGTCTGCGACGGGTGGCGAGTCCCAGGTCCGAAGGTCCTTGCCCTCGCCCCAGCTCGACGGCTTGAGCGCGCGCTCGGAGGGATCACGCTCGGCGATTGCCGCGGGAAGCGTGAGCATCCTGACGCGGCGCTCCGGCGCCAGCCGAATGACCTCCTCGAGCCAGCCTGGGCCCTCCCACCACCAGTGCCCGAGCAGCTCGGTGTCGATCGCGAAGGTCAGGAGGCCACGCTCGCCTCGTTCCCCGGCGAAGGCGTCAAGCCTCGCGGCGACAGCGTCGAGGAACTCCGACGCCTGGTCGCGAGCGCGCGCGGAGGCCGCCCCGGGGTCGTACGCGTCGCCGCCGATCGCCCATGGCCGGCATCCGCGAAGGGACTTGCGGTGAAAGTCGGCGTACTCGGGGTCCGACGGGTAGCCGCTGAGGGACCAGAGCCAGGAGACCGCCTCCCAGTCGATCGTCGCGGCGACCGGGCCGGCCGGCGTCGCCACCGGAGCCAGCGCCGCGAGGCCTCCCTCGTGCGCGCTCTGATCGACGCAGAAGAGCTCGACCCCCTGGGCGGCCAGCACGCTCTCGATGCCCGGCTCGTACGCGCACTCGGGCAGCCAGAACCCCGCCGGCTCCCCGAACCGGCGCCGGTGCGAACGCATTCCCACCTCGACTTGGAGGCGTCTCCCGGAGCGGGTCGCCAGGAGAGGCAGCACGGCGTGCGTCGCCGCGGAGGTCATCAACGCGATCCGGCCGTCGCGCGCCGGTGCCGCGAAGGCCGCCAGCAGGTCGCCGTCCAGGTCCTCGATCCGCCTGGCGGCGGATTCGTAACGCGACGCCTCGGCGAGGCACGCCGGCCGCAGCTCTCGTGAGACGTCCGCCGCGTCGGCCCGTGCGGCGCCGAGCCGCAGCTCCCTCACGAACTCCTCGACGCGCTTCGATACGCCCGCGGCCTCGAGCTGGTCCGCCAGCACCGGCGTCACCGTCATCGTCACGCGCTCGGCGACGTCGAGCACCGGCAGATAGCTTCGCGCGACAGCGTCGAGAAGCCACTCCTCGCCGAACGGATAGGTGCCGAACCCCTCGACGTAGGGCATGTGCGAGTGCAGGACGATCGCCAGGTCGCCCGCGGTCTGCGGCTCGCGCTCAGACATGGCAGACGGCGACGAAGTCGAGCACGCGATCGAGGCTCGCCTGCTCCGCGGTGCGAAGCTGAAAGTCCGAGGCGGATATCGCCGGGACGAAGCGGTCGTAAAACGGCTTCGTGATCCGAAGCGCCGGATGCACCCTGTCCCAGCCCGCGCGGATCGCGAGCTCGTGGAGGCGCAGTTTCCGCGCGTGGTGAAGGCCGAGGACCTCGACCGCCGCAAAGCGAGGCTCCAGGAGATGGCGGTACTCCTCGGCCGTGTACTCACGAACGTGCCAAGGATTGCCGGAGCGCTCGGCCCCGGGCGGCGCGAGCGTGAGGCGGTTCGGGGTCGAGATGTACGCCGTCGGCGCGGCGGCGGCGATCCGCCGGCACAGCTCCCCGGGGTCGGGGACGTGCTCGATCGTCTGCAGGAAGACGATCGCGTCGTAGGGGCCCTGCACGTCCTCCACGAGCCCGCGCTCGAAGCTCAGCCCGGGCCGGGCGTATCGCAGCCGGGCGTGCTCGTGCGCCTCGGGGTTGGCGTCGATGCCGACGACCTCCGCTGCCGTCGCGGCGAGGACGGCCGACCCGTAGCCCTCGCCGCACGCGAGGTCGGCCACGCGAAGCCCGCGCACCCGCTCGGCGATCCACTCGTAAACGGCGAGGTGCCGCCGGTACCAGTAGTTCTCCGCCGGGACGTCCGGCAGCGTCCTCTCCCCGGTCAGCTCGAGCGGGGGCACTCCGGGGGGCTGGTCACGCTGGACGTACCGGGCTTCCTGCATAACTCGCGGGCGCCTTCGGCACCCTCACACACGCTCCTTTCGGGGCAAAGCCCCTTGTTTACAGACCCGCGAAGGCTACGATCGTCGGCCCGATGCCCGCGGCCCCGACGGCCAGTCCCGAGCAGATCAAGGACGCAAACGTCCGCTATCACGACTTGGCGGCCACCGAGTACGACGCCAAGTGGGGCATCGACCTGGGCGAGGTCGGCCAGGCTCAGGTGAGCGAGAAGCTGCGCAAGGCGCTCGGCCGCCTGCCCGACGGCTCGTTCGAAGAGGCGCTCGAGATCGGCGCCGGCACCGGCTACTTCACGCTCAACATGCTGCAGGCGGGCCTGATCTCCAAGGCGACGGCGACCGACATCTCGGAGGGGATGCTCGGCGCCCTGGAGGCCTCGGCGACCACGCGTGGCCTCGAGGTGCGGACCGTGCGCGCCGAGGCCGAGGAGCTGCCGTTCGACGATGAGAGCTTCGATCTCGTCTTCGGACACGCGGTCCTCCATCACATCCCCGACCTGGAGCGAGCCTTCCGCGAGTTCGCGCGAGTTCTGCGTCCCGGCGGCGTGGTGGCCTTCTGCGGCGAGCCGTCGCGCTACGGCGACCGCCTGGCCGTCCTCCCGAAGCGGCTTGGGGTGACCCTCGCCCCGATCTGGCGGCGCGCTCTCGGGGCCGAGGCGCGCGTTGAGAGCTCGCTCGACTGCGCCGGCGACCACGGGCTCGAGTGGGAGGTCGACGTCCACTCCTTCGCCCCCGTCGATCTGCGGCGGATGGTGGAGGCGGCCGGCTTGACGGAGCCGCGGATCCGAGGCGAGGAGCTTCTCGCGAACGCGTTCGGCTGGGTCATGCGCTCGCTCGAGGGAAGCGCGGAACCAGAGGGCGTGCCGGTGGCCTGGAGGACGTTCGCGTTTCGCAGCTACCTCGCCCTTCAGCGCGTCGATTCCGCGGTGCTCGAGCCGAGGCTCCCGCCCAGCCTCTTCTACAACCTCGTGCTCTCGGCGGTCAAGGCGCCGCTTGAGGAGGCTTAGCTCCAAAAGGGCCCCGCGAGCCTCCTGATCGCCGCGAAGTCGATCGAACGCGCGTCGCGTTACGCGCGGCCGCTTAGGATGGCGCCGATGACGAAGGCCGACGAAGTCGCCGAAGGCTCTCTGGCCGACCGCAAGCTGACCCCGTGGGAGATGGCGCTTCGGGCCACCGGGGCCCGGCTCTGCTACGGCGAGCCCGTCAAGGCCAACGGCCGCACCGTGATTCCCGTCGCGAGCGTCGAGGCGGCCGGCGGCGGCGGTTGGGGTAACGCCGAGGGGGCGCAGGACCCGGCGGAGTCGAAGGGAAAGGGCACCGGCGGCGGCCTCGGAGGCTGGGTCTCCGCGGCGCCGGTCGGCTTCATCGAGATCGGCCCTGAAGGGACGCGATTTCGCCGGATCATCGAGCCGGTGTCGCTCGTCCGCGGGCTGGCCGGGGCGGCCGCGAAGGGCGCCGTCGCGTGGGCCCGCGAGCGCAAGCGCCGCCGGCGCTAGGAGCCGCCGCCCTGCGGCGGGCGCGCGCGGAAGAGCTTCACTCCGCCTGAGATCCCCTTCAGACGCCGCTCACCGGCGAACGACCACCGGTAGCCGTCGCTCGCCGCGTCGCGAACCTCCTCGGAGCAGAGGACGCTCTCGGGATAGGCGAAGTCGGTGATACGGCTCGCGAGGTTGACGGGATGTCCGTACCAGTCGCCTCCACGCGACACGGCCTCCCCCCGTGCAAGCCCCGCCCGCAACGCGGGAAAATCGCGGCCCTCCCCCGAAGCCGCCGCCACGAGCTCGAGGGCGGCGCCGATCAGGGCGTCGTTATCGGCCGAGACGAGCATCGCGGCATCGCCGATCATCTTCACGAGCCGAATCGGCGGTTCCGCGACGCCGCGGGCGAGCTCGCCGAGCCTGTTGGTGACCTCGGTGAGCTCCTTGTGGTCGAGGCTCTGCCCAAGGCGTGTGAAGTCGACGAGATCGGCGAAGCACGCGGTCACCTCTTGGGCGCCGGCGAGCCGGCCCTCGGCGAGCTGCGAGCTCGAGAGGACCGACTGGCGAATCTGCTCACGGAGGTGCAGGTTGACGGCCCACACCAGCGCGGGGCCCAGGACCGGCTGCAGCGCGCGGGCTGCATCGAGATAGCGATGCGCCGCCTCCAGCTCGGTGTCGCCGGGCTGGAGCATCGCGTCGCCGACGAGCGCGTTCGCCGAGGCTGCGACCTGAGACATCGCGAGACCGAGAACGCGGGAGTTCTCGATCACGGGCTCGGGGGAGAGCCCGGCGTCGAGCACGCGGCGCATCCGCCGCGCCGCCTCGAGGTCCTCCTCGGTGCCGCGCCGCTCGTCAGGGTCCGGTCGCGGCAACGCGATCGCCTGCCGTAGGCGCAGCAGCAGCTCAAGGTCGACTCCGGCCTCCTCGGAGATCTCCCTGAGCGTGTACCTCCGCTCTCCCCCCTCCAGGAAGTGCTCGACGGGAACCAGCGCCAGGCGGTCCTCCGCGACCGCGCGGCGGAGCTCGTCCAAGGGGACGCCATCGTCGGAGAGCTCCTCGAGCAGCTGGCGGCGCGCCTCCCGCGCCTGACCACGGGTGCCCTTCAAGAGCCCCTCGCCCTCGAAGTCGATCACGCGAGCGCCACCGCCCCGCCGCGGCGCGGATCGCCGCCGCCGCCGACGGCGCCGGTCTCGGGATCACGGGCGACGGCATGCACGCCGCCGAAGAACCAGTTCTCCCGCTCCCAGCGATTGACGGAATAGCCGCGCGACTCGAGGCGGCCGAGCGCCGCCTCGTCGACGCCGGGCTCGGCCTGAACCACGCCCGCCTCGAAGTGGACGCGCGGGGCGGACACCGCGTCCTGCGCCCATTCCTCGTCGACGATAAGCCGGACGATCGCCTGCAGGATGGCCGAGCGAATCCGGTTCGACCCTCCGCTGCCGAGGACCATCTCCACCTCGCCTTCCCGCAGCACGACCGACGGCGCCATCATCGAGGGCAGGCGCAGGCCGGTCTCGAGCGCGTGGAAGCCGAGCGGGTTCAGGTCCTCCTCTCCGAGCATGTTGTTGACGTGCACGCCCGTGCCCGGGATGACGATGCCGGAACCGGTGCCGTTCGAGCAGGTGACGCTCGCGCAGCTGCCGCCCGCGTCGAGGGCCGAGATGTGGGTCGTCGATCCAACGCGGTCCGCCGCTGCGACGATCCGCTCGGCGCGGAGGAGCTCGGCGGCAAAGCCCACCTCGTAGAGACCGCGGTGGAACTCCTCCGTCCGCAGCGCCTGCGCCTCCTCCATGGCCGCGACGATCTGCTCGATCCCCGCGGACCCCGCGCGCTCCAGCACGGCGAGCGCGAACGCGATCAGCACCCCGCCGGCGGACGGAGGCGGGTTCGAGAGGATGTCGCGCCCGCGAAAGAAGGCGTGGACGGGCTCGCGGTCGACCGGCTCGTACGCGGCGAGATCCTCTTCGGTGAGGGTGCCGCCACCGTCCCGCACCCGGCCGCAGATCGCCGTCGCCACGTCGCCCGCGTAGATCGCCTCCGGGCCCTCCTTCGCGTATCGCTCCAGGGCGTCCCCGAGCGCCGGGAAGCTGAACACGTCACCCTCGCGGAGGATGTCGCCGTCGGGGGCATAGAGCGCGCGGCACTCGTCGTACTCGGTGAGGATCGGCGTCAGAAGCTCGTGTAGGTAGGACTGCTGCCTGTTGACGGTGACTCCCTCGCGCGCGAGACGGGCGGGCCCAGCCGCGAGCTCCGGCATCGGAGCCGAGCCGAACCGCTCGAGGACTCTCCAGAGCCCCGCGGCCGTCCCGGGCACCCCGCAAGAGGCCGCGCCGATGTTGAAGATCTGCGGGTTGCCGTCGAAGAGGATCTCGACCGGCACGAGCTCCGACGTCCGCTCGACTCCCCCGTGAACCGGGCACGCCGACGAAGAAGTCGATCAGCACGTCCTCGTCGGCCGTATGGACGAGCATGAAGCCGCCCGCCCCGAGCCCCGTCAGGGGGCTCTCGGCGACGAACGAGGTGAGGACCGAGGCAACCGCGGCGTCGACGGCGTTGCCGCCCTCACGAAGGACGCGCGCGCCCGCCTCAGCGGTCAGGGGATGGCCGGCTGCCACTGCGCCTCGTGCGCTCATGGGCCTAGCCTAAGGACGAACGACGGGTCAGCGAGGGGAGGCTCTTGAGGCCGTTTGTGACTTCGAGCCGGCTATGGGCGGCCTCAAGTCCCAAACGTCGCCAAACGGCCCGGGCGGCCCCCTCGCTGCCCAAACCCGAGCCGAGGCAGCGCTAGTTCGGAAGGAACTCGGGGACCTCGACGTTCAGGTCCCGGGGCTGCGACTCGAAGCTCTTCGCCGTGCCGGCCCGGCGATCGGCTGGGCGGCGGGTCGCGGCCGTCGTCGTGCCCGGCACCCGTTTGGCCTGACCGCCGTTGCCGTCGGCGCGACGGGCGCGCCCGTCGAACCGGGTGGCGATGACGGTGACCCACACCTGATCGGTGAGGCCGTCGTCGATGTTCGCGCCGAAGATGATGTTCGCGTCCGGATGCGCGGCCTCGTGCACGACCTTGGCGGCGTCGTTCACCTCGAGGAGGCTGAGGTCGGGCCCGCCGGTGACCGACAGAAGGATCGATCGCGCCCCGTCAACCGAGGTCTCGAGCAGAGGCGACGAGATCGCTCGCTCGGCTGCGTGGCTCGCCCGGCTCTCGCCGGTGCCCATTCCGATGCCGAGAAGCGCCTGGCCGGCGTCGCGCATGGTCGTTCGCACGTCCGCGAAATCGAGGTTGATGAGGCCCGGGAGGGTGATGAGCTCCGAGATGCCCTGGACGCCCTGGCGGAGCACGTCGTCGGCCACGTGGAAGGCCTCGACCATGCTCGTGGTGCGGGCGAGCACCGTCAGCAGGCGCTCGTTCGGGACGACGATGAGCGTGTCCACCTCCTGGGCGAGCGCCTCGATCCCCTTCTCGGCCTGCCCCGCCCGGCGGGTGCCCTCGAAGCGGAACGGCTTGGTGACGATGCCGACCGTGAGCGAGCCGACGTCGCGCGCGAGCCGCGCGAGCACGGGGGCGGCACCGGTGCCCGTCCCACCGCCAACCCCGGCGGTGACGAAGACCATGTCCGAGCCCTTCAGGAGACGCTTGATCTTGTCCTGCTCGGCGAACGCGGCCTTGTAGCCGAGCTCGGGGTCCGAGCCCGCGCCGAGCCCGCGCGTGACCCCGCTTCCGAGGTGCACGGTCACGTCGGCGCTCGACTGCTGAAGCGACTGAAGGTCGGTGTTGATGGCCATGAACTCGACCCCGGGGATCTGCGCGTCGACCATCCGGTTGACCGCGTTGACGCCGGCGCCGCCCACGCCGACCACACGGATCACCGGCTCGTGAGGCCGCGGGGGCCCGGACGGCGGGTCGTAGGGGCTGGGCTCCTCGCGGCCGTAGGCCGGTGGGCCCGGGTCGGGCGGCTCGTCCGTGAAGATGCGGGAGATTCGGTCCTTCGGGTCCCCGACGGCACGCTCGACTCCCGGCGCCTCTGTCCGGTAGGCGCGCACCTCGGGGTCCTGTGCGGGCGGGTCGGACGGCGCGACGGGCTCCTCCTCGCTCTGGTCGTAGAACGCCGGAGACTGCGAGGCGGGGGCGGCAGGCTCGGAGGGCGAGGGCGGCTGCCGGAGCGCGCCGGTGTCCTCCTCGACCGCCGGCTGCTGCGTTGTCGGCTGGTCCTCGTCGGGAGGAGTGGTCGAGCGGAAGAGGTCCGCCAGAGGGCCCTCGCGCATGCTGGCCCGCTTAGGACGCGCCATCTTCCAAGACCTCCTTCGCCAGATCGCGGTAGTAGTTCGCCGCGTTCCCCTTCGGATCGTACTTCAGGACGCTCGAGCCCCTCACCGGGGCCTCGGCGAACTTGATCGCCTTGCGGATGCGGGACTTGAAGACGAGCTCGCCGAAGTTCTCCTCGAGGATCTCCACCGCCTCCTTCGCATGGACTGTCCGGGAATCGAGCATCGTCGGGAGGATGCCCTCGATCTTGACGTGCGGGTTGAGGTTTTCCTGGATCATCTCCAGCGTGTTCTGGAGCTGGACGAGCCCGCGCATCGACAGGTACTCGCACTGGACCGGAACGATCACCTTGTCCGAGGCAGTGAGCGCGTTGATGGTCAGAAGACCGAGGCTCGGCGGCGTGTCGATGCAGACGAAGTCGTAGTCGTCGGCCACCGCGGAGAGCGCCTTCTCGAGCGAGCGCTCACGGCCGATCTGCGTGCTCATCGCGATCTCGGCGCCCGCGAGGTCGATCGACGCCACCGCGATGTCGATCTCCCGCTCCGCGATGACCTCGCGGATCGGGATGTGGTGGACGAGCACGTCGTACATCGACTTCTCGACTCGGTCGGGGTCCACTCCCTGGCTCATCGTCAGGTTCCCCTGAGGGTCGAGGTCGACGCAGAGCACGTCGTGACCGGACTCGGCGAACGCCACGGCGAGGTTCAACGTGGAGGTCGTCTTCGCGACGCCGCCCTTCTGGTTGGCGAACGAGATGACCTGGGCGCGCTTTACCGGCGCTCGGGGGCCGTCCCCGCGCCCGGCGTCGAGCCGCCGTGGGCAGGCGGCTCGGAGCGACGGCCTCCGAGGGGGTCAGCCGAGCCGCCTCCTCGGGATCGGGCTCGGCCGGGTTCGAGGGCGGCGGTGAGGCTGCGCGGGCCGGCTCGGGCTTCGACGCAGGCTCTGGGCTCGGCTTCGGGCGCCGGCCTCGGGCTCGGGCGCCGGCTCCGGCTCGCGCTCGGGCGCCGGCTCGGGCTCCGCGGCTCGGGCTCTCGGGCTCCGGTCTCGAGCGCTGGCTCGGGCTCCGGCGTCGGCTCCGGTCGCCGGCTCCGCGGCGGGTTCGACCGTCTCCTCGACGGGAGGCGCGTGGCCGTTCGTCGACGCCTGGCTCGAGCTCGAGTCCAGTCGAGGTCCGGCATCGACGGGCGGGAGTGGTCGTCGGATTGCGAGCCGCGGCTGAAAAGTCCCATTTGATCGCGGTTATTCGCACGAGCTGGGACGTTTCCTGCCCGTGCACTGAAATGATCCGCATTAATGCCCGCGCTGCTTTCGAAGCGGCTGGTGATCGTCACCGGCAAGGGCGGGGTCGGCAAGTCGACGGTGGCGCTCGCGCTCGGACTCGCGGCCGCCGCAAGCGGAAAGCGCACCATCCTGTGCGAGGTTTCCGCGCAGGAGCGGCTCTCGCGCGTCTTCCACCACGCCGAGATCGGCTTCCATGAGACCGAGATGGACGAGAACCTCTGGGCGATCTCCATCGACCCGGACGAGGCGATGCGGGAATACGTGCTGCTCGCGCTACGAGTGCGGCCGATGCGAGACCTGCTGTTCCGCTCCCGGATGTTCAACTACCTGGCCGCGGCGACCCCGGGTCTCCGCGAGCTGGTCACGATCGGGAAGATCTGGGAGCTCGCCCAGCTCGATCGCAAGGTCGCGGACGGGCGCAAGTACGACCTCGTCGTCGTCGACGCGCCCGCGACCGGCCACGGCGTGGGCTTCCTCCAGACACCGCGGACGTTCGCCAACGTCGCGCGCGTCGGGCCGATCGCGGCACAGGCGCAGGCGCTCGACTCCTTCATCACGAACCACCGTAAGACCGGCGTCGCGATCGTGGCCCTGCCGGAGGAGATGCCGGTCAACGAGACCGCTTCGCTCGAGCGCGACCTCACCGAGGACGTTGGCGCGTCGGTCGACCGGATATGGATGAACGGGCTCTATCCGGAGCGGTTCGACGCGGGCGAGACTGAGCAGCTCGCGACGGTGGCCGCGGAATCGGAGGATGAGACGGTGAGCGCCGCTTGCTCGGCAGCGCTCTCGGAGCGGCACCGCGCCGCCGCGCAGCGCGCCCAGCTCGCCCGCCTGGAGGAGATGACCGATGCGCCGGTCGGCGAGCTGCCGTTCCTCTTCGAGCCCGAGGTTGGGATCGAGCAGATCCGCGAGCTCTCGAAGGAGCTCTGATGGCTCGGGGCGGAGTGGCGGAGCTTCTTCACGGCAAGCGAGTCTGCATCTGCGCGGGATCCGGAGGCGTCGGCAAGACGACCACGTCAGCGGCCATCGCAACGGGAATGGCCGCCCGGGGCCTGCGTGTCGCCGTCCTCACGATCGACCCCGCGAGGCGGCTCGCCGACTCGCTCGGCATGGTGGAGCTCGGCAACGAGGCCCGCCAGGTCGATCCGGAGCTCCTGGCCGCGGCCGGCGTCGGCGGCGACGGCGAGCTGTGGGCGATGATGCTCGACGCCAAGGCGACCTTCGACGAGGTGATCCGCCGAAACGCGCCGGACGCCGCCACCCGCGATCGCATCCTCTCCAACCGGATCTACCAGCAGCTCAGCTCCGCCCTGGCGGGTTCGCAGGAGTACATGGCGATGGAGAAGCTCTACGAGCTCTGGACCGAGGGCGACTTCGACCTGCTCGTGCTCGATACGCCTCCGAGTCGCGACGCGCTCGAGTTCCTCGACGCTCCCAGGCGCCTCGTCCAGTTCATCGAGGGCCGCGCTCTGCGCATCTTCATGCGGCCGACCGGCTTTGCGAGCCGCGTGGTCGGTGGCGGAGCCTCGATGATGTTCTCGATCCTGCGCCGGATCACGGGCGTCGACCTTCTGCAGGACCTCGCGGAGTTCTTCCAGGCCTTCGGCGGGATGGTCGATGGCTTCCGCGAGCGAGCGCGCAGGGTCGACGCGCTGCTCGCCGCGCCCGAGACAGGCTTCATCGTGGTCTGCGCGCCGCAGGGCGACTCGATCTCAGAGGCGGCCCACTTCCACGCCAAGCTCGTGGAGTCGAAGCTCCCCTTCGGCGGTGCGATCGTGAACAAGGTCCACTTCGAGGGCGCCGCGGGCGCCGACGGCGAGCTCGAGTCGGCTCTCACGGATGCTCTCGGTGACGCGGGGCTGGCGGCGCGGGTGGTCGCAAACCATCGCGACTTCCGGGCCCTCGCCGAGCGTGACCGAGCCAACATCGAGAGGCTCGTCGCCGAGCTCGGGACTGACAACGTCATCCAGGTTCCGTACCTCGACGACGACGTCCACGACATCCCCGGGCTGGTCGACCTGAACCGCTACCTCTTCGCCACCGGGGTGGAGGAGTCGACGGCGCCGCCGGCCGAGCGGCTTCGATGAGCGAGCCCGCTCGCCGCCGGGCCTGGCAGCTCGGCGCCGTCGCGCTGTTCGCCGGGATCGTCGTCGCCGTGCTGGTGCTCGTTCTCGGCGCTTCGACCGACGTCGACCTGAGCGGGCTGCCCCAGGACGCGAAGCGGGTGGAGAAGACATTCGGCGGCATCCCCCAGCGCGGTGCCTGGCTCGGCGATCCGAAAGCGGGCGCGACGCTGGTCGAGTTCGCCGATCCCCAGTGCCCCTTCTGCGGCGAATACGCGCGTGACGTGCTGCCCGCCGTCCTTGACCGCTACGTGCGCACACGCCGTCTGCGCCTGCGGCTGGAGCTGCTGACGATCCTGGGGCCCGACTCCGAGCGCATGGCCCGGCTCGGCGCCGCTGCGAGCGTTCAGGCGCGCATGTGGCAGCTCATGGAGCTCTTCTACGAAAACCAGGGCGACGAAGGGTCGGGTTACGCCACCGACGCGTACCTGAGGAGGATCGCGGCGGCCACCCCGGGGCTGGATGCGCAGCGGGCCCTGGCGGAGGCGGATTCGCCCACGGCGCAGCGCGTCCTCGATGAGGCGGACCGCGCCGCATCGGCGCGGGGCGTCAGCTCGACGCCGAGGTTCTTCCTCGAGCGGCGAGGGGAGGCGCCGGAGGAGGTCGAGCCGTCCGACCTGACGCCCGAGGCCTTCAGCTCCGCGCTCGACCCGCTGCTGCGCTAGCCGTTTTCTGGCGGGCCGAGACCGCCGGGGATACCGGCGGCCTGGACCCGCTCTTCCTGGGTGATCGGAGGAGGAAGCTTCAGGAGGCTCGGGCTGAGACCTCGGCGCGGCGGCGCCGGTCGTAGCCGACCTCGGGCACGTCCCACTCGCAGGGCTCGGGACGCGGAAAGAGGTGCGCCACGCGGCTCGCGACTGCCTCGCGCTCGGCGCGGTGCTCGGCGAGGAGGGCGCTGACGCGCTCCGATGGCGTGGTCCTCGGCTCGGGCGCCTGGACGGCCTCGATCACCGTCGTGCGGCTCTCGTAGCCCTCGGCGTCCTCGAAAGTCGTTGCGGTCGCGTGTGCCGTCACCTGCTCCTCCTCCGGTTCGATGAAGGCCGGTCGATGGACGCTGATTCGACCCTCGGGCTCCGATACCTTCTCGACGAACTCGTATTCGTCGTCCTCGTCGTCCATCTCGACGGCGCGGAACTCGATCGGCTCCGGGACCGGGAGCTCGTCGTCGGGAGCCTCGAGGAGATCGTCGTCGAACTCGGGTATCTCGTCCTCGCCGGCCCATTCCGGGTCGAGCTCGGGATCCTCGACGGCCCACTCGGCGGTGGCTCCCCGCTGCTCGTCGGAGCCGTCGCCGACCGTGAACCCATCGGCGAGAAGGATCTCGTCGGCCGTCACGCGCAGGTCGCCGCCGAGGTGCCCGCAGGCGGCGTCCTTGAGGATCGCCCGGGTGAGCTCCTCCACGCTCGCCGCCGTCTCGATCGGGCCGAGCTTGCCGTCGCCGCCGGCGGACGGCTCGCCCGTCCACAGCTCGCGCTCCAGCGCGAGCGCGCGGTCCAGCACCGACTTGATGCCGTCGCGGCCCTCGGGCTCGGCGCAGAGTGCGGCCACCCGCATCGACAGCCCGAGGTCCGCCGGTCCGGCGCCGTCGAGCAGGAAGCGAAGCGAAAGCAGATAGTCGTTGAGAGCCTCAAGCACCGCGTGGCGCTCGAGGCCGGCCTCGAAGCGCGAGATGGCGCGCGCCAGCGCTCCGGCCAGGCCTCCGCGCTCGCGCGCCGGACGCCCGAAAGGAGTCGAGCGCTGCGCGAGCGCGCGCGAGAGCGCCATCAGGTCGGCAAGGTCCTCGGGCGCGAGCACGTAGCCGCCTGGCCGCGGCCGGCCCTCGCCGGTCGCGATCCGCCGCCAACGGTCGCCGCCGGACCGCGCCCATGCGTGCGGGCCAAGCCCGACGCCCCCGTCCTTGTAGAGGCGCAGGGTGGTGATCAGCTGCCGGAAGGACTCGACGGCTCGCGCGCCGGCGTCGGGTGCCTCAGTGCCCTCGGCCGCCACGCCAACGCGCGCGACCGCGAGGAAGGTGGGCTGCCAACCCGCGGCGCCCGAGCCCTCGGACGCCCGCGCCTCGGGCGGCACGTCGACGGTGTCCGCGCGCACGAGCGTCGCGGTGGCGAGCTCGAGCCGCTCGATCGGCATCTGCAGGCCGCGCACCGGCACCACCACCTCGATCTCGTCCTCGGCCGGCTCGTCGCCGAGCTCGATCTCGGCGATGCTCGCTTCAAGGCGCTCCTCGACGATCGAGAAGTCGGTCGACCCCTGCCACAGGCGGCAGAGGAAGAGAATGCCCGCAAGCTCTGCGCGGGGGCGCGTCTCGGCGGGCACGTCCGCGCCGGCGGCCTCGAGGTAAGCGCCTGCGAGCCCCGTTGACTCGAGCGCGGCGCACGCGGCGCCGAAGGAGTCGAGCTCGCGCAGCGCGCCCGCGTTCTGGCGCACGAAGAGCGCGGTACGCGGCGTGTACTCGCAAAGCGGTGAGGCGTCGCCGGGCTCGCGGACCTCGTAGGGGATCTCGGCGCCGTCGGCGATGAGGTCCCGCAGCCGATCGGCCGCGTCGAGGGCCATGGTCTCAAGGGCTTCGCGAACTACGAGATCGTGCATGCGCCCACGTTTCGCGCGGGCGTGGGCCGTTCCTGCGCTGCAAGCTCGGTTGCAGCCGGCGCTCGGGCGCCTAGACGGCTACGGCGTCGCGGCCGGCTGCCGCGTCGGCGACGAGCCAGCGCTCGCCGTACTTGCGCATGTCGTCGATCAGCGGCACGAGCGCACGGCCCTTATCGGTCAGGCCGTACTCGACCCGGGGCGGCACCTCCGGGAAGGTCGTCCGCGCCACAACGCCGCATTCCTCGAGCGCACGGAGGCGCAGC
This sequence comes from uncultured Actinomycetes bacterium, assembly GCA_963771655.1. GTDB lineage: Bacteria > Actinomycetota > Thermoleophilia > Solirubrobacterales > 70-9 > JAWVFM01. The sequence goes on along the minus strand of CAVYUG010000006.1, from coordinate 266,774 downwards.
GACAGCGTCCTCGGGCTGATTCCCTGGAGCGAGCGCTCAAGCTCGCAGAAGCGCTGCGGGCCCTCGGCGAGGTCCCGGATCACGAGGAGCGTCCACTTGCCGGAGATGATCTCCGCACAGCAGCTGACGGGACAGGGAGAGTCGGAATCGCCCCTCACGCAGGGCGAGTATAGCGTCAATGCTTTACCAACTGAAGTGGCTCTAAGCGGCGCTTACGACCTGCTCGATACCGCTCGCGCGCCGGCCCTGCGCGTCGAGCATGAGCTTGAAGTCGTGCGCGCTCGAGGCGACCTCGAGGCCCGTCTCGACCGAGATGTTGCCCTCGGTGACGTGGGCGAGGAGCGACTGGTCGAACGTCTGCATGCCGTAGTAGGAGCCCTCGGAGATGACTTCCGTGATTCGCCCGGTCTCCTCGGGGTTGAGGATCAGGTCCTGGATTCGCCCGGTGACGACCATGATCTCGGCCGCGGCGATCCGGCCCGAGCCATCGGCGCGCTTCACCAGGCGCTGCGAGACAACGCCCCGAAGCGTCGAGGCAAGCATCACGCGCGCCTGCTGCTGGAGATGGGGCGGGAAGAAGTCGATGATGCGGTTGATCGTCTCCGAGGCGTCGAGGGTGTGAAGCGTCGACATCACGAGGTGGCCGGTCTCGGCGGCCGAGAGCGCCGTCCGGACGGTCTCCTCGTCGCGCATCTCGCCGATCAGGATCACGTCCGGGTCCTGCCGGAGGACGCGGCGCATCGCCCGGGCGAAGCTCTCCGTGTCGTGGCCGACCTCACGCTGGTTGATGATCGACCGCTTGTCGCCGTGCAGGTACTCGATCGGATCCTCGAGCGTGACGATGTGCCGGGCCTTGTTCGCGTTGATGTGCTCGATCATCGCCGCGAGCGTCGTCGACTTGCCGGAGCCGGTGGTGCCCGTGAGGAGGATGATTCCGCGCGGCTCGTCCGCGAGCTTGCGGATCACCTCAGGGAGCTCGAGGTCGTCAATCGTCCGAACGCTGTAGGGAATGACGCGGAAGGCGATCGAGACGTCGCCGCGCTGGCGAAACGCGTTGACTCGAAAGCGCGCGAGACCGGGGATCTCGTAGGAGAAGTCGGCCTCGCCCACGGTCGCGAACTCCTCGAGGAGAGCGGCATCGTGGAGCACGTGCTCGAGCGCGGCGTCCGTGTCCTCGGCCCCGAGCACGGCCGCGCCCGCGACCGGTGTGAGCTCGCCGTGAATGCGCGCCATCGGCGGAGCGGGCACCTTCACGTGAAGGTCGGAGCCCTCACGCTCGACCACGTAGCGAAGCGCGGCATCGACGTCGAACGCCATCGCCTCAGATATCGGGTCGCGCGACGAAGCGCTTTAGCTTTTCCACCGTGAGCAGGCGCGCCGACGACCTCAGAAAGGCCCGGGGGCTGCTCGCCGCGATCGACGAGCGGACCGTTCACGAGGTCCGCGCCTGGAGCGGCGGCACCGCGCTTCTCACGCCCTCGCTGCCCCGGGTCTGGGACGCGAACTACGTCCGGCTCGACGACCCCGGCGGCCTCAACGCCGCTGCCATCGCGCGCGAGGCATCCGAGCTCGCGCGGGAGTGCGGCATCGAGGCGGCGGCCGTGGTCGTCGAGGACGAGGCCGCTGCGCGCCGCGTCGCCCCCGGGCTTCGCAGCCTCGGCTTCGAGACGACGAGGTTCGTCCTCATGCGTCTGCGCAAGCCCCCGCCGCCGCCGCAGCACGAGGTCGTCGAGGCCGGCTTCGACGACGTCCGGGCCAGCCGCCGGGAGATCATGCTCGAGGCGTTCCCGGGCTCCAACGAGCTGGCGGCCGAGCTGCTCGAGCTCGACCGGCGCCTCGAAACGTCGGCCGGCGGCCGCTGGTTCGTCGTGCGAGACGCCGGCGCCGTCGTCTCGCGAGCCTGGCTTCGAGGTGAGGGCCGGGTCGGGCAGGTGGAGGACGTCGCCACCGCAATTGCGGCTCGAGGCCGCGGGCTCGCGCGCGCTGTGGTCAGCGCTGCCGCGAGGGTTTCGGCCGCGGCGGGCGACGAGCTGACCTTCGTGGTCGCCGACGCCGACGACACGACGCCGCGCCTCTACGAGAAGCTCGGCTTCGAGCCGATGGGAGTGACCCACCGGTTCGTCAAGACCGTGTCCGCTAGGTGACCTCGCGCAGCTTCTGGGCCTCGGCGAGGCTCTGAAGCTTTTTGAGCGACTGGTTCTCGATCTGCCGGATCCGCTCGCGCGTCACGTTGAAGGTGCGCCCCACCTCGTCGAGCGTCCGGGGGTGCTCGCCGCCGAGGCCGTAGCGGAGCTCGAGGACGCGGCGCTCGCGATAGGAGAGGTTCTCGAGGGCCTCGCGCAGCGCCTCCTTCGTGAGGAGGTCGGCCGCGCGTTCGAAGGGCGACTCCGCCTTTTCGTCGGCGATGAACTGGCCGAACTCCGACTCCTCCTCGTCGCCCACGGGCTTCTCGAGCGAGACGGGGGCCTGGGCGGAGCGTTTGATCTGGTCGACCTCCTCGGGGTCGATGCCGGTGACCTCGGCGATCTCGTCGGGCGTCGGCTCACGGCCGAGCTCGGTGACCAGCTTGCGCTCGGCGCGGCCGATCTTGTTGAGCTTCTCGACGACGTGGACGGGGATCCGGATCGTCCGCGCCTTGTCGGCGAGGGCGCGAGCGATGGCCTGGCGGATCCACCAGGTCGCGTAGGTGGAGAACTTGAAGCCCTTGCGGTAGTCGAACTTCTCGGCGGCGCGGACGAGGCCGAGAGTGCCCTCCTGGATCAGGTCGAGGAAGGGAAGGCCCTGGTTTCGGTAGTTCTTGGCGATCGAGACGACGAGGCGGAGGTTCGACTCCACCATCTTCTGCTTCGCGTCGAGGTCGCCGCGCTCGATCCGCTTCGCGAGCTCGACCTCCTCGGCCGCCGTGAGGAGCCGGACCTTGCCGATGTCCTTGAGGAAGAGCTGCAAGGAGTCGGTCGTCATGTCCGGCTTCAGGTCGAGGGCGGTTGCCTTGCGACGCCTGCCGCGCTTGCCGTCCTCGCGATCGACCGCGGCGGCGCCCGCGGGCGCCGTGCCCGGATCCGGGTCGTCGACGAGCTCGATGCCCTGGCCCTCGAGGTAGCCGTAGAGCTCCTCGATGTCCCCCTCGTCGACGTCAACCTCCGAGAGGGCGCTCGCCACCTCGCCGAAGGCGATGACACCCTCCGCGTGGCCCTTCGTGACGAGGCCCTTGACCTCGTCCAGCTCCTGAAGTTCCGCAACTAGCATTCGGTTGCTCTCGTCTTCCTTCTCTACGGTATCGGTGATGGCTTCGGCTCTATTCAGTTTCGGGCGCCGTCCATGCGTCCCGAAGGCTCGTCCGATGGTAGCCAGTGCGATGGCCAACGGAGCTTCGCGCGCCGCGTCCCGTGTCCCGCCCCTGCACGGCCACGTGCGGCAGCCGCCACGTCCGGCGCTGACGGTGGAATTGGCGTCATGAGCGACGGACCGGATCCCGCGGACACCGGCCTCTTCGGGAAGCTTCCACGCACGCGACCGGGCACCAGGAGCCCTCGCCGGGCCGGCACGGGCGGCCCCAGCAAGAAGGCCGAGCCCAGCAAGTCGCAGGCGAGGCCCGTGCGTGAGCCGCCGACTCCCGTGCGTGAGCCGCCGACTCCCCGCAAGCCGCCGACTCCGGCGCGCGAGCAGCGGCCGCGGGAGAGCGAGGCGCCGGCCGGGGACGATGAGCGGGGGGCGGGGCTCGAGGAGCTGGCATGGGCGGGCATCGCGGTCACCGCGGAGGCCGCAACACTCGGTGTACGCCTGATGAGCCGTGCCCTCGATGCTGCACGCCGAGCGACCGAGCGCGGTTGAGGCGGCGCCGCAACGGCGGCGGCGGCTCAGCCTCTACCTCAAGGCCTTCTGGAATCGCGCCTACCGCGAGAACATCACGGGCCTTGCGGGAATGGTCGCCTACAACCTCTTCCTCGCCCTGTTCCCGTTCGCGCTGCTGGCGCTGTTCATCCTCGGGCAGGTGATCCAGGCCAACGACGTCGAGCACAGCGTTCGCACCGACCTCCAGCACCTCTTCCCAGCCGTGAAGAGCACAACGCTTCAGGACGCGCTCGACCGCATCCAGTCGAACTCGACGACGATCGGCCTCGCCGCGGCGCTCGGAGCGATCTGGATCGGCACCTCGTTCTGGGGCGCGATGGACACGGCCTTCTGCCGCATCTACCACGTCGAGTGCCGCGGCTGGCTCGAGCAGAAGCGCTTCGCGCTCGTGATGCTGCTGGGCCTCATCCTCTTCCTCGCGGCGAGCATCGTGATCCCGACGCTGGAAAGCGCCATCGGCACGACCGCCGACAACCTGCCCTTCGGCCTCGCCCACAGCGAGACGATCGTCACCATCGCCCTCCTCGGCGCGGCGCTCTTCATCGCCTTCCTGATCTGCTGCGCGATCTATTACTTCGTGCCCAAGGGGCACGTCCCGTGGAGGGGCGTCTGGCCAGGGGCGCTGTTCGTCACGCTCACGACCGGCCTCGCAAACGCCGTCTACCCGTTCTACCTCGCTCAGGTCTCGAGCGTCGGCGAGGTCGGCGGGACAGTGGGCTTCGTCCTGATCGCCCTCGTCTGGTTCTACCTCGTGAGCCTCTCCCTGATGGCCGGCGGGGTCATCAACGCCCTGCGCTTCGAGCTCCACGACACCGGCGAGCTCACCGAGTCCGCGGAGCTGTCTCAACCCTAGCTGCCCCGGCCGAACGCCTCCGCGACCGCCTTTCGCATCGCGTCGCCGAGACTCGTTGGCTCAACCGAGAACAGCGATTGGCCGCTCGGATCCGTGACGACTGTCTCCGTCGCGAGATCGTCGATGAGCGGCTTGGCAACCCCGGCGTCGACGGGCGTGACCAAGCCCACCCAAAGGGACGAGAGCCGCGGCGAGAGCACGGGGACACCGATTCGGGGGCGCGGCCGCACCCCCAGCGCCCGCGCCGCCTCATCCATGAGCCCGCCGTACGTCGTCACGTCAGGGCCGCCGATCTGGACCTCGCGTCCGGCCGCCTCATCCACCGCGGGCGCCTCCGCCCGGTACTCGACCACGTCATCGACCGCGATCGGCTGGGTGCGAACCGAGGTCCATCGAGGGGTGACCATGACGGGGAGCCGCTTGACGAGGTAGGCGACGGTTCGGAACGACTCGCTTCCGGCGCCGATGACGGCGGCCGCGCGCAGATAAGTCACCGGCACCCCGCAGCCGCCCAACTCGCTCGCCGTCTCGTGGCGGCTTCGAAGGTGCCGCGAAGTGGCCGTCTCTCGGCCAAGGCCACCGAGGTAGACGATCCGCTTCACCCCGGCGTCGGCGGCCGCCCGCGCGAAGTTCCGCGCGCCCTCGCGGTCGCGCGCCACGAAGTCACCGTCGGCCCCCCGGCCCATGGAGTGAACGAGGTAGTAGGCGACCCCGCAGCCCTCGAGGGCGGGACCAAGCGACGTAGGCTCGAGAACGTCGGCCCTGACGACGGCGCAGCCTTCACCCTCGAGGGCGGACGCCCGCTCCGGGCTACGCGCGAGCGCCCGGACTCGGGCACCCCGGCGCGCGAGCTCGCGCGCGAGCAGGTCGCCGATGTAGCCGGTCGCCCCCGCGACCGCGATCCGCTCAGCCGTACCGGCCGCCGGTGACCTCGCGCAGCTTCGCCTGGTCGTGGCGCGCCTGGACGGTCCGCACCGTCCCCGAGCGCGAGCGCATGACGAGCGACTCGGTCACGGCCTTCCCGCCGCCCGGATAGCGAACCCCCTGGAGGAGCTCGCCGTCGGTGACGCCCGTCGCTGCGAAGAACACGTCTTGGCCCGCGACCAGCCGATCCGCGCCGAGCACCTCGTCGAGGTCGTAGCCGGCATCGATCGCGGCCTGCCGCTCGTCGTCGTCACGGGGCCATAGGCGCCCCAAGAGCTCGCCTCCCAGGCACTTGATCGCCGCCGCGGAGAGCACCCCTTCGGGCGTGCCGCCGATGCCCCAAAGGAGGTCGACGCCGGTGCCCTCCATGACGGCAAAGAGCGCCGCTGAGACGTCGCCGTCGGTGATGAACCGGATGCGCGCGCCCACCTCCCGGATCTCCCTCACCTTCTCGGCGTGCCGCTCACGATCGAGGATGATGAGCGTCACGTCGCCGACGCTCACGCCCTTGCGCTCGGCGACCTTGCCGACCACGTCCGGGAGGGGATCTTCGAGGGAGAGCAGGTCGGCGATGTCAGGGCCGCCCGCGAGCTTCTCCATGTACACGCACGGACCGGGATCGAACATCGTGCCCCGCTCCGAAAGCGCGATCACGGCAAGGGCGGACGGCATGCCGCGCGCGGTCAGCCGCGTGCCCTCGAGCGGGTCGACGGCGATATCGACCTCGGGCGGGCTGCCGTCGCCGATCCGCTCACCGTTGTAGAGCATGGGCGCCTCGTCCTTCTCGCCTTCGCCGATCACCACGAGACCGTCCATCGGGACCGTGTCCAGGAGCAGGCGCATGGCGTCGACCGCCGCCTGGTCGGCGTCCTCCTTCTCGCCCTTACCCACCCAGCGCGCGGCCGCGAGCGCCGCCGCCTCGGTCACCCGAACAAGCTCGAGCGCGAGGTTGCGGTCGGGCGTCGAGCCCGAGCGGACGTCGTGCGAGATGACTCCCATGAGCCTCCGGAGGCTATATCGCGGCCGGCCAAGCGCGGCCGCCCACCGTGCGACTTGTTGCCGCTAAGCGACCACAAGTCGCCTCGGCAGAGGCAACGTGTTACGGAAGCCGCACCGCGACCCCGGCCCGCGCTTCCCTCGCTGCTAAGCCGTCCACCGCGCCGACCCCCAAGGGCGGGAAGTTAGACCGTGCCGGGGGCCTTGCGCACTCTTCGCTGGCCCTCTTGGGAGCGGGTGAAGCCCGTGCAGCCGATCACGAACGCAGCCACAAGCGCCACGAAGTAGCCGTAGTCGAGCCCGACCCCGATCTCGGCCTGCCCCGAGCCGGGCTTGTCGATGATGCCGTTGTAGAGGATGAGGATGGTGGCGGCGAACCCGGCGACCATCGTCATCTCCCCGGGCGGCCAGGAGAGCTTGTGCCCGCGAACGAGGATGTAGGCCAGGATCAGCGGGGCGAGCGCGGCGAGGATCAGGAGCCAGCGCATGATCGGGAAGGTGTCGAAGCCGGTGCAGCTGTAGTTGTTCGCGCCGCAGATGAAGTTCTGTCCGGCCTGGCGCGCCGGATTGTGGTCAAGCGTGTACCACGGCATGAAGATGAGGCTCGTGATTAGCAGGAGCGAGGCGATCCCACCGATGACGACGCGGGTCGGATTGAGCCGCGAGAAGTCCATCCCGCGCGAGCTTATCCCACCGATAGGGTGCAGCGCGCACGATGACCGAGCAACGCTGGGGACTCACGCTGCCGCTGCCGATGCTGCCGATTCACGCGCAGCGGGAGCATGTGGAGCGGGCCGAGGCGGCCGGTTACACGGACCTCTGGAGCGGTGAGACCAACGGGCCCGACGGCTTCACTCCGCTAGCGCTCGCCGCGCCGTGGACCGAGCGGGTTCGCCTGGGCACGGGAGTCGTCGGCGTCTTCACCCGCGGCCCCGCGCTGCTCGCCCAGCAGGCGGCCGCGCTCGCCGACGCCAGCCAGGGGCGCTTCGCGCTCGGCATCGGCGCCTCGTCGGACCGCATCGTCTCGGGCTGGAACGGGATCCCGTTCGAGCGCCCGCTCGCGAAGGTCTCCGAGACCGTCGACTTTCTCGACGCCGCGTTTGCAGGCGGGCGCACTGCGACCGGGTTCAAGCTCGAGCAGGCGCCGGAGAGCCCGCCGCCGATCATCCTCGCGGCGCTGCGCGGGAAGATGCTGCGGCTGGCGGTCGAGAAGGCCGCCGGAGCGTTCACGAACTTCCTCCCGCTCTCCGGGCTAGAGAAGGTGGTCGCCGAGCTCGACGGGGCGCCCGACGGCTTCGAGCTCCTCTGCCGCTTTTTCTGCCTGCCGGGCGAGCGCGAGCAGGTCGAGCCGCTCGCGCGGTTCATGTTCGCCTCCTACATCACGGTGCCGGTCTACGCCGCCTTCTATCGCTGGCTCGGCCACGGCGAAGCGATCGCCGAGATGTGCGATGCGTGGGCGGCCAAGGATCGCGAGCGGGCGCTGGCCGCGGCCCCGTGGGCCCTGATCGAGGAGATGTTCATCTTCGGCGAGCCCGCGGCGATGCGGGACCGGCTCGAGCAGTTCGTCGCCGGAGGAATCACCCTGCCGGTCCTGACTCCGATCACAACGCCGGAGGGGCTGGGCGAGCTGATCGAGGCCCTCGCCCCCTCGAGCGGCTAGCCCGCCAGCCCCTCCCAGAAGCGCACCCACTCGCGCTCGTGGCCCAGGCCGGCATCGAGCGTCAGCGCCGGGCCCGCAGCCGGCAGGCCGGCGGCCTGCTCGAAGAGCGCTTCGTAGGCTTCGAGCCTCGCCCGGTGGATCTCGAGCTGCTTCTCGGCGAGCGCGGCGGGATCGGCACCGAAGAAGAGCTTCAGGAGCGCGAGGTCGCGCAGCTCGGTGAACTGGTCGGTGGGTGTCGCGACCCAGTCGCCAAGCGCGCCGCGGCCGCGGTCGGTGAGGCGGTAGCGCTTGCGGCGCCGACCGCCCTCCTCGCGCTCCTCGAAGAGGTAGGCCGCGTCGGCGAGTCGCGAGGTCTCGGTGTAGAGCTGCGCGTGCTGGAGCGACCAGAAGTTGCCGACGCCCTCCGCCGCGAGGCCCTTCAGCTCGTACGGCGTCGCCTCGCCGCAGAGGTCGATGAGCCCGAGCACGATGTACGAGGTGGGTGTGAGCCGGAGCTCCTTGGGGTTCGCCATAGTCCTAAATAGATGGTATATTCTGATCCGTTGACCAGAGACTAGCGCAGGAGGCAGACCCGATGACCGTCACGACGAGCGCCCCGCAGGCCCAGGACGCCGATTACCGCATCGGCTTCGAGACCCTCGACGCCGAGCGCCGCGTCGACGACGTCGCGGTCGAGGGGAAGCTGCCCGAGTGGCTCCAGGGATCGCTCCTTCGCATCGGCCCGGCGCGGTACGAGGTCGGCGATCGCAAGGTCAATCACTGGTTCGACGGCTTCTCGATGATCCACCGCTTCGGCTTCGCGGACGGCCGCGTCTCCTACGCGAACAGATTCCTCGAGAGCCGTGCCTACCGAGCCGCGAGGGACGGCGGTGAGATCGCCTACTCGGAATTCGCGACCGATCCGTGCCGGTCGATCTTCAAGCGGGTGCAGGCGTTCTTCAGCCCGAAGATCTCAGACAACGCCAACGTCAACCTCACTCGCCTGGGCGAGGACGTGCTGGCGATGACCGAGACCCCGCTGCCCGTCCTGTTCGACCCGAAGACGCTCGCGAGCGCGGGCGTCGCCTCGCCGGCCCCCGGCCAGCACACGACCGCGCATCCGCACCTCGACCCGGCGACGAACGAGGGGCTCTTCTACGCGGTGAAGTTCGGGCCCCGAACCTCGTACCGCCTCTACGCACGCGCCGATGGCCGGCGCCAGCGCCAGATCGCGAAGCTGCCGGCTTCGAGGCCCGCGTACATGCACAGCTTCGGGATCACCGAGCGCTACGCCGTGCTCACCGAGTGCCCGCTCGTGGTGAACCCGTTGGAGCTCGCGCGCGCCAAGCGCCCGTTCATCGAGAACTACCGCTGGGAGCCCGAGCGCGGCACGCCGTTCATCGTCATCGACCGGCGAACCGGCGAGCTGGCCGCTCGCGTCGACGCCGAGCCGTTCTTCTGCTTCCATCACGTGAACGCGTTCGAGGACGGCGGCGAGCTGGTCGTGGACCTCGCCGCCTACGAGGACGACGAGATCGTGCGCGCGTTCTACCTCGACCGGCTGCGGGCCGGCGGCGCGATTCCGGTGCCCGAGCTGCGCCGCTACCGCGTGCCGATGGCGGGTGGCGAGGCGAGGCGCGAAACCATCGCGCCCGGCTTCGAGCTGCCGCGGATCAACTACCGCCGCAACAACGGCCGGCCCTACCGGTTCGTCTACGGGAACCACGCGCCCGGGGCGGCGGCGGGATCGTTCATCACCCATATCCAGAAATGCGACGTGACCGAGGGAGGGCTCGTCGAGTGGTCTGCGCCCGGGTGCTATCCGGGCGAGCCGGTGTTCGTCGCCGGGCCCGAGACCCGAGCTGAGGACGACGGCGTGGTTCTCTCGGTGGTCCTGGACACGAAGGTCGGCCGCTCGTTCCTGCTCGTGCTCGACGCCGGGGACCTTTCCGAGATCGCGAGAGCGGAGGCGCCGCACGCGATCCCGTTCGGGTTCCACGGGCAGTTCATGCGGGCCGGCTAGGCGGGCTGAGCGGCCCGGCCGAGGCTGAGCGCGAAGAGGTCGTCGGGGTCCGTCCACCACTCCGCCAGCTCGAGCCCGGCCTCCGCGTAGATCCCTGCCAGGCCGTCACGCGCGAACTTCGTCGAGATCTCGGTCCTCATCTCCTCGCCGCGCTCGAACGCCACGAGCATGTCGAGCGCGGTGAAGCTCACGACCTGCCGGCGCACCGAGCGCAGGCGGATGTCGACCCAGAGGTTCTCCTCGTCCCAGCGCGCGACGTGCTCGAAGCAGTCCGTGTCGAAGTCGGCGCCGAGTTCGCGGTTCAGCACGTCGAGGACGTTCTTGTTGAACTCCTCGGTGACGCCGGCCGAGTCGTTGTAGGCGGCCTCGAGCGTCGCGCGGTCCTTCACCAGGTCGGTCCCGAGCAGGAAGCGGTCGTCTGGCCCGAGCAGGTTCGCCACGCGCGCCAGGAAGCTCGCCCGCTGGGCGGGCTCGAAGTTGCCGATCGTCCCCCCGAGCAGCGCAATCACGCGGGGGCCCTCGAGCGGCATCCGCTCGAGGTCGCGCTCGAAGTCACACACGAGCCCGTGCACCGCGATTCCGTACTCGGCGGCCACCGCCTCGGCCGTCTCCCTCGTGATCTGCTCCGAGATGTCGACCGGCGCGTATGACCGAAGGCAGCCGGCGTCGCGCATCGCGTCGAGCAGCACCCGGGTCTTCGCCGCCGAGCCGGATCCGAGCTCGATGAGGGTCGCCGGCTCCCTCGCCGCCGCGCAGATCTCGCGCGCGTGGCGCTCGAGGATCGCGCGCTCGCAACGGGTCGGGTAGTACTCCTCGAGCTGCGTGATCTCCTCGAACAGCTGCGAGCCGCGCTCGTCGTAGAAGTACCGCGGCGAGAGCTCCTTGAACGGCTTCGTGAGCCCGGCGCGCACGTCGGCGGCCATGCCCGAGAGGGGCCCGCCCGGCGGCAGGTGCACGTCGATTCGGATGTCGTCGGTGGCCGCGCCGGTCACTTCTCTTCCTACGTGTATCGCCTGTGGTTGGTTCGTTTCATCGGTCACTCGCGCATCGGACGCCGGCGAAGATCTGGCGCCGCTCGGGCAGGTCCCAGTTGCGAAAGCTCGTGCGGATGACGTTTCGCCGCGTCGCCCAGGCGCCGCCGCGCAGCACCTTGTGGGTCGGTCCGAAGAACACCTCGGAGTACTCGGGGTAGGGGAAGGCCTCGAACCCGGGATAGGCGGTGAAGTCGGACGACGTCCATTCCCACACGTCCCCGAGCATCTGGAGGGCGCCGCTGGCGGAGGCGGCGTCCCCATAGGCGCCGGCGGGCGCGCAGCCGAACGCGAGCTGGTCGAGGTTGGCGCGATCGCGACTTGCGCCGGCGGCCGCCGCCTCCCACTCGAGCTCGGTGGGCAGCCGCTTGCCGGCCCACCGCGCGTAGGCCTCGGCCTGGCCGTAATCGAGGTGCACAACGGGGAGGGCGGGGTCGAGCGCGGCGCTCTGCCCCATCGCCGTCCTCACCCACGCGCCGGCGCCGTCGGCCTCCCAGTAGAGCGGCGGCTCGGCGCCCGTGTCGGCGATGAAGCCGGCGAAGTCGGCGTTCGTAACCGGGACGCGGTCGATTCGGAACGGCGCCAGGTCGACCGCGTGCCGCGGGCGCTCGTTGTCGTAGGCGAAGCCGCGAGGCCCCGCGCCGATCTCCACCTCGCCGCCAGGCACATCGACCATCTCCGGGCCCTCAGCCGCGGGCTCGGCACCAGGGCCGGAGTCGCGCTCGGCCGGCTCGTAGCTCTCGACCATCTGGAGGAGCTGCAGCATCGTCTCGTTGTGCTGGTGCTCGTGGGCGATCAGTAGCTCGTAGACGAAGCCGTCGCGGAGCAGCCGGTCGTCGGAGCCCTCGACATCGATCCCCTCCAGCACGTGGAGCGAGCGCTGGCGGACCTCGTCCATGTAGGAGCGGAGCTCGTCGCCGCGAAGGATCGGAAGCTCGTTACGGGTCCGCCGCGGGTTCTCGATCGCGTCGTAGAAGCGGCCGAGCTCACCGCGCATCGGCTCCCGCCCGCCGATGGTCTGCACCAGCCAGAGCTCCTCGAAGTTCGCGATGTGGCCGAGGTCCCAGGCGAGCGGGCTCAGGATCGGCGAGTAGACGCGGTTGAGCTGCTCGTCCGCGAGGGGCTCGACGAGCATCAGCGTTCGCTCGCGTGCCTCGGCGAGTCGCGCGGCGATCCCGTCCCTGCTGGTGGCGGCGGCCAGCGTGATGAGGGAAGGCTACCCGCCGGCGCGCGCGAGGCGTGAAGGAATAGATTCCGCGCCCGATGAAGGTCGATGGAGCCTCAGCCCTCGTCGCCGGCGGCGCGTCGGGACTCGGCGCCGCGACCGCGCGGGCCCTGCACGGCGCGGGGGCGTCGGTGGTGGTCGCCGACTTGAACGTTGAGAAGGGCAACGCCCTCGTGGGCGAGCTGGGCGGGCGCGCGCGATTCGTCGAGGTGAACGTCACGGACGCCGACCAGGTGTCGGCCGCGGTCGACGCCGCCGCCGAGGCCGACGGGGGCCTTCGCGTCTCCGTCTGCTGCGCCGGGATCGGGTGGGCCCAGCGCACGGCGTCGAAGGACGGGCCGCACGACCTCCAGCTCTTCTCGAACGTCGTCCAGGTGAACCTGATCGGCACGTTCAACGTCCTGAGGCTCGCCGCGGCGTCGATGAACGGGAACGAACCGGACGACGGAGGCGAGCGCGGCGTGTGCGTCAACACGGCCTCGATTGCGGCCTTCGACGGCCAGATCGGCCAGGTCGCGTACTCGGCGTCGAAGGGCGGCATCGTCGGCCTCACGCTTCCCGCGGCTCGCGACCTGGCGAGCCGCGGGATCCGTGTGGTCACGATCGCGCCGGGCCTGTTCGACACGCCCCTCCTCGGCGCGCTCCCTCAGGAGGCGCGGGATGCGCTCGGCGCCACGATGCCGTTTCCGTCCCGCCTCGGCGAGCCCGACGAGTACGCGGCGCTCGTCCGCCACATCATCGAGAACCAGATGCTGAACGGCGAGACGATCAGGCTCGACGGCGCCCTGCGGATGGCGCCGCGCTAGCGAAGCACCGGTTTTCGGATCGGCGCCCGGCGTGGTGGCGACGGGGCCCACGCACGCTCCGATCGGGCGTGGGGATTGGGGATTCATCCGCCCTATGGCCCCGATGAATCCCCAAACGACCAGCCGATTGGTGATTTGAGCCGCCCATGGCCGGCGTGAACCCCCCACGCCGCCTCGGTCCGCCTGCGCGCCCTACGTCCCCTCCCACTCCGGGTCGCTGTAGACGATCTTCCGCCATGGCGGGGTGACGGCGAAGCGGGTTGCGAGCGCCGTCGGGCCGATGGTCTCGATCGGGATCAGGCGCAGGTGGGAGGCCGGCGTCCATCGGCGCGGCGGCTCGCCGCGGGTGGGCAGGGGCAGCTCGCCGACGAGGCGGCCGCCCACCGCGTTCGGCGTACCGTCCTCGTGCACGTGACCCGCGTGGCTTCCCCCGGAGACGAACGTTCGGCCGGTGGCGGGGCCCCAGGCGGCGCGATGGAAGAAACCCGCGTCGAACGGCCAGCTCCCGACGCCCCCATCGTAGTTGTACCCGTTGTGCGAGCTGGCCCGGGAAAGGACGCCTCCGTCGCGGCCGATGCGAACCATGTAGCTCTCCCAGTCGTCCTCGTGGTACCCGAGGTCTCCCGGGAGATCGCGCAGGCTCGTCGAGTTCTCGTAGTAGAGCCAGTACTGGATGTACAGGTGGCCGGCGAGCGGGCCGCCGCGCTCGGGGTAGTGGCCGCCGTTCATCAAACCCGTGCCGTCGCAGCCGATCCCAGGCGCGGTGAGGGCACGCGGACGACGGCAGTCGACGACATGGACAAACGCAACGGCCGGCTCGCCGGTATTGGATCGCCACACCGGGCCGCCTCGCGGGCCGTTGCCGCAGAGCGGGCCGCGGCACGAGCGGAAGTCGACGGGCAGCGCCGACATCCCCGCCTCGTAGTCAACCTCGGGCGCGTGCTCGCGGACGGCGGCCGCCAGCCGCTCGCGGTAGGCGGCGACCAGAGCCGGCTCGGCGGCGCCGTCGGCGCATGTCGAGCGCTCCCCGAGCGCGCACTCGAGCTTCGCGACGATCGCCTCCGCCACGCTCATCCCGGGCACTCGAACGCCGACCGCGGCGAGAGCGACCAAGAGCGCTATGAAGAGCGCGACGAGGCCCACCCATTCGAGCGTTCCCTGCCCGCCCTCGGTTCCCCATCCCGCCTCGTGTGACATCCCGCGAAGCTGGCAGCGGGCAGCTCACGCGTGGTGCCTCCATCGCGCCGATTCTCGGGCGGAATCGAGACGCACCGCGTCCGGCCGGTTTAGGCTGCCGACCCGTGAAGCGGAGTCTGGTCGCGTCCCTCGCACTCGGCTCGGCGCTCGGGCTCGCCGCATGCGGCGGCGGCGACACCACGGTGATCACGAGTGTCGTCTCCGAACCGACGAGCACCACCGCTCCGACGACGACAGTGACGACAACCACGTCCTCGTCCACCGAAACCTCCACTCCGGAGCCGACGCTCCACCTCGCGAGCTTCCGCTCACCCTCGGGCAACATCGGCTGCATCACCACCGCGGGCACCGTCCGCTGCGACATCGAGAAGCGCTCCTGGAACCCCCCGCAGCGCCCTGCGGACTGCCCCAGCGAGGTCGACTTCGGGCAGGGGGTTACGGTCGGAAGCGGCGCGGCCCGCTTCGTCTGTGCCGGCGACACGGCGCTCAACCCCACGGCGACGAAGCTCGCTTACGGCACCGCGACCGCGGCCGGCGACCTCACCTGCGCGAGCGCGACCGCCGGCATCACGTGCACCAACGGGGCGACGGGGCACGGGTTCTTCATCTCCAGCACCAGCTACCGGCTCTTCTGAACGCGTAGCGCAGCCACGATCCGCGCCCGGGGCCCGACCAACGCGGTACCCTCCAATGAGTTGCCCGCTGGGTCCTTCGGTCCCTCTCCGCCCTTCGAGCACGTTTGACGAGTGGGGCCAGAAGGAGAGGTCGGCATGTCCGACGCCGAGGTTGCACACCCATCTGGGGTGCGGGGCGACGTCAGCAGCTCGTTCGCGTCCGTGTGGCGGAACTACGCCGGCGAGCGTCCCGCCGACATCCAGACGCAGATCAAGGGGACGCATGTCACATGCGTGCTCAAGGGCGCCGCGCGGCAGTTCGACGAGGGGCTGGCGGCGGCCGCGGCGGATTACGACGGGGAGTCCCGAAAGCTGACGACGGCGACCTTCCGGTCCGATGCCATTCACGCGGTCACGCGGGCCACGAGGCGCAAGGTGATGGCGTTCGTCAGCAAGCACGACGCAAAGACCGACGTCGCCACGGAGCTCTTCATCCTCGAATTGCCGCCGCGTGCGTAACCGCGTCCGCGCGGCCCGCGGCTGGCTGCGAGGACATCCGACGGCCGTCACGGCGGCCGGGAGCCTGCTGGTCGCGGCCGCGCTCGCCGTCGGCCTCGCCGGCAAGAGCGGGGACTTTGCCGCCGCGCTGGGGAGCGCGCCGATCTGGATGCTCGGCGTGGCCGCGGCGGCCCACCTCGTCTGGCTCGTTGCCCGAAGCGAGGCCTGGAACGTCTGCGTCGGCGCGGCGGGCGGAACGGTCAGTCGCCGGCGCCTCTACCGCGCCGCGAGCGTCGGCTACCTGGGCAACCTCTTCAACGCCCAGTTCGGCCTGGCTGTGCGCATCGGCGCGCTGCGACGCTCGGCACCGAGCGACAGCCCACCGGCCCCGGTCCTGGTCGCCGCCGAGCTCCCGATCATCATCGTCGAAGGGGCGCTGGCCGCGCTCATGTCGTTCACGCTCGTGGCTCCGCTCGGCGTGCCATGGTGGGCGCCCGCGATCGCCATGGCAGTCATGGCAGGGGTCTTCCTCGGGGCCCGGTCGATCGCGCGCGACCATCGGGACGGCGCCTGGCGCGGGCTTGCCGTGTTGCGCGGCCTCGAGGGCCGCAGCCGCATCGTCGCGCTCGTCGTCCTCGCCGTGTCGATCCAGGTGCTGCGGAACTGGTTCCTACTCGGAGCGGTCGGAGTCGACGTCTCCGTCCTCGACTCCGTGGCGCTCCTGATCGCGATGGCGGTCTTCGGCCTCCTGCCCCTCGGGCCGGGGGCCGGTGCTGCCACCACCGTCTTGATCCTCGGGGCGAACGGCGTCGCCGCGACGGCCGCGGCCGGCGCGCTCCTGACGATGACCGGGGTCGTCGGCACGCTCTGCTTCGCGGGATGGGCGCTGGTCGACCGCATGCGTCCGGCGCCGGTGCCGGCGCTGGCGGCCTAGACCCAGGGCGCGGGCTCGAAGTCCATCCGGCCCGGGAATCGCTCGTAGACCTCGGGGCGCGTCGCCTCGTACAGGGCGAGCCGCTGACCCCCCGGCGTGCCGAGCTCCGCGCACGGGCCCGGCGGGATGTCGAACCTGGCGCTGATCGCGAAGCCGCGCTGGGCGAGCAGCGCGATCGACTCCTCGAGGTCCGCGACGCGATGCACCAGCACCGGTGCCTCACCCTCCAGGTGGCCGGCGAGCAGGAGGTGCGGCGAGTCCGAGGCGAGGCGCACCTCGGCGACCCGGGTCCCGAAGGCCTCGATCGCGAAGACGACCTCGCCCCCCAGGACGTCGCGGTAGAAGCCCAGGTCGCGCGCCACGTCCGCGCTCGGCAGATAGAGGAAGTCGAGCCGCTCGAACACTCGAGCGGAGATCTTCCCAGCCCCCGGGATGAACACGCCCGTGGCCTCGCCGTGGCGGCGATCGCCCCGGTCGGCGTAGGCACGGCGATCCCGACGCGCGCCTCCGCAAGCTCGCAGGCCCCGACGCAGGTTTCGATCATCCCCGAGAGCGACGGCTTTTACGTCTACGTCTCGAGCCCGCACACCACCCAGTGCGCGAACGGCCGCAAGGTCGTCCTGCTCAAGCAGCTCGGCACGACGCAGAGCCCGCACACCGATCAGAAGATCGGGTTCGACACCGCGAGCCCAACGGCGACGGCGTCATGTGGAACACGGGCAACACCGGCCACATGAAGGGCAGGTTCTACGCCCACGTCAACAAGACCCCGGACCGCAAGGCCGCGTCGAGCCCCAGCGTCCGGATGACGAACTTAGCTCACCAGCACACGAAGTGGTCAGATCGCGAGGGGCCCCGGCAATGGGGCCCCGCGTCGCATTTCAGAGAACGTCGGGGTCCTCGTGAAGCGGCGTGACCACGCGAAGCCGCCCGGGTCTGACGATCGGCCTCGGCGCCGGCGCGTGCTCGGGAAGGCTCGTCTTCAACATCTCCAGGTGGCCCTGGATGCCGTCGAGCAGCCCCCCGAGCTGGCCGCGCACGCTCGCGAGCTCCCTCAGGGTCGCATCGAGGGAGACCTCGTCGACGTCGGTGTTGCCGCATTGTCCGCACGCCTCGACTCGCTCCGATGCCCAAACGGAGCCGCACTTCGGGCAGCTCAGGCGGTACACGTCGGGCACGGCCGCCTCGCTGCCGGGAGCCGCACGGGTGGCCGTGATGTCGGCGAGGATCCCTTCGACCGTGCGCCGCCCCCCCTGGGCGCCGCTCACGATGCCCCGGTCACGGACCCAGACGTGATCGCCGAAGCGGTGGACGAGCCGGTACTCGCGAACCCACTGCGCCCCGACTTCGCCGCTACCGCCATCGGCCTCCTCGGCGAAGACCCAATCCCGGTCGTCCGGGTGGACGAGCCCCGCGCGCAGCCTCGCGTCGGACATCAGCTCGGCGGCCGAGTAGCCGACGAGCGACTCGACCTGGGGGGAGAGGAACTTCCAGCGCCCGGCCGGGCCCGGCTCCGAGCGATAGAGGCAGGCGGGCAGGCTCTCGACGAGGCTGCGGTAGTGGTCGTAGGCGTCGGTGAGGGCCCGCTCAGCGGTGATGTCGATGAGGACGCCCTGCCAGACCGCGCTTCCCTGCTCGCCGGCGAGCTTGGCCTCGTCGCGCACCCAGACGATGGTGCCGTCGCGGCGAACCATGCGGTACTCGCTGACGGCGGTGATGTCGCCTCCGCGCGCGGCCTCGAGCTCGCGCTGCTCGATCCTCACCACGGCCTCGCGATCGTCGGGGTGGAGACACCGAACGTAGAGGCTGGGGTCCTCGATCCATTCCCGTGCCGTGTACCCGAGCAGCGCCTCGACATGGCGGCTCACGTACCGCCAGGCCCCCTCGCGGCCGGGCTCCGCCTGGTAGATCACCGCCGGCAGCGCCTCCACGAGATCGCTGAGCGCTTCCAATGCCGGGGCCTCCTGCCCCGCGCTGGCTTCTCCCATCGAGGCGATTGTACGAATCGGCGGAGGCCGTAGTGCAAGCGAAGCGCCTGCAGGCGCTGCACTAGAGTCGGGGGCGATGGAGGGACACCGGCCAGGCCAACCGCTTCCCGAGCTCGGCCGGCGGGGCACGAGCTGGAAGACCTGGGTCATCGGCACCGCGATCGTGCTGCTCTTGGTCTTCGTCGCCCTCAACTTCCAGACCGTGGAGGTGAACTTCCTCTTCGGGACGACGAAGACACCGCTCATCTTCGCCCTGCTGATCGCGGCGGGGCTCGGCGCGCTGGTGGGCTGGCTGCTGCCGGTGGTCCGTCGCGGGCGACGGTCCGACCGGTCCGGGAAGGACGCCCCTCCGAGCTCCTAGAGCTCGCGAATCTCGGACGCGATGTCCGCGGCGGCCTGCTTCGCGTCGGAGAACAGCATGGAGGTGTTCGGCCGGTAGAAGAGGTCGTTGTCGATGCCGGCGAAGCCGGGGCTCAGGCTGCGCTTGATCACGATCACCTCCTTGGCCTCGTTGACCTCGATGATCGGCATCCCCGCGATCGGGCTGCCCGGGTCGTCCTTGGCCGCCGGGTTCGTGACGTCGTTGGCTCCGATCACCACGGCGACGTCGGTCTGCGGCATCTCGGGGTTGATGTCGTCCATCTCGCGCAGCTTCTCGTAGGGCACGTCCGCCTCGGCGAGCAGCACGTTCATGTGGCCGGGCATCCTGCCGGCGACGGGGTGGATCGCATACTCGACGTCGACGCCGCGCGCCTCCAGCTCGTTCGCCATCTCCTTCACTGCGTGCTGTGCCTGGGCGACCGCCATCCCGTAGCCCGGGACGATCACGACGGAGTCGGCATAGGCGAGCTTGATGGCCGCGTCCTGGGCGCCGATCGAGGTCACGGGTCGCTCCTCGCCCGCCGCGGCCGCGCCCTCGGGCAAGGCTCCGAAGCCGGAGAAGAAGATGTTGGAGACCGACCGGTTCATCGCCTTGGCCATCTCGAGGGTGAGGATCGTTCCCGAGGAGCCGACGAGCGTGCCGGCGACGATCAGCGCGACGTTGTCGAGCGCGATCCCGGCCGCGGCCGCCGAGAGGCCTGTGAACGCGTTCAGGAGCGAGATCACCACTGGCATGTCGGCCCCGCCGATCGGCAGGACGAACAGGAGGCCGAGCACCGCAGCGGCGACCAGGACGCCGACGAACAGCGCCTGCGACGGGCCGGAGTCGTGGTCCACGCCGAGGACGACGCACGCGGCGACGATCCCGATCAGCAATAGCGCGTTGATGACCTGGTGGCCGGGCACTTTCACGGGCTGGCCAGAGACGATGCCCTGGAGCTTCCCGAAGGCGATCAGCGAGCCCCAGAACGAGATCGACCCGATCACCATCGAGAACAGGATCGGGACGAACGAATCGAGGGGGATCGAGCCTCCCGCGGCGAGGTCGACGCGGAACTCCGACCAGGCGATCAGGGCGACGGCCCCGCCGCCGACGCCGTTGTACAGCGCGACCATCTGGGGCATCGCCGTCATCTGCACCCGGTTCGACGCGACGACCCCGACCGCCGCTCCGACCGCGATTCCGATCGCGATCAGGCCCCAGTTGCCGATGCCGTCGAGGAGCAGGGTGGTGACGACTGCGACGACCATCCCGCCCGCGGCGATCAGGTTCCCGCGCCGGGCGGTGGTGGGATGCGTGCCCTGGCGCACGCCGAAGATGAACATCGAGAAGGCGACGATGTAGAGGGCCTGCGCGCCGGCGCCGGTCGGGTCGAGGACGGCGAGCGGGGTCACTCGGGCTTCTCGGGCTTGGCGTCGGGCTTCCCGTCGTCGGAGGCCGGAGGCTTCGGCTTCCGCACGAACATCCCCAGCATCCGGTCGGTGACCATGAAGCCGCCGACGACGTTGATCGTCCCGAAGACGATCGCGATCGTGCCGATGATCTCGTTGACGATGTTGTCCGAGAGGCCGATGACGATCAGCCCGCCGAGCACCACGATCCCGTGGATCGCGTTGGTCTGCGACATCAGCGGCGTGTGCAGGGTCGTCGGGACCTTCGAGATCACCTCGAACCCGACGAAAGCGGCGAGGACGAAGATCGTGATCTCGGTGATGAGCGTCATGACGAGACCCCCGCGACTTCCCTCGCCCGCTCGTTGCGGATCTCGCCGTCGTGCGTGATGCAGGCGCCCGCGATCACCTCGTCGTCGAAGTCGAGCTTCAGCTTGCCCTCCTCGTCGACGAGTAGGTCGAGGAGGTTCTCGATGTTCTTGGAGTAGAGCTGGGAGGCGTCGGTGGCCATCTCGCTGACCAGGTTGCGCGGCCCGATCACCTTCACGGGCCCGTCGACCACGGTCTCGCCGGCCTTTGTCAGCTCGCAGTTGCCACCGGACTCGGCGGCGAGGTCGATGATCACCGAGCCGGGGCGCATCCCGCGAGCCGCCTCGGCCGTGATCAGGGTGGGGGCCGGGCGTCCCGGGATCTGGGCCGTGGTGATGATCACGTCCTGCCGCTTGGCGTTCTCGGCCAGGGCCTCGCGCACCTGCTCGTTTTCCTCGTCGGTGAGGGGCCGCGCGTAGCCGCCCTCGGCCTCGGCGTCGGGGATGAAGTCGAGCTCGAGCGGGCGGCCGCCGAGGCTCGCTATCTGCTCCCACGCCGCCCGGCGAATGTCGAAGCCGGTGACGACGGCGCCAAGGCGCTTCGCCGTGGCGATCGCCTGCAGGCCGGCGACCCCGGCGCCGAGCACGAGCACCTTCGCGGGAGCGACCGTGCCGGCGGCCGTCGTCATCATCGGAAAGAACTTCCCGCACTCGCGAGCCGCGAGGAGGGCAGCGGCGTACCCGGCCACATTCGCCTGCGAGGAGAGTGCGTCCATCGACTGGGCGCGGGTGATCCGTGGGATCGCCTCCATCGCGAAGCTCGTCGCCCCGGACTCCGCGAGCGCCTTGTTGGTCTCTCCCGACGTCAGCGGGGCGAGGTGGCCGATGAGGACTTGGCCCGAGCCAAGGCGGCCGATCTCCTCCGGCGTCGGCACGGCGACCTTCACGACAACCTCGGCGTTCCAGGCGTCGTCGGTCGAGCCCACGCTCGCTCCGGCGTCGGCGTAGGCCGAGTCGGTTTGACCGGCGCCGTCGCCGGCGCCGCTCTCGACCGAGACGTCGATCTCCTTCTTGGAGAGCGACGCGACCGTATCGGCGATGAGCGCCACCCGGCGCTCCCCCTCGGTCGTCTCTTTGGGGACACCCACCCTCATATGCGGATCGGGAACCTATCCGGTTAGCTACAGGCATGAGCGACCCACCCAGGGGCCCGAAGGCCGAAACCGCGGTTGAGCTGAAGGCGCAGATCGAGGCGGAGCGCGAGGGTCGCCCGTTCCTCGTCCACCGGGACGCCGAAGGAGGTCAGCTCATCACGCCGCTCGGCGACGAGGCCCTAGAGCTGTGGATCGGGCGCAGTCCGTCGGCCGCCGTCCAGGTCGCCTGGGACGGCGAGGTGTCGGCGCTGCATGCGCAGGTCGAGGTCGTGGGCGCCGAGTGCACCCTCGTCGACGACGGGCTCTCGACCAACGGCTCCTACGTCAACGGCGAGCGCGTCCGCGGCCGCAAGCGCCTGCGCGACGGCGACATGATCCGGCTCGGCCAGACGCTGATCCTCTACCGATCACCCGCTGAGTCGGGCGCCGCCGACTCGACCGTGATGTCGGCCGACGCACTCGACGCGGCCGGCGTCTC
This sequence comes from uncultured Actinomycetes bacterium, assembly GCA_963771655.1. Classification (GTDB taxonomy): domain Bacteria; phylum Actinomycetota; class Thermoleophilia; order Solirubrobacterales; family 70-9; genus JAWVFM01. Next base: position 244,481 of record CAVYUG010000006.1, on the reverse strand, counting down.
GCCGGCGCAGAAGCGGGTGCTCGTCGGGCTGTGTCGCCCGTTCAAGGACGGCGCCGCGTTCGCGACGCCCGCGACCAACCAGGCGATCGCCGACGAGCTCCACCTCAGCGTCGAGGCCGTGAAGACACACCTCCGCGCTCTGTTCGAGAAGTTCGGGGTCTCAGACCTTCCGCAGAACCGGAAGCGTGTCGCCCTCGTGGAGCGAGCGCTTCAGAGCGGCCTCGTAGCCGAGCGCGACCTGTAGCCGGCTACTTCTTCGAGATCGTCGTCAGAGGCACGACGGTGTTGTTGCCACCATCGGCCACCCAGATCTGCCCGTAGCCGGTCGAGGCGTTCTCTGGCGAGGAGCCCGAAGGCAGGTGGAGCGTCTGCTTGATCGCCTTGCCCCCCGTCCCGTTGCTCGCAGGCGTGATCCGCGTAACGGTTCCGCTTCCTCCGTTGGAGACGAAGAGGTCGCCGCCGCCGACCGCGACGTCGCGTGGCTCCTCCCCGACCTTGACGGGTGCCTCGAGGGCGTGACTCGAGATGTTGATCACGGAGACCATGCCCGTGCCCTCGTCGGCCACCCAAACGCGGCCGGCGGAGATGGCGCTGCCCTTGGGGTCGGAGCCCGGTGGGAGCTGGATCGGCGAGCTCACGCTGTTGTCCGCGGGATTGATCACGGATACGGAGTCGTCATCGCCGTTCGAGATCCACACCCCTCCCTCGCCCGCTGCCACGCCACGCGGGCCGCCGCCGACGGTGATCGTCTGCACCGGCTGGCCGGGTGTGATGCGCGACACCGTGTTCGAGCCCGTGTTGGTCACCCACAGGCTGCCGGCGGCAAAGCCGACGGCGCGGGGGTCGCTTCCCACCTTGACGGGCGCGTCGGTCTTGAGCGTGTTGGGGTTGACGGGCGAGACCGTGCCGTCGCCGGCGTTGGTGACCCAGACCCGCCCAAGCTTGGCCGCGAGACCGTTCGGCATGTCGCCGACGTCGGCGTATCCGAGCACCTTGCCGGTCTTGGGGTCGATCTTCGCAACCTGGTCGGCCTCTCGAAGCGAGGTGTAGACGCCCTTCTGGCCGACGCCGATTCCGATCGGCATCCCCTTGACCTCGATCGGCGGACCCAGGACGTTCTGGCCGGACTTGGGGTTCGGGTTCCCGCCGTTCTTGCCGCCGGAGCTTGCTGTCGTATCGCCGGACCCTTCCGACCCGCCCTTGGAGGCTAGGGCGTAAATGCCACCCGCGATGGCCAGCACCACCGCGGCGGCGACCCCTCTCCGCACCCAGACGAGCCCGCGCGACGGCCTTTTCGGAGGCGGCATCGCCTTTGTCGAGAGGTCCGGACCACGGCGGTCCTCCGGCGGCTCGTCCGAGGGCATCGGCGCCTCATCCTCCGGCGGCGACGGCTCCTCCTCCACGGAGGGTGGCGCCTCCCCTTCCTCGTCTTCAACGGGGGGCGCGGCCTCAGCCGTCATCGCCGGCGCCGCGGCCTCGACCGTCGCGGCGGGCGCCGACAGCACGGTCGTCGCCGCCTCGGCGAGCGCGCCGGCGGTGTTGAACCTGCGCTCGGGGTCTTTCTCGAGCGCCCTGGCGACGACGCCGTCGAGCGCGGTGGGCGTCCCGGGCGGGCCGGCCTCGCTGAGAGCCGGCGGCGCGTCCTGCAGGTGGGCGTAGAGCTTCGCCACCTGCTCGCCGCGGTCGGCAAAGGGGGGTCGCCCACGACCGTTTCGAATAGCACGCACCCGAGCGCGTACTCGTCGGTGCGCGCGTCGAGCGTGCCGCCCTTGATCTGCTCGGGCGCGACGTAGTCGATGGTGCCGACGAAGGCGCCCGTCGCGGTCACGCCCGTGTTCGAGGCGATCCTCTTGGTGAGACCGAAGTCCGTGAGATACGCGTGCTCTCCCCCGGGCCGCTGCTCGATCAGCACGTTGCCCGGCTTGACGTCGCGGTGAAGTAGACCGCGATCGTGCGCTGCGTCGAGGGCGGCCGCCACCTGCGAGACGATCGCAACGGCTCGGTTCGGCTCGAGGGCGCCCTCGGTGCGGATCAGGCGGCCAAGGTCGACACCGTCGATCAGGTCCATGGTCACGAAGAGGAGGCCGTCCTCCTCGCCCGCGTGACGCACCTGGACGACGTTGGGATGGCGGATGGAGACCGCGGCGCGCGACTCCCGGACGAACCGCTCGCGAAACCGCTCGTCGCTCGCGAGCTCGGGCGAGATGACCTTGAGGGCAACGATGTAGTCGAGGGCCAGATGCGTCGCGCGGTAGACGACGCCCATGCCGCCCCGTCCGGCAACCCCCTCGATTCGATGCCCGGCGAAGATCGTGCCCGGCTCAAGCTCCGGCATTCGCCCTCTTATACCTGGCCGGGGTCGACCAGATCGAAGGTCGCCCGGTTGAGCTCCTCACCGTCGATCAAGCCTCGGAACGAGTACGTGCCCGGCCGCTCGAACTGGAGGCCGGGCCCGATCATCACGCTGAGGACGTTCTTCTGCGGCCGTCCCTCCCGCAGGCCCGGGGGCCGGCCGACCTCAAACGGAATGCTGACGAGCCCGCCCTCCGCCTCGTCGCCGAGCTGCACCGGGGCGTTGTCGACGTCAACCAGCTCGAGCGAGAAGGTGAACCGGCGGTTCGTGAGGCTCCACGGCACCGTGATGACCACGGCGACGGAGATCGACACGGGCAGCGGCCCCGGGAGCTCGGGGACCTGGAGCCGGTCCCAGGCCCCGCCCATCACGTAGAGCTTCCCGTTGATCGCCTCCGCGCGGTCGGCGAGGAACATGTCGACGGAGAGGCTGTCGGGCCGATCTGTCACCGGCCGGAGCCTAGTGCGCGCGCCCGAGCCGCAACCGGCGCTGTGCGCGCGGGGGGCACGAAAGCCGTGCCGCTTGGCGCTTTATGGGTGGTATGCACCCAAAAGGCGCCAAAGGGGCTGCGCGCCTAGGCCGGGGCGGCGGCCTTCGCGAGCGCCGCCAGGCGCTCGAGCGTGTGCATCCGCTCGGCCGGGTCGGGGTGAAGGGGCGAGACGATGAGGCGGTCGACCCCCACGGCGGCGTAGCGCTCCACACGCTCGGCCACCTCCGACTCCGGGCCCACGAGCGAGGTCGCGTCCGCGAGCGCGTCCGGGATCGCCGCGTAAGCCTCCTCGCGCTTGCCATCGAGGTAGAGGCCCTGCACCTCGTCGGCGACCTCGCCGAACCCGAAGCGGTGCGTCAGGTCGACGTAGAAGTTCGTCTTCCGCGAGCCCATCCCGCCCAGGTAGAGCAGCAGGCTCGCCTTGACGAGGCCTCGCGCCGAATCGAGATCTCCGTCGATCGCCACCGAGAGGGTCGGCGAGACCTCCAGGTCCGAACGCCTGCGCCCGCCCTTGGCGAAGCCGGCCTCGAGGTGCTCGCCCCAGGTCGACTCGAAGGCGTCGGCCGAGGAGAAGATGGGGATCCACCCGTCGGCGATCTCGGCCGCCAGCTCCACCGACTTGCGGCCGATCGCGCCGAGGAAGATCGGGATGTGGTTCCGGACCGGGTGGAAGTTGAGCTTCAGCGCCTTGCCCTGCCCGGCGCCGCCGTCGAGCGGCAGCTGGTAGTGGTCGCCCTCGTACTCGAGCGGCCCCTCGCGGGCGACGATCTCGCGGACGATCTCCACGTACTCGCGAGTGCGGCCCCACGGCTTCGGATAGGCGACGCCGTACCAGCCCTCAGAGACCTGCGGGCCCGAGGGCCCGAACCCGAAGATGAAGCGCCCGTCCGAGAGCGCGTCGATCGTGCAGCCCGCCATCGCCGCCGCGGCCGGCGCGCGCGCCGGGACCTGCATGATCGCCGCGCCGAGCTTGATCGTCTCGGTCTGCGGTGCCAGCCACGCGAGCACGCTGACGACGTCGGAGCCGTAGGACTCAGCGGCCCAGACCGAGTCGTAGCCGAGCCGCTCGACTGACCGGACGATCTCGACGGCCTCCTCGCCCCGGGGCCCGATTCCCCAATAGCCCAGGTTGAGGCCGAGCTTCATCGGCATGACTACTTCACGAACCCGGCACTCTTCAGGTACTCGTTCGCGACCTGCGCGGGCTGCTTCTTGTCGATGTCGACGCGGGCGTTCAGCTCCTGGATCGTCTTCAGGTCGAGGGGCTTGTTCACCTCGTCGATCGTCTTCTCCAGGTCGGGGCCGGCCTGCTCGACGACCTTCGGCGTCGTGATGAACATCGGATAGCCCGGCGTCAGCACGTGCTTGTCGTCCGTGAGGATCGTGTACTTGTCCGAGTCCGCGAGCTGTGCGTCGGTTGTGAAGAGGATCGAGAGATCCGCCTGGCCCTTGTCGAGGACCTGATAGCGAAGGCCGATGTCCACCGGCGTGAAGGACTTGAACTTGAGGCCGTAGTCCTTCTCGAGGCCGAGCAGGCAGTCGATCCGCTGCCGGCACTCGGGCGAGCCGTAGAAGGTCAGGTTCTGCGACTTGCCCTTGAGGTCCGAGATCGACTTCACGCCGAGCTTCTTGGCCTCGCTCGTCAGCATCCCCACCGCGTTCGCGCTCGAGTACGGGGCCGGCGGCAGGGCCGTCTGGCCCTGCTTGGAGAGGTCCTTCTTGGCAAGCTTGTACGCCGCGTTCGCCGTGCTCGGCACGTCCTCGGGCTTGACGTCGAAGAACGACTCGAGGGCGGTCGACGTGTACTCCGGGTAGCCGGAGATCTCGCCGTTTTGAAGCGCCTTGAGCGCGATCGTCTCCGAGCCGAGGTTGAGCTGGGTCTTCACGTCGTAGCCCGCGGCCTTCAGCGCCTGGGCGTAGATCTGTCCGAGAACGTACTGCTCGGTGAAATTCTTCGAGCCGACGGTCAGCGTCACGTTCCCGTTCGACGAGTCGGACTTGATCAAGCTGCTCTCGGCGCTCGGGTTTCCTCCCCCGTTGCCGTTCGAGTTGTCGCTGGAGCCGCACGCGGCCACGAGAATCGCCGCGGCGGCGATTGCCAGCGCAGATGCGACGCGAAGCCTTGAGCTCGATGCGAACACTGAGATGCCCCTTCCCTCTCTCACATTGATCGGCCGGGTATCCGGCGCCGTGATCCTATGCCCGCGCGGCCTCGCGCTGCAATTTCAGGCCCTTCGGCGTCAGAAGGCGCTGGACTCCGGCGAGGCCGAGCTCGACCAGAAGGGCGAGGGCCGCCACGCAGATCGCGCCCGCCAGGACGCCGGCGTCGCCGTACACGTTCTTCTGCGTGATGAAGTCGCCGAGGTCCGAGTAGCCGACGAAGGACGCGATCGTCGCCGTCGCGATGATGTTGATCGCCGCGGTGCGGACACCGCCCATGATCGTCGGGACCCCGAGTGGCAGCTCGACGCGTAACAGCACCCCCAGCTCGGTCATCCCCATCCCCCGCGCGGCCTGTACGGCGTCCTGGTCGACCTGGCGGACAGCGACGTAGGTGTTGGTGAGGATCGGCGGCACGCCGAGGACCATCAGCGCGATCGCCACGTTCCCGAGCCCGACCCCGATGACGGCCGCGAGGAGGAAGACGATCGCAATCTCGGGCAGGGCTCGCCCCGCGTTGCCGAACGCGACCGCGAAGAACTCGCCGCGCCCCTTGTGCCCGAAGTAGGCGCCCACGGGCAGCGCGAGGGCTATCGAGCCGGCCAGCGCGATGCCTGACACCTTGAGCTGCGCGAGCGTGAGCGCCCAGACCTCGGACGGGCCGCCGACCTGGTGCGCGCCGGCCACCGAGCTCGCCTGCGGATGCAGGATGAAGTCGATTGCGTCGCCGAAAGCGCCGAGAGCCGCCACCGGGAGAGAGTGGTCGATCATGCCGCCCTCGCCCGCAGCCAGGGGGTGGCGAAGCGTTGTGCTCCCAGCAGGCCGAGATCCAGGACCACCGCCATCAGGATCGCGAGGCCCCCCGCCAGGACGATGTTGGTCTTGAAGTCCGGCTGCGCGATGATGAGCGCCCCGAGGCCGCCGGCGCCGCCGAGGAACGCGAGCGTCGCGAGCGCCATCGTGGAAACGGTCGCCACGCGGAGGCCGGCGACGATCTCGGGAACGGCGAGCGGCAGCTCGACCCGCCGGAGGAGCTGGCCCTCCGTCATGCCCATTCCCCGCCCCGCGTCCTTCGCGGCCGCGGGGACGTTGGCCAGGCCCGAGACCGCGTTGCGGTAGATGATCTGGAGCGTGTAGAGGGCGAGCGGGATGATCCCGGTGATCGTCCCGAGGCCGGTGATCGGCAGGAGCAGCACGAAGAACGCGATGCTGGGGATCGTGTAGATCACGCCCGTCACGCCGATCAGCGGCGGCTGGAGCCAACGGCGGCGGTGCGAGAAGATCGCCATCGCCAGCGCGATGGCGAACCCGACCGCCACCGACACCACCACCAGGAACAACTGCTTCAGCGCCGGGTTGACGTAGAGGTGGAAGTTGTCGACGGCCCACTGCGGGCAAAACAGGGCATCGGTTGCCTGGCAGGGAAGGTGGCCCTTGCGATTGTGGAAGAAGCTCTGCGGCAGCCCCTGCGCGAGGACCACGGCGCCGGGGGCCTTCGCAGCAAGGGCGGCGCCGATCATCCGAGGGGCCTTTCCGCCGCCGCGTGCTCCTCCACCAGCGCGTCGGCCGACCCCAGGAACTCGGAGATGATCTCGACCGACAGCACCCCGGCGATCCTGCCTCGGGGGTCGACCACGGGCGCGTAGAGGCTCTCGGCCTGCATCAGGTCCGAGAGCGCGTCGCGCATCACGTCGTCGCGGTCGAGGATCGGGTCAGGGCTCGAGTCGGCCGTGGACGGGACCACCTCGCCTGCGAGGTCAGACTCCGAGAGCCAGCCGAGCGGGCGGCGCTCGGAGTCGACGAGAAGCGGATGGGGTACCTCAGCCCCATCGAGCTTCGCCCGCACGTCCGAGGTCGCCTGGCCGACGAAGGCGAGCGGCGCCTCCCAGAGGTCGATGTCGGCGACGCGCATGAGGGACAACCTCTTCAACGCGCGGTCGGCGCCGACGAAGTCCTCGACGAACTCGTCGGCGGGCGACATCAGGAGCTCCGCCGGCGTCGCGAACTGCGCCAGGTGTCCGCCCTTCCGAAGGACCGCGACGCGGTCGCCCATCTTGATCGCCTCGTCGATGTCGTGGGTGACGAACAGGATCGTCTTGCGCACTTCGGCCTGGAGGCGAAGGAACTCGTTTTGGAGGCGCTCGCGGTTGATCGGGTCGACCGCGCCGAACGGCTCGTCCATCAACATCACGCTCGGGTCGGCGGCGAGGGCGCGCGCCACGCCCACGCGCTGCTGCTGCCCGCCGGAGAGTTGCGCCGGGTAGCGGTGAGCAAGGTCGGGGTCGAGTGAGACGAGCTCGAGCAGCTCCCCGACGCGGGCCTGGATCCGCGCTTTGTCCCAACCCAAGAGCCGCGGGACGGTCGCGACGTTCTCGGCGATCGTGCGGTGGGGGAAGAGGCCCGTCTGCTGGATCACGTAGCCGATCTCGCGCCGAAGCTCCGACGGCGAGCGTTCGCGCACCGACCGATCGCCAACGAGGATGTCGCCACTCGTGATCTCGACCATTCGGTTGACCATCCGCATCGCGGTGGTCTTGCCGCAGCCCGACGGACCGACGAAGACGCAGATCTCCCCCGCCGGCACCTCCAGGCTCAGGTTGTCGACGGCCCGGCTCTCGGTCCCGGCGTACTTCTTCGTCGCCTCGCGGAACTCGACCGCCAGGGCCTCAGCGGACCCGGCGCCCTCGCTCTGCCCCCGCGCCGTCAAGCTGACGGAATCTACCGCGACAATGCCTCCGCTATGAATGACCGGGTGGCTGACGTGCGCCTAGAGGGCCTCTCCACGGCCGAGGCGCGCCGGCGCCTGGCGGGCCTCGGCCCGGTCGAGCCCTCGAGCTCGCGGTCCGTCTCGAGCATCGTCGCGGCGAACGTCTTCACGCTCTTCAACGCGATCCTCGGGGCGTTCTTCATCCTCCTCGTGGGGCTCGGCCTCTTCGCCGACGCGATCTTCGGCCTCATCGCCGTCGTCAACACCGCGATCGGCATCCGCTCGGAGCTGCGCGCGAAGGAGACGCTGGATGAGCTCGCCCTGCTCGTCGCGCCCCGGGCAAAGGCCATCCGCGACGGCAAGCTGACCGAGCTTCGCGCCGAGGAGGTCGTGCCGGGTGACGTCGTGCGCGTCGAGCCGGGCGACCAGCTCGTCGCAGACGGGGAGGCCATCGCGGCGCGCGGCCTCACGATGGACGAGTCGATCCTCACCGGTGAGGCCGACGGCGTTCGCAAGCGGCGCGGCGACCGGGTGTTGTCGGGCTCCTTCTGCCTCGCCGGCTCCGGCCACTACGAGGTCGACGCCGTTCGGGAGCAGAGCTACGCGGGCAGGGTCGCCGGCGAGGCCCGCGCCTTCCGCCATCCGCTGTCGCCCCTCCAGGAGGAGGTCAACCGCGTCCTCTGGGCGACGACGATCGTGATGGCCCCGCTCGGGATCGTCCTCGTGCTCGCGCTGTCGATCCGAAGCGTCGGCATCACCGACGCCGCCCAGACGGCTGCGGCCGGCCTGGTGACGATGGTGCCCGAGGGGCTCGTCCTGCTGATGTCGGTGACGCTCGCGGTCGCGGCGATCCGCCTCGCGCGGATGCGGACGCTCGTGCAGCAGCTGAGCGCCACCGAGGCTCTCGCAGCCGTCGACACAATCTGCGTCGACAAGACCGGGACGCTCACCGACGGCACCCTCTCGCTCGTCGCCGTGGAGGTCGCGGATCCCGAGCGGCCCGGCCCGGCTCAGGAGGCGCTCGGGCGCTTCGCGCACTCCGCCGGGGAGCGCAACCGTACGCTTCAGGTGATCGCGGAGCGCTTCCCGGCATCGCCGCGGCCAGTCGTCGCCGAGGTTCCCTTCTCGTCGGCCTGGAAGTGGAGCGGGGCGACCCTCGATGGCGACGGCACGGCCCGCTCCTACGTGCTCGGCGCCCCCGACGTGCTGAAGCGCGCGGGCGCGCTGGCCCTGCCGCCTCCCCTCGAGAAGGCGCTCGCGGAGCACACGAGCGCGGGGAGACGCGTGGTGGCGTTCGGCGAGGCGGCCGGCCGCCTTCCGGACGACCCCGCCCATCAGCCGCCGCCGAAGCTCGAGGCTCGCGCGCTGGTCGTGCTGGAGGAGCGGCTTCGCTCGGACGCCCGCGACACGGTCGAGTTCATGCGGGAGCAGCAGGTCGACCTGAAGCTGATCTCGGGCGACGCACGCGAGACCGTCACCGCCGTGGCGCGGTCGGTGGGTGTCCCGGGCGACGCGGGCGTCATCGAGGGCCCCAACCTCCCTCAGGACAAGTCCGGGCTCGCGGCCGCCGCTGCCAAGAACACCGTCTTCTGCCGCATCACCCCTGAGCAGAAGCAGGCGCTCGTGGGGGCCCTGGCCGAAGGCGGACGCTTCACCGCGATGATCGGCGACGGCGTCAACGACGTGCCGGCGCTGAAGCGCGCGCGCCTCGCCGTCGCGATGGGCTCGGGCAGTCAGGTGACCAAGGGCGTGGCCGACATCGTCCTGCTCTCGGACCAGTTCGCGATGCTCCCGCGGGCCGTCGCAGAGGGGCGGCGCATCGCGCGCAACATCCACCGGCTCGGACGCCTCTACCTGACCAAGAGCGTCTACGCCGGAGTGCTGATCCTCTTCGCCGCGATCACCGGTTTCGCGTTCCCGTTCCTCCCGCGCCACCTGACGGTCGCGGCGACGCTCACGATCGGCATCCCCTCCTTCGTGCTCGCCCTCGCCCCGAGCGAGGGCCCGCTCTACCGCGGGCACCTCCTGCGGTCGCTCGCCGCCTTCGCGGTGCCCGCCGGCGTGGCCTGCGGAGTGGCGTCCCTTCTTTCGTTCTTCCTCGTCGACACGGTGTTCGGAGGCACGATCGAGGACGGACGCACGGCTGCGACCACGACGCTCATCGTCCTCGGGCTCTGCTTCATCCTGCTCCTGGAACGAGGGCCCGGGCGCGAGCACATCACGATCCAGAGCTACATGCTCGCGCTCGTCGCCGGCCTCGGCGCCCTTTACGCCCTCGGCCTCGCCGCGACGCCGGTCCGCAACTTCTTCCAGCTCGAGATCCTCTCGGCGGCCGAGTGGTTCCTCGCGCTCCTTTGCGTCGCGATCGGCCTTCTCATCGCCGCGGTCGCCTGGCGCATCCCCTACATCCAGCGGCTCGAGGCCCCCGACATCCCGCCGCCGGCCCCGGATGAGGACATCCCGGCTCCCACCCACAAGCCGCAGACCTCCGAGGCGCCCGCGGTGCACGCCGAGGCGCCGGGAAAATGACGATCACCGGCGTCCACGCTGCGCTCGGCGAGCGCCGCCGCACCAAGATCGTCGCGACGATCGGCCCGGCGAGTCACTCGACCGAGACGATGGAGGCGCTCATCCGCGCCGGGGCCGATGTCTTCCGGCTCAACTTCTCCCACGGCAGCCCTGCCGACCACACGGAGAACGTCTCGATGGCCAGAGCGGCGGCGAAGCGCGCGGGCAAGGAGATCGGCCTCCTCGGCGACCTGCCGGGGCCGAAGTTGAGGCTCGGTGAGCTGCCCGGTGGCTACACCGACCTCGCGGAGGGCGACCGCGTGAGCATCAAGGTCGACGGCGAGGGCGACCCCGACTGCCTCCCGGTCACCTGGGAGGGGCTGCCGGGCGCGGTCCGCGAGGGCAACGAGGTCTTCCTCGCCGACGGGCGCATCCGGCTTCGCGTGCTGGATAGCGGCGGCGGCGAGGCGAGGTGCGAGGTCGAGGTGGGCGGCCGCGTCGGCTCGCACCAAGGCCTCAATCTGCCGGGCACCGACGTTCCGCTCCCCTCGGTGGGGCAGGCCGACCTGGCCTGGGTCGACTTCGCCGTCGAGCACGGAATCGACCTGCTCGCCGTGTCGTTCGTCCGGCGGGCCGAGGACCTCATTCCCGTTGAGCGCCGGCTCCGCGTGAGCCGCTCGGACATCCCGGTGATCGCGAAGATCGAGAAGCCGCAGGCGGCGGAGAACGCGGAGGCCATCATCGCCGCGGCCCTCTCGGGGATCATGGTCGCCCGCGGGGACCTCGGGATCGAGCTGCCGCTCGCCGCGGTGCCCGTGTTGCAAAAGCGGCTCCTCGCCCTCGCCGGCGAGCGCTCCAAGCCGTCGATCACCGCAACGCAGATGCTCGCCTCCATGGTCTCCTCGCCGCGCCCGACGCGCGCCGAGGTATCCGACGTCGCCAACGCCATCTGGCAGGGGACCGACGCGGTGATGCTCTCCGAGGAGACGGCCATCGGCGAGTACCCGGTGGAGGCCGTGCGGGTCATGGACCGGATCGCGCGTGAGGTGGAGCCCGATCTGCCCTACGGCGACTGGGTCTTCAGCCGCGTCGCGGGCGACGAGTCGGACGTCTCCAGCTCGGTGGCGAGGGCCGCGGTCGGCTCCACCTACACCCTCGGCCTTTCAGCGCTGGTCGTGCCGACGCGCTCGGGCCGGACCGCCCGGCTGGTCTCCGCGCACCGTCCCCAGGTCCCCGTGCTCGCCGTGACACCGCGGATCTCGACCGTGCGGCGGCTGAACCTGCTCTTCGGCGTGCAGTGCGTCATCGCCGAGGACTGGACGAGCCTCCGGGCGCTGCTCGACAACTGCGCCCGCCTTGCGCGAGACGCCGGCGCCGCGCAGTCCGGCGATCTGATCGGGATCACGGCCGGCCTTCCCGAGCAGGAGCTCGGGACGAACCTCTTCGAGGTCCACCGGGTGCCCTGACGGGGGTCGGGCCGCCGCGGCTCGCGGCCATGGCGAGATTGTGCCGACAGGCATGTCGGCACAACTCGCAAGGCCGCGATCGTGACGACCCGACCCCCGTCAGCGTGGGGGAATGATGAACTGGGTGACGATGAGGTGGGCGGCGAGACGGCCGTCACCGCGCTCGACGTCGACCGCGAGCACGTGCGTCGAGCGGCCGGCGTGGAGGTGGCGGGCGGTCGCGGTGAGCTCGTCGCCGGGGCGGCCCGGCGCGAGCGCGTTCAGCTTCAGCTCGATCGTCGTGAAGTCGTACCCGGTCGGTAGGTGGCGGAACGTCTGCCAGGCCGCGACCGTGTCGCCGAGCCCGACCCACACGCCCCCGTGGACGAGCTTGCCGGGATGGAGGTGGCGCTCGTCGACGACGATCCGCCCTCGGCACGCCTCGTCGCCGAACTCAAGCGGTTCGATGCCAAGATCCGTGGGGAACGTCTTGCCCGCCGCCGCCAGGCGCTCCTTGAGGACGTCGAGCGTGTACTCGGGGTTCAGTGACTCCGCCGCCATGAGGCGGCGGACACTACTCAGGCCCGCCCAGCGGCGAGGAGGACGAGGTTCGTGAAGCGAACCGGCCCTTCTCCGCCCGCCGCCTCCCGGGCGGCCTCGGTGATCGCCGCCCACGTCTCCTCCTGAACCTCCGGTGGGTGACCGGCCATCAGGGCTCTGATCGGCGGCGCGATCTCCCGGACGTAGGTCGTGAAGCCCTCGGCCGACTCCCACTCGAACGTGACGGTCAGATCGTCGACCTCGACGTCCGAGAACCCGCCGCCCTCGAGGAGCGCCCCGAGGGCGTCGGGGGTCGGGCGCGACAGCGGCCCCGGCGTCCCGGGCGGCGGCGGGGGGACGTCGAGCCGCTGCATCACGGTCCGCATCGGGATCGCGAGAAACGGGACCTGGTCCGGCTCGCCCCAGGAGCTGATCGCGAAGCGGCAGTCCGGCTTCAGAAAGCCGTGCACCTTGGCAGCGACGCCCTCCCCATCGGGCTCGAAGATGATCCCCCAGCGTGAGACCGCCGCGTCGAAGCTCTCGTGCGGGAAATCGAGGGACTCCGCGGGGGCCTCCTCGAACTCGAGGTTCTCGACGCGGGCCTCAGCCGCCCGCTCGCGGGCGTGCGCGATCATCTGCGCCGAGATGTCCGTCGCGATCACGGTGCCGTCCGGTCCGGCCGCCTTCGCAGCGGTCAGGGCCGGCTCGCCGTAGCCGCAGGCGACGTCGAGGACTCGGGAGCCGGGCTCCACGCCGGCCATCTGGACCAGGCGCTCGCTGACGACATGGACGGCTCGCTCGACCGGCTCCGACCACTTGATCCAACCGTCGGCCGCAACGTTCCACTGCTCGCGCTGCGCGCTCCTGAACTCGCCGGCATCAACCATCTCGGCCACCTCTCATCGGTTCGGGCGATCGTACGCGGCCGGCGTTCTGCCCGTCAGTCGCCGAAGGGCTCGTCGCGCTCCCGCACCGCCTCGCGCCAGCCCCCCTCGGCCGCACGCCGCGCGAACTCGTGTCCCTCCGGCGTGTGGCGCGCGATGCCGTCGAAGAACGTGCCGAGCACCTGCGTCGCCTGCAGGCCCTGCGCGTAGAGCGCCTGGTTCACGAGCAGCTTGTGCATGACCAGCTGGTTGATCGGGAGGCGGGCGACGCGCTCGACGAGTGCCTCGAAGCGCTCGTCGAGCGCCGCCGCGGGGGCAGCGTCCGTGGCGAGACCCCACTCGGCGGCCTCGGCGCCGGTGAGCGTGTCGCCCGTGAGCAACAGGCGCTTGGCGCGCATGGGCCCGATGCGCGCCGCCCACAGCGCCGTCGTGGGCACCCCCCAGACCCGAGCCGGCGGATAGCCGATCGGAGCGGCGTCCTCGATCACCAGCAGGTCCGAGCAAAGCGCCATGTCGGTGCCGCCGGCGACGCAGAAGCCGTGGACCTTGCAGAGCACCGGCTTCTCGGAGTGGAAGAGGCTCATGAAGCCACGCACGTTCCGCCACATCATCTGGAAGTCGGTGACCGGGTCCCAGGCCCGGCCAGGGTCGTGGTTGGCGGCAAGGACGGCCGGGTCAAGAGGGGATCGTCCCTCGGCTGACCCGGCCGCCCCCGGACGTGAAGCCGAGGAGGCGGCCGGCATTTGTTCCGCGGAAGCGACCAGGTCGTAGCCGCCGCAGAAGCCCTTGCCGTTGCCCGCGAGGGCGATGACGTGCACCTCGGGGTCGAGGTTGGCGCGCTCTACGCATGCGATGAGCTCGGGCGCCGTCTGCATCGTGATGCCGTTCCCGCGCTCGGGCCGGTCGAGGGTTAAGCGCGCGACCCGGCCCTCGGCCTCGTAGGTCATCGTGCTGAGGCCGGCCACGGCCCGGAGGCTAGACGATTGATTCCAAATCCCCGCACCGCGGATTCGGCATCAACCGTCGCTCGCTTGGCAACATGGCAATCGTGGCCAAGCAAGACACGATCCTCGAGGTGGCCGGGAGGGAGGTGCGCATCTCGAGCCCCGACCGGATCATCTTCCCCGCGTCCGAGCGCACCGCCGCGGTCACGAAGCTAGGGATCGCGGAGTACTACGTGGCCGTCGGCGACGGGATCATGCGGGCCCTCCGCGAGCGACCGACGACCCTCGAGAGGTGGCCGAAGGGGGTGCACGAAGGCATGACCATTTCGACCCGTGAGGGCCACAAGGGCGATGCCTTCTACCAGAAGCGCATACCGAAAGGGGCGCCTCCATATGTTGAGACCGCTCGGATCGAGTTTCCCTCCGGGCGCCATGCCGACGAGGTTTGCCCCACCGAGCTTGCGGTCGTCGCCTGGTGCGCGCATATGGGCACGCTCACCTTTCATCCATGGCCGGTGCGGCGGGCCGACGTCGATCATCCCGATGAGCTGCGGATCGACCTTGACCCCCAGCCGGGCACCGACTTCGCCGCCGCTGTCCGGGTCGCCGGCGAGGCCAGATCCCTATTGGAGGGGCTCGGTCTGACCGGGTATCCGAAGACATCCGGCGGCCGCGGCATTCACATCTACGTGCGAATCGAGCCGCGGTGGACGTTCACCGACGTCAGGCACGCGGCGATCGCATTCGGCCGGGAGCTCGAGCGGCAGATGCCCGGCCGGGTGACGACGAAGTGGTGGAAGGAGGAGCGCGGCGAGCGCGTGTTCGTCGACTACAACCAGAACGCTCGCGATCGCACGATCGCCTCGCCGTACAGCGTTCGGCCGAGGCCGGGGGCGCCGGTCTCCGCGCCGCTCGATTGGGACGAGCTGGGCGAAGTCGAGCCCGACGAGCTCAACGTCCAGTCGATGCCGGGCCGGTTCGCCGACGTGGGCGACCGGTTCGCAGGCATCGACGACACCCCTCACTCGCTGGAGCCGCTGCTCGAGATGTACGGTCGGGACGAGGCCGGGGGCGACGGTGACATGCCGTACCCACCGGACTATCCGAAGATGCCGGGCGAGCCGAAGCGCGTCCAGCCCAGCAGGGCAAGGGATTCCAGTGAGGAGCTTTAGCTCCGAAAGCAGCTTGTAAGGGCGCCGAAGGCGCCCGCAAGGTTATTCAGCGTCAGCCAGAAGCGCTGAGCCGCTCGACGCCGTCGAGCAGCCGCCAATTGGCGACGAGGGCGTCGCGAGCCCGCTCGATCAGCGCGTCATGATCGGCACCCTCCAGGCGCACGTCGAGGAGCTCGCGGCCCTCGGCGGCGTGCCGGTTGTCGAGCTCGGCGTGAACGTCGAAGTAGGAGGTCGCCTCCCCGGCCTCGACGCCGTAGAAGCGGACGAGGCCGTCGCGCTTGCGCTCGGAGATCACCGGCTGCGCCGCCTCGATCGCGTAGAGGGCGACGAGATGGTCGAGCAGGTCCTCGCCGCCGGCCCACGTGTCGGCGCACTCGGCCGTCTGGGGGGCAGGCTCGCAGTCGACGTCGGCGTCGACCGCGGCCGCAAAGCGATCCCAGAGCTCCACGTGCGCGCTCTCCTCGGCGGCGTGGCGGCGGAGCTCGGCGGCCTCCGGGCCGTCGGCGGCGTCCGCCGCGCGCTCGGCGGCGACGGCGATCGCGACGACGGCGTGGCGGTACTCGCCGGCGTAGGTCGTCAGCTCGACGCGGCTGAGCTCACCCTTGGTCCAGCGAACGTAAAAGGGGTGTTCCAGGACGTCGTTCGCGGCGCGAACCTCGTCGAGCCGGTTCCAGAAATCGGTCATTCGGTCGTCTCCCTCGTCATTTCCTCAGCCGTCCAGTTGATCGAACTTGCACTCGGCGGGATCCTTGTCGTCGCGCCACCGGATGATCTTCGCACCATGGCGGATGCGGCCGGCGCTCACATGGTCGAAGCTCACCTCCACCACGAGCTCGGGGCGCAGCGCGACCCACTCGAGGTCACGGTCGGCCGCCCACCGGCTGGGATCCGCCGAGCCACGCTCCCCGCTGGCGTAGGGCTCGAGCTCCGCGACGAGCTCCCGCTTGCGCTTGGCCGACAGGCCCGAGGTGTGGCCGACCACGCGCAGGTCCTTTCCTTTGTAGAGGCCCAGGATCAGGGACCCGACGGTGCCCTCCTCCTTGCCCGGCCGCCACCCCACGACGACGCAATCGGCCGTCCGCAGGCGCTTGATCTTCACCATGCCCTTGCGCTCGCCGGGCCGGTAGGGTGCCGCGCACTCCTTGGCGATGACGCCCTCTCCGGACTGCAGCCATGGCTCGGCCTCGGCGACGTCACTCACGAGCGGGGTCACCTCCACCGAGCCGGGATCAGCGGCTTCCGCCACGAGCTGCTCGAGCGCTTCGCGCCTGCCCTCGAACGGGTCCTTGAGCGCCTTGCGCCTGCCGACGGCGAGCAGGTCGAATGCCCGGAAAATCACCGGCGTCTCCTCGGCCAGCATGTTGATCCGCGACTCGGCTGGGTGGATCCGGTTCTGGAGCGCGTCGAAGACCTCGACGCCGTCCTCGCCGAGGATCACGAGCTCCCCGTCGATCACGTAGGAGCCCTCCGGCAAGCGAAGCTCGGGGAAGTAGCGGGCGAGCGGCCTTCCGTTGCGCGACTGCAGGAAGAGGTCGTGGCCGTCGACGAACGCGATTGCGCGAAAGCCGTCGTACTTGGGCTCGTACGCCCAGCCCTCGCCGGTCGGCAGCTCCTTGCGCGACAGCGCGAGCTGGGGCTTGACCGGAGGCTTCAGCGGCAACGCCATAGTCACAGCCTACGATCGCTTGATGGCCGCCGACTCCGCCCCCCGCGAATGCGACGTGGTCGTCGTCGGCGCCGGGATCGTCGGGCTCGCGGTGGCCCGTGAGCTTTCGCAGCGCCACGACGGGATCGCCGTGGCCGTGTTGGAGCGCGAGCCCAGGATCGGTGCCCACCAGACGACCCGCTCGTCTGGGGTGATCCACGCCGGCATCTACTACCAGCCGGGGTCGCTGAAGGCACGGCTCTGCGTCGAGGGCGCGCGCGAGCTCTACGACTACTGCGAGGAGCGGGGGATCCCGGCGGAGCGAATCGGCAAGGTGATCGTGGCGACCGCCGAGGAGGAGCTGCCCCGGCTCGACGAGCTGGAGCAGCGAGGCCGGGCGAACGAGGTCCCCGGGCTCACTCGGATCGGCCCGCTGGAGCTCCGCGAGCTCGAGCCGCACGCCGCGGGGATCGCAGCCCTTCACTCGCCGGCAACAGGGGCGGTGGACTTCGGGCGGGTCGCGGCCGCGTACGCCGACGAGGTCGCGAATGCGGGGGGCACTGTGGTGCTGGGCTGCGGGGTCTCGACGCTTCGAAGCAACGAGAGCCGCATCTACCTGGAGCACGGCCGCGGGACGACGAGCGCCCACGGCGTGATCGCCTGCGCGGGGGCCTGGTCGGACCGGCTCGCCGTCGCAGCGGGAGCGGACCCAGAGCCGCGGATCGTCCCCTTCCGCGGCGCCTACATGAAGCTCCGTCCCGGGCGGCGCGAGCTCGTGCGCTCGAACATCTACCCGGTCCCCGACCCAGACCTTCCGTTCCTCGGCATGCACCTGACCCACACGATCGACGGCGAGGTCCTCCTGGGCCCGTCGGCGCTCATGGTCGGCGCCCGCGACGCCTACCGACTCCGCCGGCTGCGCGGCCGCGACCTCGCGCAGACGCTCGGCTGGCCGGGGACGTGGCGCCTGATCGCGAGGCAGTGGCGCTACGGGCTCACCGAGCTCCGAGCGGCGGCGAGCCGCAGGGCCTTCGTCAGCGAGCTGCAGCGGTTCGTCCCGGAGCTGCGCGCGGCCGACGTGGTGCCGGGGCCGGCGGGAATCCGCGCTCAGGCGCTGGCCCGGGACGGCCGACTTGTTGACGACTTCTCGGTGTCGCGGACCGAGCGCGCCCTCCACGTGCGAAACGCCCCCTCGCCGGCGGCGACGTCGTCGCTCGCGCTGGCGAGGCTGATCGTGGACCGGGCGGAGTCGGAGCTCGAAATCGCCTAGGCGGTGGTCCCCACCGTGAGCGTCCCTCGAGGCCGCCCATGGCCCCCAGCGAGGGGCGTTCGACGGTTTCTCAGGGAAGCCGCTTCGGTATCGGCTCCACCTTCGGCCCCCGCCCCGCCAGAGCGACCGTCCGGTCGTAAGACTCGCGAAGCTGCGTCGCATCCCCCTGGCCCTTCTTCAAGGCCGTGCCCACGGGCAGCACGGTGTAGTCGGGGATGCTGACCCAGGTCGGCACGTAGCTCACCTTCTTGGCCTTCACCATCCCGTCGCGCGAGGTGAAGTCGATGAAGACGAGCATTCCGTCCTGGGTGTTGGCGGGAAGGCCCGCCGCCGGGCTCTGGTTCGAGACCAGGTTGCCGTCGGAATAGACGACCGGGACGGCCCCGGACCAAAGGATCTTCTGGATGTTGTGCGGCCCCTGACCGACGACGGCCGCCACGCCCGGTATCGCCGCCACCTGCTCGCCCAGCCTCTTCTCAGCCGGCGTCAGCTCCGTCTGGTACTGGGGCAGGATCTCGCTCGCGAAGTGGAGGTTGATGACCACCGCGTCGGCGCCAGCCTTGAGGTCCCGCTTGACCAGGTCCTTGATCAGCGGCAGCTTCGCCATGTTCAGCGACCACGGATGAGGCAGCGGGATGCCGTTCGTGTCGGTCGTGAAGGCGACGAATCCCACCTTCACGCCCTTGACGTTGATGATCACCGGCTTTCGCTGGTACGCCGCCGACGGGTTGGCCCCGTCGTGGATCACGCCGGCCTTGTCGAGCGTCTTGACCGACTGGTCGATCCCCTCCTGGCCCTGATCGACCCAATGGTTGCCCGCGATCGAGCAGGCGTCGAAGCCGCTCTGCTTGACGCCCATCGCGAGCTCGGGCGGGGTGTTGAAGATCGGGTAGCTGGTGGGGGCCGCCGAGGTCATCGGGGTCTCGAGGTGGCAGAGGGCGAGGTCGGCCTTCTGGAGGTATGGCTTGAGCTCGGCGAAGAGCGGGGCGAAGTCGTAGCCCGTGCCTCCGGCCAGCTCCTGGGCGCGCGCCCACAGCGGAGAGTGGATGAGGATGCCGCCGCTCGCCTCGATCGTGAAGTGGGTGGGCTTCGCCTCCGACGAAGCCGAGGGAAGCCCCGAGAACTTGCCGCCCCCGCCGATGTCGCCCGCGACGATCAGGACGAAGCCGACAAGGACGATGAGGAACAGCGAGACGGCCGCGAGCCGGCGCCGGCGGTAGACGACCTCGCGCTGGGCCCTTCGGCGGTCGGCTATCCGATCGGTGCGGCGCTCGTCTTCGTCCCACCACTCCACGGCAGGGAGATTGTCGCGGTTGGGGCGGCTATGGTCATGGGACGGACCACCGCGCGACCACCATCGAGCAGTTCACGAGCCAGGCCGCCGGCTTCTCGTCGGCGGAATCCATGAACGACGAGGCGGCGATGCGCATGCTCCTCGACGCCGCGGACGCCGAGCCCCGCGATTCCGTCCTCGACGTCGCCTGCGGGCCGGGCATCGTCGCGGCCGCCTTCGCACGCCTCTCCAGTCGCGTCGTCGGCATCGATCTGACCCCCCGGATGATCGAGCTGGCCCGCGAGCGCTGCGCCTCAGCAGGGCTCGCGAACGCCAGCTTCGACGTCGGCGACGTGAGCGCCCTGCCCTACGACGATGGCTCGTTCTCGCGCGTCGTCTGCCGCTATGCGCTCCATCACATGGCCGATCCCGCAACGGTCGTTCAGGAGATGGCGCGGGTCTCTGGCCCTGGCGGCCGCGTCGTCGTGGCGGACATGGTGGTCGGCGACGATGAGGATGCGGCGGCCCGCTTCAACGCGGTCGAGCGGGCGCGCGATCCCTCGCACGCGCGCTCGATGCCGCTCGACGAGCTGCTCGAGCTCATGCGCGGGGCGGGCCTCGACGCATCCCAGTTCGGCTCGTACATGCTGCCGATGGAGCTCCACGCCCTCCTCGCCCGGTCGGACGCGCCCGATGACGACGAGGTCCGCGCCCACTACGACCGGGCGATCGACGAGGGTCACTCCCTCGGGGTCGGCGAGCGCCGCGACGCCGGAGAGGTCCGGTTCGAGTTCCCGATCGCGATCGTCACCGGCGACGTCCCACCGGCCCGGCGATAGGCTCGCGGCCGGATGGAGGCGGTCACAGCGGAGAAGCCCGAGGCGGGCAGAGCCGAGGACGCCTCGTCGTTCGCCAAATCGCTCTTTCTCGGCGACATCCCCGACGAGATGGTCTTCCCGTGGCCGCAGCCGAAGGAGGACGAGCAGGACCGCATCCGCGGCCTCATCAAGGCGGCGCACGACATCGCCGGCGGCCTCGACCACCGCAAGATCGAGGAGGAGCGCTGGATCGGCGACAAGGTGATCCGCCAGCTCGGCGAGGCGGGGCTCTGCGGCCTCTACGTCCCCGAGGAGTACGGCGGGCAGGGCCTCTCGCAGACCGGCTACGCCCGAGTGTTCGAAACCTTCGCTCAGATCGACACGACGCTCTCGATCATCCTCGGCGTCCACCAGTCGATCGGCTTCAAGGCGATCGTCATGTTCGGCAGCGACGCGCAGAAGGAGCGGTTCCTGCCGGATCTGGCCTCGGGTCGGAAGCTGGCCGGCTACGCCCTGACCGAGCCGAACGCCGGCTCGGACGCCTACAACATCGAATCGCGCGCCGTCAAACAGCCGGATGGCTCGTGGGTGCTGAACGGCGAGAAGCGCTACATCGGCAACGGCTCGAAGGGCTCGGTGTTCACGACCTTCGCCCGGTGCGAGGTCGACGGGAAGGACCGACACATCGCGCTGATCCTCGAGAAGGGGATGAAAGGGTTCGAGGTCGGTGAGCGCTTCGACACGATGGGCCTGCGCGCAAACGACCTGCGCCGCCTGTACTTCAACGACGTTCGGATCCCGCCGGAGAACGTCATCGGAGAGCCTGGCGAGGGGTTCCACATCGCGATGGAGGTGCTGAACAATGGGCGCATCGGCCTCGGCACCGGCTCGGTGGGGGGCGCCAAGAAGCTCCTCGACCTCGCGATCGACCACGTCAACGAGCGTCGCCAGTTCGGCCAGCCGCTCGCGGACTTCGAGCTCGTCGAGGAGAAGATCGGCTGGATGGTCTCGTACCTCTTCGGGCTCGAGTCGATGGCCTATCTGACCTGCGGCCTCGTCGACTCGGGCGTCGAGGACTACTCCCTCGAGTCGGCGATGTGCAAGGTGTCCGGCACCGAGTTCCTCTGGTACGCGGCCAACCGCGCGATGCAGCTCGCGGGCGGCGCCGGCTACATGCGCGACCAGCCCTACGAGAAGGTGGTGCGCGACATCCGGATCTTCCCGATCTTCGAGGGGGCCAACGACGTCCTTCGGGCCTTCATCGCGCTGACCGGGCTGAAACCCGTGGGTGACCGCCTCTCCGGCCTCGGTGAGCTCGAGCTCACCGATCCGATCGGCACGATCGGTGTTCTCGCCGACTACGTGGGCGGGCGCGTCAAGCGCCGCGTGCGGCCGGACCGGATCACGATGGCGCACGACGAGCTGTCCGGCCACGCCGACGCCGTCGCCGACCAGGTGAAGGAGCTGGCATCGATCTCCGAGGCTCTATTGCGGGAGCACCGCAAGGGCATCCTGACTCAGCAGCTGCACCAGAAGCGGATCGCCGACTCCCTGGCCGACATCTACGCCCAGATCGCGGTGATCTCGCGGGTCAGCTCGATCTTCGACGACCAAGGTGTCGAGCCGTCGGGCCAGGAGCGCTTCATCGCCGACACCTTCTGCACGCGCGCCGCGCACCGCGTCGGCGCCCGCTTCCGCCAGATCGAGCGCAACGACGATGAGCGGATGCGAGCGATCGCCAAGCTCGCCTACAAGCGCGGCGAGTACGGGTACGCGCTGTTCCAGGACTGACGAGTGCCGTCGCTGCCCGACGAGACCCGCATCGGAGCGGTGGACCTCGTCGTTCGCGACCTCGACCGCTCGGTCGCCTTCTACGAGCGGGCGATCGGGTTCGAGATGACAGGTCGCGAGCCCGACGCCGAGGTGTTGCTGGGAGCGGGCGACGAGCCACTGGTCGTCCTGCGGGGCGAGCCCGAGGCGCCGCCGCGGCCGCCGCGGACCACCGGGCTCTTCCATTTCGCGATCCTCGTGCCCTCCCGCCCCGAGCTCGCCCGATCGCTGCAGCGCCTGGTCGACGCCGGATGGCGGCTTACCGGCGCGTCGGACCACCTCGTGAGCGAGGCGCTCTACCTCGACGATCCGGACGGCATCGGCATCGAGATCTACCGGGACCGTCCGCCGGAGGAATGGCCACGGGACGGCGAGACGATCCGCATGGCCACGTTGCCGCTCGACCTCGACGGCGTGATGTCGGAGCTTCCGGGCGAAGCGGCCGATCGGGTTGACGCCGCAACGAGGATCGGCCATGTGCACCTGAACGTCGCCGACATCCCGGAATCGGAGCGCTTCTGGTGCGACGGCGTCGGGTTCGACGTCACCGTCCGCACCTACCCGGGCGCGCTCTTCATATCCGCAGGCGGCTACCACCATCACGTGGGGCTCAACACGTGGAACGGCCCCGGCGCGCCCCCGCCGGCGCGGGGCGCGATCGGCCTCGAGCGCTTTCAGGTCGTGACCTCGAGCCGCGCCGTCGAGGAGGCCGGGCCGCGGCTCGGCGTCGAGGCCGGGGCCGGGGGATCAATCGTCGCCCGCGATCCGAGCGAGATCGAGGTGGAGATCGTCGGGCGCTGACGGCAGCAACGTGCGCTCGCACGGGACGCGTACGTCCGCAGGCTTCGTACCGCGACGGAGCGAGTCGCCGACTGCCTCGCTGCAAGGGCCTAAGCTGGATTGAGCCCATGGGAAGCGGCGAGCCACCGGGCAGGACAAAGGAGGTCGAGACGGCGCTCCGCCGCCTGATGAGCGCCGAGCGCGAGTTCGACACGAACGCGGAGGCGCTTGCCGCGCGCTCCTCCCAGCCCGCCCGCTCTGTCTCCGAGCAGGCGGTCCGAACGATCGAGAGCGTCCACCGCCTCGTCATGGAGATCGAGGACGCGGCGCACGAGCGCGCGGCGGCGATCGAGCGCGAGGCGCGGGACCAAGCCGGCGCGCTGATCGCGGAAGCCGAAGCCGAGCGCGAGCGGATGTGGAGCGAGCTTCGTGAGCTCATCGCGCATGCGACCGCCGAGGTCGAACGCCTCCACGGCGTGCGCGACCGCCTGCGGGAAGACCTGTCGCGCGTCCTCGGCGAGTCGAGGGAGACGCTCGAGCGGCTCGCGGAGGACGCCCGCGAGGCCCGGAGCGCACCGGCCCCCGCGCCCCCGCCCTTGGTCCAGGAGCGCCGGTCGGCCGAGCCCCCGCGACCTCGCCCTGCCGACGCCTCACTCGTCCGCCTGGAACTCGACGCAGGGCCGTTCCCGACCTTCGCCGACGTGCTGGCGTTCGAGTCGGAGCTCGCGACCCGCAACGAGGTGGCGAGCGTCTACGTGAGCCGGTTCACCGGGGGCAGGGTCCGCGCGTCGGTGGGAGGCCGCGAAAGCGAGTCCCTCGTGCGTGCGATCCGCGAGCTGCCGTCCGTGAGCGCCGTCGAGGAAGCCGGCGGCACGCTGAGCGTGACCGTAGACGGCTCGCTCTAGCGCCTAGCCCAGGCGCTCGACGACCATCGCCTCGCCCTGCCCCCCGGCGACGCACATCGTCTCGAGGCCGACGTCGTGGTCGTCGGTCTCCATGACGTTCAGGAGCGTGGTCATGATCCTCGCGCCGGTCATCCCGAACGGGTGCCCGAGGGCGATCGCGCCACCGTGAGTGTTGAGCTTGTCGAGCGGGATGTCGCACTCGGCCATGATCGGGATCACCTGAGCGGCGAACGCCTCGTTGAGCTCGACGGTCCCGATGTCATCCATCGTCATCCCGGCGCGGTCGAGGACCTTCTTGATGGCGCCGATCGGCGCCACGCCCATGTACTCGGGCTCGTTGCCGATGGTGGCAGCCGTGACGAGCCTGGCCCGCGGGGTGAGCCCGAGCTCCTTCGCCTTGGTGTCGGACATGACGAGGACAGCGGCCGCGCCGTCGTTCAGCGGGCAGGAGTTGCCCGCCGTCACGCCGCCGCCGCCGAAGGCCTCGGGCAGCTCCGAAAGCTTCTCCAGAGTCGAGCTCGCGCGCGGGCCGTCGTCCTTCGCGACCTCGTTGCCCTCGTGGTCGGCGACCGGGACGATCTCGCGGTCGAAGAAGCCGGACTCCTGCGAGCCAACCGCGAGCTCCTGGGAGCGCTGCGCGTACTTGTCCATGTCGGCGCGGCTCACCTCGTAGCGGTTCGCGACGTTGACCGCCGTGAGCCCCATCTCGATGTAGGCGTTGGGCGTGCCGTCGCTGCCCTGGAGCTTGGTGTTCTGGTCGGCGGCGCCGGCCGGCTCGGTGCGCTCGTTGTAGCGGCTCACCCATTCGACCCCGGCGGCGATGTAGGCGTCGCCCTCTCCGGCCTTCACGGCGTTCGCGGCGTGGCGGATGGCGTCGAGGCTGGAAGCGCAGTAACGGGAGATCGTGACGCCGTTGGTCTCCTCGCCGAGCTTCTCGGAGAGCAGGACGATGATCCGGCCGATGTTGAAGGCCTGAAGGCCCTGCGGCATGCCGCAGCCGCAGAAGACGTCCTCGACGAGCGCCGGGTCGACGTCCGGGTTCCGCTCGAGGAGCTGGTCGACCACGTAGGCGGCCGTCTCGTCCGGTCGAACCTGGGCGAGCGATCCCTTGAACGCGCGCCCGATCGGGCTGCGGACGGCATCGACGATCACGGCTTCGGGCATGTGGCTGGGCTCCTTCGGGTCGCGGGCGAGAGGGCGCAATGGTACGGATAAGCTGGGTGAGGTGAGCGAGGAAGCCGCGGTCAGCATCCACCTGCCGCCCGCGAGGGCCGCCGAGCTCGTCGACGGCGGCGAGGCCGAGGTCGTGGACGTGAGGCGCGACTACGAGTGGGAGGCCGGCCACCTCGACAACTCGCGTCACATCGAGGTCAACGAGCTGACCGCGCGCGCCGAGGAGCTCGGCCGCGACCGCCCGGTCCTCTTCGTCTGCCGGGCCGGAAACCGCTCCGGCATGGCGGCCGAGGCGTTCAGGCATGCGGGCTGGGACGCCTACCACATCGAGGGAGGGCTTCACGCCTGGGTCGAGGCGGGGTTGCCGTTCGACGGCGACGTCGCCGAGGTTCGTCCCGCGTAGGAGCCCGCAACGTGGGCGATCCGCGCCCGGGCTTTGTATCAATCCGCACTCTTATGCCTGGACAGCGTCCGCCCGGTGCTCTACGTTCGGCCGCGTGGTCAGGCGTCGTCTGACCAGGGAACGAGAGAGAGCTCGAAAGGAGCACCTATGGCGACCGGTTACTGCGTGAAGGAACGCAAGAAGGTCGAGATCCAGAACCCGGAGCAGGTGACGATGAAGAACGGTCGTCCGGCGATCAAGGGCACGTGCCCCGATTGCGGGACGAAGATCTTCAAGATCGGCAAGCTGGTCGACTAGGTAACGCTCGAATCCACGGGGCGGCTTTGGGCCGTCCCATCCGCGCCCGCGGCGAACACGCGCCCGCCGCCGTCTGAGCGGGCCATCTCGAGGCCGTCGCGGGCGCGGGCGAGCAGCGCCTCAGGTCCTTCCGAGTCAAGGAGCTCGGCGACCCCGGCCGAGGCGCTGACCTCGCTGACCTGCTCGGCGTCGATGTGTCGCAGCTCGAGGATGACCCGCTCCATCGCTCGCGCGGCGGCGCTCGAGCCGGTCTCCGTGAAGAGGACGGCGAACTCGTCGCCTCCGGTCCGGCATGCCAGGTCCGACCCGCGGACGCTGCGGGCGATGGCGGCGCCCACGGCGGCGAGCACCGCGTCGCCGACCACGTACCCATGCTCGAGGTTCAGGTGGCGGAAGCGGTCGACGTCGATCAGCGCAACCGAGAGCGCTCGGCCGTGCCGGTGGGCGCGCTGGACGTCGACCTCCAGCTCGCCCCGGAAAGCCGCCAGGGAGAGTAGGCCGGGAACGACGCCGTCCCGGCTCGATACGTCCGCGAGCCGCTCCTCGAGCTCGGCGACGCGCGCCCGCGCGATGGCGAGCGCGGCGGTCCGGGCCTTGGATTCGCGGGAGGCGCGCACGCCTCACGTATCGGCGGTGCCCGTGACTCGCTTGAACCTGGCTGGGGTCGTGCCAGTATCTCCCTCGATGGGCGAACCTGAGAGCGTTCACGGATGGGCGCCGCGCCGCTGATCGGCGAGGCCCGCGTCCGCGAGGCCTACGCCGCTCACGGGGGCGAGCTCTACGGTTTCGCCCTGCGCTCGCTGCGCGACAGCGGCCTCGCCGAGGAGGCGGTGCAGGAGACGTTCATTCGCGCCTGGCGCGCCGGCGAGCGATTCGACCCCGAGCTCGGATCGCTTCGCACGTGGCTGTTCGCGATCCTCCGCAACGTCGTGATCGACCTTGGGCGCGCGCGCTCCGCGCGCCCGGAGGTGCTCGACGAGGCCCCCGAGGGAGTCGACGAGCCACTCGAGCGCGCGCTCCTCGCCTGGCAGGTCGAGGAGGCGCTGCGACGGATCGGCACGTCGCACCGCCAGGTGATCGTCGAGACGTACTTCAAGGGCCGGCCCTACGCCGAGGTGGCCGGCGATCTCGGTGTCCCGGAGGGGACCATCAAGAGCCGCGTCTACTACGGGCTGCGAGCGCTCCGCAACGCGCTCGAGGAGCTGGGATATGAGGGCTGACGACTGCAGGCAGTGGCGCGAGGAGCTCGGCTCCTTCGTCCTCGAACATCTGGATGCCGACGAGCACGCAGCCGTCGAGGCCCATCTCGACGGCTGCGCCGAGTGCCGCGCCGAGCTCGAGCTGCTGGTCCCGGTGGCGGAGGCACTGCCGCTCGCGGATCCCGCGCAGCTCGGCTCGAGCGCGACGCCCCCGCGTTCGCTCGCCGTCCGGGTCGCGCGCGGCATCCGCGCCGAGAGCCGCACCCGCAGGCGCCGGCGGATCCGGCTCGGAGGCGCGGCCGCCGCGGCCGCGTGCGTTGTGGCGGCGGCCGTGGTCGTCGCGCTGGGCGCGGGCGGGTCGAGCTCGCAGCCGGTAGCAGCGCCGCATCGGGTCGCGTTCACCTCGACGCCCCGCGGGGTGGAGATCGGCGCCTCGCTCGCACCGCGACCCTGGGGCAGCGAGATCAGCCTCGAGGTGCGCGGCATCACCCCCGGGACGCGCTGCGAGGTCTGGCTTCGGAGGGCCGACGGCACGCGCGTTGCCGCCGGCTCCTTCCGGTATCGCTACGAGGGTGGGAGCGACGGCGCCGCGCTCAGCACCTCACTCCGCCCCTCGCAGGCGCAATCGATCGCCGTCCGCGCCGGGAACCGTACGTTCGTCGCCCCGGTCGCTTAGCGTCGCGCTCGCGGCAAATCGCACGCGGACGTGCTCGGGGTGGAAGAATCCTCACGGGAGTGACCGACAACGGGCCTCAAAAGCCGCTCGAGCTCATCCTCGCCCGCAATCTGCTGACGAGCATCTCGACCCCGGCGTTCCTCGTCGACAGCGACGCGCGCCTTCTGTTCTACAACGAGGCCGCCGGCGCACTGCTGGGGCGCTCGTTCGAGGAGGCCGGGCAGATGAGCGCGGAGGAGTGGACCGGGGCCTTCGGCCCTCTGAGCGACCAGCGTGATCCGCTCCCGGTGGAGGAGCTGCCGCTGACGACCGTCCTGCGGGAGGGCCGCCCGGGTCACGGCGAGTTCTGCATCCGGTCAGCCAACGGCGACGAGCGGACGATCGAGGCCAGTGCCTTTCCGCTCGTCGGCCCGGACGAGGAGGAGAGCGGGGCCATGGTGCTCTGGTGGCCGCGAAACGGCGACGAGGCGGAGGCGAGATGAAGGTCAAGGTGTGGGGCGCGCGCGGATCGGTTCCCGCTCCGGGGCCTGAGATGAACCGCTACGGCGGCAACACGTCCTGCGTGCAGGTCACGCTGGCGAGCGGCGAGCAGCTCATCCTCGACGCGGGAACGGGCATCCGGACGCTCGGCGTCGGCGTGGCCTCGCGACCGACGATCAGCATCCTGCTCACCCACCTGCACCTCGACCACATCCAAGGCCTGATGTTCTTTCCACCCTGCTTCCGCAGCGACGCGGAGATCACGATCTGGGGGCCGGCCTCGCCGGAGGCCTCGCTCGAAGCCCGCATCGCCCGCTACATCTCGGCGCCCCTCTCTCCGGTCGAGGTGCGCGAGCTGCCGTGCGAGCTCGAGTTCTCGGACACCCCCGCGAGCGAATGGGAGATCGGCGGGGCGACGATTCGCGCGGAGGCGGTCACCCATCGCGGGCCGACGCTCGGCTACCGGATCACCGACGGCGATACCTCCCTCTGCTACATCCCCGACCACGAGCCGGCCCTCGGGGCGCCCATCGCGGGGCTCGAGCCCGAGTGGATCTCCGGCTTCGACCTCGCTCGCGACGCCGACCTCCTCATCCACGACTGCCAGTACAGCGACGAGGAGTACCCGGAGCACGTCGGCTGGGGCCACTCGGCCCTCGGCGACACGCTCGGCTTCGCGAGCCAGGTCGGTGCGCGACGCCTGCTCCTCTTCCACCACGACCCGCTGCACACGGACGATGCCCTCGACCGCCTCCATGCCGAGGCTCGCGAGCGCTGGGAGGCGCTCGGCAGGCCCGCGGCGTCGATCGAGGGGGCCAGAGAGGGGGGCGAGCTATCGGTCGAGGCCGGTGGCCAGGCTGTCGAGGGCGCGGGCCTCCTCCTCCCTACCGCTGGTACAAACCCCGGCGCCGAAGTCTCGACAGCGGGATAAAGACTCGCCGCGCGCCTGGCCGTAGGTTGGTCGGCGCAACCTGATCTCACCTCCCGCTCGCCCGTCGCGGCTTCCGCCCGCGGGCGAAGCCGATGCCCACAAACCACGCAAGGAGCAACTCCTGATGTCAGTCGCCATTCCCGAGCCCAAGACGAGCCCCAGCGACCTGCTGAAGCAGGTCGAATCCGACGGGGTTGAGTTCGTCCGCTTCTGGTTCACAGACGTCCTCGGCCAGCTCAAGAGCTTCGCCGTCGGCCGGGAGGAGCTCGAGGGGGCGTTCGAGGACGGAATGGGGTTCGACGGATCGTCGATCACCGGGTTCAACCGGATCGAGGAGTCGGACATGATCGCGATGCCCGACCCCGACACGTACGCGGTCCTCCCGTGGAGGACGAATGGCGATAAGGGCAACGTCGCCCGCGTGTTCTGCGACGTGCTGAAGCCGGGCGGCGAGCCCTACGAGGGCGACCCCCGGTACGTCATGCGGCGGGCGCTGGCGCGAGCGGAGGAGCTTGGATTCGACACCTTCAACATCGGGCCGGAGCTCGAGTTCTTCTACTTCGCCTCCGACGAGCTCGGCCCCGACGGCGTGCCGGTGATCCTCGACAAGGGCGGATACTTCGACCTGACGACGCTCGACGCCGGCTCCGATCTGCGCCGGGACACGGTCAACGCGCTCAAGACGCTCGGCATCCCGGTCGAGTACACCCACCACGAGGTCGGGCCCTCGCAGCACGAGATCGACATGCGCTACGCCGAGGGGTTGCGGATGTCGGACAACGCCATGGCCTACCGCATCGCCGTCAAGGAGGTGGCCGCCCAGCACGGCGTCTACGCCACCTTCATGCCGAAGCCGCTCTTCGGCGAGAACGGCTCCGGGATGCATACCCACCAGTCGCTGTTCAAGGACGGCAAGAACGCGTTCTACGACGAGACCGGCGACCACCACCTCTCGGCCACCGCGAAGTCGTACATCGCCGGCCTCCTGAAGCACGCGCGTGAGATCGCCGCGCTCTTCGCTCCGAACGTCAACAGCTACAAGCGGCTGGTGCCGGGGTACGAGGCACCGGTCTACGTCGCCTGGTCGCAGCGCAACCGCTCCGCGCTGGTCCGCGTGCCGGTCTACCACCCCGGCAAGGAGCAGGCGACCCGCTGCGAGCTGCGCTGCCCGGACCCCTCCTGCAACCCCTACACCACGTTCGCGGCGATGCTGCACGCCGGGCTCGAGGGGATCGAGAAGGGCTACGAGCTGCCGGAGCCGATGGAGCGCAACCTCTACGACCTGAGCCACGACGAGCGCATCGAGCGCGGCATCGAGCAGCTCCCGGAGACGCTCGGAGAGGCGATCGAGGTCCTCGCCGAGTCGGACCTGGTCCGCAAGGCGCTGGGGGAGCACATCTTCCCGCGCTACGTCGACCTCAAGCGTGAAGAGTGGGAGGAGTATCGGATCCAGGTCAGCCGCTGGGAGCTCGAGCGCTACCTCCCCACGCTCTAGATGGACTGACCCCCGACCGGCATAGGCGATGCAAGACCTACACGCGAGGATGCTGGGAGCGCTCCTCGCCGGCGAGGGCTTGGCCGGGGTCGCCGAGCTGGCCGCGGCCGAAGCCGGCCGGCCGGTGGCGATCCTCCTCCCGGCCCGCGGCATGTCCGCGAGCTCGGACGCCGGCCTCGACCTCGGCGAGCTCGCCGCCTACGCCGCAGGCCTCGGCCGCGGCGAGGGCGCCGCGGAGCCGGGTGCTGTCGAGGCCCTGGAGCCCGTGGTCGCGGGCGGCGAGCCGATCGGCATCGTCGTCGCGCTGCGCGCGGAGCGCAACGGTCTGCCGGAGCTCGCGGTCGACCGCGCCGAGGTCCTTCGCACCGCCGCGCTCGCGGCGATCACCGAGGTCGCCGTCACGACCGCGCGGGACGAGGTGGCCGGGGAGGTCCGCGGCACCCTGCTCGAGGACCTCAGGGACCGGAGCGCCGTCGCGCCCGACATCGTTCGTCGCGCCGCCCGCCTGGGCTGCGATCTCGGCCGCGGGGCGGTGGCGCTCGTCGCCGAGATCCACTCGGCCCGGCCGCGGCACGCCGCCGCGCTCATCACGAGCGAACATCCCGGTGCGATCGCGGAACCGCTCCCGTTCGCGGTCGAGAACGGCGCCGACCCGGCCGAGGCCCGGGTCAGGATCTACGCGATCCTGCCCGCGCGCGGCGGCGACGACGCGCCGGAGCGCACAGGCGGCTCCGCGAGCGCCCTCGCCTCCCGTCTACGCGCCCACGGTCCAGCGGCGTTCTCGTCGTTCTACGCGAACCCCGCCGACCTCGGCCGCGCGGTCGCTGAGGCGGAGCTGATGCTCGAGGTGGTCGCCGTCGACGACCGCATCGCCGATCACCTCGCCACGGGCCTCGGCGACGGCGTCTACCGCCTCCTCTTTCGAGCCATGGCGACCGACCCGGACGAGGTCCGCCGCTTCTACGCCGAGACCGTCGAGCCCCTGGTCGAGCACGATCGCGAGTACCGCACCGACCTCCTCGGCACCCTCGAGTCCTACCTCGCGAACGACTGCAACATGAACGCGACGGCGCGGGCAGTCTTCGCGCATCGCCACACGGTGGCGCACCGGCTCGCCCGCGTGCGGGAGCTGACCGTTCTCGACCCGGCGCTCGGCGAAGACCGAGAGCGCCTCGGCCTCGGGATCAAGGCTTACCGCATCCTCGAGCCGACGCTTCCGCGGTAGATGTCATTTCACGTTCAGATCCGCCGGTCGTTCAGGCGCGCCTGGTTGTTCAACCTCAGCGAGGAGAGGCTGCGAACCGAGATCATCGACCCGTGGATTTCTGGGCGCGAGCTCGAGGTCGGCGACCGGCGGTGGGACCCGGGCGAGTCCGATCTTCGGATCATCGAGGGGGAGGAGCTCGAGGCGCCCGACCTGGCTCATGGCCAGGGCTGGAACGCGGCAGAGCGAAGCGGAGAGGACGTGACGAGGCGGCTGCTGGCGGCCGCACCGCCGACCAGGCGCGTCACGGTCCTCGCCGAAACGCCCGAGGCGAGGGTCTTGCTCGAGTCGGCGAGGGAGCCGTCGGCCGTGGTGTTGCTCGAGGCGGCGGACGCCCTGCGCGCGCTGGCGGAGAACGAGCGCGCCGCCACGCGGGCGAGTTCACCCGAATAATTCGGGTGAACTCCGCCGCGTAGCGGGGCCTTTAGGCCGCGACGGTCGCGCCGAACTCCACCGGGACGCCGCGAGCGACGGCGAGGACCGGGGCCGTAGCGGTCTCGATCGCGTACTCGGCGCTCGCGGTGAGCTCCACGCGGCCCTCGGGCGTTCCCGCGCGGGAAGCGACGACGAGGAGGCCGACCTCGCCGGTATTCGGATCCGCGACCTGAGCGCCGAGGGCCTTCGCGAGCGACCGGGCGGTCTCGTCAGCCGCCTCGTCGCCCTCGCTCATGACGCCGATCGTCGCCACCCGGACCGCCGGGTCGGAACGAAGGCCGGCCGGCGCGATGGCGACCGCCGTCCTCCCGCCGCTCAGCAGTCGTTGCGCCGAGGTTCCGGGCGCCACGGTGCCCGGAGCGGTGCGGTACTCGGACCCGAACACGACGACGCCGGCGCCCTCCCGCTCCGCCAGCTCGGCGAGGCCCTCGCCGGTCGAGGCGTGGAGCACCACGTGGCGGTCGACGTCGGGAGCCCCAATCTCGGCGGCGCCGTTCGCCAGCAGCTCCTCCGCCTGGCGCTGCTCCTCCGCCTCGCGGTCGCGCTGGCCGAACCTGGCGTGGCGGACGTAGGCGAGGGAGATGTCCGCGCCCTCCACGGCCAGCAGCCGGCCGAGCGCGAGCGCGTCGCGGTCGTTGTGGGTGTCGTCGTACGAGACGATGATCTTCGGCGCCATTCGGCTCACTCTCCTTCTGCTGTCTTTGTCGGTGGCACGGCCCGGGCCGTGAGAACGCCCGCCTCGCGGCACGCCGCTTCGATCGTTCGCGCCACCGGGTTCGGATCGCCGGCGTGCTCGGCGCAGGCCCGCTGGGCGTGCGCCCCGCAGAGGTTCAGCTCCTCGGCGCCCATGACCATGGGGACGTTCGCCCTGATGCAGCCGGGCCCGGGAGCCGGCCGCGAGCTTCCGGCGGTCGCCAGAACGAGCGCGAGGGTCGCCAGCGCCGTCAGCGCCGTGACCGCGATCGCCACGCGTCGCTCGCGCGAGCCGAGCTCGCGCACGGGCGTGTTGACGCGGTCCCAATGTCCCTCGAGAGGCACAGTGCGGCGACCATAGCGAGGGTCCGACCTGGATTGCACCGGCCCGACCGACCGCGTTGACGGGCCTCAGGCGTGGATTCGACCGCCGGGCGAATCCGGCCCCTCGAGGTTTGGACGCGTGGATGAACTCGCCGGCCCCGCACCCCGCCAACCTTGGGCCAACTGCCCAGGGGCGCGTCCGGACGGCGTGCCCGTGATCGGAAAGGAACATCGAAAGTGGATTGGTTGAGCCCAGGAGACAACGCCTGGCAGATGACGGCGGCCACGCTCGTGGGCCTCATGAGCATTCCCGGCCTCGTCGTCCTGTACGGCGGCGTGATGCAGAAAAGGTGGTCGGTCAACTCGATGATGATGGCGTTCATCGCCTTCGCGCTCGTGCTGATCGTCTGGGTCCTCTACGGGTTCAAGATGGGGTTCGGCGCGCCGATCCACATCTTCGGATCCGACGGCGGCTCGTTCCTCGGCAACTTCATCGGGAAGCCGGGGCCGATCCTGGACAGCTCGTCGCTGCTCCACCAGGGGACGATCCCGCTGCTCGGGGACGTCGGGAAGCTCGCCTTCCCGCAGTCGACGCTGGCGTACTTCCAGTTCGTGTTCGCGGCGATCACGCCGATCCTCATGCTCGGTTCGGTCCTCGGGCGGATCAACTTCAAGGCGTGGATCCCGTTCGTGATCCTCTGGTCGAGCCTCATCTACACCGTCAACGCGTTCCTCATCTGGGGCGGCGGCTACTTCGCCCAGCAGGGCGCGCTCGACTTCTCGGGCGGTTACGTGATCCATCTCGCGGCCGGCGTCTCCGGGTTCGTCGCGGCGGCGGTGGTCGGGCCTCGGCTTCAGCGTGACCGCGAGGTCGACGCGCCGAACAACCTCGCGATGGTCGCCGTCGGCGCTGGTCTCCTGTGGCTCGGCTGGAACGGGTTCAACGGCGGCGACCCGTACCTGGCGAACGCCGACGCGTCGGCCGCCATCCTGACCACGAACCTGTGCACGGCGGTCGCGTTCCTCGTCTGGGTCGCGTGGGACTACGCCACTGGCCGCAAGCCGAGCCTGATCGGCTCGGTCAACGGAATGATCACCGGGCTCGTGGCGATCACGCCGGCGGCCGGCTTCGTGAACGGATGGGGTGCGATCGCCATCGGCGTCATCGCGTCCTCGATCGTCTACCTGGCGCTCAACTACCTGAGCCGGATGGCGCCGTTCCGGGGCGTCGACGACACGCTGGGCGTGGTGTACACGCACGGCTTCGCCGGAGTGACCGGCGGCCTTCTGACCGGGGTCTTCGCGAACTCCGCGATGGTCACGGCGTTCGGTGCCTCGGCGTCGGGGCTTGTCTCGGGGGGCGGCTTCGAGCTCCTCAAGTGGCAGGCGCTCACGGCGCTGTGGGTGATCGTGTTCTGCGCGGTCGGCACGTATGTCCTCCTGCGGCTGGTGAAGCTGTTCGTCCCGCTGCGGATGACCGAGGAGGACATGGAGGAGGGCGACCTCGCGGTCCACGGCCACGAGGTGTATCCCTCCGACGTCCCGTCGCTCGGGTTCCCGGACGGCGTCCCGGGGCAGGCCCGACCGGCTCCGGCACCGGGCGCGGCGATGGCGGCACCGGAGTCGACCGGCTAGCTGCGGGGCCGGGGGGCTCACGCCCCCCGGCCCCTACCGGTCCGCGGACTCGAGGGCCTGGCGCCGGGCGCGCTCGGCCGCCGCCGCGATCTCGTCGTCGGCTCGCTGGCGCAGGCGCTCCGCAAGCTCGGCCTGCCGTTGGGCGGCCTCGCGCTCGGCCTGCCCCACGGCGGCGCGGGTCTCCTTCTCGACCTCGCGGCGAAGGCGATTCTCGATCTGCTTGATCCGGGTCTCCGCATCGGCGCGAGCGCGCTCCTCCGCCTCCTGACGCAGCTTCGCCTCCTCCTCACGGAGCCGCGCCTCGATGTGCTCCTGCGCGCGCCGTTCGGCATCGACGCGGGCGCGCTCAGCTGCCGCCTCGGCCTCGCGCTCGAGCGCCGCCGCCTCCTCCCTCAAACGGGCCTCGGCCTCCTCGCGGGCGCGCTCGGAGGCCTCGCGGGCGAGCTGGTCGAGGATGCGATCGAGCCTGCGTCGCGTCGAGGTGAGCTCGCGCTCGACCTTGGCCCTCGACTCCGCCTCGCCCCTCGCCGCCTCCTGCGCCGCGCGCACGCGCTCGTCGGCCTCCCGTGCGGCCGCCTCCACAAGCTCCTTCGCCTCGGCCACAGTCCGCTCGCTCGAGGCGCGCTCCTCCTCGGCGGCGCGGACGCGCTCGTCGGCATGCTGGATCCGCTCGTCGGCCTGCGCCTTGAGACGGGTGGCGGCTGCGCGAAGCTTCTCCTCGGCGCGCCCACGCAGCCGCTCGCGCGCGTCCACGAGCGCGGCGCGCGCACGCTCCTCCGCCCTCTGCTTGGCCGTCGCAGCCTCTGCCGTCGCCGCATCGGCCCGCGCAGCGGCGCTGCGAGCCTCTGCCTCCGCCGCGATCTTCGCCGCCTCTGCGGCAGCGGCGCGCCGGTCCGCGTCATCGACCCGCTCGCTGAGCATCTGTAGCTCTGAGCGCAGGCGCCTGACCTCGGCGGCCAGCTCGGCGACTCCGTGGCCGCGCGCGTCCGCGACCGCCTCGGTGAGCTCGACGGCGGCGCGCCTTGCGCCCGCGGTCGCCTCCGCGGCCGATTCCTGGACGTCCGACTCGACGGCGCGCAGTCGCGGCTTAGGGGCAGGGCTCAATGCGTGCGACTCCAGGAGGGGACTCTCATCTCGTCGATTCGATGGGTCGGCCATCGCCTCCACCGATGCGCACCGTCCCTTGCGCGCCCCGATGGCCCGATTCCGGCGAGCCTACAACAAGGTTCCGATGGCAGCGAGCGCAAAGTGCGCCGAACGTCCCTCGCTGGGGGCTTGAGGCGGTAGCTACGGACGTTCGGCGCGGCTCGCGGCTAGAACCCGGGCGGCGTCGGCAGCGTTCGCACCGCGACCTGGAACGACACCACTGCCGCGAGGATGATCAGGATCCCGAAGATCACGAGCCAGCGCAACTTCGCTAGGTGGCCATAGGCGCCGACGAGGAAGCCGATGCCCAGCAGGATCAAATAGGGCGTGGTGGTGTCAGGGAGGAAGGCGGCCACCACCATTGCTGGAATTATCATGGGTTGGGTGCCGGAACCGCCGAGCTCAGTCGCCGACGTCAAGGACTCGCTTGCCGAGGCCGGATACCTGGCCGACGAGCCGGCCGCCCTTGTCTCGTTCCTCGCCGAGCGACTCGGGAAGCCCGTGCTCGTCGAGGGACCGGCCGGCGTGGGCAAGACCGAGCTCGCCAAGGCGATCTCCAGGTCGACCGGTCGCCGACTCATTCGCCTGCAGTGCTACGAGGGCCTCGACGAGGCGAAGGCGCTCTACGAGTGGAACTACCGCAAGCAGCTCCTGCGCATTCAGGCGGAGTCTGCCGCGCACGAGGCCGCCGGGTGGGAGGAGACGCGCGGCGGGATCTTCTCCGAGGACTTCCTGCTCACGCGCCCCCTGCTGGAGGCCATTTCCGAAGAGGAGCCCGTCGTCCTGTTGATCGACGAGATCGACAAGACCGACCAGGAGTTCGAGGCAATGCTGCTCGAGGTCCTGTCCGACTTCCAGATCTCGATCCCCGAGCTCGGTGTAATCGAGGCCGTCGCGCGACCGATCGTGGTCCTCACGTCGAACAACACCCGCGAGCTGACGGAGGCGCTCAAGCGCCGATGCCTTTACCTATGGCTCGACTACCCGGCGATCGAGCGCGAGATCGAGATCGTTCGGCTCCACGCGCCGGAGCTCGACGAGCGGCTGGCCCGACGCCTCGTCGAGGTGATCCACATGATCCGCGCCCTCGACCTCAAGAAGCCCCCGTCGATCGCGGAGTCGATCGACTGGGCGCGCGCCCTGCTCCTGCTCGGGGCAGACGACATCGACCGCTCGATCTTCGAGCGCACGATGAGCATCATCGTCAAGCACCGCACGGACATCGACCTCGTCGCCGAGCGGGTCGGCGTGAAGCTCTCCGACCCGGCCGGGCTCGAGGAAGCCGCCGGGTGAGCGACCTCCCCCCCGGGCTCGCGCCGCGCGTCGTCGCGTTCTGCGAGGAGCTGCGAAGCGAGGGGGTTGGGGTCGGTACCGCGGAGATCCTCGACGCGTTCGCGGCTCTCGACGAGGTCCCGTGGACCGACGAAGCCGACTTCCGCGAGGCGCTGGCAGCGACCGTGGCGAAGTCCCAGGAGGACCGGCGCGTCTTCGACCTCGTCTTCGACCGCTACTTCTTCCGCGCGGCCGAGGCCGAGGCGCTGGGGCAGGGGATCTCGGAGGACCGCCGCTACGAGGGCTCGGAGCGCCTTGACCTCGCGGACCTGCGCGAGGCGATCCGTCAGGCGATCGCGGAGGGGCGCGACGGGGAGATGCGCGACCTCGCGCGCCTCGCCGTTGCAGCGTTCGGGCGCCGAGGCGAGGGCTCGGGCGTGATCGGGGTCGACGTCCAGCGGATCCGCCGCGCCCTCGGGCTCCAGACGCGGCCCCCGGAGGGAAGCGAGGAGCCGCCGCTCGACCGTGACCAGATCGGCCGCTTCGAGCGCCACCTGCGCCGCGAGCTCGAGCGCGGCTCGATCGAGCGAGCCGAGCGCCTCCCCCCGTCTCGTCCCCTTGCCGAGCTCGACCGCGCGCTGCCCACGAGCCCCGCGCAGGACCTCGCCGCGGTCCACCGCGCCGTCGCCCAGCTCAAGAAGCGCCTCGCGACCCTCGGCCACAACCAGCGCGGGAGGAGGCGCGGCGCGACCGTCGACTTCAGGCGCACGATGCGGAGCTCGCTGGAGACCGGCGGGGTTCCGCTGCGGCTCCGCTACCGGCCCCGCCGGCCCCGCCGGCCGGAGATCTACGTCCTCTGCGACGTTTCGACCTCGGTCACCTCGGCGAGCGTCTTCTTCCTCTCGGTCCTCCATGCCCTCCACGACTCGTTCCGCAAGCTCCGGAGCTTCGTCTTCATCGAGCGGATCTCGGAGGTCACGGACGTCTTCGAGCGCGAGCGCGACTTCCGCGCGATCGCGGAGAAGATCAGCCGCGAGGGCGGGGTCGCCGACGTCTCCGGATATACGGACTACGGGCGAGTGTGGCTCGAGCTCGCCGAGCTGATCGGCGACGACCTCGACCCCCGCTCGACGCTCATCGTCCTCGGCGACGCCCGGACAAATGGCCGCGAGCCCCACGCCGACGCGTTCGGCCGGATCGCCGACCGCGCCGGGCGGACGTTCTGGCTCAACCCCGAGCCACGCCTCTACTGGAACTACGGTGACTCGGTCATGGCCGCGTACGAGCCGCACACGACGGCGGCGTTCGAGTGCTGGACAACGCGCCACCTGGAGGGATTCGTGAACGTGGTGGCGGGAGGCACGCAGCTCCCCGAGTCCTCGAGCTAGCAGCGGTTCGCGCGACGGCAAACGGGTAGGGGCTCGCCGATGCCCGCGGCCATCCTCGACATCGACGGCACTCTCGTCGACTCGAACTACCACCACACGATCGCGTGGTACCGCGCGTTTCGACGCAGCGGCGTGATCGTGCCCGCGTGGAGGATCCATCGTCACATCGGCATGGGCGGCGACCAGCTGGTCGGCGCCGTCGCCGGCGACGACGTCGAGCGTCGCTGCGGCGACGACATCCGCCGCGCCGAGGGCGAGGTCTACATGGGCCTGATCGACGAGGTCCTCCCCCTCGACGGCGCGCGCGAGCTGATCGCCGGCATGGGCGAGCGCTACGACGCGGTCGTCCTCGCCAGCTCGGCCAAGGAGCGCGAGGTCGAGCGCTACCTCGACCTTCTCGACGCAAGGGAGCTCGCGGATCACTGGACGACCTCGGCCGACGTCGAAGAGACGAAGCCGGAGCCCGACCTCGTGCACGCCGCGCTCGAGTTGGCCGGCGCGGACGAGGGCCTGATGATCGGCGACACGCGGTGGGACGTCGAGGCGGCTGGGCGCGCCGGCCTCGGCGCCGTCGGTGTGCTCACCGGAGGCTTCGGGGCGGCCGAGCTGCTCGAGGCTGGAGCCGCGGCCACATACGAGTCCCCTCGGGAGCTCGTGGGAAAGCTCGACGAGCTCGAGCTTCTGATCGACTCGGTCTAGAATCCTTACGACACAGGGGTGCTCGCGGGCAAGCGGGCTGAGATAGCGCCCCCGGGAACGACCGCCTGGCGCTGACCCTCGGAACCTGTCGCGGTAATGCGCGCGGAGGGAGCATGAAGTCAACGTCAGAGGCTCCCGTGGTGGAGCCTCCTTCACTCGAAAGCCCGGCCAGTGGGTCGACGCCACCGCGCCCGGCGGCGGGCGATGCGTCCAGCGCTCTCACCGTTCGGGATCTGCGCCACTCCTTCGCCGAGCTCCTGGCCATCGAGCGACTCGACCTCGTCGCGGCCGCGGGGGAGGTCGTGGGGGTGGTCGGCCCGTCCGGATGCGGAAAGTCGACCCTCCTCGAGCTGATCGCGGGCCTCCGAAAGCCCTCAGCCGGGGAGATCGTGGTCGAGGGGGAGCGCCAGGCGGACCGTCGCCTGGCGAGCTGCGCGTTCATGCCGCAGCGCGACCTGCTGCTGCCCTGGCTGCGGGCGATCGACAACGCGACGCTCGCCCTCCGCAACCGCGGGGTGCCGAGGCGCGCCGCGCGCCGCGCGGCCGCACCGCTCTTCGTGCGGTTCGGGCTCGGCGGGTTCGAGAACGCGCGTCCCGGCGAGCTGTCGGGCGGCATGCGCCAGCGCGTTGCGTTCCTGCGAACGCTGCTGGCGGGCAAGCCGGTGCTGCTGCTCGACGAGCCCTTCGCCGGACTCGACGCGATCACGAGGGCGGAGATGCAGGAATGGCTCTCCTCGGCGCTCGTGGATCGCGGGCGCACGGCCCTCCTCGTGACCCACGACGTGGAGGAGGCCCTCTACCTCTCCGACCGGGTGATCGTCCTCTCGCCGCGGCCCGCCCGCGTGGTCGCCGAGCTCGCTGGGCCCGCGCCCCGCTCGGTGCCGCGACGCGATGCGGTCACCTCGCTCGCCTTCGTCGAGGCCCGTGAGCGCGCGCTCGCGGCGCTCGCGGGAGGGCGCGCATGAGGCGCTGGATCGCACCGGCGATCCTCGTCGCGCTCGCGCTGTGCGCCTGGGAGCTGGCTGCGCGCTGGCACGTGATCGCCGACGCCCTGTCCCTCAAGCCCTATCTCGTCCCGGCGCCGAGCGACGTCGTCTCGTCGCTCTGGACCGACCGCTCACTGCTCGCGACGAACGCTTGGGTGACCCTGAAGGAGGTCCTCGGCGGGCTCGCGATCGCGATCGCCGTCGGGTTCGCGATCGCGATCGTGCTACACGTCTCGGGCGTCCTCCGCCGCGCCGTCTATCCACTGCTCGTCGCCTCCCAGACGATCCCGATCATCGCGATCGCGCCCATACTGGTCGTCTGGTTCGGCTACGGAGCGGGTCCGAAGCTGGCGATCATCGCGCTCGTCTGCTTCTTCCCGGTGACGGTCAACACGCTCGACGGGTTGCGATCGGTCGATCCGGAGCTTCCGAAGCTGATGCGCACCCTCGACGCGAGCCGGCTGCAGGCGCTCGCCCGGGTCGAGATTCCCGCGGCGCTCCCCTATTTCCTGAGCGGCGCGCGGATCGCCGTCGCGGTCGCGGTCATCGGCGCCGTGTTCGGC
Organism: uncultured Actinomycetes bacterium; assembly: GCA_963771655.1. Lineage (GTDB taxonomy): Bacteria > Actinomycetota > Thermoleophilia > Solirubrobacterales > 70-9 > JAWVFM01. Next base: position 203,698 of record CAVYUG010000006.1, on the reverse strand, counting down.
GAGTGGGCCGGGTCGAGCTCGGGCCTCGGGTACCTCATCCTCAACCTCCAGAACCAGCTCCAGACCGCGAAGGTCTTCGCCGCGATCACCGTCCTCTCGGCGATGGCGATCTGCCTCTTCGGGCTTCTCGCCGTCGCCGAGCACCGCCTGGCCTGGTGGGGCCGCGGCGAGCGGACGGGGGCCGCCTGAAAGGATGCCGCCCGACGTGACTGGAAACCAACCCCCGAGATCGCGGCTCGCCGTCCTGCTGGTGGCGGGCGCCATGGCGGCCGCGACGGTGGTCGCGGGCTGCGGCGAGAAGTCCGAGGGCGGCAGGTCGACCCAAACCGACTCGATCACACTCGCCCTCGATTTCTACGTCAACCCCGACCACGCCGGGATCTACGAGGCGATCGACCGAGGCTACTTCCGCGACGCGGGGCTCGACGTGCACCCCCAGGCCCCATCGGATCCCTCGGCGCCGATCAAGGAGGTCGCCGAGGGCCGCGCCGACCTCGCCATCTCCTATGAGCCCGAGGTGATGCTGGCCCGCGACCAGCGCCTACCCGTGAAGGCGGTGGCGGCGATCGTCCCGCAGCCGCTCACCTCGCTGATCTCGCTCGGCAAGGCCGGCATCAAGACCGTCCCCGATCTGAAGGGCAGGACGATCGCCACCGCGGGCATCCCCTACCAGCAGGCGTTCCTGAAGGCGATCCTCGGCCGTGCCGGGCTGTCGCTGAGCGACGTCGACGTCGTGAACGTCCAGCAGGGCCTCTTGCCGGCGGTCGTCTCCGGCCGTGCCGACGCGATGCTCGGCGGCTTCCTCAACGTCGAGGGCGTCGACCTGGCGGAGCGCGGTCTGCATCCGCGCGTCGTCCCCGTCGACCGCCTTGGCATCCCGACGTACGACGAGCTCGTGCTGGTCGCCTCCGACGACACCGTTGCAAACGACCCGCGGTCGATCCAGCTCTTCCTCGCCGCGCTCGAGCGCGGCACGCGAGCCGCCGCGGCCAACCCGCAGGCGGCCACCAACGCGATCCTCGCCGCCGGCCAGGGCCTCGATCCGAAGCTGACCCGTGCCGAGATCGACAGGACGCTGCCGATACTCGATCAGAACAACACTGGTAAGCCATTCGGCTATCAGAACCCGCGCGAGTGGACCCGCTTCGCGCACTTCATGGCCGACAACGGGCTCATCAAGGCCCTGCCGCAGACGGACCAGATCCTGACGAACGACCTGCTCCCGAGCAACGAACCGTAGGCGAACGGCTCCCCGTCATTCCGGTTCGTTGTGGCCTATTGGTTGCTATAGCGACCACGACTCCACAACGAACGTCGATCCACAGGAAAACGCCGGGCCCGCCCCTTCTCGCTGAACTCCGTCAATCCGCAGCGCCGGTCGCCTATGCCGGGGTGCCCGTGACCGTGAGCTCGCCCGGCTGCCACACCTCCGAGGTCCAGTGCTGCTGCACGGCCGGTGCCGAGAAGAACCCGACGACCCGCAGGTCGCTCGACCCCGTGTTGCGCAGGTCGTGGGCCTCCCCCTCGGCGAGGACCACGACGTCACCTGCGCGGATCGGGGCGGCGGCGCCATCGCGCAGGAGCTCCCCTTCTCCCGCCAGGATGAACTGCGTCTCCTCCGCGGTGTCGGTGTGACGCCCGAGCCGCTTGCCCTCTGGAACGGCGAAGTAGATCACCGTGGAGGCCACCGCCCCGTCGCCGCCGTGCGCGAAGAAGCCCCCCACCCAAGCCGCGTCGTCGCTGGTGCTGGAGATGAGCTCGGCGAGCTCGACGGCATCGACGTTGATCGGATCCATCTCGCTTCCTTTCGTCGTGGGTCCGGGGTTGACCCTACGCCGCGAGGCGGGACGGAGGGGCGGCCCGCACCGATCCGTGGTAGTGGCGCAGCGCGAACTCGCCCGCCAGGCCCCGGAAAGGCGCGTACGGCGCGAAGTACTCCTCGACCTCCTCGACGGTCGCACGGCGGCGCAGGCCGGCCAGACGACCAACGAGCTTGACGTAGCCAAGGTCGCCGGCCGGGAGCGAGTCGGGCTCGCCGCGCCCGAAGAGGCCGAGGCACTGCAGCGTCCATGGACCGATCTCGCGGATGCGGCGGAACCTGGGGTCGTGCTTCGGATCGGCCGGATCGGCGCGCTCGGCGGCGACCTCGCGCGCGACCCTGATCATCGCCAGCGAGCGGCCCGCGGAGAGGTCCGTCGACGCAAGCTCGGCCGGCGAGCGCGCGGCGATCGTCGCCGGGTCGGGCACGTCCCGAAGGGTCCAGCCCGGCGGGAAGGGCGAGGTCGCGCCCTCGCCCCACCGGCGCACCATGCGCCGCTGGATCTCGGCCGCGCGGCCCGACTCGATCAGCTGCTTGGTGATCGCCCAGGCGAGCGCCTCCCAGGCGAACGGCCGGCGCCGGGGCCGCAGCCATGGGCGGCGCGCGATCGCGGGGCCGACCAACGGGTCAGCTCGGAACGCGCGGTGGAACTCGGCGAGGTCGTCGTCGACACCGATCGCGAAGCGCATTCGCTCGATCGCGGCCTCGAGCGCCGCGGTCGGCGGGTTGGGTCGATCCGGGCTCGCCGTCGCGCGAAGGAGGACCTCACCGCCGCGCCGCTGCCACGCCGCCACGACGATGCGCTCCTCACCCAGCCGCAGCAGGCGGGTGAAGACTCCCGCGCGCACGCGGCCCACCCCGTCGCCCCCCCCGCCGGAAGGCGTGCGGTACGGCCACGGAGGCCGGATCTCGATCTCGCGCGATCGCACGCGTCGACGATAGGTCGCCCCGCCGACGGCTTCGGCGAGCGTCGCCGTCAGCGGTCCAGAAGGTGAACGTCGATCAGAAACGAGCGGCTCGCGACGACGCCGGGCATCTTCTCCTTGCCTCGGCGGGCGATCCTGCGCTTCGGCGCAGCGGCCGCCCGGGTGGCGCGAACGGCCGCGACCGTCGCGGCGCCGACCACGATTCCGCCGGCGGCGGCAATCGCGGCCGTGCGAACCTCCTCGCGCCACACCGACAGGTCCGAGGGACGGCGACGGTCGGGCAGGGGGCGCACCGACTCATCCGCGTCGTCCCCGCCGAGCGCAGCCTCCTCCTCGATCGCCTCCGCCTCGAGCAACTCCTCGCCCACGCGCTGAGTGTATACGCGCTCCCGAGACGCGCTTTATGCTGATTCCGCATCCAGCGACTTAAGGAGCCCGATGACCGAAGCAAGCGTCCACGAAGCCGAGACCCTGAACGGCTCAGGCGCGGCCACCGCGGCGCCGAGCGCCCCGAGGACCGACGCCGAGCGCAAGGTCGCCGGGCTGCGCGAGCTTGCGGAGTCCGACGCGGACACGGCGCGGGACCTCGCGTGGACGCTCTTCAAGGAGCTCGGCGTCCGCGCTCCCTCAAGCGATGAGGCAGCCGCCGAGCTCGGTGAGATCTTCCGGCTCGGGACGCCTCCGAACGCGATCGAGGGCCAGACCCGGGGAATCTTGGTGGCGTTTGTGTGGCGGCGCCCGCTGAACGTCGCGCTCCGCGCCGTCACGGGCGCCTGGATGCCGTGGCTCGGCAAGCGCTTCAACCCGGCCGAGGGCACCGGCGACAACGTGCTGCTGGCCTCGGCCAGATGGCCGGCGAAGCTCCTCTGGCCCCTCTACGCCACCCGCGAGGCGCCCGGCGGCCGCTCCGCCTTCGACTTCGAGACCGCGATCGAGCCGAGCAAGGACGACCCCTTTACCGAGGTCATGAAGATCGATTACCACGACCTCGACTCGAACCCGTCGCTCCTCATCCGCTCGATTCGCGACGAGCTGGTGGAGGTCGTGCCCGGCGCGTACCTGGGCAAGATGCTGTGGCGGCACGACGCCGACCGCCACACGCTGCTCGCGTACTTCGCGCTCAGGCAGTGAGCTTGCGCTCGTAGACGCGGTAGCGCTTCACGATCCGCCCCCCCATCGCCTCCATGCCGCGGTTCATCGCCTCGTTCGTCTCGAGGATCCAGCCCATCTCTCCGCCGGTCTGACGCGTCTTCGCAGCCATGTCGAAGTGCTCGATGTAGAGCAGCGCGGCAACGCCGGTGTGCTGGTACTCCGGCAGCACCCCGAGGAAGCCCACGCGAACCTCGTCCATGATCCGGGACCGGTTGAGGAAGTGCCACCAGCCGAGCGGTAGGAGGCGGCCGTTCATCCGCCGGAGCACCTTGTTGATGTCCGGGATCGTGATCGCGATGGCGATGGTCTCGCCGTCCTTCTCGGCGACCATGAACCAGTCGCGGGCGTAGACGAGCTGGAGGTCGAGCGCGTAAGCGTCGAGGTCCTCCTTGGAGTAGGGCACAAAGCCCCAGTTATCCGACCAGGCCGCGTTGTAGATCCGCGCGAAGTCGTCGAGCTCGCGCCGGAGATGACGACGGGACATCTTCCGGATCCGCACCCCGTGCTCGGTGCGCGCCTTCTCCGCCAGCTCGGGCAGGATCGGCAGGACCTTCTGCCGGTCCTGCACGTAGAGCTCCCACATGAACAGGTCCATCGCCTTCTCGAGCCCGGCCGACTCGCAGAGGCGCTGGTAGTAGGGCGGGTGCCACGGCTGGCGGACCATCGGCCGCAGGTCGAAGCCCTCGATGAGGACGCCGCTCTCGTCGTTCAGCTGGAAGTCCATCGGCCCGACCATTCGGTCGCAGCCGCGCTCCCGTAGCCAGCGCTCGGCCGCCGCCAGCATCGCCTCGAGCGCCTCGGCGTCGTCGGTGAGCTCGAGGAAGCCGAACATCCCCCAGCGCGAGCCGTGGAACTCGTTGAAGGCGTGGTCGACCTGAGCCGTGATTCGGCCGACGACCCTCCCGTCGCGGTGGGCAAGGAAGTACTCGGCCTCGCCGTGCTTGAAGTAGGCGTTGAGGCGCCGGCTCAAGAAGATGTAGCGCTCGAGACGCAACGGCGGCACCCACTGGGTGCCGCCGTGGAGCCGGTACGGCAGCTCGATGAACCTCCGCAGGTCGCGCAGCCCGCGGACGGGTGTGACGTCGACCGGCATCGGCGGCACGGTATCCCTCTGCGACACTTTCGGCATGACCGAGACGACGCGCGCCCCCGTCGACGTCTTCGAGAAGGCGCGCACACACGACCGCGTCGAGCAGCTCGAGATGGCGAAGCAGGGCGATCTCCTGCCCTACTTCCGCGTCATGGCCTCGGAGGCCGGACCCGTGGTCGAGATGGAGGGCCGCGAGACCATCATGCTCGGCTCGAACAACTACCTCGGCCTGACCGGGGACGCGCGCGTCAAGGAGGCCGCGCGCGACGCCCTCGAGCGCTACGGCACGGGGCTCACGGGCTCGAGGCTCCTCAACGGCACGACGCCGCTGCACGTCGACCTCGAGCGCGAGCTCGCCGAGTGGATGGGCACCGAGGACGCGATCGTCTTCACCACCGGCTACCAGGCGAACCTGGGCTGCATCGGCACCATCCTCGAGCCGGGCGACACGGTGGTGTGCGACTCGGGCGACCACGCCTCGATCCTCGACGGCTGCCGTCTCTCCGGAGCGAAGCTGCGGCCGTTCCGTCACAACCAGATGGCGAAGCTCGATCGGATGCTCGAGCGAGCCGGGGAGGATGGCGGCGGCGTGCTGGTCGTGGTCGACGGCGTCTTCTCGATGGAGGGCGACGTCGCCCCGCTGCCGGAGATCGTCGAGCGCTCCGAGGCCCATGGGGCGCGCCTCATGGTCGACGAGGCCCACGCCGTCGGCGTTCTCGGCGAGCGCGGAGCGGGAACCTGCGAGCTCTACGGACTCGAGGACCGGGTGGACCTGCGGATGGGCACCTTCTCGAAGAGCCTCGCCTCCTGTGGCGGCTTCATCGCCGGCCCAGAGGAGGTCATCGAGTACCTGCGGATCGCCACCCGCGCCTTCATCTTCACGGCGTCGGCCGTGCCGGCCGCCGTCGGCGCCGCGCTCGGGGCCCTTCGGGTCATCCGCTCCGAGGGCCCGGAGCTGATGGAACGCCTCCTCGGCAACGCCCGGTATCTTCGCCAGGGCCTTCGCGACCTGGGGTTACGCGTCGTCGAGCCCGGCACCCTGCCCGACGGCAGCGAGGCCACCACCCCGGTCGTCCCGGTCGTCGTCGGCGAGGACTGGCAGGCCGTGTTGCTCTGGAAGGCGCTCTATGACGCCGGCGTCTACACCAACGTGGCGATCCATCCCGCCGTACCGCCGGGCGGCGCGCTTCTGCGGACGAGCCTCATGGCGAGCCACGAGCCCCAGCATCTCGACCGGGCCCTGGAGATCCTGGACGGGGTTATCTCCAAGGACTTTCCGACGCTCCGGGAGGGTTAGCTCGTCGACCCGGCGGGGACGCGGGTTTCGGCCGCCGGCCTAGCGAGATGTGCCGACAGGTCGTGTCGGCACATGCTCGCCATGGCCGTCGGATGGGACCCGCGTCCCCGCCCTTGTACCAACGGTCGAACTAACCCACCCGGGCTAGTTTCCACTTGTCCAATCTCGGACAAGGGTCCACCGGGTACAAAAAGGTTGCTCTTAGCGAACGACTGGGGGCGAAGATGGCCGAGGGGGTTGACGCCCGCCGACACTCTCGGATAGCTTGCGCGCGCGCTCGACAGCACCCTGGGGCAGGGGCGGTCGGGAGGAGACAAGAAGCTTTCCCGACCCCACCTGACGGGACCGAAGCCCGGTGAGCTGGGAGCTTGGGGCGCCACATTCCGAAGATCTCGACAGCACTCAAAGGAGGAGTGGGAATGGAAGCTGCCACATCGGCCGCCCCCGCCATCGCGCCGCAGCACATGAAGGCCCTCGCACATGCGAACCGGGTGCGCCTTGCCCGGGCGGAGTTGAAGCGTGCGATCAAGTCGGGCAGGGCCGACGCGTCCGAAGTCGTCCGGGGCTGCCCCTGGCAGGTCGAGACGATGACCGTCGGCGAGCTTCTTCGGAGCCAGCGCCGATGGGGTAGGGCCCGAGCGCGGAAGTTCCTCTCGCCGATGATGCTGAGCGAGAACCGCGAGCTCGGCAGGCTCACTGAGCGCCAGCGCAACGAGCTCGCGGGCGAGCTCGAGGCCAAGCGAGGCCGCACGGCATCGACGGGCGACTCGACCCGTGCCCTCGTCGCGGCCTAGATCGCGGGAGCGCTCGCGCTCAGCGGAACTTGAAGCTGAGCCCCGAGCGCCGCTGGAAGATCCTCACCAGTAGGCGTGCGGCGGCGGCGAAGACCGCCGCCGCCACCAGCACCCGGATCACGGCCGGGACGCTGGGGACGAGCAGCGTCAGCCCTACCAGCACCGCCAGCGCAACGGCGGCCGCGAGAAGCGCCGTGTGGGAGCGGTAGCCCGTGAAGTGCTCGCGGACCGAGAGCTCGAGGCCGGCGAGGGTGCCGAGCACGAGGCCGGCCCCGATCATCAGCGTTCCGCGATGGCCGCGGACGACGAACCCACCGACGAGCAGCACGAGAGCCACGAGGACCACGAGCTCCACCAGCGGGAACGGCGCCCATGGCGCCTTCGGCCGTTCCTCGGGATCGCGGTAGCGCCGCTGTCCCTGCCGGCGGTTGGAGCGGGCCCGCTCCGTCTCGCGCGACGTCCTCAGCTCGGGCTCAGGCCCAGGCGCTTCCCCGTCGGTGACTGCGACGGTCGACTCGGTGCCCGGGCCGGCGGCGGGCGGGGGTGGCCGGCGCCGTCGGCGGCGTTTCTTGGAGCGGCTGGCCATGGCGGCTGAGGCTACCGCAGGGATGTCAGGTGGCTAACGGGCAGCCGGAGGAGATCTTGACTCGCCACCACCCCATCAGCATTCCGATGGGGCCGAGCCGGGGCGTGGAGCGCCAGGTTCGGCAGCTCGACTCGCCGATGTCGGCGGCGCTGACCAAGAGCCCGCGGTGACGCTCGGGCGCGGCGAGCATCTCCTCCAGTAGCCGGCGGTTGCGCTCTTCGATTCGACCACGCCGCGCGACCTCGGCCTCCGCCTCCCGCAATCTCCCCGCCAGCGCGTCACGAATCCGCTCGAGCTCGGCAACACCCAGCACGCGGGGGCCTCTCGCCGCGGAGCCCACTCGCCACTCGATCCCCTTGCGCGGAAACGCCGCCGCGAACAGCTCCCCGAGCCGGCGCTCGAGCAGAGCGATCTGGCGCCGCAGCTCGGACCTGACGCGGCGGTCATCGAGCGTGCGCTCAGTCGTCGGCAACTCCGAGGGCGATACCCCGACGACCAGGCGGCTCTCAAGCAACTGCTCGGGCAAGCGGAACTTCCTTACTCGGCTTCGGAGAAGTGTAACTGCCGCGTCAGGACCGGATGACGCTGGCGGCGAGCCAAATCGCCTCCTCGATCGCGATGTCGGGCACGCCGCGCACCTGGGTCGCGACGATCAGAGCCCGGCGCGTCTTCGAGTTTGGTGCGGCGTCCGTCGCGGGGTCGCCGAAGAGCAGGGCGATCGGCCGCAGCTCGTCGGCGACGACGAGGGTTCCGGCGGGCAGCGGGTGCTCGAGCGCCTCGCCCGGCGCCGAGAGCCTGACGCCCAGTCTGCCCGTCACCTTCTCGGCGTCGAACGCTCGGAGCGCCACCCCCGACTCGATGATGCCTATCGTGATCGCGTCCTCGAGCAGGTTGCGGCTCACGAACCCGCCGTGGAACATCCGCTCGAGGGCCAGCTGCTCGACGGGGGTCGGCTGCTCGTCGGGGTCGAGGCCGATATGACGGAAGAACACCCTGTAGGCCCAGGGGATCGCCTGGTGGCGGAGGTTGATCGCCTGTGCTCCGGCAAAGCGATCGGAGAGCGCGCGAAGCCTCCCGCGCACGTGCGCCGGAGTCCTCGACGTCCGCGCGTCGAGTACCAGGTAGCGAAGCCCCAGGCCCGGGAGCTCGTCGGCCAGCTCCGCGGCGACGAACCCCGCCTCGGGTATTGCCTCGTCGTCGAAGTCTGGGCCGTGGGGGCCCGGATCTGTCATCGGGACGCCGCCGCCCGCCGCGCCGACGCGGCAATCAGCCTGCGAGCGTCGTCGGTGAGCTTCGCTTCGGTGAGCGCGCTCTCGCCCGCCCGGGCGCCCGCGAAGATCCCACCTGGATAGGCGAGGGCCACGGTCGGGCAGCCGCCGACCCGGTAGAGATCGGACACCGCGCCGTCGCGGTCCCATCCCACCGGCAGGCGCCAACCCTGCTCGGCGACGGTCCGGTCGACCTCGCTGCGGTCGTCGCGAACATCGATCGAGAGAAAGTTCACGCGGCCGTGGAAGCGGCGCGCAACCCTCGCGACGACGTCCTGGGTGGGTAGGCAGCTGGCGCCCTCGAGAAACCAGAACGAGATCACGAGCGGCCGGTCGAAGAGGTCGCATACGCGAATCGCGTGGACGCGCGGCGAGACCTGGCAGGCCGAGCGGCGGCGCTCGTCGGGCGGACACGGATTGTCCGCGCTCGCGCAGTCGTCCTGGAATACGTTGGCGTCCGCATCGGGGCCGCCGCGAACGTTCGGCACGGCGAACTCGGGTAGCGGCCGGCCGCGAACGCTTGCGCTGACCCCCAGCAGGCCACCCGTCGCGTCGCTCACCGTGTTGTAGGTGGCAATCGCGATCAGGACGAGGAAGGCGAGGCCGACGAACGCCACGTAGCGAGCGCCCGCGCTCGCCGGCCGCTTGCGGCGGGGCTCGCCACCGCCTGCCATCAGCGGCGGGCGAGACGAGCCGCGACTCGCGAGGGCAGCCGGGGCCGCGGAGCCCGGCCGCGGGGGAGCGAGAGCGAGAGCTTGAAGCCACCCTCCGCCCATACCAGCGCGGCCGGCAGGACCGCGAGCACGCCCGCGAGCGCAACCGCGAGGTCCAGGACGGTTACCAGGCCGAAGTCGCTGAGCATCCTGATGTCGGAGACGATCAACACGGCGAAGCCGGCGATGGCTGTGATGCCGGAGGCGAGCACCGCGGCGCCGGTACGAGAGTAGGCGCGGCGCAGCGCCTCTCCGACGGTGCCGCCGCCGGCGCGCTCCTCGTGGAACCGCGCGGAGAGGATGACGCTGAACTCGGTTGCGATCGCGATCACGAGTGCCCCGAGCGTCGCCGACAGCGGGTTGAGCGGTACGCCCGTCGCAAAGAGCACGAGCGACGACCAGCCGGTCGCGAAGACGATCGGGATCAGCGGCACGAGCGCGTGACGCGCGGACCTGTAGACCGCGAGCAGAACGAGCGCCACCGCCACGAGCGCGGCGAGGGTCGCCCAGGGGCGCCGCGAGCTCTGGGCCGAGTTCGCGTCCGCGAAGAGGACCGGGAGGCCGACCAACCGGGCGGTGACCCCGGGCGGGGGCCCGTTCGGGCCGGCGGCCAGCTCGCCGCGGATGTCGTCGTAGAGCTGCTCTTGGCGATCGAACGGAAGGGCCTTGACACGGAACTGGATCACCGTCGTGCTCGGCTTTGCCGGGCCGCCGGGGCCCGCGATGAACGCATCCCGGAAGTACGGCGGGAGCAGCTTCAGCACGTCACGTACCTCGGACCGTGTGATCGACCCGCTCGACTGGAATAGATCCGGAAGGGCGATGGCGGGACAGATCTCCGCGCGGTGCGAGAGGCATGAGGGGTATTGGCCGTTGAAGCCGTGGCTCGAGAGCACGCGGTGCTCGAACGAGGACATCCACTCCACGACGCGTGGGTCCGTGAGGTCGTCGGCTGCCACGGTGACGTCGACTTCTCCGGATGCGCCCGTGGTCCGCTGGATCTGAGTGACTCCGGCAAGGGCGGGAAGGTCTCGCGGAAGCAGCGCCCGGAAGTCGGAGACGAGGCCGATCTGGCTGCTCACCGCCCATCCGGCAGCGGCGAGAAGCGCGCCGGCGAGAAGGATGCGGCCGGGAGCGGCGATCGACGCGCCCAACACCCGCCGGCCGAGCGCGCTCAGGTGCGGCCGCAGGCGAGCCGTCGAGATCCGCGGAACGCGCGGCGCCCGCCCCCTCCCGCTCCCCTGGCGGGAGCCGGTCAACGACAGGATCGACAGCCCGGCGGTCACCGCGAGCGCGAACGCGACCACCACGCCGATCACGAGCAGCACGGCGAAGCTGTGGATGAGCGGGATCGGGGAGAGGAACGGAAGCAGAAGGACGATGAAGCCGGCGGCGGTGGCGAGCGCCGCGGTCCCGATCACGGGACCACCGCCCGCCGCGGCCTCCACCGCAGCCCGGACCGGCCGCGAGCCCGACGCGACGCGCTCGTCGAAGCGCGCCTGCAGCTGAATTGCGTAGTCGACCGCGAGCCCGATCAACACGGGCAGCACCGCGATCGCGGCCATCGTCAGCGAGCCGCCGGCGAGCGAGAGGATCCCGAACGCGATCGCCGTCGCACCGAGCGCGAGCACGAGCGGCAGGAGGCGGAGCGGCGGGCCGAAGACGAGAGCGAGCGTGACCGCCATCACCGCCAAAGCGACCGCCAGGAGGATGAAGGTCTGGCTCGAGAGCTCGTGCCCGAGGCCCTCCACCACGACCGGCACCCCGCTCACCACGTAGCTGCCGCCGTGGAGGTCGAAGTGCGGGTCGGAGACGGCGGCCCGGTAGAGGTCGATCGCCTGGTGCTTTTGGGCCTCGCTCATCCCGGGCCGCAGCCGCACGTAGACCATCGCCGAGCTCGCGCTCGGGAAGAGCGAGGAGAACTGCGCCTTGGGGACGTTCCCCGTCAGCCTCGAGTCGAAGACGACGGAGCTCACGAACCGGGGGTTCGAGAGGCTTGGAAGCCCTGTCTGGCCGGCCCTGACCGCGAGAGCTCCGAGGCCCTGCTGGAACTGCTGGATCACAGCGTTGGCGGCGATCAGGGCGGCCTGGCGCTGGCCCGCCGGGTTGTAGCCCTGCTTCCTCGCGCGCGCCGCGGCGCGAAGGCCCGCCGCCTTCGCGGCCAGCTGCGCCTGCTGCTGCTCTTGGGTGAAGAGCTGGCCCGCGCGGATGGCGAACTGGTTGAGGAACGTCGCGGGGCCGTAGACGGCGAAGCTCGGACGGAGCGCGGCGATCTTCGCGCAGGGAGCCGGGGCCGGCTCGTTGGGAAACACCTGCCCGCCCTTCGCCTTGCCCGAGAGGCAACCCTCCAACGCGAGAAGCCGATCGCGCTGCGGCGTCAGGAGGAGGCGGCCGAGGTCGTCGCGCACCATCACCACCACGGGGTCGTCGCCGAACTGGTTGTGGAACTCCTGCGTCGCCGCGTAGGTCTGCGAGTCGCGATCGACGAGCGAGCCCACCGACGCGTCGGGCGCCAGGCGCAGCGCGGCGACGGCCCCGATCAGCGTCAGGAGGATGGCCGCGACGACGACCTGCGTCGGCCGCTCGACCGCCCGCCCGGCCACCCGCGCGAAGAAGCCCTTCACGCGGGAGAGGTTACGTCGCGCCCAAGCGCCGCGCCTCGGTTAGGTATCGGGCCCGCTCGTTGTGGACTTTTGGGTGCTATAGCGACCACAACCTCACAACGAACGGCCGCGCGCGACCCCTTCGCGGCCGCGGGCGGCCTCACGGCCCGAGCGGCCGCCCGGGCTCAGTCCATCGCGAGCGGGCCCTCGATCTCGGCGTTGAGGAACTGGGCGACGAACTCGTTGTCGGACTCGAACAGCTCTGCGGCCGGGCCGCTCTCGACGATCCGCCCCTTCCAGAGCACCGCGAGGAAGTCGGCGATCCGTCGCGCCGTCCCGAGGTCGTGGCTGATGACCATGTAGCACCCCGCGTTCTCCTCGTGGATCTCGCGGATCAGCTCGCAGAGCAGCGCGGTGCGGACCGGGTCGAGGCCGGAGTCGGGCTCGTCGAAGAACACGATCGCCGGGTCGAGCACCAGCGCCCGCGCGAAGCCCGCCCGCTTGCGCATCCCGCCCGACAGCTCGTTCGGCATCTTGTCGGTGGCGGTGCCCAGGCCGACCTCGTTGAGCCGACGGTTGCAGATCTCGCCGATCTCCTCCTCCGACTTGTCGGTGTGCTGGCGCAGTGGGAACGCGGTGTTGTCGAAGACGTTCATCGAGCCGAACAGCGCCCCATCCTGGAACAGCAGGCCGAACTTCTTGCGCATCTCAAAGAGCTCGTCGTCGGTCATCGCCGGCACCGACTCGCCGTGGACGAGGATGTCGCCCGAGTCCGGATAGAGCAGCCCAACGATGTGCTTGATGAGCACGCTCTTGCCCGTGCCCGACGGTCCGAGGACCATCGAGATCTGGTTGTCGGGGATGCCGAGGTTCAGCCCGTTGAGGATGCGGGTTCGGCCGAACTGCTTGACGACGTCGATGATCTCGATCGCGTCCTCGCCGCCGTGGTCGCGCTTCTCGCCCGTGTGCCAGCGGTACGGGTTCGTCTCGGAACGCTCGACGCCCGGGATGATGTAGTCCTTGTTCAGCGTCCCCAGCTCGGGAGCGGGCTCGACGTAATCATCGTCCGACCCTTCGGGCGGTGCCGTCGGTTGCCGCGGGCCGGTACGTTTCGGCTCGGAAGGCGAGGCGACGCCGGGCTCGTCCCGCGGCTCCTCGTGCGCGGCCTGATCGGGCTGTTCCGGGCTCTCGGTCATCTCAACCTCCGATTGGTGCTCGCGGGTTCGCTCCCCAGAAGACCAGGGTCCCGAGCATGCCGATGATGTGGACTAAGACGATGTTGAGGACCATCGATTTCGCCGTCGCGGTCCCCACCCCGACCGGCCCGCCGCCCGCCGTGTAGCCGTAGTAGCAGCCGACGAGGACGATGACCGTTGCCATCGTCATCCCCTTGATGAGGCTGAATATCAAGTCGGGTGGGTTCTGGAACTCCCAGAAGATCAGGAAGTAGCCCCCCGAGGAAACCTCCGCGATCTGCTTGACGACGGCGAGCCAGCTCGCGAAGTAGCCGACCCCGACGCCGAACAGGTACATGAAGGGAAGCGTCAGCCACGCCGCGAGGAGCCGCGTGGCGCAGAGGAAGATCATCGGGTTGACGCCCATCACCTCGAGGGCGTCGATCTCGTCGGAGATCCGCATCGCGCCGATCTCGGCGACGATCCCGGTCCCGACCTTGGCCGCCATCATGTAGCCGAAGGCGTAGGGGATGACCTCCCGAAGATCGCACCAGGCGGCGAAGACGCCGGCGTAGGAGGGCGAGCCCACCGAGCGGTTGAAGTACGCGCCCTCGATCCCGCACTGAAGGCCGAGGATGAAGGTGAGGCCCCAGATGACGATCGCCGAGCCGGTGATGAGAAGGCCGGCCTGCCGCAGCGACTCGCCGAAGAAGGTGAACACGCGCCCGGAGTAGACGAGCCCCATGACCCGCCCGGAGAAGCGGGCGATCTCGCCGAGCGAGGAGAGCCAGTCTCTTGGGATCGCGAGCCAGCTCATCGACTACCGAATCTGCGAGATCTCCGGATGGGTGGCGAGCAGCGTCTGGGTGAAGACGTAGTTGAAGGCAAAGACGCCCAGGAAGGCGATCACCACCGCCTCGTTGACGGCTCGGCCCACCCCCTCAGCGCCGCCGGAGGCGTTCATCCCCTTGTAGCAGCAGACGATCGCGATGATCGCCCCGAACAGGGTGCATTTGACCAACGATCCCCAAAGGTCGGTGATCGAGGCGTTACTGAACAGGGTCGCGAAGAAGCCCCCGAGCGGCTGGCCGTAGGCGATCTCGGCGAAGATCCCGCCCGAGATCCCGAAAAGGAGCGCGTAGATGTCCATCAGGCCGGTGATCAGCATCAGGCTCAAAAAGCGCGGGACGACGAGGTTTTTGATCGGGTCGACGCCGAGGACCTGAAGGGCGTCGAGCTCCTCGCGGATCTTCCGGGCGCCGAGGTCGGCGGTGATCGCGGTCCCGGCGACCCCGGCGACGACGACGGCGGTGACGAAGGGGGCGAACTCGCGCACCGAGGCCAAGATGAAAAAGCCCCCCAATCTGTCGAGGGCGCCGAAGAGGGTGAGGAAGTTCGCCGCCTGAAGGCCCGGGGCCCCGAAGCCGAAGGCGATCGTCGAGATCATCATCGGGAACCAGCAAAGCTGCAGCGCGAACAGGAACTGGCCGATGAACTCGCCCCCGTAGGGATAGGGGGGCTTGACCGTGGCGACGATCGTCTTCCCGGTCAGGATGACCATGTTGCCGACCTGCTCAAAGAGCCCCTTGGCGGGAAGGAAAGCCCTATCGGCAACGGTTCTGACCATTCGCTCCTCCCCGGCCCGCTCCCCAGCGTGCCGGCATCCCCTCGGACACAGGAAATGTATTCCATGCCGCGGCCCACCGCCACCCCGAACCGTCAGACCTGCGTTTGAAGCCGATGTCTGGTGGTATGTTCCCCGCGCCTTGGGGGAGAACGGCACACGCGCCGCGGCGCCGCGGCTTCGCGCCCCGGCCAGGGCCATTGCCTCGCTCACGCTCGCCGCACTCACCGCCGCGCTCACCGCCTGCGGCGGGGGCTCCAGCGAGTTCGCCGACGAGGCGTCCGGGAAGTTCCAGGTGACGGTCGACAAGTCGAGCTTCCCCAATCGCCAGCACATCTCGGAGCGGACCGACCTCGTGCTCGGGCTGAGCAATCCGTCGGAGAAGAAGGCGGTCCCCGACCTCGCGATCACGATCTGGACAGGCGAGACGAAGGCCAACGGCTCGTTCAACACCCGGCTAGACAACCCGGCGCTGGCGAACCCGAGCCGTCCCGTCTGGATCCTGGAGAACAAGTATCCGAAGCTCCTCGGCAACGGCGTGACCCTCGCCAACGTCGAGAAGGCGCCGAGCGCGGGCGCCGAGACTGCGCTGACCGACACCTACAGCTTCGGCCCGTTGAAGCCGGGGAAGTCGAAGGTGATCGCCTGGCGCGTGACCCCGGCCACCACCGGCACCTACACGGTGCACTACGTCGTCGCTGCGGGGCTCGGCGGCAAGGCGAAGGCGGTTACGCCCGCCGGTGGCCCGGTCAAGGGGGAGTTCGTCGTGACGATCGGCTCCAGGCCGCCGCAGACGTGCGTGCTTCCGAACGGTAAAGTCGTGAGCGGCAAATGTCAGCTCAGCGGTGGCGGGACCACCGCCGGTTCCGGCGGGAAGTAGCAGCGGCGACAACCGCGGTCGCGCTGGCATGCGCGTCGCTGGCGCTCGCGGCTGGGAGTCTGGACGCGACCGCGGCGAAGGCAGGCCGCGGCGTGGGGCTCCACCGCCTTGGCGTCTTCGACCGGCCGATCGACGTCGTCGCGGCGCCCGGCGTGAAAAGATGGATTTACGTCGTCGAGCGGCCCGGCAAGGTCGTCGCTTTGCGCGGTCGTCATCGCCACACCTTCCTCGACATCGCGAACCGCACGACCACGGCTGGGGAGCGCGGCCTCCTCTCGATCGCCTTCAGCCCACGGTTCCAACGTGATCACCTCGTCTACGCCTATTACACGAACCGGGCCGGCAACATCGAGGTCGACTCTTTCCGGGCCTCAGCGCGGCGCGCTCATCGCAGCTCGCGCCGCAAGGTGATCATCATCCCCCACCCCGCCGAGTCGAACCACAACGGCGGTCAGGCCGTGTTCGGCCCCGGCGGTGACCTCTACCTGGCCCCCGGCGACGGCGGTGGCGCGGGCGATCAGCACGGCAACGCGCAGAACACCCACGTCCTCCTCGGCAAGCTCCTGCGGATCGAGCCGCACCGACACGGCAAGCGCTACCGCGTGCCGCGCTCGAACCCGTTCGTCGGCAAGCGGGGGCGCGACGAGATCTTCGCGCTCGGGCTGCGCAACCCGTTCCGATTCTCGTTCGACCGCGGCCGCATCGCCATCGGCGACGTTGGCCAGGAATCACAGGAGGAGATCGACTACGAAACCCACCGATCGCTTCGAGGGGCCAACTTCGGCTGGAACCGGTTCGAGGGCAACCACCTCTTCAACCGCCACACGCGGCTTCGCGCCGGCCACTACGAGCCCCCGATACACACTTACCCGCACGGCCCGGGCTGCGCGATCATCGGCGGCTACGTCATACGCGATCCACACCTCGGCGGGCTGCGGGGCCGCTACGTGTACACCGACCTGTGCACGGGGACGCTTCGCAGCCTCCGGCCGAGCAAGCGGAGGGGACGACACGACCACGCGCTCGGCGTGCGAGTGTCCAATCCCTACTCGTTCGGCGAGGCGCATCGCCACCTCTACGTGGCCTCGGGCGACGGGCCGGTCTACAGGCTTGTCCGCAAGCACTGACGCAGTAGAGTCCCTCGAACGGTGGAGGCGATCACTCGACCCGGGACCGGCGAGGCGACGACCAACGGCGCCCCGCCCGCCGACGCCGAGTCGATCGAGGTCCGCAAGCCCGCCGACGGCTCACTTCTCGCCACGGTCCCCATCGACGGGCCGGCGCGCGTCAACGAGGTGGTCGAGCGGGTCCGCGCGGCGCAATCCGAGTGGGAGGCGATCGGCTTCGCCGGCCGGCGGCGCTGGCTGGGCAAGCTCCGCGACTGGCTGATCGAGAACTCGGATCACGTCGCCGACGTGATGCAGGCTGAGACCGGCAAGGTCCGCGCCGACGCCGACCTCGAGGCGCCCTTCATCTGCGACGTCATCAACTTCTACGGCGAGAATGCCGAGCGCTTCCTCGCCGACGACACCCCGTCGGCCCACCTGCCGATGCTGAAGGTGAAGCGCCTGCGGATCGTGCATCACCCCTACCAGGTCGTCGGCAACATCAGCCCCTGGAACTTCCCCCTGATCCTCTCCTTCGACGACTCGATCGCGGCCCTCATGGCGGGCGCCGCGGTGGTCATCAAGCCGTCGGAGTTCACGCCGCTGACCACGATGGAGGTCGTCCGCGGCTGGAAGGAGGAGGTCGGAGGTCCGGACATCCTCGAGTGCGTCAACGGAGTCGGCGAGACCGGCGGCGCCCTCGTCGACGCCTGCGACTTCATCCAGTTCACCGGCTCGGAGAAGACGGGCAAGGTCGTGATGAAGCGCGCGGCCGACTCGCTCACTCCGGTGAGCCTCGAGCTCGGCGGGAAGGACCCGATGATCGTGCTTCGCGATGCCAACGTCGAGCGCGCGGTCAACGGCGCGGCGTACGGCGGCCTTCTCAACTCGGGGCAGATCTGCATGTCGATCGAGCGCGTCTACGTCGAGGAGCCGATCTACGACGAGTTCGTGTCTCGCCTCGCGGAGCGCGTGGGCGAGCTCAGGCAGGGGGATGACGGGCGCGGCTACTCGGCCGAGATCGGCGCCATGACGACGCCGGCGCAGCTCGAGATCGTCTCCGACCACGTCGAGGACGCGCGCGAGAAGGGCGCGAAGGTCCTCACCGGCGGCCGCCGCGGCGACGGGCCCGGCGACTGGTACGAGCCGACCGTCATCGCGGACGCCGACCACTCGATGAAGGTGATGACCGACGAGACCTTCGGGCCGGTGATCCCGGTGATGAAGGTGAACGACGCCGAGGAGGCGCTCCGCTACGCCAACGACACCACTTACGGGCTGTCGGGCTCGGTCATGACCCGCGACTTCCGGCGTGGCGAGGACATCGCGCGCCGCATGGAGGCCGGCGCCATCAACGTCGACGACGTGCTCACCAACTACCTCACGCTAGAGGTGCCGATGGGCGGCTGGAAGTCATCGGGCATCGGCTCGCGGCATTCCGCCTACGGCATCCGCAAGTTCACCAAGACCGAGTCGATCGTCTCGCCCCGCTTCCCGCAGGGCAAGGCGGACCCGCTCTGGTTCCCGCACTCGCCCCGCAAGCGGAAGCTCATCAACCGGATCTCCCGGTTCTTCGCCGCGCGGGGCTGGCGCAACCGGCTCGGCGTCTAACCCCCGCTCACGCCCGCAGCTGTCCGCTCAGCCGGTCGGCCTGCTCGAGGTACCAGTCAGCGACGGCCCGCATCCACTCGGCCTCGGACTTGGTTCGGGTCGTCACGTAGTCGTCGAACCCGTTTCCCGCGAGCTCCCGGGCCTCGGCCACGGAGACCTCGTTCGTCCCGTCGCGACGGCGCCAGCCGATTCGCTTCCACCGCACGCCGCGGCCGCGGCGGCTCGCCTCGGGGTCGAGGACGAGCCTCGATCCGTCGCTCAGGCTGAGCCGCTTCGGCTCGTCTCCGTGCAATCCCACACCCCGCACTCGCTGCTCAGGCATGTCCACCTCCTCGCCCACCGTGGCAGGCTTCGCTAGGGGTTCAACCCATCGGGCTATCCGATCCGAGGAAGCGAAAACTGCCCAATTTGGGTTAGGTCGGACGCTCGATGGCATCCGGCCCGCGGGTTAGAAAGGATCCGTGGCCGTGATCCGCGAGCAGCGTCTGAAGCTCGCCGGGGCCGCCACGCGCGCCCTCGAGGCGGAGCCGTCGGAGGAAGGCGGCGCGGCCCCGATCGTCCTGCTCCACGGCTGGTCGGACTCCGCGGAGACGTGGCGGACGCTCATGGGGGCCCTCGCCGATCGCGGCCACCGCGCGATTGCTCTCGACATGCCCGGCTTCGGGGGCGCGGCTCAGCTTCGCGAGGACGCCGGCGTGATGCCCCAGCTCGACGCCTTCGCGGCAGCGGCGATCGAGCGCGAGTCCAAGCGCTCCGGAGGCGAGCGAGTCATCGTCGCCGGCAACTCGCTGGGCGGCGCGGTCTCGCTGCGAGCCGCCGAACGCGCCGACCTGCCCGTCGCCGGGGTCGTCCCGATCGCGCCCGCGGGGCTGACCATGGCGCGGTGGTTTCGCATCATCGAGGGCGAGCGCCTCCTCCGCCTCCTGCTGGCCTCGCCGGTACCGCTGCCCGAGCTCGTCGTCCGGGACGCCGTCGGCCGCGTTTATCGCACGCTGGCCTTCGCCGATCCGCGGGCGGTCGATCCGGCGGTCGTCGCGGGGTTCACGCGCTACGTCCGCACCCGGGCCGACGTCTCGCGGATCCTGGGGACGGGCCGGAGGTTGCTGCCCGAGCTGCGGGACCCGTTTCGCCTCGATCGCATCGACGTCCCGGTGCTGCTCGTGTGGGGCGACAGCGACCGGATGGTCTTCGCCGCGGGCGCCGACCGCGTGCTCCGCGAGGTCGCGGGGTCGCGGATCGAGGTGATCGAGCGCTGCGGCCACTGTCCGCAGATCGAGGCGACGGCCCGGCTGGCGGGGCTGATGGCGAAGTTCGCCACCGAAGCGGCGGGGTCGGCCGCGTTGAGCACCTAGGGAGGGCGGGATCGGGCGTTCGTTGTGGGGTTGTGGGGGCTATAGCACCCAAAAGGACACAACGAACGAAATTACGGCCTGAACCTCCCTCTCTAACTGCTTCCTTCGCGCCTCCGGCAACCACTAGCGTTGGCGCGGAATGCCGCCGCTCATCCCCCGCCCGCTCTCGCCCGAGCGCCTGCCCGCAGCCGCCGAGAACGCCTATCTGAAGCTCTTCCGCGGGGGCGTCGCCGACATGCGCCCGTGGCCCTCCGAGGTAATCAACGAGGCACCTCACTGCAAGGTGTGCCGCTACGAGATGCACCCGGGCGAGGAGCCCGTGCAGCGAACCCCGGTCCTGCTCGTTCCGCCGCTGGCGGCGCCGCCGAGCTGTTTCGACCTCTACCGCGGATGCAGCCTCGCCGAGCACCTCACCGCGCTCGGCTACCTCACCTACTTCGTGGACTACGGTCGCATCAGCTTCGACGACCGCGAGCTCGGCCTCGAGCACTGGATCAACTCGGTGATCCCGCGCGCGTGTGGCGTGACCCTCACCGACTCGGGCGCCGATCGCGTTCAGCTCATCAGCTGGAGCCTCGGGGGGATCATGACGCTGCTCGGCGTAGCCGACGGCCGGATCGAGGCCGCCTCGGTGACGATGGTGGGCAGCCCCTTCGACTTCACGCAGGTGACGATGGCCGCCCCCGTGCGCCGGCTGGCAGAGCTCACGGGCGGCCGCATCGTCACGGCGCTCTACCGCGCACTCGGCGGGGCCCCCGAGCCGCTCGTTCGCTTGGGGTTCCAGGCGACCGCTCTCCAGCGCCAGCTCACGAAGCCGCTGTTCCTCGCGTCGAATCTCGACAACCGCGAGGTGCTCGCCCACGCCGAGGCCGTCGACGACTACATGCGCAACATGATCGCCTACCCCGGGCGGAGCTTCGGGCAGCTCTACCACCGCTTCTTCCTCGTCAACGAGCTCCACGGCGGCAGGGTCGAGCTCTCGAACCGGACCGTGGACCTGAAGAACGTGCGAGCGCCGGTGATGGCCGTCGCCGGAACGAGCGACGTGCTCGCCCCTCTCGCGGCGGTAAACCACGTGGCGCGCCTCTTGCCGAACGCAACCGACATCCGCCTCGAGACCGCCCCCGGCGGGCATCTCGGCGTGCTCACGGGCCGCGCCGCCGAGCGCACCACCTGGCGCTACATCGACGAGTTCCTACTGGCTGCCGATTGACCCCGACGCCTCAGCTGCTCCTGCTTTGAATGTCACGTCTCGGTCAACCCAGCCGCTCAGGGCCGCGCCTCGAGGATGAGGTTGAAGGGGGTCTCGGCCGCGCGGCGCACGCTCGCGAAACCGCCCTGCTCGAGCACTTCGGTGAGGCGCGCCTCACCGGCCTGCGCTCCGAGTGCGAGGCCGACCTCCTGGTCGAGCGAGGCGGGTGTGCACAGCGTCGTCGAGGCGCTGTAATAAAGACGCCCGACCGGATTGAGGTTGTCCTCGACGCGGTCCCCCGCGTAGGGCTCCACGATCATCCAGGTGCCGTCAGGGACGAGCGTGTTGCGAATGTGGGCTGCGGCGCCAACCGGGTCGCCCATGTCGTGCAGGCAGTCGAAGACGCAGACCAAGTCGTAGTCCGTGCCCGGATACTCCTTCGCCGTCGCGACCTCGAAGGTGACGCGATCGGCGACACCAGCCTCCTCGGCGGCCTCTCGCGCGCGCTCGATTGACGCCTGGTGGTAGTCGAACCCCCGAAAGCGGGAGCGCGGAAACGCCTCGGCGAGGATGACGGTGGAGGCGCCGTGCCCGCAGCCAACGTCGGCGACCGCCGCCCCCCGCTCGAGCTTCTCCTCGACCCCGTCGAGCGCCGGAATCCACTCGCCGACCAGATGGCCGCGATACGCCGGCCGGAAGAACCGCTCGGTGCCGCTGAAGAGCCTGTGGTCGTGCTCGTGCCAGCCCATCCCCTCGCCGGTGCGAAACCGCTCCGCGAGCTCGTCCTCGTCCGTCTGGATCGAGGCGACCGCCTCAAACCCGCCGAGCACATAGAACGGACTGTCCTCGTCGACGAGCGCGAGCGCGTGCTCGTCCGGAAGCACGTAGGTGCCTGTCTTCGGGTCGTAGGTCAGATAGCCTCCCGCCGCCTGCGCGCGTAGCCACTCGCGGACGTAGCGCTCGGCGGCGCCCGCGCGATCGGCTACCTCCTGCGAGCTCAGCGGGCCCGCTCCGGCCATCGCCTTGTAGAGGCCCAGCTTCTCGCCGATCCTGACCAGCGGCGCGCTCCAGGCGGCGCCGATGTCGGCGACGATCTGGCCCATCAAGGCCTCGAGCTTGCGTTCGTCGATTGCCGGTGTGATGCTCATTGGTACCTCCTCCGGTTCGTCAAGACGGATTCACAATCGGATCGGTGGGGGCAGATTCCGAAGCCGCCGGATGCTCGGCCGCCCAGCGCGCGATTCGTCGCGAGCCTGCGATCACCTGGCCCTCAGGCAGCACCAGCACGGGCACGCCGTTGCGCCCGCTGAGCCGCTTGACCTCTGCTCGATCGCGGCGTCGGCTCGGCCATGTCCAGGGCATGCTGATCTGTCCTCCGACGACCTTGACCTCGCAGCCGTGACCGGCTTCCTCGAGCGCTCTTGCGGCGACGCCGCACGGATGCCAACCTGGGCTCCTGCCCTCCCAGGGGCAGGTGTAGAGCGTCAGCATCCCCCCCGAGGCCGGCTGGCCGGGCGTCATGCGGCCCTTTCCGACGTCCGGACGGATTCGTTCGGGGATGCGCCAGATCCGAGAAACGCGATCATCTCTCCGCTCGCGGCCGCCGGGTTCTCCTCATGGAGCCGGTGCGACGCGTCCGGGATCTCGGCCCGCTCGGCGGCTGGGAGAAGGTCCTGGAGATGGCCCGTCAACCGCCGCAGCATGACCGGGCTGCGCTCGCCGGTTAGCAGCAGGACCGGCGCCGCCACCCGCCGGACGTCCTCCTCGGCGAGCGGCGGGAAGCCAGCGCCGGTCACCTGCGCGCGAAGCGCGCCCACGTTCTCGCGCATCTGTTGCCTTCGCTCCTCCGGGACGTTGGCGTAGCTCGTGCGGCCGAGCACGCCCGAGCCAAACCTCTTCATCCCTTCCTCGTCGTCGCCGCGTCTGAACGCGCGCTCCGCCGGAGCGATCGTTCGTACACCGAAGCGGAGGATCGACAGAGCCGTTTTCGGGTGCGACGCAAAGAGGCGGGCAAGCTCGCCCGGTCGCGGGTGGGTGCTGACGAACAGCGACACCACGGGCGGCTCCTCGAGCACGAGGCTTCGCACCGCGTCCGGATACCGGATCGCGGTGAGCAGGCAGATGAACCCGCCCCAGGAGTGGCCGATCAGGTGCGCGGGGGCTGCGCCGAGCTCCTCGAGCAGCCCGACCAGGTCATTCACATGCGCAAGCATCTGGTCGTCGACCCCCGGCGGGATCTCCTCGTTCGGGCGGGCGTAACGGCGGCTGTAGGCGATCGCGCGGTGCGAAGCCACAAGCGCCGGCAGGACGCCGTCCCAGGTACGGATGTCGCTCGCGCTGCCGTGGACGAGTACCACCGGCTCCCCGGCGCCCTGGTCGCGGTATGCGAGCGTCGTCCCGTTCACCGTCGCGCTGGGGAGCGCTCCCAGTCCGTCCCGCCCTGCGTCGAGCAACGGGTCGCTCGCCGAGCTGACAGCCATCAGCTCGCGACGGCGCCGAGGGCGAGGCCCGGAAGCTCGTATCGATCACCGACGGAGAAGCGCTCGAATGGCTCGCGCAGCTCCTCCCTCAGAGCCGCCCGCTCGGCGCGGCCGAGCCCGCGGACCACGAGCGCAATAGGGCCGGCGGTATCCGCGGTGAATTCGATGTACTGGTCGAGGTCGGGCACCGGGATCCGGACGGCGATCTCCTCGGTGCGGACCTCGTCGAAACCGGCCGCCGCAAGCAGCTCGACGATTCGCTGCGGGCTCGCCAGTGCGAAGACACCGGGGGCGGGCGCAGGCTCCGGCGGTGGCATGTGTCCACGCTCGACGAGCTTCATGGCGATGATCGAGAAGAGCGGGTTTCGCTCCGGCCCGGCCCACACAGCCAACGCCAGCCGCCCACGCGGACGAAGGACCCGCCGCGTCTCGGCGAGGGCGAGCGCGGGGTCGGCCATCAGCATGTAGCCGAACCGGCACAGGACGCCATCAACCGAGTCGTCAGGCAGCTCGATCCGCTCGGCGCTCATCACCCGGTGCTCGACGTTGCCGACGCCGCGCTCGCGGGCCCGCCGGCGCGCAGCGTCGACCATCGCCGGCGAGAAGTCGGTCGAGATCAGCGTCCCTCGCTCGCCGACGGCGATAGCAGCGTCGAAACCGGTCTCGCCGACCCCCGCCGCCAACTCGAGCACCACGCCGCCTTCGCCGAGCGCAAGCCCGTCGACCAACCAGGCGCGCACCGGGGATGCCACCTGCTCGATCTGGCCTGAACGGCGCTCCCAGGTCGGCGCGATCGCCTCGGCGATCTCGTAGTTGGCCTTCGTACGTTCGTCGAGAGTCCTCGTCGCCATGGCGGCTCCTTTCAGCTCCGTCGGGTTGGTGCTGGAGCGGACGCTAGGAGCGAGCGCGCTCGCGCGCAATCGGGAGTTCTCCCCATGCGACGAGGCCGTGCTCCATCGCGAAGAGCGTTGCCGCGGCTCGAGTGGAGACGCCGATCTTGCGGTAGGCGTTCTGGATGTGGCGGTCGGCGGTCTTGCCCGAGATCCCGAGAAGGCGCGCGACCTGCTTGGTCTGCAGGCCGCGCGCGAGGAGGCCGATGACCTGGGACTCGCGCTCGGTGAGACCTCCCGGCCGCTCGAGCGGCGGCGTCCGCTGCCCCGCGGCCGCGACCACCGCCGCAACGGCGTCCGGGTCGAGGCGGCCCGCGCTCGCCTCGCGGCCAAGCTCCTCCGCCGCGCGATCAGGCGGGAGCGCCGGGCGGTGGGGACGCAGTTCCGTCATCGCGTGGAAAGCATCCGCCGCCGCGAGAAGGCGCGCGGGGAGGGTCAGCTCGGCGCCCGCAGCGCCACGGTGGTAACCCGACCCATCGAGGCGCTCGTGGTGCGCGCCGGCAACCGCGGCGAGGGTGGCGAGGAAGGGCGAGCGAGAGAGGACCCGCTCGGTGTGGTACGGGTGCAGGCGGACCTGCTCCCACTGGCCCGCGTCCAGGGGCCCCGGCTTCTCCCAGATGCGAGCTTCGACCGCGACCCGGCCAAGATCGTGAACCAGGGCGGCCCGTCGAACCGTCACGACCTCCAGCGGATCGATCCGACAGCGCCGGCCCGCGGCTGCGGCGAGCTCTGCAACGCCGTCGGAGTGACCGGAGAACGAGGGCGAGATCAGGTCGGAGAAGCTGCCCATCGCGACGAGCGCGCGATCGACCTCGTCGCCCGTAACCGCCAGCGGTGGCCGCGGCTCGCTCGCGAGCGTCTCCTCCCACGCTGACTCGGGCTCGCCGGACGCAAGGACCTCGTCGGCGTGCTCGGCGAGGCAGGCGGCGATGTCAGGATCAAACCCCGTCCCGGCGCGCTCCTGGACGAGCCTTCTGGCCTGGTCGGCTCCCCCCAGCAGGCGCTGAAAGGCGGCATCGGCTGCCACGTGGACGATGCGCATCGGCAGCGGGATGCCCTCCCCCTTCGCGCGGCGCAGCGGACCCCGGCCGTCCCACCGATCGGTGAGGTAGGCGAGGAGCCCGGTCGTGGAGGGCAGAAGCCCCACCCCGTCGGCGAGCATCGAGGCCACCTCGCACATGGCGGTGAGGTGAGGGCGCTGCTCACGCGCCATTCGCGGAAACCCGCGCGCCATCTGGTACGCGCGAGCGGGGGCCGGCTGCCCCGGTGCGGGAAGCGCGCGCAGCAGGCCGGACAGCACCTCGCGGCCGGATCCGTAGAGCACCGGGTTGAGATGAGTCGTCAGTGAGCCGCCGAAGACCGCCGCCGTCACGTGGGCGTCGGTGGTGCAGCCCGCGTGCGAGAGCAGGCTTGCGTAGTAGGTCTGCGACGCCGTCTGCGAATCAACGTCAAGCCGATCCGCGAGGCGCATGGCGACCAGGGTCGTGTGCAGCCCGTGCTCGAAGGGGAAGCCCATGCCGAGGTCGGTCGCGAGGCAGAGAGCGGCGACGAGCTCCGCCGTCCGCACGCTGTCGCCGGACGTGGAAGCCGCAAGCGGCACGCGGACGACACTACATGGATCGGGATCGTTCCAGGCCGATGCGGCGAGGAGCCCGCTAGCTGGCCTCGACCGGTGCCGGCTCTCCGGCCTCGGACTCGACCGTTCCGTCGCTCGCCGGATCGGACTCCGGCGGCAGCTCGCCGCCGCGGTCGGTCCCGGCGATCAGCTCGTCGCTCACCTTGTCGGTCGGGATGAAGCCCGACTTCATTCCGAAGTAGACCGCCTGAGGATGGTGGGCGACGATCGCCACGGTCGACTGCTCAGGTTCGACCGCGTAGCCGCCGGACAGGGTCATCCCGATCTCCTCCAGCCCCAGGAGACGCCAGACCTTCTCGTGCTCCGACTGGTCGGGGCATGCCGGATAGCCCCAGGAGTAGCGGCGCCCCTGGTCGGCCTCGATGCCGAGGTCGGAGCGGACCTGGCCGTGCAGCCACTCCGCGAGCCCCTCGGCGGACTGGACGCCCAGGCCATGGACGAAGAGCTGTTCGGCGAACTCCCCCTCGTCCTCCAGGCGCTTGATGAGCTCGGTGACCCGCGGCCCGACGGTCACCCCCTGCAGGGCGACAACGTCGCGCTCGCCCCCCTCCAGCGGGCGGTAGAAGTCGGTCAGGCAGATGCGGTCGTGCTTCGGCTGGCGCGGGAAGACGAGCCGCTCGATCTCGCGCTGGGGATCCTCGGGGTCGAAGATCACGAGCTCGTTGCCGTCGGCGTTGCACGGGAAGTAGCCGAGCCGCGCCTTGGGATCGAGGTAGTCCTGCTCGCCCCACATGCGCTCGAGGCGCGGCGCGAAGCCCTCCTCGTCGCCATCGCCCTCGACGATCTTGCGCCACTCCTCGCCCTTCTTTCCGCGCCCGCCCCAGTGCAGCTTGAAGAGCACGTGGCGGTCGAGGTAGGGGAAGACCTCGTCCAGGTCCACCTCGACGTCGCGCGCACCGAAGAACGGCGGGTCGGGGATCGGAACATCCGTCCGCGCGCTCGAGCGCACGCTCGCGTCGGTGGTCGGCGGCGCGTCGTCGACCTCCACCGGCTTCTCGCGAAGCGTCTTCGCCTCGTCCCGGATCTTCGCCACGAGCGCCTCATGCGCCGCGTCGTCGATCAGCGCGTCCATGGTGTCGAGGCCCGCGAAGGCGTCCTTGCAGTAGAAGACGCCCGGCTCGTAGACCTCGTCCGAGTCCTTGCCGTTCGGATAGAGGATCCGGCGGCCGAAGTCGCGGTTGATGGCGGCCCCGCCGATCAGCACCGGGTACCGCAATCCGCGTTGGTGGAGCTCGTCGATGCAGGCCGGCATCTGCTTCGAGGTCGAGACGAGCAGCGCGGAGAGGCCGATGGCATCGGCATCGTGCTCGACGGCGGCGTCGATGATGGTGTCGATCGGGACCTGCTTTCCGAGGTCGACGACCGTGTAGCCGTTGTTGGTGAGGATCGTGTTGACCAGCGACTTGCCGATGTCGTGCACGTCGCCGAACACGGTCGCGATCACGACCTTGCCCTTGGTGTGGCCCTCGATCCGGTCGAGGTAGTTCTCGAGCTGGGCGACGGCGCGCTTCATCACCTCCGCCGACTGGAGGACGAACGGCAGGATCAGCTCCCCGGCGCCGAACTTGTCGCCCACCTCCTTCATCGCGGGCAGCAGCACCTCGTTCAGCGTCGGGACGGCGCCGATCTTCTCCACCGAGCGGTCGATCCATTCCTCAACGCCCTCCTTGCGGCGGCGCAGGATGTGCCAGTGAAGGGCCTCCTCCGGCTCCATCCCCTCGGTCGGGTCGGCGGCCTCGTCCTCGGCCTCCTCCCCCTTCGACTCGAAGTGCTCGATAAAGCGCTCGAGCGCGTCCTCACGTCGGTTGAAGACGAGGTCATCGGCGAGCTCGCGCTCGTTCTCTGGGATCTCGGAGTACGGAGTGATGTGGTTGGGGTTGACCATCGCCAGGTCGAGGCCGGCCTCGACGGCGTGGTGCAGGAAGACGGAGTTGAGCACCGCCCGGGCGGGCGGCGAGACGCCGAACGACACATTCGAGACGCCGAGCGACGTCTTGACGCCCGGCAGCTCGGCCTTGATGCGGCGAATGCCCTCGATCGTCTCGACGGCGGAGGGCTTCCACTCGTCGTCTCCGGTGGTGAGCGTGAAGGTCAGCGCGTCGAAGATCAGGAGCTCCGGGTCGAGCCCGTGCTCATCGCAGGCGAGCTCGCGGATGCGCGTCGCGATCTCGAGCTTGCGCTCGCCCGTCTTCGCCATCCCGACCTCGTCGATCACGAGGGCGATCAGCGCCGCCCCGTGGGCCTTGGCGATCGGCACGACCCGGTCGAGCTTGTCGCGCCCGGCCTCCAGGTTCACGGAGTTCACGATCGCCCGGCCCGGGATGTGCTCCAGCGCGGCCTCGATCACCTCGGGCTCCGTGGAGTCGACCTGAATCGGCGCCGGCTGCGTAAGCGACACGCGCTTCGCGACCTCGCTCATCTGCTCGGCTTCGTCGGCGCGCTCGGTCAGCGCGACGCAGAGGTCCAGGACGTGGGCGCCACCGTTCACCTGGTCCTCGGCCACCTGCACGAGGCCGTCGTAGTCGTCGGCGAGGAGAAGCTCCTTGGCCTTCCGCGACCCCTGCGAGTTCACGCGCTCGCCCACCAGCGTCGGCGCCGGCTCCTGGACGAGGTCGAACGCGCTCATCATGCTTGCCACCCGCGCGGGCCCGGCCTCGGGCCGCCCCCCGGGGAGGAGTCCGGACACCCGCTCGGCGATCGCGCGGATGTGGTCGGGCGTCGTGCCGCAGCAACCGCCGACAATGCCGACCCCATGGCGCTCGACGAACTCGCCGAGCACGGTCGAGATCTGCTCGGGTGTCTCCGGGAAGATCGTCTCGCCGTCCGGCCCCTGGAGCGGGAGCCCGGCGTTCGGGATGCAGTGCACGGGCAGGGGCGAGGCCTCCCCGAGGTAGCGGATCGCGTCGCGCATGTCCTCAGGCCCGGTGGAGCAATTCAGCCCGATCACCTGCACGTCGAGAGCCGAGAGGGTCGTCAGGACCGCCTGGATATCGGTGCCGAGCAGCATCTTGCCCCCCTGCGGCAGGAGCGAGACGCTCGTCTGTATCGGCAGCGTCCGGCCGGTCTCCTTGAAGGCCGCCCGAGCTCCGAACACCGCCGCCTTCACCTCGAGGATGTCCTGGGCCGTCTCGATGATGATCAGGTCGGCCCCGCCCTCCACGAGGCCGCGGGCCTGCTCGGTGAAGACCTCGACGAGCTCGCGGAAGCCGACGTTCCCGAGCGTGGGATCGTCGGAGGCGGGAAGGAAGCCGGTCGGCCCGATGGAACCCGCGACGAAGCGCGTCTCGCCGGCGGCCTGGCGAGCGATCTCCGCCGCCTTGCGATTGATCTCGGGGGCGTGCTCGCCAAGGCCCCACTCGTCGAGCTTCAGCCGCGAGCCTTGGAAGGTGTCGGTCTCGACCACCTCAGCGCCCGCGTCGAGCATGGAGGAGTGGACCCCCTCGATCACGTCGGGGCGGTGCAGCACCAGAGCCTCGTGGCACTTGCCCGCCAGACCCCCGTAGTCCTCGGAAGTCAGGTCGAACTGCTCGAGCGTCGCGCCCATGCCGCCGTCGAAGACGACGACGCGCTCGCGCACAGCGGCGATGTAGTCGCGCTCAGTGCTCATCGGCGTGCACAGGGTCGATGCCAGGCGGGCGAGGGCCAAGCATGGCGAGGACGCAGGGAGGCCAGATACGCGAGCCTATCTGGCCGACTGAGGACGAAGCCAGGCGCCGGCCCGCAGCCACATGGCGCGATCCTGTGCGCGTCGAGGAGCACTTCATGGGCGAGGAGAGGATGGTAGGCGGGTGGCGGGAGCCGAAGCGCTAGCGGGAAGCACGCGGTGCCCGCCCGGGCATGTCCCGGCGGGCTCCAAGGGCGCTGGCGAGTCCTGACTCCATCGCAAGTGAGGGTAGCGACCCGCATCAGCGGCCGGCGCCGAGGGCGTCGAGCCCCCGCCACAGGACGTCCATCGCGACCTTCACGAGCGCCTCGCGCGGAACCTCCGGATGCTCCCACCACCAGGCAGCCATTCCGTTGAGCGCCGACTTGCCGAGCTCGGCGATCACCTCGTCGGCGACATGCCGGTCGATGTCGGCGCTGAGGTCGAGGCGTGGTGCCCGGGCGACGAGCGCCTCGGCGAGCCGCGCTGTGGCCCCGGCCTGGATCTCTCGCTGAAGCGTCGCAAGCTCCGGATCCGGTGCCGGATCGCGGAACAACATCCGCCAGGCAGCTTGATGCTCCTCGACGAATGCGAAGAACGCAGCCGTGTTCGATCGCAGGAGCTCCTCGAGCGACGCAGACTCGTCGACCCTCGTCGTGGCGTGGATCAGCGCCCCGGCGTGAGATCGAAGCAGCTCGCCGTATAGGGCCCGCTTCGACTCGAAATGGTCATAGATGACCGGCGCCGACACCCCCGAGGCCGCGGCGATCTGGTCGATCGAGGTGCCCTCGTATCCGCCCTCCGCGAACAGCCGGCTCGCCTCGTCGAGGATCCGCCGCCTGCGCTCCTCGGCGCTGAGCCGCCGCCGCGGCGGGGGCTTTTGCGGCTTGCTGGTGCCGGCTGGTGGAGTCAAACCTAGTGGACGTTAGGGAGCGCTATATTGGGGTACCTAGTGAACGTTAGGTTACACCGACTCGCGGAGGTGGAGAACATGTCAGACAGCAACGGCAACGGCCTTGCGCGCTTCGCGGACCAGCCGACCGTCCTGCTCACGACCTTCCGGCGTGACGGGACCCCTGTCGGCACCCCGGTGAGCATCGCCGTCGAGGAAGATCACGCGTTCGTCCGGACCTACGACCGGGCGTGGAAGGCAATTCGGATTCGCAACAACCCGAATGTGGAGGTGGCCCCCTCCACCGTGGGGGGCAGGCAAACCGGACCGGGTGTGAAAGCGCGCGCGCGGCTCCTCGACGGCACCGAGGCCAAGCACGCCGCCAAGCTCCTCGCGGGAAAGAACAAGATCCTCCAGGGAGTGCTCGTGCCCGCATTCCACCGCCTGAAGCGCTACCAGACGCTGCACTACGAGCTGACGACCCGCGACGGCTAGCTCGGGACCCGCTCGCCGACGCCCTCACGGGCCTTCGGCGAGAGGCGCACGGGGGCCTGGGACAGCGCGCGGACCCGCATGTCCGACCACGAGAGCCCCTCGCGGACGAGCGCCGGGACGCCGAGGGCGACGGCCGTCGCGATCTCAACCGCCTGCAGAATGACGCCGTAGGCCAGGGCGTCGGAAGCCGAAACGCCGAATCCGGTGGTCAGGACGCTGATGACCGCGAGCTGGAAGACGCCGATGTTGGACGGCGTCGCGGGCACGACCGCCG
This sequence comes from uncultured Actinomycetes bacterium, assembly GCA_963771655.1. Lineage (GTDB taxonomy): Bacteria > Actinomycetota > Thermoleophilia > Solirubrobacterales > 70-9 > JAWVFM01. Next base: position 172,200 of record CAVYUG010000006.1, on the reverse strand, counting down.
TGACGTTCACCGCGAAGAGCACGGCCGCGGCAGCGCCGATTCCCGCGTGGCCCTCGAGCCCGAGCGCGAACGCGAGCGCGTAGCAGGCCAGAAGCTGCAGGCCCCAGGCCGAGAGCTGCGCGAGCGCGGCGAGGGTGCCCTTGCGCGGATCGCGGAACACGCTCAGGCCCTGACGAACCCGCAGGAGTGCGCCGCGAATCGCCGCGAGGGCGCGCCCGACACGACCCCTCCCGGCCTGGCGCATCACGGCCGGCGCAAGCGCGACCCCGACCAGGGCGATCAGGGGGATAAAGCTGACCACGAAGAGCTTCGTCGACGCCGAGTGGAAGAGGTCGGTCGAGGTGACGATGATCACCCCGAGGAGCACGAGCGCGACCAGATTCAGCACCGTCTGCGAGACGAGGGTGCCGAGCAGCACCGGGAACGTCTCCCGTATCCGGCCGGTGCGGCGCGCGAGCACCATCGCGCGCGCCGGCTCGCCGACGCGGGCGGGCAGGGTCGCAGACATCAGGACGCCCACCATCGTCGCCGACGTCACGTCGCGGCGGCGAAGGCGATTGCGCGGCAGGGCCGCCCGGGCGATCTCGAGCCACGAGGCGGCGCGAAGGAACAGCGACGCCATCATCAGCGCCGTCGCGAGGAGCACCCACTTGAGGTCGGAGCGGACGATGCTTGCAACGACCTTGTCGAGGCCGATCTTCTGCGCGGCGATTGCCGTGAGGCCAAGCCCGACGACGCCCGCGACGGCGAGCCCGATTCGCCGGGCCATGCGCCCCTTGCCGCCGGGCCGCGCCGGCTCGGGTTCGAGGCGTTCGAGCCTCTTGCGGGGAACCGGGGCCGATCCGTCGATCGGCAGGAAGCCCTTGCGGCGCGCGAATCGCTCGGCCGCGCTCGCCGGGGCAGGTGAATGCTGCACCCGCTCGTAGACCCGCTCGACTTGAGAGGCGACGTTGGTCCACGCGTATCGGTCGGCGCTCGCGCGGGCCGCCACCCCCATCTCCAGGCGCCTCGCGGGCTCGACGTACATGCCCTGGAGCTCCTCGGCCAGGCGCTGAGGGTCGGCCGGCGGGACGAGTACGCCGTCCACGCCGTCGCTGACGACGTCCGCGTACCCCGCGATGTTCGAGGCGATCACGGGCGTGCTCGATGCGAAAGCCTCGGTGAGGATCATCCCGAAGCTCTCGCCCGCGAGCGAGGGCGCGGCGAGGACGTCGGCGGAATGGAGTTGGTGCCAGAGCTCGTCCTCGCCGACGCGCCCCAGCGCCGTGATTCGCGCGAGCGCCGCCGGGTCGGCGACATAGCGCTCGACGTCGGCGGCCGTAACCCCGACCACCGTGAGGTGCGAGGGCACGTGCTCGACGAGCGCCTCGAACGCCGTCAGCAGCACCGGCAGGCCCTTGCGCTCCTCGGCGCGGCCGACGAAGAGGACCCGCAGGTCCTCGGAGGATGGCTTCGGGTCGCGCGGCGGGCAATCGACATCCACCCCGTTCGGGATCAGCTCATAGCTGCCGCCGAACCAGCGACGGCCGGTCCACGCAGCGGCCTCCGAGACGGCGATGCGCGCATGGAGCTGGTTGAACTTGCGCCGCGCTCCGGAGAGATTGCCGAAGTTGTTGGTGATCGGGTTCGTCGAGTAGGCGTGGAAGGTGCCGACGACAGGGGCGTCCGGGAAGGAGCAGGCCTTCCATGAGATCAGCGGGGCTGGCGGCTCGTGCACGTGCACGACGTCGAAGCGGCCGGCGCGAAGCTCCCGCCGCATCGTCGAGATCGCACGAGGCGAGACCGACAGGTTCGAGACCGAGCCGTTCGCCTTGACGCCGACGGTCCGGCCGAGCGGGATCAGGTAGTCGGGCACCTCCCGCGGCTCGGCGTCGGCGCGGTGGAGCCAGCGCGAGAGGCCGTCGGGAGGGTCGTAGGGGGCGAGGACCCGGACCTCGTTGTCGCGGCCCGAAAGCTCGCTCGCGAGCGCCTCCACGTGACGGTTCACGCCGCCGGCGTAGGTCCACGAATATGGGCTGACGATGGCGATGCGCATTGGGGTGGGGCCGGGTAATGGTAGGGGCGAGCGCGGGCGGCTCCCAGCTGCCGCGGCGCTAGCGATTGAAGGGGTCCGAGAGCTACCCCGAGAGCCCTGCTGAGGTTACCGAACGAGCCGCCCATGCAACGCCTGCCGCGAGCGTGAGGAGGGCCGTGCCGATCATCAGCGCGAGAGCGCCCGAGTCGTTCGCGAGGACCGCGCACACAACGCCACCGCTCGCGCCCAGAAAACCCGCCCAGGCATAGCGACTACCGGCGAACCAACCCGCGATGCGCCGCCGCTGCACGACGCCGGCGGCGATGAGCGCAACCGCTGCCCAGAGGGCCGGTGAGGTCGCGTAGCTGGAGAAGTTGTGCGCCGACAGCTCGAGACGCCGCTCGGCAACCTGCGCGAGGTTGTCGAGCCCGCCCGCTTCGAGCACCGAGCGCACGAGATGGCTTCCTCCGCCACTCGCGAGGTCCACCAGGGCGAGTGCTCCCAAAGCCGTGAGCGCCGCCGCGATCGCCCACGCGGCGGCGCTCCGGCGCGAACCCGTTCGAAGGCATACGAGGGCCGCGATGACGGCGCCAACCACGAGGTCGATCACGGCGCCCACGTCGGCCCCGAAGCTGCCGGGAGCGAACGCCGCCGCGACCACCAGCGCGGCGGCGGCAAACGCAGCGGCAACGGCCCGGGGGCGGGCACCGGCCCTCCACGCGGTCGCCGCGGCCCCAACGCCGATCGGCACCAGAGCGGCGGCGAAGGTCTCGAGCTCGTTGCCGATGCCGTAGAAGCGCGCTCCGTGCGCGGGGTCGGGCCCCATGAGCGAGAGCCCGATCACGCTCGGGTCCGCGACGGCCGCGATCGCGTAACCGCCGACGGTGAGGGCGGCGGCCAGCGCGAGGCCGCCCCAGGCGCCCGCGAGCGCCACCGACACCATGGCGAGGCCGGGCGAACCCAGCCCGACGAGAAGCAGCTCGACCGTCGCGCTCGGCTCGATCAGCGCGCCGAGAAGAAGCACCGCCGGCAGGGTGGCGATCGCGCACGCGAGCAGGGGAACGGATGCGCGCAGCCCGCGTGCGCCGAAGGCGACACCAGCTCCCGCGGCGAGCAGGGTCCATGCGATGAGCGGAATCCCCAGGGTCAGAGGGCGGCGATCCGGGACCGCCGCGATCCGGTCGTCGAGGCTCGTGAGGGTGGCCGGTGGAGCGGCGCCGCCCGAGGAGGTGATCGGCTGCCCGTCCATCGCCGCCGGCACCCGGACGTCGAGCCGCTCGAGGATCGTCGGCGCGAGGTCGGTGCTGACGACGAGCCCGTCGGTGTGGGTGGAGTCGGAGGCCAGCTCGCCACCGAAGCCGCGGCCGGCGATGCCGATCGCGAGCGCGTGCTCGGGCCGAGGCGGCGGGGCGGCGAAGGCAACGAGGAGATCGGATCCCCGTAGCCGCCGGGCCAATGCCCGGGTGTGGGCAACGGTCGCGGCCACGATGGTCATGCCCTGACAAGTTCGGTCCTGGTCGACTTTGCGACGTATGGCGACGTCAACTCGCCCAACGTCACATCCGCGCCGAGCCTCCGGGATCTCGCCTGCCTCGTTGACACCGAGCAAAGCGGCGCTTCCGGCATCGCCAGCGGCCCGCCTCGCGATCCTCGCGCGCTGCAGCGTCGTGCCCAGCAGCCCGGGGACGATGTCGGCCGGCGCGCTCTCGGCGCGAGAGCGGAGCGAAGCCCAGCCGCCGAGGGGTGGGCCGTCATACAGGACGGGGTCGACTCGATTTCCCTGCGAGATGTCGAGATAGGTCTGCTTCGCGGGAACGGTCCCGATGCCCGCGCTCATCAGCCCGAGCGCCATGCCGTGGATCCGCGCCAACTCGTGGGGCGTCGTGCCCACTGGAAGCATGGCGACGGTGATCCTGGGCGACGCCGCCTCCGCGCCGGCCGCGGTCGCCGGCGTGCCGGGCAGGGCCCCGGTGACCACTAACATCGCCAGCGTGGCCGCTGTGGACCGCACCTTCGCGAAGTTCACCTTCTTCAAGATCGACCCAGCCTGGCAGCGCCGCGACTCGGAGGCGCGCGCGGAGGATAAACGCGAGTTCCTCGCCGCCTGCGAGGACTTCGCGGCCGACCGGCCGCTTCGCGCCTACTCCACGGTGGGAACCCGCGGCGACGTCGACCTTCTGCTCCTGAGCCAGAGCCCGATCCTGGAGGACCTTCACACCTTCCACGTCGTGCTCGCCCAGAGCGGGCTCGCCAGGTGGGCGGCCATCCCCCACTCCTACCTCGCGATGACCAAGCGCTCCCCCTACTCCGAATCGGAGGTCCGCCCCGAGATCTGCACCTCGGAGCGCAAGTACCTCTTCGTCTATCCCCTGGACAAGAAGCGCGAGTGGTACCGGCTGCCCGGCGAGGAGCGCCAGCGCATCATGCGCGCGCACATCGAGGTCGGCCGACGCTATCCGGAGATCACGATCAACACCGCCTACTCATTCGGCATCGACGACCAGGAGTTCGTGGTCTCGTTCGAGGCCGACGAGCCAGGGCAGTTCCTCGACCTGGTCCAGGAGCTCAGAGGCACCGAGTCGAGCGCCTACACGCTTCGCGACACGCCCATCTTCAGCTGCGTGGCGATGTCGATCCCGCGCGCGCTCGACGCGCTCGACGGCGCAGCGACCGCTCGCCGCCTGCCGGCGATCGCCTAGCCAGGCTCAGGCGTGGCCGAAGCGGACGTCCGGGAGCACCCGGTGTGCCCAGCGCGGCAGATACCACGCCCACTTGCCCAGCAATCGAAGCAGTACCGGTAACAGGAGCAGCCGGATCAGCATCGCGTCGAGGAGGACCGCCACGCCGAGGATGATCCCCATCTCCTTCGGCGGGAGGGGCCCGGAGAGTGCGAAGGTCAGGAAGACCGCAACCATCACGGCGCCGGCCGCGAAGATGACCCGGCCGGAGTGGGCGAGGCCGCCAACCATTGCCTCCTTCGGATCCCCGCTCCGGTCCCAGTGCTCCTTCGCGGAGGAGAGGAGGAACACCGTGTAGTCCATCGAGATCGCGAAGATCATCGCGAAGAAGAACACGGGGCCCCAGGCATCGAGGAAGCCCTGCGACTGGAAGCCGAGTAGGGAATGGAGGGCGCCGTCCTGGAAGATCCACTTGGCGACGCCGAACGCAGCACCCGTCGCGAGGAGGTTCGTGATGACCCCCACGGCCGCGATCAGCGGCGCCTGCAGGGCGAAGACCAGCAGCAGGAAGCCGAGCGCCAGAACGACGCCGATGACGAGCGGTGTCTTCGCAGCCAGCGCGGCCTGAAGGTCGTGGTTCTCAGCGACGGCGCCGCCGACCAGCGTGCCGGGCGGGAGCTCACCGCGCAGGCGGTCGATCGTGCGCCCGACCGCCGGGCTTGAGGGATCCTGGTTCGGGATCGCGGTGATGAGCGCCGACCGGCCGCCTCGATCGATGGGAAGGACCTGGGCGATGCCGGGATCGTTTCTCGCGACCGCCCCAGCGGCGGCGGCGTTGCCACTCGCAGCCACGATCTGAAGCGGGCCGGTGGCGCCCGGGCCGAAGGCAGCCTGTGCCTGGGCGTACCCGACCCGCGATGAGTCGCCGGCTGGGACGACCTTGATCGACGGCATCGCCGTCTCGAGCTGCGTGACCGGGAAGGCGAGGAAGAGCAGGATCGCAAGCGCCGGGATCCCGAACGCGAGCGGTCGCCGCCAGAGGCGCTCGCCCCAGGCTGCGAAGCGAGGCGAGCGATGCTCCCCCGAGTGAGCCCACGGGAGCGCCAGGCGGTCGACCCGTGGGCCTAGCTTCGCCAGCACCGCCGGCAGAAGGGTCAGCGTCGCCGCGAGGACGAAGAGGACCGCGAGCATGATGCCGAGGCTCATCGAGCGGAAGGCCGGGCTCGGCACCAGCATCACAGCGGTCAGGGAGATGAGGACGGTGAGCCCGGAGAAGAGCACGGCCTTGCCCGCGGTGTCCATCGTCTGCGCGGTCGCCTCGACGGGGTCGAGCCGCGAGCCGAAGAAGGCGCTACGGAAGCGATAGACGATGAACAGCGCGTAGTCGATGCCCAGCGCCAGCGCGAACATGAGGGCGAAGTTCATCGCCCAGATCGAGACCGGCAGCAGGAGCGTGCCCAAATAGAGCGAGCCGGCCGCCGCGAGCAGCCCGATCATGGTCAGCATCAGGGGAAGGCCGGCCGCGACGAGCGAGCCGAAGGCGAGAACGAGAATCGCCAGGGTGACCGGCCAGGAGATGAACTCGGACCGAAGCATGGCGCTGCGGTTGGCGGCGTTGAAGTCGGACCACATGCCCGATGCGCCGGTGAGGTGGACCGAGATGCCGCCGCGCCCGGCATCAGTGAGGCGGCCCTTGAGCGAATCGGCGGCTCTCACCATCCCGTTCGAGTCGCGGGCGGCGCCCGCCTGGACGACGGCGGTGTGGCCGTCGCGGGAGATCGAGACGCCCGGCCGCGGCGGCACCACCGCGCTGACCGCCGAGCTCGAGCTCAGGATCCGCTCCGTCGCCGCCACCCGTGATCGGAACGCCGGCTCGCTGACGGTCGTCGTCGGCGAGTGCACGATGACCATGAGCCCGTAGCTACCGAGGCCGTGGAAGCCCTGGTCGATCGCCTGGCGCGCGCGGACCGATTGCGAGCCCGACGTCTCCCACCCTGCGCCTGAGAGCGCCGACTCCACCCTCGGGGCGAAGAACCCGAGAGCCAGCGCCACGACGAGCCAGACGGCGACGACGGCGCGAACGTGCGTCGCCGTGTAGCGGCCAAGCCGCCCGATCGGCCCGACCGCGTTCATCGAGCCGTGGTCGGGATTTCGGGATAGACGACCGAGCGGAGGCAGAAGGCGCGCCGAAGGATCAGGGACGCCGGGCACGCTCCGGCGACCACATAGAGCCACTGATTGACGCCCACGAAGGCCGTCAGGAGGAGGAACCACGGCGAGACCAGCGCGACCAGGACGACGCTCAGGAGCGTCATCGTGCCGGCGAGCGCGAAGAGGACGCGCTCGAGCGGCCAGCGGCTGACGGTCGAGGGCCGGTCCATCCAGCGCTCCGGTCCGAGGAGCGTGCCGAGCTCGTCGGCCTCGCGACGCAGACCACCGCAGACCTCCTCGCAGAGCGAGAAGACCACCGGGTCGGCGATGGAATAGGCCGAGAAGTTGCCGTCCTTCCGGCGGCTCACGATGCCGGCGCGAAGGAGAACGCCCAGGTGCTTGGAGACGTTCTGCTGCGAGGCGCCGATCGCGTCCTGGAGCTCGCCGACCGTCGCCTCCCCCTCGCGCAGGCGATCGAGAAGCGTGATCCGCGTCGGCTCGCCGAGGATGCGAAATCGCTCGGCGATGCGTTGCACGAGGGGAGCCGGGAGCGGGTGGGGAATGGACGTCGTCGCGGCCATGGCGACAGTATAACAACTACACAACTATATAGTCGTGAAGTTGTTTGTTGAGCCGGTCAGTCGGCGAGCACGGCCGACATGCCCTTGAGCCCGACCTCCATGGCCTGCCACGCGAAGCCCGCGTGGAAAGGCTCACCCGCGTGGAAGCGCATCGGGACGGTGGCTCCGAGCATCTTCTTGCCGAGGCGCCACGTCGTGCCGGTGCCGACCTTGTAGTCCCCATCAGCTCCGGGACGGACCGTGACGGGCTTCGACGGGTCGCCCGTGAGCTCGAGCGGCACCTGGGCGAACGTCGCCTTGTCGAACATCTCCATGATGCACATCGAAACCGGATCGAACGGCCTCTCGAAGTCGTGCGCGCCGGCCTCGGCCGCGATGTGCTCGGCGACGGTGTCGGCCTGGAGGAACGCGAGGAACGCCTGCTTCACCGGGAAGTCGCCCGCGTCGCCGGGCGCGTAGACGTCCGGCTGCCCCGTGACCTGCCGCGTCACCATCTCCGTCTGGATGAAGCCGCGATCATCGGATGGGAGCGCGTCGTAGCTGACGGCCGAGACATACGGCGGGAAGGCGATCAGATGGTCGAACGCGCGGGCGGAGCCATCGGTGTAGCGCGCGTCACCCGGGGTGATCTCGGTGACCGATTCGCCCGTGTGCCCATCGATGCCGCGCTCGGCGAACTCGGCTGAGACGACCTCGTGCAGGCGTGGCCCGAAGGCCTGGATGTAGGTCTCCTCGAAGGTCGACCACGTGATGTCGACGTGCTCGCGGACCCCCTCGCGCCGCAGCCAGGTCTCGAACATCATCACGATCTCGTAGAGCGGCCCGGCGCACTTGTTGTTGGGCGGGATCAGGAACACCACCCGGCTGCGGCGGCCCTCCTTCGCGTCCTCGCGGACACGCTCGAAGCGCTCGCGCACCGCGAGCATGCTCCGGGGGGTCCAGATAGTCGCGGCGTGCTCGGCGAGGCCCGGGACCTCGGCGGGGCGCATGTCGGCCCCGGTGGCGATCACGAGCTTGTCGTAGCCGACGACTCGCCCGTCGCCGAGCTTGACCTCGTGTGAGTCGGGATCAACGCCCGTCACCTCGCCCTCGACGAACTCGACGTGGCGGCGGTGGAACGGCTTCGCCAGGTCGACGACGAGGTCGTCGGGATCGGCGCCGAACGGGACGTAGATCGTGTTGGGGCGAAAGCTGAACGACTGGCGCTCGGAGACGAGCCTCAGATCGACGTGATCCCGCAACCGCATCCGCAGCAGGAAGGCGGTTTCGAGGCCGGCGAAGCCGGCGCCCAGGATCGCGATGCGGGGCCTCTGGCTCATCGCTCGAAGCCTTCCATCCCCCCTCGCCCCGGTTAACCGCGGGCGGCCGTAGCCGCGCTCCGTATCTTCCCGCAGCAGGGCGGGTAGCGGTGGCGATTGTGCGCATCTCGTCCGCTGGGCAAGCTCAACCGGTGAATCTCGAGCGCGTGCCCCGCCACGAAGATCCCTGTCAGGTGCCCCAGTCGCTCGGCGATGGGCTCTTCAGGGTCGATGCCGCGTGGGGCACCGTCCAGCCGATCGAGCTCGCGCCCGGCGTCCGCACGATCGGCGAGCTGGAGCTCGTTGCGCACCTCGAGGACGGCCGCCCGCTCGTCGACACGCGCCAGCCACACTTCCACCGCGAGGCGACGATTCCCGGCGCGCGCTCAATCCCCCACGAAGAGGTGCTCGACCGTCTCGGCGAGCTGGACGCCGGAGTGATCACGGCGTTCTTCTGCAACGGCCCCCAGTGCGTCGCGACGCCGGACGCCGTCCGCATGCTTCTGGACGCCGGCTACCCGGCCGGCGGCATCCTCTACTACCGGGGCGGAATGCACGACTGGATGACGCTCGGCTACACGACGGTGTCGGGCGGCTAGATCGCGGCCCGGGTTCTCTACCCTTCCGCGTTCCCATGAGCGCTCGTCCCGGCACCGCCGAGAACCCCGTGCGCGTCGCGATCGTCGGCGCCGGCCCGGCGGGATTCTACGCCGCCGAGCACCTGCTGAAACCCGAGGACGTGCACGTGCATGTCGACCTCTTCGACCGCCTGCCGACCCCGTTCGGCCTCGTCCGCGCCGGCGTGGCTCCGGACCACCCGAAGATCAAGTCGGTGATCCGCATCTACGAGAAGACGGCGGCCCGCGAGGGGTTCCGCTTCTTCGGCGGGATCGAGGTCGGCAAGCACCTGAGCGCCGCCGAGCTCGCGGAGCGCTACCACGCGGTCATCTACGCGTACGGCACCGGCACCGACCGCGAGCTCGGGATCCCCGGCGAGGACCTGCCCGGCAGCCACTCGGCCACCGAGTTCGTCGCCTGGTACAACGGCCACCCCGACTTCGCCGACCGCGAGTACGACCTGGACTGCGAGCGCGTGGTCGTGGTCGGCAACGGCAACGTCGCGGCCGACGTTGCCCGGATGCTCGCGCTCACTCGCGACGAGCTCCAGGGCACCGATACAGCCGATCACTCGATCGACGTTCTCGCCGACTCGGGCGTGAAGGAGATCGTCGTGCTCGGCCGCCGCGGGCCGGCGCAGGCCGCCTTCACCAACCCCGAGGTCCGCGAGCTCGGCGAGATGGTCGACGCGGACATCCTCATCGACCCGGCCGAGTGCGAGCTCGACGAGGCCAGCCGCGAGTGGCTCGAATCCGACGACGCCGAGCCGACGAACCGTCGCAACGTCGACATCTTCACCGATTTCGCGAGTCGCGAGCCGGAGGGCAAGCGCAAGCGGATCGTCATGAAGTTCTGTCGCTCCCCGCTCGAGATCCGGGGAGACGGCAGGGTCGAGAGCATCGTGCTCGGCGTCAACGAGCTCGCGAAGGACGACTCCGGCGCCATCCGCGCCCGCGACACCGGCGAGCGCGAGAACCTCTACTGCGGGCTCGTGCTGCGCTCGATCGGCTACCGTGGCGTCGGCCTCGAGGGGCTTCCGTTCGACCACGGCCGCGGAACGATCGCCAACGTCGAGGGCCGAGTCGTCGACTCCGAGTCAGGCGACCAGGTTCCCGGCCAGTACGTGGTGGGCTGGATCAAGCGCGGGCCGAGCGGCGTCATCGGCACGAACAAGAAGGACGCGCAGGAGACCGTCTCACACATCCTCGAGGATCTCGAGGCGGACAAGATGCCGTCTGTTCGCGACGATGTCGAGCCGATCGAGGCGCTGCTCGCCGAGCGCGCGCCGGACCACGTCGAGTGGACCGACTGGGAGCTGATCGACAGCGCCGAGCAGGAGGCCGGCAAGCCGCACGGACGGCCGCGGGTCAAGTTCGTGCGGATCGAGGACATGCTCGAAGCCGCCGCGAAGGGCCAGCCGGTCGCCGGCTGACGCACTCCGTTGGCCGACCTCGCCGAGATCGAGCGCCTCATCGGCGCCGCGCTTCCGGGCGCGGACGTCGAGGTCGTCGACGAAGGAGGAGGCGATCACCTTCGCGCGATCGTCGCCGCGCCGCAGTTCGCGGGCCGCAGCCGCATCGACCAGCACCGGATGGTTCGGGCCCCTGTCCAGCACCTGATGGACGACGGCTCGATCCACGCGCTGTCGATCGCGACGAAACCCAAGTAGTCCCTACGTAGAGGAGACGAGGGCTCCTCCGGATGGCCGGGGGCGGCCGGCCGCGTACCGTCGGTGCATGCTCACGGCAACCGCACGACGCGTCGGCGAGTCCCTCGCAAACGAGGTGGACGTCAACGGCCGCCACACGATCCTCACCGACGAGCCGATCGACCTCGGCGGGACCGACTCCGGTCCGGCGCCGCACGAGCTCCTTCCGGCCGCCCTCGCCTCTTGCATCGGCACCATGGTCGCCATGTACGCCAAGCGCCGCAACTGGGACCTCGGCGAGGTGCGCGTCGACGTCGCCTACGACCCCGACGCGACACCACGCTTCTGCAAGATCGTGGTGCATCTGGAAGGGGACCTCTCCGCCGAGCAGCGGAGGCGCCTGGAGCGCGTTGCCGAGACCTGCCCGATTCGGCGCGCGCTGGAGGCGGGCTTCACGTTCGAGGAGCGGCTCCTGACGGTGCCACGCGACCGGGCGATGGCGCAGTCACGCTGAAGTAGCGGCAAGAGGCCTTCCCGGTTCCTAACTTCAGGCTGGCCAGAGGGTTGCCGGCGACCGCCTAGGGTCGCCGGCGATGTCCAACCTCGATCCTGAATCACGGCGAGCGCGGGCAGAATCCCCTCCCCCCGGAATGCGCCGGGTCCTCGTGGTCGCGAATCAAACACTCGAGGGCCCGGCGCTCCGCGAGGTCGTGCGTACGCGCGGTTCGCGGGGCGAGATCCTGGTGGTCGCGCCGGCGCTCAACTCGCGGCTTCGGCACTGGTTCTCCGACGAGGACCCCGCCCGCCGGGGCGCCGAGATGCGCCTCGGCCACTGCCTGGATCGGCTCCGGAGCGAGGGTGTTCGGGCCCGGGGCAGGATCGGCGACGCCGATCCAATGCGCGCCATCGAGGACGCACTGGTCTCCTTCGACGCGACCGAGATCGTGATCGCCACGCTGCCCCACCGGCGGTCGCACTGGCTCGAGCGGGACCTCGTCCGCCGCGCCCTCCGCCAATTCATGCGACCGATCGTGCACGTCATCGTCGACCCTCCTTGCGGGCTCGAGGCAGGTGCGGCGAACTACGCAGGCCGTACCGGGCGCCTCGCGGATGTCGCGGGAGGCGCCCGGACCTAGCCTGGCGATCGTGCTGAGCCTTGGGTCGCTGATCAACCTCAACACCCCGGCGCATTACGTCCATTGGCACTTCTTCCAGATGTCGGTGGCAAACGTCGTCGTAATCCTCCTGATGATCGGGGTCTTCATCGCGGTCATCCTGTTGCCGTTCCCGACGCGCGGACGAGACGTCGATGGCTGAGCCGGCGAACCCCGGCGGTCGAGCGGGCGAGCGGCGCATGTGGACCGAAAGGGTTCGCAGCCGGGCCGTGGCGGCGTTGCCGCCGGAGAAGCTCCTCCCCGACGCGCAGCCGGCCTACGTGGCCAACTGGATTTACGTCTTCGGCGTCGCCACGATCGCATCGCTGATCGTCGTCATCGCGTCGGGCGTGATCCTCGGCATCAAGGGGCCGACCTGGTGGCACGTTTCGAGCGTCGGCCACTTCTTCAACAGCCTTCACCTCTGGGGCGTCGAGGTCTTCTTCTTCACGATGGTCGTCCACCTGTGGGGCAAGTTCTTCATGGGCGCCTGGCGCGGAGGGCGCTCGTGGACATGGGTGACCGGCGCCGTGCTGTTCCTGATCGCGATCGGCACCGCCTTCACCGGCTACCTCTCGCAGCAGAACTTCGATTCGCAATGGATCGCCAGCGAGGGCAAGGACGGGCTCAACTCGGTCGGCGTCGGCAGCTTCTTCAACGTCATCGACTTCGGCCAGATGTACACCTTCCACGTCATCCTGCTGCCGGTTGCCGTGGTGGCGCTCGTGGCATGGCACGTGCTCCTCGTCCGCAAGCACGGGGTGGTGCCGCCCTATCCGGCCAAGCAGCCCGCGGCCGGCGCCGATGGGGACCCGAAATGAGCGCCGCGGCCCCGACGCCGGAGTACGACGACCGCGAGTGGCGCGGGCCCTACGTCCGCTACGACCTGCTCAAGGAGCTCGCCGTGGCTATCGGCGTCGTCACCCTCTTGACGGTCGTCCTCGCGATCCTGTTTTCCTCCCCCGACGACCAACCGGCGACGATCCAGTCGTGGGCGCGCGCCGATCCCGCCGACTTCGTCGCGACCGCCGTCACCGAGCTCGACGGCACGAGTGAGATCGCCACGTACGGCCCGCCCTACAACCACACGTCGGGCACAACCCAGAAGATCGGCCCGATCGATCTCCAAAGTACGTTCGGCGTCCACATCCCGGTGAACACCGCCAGAGACTTCGTCCTCAACCCGCTCCAGAGCATCCCGGGCAACGTCGCCCTTCGCCGCGCCCTGGTCCGCTACCAGGCGGCGCCACCCGCGCTTCAGAAGCGCTGGACGGATGCGTACACGAAAGCGCTGGGGAAAGCCCGCTTCCCTGACGGTCTCCCGGTCGTCCCGCCCGGGCCATACGGACCCGTGGCGCCGATGATGAGCGCGTTGGCGGGGCTGGCCCGCAGCGGCGGCCTCGACGGCGCCCTGCTGACCAGCTCGCAGTTCTACCAGACCAACTACACCAAGCCGCTCCTGTTCCTCTCCGGCGGCGGCTACTTCGAGTCGCTGGCCACCAAGCAACACCTGCTCGGCACCCAGTGGGGCATGATGAACGAGACGGGCAGCTATCCGGGGCAGGTGTGGCTGTGGCTCTACACCTTCTGGTACCAGGTCGAGCCGTTCAAGAGCTCGGAGAACGCCGACGCGCTGATCTTCGCCCTGATGATGGGGCTCTCGCTCGCCTTCATCTGCATCCCGTTCATCCCCGGCGTCCGCGGCCTGCCGCGCCACCTCGGCGTCCACCGCGTGATCTGGCGCGACCACTACCGCCGCGTCGAGGGCTGATCACGCGGCCTCGACGCGCTGCTTGATGCCCAACAGCATCCGCCGCTCCATCAGGAAGTGCGGGAGCTCGAGGAAGAGGTTGTAGTAGAGAGCGAGCGCCAGGCCGCGACGGCGGCGTCCGCGGACGAGCAGACGGGTTCGCCCGTCCGCCGCCGGCTCGAGCACCCACGTGCCCCAGTCCTCGAGGCCGAACGCCCGCCCCGGCTCGAACCTCGTCACCTCGAGGCCGTTTGCGGGGTGCAGCATCACGAGCTCGCCGACCTCCCGGTGTTGCCATTCCGCGTGGATCCTGTCGGCGTTCCGCATCTCGCATCCGGCGAGGTTCTCGAGCCATTCGTAGCTGTAGAACCCGCCGCGCTCCTGGCCCAGCTGTGCGATCCACGGCCAAACGTCATCGACGGGGGCGTCGATCGTGACAGCCCGGGTCGTCTGGCCCGCGGGGTCGGGAACCTGCTCGTCGCCGGGCAGGGGCGCCGTCGCCTCGCTCTCCGTCGCGCCCCAGTCGCGCATCCAGGGGCGGACCGCGGCCACGTAACAGGCAGCGGCGCCGAGGCATGCGAGGGCGGCGGGCGATGGCCGACGGCCGAGACGGACCGCGCGGAGCGACGAAAGCCCGCTCGACACGGCGGTGCCGAGGAGGACCGCCGGCCCGCCGAGCATCACCGCTCCGGCGCGCAGAGCGTCGCCGACGGGGATCCGCTCCTGCGTCGGCGCGGCGCTCGAGCTCGCCATCAACCGCGATGCTACGGCCTGCGCTCGGTCGCCTCCTCGCGGAAATCTACGGAGTCAGATGGTGGTCAGGCCCGATGTCGGCACGTCGGCGTGCCCATAGCCTCGCCGCGACCTACAAAAGGAGAAGCGAACGATGGCCACAACGACCCGCAGCACCACTCGACGCGCCCCACGCAGCGCCGCGACCAAGAAGCGGACCGCCACGGCGACCGAGCCGGCAGCACTGCGCCGCCTCAACAAGTCCCTGGACCAGGCTCAGGATGCGCTGAAGGCCCTGCGCAAGGACCTCGGCAAGGACCTCGACACCGGAGCGAGAGATCTCTACAAGGACCTCGAGCGCTTTGTGAGAGACGCTCGTCGCGACAGCGGCAAGTTCGGCAAGGCGCTTCAGCGAGATGTTGAGCGTGCCCAGAAGAAGCTGACCGGCACGCAGCGATCCGCGACCAAGCGGCCCGCTCGTCGGAAGAGCGCCTAGCGCCAATCCTATGGCCGCCCGTTCCGACGCTTGTCGCGCTCGATGAGGAGCGCGAGCGTCGGACAGGCGGCCGCCGCGCGCTCGGCGTGTTCGGCAAGCGACGCCGGGATGGGGTGCTCGTCCACGATCGGGTAGCCCCAGTCGTCGAGCGCGATGCGCTCGGGGAGGAGCTCTGCGCACATCCCGTGCGCCTCGCAGGCGATCGGGTTCACGCGGACCCTCGTCACAGCACGGCCTCCACCGGGTCCGGGAGCGGAAGCGTCCATCGGCGACCGTTTCGACTCGCACACGGCTCGCCCGCCTCGTGCGCATCGACGGCGTCGCGGAACGTGTAGAGCGCGCTGGTCGCAAGCGACGCGGCCCCGTCCGGATGGCCGCACGCGCCCCGGCCCGTGACATCCGCGCTCCAAGCCTCGATCCACCGGTGGGCGCCGGGCTCCGCCACGCCATCGCTGATCTCCGTGAACGCGTCCGCGATCGCGCCGACGCCGTGCACACAGGGTCCGCACTGCCCGGCTGACTCGGCGGCGAGGTAACCGACGACCCGGCCGGTTTCGCAGAAGCCGCACGCGGCGCTCGGGAGGGCGACGACCACCCCCGCGCCGAGCGAGGGCCATCTTCCGACGGCGCCGTTTGCGCGCGTAAGAGGCAGCTCCCTCGCTCGTTCCGACGGCACCCACAGGCCGGCATAGCCACCGACGAGAAAGGCCGCAATGGGCTCCGTCGAGCCGCCGGCCGCCTCCAGGAGGCTCTCGAGCGGAGCGCCGGACGCAATCTCGTACACGCCCGGCCGCGCCACCGCCCCGCGGAGTGTGACGAGGTTGGACCCAGGATCGTCCTCAGCGCCAACCTGCCGGAACCAGCCGGCGCCGTACCGCGCGACGAGCGCCAGATTGGCGAGGGTCTCAGGGTTCTGCATTAAAGTCGGGCGCCCCCTCACGCCGCGCTCGAACGGGCGCGGCGGCACGAACGTCGGCAGCGGCCGCCCGGTGTTGAGGAAATTGACGAGGGCCGTCTCCTCGCCCGCCACGTAGCTCGGCGGGATCTCGACGAGGCTGACTGAATCCGCGGATCGTTCGCGGATCGCGGCCTCGAGCGCCCGAATGGCCTTCGCCGACGTCGACTTCACACACACGATCACCTCGTCGGCACCGACCGCGGCGGCCGCCGAGAGCGCGCCATCGAGCACGAGGTGGGGCGCGCCGGCGAGCAGGACCCTGTCCTTGGCGCTCGCGGGCTCGCCCTCGGCGCCGTTGACGACGACCACTCGGCGCCCTCGTCCCGCCGAGGCGACGGCGCGCAGCTTGGCGGCCGTGGGGAAGCCGGCCCCTCCGCGTCCGCGAAGTCCACTTCGTTCGACGGCCTCGATGAGGTCGTGCCCCTCGCGCTTGCCCGGGATCGGAACGGCGCCGAACATCGAGAGGTGCTCGTCGAACGAGACCGGGTGGCCGGGTCTCCATCCCGCGAGGAGGCGGGGCAGCGTGCTCGCCTCCATCAGCTCGCCTTCCCCGTGCCGCTCGCGCTCATCGTTCCCGTCACGCTGTTTCCGGTCCCCCGCACGAGGTCGATCTGCAGCCGCGCCGACGCCTGCGAGCTCGCGACGTTGGCGGCGAGGTGAGTCCCGTGGAGCTCCGAGAGGCTGCCGCGGTACAGCGACGGCTCGCCCGGCGGACCAAGAGCGACGCGGCTCGCCGTCATGGCGACACCGCCGGTTTCCACCGGTTGTCCGCCGATTTGGATCTCGAAGGTTCCGCGGGCGCCGCTGTGGAGCGACCCGCGAACGTCGAGCACGACCCCCGACGACACCGGCCGCTGATGGATCGTGCCGCTGACCTGCGACGTGAACGGCACGTCGAGCGTCGGGGCCGAAGCGTTCTCGACCTTCGTCTTCGCCGCGCCCGCGGGGACGGACGCGGCGCCCACGCTCGCCAGCAGGCTCGTAGGCGTCCCGGCGCGAGCGGCCCAGTTCGATGCGAGGGGTCCGGAGACGGTCCAGAAGATGAGGGCGATCAGGCCGGTCGCGGTGAGCGCGCCGATGAGCGCGCGCCGGCCGTCCTCCGCGGGGAAGGCGGCGCCGACACGCCAAGCGACGGCCACCAGCACGGCCGCAACACAGGCGACGGCGATGATGAGCGACCACCCCACCGACGCATCCGTTCCGGTCCCTAGTCCGTGGAGGAGAGCGAGTGGCCAGCATGCGTACGCGGTCCAGTGCACGGCGCGCCATGCCCGATGGCCGATCCTCCCTCTCAGCATGCTCGTGATCGTCACGGCGAGCAGGAGGTCGAACGCCACCGACCCGAGCCCGAGCCACAGCGGGCGATAGGGCGAGGCGAAGGGAATGATCGCGTCGAGCAGGGTGATCGGCGCGAAGCCGTCGGCAACCGTCGTCACCACGTGGACGGTGACCATCACCACGGCGAGCATCGAGACGGTCCGGTGAATCCCGTCGACCAGGAATCGCGGCCGGTTAGCCGGGCTCCACCGGCTGAAGTCCACGATCCCGACGACGACCGATGCCGTCAACAGCACGAGGGCAACGGTCCCGGCGCCCCGGGTCGCGTACCAGTACATGGTCGGCGCACTCGCGAGGGGGACCGTCATGCCGGCGGCTCCGGCCACTCGCCCACCCGAATGACCGCGCCGCCTGTCCGCACGAGCCGCCCCGGCAGGTCGGTCTTGCCGAGCCAGCCCACCGCGTCCTCCCCCTTGACGATCGCGGCGGTCGTGGCGATGTTCGCGTCGACGCACGAGCCCGCGGCGACGCTCACCGTCCGCCACGTGGGCCCCGCGGAGAGGCCCGTCGAGGGGTCCACGATGTGATGCCGGCGGCCATCGTCAGTGGCCCAGCTCCGCACGGTGGTGCTCGATGTCGCGAGCCCGCCGCCGGCGAGGCGGATCGTCTGACCGTCCGCCCCGGGCCCGCTCTCGTGGTCGTCCGTCACGAGCACCGTCCAGCCGCCGGCCGAAGCCGGCCCCGAGATCGCGATGTCCCCGCCGAGGTTCACCAGCACGCCACATCCCGTGACCTCGTGCGCCCGCGCGGCGGCGCGGTCGGCTGCGAGGGCCTTCGCGGTCGCGCCGAGGTCGAGCTCCACGCCAGCGGGCACGCGCACGATCCGTCGTTCCGGATCGACGCGGACCGATCGCCAGCCGGTCACCGAGGCGACCCGCAGCCGGAGCGGAGAGGGCGAGGCCACGATCTCCGCAAAGTCGCGGTCGTAGCCGATGGCGCGGAGAGCGCCACCGACCGTGGGGTCGACCGCGCCCGCGCTGACGCGGGCGGCGCGCAGCGCCACCTCGACGGCCTCGATGAAGAGATCGCTCGTCCGGCACGGGTGCCCGCCGGCTGCGTTAAGCCGCACGAGCTCGGAGTCGTCTCGGAACCGGCTGCAGGACCGGTCGATCGCCTGGAGCTCGCTCTCGAGCACGGCCTTCGCCGCCGCGAGCTTCGATGCGTCCGTGACGTGAACGCCCGCTGTCGTGCCGAGCGCCCGGAAGGAGGCGTATGGGCTCATCTCTACGAGCCCCCGGAGACCACGGGCGGTGCGGGTGCGGGCGTCGGGGCCGGAGCCGGTGCCTGGGGCGGCGGCGAAAGGCTCGAGCCGGAGGACGAGCCGACGTCCGCGCTCGAGAGCGGCTGGAGCGGCTTGGTGACGCTCCCTGTGACGGGGGCCGAGCCCGTGCTTCCGGCCGCCCCCTTCGGCGCCGAGCTGCTGGCGGAGGAGCGGCCCGGCTTCACCTGGGCGACGACGCCGGCGACGGCGGCCACGGCGCCCAGGCTCACGATGACGATCGCCCTTCGGGTGCGCGCAAGCGCGCGAAGGTCGTTGTCGCGCCGCGTCGTCGCGGAGCCCTCGGCAGGGTCGAATCTCGGATCCATGCCGGGAGATGATCGGGCGGAAACCTTAGGGGCGGTTTCAAGCCGTGTGAGAAAACCCTTAGAACGCCGGTAAGAGGATTCTCATGCGATCTCTAGCCGAGGTTGATCCTCCTCGGAGATTCTCCCGCCGTGCCCGCGTCGCGCCCGGATCCCGGCCAGCGTCGCCATGCCAGGCTCGTGCGACGCCGCCGCAGGGTCGCGATCGCCTGTCTGGCGGCGTTGGTCGGGGCGGGCGCCGCCGCGCTCGCTACGAGCGGCTCGAGCGACGATGGCGCGGGCCGCAGCGGCGCTTCCGGCCAGGTCGGGACCGGTCGGCCCGCGGTCAGGACGAAGCTCGTGGTGAGTACGACCGCGAAGCTGCCGGCCGCGATCTCCGGCGAAGCGGTGGCGGCGGGCGGCGGCCGCGTGCTCGTCATCGGGGGGCTCGACGCCTCGAACCAGTCGGTCGACGGCGTGTTCAGCCTCGATCCCGCGAGCGGCCACGTTCGGCTAGTCGGACAGCTCGGCCAGCCGCTTCACGACGCGGCCGCGGCGTCGCTGCGCGGTAGCACCCTCGTGATGGGCGGAGGCGACGCGGCGAGCACCGACGCGGTCGAGCGCCTGGACAGCGGTGGCACCGCGGTCGTCTCCCATCTGCCGACGGCCCGCTCGGACCTCGTCGCCACGGCCGCGGGCGGTCGCGTCTGGGCGATCGGTGGCTACGACGGACAGACGCTCGCGCTGGATGCCCTGGCGACGAGCGACGGCCGCACGTTCACGGTCGCAGCGCGCCTTCCCGTGCCCGTCCGTTACCCGGCGGTCGCTACCACCGGGGGCGTGATCTATCTGTTCGGCGGCGAGACCGCATCGGGCCTTCCGACGGGCGCGATCCAGTCGATCGACGCATCGACGGGGAGAGCGCGCGTTATCGGCCACCTCGATCGCCCGCTCGCCCACGCCTCGGCGATCGCTCTTCATGGCCGCATCTACGTCCTCGGCGGAACCGCTGGAGGGCGGGCCACCGACGGCATCGTCGCCTTCGACCCCGGCCGGCGACGGACATCGGCCGCGGGTCACCTGCCGACACCCGTGACCAACGCCGCGGCGGTCGCGCTGGGCGGGCGCGGCTACCTGGTCGGCGGGCTCGGCCGAACCGGCGGGGCCCTCAGCACCGTGATCGGTCTCCGGTTGCGGAGCGTCCGGGTCCCGGCGCCCCGTCGCCCCCCACCGGTGAGTTCGAGCGCCGACTCGTCAGGCGGGAGGCCGTTCCGGGGACAGCTCCTGATCGCGGACCGCGGCAACAATCGCCTGCTCGTCGTGAACCCGGCCAAGCGCGTGCTCTGGCGATATCCCGGCTCGCGGCCGCAGCCGAAGGGTGGCTTCTACTTCCCGGACGACGCCTTCTTCATCCATCGGGGGCGGGGAATCATCTCCAACGAGGAGGAGAACGAGGCGATCATCGAGATCGCTTATCCGTCGGGCAGGGTGCTGCGGTCCTTCGGCCATCCCGGCGTGATCGGCTCCAGCCCCGGTTACTTCCACGAGCCCGACGACGCCTACCTTCTCCACGACGGGACGGTCACCGTTGCCGATGCCCAGAACTGCAGGATCGTGTTCCTGGGCCCGGGAGGGGGCACGTCTCAGACCGGAACGACCGGAGACTGCACGCACGATCCGCCGCGCAGTCTCGCCGCCCCGAACGGCGACACCCCGCTCGCCAACGGCGACGTCCTCGTCTCCGAGGTGCAGGGCTCATACGTCGACGAACTCACCCGGGGCGGACACCTGGTCTGGAGCACCCACGTCCCGATTGCGTACCCGTCCGACCCTCAGAAGCTCGGGCCCGACCGCTACCTGGTCGCCGACTACAGCCGGCCCGGCGGCGTCTATGAGTTCAATCGAGCCGGGCGGATCCTCTGGTCCTACCACCCGCCGAGCGGCGCCGGCATGCTCGACCACCCGAGCCTCGCCGAGCGGTTCCCCGGCGGCTCGGTCGCTGTTACCGACGACTACCGCGACCGGATCGTGCTCATCGATCGGCGGACCAAGCGGATCGTCTGGCAGTACGGGCGCACGGACCGGCCCGGCACGGCGCCGGGGAGCCTGAGGACCCCCGACGGCTTCGACCTCCTCGCCCCGTCGGGGCGCATGCCCACGCATCCCTATACGGGCTGAGTCGGCGACGCTATCGTCATCCCGGTCGAGGATGACCGAACCGCTGGTCCCTGACCCAGACATCAATCGGTTCCCGATGAGCACGGATGCGCTCAGCGAGGCACGCCTGCGCGCGCTCATGGATGCGCGGCGAGGTGTCCTCGCGGAGCTCGACCTCGAGTCGATCCTCGAGAGGGTGCTCGATGCAGCGCGCGAGCTGACCGGCGCGCGTTATGCGGCGATCGGGGTCCTCGACGGCGATCGCCGGCAGCTGGAGCGCTTTCTCACCACCGGCATCGACGAGGACGCCCGGCGCCGGATTGGCGACCTACCCACCGGCCGTGGAGTCCTCGGGACGCTGATCAGGGACCCGAATGCGCTCCGGCTGGACGAAGTGTCCGACCATCCCGACTCGGCCGGGTTCCCGTCCGGACACCCGCCGATGCACACGTTCCTCGGCGTCCCGATCATGATCCGGGGAGTCTCGTGGGGCAACCTCTATCTCGCGGAGAAGGCGAGTGGCGAGCCGTTTACCGAGGCCGACGAGGAGTCGGCCATCATGCTCGCCGACTCGGCGGCCATCGCGGTCGGCCATGCGGGCTCGATCGATCGAGCGCGACTCCAGCAGAGCATCGAGTCGGCCGAACGCGAGCGCTCCCGATGGGCGCGCGAGCTCCATGACGAGACGCTGCAGGGCCTCGGGGCGCTCCGCCTTTCGCTTTCATCGGCGCTCCGCACGGGGTCGGGCTACGAGGAGGCTGTGGCGGGAGCCGTCGCGCAGCTAACGGAGGAGATCGCCAAGCTCCGCGGCCTGATCGTCGACCTGCGCCCGGCGAGCCTCGACGAGATCGGGCTCCAGTCGGCCCTCGAGACGCTGATCGAGCGCACGGCCGCCCGCAGCGGGATCGAGATCGAGGCGGTCATCGCCCTTGCATTCGAGGCCGGCGCCGAGGACGAGCGGCTCGATCGCCGTGTCGATGAGGCCGTCTACCGGGTCGTTCAAGAGGCGCTCACGAATGCGGTCAAGCACGCCCACGCCGATCACGCGGTCGTGAGGGTCGTGGAACGTGCTCGCGAGATCACCCTCACCGTGTCCGACGACGGCCGCGGCTTCGAGCCGAAGACCGTCAGAGCGGGCTTCGGCCTGAGCGGCATCCGGGAGCGCGCCGAGATCCTGGGCGGCGCGATCGACATCGACTCGACCCCTGGGGCCGGGACCACCGTGACCGGAACCTTCCCGGCCCTGCGAGCCGCCCCTGACTACGGCGTCGGCCGTGGGACCTCGAGCCCGCGCGGTGCCACGAGCACCGGGCAGGCCGCGGCCCCAACCACTTCGGCCGAGACGCTGCCCAGCAGCACCGAGCGCAGCGGGCCGTAGCCGCGGGATCCCATCACGAGCAGGTCGACACCGGCGCCGACCCGCTCCAGGATGGCGCGGGCGGGGTTGCCGCGCTCGTAGACGGGGAGGGCGCGGAGCTTCCCGGGCAGCTCAGCCACCACCGCGTGCAGCCGCTCCTGTAGGTCGAACCCCGAGGCGACGGCGGGGATCGGGGCCGTCGTTGCAGCGCTCGCCGTCAGGCTCCTGCCCGGATGACCGACGGCGATCACCCAGAGGGTCGCCCCGCAGCGAAGACCGAGCTCCCTCGCGAGGGCGAGCGCCTCCTGCGACTCCGCCGTGTCGTCGAACGCGACCGCGATGACCCGGATCTCATCGGCCCGGGTGAGCTCGCGCGGGGCGATCGCAACCGGGCACGGCGATCCGCCCATGAGCTTGGCCGCGACGCTTCGGGGACTTGCGCCGGCGACCACCGCGTGATGCGTGGATCCGAGGACGAGCAGCCCGACCTGGGGGTCGGCCGAGACCACCTCGTGCAGGACGCGCGCGGGCGAGGCGCCCTCGATACCGTGAGAGGAGACCGGTACGCGCGGCGAGGGGAGGCGACTCGCGATCTCCTTCTCGAGCGACGACCCCGGTCCGTCGTTCCGATCATGGACGGACACCACGGAAAGGCGCGTTCCGCCGGACGCCGCGAGGAGCTCACCGAGCCGTAGCGCCGCCTCGCCTCGGGGCGTGCGGTCGTAACCGACCACCACGGTGCCGAAGAGGAATGGATCGCTCACGACGCGCCGGGCATGCTAGGGCGAACCGCGCCGAACGCTCGTGAACCCTGGGACGTCGAATGCGACCCTCGCGCCGCCCGCAGGCGAGGCGCCGGCCCAGATCCGCCCGCCGTGAGCGTCGACGATGGCCTTCGCGATGGCCAGGCCCAGGCCGCTGCCCCCCGAGCGACGGCCTCGGGACGCATCGGTTCGGTGAAAGCGCTCGAAGACGAGCTCCCGCTCGGCCACGGGGATCCCTGGCCCGTCGTCGTCGACGGTGACCCTGAGGTGGCCGTCGAGCGCGAAGCTCGAAATGTCGACCACGCCACGGTCGTCCGTATGCTCGACGGCGTTTAGCACCAGGTTCCTGATCACCTGAGCGAGCCGGTCGGGATCACCGCGGAGGCTTCCGGAGGGAACGGCCCCGATCCTCACCTCGCGGTCCCCCGCCACAACGCCCTCGACCGCGTCGTGGATGAGCGAGCCCGGATCGATCGCCTCGACGCGGTGAGCGCCGCCCTCGTCGGTGCGGGCGAGCAGCAGGAGATCGTCGACCAATCGGTCCATCCGGGAGATCTCGGCCGTGATGCGAGCCTCCGTCTCCATGATCTCCGCGCGCGACGGATTCGGCGACCGCGCGAGCACCTCGATCTGGCCGCGGATCGCGGTAAGAGGCGTCCGCAACTCGTGCGAGGCATCGGAGGCGAACGCGCGCTGACGGGCGAAGGCCTCATCGAGCCGGTCGAGCATGTGGTTGAAGGACTCGGCGAGGCTCCGGACCTCGCGCGGGCCGGTCTCGTCCAGGCGGTGCGTAAGGTCGCCGGCGTCGACGGCCCCCGCGGTCGTCGCCATTCGCCGCAGGGGCGCTGCGGTCCACGCCGCCACCGCGAACGCCGCGACCAGCGTCACCAGGAGCGTCAGCGACCCGGCGATGAGGAACGTCTTCGAGACCCCGTCCTGCGCCCGGTCGACCGGCGCGAGCGGCTGGCCGACGGTGATCGTCGCCGCGGCCCCAGACCCGGTTCTCGCCCGCTTGAGCAGCTGGACCTCGCCGGCGTCCTCGAGGGTGACGGTGGAGAAGCCAAGCGGGGCGGAGCGGATCGCAATGCCCTCGCCGAGCTCGCGCCGGCGGTCCGCCGGGGTTTCGTCGCCGCGCCCGAGTCCGCGGAGCCCGAGCAGCTCCGCCTCGTTCGTGGCCACGCCGGCACCTGGGACCTGGACCACGAGCAGACGAGAGGACGGCCCGAACGCCGGTGCTGCGGCGATCGACCGCTGGGCCCGTCGCAAGGTCGCGCGTGGGCCGGCCGGCGGTCCGGCGAGCTGCACCTGGAGCGACGCCGCCTCGCCGGCGAGATCGCGCTCGATCTGGCTTCGCACCTGAGCGCCGGTGCCGCGGTAGACCGCGACGTAGGTCGCGCCCGCTGCGACCACGATGATCGCAGCGATCGTTGCCGCCAGCCGTGTGCGCAGCCCGGTTGCGCGAAGTCGCTCAGCCACGCGCCCGGAGGCGGTACCCCGCGCCGCGCACCGTCTCGATCGGGTCGGGCAGCCCCGGCACCGCCAGCTTTCGGCGCAGGTAGCCGATGTATACGCCGACGACGTTGGTGCCGGGGTCGTGGTCATAGCCCCAGACCGTGCCGAGGATCTCGTCGCGGGAGACGACGCGATCGGCGTGGCGGACCATGAACGCGAGGAGCTCGAATTCACGCGACGAGAGCGTGACCTCGGTTCCGTCACGGCTCACTCGCCTGCGGATGAGATCGACAACCAGATCACCGGTCTCGAGACGCGTCGGGCGGGCGGCATCCGGCCTGCGCAGGTGCGCCCGCACCCGCGCCGCCAGCTCGTCGAAGGAGAACGGCTTGGTGATGTAGTCGACGGCGCCGGCGTCGAGGCCGGCGACCCGGTCGGCCACGTCCCCCCGCGCCGTCAACACGATCACGGGGAGCCCCGGCAGCGCGTCGCCGATAGCGCTCAGGACGTCAAGCCCGTCGCGCCCGGGCAGCATCTGGTCGAGCACCACGAGATCGAACTCGCCACCCAGCGCCTGCGCCTCGCCCTCGACGCCGTCGAAGGCGCACGTCACCTCGTGGCCCTCGGCCTCGAGGCCGCGCCGCACGAAGTCAGCGATGCCCTCTTCGTCCTCGACCACCAGAATCTTCATTCGGCGCCGGATGGTAGGCCCGAGGAGTCGCTGCGGCCACCGGCGGCGCGCATGTCCTCTGCGTATGGTCCCCTTCGACCACCGTGGTCCTCGACTACCTGGCGATTGCCGGCATCGTCTTCGCCCTCAACCTGCTGCCGGCATTCGGTCCGCCGACGGCTCTCGTGCTAGTCGCCCTCACGCTGTCGTTCGACGTGTCGACCGCGCCCCTCGTCGCCGCCGGTGCGATCGGCGCCGCGTGCGGCCGGTTCGTGCTCGCGACGGGCGCCCGCGCGCTGCGCCCGCGCTTCTCCCCCGAGCGTCGCAAGAGCCTGGACGCGGCTGCCGATGTGCTGAAGCGGGGCAGGGGCAAGACGCTGGCCGCGCTCGGCCTCTTCGCGCTGGCGCCCGTCCCGAGCGCTCAGCTCTTCATCGCCGCCGGGGTCATGGACTTTCCGCTGCTCCAGTTGACGGCGGCCTTCTTCGCCGGCCGGGTGGTTTCGTACACCCTCTACGTGACGGCCGCCGGGGCGGTGAAGGACACCGCGGGCGAGGCGATCACCGCGACGCTGGTCTCGCCCGTCGGGATGATCGCGCAGCTGCTTGCGCTTGCCGGGCTCGTGGTGCTCCTCCGCCTCGACTGGACGAAGATCCTGCGAGATCGTGGAGCTCGTCGATCGCGCTGACGATGCCGTCGGCAAGCACCGAGAGGTCCTGGGTCGAGTCGTGGTCGGCGTTCAGGCAGAGGAACAGCATGCCGTCGTAGCTGAACGCGGCAACCCCGACCGCATGGCAGGCGGCGAGGGGGACGATGGGCCATACCGCGGCCAGGCGAGAGCCGAACGCGTAGAGCGGCTGCTGCGGACCGGGCACGTTGGTGATCGTGACGTTGAAAAGGCGCGTCGCGAAAAGGCCTCGGGCGAGGAAGCTGTGCAGGACGGGCGGCGCGTGACCGGCGAGGTCCATCATCGCGAGCGACCCCGTTGCCTGCGTCCCGGCCTTGAGGGTCTCCGCCTCCTCCATCTGGCGGCGGTAGCGCGCCAGGGGGTCGACCTCGTCGACGGGCAGATGGACGAAGAGGGACGTGATCCGGTTGCCGAGGGACAGGCTGTCACCGGCCGTCCTGATGTTCACGGGGACCATTGCCCGCAGCCCCTGCGACGGCAGCTCCTCGCCGCGACTCCTCAGCAGGTCGTGGAGGCCGGCCGTCGTCGCGGTGAGCACCACGTCGTTGAGCGTTCCGCCCAGGGCACGCTTGATCTCCTTCAGGCGCTCGACCGGCACGGCGCGGACCTCCAGGCGGCGGTGGCCCCCGATCGGCTGGTTGAGGCTGGTGCTCGGTGCAGCCACGACCTCGTCGTTAACGAGCACCTCCACCATCGCCCTTGCGCGCGTCACCGCGTCGAGCACCCTACGGGGGTGTCGCACCGGCGTCTCGATCGCGCCTGCAGCCGCCCGAAGCCCGCTGCCGACCGCGTGAACCGCGGTCCCCGTCGTCTCGAGCGCGGCGCCGGCGGACCGGGCCGCCACTCGGATCAGCGGCGGCAGAGAGGAGTCCTCGCGCGAGCGCCGGGCGGCGCCGTTCCGACGCCGGTCGGTCCGTCGCGGTTCCGCGTGCGGAGCCGAGTCGAGGAGGGTATTGGCCACGTCCACCGAGCCCACGCCGTCGACGAGGCAGTGGTGCGTCTTCGTTGCCATCGCCCAGGTCCCGTCGGCGAGCTCGAGTACGGCGACCTCCCAAAGCGGGCGGCTGCGGTCGAGGCGTTGCGAGTAGTACGCCCCAGCCCAGTGGAGCAGGCGCTCCTGATCGGCGGCGCCGGGAAGCGCTGCCGCGAAGACATGATGGGCGACGTCGTAGCGATCGTCGTCGACCCACCGCGGCCATTGAAGGCCGCCTGTCTTCGGGCTCGACAGACGCTGGCGGTAGCGGGGAAGGTCGATGACCCGAGCGTCGATCTCGTCCCGAATCAGCGCCAGCGGCGGCGCGCCGCCGTCATCCCACGGCTCGAACAGCATGATCCCGCCGATATGCATGTGAGCGGTGTCATCCGCCTCCTCGAGCTCGAGGAAGGTCGCGTCAAGGGCATTCAGCTGATCGTCCATGAAGCAGACGCTAAGGGCGCCGGCATCGAGCGGCATCGGGGTAAGGCCCGGCCGCCCCTGCGGACAAGCCGCAGTCTCCGCGGCGGCTCTTGTGAGAGCCTCGGCGGGGACTCGCCATGAGCTCGGTCGCGCTAAACGTCCTCCTTCTGACCGCGATCGGGGCCGCGACAGCTCTGGCCACAGGGCTCGGCGCGTTGCCGGTATGGGTGCTCGGGACGGGCGCGGTCGAGTTCGAGGCATTTCTTCTGGGACTCGCGTCCGGGGTGATGTCGGTCGCCGCGATCGCCGGGTTGCTCGCTCCCGGTTTCGACCAGGGGCCGGCCACCTCGGTCCTCGCCGGCGTGGTCCTGGGCTGCCTCTTCCTGTTCGCCGCCCGACGCCTGATCGAGCGCACCGGTGCGGGGCGCCGGCTCGCCGCCGGCGCGGGTGGCCCAACCGGCCTTCTCGTCTTCGGCGTCCTCCTGGTGCACAGCCTGCCCGAGGGGATGGCGATGGGGACCGCCTACGCGTCCCACGAGGCGGGCCTCGGCCTGTTCGTGATCCTCGCGATCGCGATCCAGAACGTGCCCGAGGGGACGGCCGTCGCCATACCGCTGGCAACGGCCGGCGTCAGCCGCCGCCGCCAGTTTCTGGGCCGCCGTGGGAACGAGCATCCCGCAGCCGGTGGCGGCACCGGCCGCCTACCTGCTCGTCGAGGAGGTGAAGTCGCTGCTGCCCTTCTCGTTCGGATTCGCCGGCGCCGCCATGCTGGCGCTGGTCGCGACGGAGATGCTGCCCCGCGCGGCCCGGGGCGGCGGCCTCCGTGCGGCCGCCGGCGCGGCGGTCGGCGCGGCGGCCATGGCCGCGTTCAGCGTCGTCCTTGGCGT
This sequence comes from uncultured Actinomycetes bacterium, assembly GCA_963771655.1. Classification (GTDB taxonomy): domain Bacteria; phylum Actinomycetota; class Thermoleophilia; order Solirubrobacterales; family 70-9; genus JAWVFM01. Next base: position 143,852 of record CAVYUG010000006.1, on the reverse strand, counting down.
CTGATCGGCCCTCAGGCCTCGTAGAGGATGCGCGCGACGTCGAGCGAGGAGAGCACGCCGACGGGCTTGTCCTCATCGACCACGACGACGTGGCTGACCTCGTGCTCGGCCATGAGGCGAGCTGCCTGGTCGACCATGAGCGTCGGCGGGACCGTGAGGAGCTCGGTGCCGGCTGTCGTGCCCGCAGTGAGCGTCGCCAGATCGCCGCCCGCGGCGGGGACGCGGAGCAGATCGGAGCTCGTGACAATGCCCCAAGGCCGTTCACTGACGCCGTCGAGATCCGTGACGACGACGGAGTGGACCCGGTGCTCGGCCATCATTCGCGCGACGGTGCGGAGCGGCGTCTCGGCCTGGCAGGTCAGCGTCCCGTGGCGCATCACGTCCCCGACGACGATGCGATCGAGTGAGGTGGAGAAGGTCATCGTGATCAGCGAGGCTACGTGCCGGGAGCCCGCCTCGCATCCGCAAGAAGGGCTCGGGACCTCGCGGGTTTCCCGCAGGCCGATAGGCAGTGCCCGCCGATGCTTCGTGCGCGCTGCGGCAATAGGTTCGGGTCGATGAGGGGCGACGAACACGACCGATTCCGAGTTGTGATCGCCGGTGCCGGAGTCGCCGGGCTCGAGGGGCTCCTCGCGCTTCGCGAGCTCGCGGGCGAGCGGGTCCAGGTGACCCTCATGGCCCCCGAGAGCGAGTTCCGCTATCGCCAGCTCTCGGTCGCGATGCCCTTCGGCCTGGCCAACCCGACGCGGTTCCCGCTCGACGAGATCGCCCGGGAGAACGGCGCCGTCCACCGCCGCGCGACCCTGGCCGCGGTGGACGACGAGCGTCGGGTCGCCATCACCGACGCGGACACCGAGGTCCCCTACGACGCGCTGCTCGTCGCGATCGGCGCCCATCCGGCAGTGGCGGTGCCCGGGGCGATCAACTTCGGCGGCTTCGAACAGGTTGATGAGCTCCGGGAGCGGATCGACGCACTCGAGGGGGATCCGCCGCAGACGGTGGTCTTCGCGGTGCCGAACGGAGCGTGGTGGTCGTTGGCGCTCTACGAGCTGGCCCTTCTGACCGCGGGAGATGCCGCCGCGCATTCGGCCGACCTCGAGGTCCGGATGGTCAGCGCCGAGGAGCGACCGCTTGCGATATTCGGCGCCCGCGCCAGCGAGGCGGTCGGCGCGCTGCTCGCCGACGCCGGGATCGCGTTCGAGCCCAACCGCATCCCGGAGCGGTTCGCCGAGGGTGCCCTCGATCTGGAGGACGGCTCCCGGATTCAATGCGACCTCGTGGTCTCACTGCCGATGCCGGAGGTGCCGGAGATTCCAGGCCTGCCGCAACGCCCGCCGCACGGCTACGTCGCCGTGGACCGATTTGGCGGAGTCGACGGCCTCGAGCGGGTCTTCGCGGCCGGCGACGCCACCTGGTTCCCGATCAAGCAGGGCGGCATCGCGGCCCAACAGGCGGATGCCGCCGCCGGCGCGATCGCCGAGCTTGCCGGTGCGCCGGTCACGGCCGAGCCCTTCCATCCGATCCTGCGCGGGGCCCTCATCACCCCGAGCGGGCCCCGCTTCATGCGGGCCGAGCAGGTCGTCGCCTCCTCGGAAGCGGCCCGGAGCATCCTCTGGTGGCCGCCCAGCAAGGTCGCCGGCAGGCACCTCGCGCCATACCTCGCCCGCAGGGCCGGGGGTCACACGGGAATCCCGGCCGAGCTCACCGACGCCGATGCTCCGCCTCCAGGGGACCTCGTCGCGCCGGGCGCCGAGCACGACGATCTGGTCGCAATGGCGCTGGAATCGGCGGACATTCACGCTGCCGAGAGGGACTTCGGCCGGGCCCTGAACTGGCTCAAGGTCGCCGAGGACCTCGAGCTCTACCTCCCGCCCGACTACGAGGTCAAGCGGGCCGCCTGGAGCGAGATCGAGCGAAGGCGCGGGTGAGCCCGCCCGTGGCAGGTACGGAGTTCGTGGGCGGCGAACTGCGGTTGCCGGGGGCACCGAAGGCTGGGACGCTTGGCCCGTGATCCCGACCTCCCTCGATCGACCCGTACCCGAGGCGGTAGATGCCCTCACAAGCGCGCCTCGAGCGCTCGGCGTCGCCTCGGACGTCGGCCCGCTGCGTCAGGCGATAGTCCACCGCCCGGGCCTGGAGCTGAAGCGGGCTCCGGCCAACGGCGGCGAGCTGCGCTTTCGCGACGTCACGTGGGTTCGTCGCGCGCGGGAAGAGCACGATGCCTTCGTAGACACCCTAACCGGGCGCGGCGTCGAGGTGCTCTACCTGAGAGACCTCCTCGCCGACGTGCTCGACCGCCCAAGGGCTCGCGGCGAGGTGATCGCGCGAACGCTCGCGGCCGCGAGCGTCGGCTCGAGCCTCGAGCCTGCGATGAGGCAATGGCTCGGCTCCCTCAGCTCGCTGGAGCTCAGCGCACGTCTGATCGGCGGAATCGACAACGAGGGGCTGCCGCCGCGGCTGCGCAGCCTCGCGATCCGCGGCGACAGGTTCGCCGTCGCACCGGTCCCCAAAGAGCTCTTCCCGCGCGACGCATCGACCTGGATCTACGCCGGGGTCAGCGTGCACGCCATGGCCGACGCGGCCAGGTGGCGCGAGGCGGTTCACCTCGACGCCATCTACCGGCATCACCCGGCATTCGCCGGTCGCGACCACGAAGTCTGGACCGACGGCCTGGGCGGGGCGGTGCAGCTGGACGGTCGCGACCTGACGGTCGTCGGCAACGGCTGCGTCGTCGCCTGCGTCAACGAGCGGACCACCCCGGAGGCGCTGGAGCTCCTCGCCGGTCGCCTCTTCCGGGCGGGGGCGGCGTCGCTCATCCTCGCCCTGCCGACGGGCGCGCGGCACCGGCACGGGCACCTCGACGCGGCGCTGACGATGGTCGATCGCGATGCGTTCACCGTCTGCCCGGAGCTTCGGCGCGCGCCCACGGGCTACAGCATGCGGCCCGATGGAGACGGGGTGAGGATCGAGCGTGAGCCCACCCCATTCGAGACCATGGCCGGCGTGCTCGAGGTCGAGCGGCTCCGGCTGGTCGAGACGGCCTGCTCGCACGACCGTGGACCGGGCGAACCGTGGGGTGACGGGGACGGGGTCCTCGCGCTCGCACCCGGAATCGTCGTGGCCTACGAGGGCAGCGCGGCGGCGACCGAGCGGCTTCGCCGCGAGGGGGTCGAGGTGATCACGATCTCCGGCGCGGAGCTCGCGCGCAGCGGCCGCGGTCCGCACGGCCTGACCTGCCCGGTCGCCCGCGACCGCATTCCCCCGGCCTGAGCCGGAACCGCGGTTACCGCGCTCAGCCGATCAGGCCCTCGTCCAGCGCGTAGCGGACGAGCTCCGCGCGCGTGGTGAGGTTGAGCTTCCGGAGGATGTTGGCCCGGTGGGACTCGACCGTCCGTACGCTGAGGTAGAGCTGGTCCCCGACCTCCGCGTTCGTGTGGCCGAGCGCGATCAGCCGCAGCACCTCGCGCTCCCTGTCGGTCAGCTCGTCGCGGGGCCCTGTGCGCTCGCCCGCCATCCGAGCACCGAGCTGCGGCTGAAGGTAGGTCTCTCCGGCCGCTGCCCGCCTCACCGCTTCCACGAGCTCGGAATCGGCGGCGTCCTTCAGCACGTAGCCCAGAACCCCCGCCTGCATGGCCTCGCGCGCGAAGCCGGGATCGTCCTGCATCGTCAGGACGACCACGGCGGTGTCCGGGGAGCGCTCCTTCATCTCGGGCACGACCTCGAGGCTCGGCCGCCCCGGCATGTTCAGATCGAGAACCACGACGGTCGGCTTGTGCCCGAGGACGTAGCGAGAGGCCGAGTCCGCATCTCCGGCCTCGGACACGACTTCGAACCCGGGCTCCGCCTCCAGCAGCAGCCGAAGCGCGCTGCGCACGACCGCGTGATCGTCCGCGAGGACGATCGTGATGGTCGCCTGGGCGTCGTGACGCTCGTCCGCTTGTTCGACTTCGGAGTTCGTGTCGCAAAGCTAGCGCCTGAGGGGCCGCCGGACGTCCGCATTTCGGCCGCATGGATCTGCGGTGGACTACGGATTCGAAACGGACGCGACGAGGTGACATTCTCCGCGGTGCCGATGGTTCTCGTGGCCACAGCGAGCAAGTACGGCGCGACCCGCGAGGTCGCTGAGGTGATCGCGCGCACGCTCGAGGCCCGCGGCGTCGAGGTGGCGGTCGAGGACGCCGCCGACGTGTCCGACGTGGGGTCCTACGACGCGGTCGTCCTCGGGAGCGCGATATACGGCGGCCGCTGGCTCGACCCCGCCCGAAAGCTCGCCGCCGACCATCGGGTCGACCTGGTCGCGAAGCCGACGTGGCTCTTCAGCGTCGGCCCGATCGGGGACCCGCCGAAGCCCGACGATGCCGGTCCGGACGGGATCGACGAGCTCGTCGAGGCCACCGCCTCGCGCGAGCACCGGGTGTTCGCGGGTAAGCTCGACCTCTCGAAGCTCCGTCGCGTCGAGCGCCTCATGGTGCGCGCCCTCCGCGCTCCGGAAGGTGACTTCCGCGACTGGCCCGCGATCGAGAGCTGGGCCGGGCAGATCGCGGCCGACATCCGCCGCGCGGCGTGATCGACCTCCACTGCCACATCCTCCCCGGCGTCGATGACGGAGCCGCCGACACCGCGGAGGCACTCGCGATGGCCCGCCAGGCCCAGAACGACGGCATCGACGTCATCTGTGCCACGCCTCACATCCGCAGCGACCACGACGTGGCGATCGAGGAGATCCACGAGCGGGTTTACGCCCTGAACACCGCTCTGCACGATGCCGCGATCGCCGTTCGGGTGAGCGCCGCAGGCGAGGTTGCCGCGCCCGCCCTTCCGGAGCTCGACGAGCGGCAGCTGGCGGCGGTTGCGCTCAGCCACCGCTGGATCCTCCTCGAGCCCCCCGCGGGTGCCCTCGACGGGCGTCTCGTGGCAGCGGTCGAGCACCTGGGCGCCCGGGGGTACCGCGCCGTCATCGCGCATCCCGAACGTCACCCGGGTGCCGCGATGGAGGAGGTGCTGGCCCGATGCGTCGAAGCCCGCGCCCTCGTCCAGGCGACGGCCGCCCTCCTCGAGTCGGGGCCCGCGAGCCCGAAGCTCATCGACCTCGCGCGGCGGGGCCTGGTCCACGTCCTCGGGAGCGACTCCCACTCCGCCCAGGTCGGACGGCCGGTGAGGCTCTCGGGTGCCGTCCGGCGCCTGGCGGCGGAGGCCGACCTCCGCCCTCATCTCGACTGGATGGCTGAGATCGCGCCGGCCGCGATCCTGAGCGGAGACGACGTGGAGCCCCCGATCGAGCGCTAGCCGATTGGCCAGCCGCCTTCGAAGGGCTGGATCTGGACCATGGCCTCGAGGCTCTCGATCGCCTCGCGCGAAGGCGACCCGAGCCCGTGGCGCATGAAGTTGGCGGCGCCCGCGGCAGCCCCCGTACGGAGGGCCGCCTCCCAGTCGGCGCCGAGGGCGATCGTCGCTGCGAGCGCGCCCATCATCGCGTCGCCGCACCCCTCGCGGGCCCCGCGCTCGAGCCGCGGCGGTATCAGCCATTGCGCGTCGCCGTCCCTGAGGGCCAGGGCGGGCTCACCGCCACGCGTCACGATCACCGACCCGGCGCCGGCGTCGACCAGCCGGCTCGCGGCGTCATGAAGTCGCTCAGGCGTGTCCACCGGGCCCTGAACGTATTCGGCGAGCTCCCAGTCATTCAGCTTCACGACGGCCGGGCCGCCGGCGAGGGCGCTGTCGAGCCGGGGTGACGACAGGTCGACGAGGACGGGCGTTCCGGTCGCGGCGACGTCGGCCACCAGGCTCCCGAAGACGCCGAGGGGCAGGGCGTCGCCCGGGTACGGGTTGCAGATGGCCAGGGCATCGGACTCCATCGCCGCGGTCGCGGTGACCGAGAACAGGTCGTCGAGCTCGTGGCGAGACGGCGCCTCGGACAGGGCCTGCGACACGAGCCGCCGGGCGCCGTCGCGACGATCCATGACATAGCAGCCGGTCGAGCCCGCGACCGAGACCGGCTTGAGCACGTCGACCAGATGCTCGAGGAGCGGCTTGAGCACCGCTCCGGTCTCCCCGCCGAGGAACCCGCAGAGCGTCGTCGCGGCGCCGAGCTCCCGGGCCACGCGCGCGACCCAGAGGCCCTGTCCGGCGGCGTGGATGTGGACGTCGTCACGCCCGGGCCCGCGGGCCTCGATCGTGATCGACAGAAGCGGGTGCGGGCCGAAGGCCGCGACACGCGGCGCGTCTCCGGCGGAGGTCAACCCGTGGAAGCTAGAAGCCGCGTCGCTCGCGCAGCTGGGCATTCGTTCGCTTGAGCTGGGCGGAGTCCGCGCGGCTTCGCGTCCGACCCTGGACGACGATCGATGCCACCACGCCCACCAGAAGGACCACGGCGAGCGTGCTCAGGATCCCGATCTCAGCCGGCGTGAAGACGCTCATTGCGAGCCCCCAGCCGTAGAAGCCGAGGTAGGCGAGCGCGATGAGCTGGAGAATCGTGATCACCTTGGTGTTCATCTTCATCGTGTCCTCCTCGGGTCGAGCATCCGTCCCGCCGAGCGTAGGCCCGGCGACCACCCGGCGCAACGTGGGAGCGCCGTAGCCCCATCCGTAGAAATCACGCACGCGAATCGGCCTCGCAGCGGGCGACCAGCCGATCCCAGTCGCGGTCGACGCGGTCCTGGATCTCCGCCACCTCCTCGGCGTGCTCGGGCCCCGCGAGGTGCGCAAAGCGGCCCTGGAGCGCCAGCCACTCGCCGATCGGAACGCGCTCCGGCGGCTCGTAGGTGAGCCGGTGACGATCGTCGGCGATCTCGTAGAGCGGCCAGAAGCGAGTCTCCACCGCAAGCCGCGAGACTCGGACCCCGATCCGCGCCTCGTGTCGCCACCCGAGCGGGCAGTCGGCAAGCGTGTTGATGAACGTTGCCCCACCGGCGGCATTCGCGCGCCGGACCTTCTCCGAGAGGTCGAACCAGTGGCAACCCGCCGCCTGGGCGACGTAGGCCGCCCCGTTTGCGGCCGCGATCGCGGTGATGTCCTTGCGCTGCTGCACCTTCCCGGTGGACATCAACGCCGCCGGCGTCGTCGTCGTCGAGGCGAACCTGGGCGTCGCGCTGGAGCGTTGGACGCCGGTGTTCATGTACGCCTGGTTGTCGTAGCAGACGTAGAGGAAGCGGTGGCCGCGCTCGAGCGCGCCGGACAGGGCCTGGAGCCCGATGTCGTAGGTGCCGCCGTCGCCGGCGAACGTGACGAACGTGACCGGCTCGTCCGGCAGGCGCCCGCGGCGGACGAGCGCGCGGTGCGCGCTCTCGATCCCCGACGCGACGGCGGCGGCATTCTCGAACGCGACGTGCAGCCAGGGGACCGACCAGGCGGTGCCGGGGAACTTGGTGGTAGACACCTCGAGGCAACCGGTGGCGCTCACCACGACCACGGGGCCCTCGATGTTCGAGAGGACGGTGCGGACGACCACCGGGATCCCGCAGCCCGCGCACAGGGAGTGCCCGCCGCGAAGAGCCGGGTGCTCGCCGCGGTTATCGGCCATGTCCTTGATCCGTGCCATCAGTGCCCCAACTACTCCCGCAGCCCGAGATAGTGGACCTCGCCCGGCGCCGGCTCGGCCGCGCGGGCGAATGCCTCGCGCACTCCGTCCGGCTCCAGGTCGCGCCCACCGAGGCCGAAGACGAGCCCCTGGACCGGCACCGGCGTCGGCGCCAGCGCTCTGAGGACCTCGGCGTAGAGGGCCGGCGTGCCCCCGGGCGAGATCGATCGATCGAGAACGAGGACCGAGCCGACCTCGCCCAACATCGACCGAACCGTGTCGCGCGGGAACGGCCGGAACGACGTGACGCGCAGCAGGCCCACCCGCTCGCCCTCCGCCCGCATCTCGTCGACGACGTCCTTGATCGTTCCGGCTGTCGCCCCCAGCACGACGATCGCGCGATCGGCGTCCTCGAGGGCGTACGCATCGACCAGCCCGACGCCTCGCCCCGTGTGGGCCTCGAGCTCTCCGGAGACCTCCGGAAGGACGTCGAAGGTGGCCCTCATCGCATGGACCTCCTGGAACTTCAGCTCGTAGTAGACGTCGGGCATCGCGAAGCCGCCCTGCGTCGTCGGGTGCTCGTAGTCGAGAAGCGGGAAGGCGACCTCGTACTCGCCGACGAAGTCCTTGACGACCTCGTCCGGGAGGGTCAGGACAGGCTCGGCCGAGTGGGTGACCGAGAAGCCGTCCTGGCAGACGAACACGGGGACCCGCACGTCGGGGTGCTCGGCGATCCGCGGTGCCATCACCATCAGGTCGTAGACCTCCTGCGCGTTCTCGGCAAAGAGCTGGACGACGCCTGAATCGCGGACGAGCATCGAGTCAGAGTGGTCGCAGTGGATGTTGATCGGGCCCGAAAGCGCACGGTTGCCGACCGCCACGACGATCGGCGCCCGCTGCGACGCGGCCACGTAGACGACCTCGGTCATGAGGGCGAGCCCCTGTGAGGAGGTGGCCGTCATCGTTCTCGCGCCGGCAAGCGCGGAGCCGATCGCGCTCGACATCGCCGAGTGCTCCGACTCGACGTTGACGATCTCCGCCCCCGCGTACCCATCCGCCACCATCTTCGAGAAGCCCTCGATCATGGGCGTCTGCGGGGTGATGGGATAGACGGGGACCACGTCGGGGTCGATCTGGCGCATGGCCTCGGCGACGGCACCGGCGCCGGTCAGCAACGTGGCCTCCGCGACCTGTGCCTCGGGTTTCGCGATCACCATCGACTCGCTCATCTGGCGTTTCCTTTCTCTCCATGGACGAGCCCGCGCTCGGGCAGAGGCGTGCTCTCGGCGACCATCTCGATCGCATCCACCGGGCACATCTCGTCGCAGATCTCGCAGCCCTTGCAGGCGTCGTAGTCGAAGCCCTCGAAGGCCCCGTCACGGACCAGCACCGCCGAATCGGGACAGTAGACCCAGCACAGCATGCAGTTGACGCAGGTGTCCAGGTTGGCCCTCGGCTTGAGCCCGGTCCGCCAGCCCCCTGTCCGGGTCGGTGCCGCCTCGTCGAAGGGGACCGCGCCGCCCGGCGCGAGGTCGGTGACCCTCGCGGGGCTCATCGTCCGGCCCCCACCGCGGCAACCCCCGCGTGTCCGTCGGCTATCGCGGCCTCGATCTCAGCGGTCGTCTCGGCGCCGACCTTGGCCGCGAAGAGCTTGCGCGCGGCCGCCGTGAGCTCATCGAGCGACGGATGGCCCAGCGACCCCGCCAGAGCGCCGAGCATGACGACGTTCACGTAGCGCGGGCCGGCGATCGAGGCGGCGTCGACGACGAGCGGGGCGCCGTCCCAGCTGAGGCCCTCAGGCGGCGCGGGCGAGTTCACGATCAGCATCCCGCCGGGCTCCAGCCCCTCGCCGACGTCGACCTCGGTGAGCAGCGAGGGCTCGATCGCCACCACCGCGTCAGGGCGGGTGATCGGATAGCGCCGGCGGATCGGCCGGTCGTCGATACGGGTGTAGGCGCGAATCGGGGCCCCTCCGCGCTCGGGCCCGTACTCCGGAAAGGCCTGGACGAACCGGCCCTCGCGCATCTCGGCAAGCGCCAGCAGCTGCGAGGCGGTCTTCGCGCCCTGACCGGCGCGCGCGTGCCAGCGGACCTCGATCATGTTGCGCTCCCGAACAGGGCGTCCACGCCTCGGGCGGCGGCCTTCGCTCCCTTGACGGCCTCGACGACGATCGATCCACCGCTCACCGCGTCGCCGGCGGCGAAGAATTTCGGGTTGCCCGTGGCGCCCGTCTCCGGGTCGACGACGATCCGGCCCCGTTCGGCCTTGAGCCCCTCGATCCACGAGACGAAGTCGCCGCGCGGCCGCTGGCCGATCGCCTTGATGGCGGTGTCGGCCGAGATCACGAACTCGCTTCCGGGCACCACCTCGGGCTTGTGGCGGCCGCTCTCGTCGGGCTCCCCCAGCCGCATCTCGACGCAGACGACCCCGGTGACCCTCTCCTCACCGACGAAGCGCACGGGGTTTGCGAGCCAGTGGAACTCGACGTCCTCTGCCCGCGCCTCCTCTACCTCGTGGTGGAAGGCGGGCATCTCCTCCTCGCTCCGGCGGTAGGCGAGGGTGACCACCTCGGCGCCGAGGCGGCGCGCCTCCCGGGCACAATCGATGGCGGTGTTGCCGCCGCCGATGACCACGACGCGCTCGCCCACGGCGGGCGGGTCGCCGGTCTTGAGACGGGCGATGAAGTCGAGTGACTCGTGCACGCCCGCGAGGTCGTCGCCGGGGTAGGAGACGTCGACGTCGGACCCCATGCCGACGGCGATCACCACCGCGTCCGCACGATCGGAGATCTCCGCCAGCCTCGCGGCCGAGTCGACGGCGTTTCCCAGGCGCAGCTCGACGCCGAGGGACTCGATATGGCGAGCCTCCTCTGGAAGAGGCTCGCTCATCTGCCGGAACGGCGCGATCGCGAAGCGCACGAGCCCCCCAGGCTCGGGCCGCTCGTCGTAGACGACGACGTCGTGGCCCAGCAGTGACAGCTCCCCGGCGGCCGCGAGGCCGGCCGGGCCCGCGCCGATCACGGCCACGCTCTTGCCCGTGGGGGGCGGCCGTGGCTCGCGCAACCGCTCACCCGCGGCGAGCGCTCGCTCGCTCGCGAACCGTTGCAGCCGGCCGATCGCGACCGGGCGGCGCCCCTCGGCATTGAGCACGCAGGCGCCCTCGCAGAGGATCTCGACCGGGCACACGCGCCCGCAGGTCCCGCCCATGAGGTTCTCGGCGAAGATCGTTCGCGCGGCCGCGTGGGCGTCGGAGGCGGCGATGTCACCGACGAAGGCCGGGACGTCGATGTCGGCTGGACACGCGGCGACGCAGGGGGCGGCCGCGTAGGGGCCACCGCAGCCGAGGCAGCGCTCCGCCTCGACGACCGCTTCATCCGAGTCGAGCGCAGGGCGAAGGTCCTCGGGCAGGCCGACTGCGCGACCTGGCTCCGGGGTTGCGGTCGATGCCACGCTCACGGATCCAGGATTGCGCTTTTCACTTGGCAGCGCATCCGACCGTACTACGTCGCCACGTTGCGGACTATCCCGTAGGCACGCGGCGCGAAACTGGATACCTTTCCGGCATGGAGCGCACCTACATCGGCCCGGCATTCGCCGACGCCATGGTCAGCAATGCGATGCGCGTCGGGGTCATCACCTGCCGGCCCGAGACGAAGCTCACCGACGTCGCTTCGATGATGGTGGCCTACGACACTCACTCGGTCGTGGTGCACGACATGGAGGGCGGGGACGACGCCAGCCAGTGGGGGATCGTGACGAGCCTGGACATCGCCCGAAACGCCCGCACGGCGGGCAAGCTGGAATCCCTCACCGCCGGCGATGTGGCGACGAACGCGCCCGTGACGGTCGCCTCCAACGAGCCGCTCGAGCGGGCCGCGACCCTGATGGCCGAGCACGGCGTCTCGCACCTCATCGCCGTGCAGCCGGACACCGGGCGGCCCGCCGGCGTGATCTCCGCCCGGAGCATCGCGGCCGCCGTCGCCTTCGGCCACTAGCCGGCGGCGTCGGCGAGCACGCGGGGGACGAGGGGCTCGATCGCGGCCGCTACCTCTCCGCTGAGCGGCGTCCCGGCCTCGAACCCCGCGCCTTCGATCGCGTAGACGATCAGCCTCCCGGGAAGCCTCCCCAGCGCGCGCGCCAGCTCGACCACCTCGGCGAGGTCGAGCGCGTGGGTCGAGGCCGCGAGTGCACCGGCCGGCAGCGGGGCGTCGGTGGCTTCGAGCCGCCGGACCTCCCCCGCCCGGCCGCGCGGCTCCGCCGCGTCGACCACCACGGCGGTGTCGGCCCCCTCCCAAGCATCGATCAGCCGGCTCGGCTCTCCCTCGACCTCCACGACTCGAACCGAGCCGTGCGCCTCCTCGCGCACCCGCCGCGCCAGCTCGATTCCCGCGGCGTCGTCGCCGCGGAGCGTGTTCCCCACGCCGATCACGACCGCGCTCACCCGCGATCCACCTCGAGTCGCAGGAAGTGGGTCGAGCACGAGATGCAGGGGTCGTAGTTCCGGATCGCCTGCTCGCAGCGCAGCGTCAGCTCCTCGTCGTCGAGCGCGGCGTTGGCGGCAACGAAGTCGCGCAGGTCCTCCTCGATCGCCAGCTGGTTCTGCGAGGTCGGCGGGACGATGCGCGCCCGGGCGATCGTGCCGTCGGGAGCCAGCTCGTAGGAGTGGTAGAGGAGGCCGCGCGGAGCCTCGGTGACACCGTGGCCGATCCCGGCCGCCGGCTCGATCTCGATCGCCGGGGGGTCCGGCGGCTCGTAGGCGTCGATCAGGCGCAACGCCTCGTCGAGCGCGTAGAGGATCTCGACGCTGCGCACCACGATGCTCTGGAAGGGGTTCGAGCAGCCGTCGCCGATGCCCGCGTCGCTCGCCGCCTCCCGGGCGACCGCGGAGAGCCTCTCACGACCGAGGTTGAAGCGGGCCAGCGGCCCGGCCAGATATGAGCCGCGGCCGCGCACGACCGAGTGCAGGGCGGTCGAGTGCTCCATGTGGCGCTCCTCGAAGACCTCGTCGAAGGCGTTCGGCTCGATGTCGATCCCGGCCGACGAGACGATCCGCCCCTGCTGGCAGATCGGGTACCGCTCATCGTCGCCCTCCAGTGCCACGAACTCGTAGCCGGGCTCGAGATCCGGGAACGGGAGCTCCGCCGCCCAGCGCACGGTCTCGATCGCCTCCTCGCGAGCGCGCTTGAGCGGATCACGAAGCGCCTCGAGCTCCCGTCGCCCGGGAGCGCGGTAGAAGCCGCCGACGCGGACGTTGATCGGATGGATCTCCCGGCCGCCGACGAGGGCGATCAGCGCGTTCCCGACCTTCTTCGTCCGCAGACCGCGCTCGACGACTTCGGGGTGGTCGCGCGCCATCGCCCACGCGCTCTCGTAGGAGAGGAAGTCCGGCGCGTGGAGCATGTAGACGTGGAGCGTGTGGCTCTCGAGCCACTCCCCGCAGTAGATGAGCCTCCGGAGCTCGTCGACCGGCGCGGGAAGGCTCATGCCCAGCGCGTCCTCCATCGCGCGGCAGGCGCTCATCTGGTAGGCGACCGGGCAGATTCCGCAGATCCGAGCGGTGATGTCGGGCGCCTCCGCGAAGGCCCGCCCGCGCAGCAGCGCCTCGAAGAGGCGCGGCGGCTCGTAGATCTCGAGCCGGGCATCGACCACCTCGCCTCCTCGCAGACGAACGAACATCGCCCCCTCCCCCTCGACGCGGGCAAGGGCCTTCGTCCGGATCGTGCGCTCGCCGTTGTCAGGCACCGCGCCGCGCCCCGTGCTCGGGACCGCGCACGCCCTCGGCATCCACCGCCTCGCTCTCCTCGCGAAACGCCGGAGCGTTCGCGTTGAACGTCCGGTAGACGCGCAGGAGCTCCGCGGCGTCAACCTCGAGGTTGCGCCCGAGCCACGAGGTGAGCGACGGGGCGTTGGGCGTCTCCATCGGCCCGTAGCAGCCGTAGCAGCCTCGGTTGTAGCTGGGGCAGAGCGCGCCGCAGCCCGCATGCGTCACCGGCCCCAGGCACGACGTGCCATGGGCCACCATCACGCAGACGTTTCCGCGGCGCTTGCATTCCATGCAGACGCTGTGCGGCGGCACGTTCGGGGCGCGATCGCCGAGGAACGCGCCGATGACCTCGAGCAGCTGCCGCTTGTTGATCGGGCACCCCTGCAGCTCGAAGTCGACGGCGACGTGATCGCTGATCGGCGTGGAGGTGTCGAGGGTGGAGATGTAGGCGGGCGTCGCATAGACGGCCGAGACCATCTCGGGCGTGTCCGCGAGGTTGCGCAGGCCCTGGATTCCGCCGGCCGTCGCGCAGGCCCCGATCGTCACCAGGTGCCGGGACGCGTCGCGCACGCGCTTGATGCGCTCGGCGTCCTGCGGCGTGGTGATCGAGCCCTCGACCAGGGAGAGGTCGTAGGGCCCCGCGACCTCCGCGCGCGTCGCCTCGAGGAAGTACGCCACCTCGACGGCGTCCGGAATCGCGAGCACCTCCTCCTCGAGATCGAGCAGGCTGAGCTGGCAGCCATCGCAGGAGGCGAACTTCCAGACCGCGAGCTTGGGCTTGCGCTCGCCGCTCATCACAACTCCCTGATCGCGAGCCACGGCTCGACCTCCGACAGCCGGTAGACGGGTCCCTCGCGACAGAGGAATGAAGGGCCGAGCTGGCAACGCCCGCAGTGCGTGACGGCGCATTTCATGTTGCGCTCGAGCGAGAGGTAGATCCTGTCGGCAGTGACGCCGCGGGTCCGCAGCGCCCGGGCGGCGAAGCGCATCATGGCCTCGGGCCCGCAGAGCAGCGCCACGGCGCTCTCGGGGTCGAACGGCGCCCGGTCGATCAGCTTGGTGACCACGCCGACGTCGCCCGCCCACCCGCCTCCTGCGGCGTTGTCGACGATGAGCGCCGTCGGCAGGCCGGCCGCCGCCCAGCGGCCCAGCTCCTCGCGGTAGAGGAGCTGGTCCGGCTCCCGCCCGCCGTAGAGGAGATGGGCTCCGTTCCAGCGTCCCGGCGCGTCGAGGACCTCGAGCACCGCCGATCGGAGCGGCGCCAGCCCCAGCCCGCCGGCGACGATCACGAGGTCCCGGCCCTCCGCGTCGATGAGCGGCCAGGAGCTGCCGTATGGCCCCCGCACCCCGAGCATCGCCCCGGGGCGAGCCCGGCAGATGGCCCTGGTGACGGCGCCGACGTCGCGCACGGTATGGACGAGCTGGCCGCCCGCGCGGACCGTGCCGCTGATCGAGAGCGGCACCTCGCCCGCGCCGAACGCGTAGAGCATGTTGAACTGACCGGGCTTGAATCCAGGCGCCGTCACGTCATCGCCGGCCGGCTCGAGCTCCAGCGTCCAGGTGTCGGAGGTCTCCTGAGTGCGACCGGTGACCCGGTAGGGCACCGGGACCATGGGCCCGGCGGGCTCAGGCGGCGCCACTGCCGTACACGTCGAGCATCTGCACCTGGGTTTCCTGCAAGCGCTCGAGAAGGACCGTCGCGAATCGCTTCATCATCTCGTAGCCGAGCTCGGGGTCAGCGTCGAACTTTCCCCGCAGGCACGCGCCGTCGAACTCAACGGCCGAGCCGCGCTCGAGCGCTCGGGCGTCGAGATGCCACTCGTAGGGCGGGATCAGCCACGACCAGCCGGCGAGCTCCCCTGCGCCGATCGTCGTCACCGTCACCTCCCCCCGGCCGGGGACGAAGAGCTCGAGCGCGACGCGCCCGTGGCGAAGAACGTAGAAGGTGTCGGCTGGCTCGCCCGTAGTGAAGAGTCGCTCGCCTTCCGCGAATGACCGGATGCGCCCGCAGCCGGCGATGAACTCGAGGTGGTCGGCGTCGAGCTCCGCCATCGCCGGCACCTCCGCCAGGAGCTCGCCGATTCCCCGGCCGACGTCGCTCACCGCTTCTCGCCGTCGGTCGCGCGGATCACCGCGGCCTCCTCCGTGATGTCGATCGCGACCGGGCACCAGGTGATGCAGCGGCCGCACCCGACGCACCCCGAGCTCCCGAACTGGTCGAACCAGGTTGCGAGCTTGTGGGTCATCCACTGGCGGTAGCGCGACCGGCTCGACGAGCGCACGCTGCCGCCGTGGATGTAGGTGAAGTCCGTGGTGAAGCAGGAATCCCACTCCCGCACGCGCTCGGTCTCGGTGCCGGCGAGGTCGGTGACGTCCGTGACCGTCGTGCAGAAGCACGTCGGACAGACCATCGTGCAGTTGCCGCAGGTGAGGCACCGCTCCGAGACTTCGTCCCAGCGCGGGTGCTCGTAGTTCCGGTAGAGGAGCTCCTTGATCCCGTCGGTCTCGAGCTCGCGGCCCATGCTCGCGGCCGTGCGCTCAACGACCTCCGCCGCCGCGCGCTCGTCCCCGGCGCCCGCCGGAGCATGGGGCACGTCCGCGAGCACCTCCCCCCCGCGATCCGAACCCACCTCGACCGTGAAGTAGTGGCGGCCCGGCTCGATGATCTCGGTCAACGCGAGGTCGAAGCCGAACGTCGCCTTCGGCCCGGTTTCCATCGACACGCAGAAGCAGGTGCCCCCGGCGGTCCCGCAGTTGATCGCGAGTGTGAACGCCTGCTCGCGCCGAGCGCGGTAGTGAGGGTCGGGGTGATCGCCCTCGATCATCACGCGGTCCTGGGTCGCGATCGCGTGCAGGTCGCAAGACCGCACGCCGACGAACGCGTAGCGCGGCGGCTCGTCCGGCTCCTCGGTGACGTCGAGGGAGCCGTCCGCCGACCGCCGCGCCTTCCACAGGCTGATGACCGGCGGGTGCAGGTAGCGCTTCCAGGAATGTGGCCCGACGGCGAAGCCGAACCGGGCGTCGTCGTCGCGCCGCTCGAGCCGGTACGTCCCGCCGTCCTGGCGCTCGGTCCAGCCGACCGGCAGGTCCTCGGCGGAGGCGATCTCCTCGTAGACGATCGCGCGGTCGCGCACGGTCGGCCCGACAACGGTGTAACCACGCCGGCGCAATGCCTCGAGGAGGCCGTCCAGGGCCTCGAGCTCAATCGTCTCGATGCGCCCGCCCTCCACGGGCCCGTCAGCTCACTTCGAGCGCCACGTCGGGCACGTCGGCCGTTGCCCTCGGGGCGCGTCCGAGCCGCTGCTCGAGCTCGAGAATCAGCCCGGTGGTCTTGATGACCGTGTCCGGGTTGAGGCTGATCGAGTCGATCCCGAGCTCCACCAAGTACTCGGCCATGTCGGGATAGTCGGACGGCGCCTGCCCGCAGAGGCCCGAGTGCATGCCGTTGCGCTGGCAGCCCTCCACCGCCATCCGAATCATCTGCTTGACGCCCTCGTCCCGCTCGTCGTAGTCGAGCTCGACGATCTCGCTGTCGCGGTCGACCCCGAGCGTGAGCTGGGTCAGGTCGTTGGAGCCGATCGAGAAGCCGTCGAAGTGCTCGGCGAACTGGTCGAGCAACAGCACGTTGTTGGGGATCTCGCACATCGCGTAGACCTTGAGGCCGTTCTCGCCCCTACGAAGGCCGAGCTCGGCCATGCGGCCGAGCACGCGCTCGGCCTCCTCGACGCGGCGGACGAACGGCAGCATGAGGACGACGTTCGTGAGGCCCATCTCCTCCCGCACGCGCTTCATCGCCCGACATTCGAGCGCGAAGCCCTCCTCGTAGGCCGGGTCGGTGTAGCGCGACGCGCCGCGGAAGCCGATCATGGGGTTCGCCTCCTCGGGCTCGAACGGCGCACCGCCAACCAGGCTCGCGTACTCGTTGGTCTTGAAGTCGGACATTCGGACCACGACCGGCTTCGGCCAGAAGGCCGCCGCGATCGTCCCGATCCCCTCCGACAGGCGCTCGACGAAGAAGGTCCCGCCGTCCGGGTAGGCGCGCAGCAGATCGGCGATCGTCTGGCGGTCGCCGCCGTCCGTGACCTTGTCCGGATGCAGCAGGGCCAGCGGATGGGCCTTGATGTACTCGTTGATGATGAATTCCATCCGGGCGAGGCCCACGCCGTCGTTCGGCAGGAATGACGTCTTGAACGCGAGGTCGGGGTTGCCCAGGTTCAGCATCACCTCCGTTGCCGGACGCGGAATCTCGCCGACCTCGGTGCGCTCGACGCTCCACTTCACCTCGCCGGAATAGATGCGGCCGGTGTCGCCCTCGGCGCAGGAGACCGTCACCGTCTCGGAGTCCGGGACCGAGGTGGTCGCGTCGCCGACGCCGACCACCGCGGGAACGCCCAGCTCGCGGGCGATGATCGCCGCGTGGCAGGTGCGACCGCCGCGGTTCGTGACGATGGCGGCGGCCGTCTTCATCACCGGCTCCCAGTCCGGGGTGGTGATGTCCGAGATGAGCACCTCGCCGGGCTTGAACTCGGCGAGCTGCTTGACGTTCTCGAGAACGTGTGCCCGGCCGGTCGCGATCTTCTCGCCTACCGAGCGGCCCTCGACGATGACCTCCCCGTCGCCCTCGAGAGTGTATGTCTCCAGGGAGGTCGCCTCGCGCTGCGAGGCCACGGTCTCGGGCCGTGCCTGGACGAGGTAGATCTCGCCGTCGAGTCCGTCCTTCGCCCACTCCATGTCCATCGGGCGGCCGTAGTGGCGCTCGATCTTGATCGCGTAGTCGGCGATCTCGAGGACGTCCTCGTCCGTGACGCAGTAGCGCTCACGGTCGGCCTTGGGCGTCGGGACGTTGCGGGTCGTGTTCTTGGTCTCGCCCTCGACGTAGACCATCTTGATCGCCTTGTCGCCGAGCAGACGGCGCAAGACGGCGCGATGGCCCATCTCGTATGTGGGCTTGTGGACGTAGAACTCGTCCGGCTCGACGGCGCCCTGCACGACGTTCTCGCCGAGGCCATAGGCGCCGGTGATGAATACGACGTCGCGAAAGCCCGACTCCGTGTCGAGGGAGAAGAACACGCCCGAGGCGGAGAGGTCGGAGCGGACCATCTTCATCACGCCGATCGAGAGCGCGACCTTGAAATGGTCGAAGCCCTGGTCCACGCGGTAATGGATGGCGCGGTCGGTGAACAGGCTCGCGAAGCAGCGACGGCAGGACTCGAGCAGGCTCTGGTCGCCGTGGATGTTCAGATAGGTGTCCTGCTGCCCGGCGAAGCTCGCGGTTGGGAGGTCCTCGGCCGTGGCCGAGCTCCGCACCGCCAGGCTGAGCGAATCGCCGTACTCCTCCTGGAGACGGCGGTAGCCGGTCAGGATCTCGCCGGCAAGCTTGTCCGGCAGGCCGGCGCCGTAGACGATCTCGCGAGCCCTCTTGCCGCGCCGGGCCAGATCGGCGACGTCGTCCGGATCCAGGCCGTCCAGGGCGTCGTGGAGTTTCTCCCATGCGCCCGACTCCTTGAGCATGAAGCGGTAGCCCTCGGCGGTCGTGGCGAACCCGTTTGGAATCTTCACGCCCTGCGCGCCGAGCTCCTGGTACATCTCGCCGAGCGAGGCGTTCTTGCCACCGACGATCGGGACGTCGTCGATGCCGACCTCCTCGAAGAAACGTACGTAGCTGAGCGTGCTCATCGACAGATCTCCTTCCCGTCGCGCGCCACGAGCCAGCCTAATGCGTAGGGGTTACGACTGCCCCGTGGTCCGAGGGTCACGCCGCGGGCCCAGCTGAGTCCGCTCGGGACTCGCGGGCGGGAAGCGCGTTGCCACGTCGGGCAGCGGCCTTCCGCAGGCGCTGCAGCGGCTCAGGGCTCTCCAGCGTCGGAGGCTGAAATTGCGAGCGCCGCAGTGCGGGCAATCGACCGTCGGCATGCCCGCCAGCCTGGCAGCCGGCGGCACGGCCGTCATCCGGGCGGCCTACGGCACACGGTCCGGGAAGGCTACGGACCGCGTTGTACGCTGCCTCGCGATGGCTGACCTCGATCCCCGCCAGCTGCTCGACGAGTGGCAGCGGCTGATGGAGTCGGTCGTGTCGAGCGCCGCGTCGCTTGCCGGTCGGTCGGACGTGCCGAAGCAGCTCGTCGAGCCCATGCAGCGCCAGCTCGAGCTGATCCGCGAGATCGTCGAGCGCGAGCGCGAGCTCCGGCGCGAGCTCGCCGGCCAGCTGGCAGCGCCGTTCGACGCCATGTTCGACCTCCTCGAGCAGAGCGGGGCGGCGATGCGCGGTCAGGCCGAGGCGCTGCAGGCCGCGGGGCGCGCGCTCGACGAGACAGCCGCGCTCATCGAGCGCCAGGCCGAGCTGTTCGAAGCGACGGTCGGAGCGCTTCGCCAGCCGGCTGAGTTCGCGCGAAGCGCGGCCGGGCTCGGCAGGCGCGAGGACCGAGCCGACTAGGTGGCTTTCTCCGCGTCCTCGCGAACTATCTCGAGGAGCGCGGAGACGAGCACGTGCGCGCCGGAGCCGACGCCGAAGGTCCAGTAGCGGCGGAACCACCGCCTCGCGCGCTCGTCGGTGGTGGTGGTTCGCATCAGGCCGGAGAGCAGCGTCCGCCCGTCGCCCAAAGGCCGGACGCGAAGGTCGTAGATCGTCTTCGCGAACCCGGGCTCTGAGAACTGCGTGAAGCCCTCAGCCGACACCTCGGCGAACTCGATCACCGGGCGCCAGAACTTCCCGACGAGGCCGAGGACGATCTCCTGGTCCTGGCGCTCGGCGAGCAGCACCCAGCCGCCATCCGCAACCGGAAGCTCCGCCATGTCGCGGAGGCGCATGGAGTCCGGCGCGCTCGGTGGCCGTTCGCCGTGGAGGATGTGAGACGCGAGCTCCGGCAGCATCCGCAGCGCGCCGAGAACGCCGGCAAGGGGCACGCGACGGCCGGCGGCGAGCAGGTCGGCGTCGAGCAACGCGCGCCACACGGCCCGCGGATCGGCTGCGACGACCGTCGCCACCTCGTCGGAGACGTCGTATTCGGGGAGCAGCTGGTCGGCGAGCTCGGTCACGGCGTCCGGCGCTGGAGCGTAGCGGCGCCGAGGACCAGGGACAGGAGCGTGGCGCCCACGACCACGGCGACGTCGGCCCACCCCCTGGCGCCGAACGAGCCGGCCCCGGCGACCCGATCGAGGGCATCGAACGCGTAGGTCATCGGCATGACGTCCGAGATGGCCTGGAGGACGCCCGCCATCTGATCGCGGTCGACGAAGAGGCCGCACAGCAGGAGCTGCGGAAAGATGAAGGCCGGCATGAACTGGACCGCCTGGAACTCGGTCCGGGCGAAGGCGCTCACGAAGAGGCCGAGCGACATGCCGAGCACGGCGTTGGCGATCGCCAGGGCCACGACCCCGGCGACCGATCCCGCCACGTCCACCCCGAGGGGGCCGAACGCGACGATCGAGGTGATCCCGGCCTGGACGGCCGCCACCACAGCGAACGCGACGCCGTAGCCGACGAGGAGGTCGAGCTTCGCGAGCGGCATGGTCATGAGCCTCTCGAGCGTGCCGCCGGTGCGCTCGCGAAGCATCGTGATCGAGGTGACCAGGAACATCGTGATCAGCGGGAAGAGGCCGATGAGCGGGGGCGCGATTCCCTGGAACGACGAGGGCGAACCCTCGAATGCCCCCTTCAAGATCAGCAGGAGCAGAGGCGGCACCACGAGAAGCAAGGCGATCGTCCGCGGATCGCGTCGCAGCTGGCTCAGGACTCGCGTGGCCGTGGCGAGCGTGACGCGCGGGCTCAGGGGGCGCGCTCCTCGATAAGGGCCAGGAAAGCGTCCTCGAAGCGCTCGCGGCCGGTCCGCTGACGCAGGGCGTCCGGCGTGTCCTGGGCGAGGATGCCGCCGTCGCGGATCAGGAGCAGCTCGTCGCACCGATCGGCCTCGTCCATCACGTGGCTCGAGACGAGGAGGCTCGCACCGCCGCGCGCGAGCTCGGCGAACGTTTCCCAGAGCTCTCGGCGAAGCACGGGGTCGAGGCCCACGGTCGGCTCGTCGAGGATCAGGACCTCGGGCTCGGCCAGCAGCGCGACGGCGAGCGACACCCGGGCGCGTTGACCGCCCGAGAGATTGATCACCTGGCGGCTCGCGAGCTCCGACAGCGAGACGAGCTCGAGCGTCTCCGCGACCCTCGCGCGGTCGACGTCGAGGACTCGCGCGAAGTAGTGGACGTTCTCGGCGACCGTGAGGTCGCCGTACACCGATGGCGACTGCGTCATGTACGCGACCCGGCGACGAAGGCTCGGCGACCCGGCCGGCGCGCCGAGCACCTCCACCATCCCGGATTCCATGACCTGCACCCCGACGATCGCCCGGATGAGCGTGGTCTTCCCGCAGCCGCTAGGACCGAGCAGCCCGGTCACCATGCCGCGCGGGAGATCTGCGGAGAGGCCCTCGAGAACCGGGGTGCCTCCGCGGACGACCCGCAGACCGTCGATCCGGATCGCCGGCGCGGCGCCCGGCACTCAGGTCCTGTGGACGATGAGAACGGAGCGCGCCGCGTGCTGCGCCACAGTGGCCGCAACGCTCCCGAGCATCACGTGCGAGAGCCCGGTGCGGCCATGCGAGCCGAGGACGATCACCTCGGCGGCGCGCTCGTCGGCGAAGTCAACGATCCCGCGCCAGACCGGCACCCCCCGGATCGCCACGGCCTCCGCCTCGAGGCCGGCTTCCCGGGCGAGGGCGGCCCCCTCTTCCGAGGTGGCGGCGGCGTCCCGCTCGACGGCTTCGATCACCGACTGGTCGATCGGGATTCGCCCCGCCGAGAAGAAGGCGTTGACGTCGAGCACCTGCCAGACGGTGAGGACGATGACCCGCCGGGCGGCGAGAACCTCGGCCGTCTTCGTGATTGCAGCCCGCGCGAAGTCGGAGCCGTCATAGGCGATCAAAACCGGCGCCGGCGCACCTGCCTCCATCTCGGCCGCAGCCTACATCGGGCCGCGTCCCGGGTCGCGCGCGGCGCGGTGTGCGAGCATCACCGACGTGGAGCGCGCCGAGCGAGCGTTCCGGGCCATGGGCACCGAGGTCCGCGTGGTCGCCGAAGGGTCCGGCGCCGGAGGCTGCGGCATCGCGACGGTGGAGGTGGAGGCACTGATCCACGACTTCGACCGCCGGCTCTCGCGCTTTCGCCCCGACAGCGAGCTGTGCCAGCTCAATCGCGATCCACGGCGCGCAGTCCCGGCGTCAGCCCTACTCCGGGGGGCAGTCCGGGCCGGGCTTTGGGCGGCCGAGCGCTCGCGGGGCCTCGTCGACCCGACCCTGCTCGAGGAGATCGAGGAGGCCGGGTACGCCTCGACCGGCGACGAGTTCGAGCGTGTTCCGCTCGCCGAGGCTCTCACGGACGCGCCCGCGCGCCGAGCTGCTGAGGCCCGTGAACCCGCTGCATGGCAATCGTTCGAGGTCGACGACGACGCCGGCGAGGTTCGCCGTCCGGTCGGGCTCCTCTTCGACACGGGCGGGACCGGCAAGGGATTCGCGGCTGATCTGGCCGCTTCGCGATTGGCCGACCGCGAGCGGTACATCGTCGACTGCGGGGGCGACGTCCGCTTCGGAGGGTCGGGGGCTCCTTTCGAGATCGAGGTCGCGAACCCGCTCGGTGGAGCCGGGACCGAATCCCTCGTCGTTCGGGACGGGGGCGTTGCGACGTCGGGGCTCGACGTCAACGTCTGGCGCCGACCCGATGGCCGGTACGCCCACCACCTCCTCGACCCCGCAACCGGCGATCCGGCCTGGACCGGGCTCGTCGGCGTATCCGCCCTTGCGCCGACCGCGGTCGCCGCCGAGACGCTGGCAAAGGCGGCGCTCTTGAGCGGCCCCCAGGGGGCCGCCGGCTTCCTCTCCGTCCATGGCGGCATCGCGTTCGCCGAGGACGGCGAGGTCCTCCGCTTCGGCCCGCTCGACGCCACGTCCTAGCTGCGGGCTACTACCTAGACGCCCAGCGGCCGCGCCCTGATGCGCCATCGCCACCCAGAGCGGAGGCTTGGCGAAGCTCCATGACTCCCCCCGACGCCGCAATCACGCAGTGACCGACGGCGTCGTCATCGCCGGCGGAGGCCTCGCCGCGCAGCGTTGCTGCGAGACGCTTCGCTCTCGCGGCTACGCCGGCGCCATTCGCGTCATCTGCGAGGAACCGCTGGCGCCGTACGATCGCCCCCCTCTCTCGAAGGCGGTGCTCGCCGGCGAGCGCGACGCGTTGACGCTCGGATTCCGTGACGCGGACTGGTACGCGGCCAAAGAGATCGAGCTCCTTCTCGGTGAGCGCGCGGCCGCGGTCGACCTGCCGAGCGCGGAGGTGGCGCTCGAGTCCGGAGAGCAGCTTCGCTACGAGAGCCTCGTCATCGCCACCGGGAGCCGGCCGAGGACGCTGCCCGGGCTCGACCTGATCGAGAACGCTCACACCCTGCGGACCGTCGCGGACTCGCTGGCGCTGCGCGCCGATCTCGAGGCTGGGAGCAGGCTCGTCGTCGTGGGTGGCGGGTTCATCGGGCTCGAGGCGGCGGCCACGGCGCGCAAGCTCGGCGTCGAGGTGACGGTCGTCGAAGCGGCCCCGCAGCCCCTGATGAGGGTCCTCGGTCCCGAGCTCGGGGCATGGTTCGCGGACCTTCATCGAGCCGAGGGCGTCGAGGTCCTCACCGACACGCACATCTCGCACTTCGGGACGGAAAGGGGCCATCTTGAGTTCGTCGAGGTCGCGGACGGGCGGCGCATCGATTGCGCGGCCATGCTCGTCGGCATCGGCATCGAGCCGGACACGCTCTGGCTCGAGGGGAGCGGGCTCGACCCCGACGGTGTCCGCGTCGACGAGCTCGGCCGCACGGCGGCGAGCCACGTCTACGCCGCCGGCGACGCGGCGCGGCCGCTGGACCCCGCGACGGGCGAGTACCACCGCACCGAGCACTGGGAGGCCGCCGCCCGCCAGGGCGCCCAGGTCGCCAGGACGATCATCGGTGATCGAGCCGATGAAGTTCGCGCTGCCGTCGTTTTGGACTGACCAGCACGGGCTGCGCATCCAGACGGTGGGCGACGCGACCCGCGCGGACGAGGTCGAGATCGACGGCGAGGTGGCCGAGCGCGACTTCAGCGTCCTCATGCGACGAGCCGGCGTCCCGGTCGCCGCGATGACGGTCGGCCGGCCGCGCGACCTCCCGAGGCTGCGCGGCCTGATCGAGGAGGCAATCACGACCACGGAGGTGACCCGCGATGAGATACGTGCCGCAGGTTGACGAGAACGCATGCGCCGCCCACGGCGACTGCGTCGAGCTCGCGCCACAGGTGTTCGCCCTGAACGACACGGCGCACGTGATCGGCGAGGGCCCGCCGGACCTGATCATGGCCGCGGCGGAGACCTGCCCGTCGGTCGCTATCAACGTCGTCGACGCCGACACGGGCGAGCAGGTCTACCCGTAGGGCCGGATGAGGGCGTCGCGATCCCGAACGATTTGGGCGACGGCCGCTCTGATGACCGGCTTGATCTCGCTCGCCGGCTGCGGTGGCGACGCCCGGCGCGGGGACGACCTGTCAACAGCGGCGGGGGCGGCGGCGCCCGTCGGCTCGCAGATCAAGCTTCCCCACGGCCCGGCGGTGAGCGCAAGGGTCACCGATCCGGCCCGCCGCGCCTACATTGCGCGGGCCGATCGCCTCTGCGCGCATTTCGACCCGAAGCGAAACGAGGCGCGCAAACACGCGGGCGAGGCGGCCGACGCAGCCGAGGCCGCGACGTCCTACGACGAGGGGATCAATCTCGGCGAGCAGCAGCTCCGCGCCCTGGAGGCGATCCCGCCGCCCCCGGGCGACAGAGGGCTGTTGCAGGCCAACGTCTTCACCCCGCTCAAGACCCAGCTCGCGATCCGTCGCCAGATCGCGCCGGCGCTCGCCCATGGCGACGTCGCGGAGCTTCGGCCCCTTCAGACCAAGCTCGACGCGCTCACGCGCTCGCTCGAGGGCTTCGCCAATGGCTACGGATACAGGGTGTGCGGCGGTGGCTGAGCCGACGCCCGTGCCTCGGCGCCCCGCGCCGCCGCCTCCGAAGCCGAGCCCGCTCGCCGTCGTCACAGCGGCGCTCGGCATCTTCCTCATCGCCCTGACGCTGCTCGCGATCCAGGTTCGCAACGGACGCGATCCGGCCCTCGGCCCCGGGCCGGTGGTCGCTCCCGCCGCGCAGCCCGCGACCGCAGCCGGAGGGAAGGCCGCCCCCACGGGAGCGAAGATCGTGACCCGGACCTCCCCCCACATCCCATGAGCGCGGCCGTCGCAAGGGCCAAGCGGCCGACGGCGCGGCCGCCGACGGTGACGATCGTCGCCGCGATCGCCGTGCTGGCGGCGCTGGCCGCGCTCGCCGGCTACGCCATCTTCAGCGGGCCGACGCCGATCCCTCGCGGCGCGCTCCCGAGCGGAGCCCCGACGCAGACCGCACCCAACGCGCCCGCGGGCGAGGAGCCCGAGGGCGGAGGCGAGCAGGGTGACTGAACCGGATCCCGGCCACTACTTCTGGTGGCTCGCCGCGCGATCGGCGGGAATCGTCGCCTTCATCATGCTGGCCTCGGCGGCGACGCTCGGGCTGCTCATGGCCTCGAACGTGCTCCGCAAGCCTGGGATGAAGCGCACGCTCATGACCGTCCACGAGCACATCGCGCTGGCGGGCCTGATCGCGATCGGAAGCCACGGCGTGCTTCTCCTCGGCGACGGCTGGCTTCGGCCCGGCATCGCGGGCATCGCGGTTCCGTTCTCGATCAGCTACCAACCCGTCTTCGTAGCCTGCGGGATCGTCGGCGGCTACCTGGCCGCGCTCCTCGGCCTCACGTACTACGCGCGCCGGAGAATCGGCGCCAGGCGCTGGCGGTCGTTTCACCGCGCCACGGTCATCGCGTACGCGCTCGTCGTCGTCCACGCGCTCGGCTCTGGCACGGACGGCACCGCACTCTGGATGCGCGCGCTAGTGCTCGGCAGCGCTGTGCCGATCGCGGTGCTCCTCGTCGTCCGTTACCGGCCCCGCAAGCGCCGGCGGCCGGCCCCGGCGGTCTCCGCCACGGAGCCCGCGCCGAGCTGAGCAGAAGCACCGCTCTCGCCATGCCTTGCCTCCACCTTGCCTTCGCTTGGGAGGGCGGTTCCCAGTCGAGGCCTAGATTGGCCACGAAAGGAATGCACCATGTTGATGAGCAAGAACAAAGCACTCGCTGTCGCGACCACTGTGGCGCTGGCAGGCCTCGGCGGGGTCGCGCTGAACTCGAATCCAGGGATGACCACACCGGCACCGGCCGCCCAGGTGGCAACCGCGCACGGTCACGCTCCGATCGTCACCCGCACGAGCGGCGCGACGGCCACGGCACAACCGGTCGCGGCGAAGACCGTGAGGCACGCACCGGCGCATCCGATCATCACCCGGACGAGCGGTGGCGGTGGCGGCGTCCACATCGAGGACGATTGAACGGCGCCGGCGTCAACCGCCGGCGCCGGCGTACGCGCTCGGCCAGGGCCGCTGCGGGATCGCCGCCTCGACCCGCACCCGCGCGTCGACGACGAGGCATCCGTCGGGGGCGGCGACCACCGGGTTGAGGTCCAGCTCGGCGATCTCGTGGTGCGCCTCGACCATCGCGCCCACTCGGAGCACCACGTCAACGAGCCCGTCGATGTCGACCGGTGGCGAGCCGCGGTAGCCCGTGAGGAGCGGGTAGGTCGCGAGCGAGCGAACCATCTCGCCCGCGTCGCGGCGGGTCAGCGGCGCTATTCGCACGCTGACGTCCTTCAGGATCTCCGCCTGCACGCCGCCCGCCCCGCACGCCACGACGGGCCCGAACATCTCGTCGCCCACCACCCCCACGATCATCTCCGCGCCGCCCTCGACCATCCGCTGAACGAGGAAGCGCTCCCGCGCCAAGCCGGCTCGCGCGAGCGCCGAGTCCATCAGCGAGGCGGACCCGGCGACGTCGCGAGCTCCGTCGAGGCCGGTCTCGATCGCGCCCAGGTCGGTCTTGTGGACGATCTGCGGTCCGAGTGCCTTGAGCGCGACAGGCCCGCCCAGCTCAGCGGCGGCATCTCCCGCCGCCGCCGGATCGCCGGCCAGCCGCCACTCCGCGACGGGAATTCCGTAGCAGTCCAGAAGCCGGATCAGGCGCTCGAAGCCGAGCCAGCCCGGCGCGGCCTCGAGCGCCTCAGCGATCAGCGCGGTGGCCTCGTCATGTCGCACGTCGTCGAGCGGCTCGGGGGGCTCGACGGCCCCCTGCCTCCAGCTCGCGTAGCGCCGCGCCCGTGACAGGGCCCGCGCGGCGTCCTCCGGGTAGAGGTAGCAAGGCACGCCGCCCGCGGCGACCATCGCGGCGTGGTCCTCGGCCGACATGAAGACGGTCTGGACGGCGATTTCGCGCGGAAGCTCGCCGAGCGCTCTGTGGACCTCCCTGGCGACGTCCTCCGCTCTGGTCAGAAGTGGCCGGACGAAGACCACGATCATCGCGTCGAGCGATTCGCAGCGACCCAGCGCGGCGATGGCCCGCCGGTAATCCTCGGCGGTCGCGGTGGCGATCATGTCGACTGGATTCGACACCGACGCCTCGGGGGCGAGGAACCCGCGGAGCGCCGCCTGCACCTCGTCGGGAAGGGCGGGGACCTCGAGGCCGGCGGCCTCGCACGCGTCCGCGCACATGATCCCGGGACCGCCAGCGTTGGTGAGGATCCCGACGCGCGGCCCCGCCGGCAGGGGCTGATTCGCGAGGAGCGATGCCACGTCGAGCATGTCGGCCAGGCTGTCCGAGCGGATCACGCCCGCTTGTTTGAAGAGCGCGTCCACGGTGATGTCGGAGGCTGCGAGGAGGGCCCCGGTATGAGAGGAGGTCGCTCGGGCCCCGGCCTGCGAGCGGCCGCTCTTGACCACGACGATCGGCTTGCGGGCGCCGACCCGCCGCGCGACGCGCCCAAAGCGCCGCGCGTCGCTGAACGATTCGATGTAGAGGAGCGCGACACGGGTCGCCGCGTCGTCCTCCCAGTACTCGAGCAAGTCGTTTCCCGTGACGTCCGCGCGGTTGCCGATCGACGCGAACGACGAGAGCCCGAGGTTCCGATCGGCCGCGAGACCGATCATGGCAAGTCCCAGGGCGCCGCTCTGGGTGAGGAAGCCGACGTTGCCCGGTGGCGGTGCCGTGGGCGCGAACGTGGCGTTGAGGGCGACGTCCTGGTTCGTGTTCAAGACCCCGAGGCAGTTCGGGCCTACGAGTCGCATCCCGGCGCCGCGGCAGATCTCCACCAGCTCGCGCTGGCGCTCCATGCCAGCATCGCCGGTCTCGCCGAACCCGGCCGAGATCACCACCAGCGCGGCCACTCCGGCATCGGCGCACTCCCGCGCCACCCCGCCGACCGCTTCGCTCGGAACCGCGATGACCGCCAGGTCGACCGCCTCCGGGACGTCGGCGAGCGACCGATACGCCCGCACCGATTGAACGACATCGGCGGTCGGATTCACCGGGTAGACGACGCCATTGAATCCGCCGTCCACCAGGTTGTGGAAGATCTCGCCGCCGACCGTGCCACGTCGGCGAGAGGCCCCGATCACGGCCACCGACCGCGGCTCCATGAACGCGCGCACCGCGGCGGCGGCGGCGGCGCGATCGCGGCGGTAGAAGCGCTCCTGGGCATCGGCGGAGAACGAGGTCGGAAACTCGAGATGGATCGCCCCCGGGGCCGACGAGGTCTCGACCGGGAAGCCGCTCTCGCGGAAGACCTCGACCATCCGGTGGTTGGTGGGCATCACCTCGGCCTCGAAGGTCGCGATTCCGCCTTCCTCGGCGACCTCCGCGAGGTGGGCGAGCAGGACCGTCGCTACGCCTCGCCCGCGCAGCTCGTCGGCGACGGCGAACGCCACCTCGGCGCGAGGCCCGCCGGCGCGCGCGTACGATCCGTGACCGACGATCCGGTCGTCCGATCCTCGCGTCGCGATGAGGCCGTAGCGATCGCGATAGTCCACGTCGACGGCCCAGTCCGCGACTCGACCCAGGTCGACGCCGCCTGACATGAAGCGGAAGACCCGCGACTCGGGGCTCAGCCGCTCGTAGAAGTCACGGACCTCGTCGCGATCCGTCGAGCGGATCGGGCGAACACGGATCGTCGACCCGTCGCGGAGCGGGGCGTCTGCCTCTCTCTGCGCCGGGTACTCGGTCATCGACGGCTACGCGCGGTCGGCCCAGTCCCGCTCGGCCTCCTTCTCCATCCGCTCGAGGCGCTCGTAGTAGTCGGGGAACTCCTTCATGTGGGCGAGGGCGATCTTGCCGGTCACGATCGGGTCGTCGCCGGTGACGTCCGTCTGCGGATCATGGCTGCCGTGCTCGTACTCAACGTCCATCCCGGAGCGGAACTGCTCGAGGTCGAAGCGGTCCCAATCGACGCCGATCTCGTCGCCGACGCGCCTCGCCTCCTCGCTCGTCGTGCGCCGCTCCTCGCTCATGCCGGCTCCTCTCGTCTGGTGATTCCAGGGGAGCACCCAGTATCCCGCCGAAACGCCCATCCTCGACCGTCCATATGCTTGACTCGCGATGGCCACCGCCCTCGAGGTTCCGGTGCAGCCTCTTCCGATCGAGCGCTTTCGCCCCGCGCTGGGCGACGAATGGCCCGAGATCGAGGAGGCGGTGCGCCACGCACGGGTGCTGCTCGAGGGCCGAACGATCTGGCATATCAACTCGACCGACCGCGGCGGCGGCGTGGTCGAGCTCCTGCGCTCCCTTCTCTCCTATGCGGCCGGAGCGGGGGCAAACGTCCGCTGGCTCGTGGTCACGGGCCGGCCCGAGTTCTTCGCGATCACGAAGCGCCTCCACAACCGCCTCCACGGCAGCGAGGGCGACGGCGGGCCGCTCGAGGCGGATGCCCGCGAGGTCTACGAGCGGACGCTCGAGCGAAACGCGGCGGAGATAAGAGAGCTGATCGGTCCAGACGACGTTGTCGTCTGCCACGACCCCCAGACGGCCGGCCTGGTGACGGTCTTGAGGGAGCGGTGCCAGGGAGTGCTGTGGCGCTGCCACGTCGGCGTTGACCGGCCCAACGACGTCGTCCGGGCCGCCTGGGACTTCCTGCGTCCCTACGTCGAGCCCGCCGACGGTTACATCTTCTCGCGCCGGGAATTCGCGTGGGAAGGGCTCGACGCCGATCGAGTCTTCATCTCGGCGCCCGTCATCGATGCCTTCTCGCCGAAGAACGAGGAGCTCGAGCCGGAGACCGCCGTCGCGATCCTCCACCAGGCGCGGATCCTCGACGGCGATCCGACGGCCGAGCCCGTCTTCACACGGATGGATGGGAGCCTTGGGCGCGTTGCCCACTTCAGCGAGATCGCGCAGGACGAGCCCCTTCGGCGCGATGACCGGATCATCTGCCAGGTCTCGCGCTGGGACGCCCTGAAGGACCCGCGCGGGGTGATCGCGTCCCTTGCTCCGGTCATGCCGGAACATGACGCCCACCTCGTGCTCGCGGGCCCGGCGTCGGGCGCGGTGGCCGACGACCCCGAGAGCGCGGGCGTACTGGCCGATGTCAGGAATCAGCGCGAGGCGCTCGAGCCCGAGCAGCGGGCGCGCGTCCACCTGGCATCGCTGCCGATGGAGGACCTCGAGGAGAACGCGGCTATCGTCAACGCGCTTCAGCGCCACAGCGAGATCGTCGTCCAGAAGAGCCTCGCGGAGGGCTTCGGGCTGACCGTCGCCGAGGCCATGTGGAAGCACCGCGCCGTCGTCGCGAGCCGAGTCGGGGGCATCCAGGACCAGGTGGTCGACGGCGAGAGTGGCCTGCTCGTTGACCCTCGCGACCTCGAGGGGTTCGCGAGCGCCGTCACGGGCCTCCTGGATTCGCCCGATCGGGAGCGAGAGCTCGGCGAGGCTGCGCACGAGCGCGTCCGGTCGCAGTTCCTCGGCACCGCCGGGCTCCTGCGCTATCTGCGCTTCGTCGAATGGGTCGTCACCCGAGGCGGGGCCGCCGCGGTCTGATCGTCCGCGGCAAACTACGGACGCCGTGACGAGGCGTTCCCCGATTGCGCGGGCACGACCACGCTGCGACCGTGGGTAGCGTGAACTTCGAGAAGGTCGTCGTGGGCTTCGACGGGGGTGCGGAGGCAAACGACGCCCTCGCCCTGGCTCGAGACCTCGCCCGGGCCGAAGCGACCCTGATTCTCGGTCAGGTCTTCGATCCGGGGCTTCTCGTCGGGCGCCCGGGCCTCTACGCACCGGAGGTGCGGGCCCGCACCGACGAGCTCGCCCATCGCGCCGAGCGCGTCCTCGGCGGGCGGCCCTTCGAGCCGGTTGTCGTCGCCGGGACGGCGGCGCGACAGCTCGACCGCCTCGCCCACGAGACCGGAGCGGACCTGATCGTCGTCGGGTCGACGCGACGCGGGCCGATCGGGCGCGTTCTGGCCGGCACAGTCGCCGACCGGCTGCTGAACGGCGCTCCGTGCGCCGTCGCCGTGGCGCCGCGCGGGTACGCCGAGCGCGACGGCCACGACGTCGGAGGCCCGGTCGTCGTCGGCTACAACGGGACGGAGGAGTCTGATATTGCGCTCGAGACCGGAAGGCGGATGGCGGGGGCGCTTGGCGCGACGCTGCGCCTCCTCTGCGGCATTTACACACCGGAGTCGAGGCTTGGCCGCGGCCCCTACCTGCCTGAGGCGCGGAGCTGGCTTCGCAAGCAGCTCGACCGCGCCGAGGCCGAATGCCCGCCGGAGATCGATGTCGAGACGGCGCTGATCGAGGGTGAGCCGGCCGAGGTCCTGCTCCGGCAGACCGACGAGGCCCGCCTGCTCGTCGTCGGCTCTCGCGGGTACGGCCCGCTGAGGCGGGTCCTACTCGGCAGCGTCTCGTCCGCGGTCGTAGCTCACGCTACCTGTCCGGTGATCGTCGTCCCACGCGGAAGCGGCGAGGAGATCGGGGCCGACGAGCTCGGCGAGGCCCGCCGATCACCCGTCCCGGCGAGCCACCCGACCTAGGGTTCCAGCGCGTCGGCATCCGGGCCCTAGAGTCGCGGTGCCATGGATGCGCAGCTGGTACTCGCGCTCGCGCTCGCGCTCGCTTTCGCGGCCACGAACGGGATCCACGATGCCTCGAACGCGATCGCGACATTGGTCGCCACGAGGGCAGCCCGTCCGGGCCAGGCGATCGTGCTGGCGTCGGTCTTCAACCTGCTCGGCCCCCTGGTGTTGGGCGCCGCCGTCGCCGACACGATCGGCGGCATCGTGACCGTCACCCCGGCCGTCGCGAGCATGGTGATCGGAGCGGGGCTGGCGGCGGCGGTCGCGTGGAACCTCGCGACGTGGCGGCTCGGCCTCCCCTCGAGCTCCGGGCATGCGCTGGTCGGCGGCCTCGTGGGATCCGCGCTCGCGGAGGGCGGCCTCGACGCAGTGAACTGGGGCGGCCTCGACGGCATCCACCCTGTCGGCGTGTTCGGGACCCTTATTGCTCTTGCGGTCTCGCCAATCCTGGGCGCTCTCGCGGCGCTCGCGCTCATCCGCTCGCTGCGCCGCGGTGCGCGGCGCGCCACGAGGCGCTGGCGAGCGCCGGTGCGCAACTCTCAGTGGGTGACCTCCGCGCTCCTCGCCTTCAGCCACGGGGCCAACGACGCGCAAAAGTCAGCCGGAGTCATCGCGGCTCTCCTGCTCGCGAACGGGGAAGTCGCGACCCTGTCGGCCCCGACCTGGGCGACCGCCTCGTGCGCGGTCGCGCTCACGGCGGGCACGGCGCTCGGCGGATGGCGGATCATCCGCACCGTGGGCCGGCGCATCTACCGGATCCAGCAGCTCGACGGTCTCGCCAGCCAGGGCTCCTCGGCCGGAGTGATCCTCGGGGCCTCGCTTCTCGGCGCTCCGACCTCGACCACGCAGGTCGTCTCCTCGTCGATAGTCGGAATCGGCGTCGGGCACCGCCGTCTCCACCACGTGCACTGGGCGATCGTCCGCCAGATCGCCCTCGCCTGGCTCGTCACGCTTCCGGGGTGCGCCCTGCTCGCGGCTGCCGTGTTCGAGCTGTGGAGCGGGCTCTCGTGAGCGGAGCGAGGGGGCACTGGTTCCTCCCGGAGACCCCGGACGTCGTCGGCCTGCTTCGCGAGCAGGTGGCGGTGACGATCGAGGGCCTGGATGCCCTCGCGTCGTGGGCGGCCGGCACGGACGACGCGCGTGGGGACCTCGAGGATGCCCAGCGGCGCGGCGACGAGGGGATGCGGAGCCTGCTGAGCGCTGTGCGCGCGGCATTCATCACGCCGCTCGAGCCCGAGGACGTCTTCGCCCTGTCGCGCGGGCTCGACTGGATCCTCGACTACAGCGGCGATGTCGTGAAGGAGTCCCAGGCCCTGTCAGAGCCTCCCGACGAGGGGATCGCCGAGATGGCGCAGCTCCTCGCCGCGGCCGTCCGCAAGCTCGACACCGCGATCGCGAACATCGAGGCTGACTCCGACGCCGCGACGGCGAGCGCCGACGAGGCGATCGCGCTGGTGCAGCAGCTCGACGACGTCTACTACCGCGGAATGGGCGAGCTGCTCGAGGTGAAGGGCATGCGCGGCCGGGTGTCCCGGCGAGAGCTCTATCGCCAGTGCACGAAGATCGGCGACGTCGTGATCGACGCCGCCGAGCGGGTCGTCTACGCGATCTTCAAGGGGGCGTAAGCCCGCAGGTCGAGGGAGAAGATCTCCAGCTCGTCCTCGAACCCGCGCAGCCTGCGGCTTCCGCGGCCCCGCCAGGGGAACTCGGGTGACAGGCGAACGGTGTCCTCGGTTGCAAGCAGCTCGTCCGAGTCCGCGAGGCTCAGCAGCCGCGAGGCGAGGTTCACGGCGCGCCCGTAGTAGTCCCCCTCGCGGAAGACGGCCTGGCCGTGATGGAGGCCGGCGTGGAGCGCCGGGGCTCCCCCACCCTGCATCGCCTCGGCTATCGCGAGCGCGCAGGCGACGGCGGGACCGGGCTTCGGGTAGGCGAGCATGTAGCCGTCGCCGAGCGCCTTCACGAGTCGGCCCTCGTCGCCGACGGAGCGCTCAACCGCGTCGGCAAGCCGGTCGAGGACCTCGATCGCGGCCCGGTCTCCGTGCCGATTCGCGTACGAGGTGAACCGGCGCAGGTCGCAGAACAGGAGCGAGACATCCGTCGTTCCCGGCACCAAGCCCTCGGCCTCGATCTCGACCTCCCAAACCGCCGCCTGCGTCAGCTCCTGCTCGACCTTTCTTCGATGCACGCCGAGCAGCATCGGGTCGGCGAGGGGGAGCAGCACCTCGAACGCCTGCCGAACCGCGGCGAGCGCCTCGAGGGGGTTTGGGCTGATCTGCTCGATCCAGGGCCGGACTCGCGAAAGGAACACGTGGACCTCGGTCTGGGCGATGCGGCCCAGGGCCTGGCCATACACGCGCGAAACCTGCATCCGGACTTCGTGCGGCCAGACGTCCCCCAGGCGCGCGATCGCGCGGAAGACCTCGGCCTCCTCCTCGGTGAAGTAGGGGTCCTCAGGCGCGGGAGGAGAAAGACCGAACCCGCTGAGTACCGCCTGCGTCTCGGCAGCCGGCAGGCCGTCATCTCGCTCGATGTCGGCGGCGCTGATCCTCCGGCGCTCCCGCTCCGGGTCGAGGACCCCCTCGAAGATCGCATCCTCGATTCGGCCGAGCCGGGCCGCCTCGCGGATCTGATCGCCGCGCACGCCGACGCGCAGCAGACCGTTGATCAGCTGCCGCTCGGCCCGCGTCGAGCCGAGCTCCTCGGCCAGGCTCCGGTCGGGACTCAGCCGCCGACCACCGTGCCGGACGTCACGATCGGTGGAGGTGCCGGACGTGGACGTCCGAGCTCGGGTAAACGCGCGTTACCGCGCCGTCGTCCCAGCGCACCTCGTAGGGCGGGGCCCCGTCCGCTCCGAGGACCTCGATGATCTCGCCCTCCCGCTCGGGCTCGCCAAGATGGTGGGCCTTGACGACGAGCTCGTCCCCGGGCTGGGCACTGAGGACTGGGTTGCTTCCGCTCATCGTCGCCTCAGGTCGGTCATTGGCTCGAGCGGATCATGGCGGCGCCCGCATCGACGTCCATCGGGGACGGGCACGGTTTCGGATTGCGGCTTACTACTGCCCGTCCAGGAAAGACTCCACCCGAGCGACGAGATCGTCGGGCGAGGAGCTGGAATCGAGCTCGAGGCGCTCACCCTCGAGAGGCTCGAGCTCGGAGAGCTGGCGCTCGAGCACGCCCGCGTCGGCGTCGCTGACCCGATCCGGGTCGCCCCCGCGCCCCATGACCCTCGAGCGCAGCACCTCGACCGGGGCGACGCAGCTGACGAAGGTGGGAATCGAAGACGCATCGCCGAGCCCGGCGCGGAACGCGGCGCGCTCCCGCCGCCGGTGAAACGTCGCGTCGACGATCACGGCGCCGGAGCGGTCGAACGCCTCCCTCGTCGCGCGCCCGAGCTCCTGGTACGTCCGCGCTGTGAATTCCGCGGAGTACGTCTCCGGGCTCGCGCGGTCGGTCGGCGCCACGCCGGCCAGGCGCTTGCGGGTGAGGTCCGAGGAGAGGTACGGCCAGCCGCCGATGTCGGCGAGGGCCCGCGCGAGCGTCGTCTTACCCGATCCCGAGACGCCGCAGACGACGACGATCGCGGGGCGCCTCGTCCGCCAGGCGAACCGGTGGCCGAGCGCGAGCAGGCTCTCGGCTTCCGCGCGAACGCGATCGCGCTCAGCGGTCTCCGTTTGGAGCTCGGCGGCCCGGATGCAGGCGACCTTGGCGCGGACCCAGGCGCGGTACGCGGCGAAGAACGCGAGCAGGCGATCGTCACCCGGGTCGCCCCCCGCGCCGCGATACGCCGCGACCAGCCGATCGGCTGCCGACTCCGCGCCGAGCGCGACGAGATCCATCATCAGGAACGCGAGGTCCGCGGATACGTCGATCCTCCGCAGGCTCGGGTTGAACTCCACGCAGTCGTAGATGTAGATCGGATCGCTCTCCGGCAGGATCACGTGCTCGGCCCTCAGATCGCCGTGGCAATCGCGGGCGAGACCGCTCCGGGCTCGTTCGGAGAGCTCGTCCCGATGATGGGCCAGGAAGGCGGTCGCGAATCGCTCGGCCGCATCGACGCGCCTCATGTCGACGACGTCGGCTCCCACATCGTGCAAGGTCTCCGCGTTCTCCTCCAAGGTCGACGCGAGGGTGTCGACAACGCGCTCGTCAGGGGCGACGACGTCCGCGTCGGCGTGGAAGCGGGCGAGCAGGGACCCAACCTCGTCGAGCCTCTCCGCGTCGAGCTCGTCGCGGCCGACGATCTCGGCGAGGCTGTGTCGCTCGTCGACCCGTCGCATCTCGACGGCGAACTCGATGGCCGCCGGATCGTCCTCGTCGACAATTTCCAGGCGGTTGCCGCGTTCGGCGATGCCGAGCACTCCGAGGTAGATCGACGGCGCGAGGCGGCGATTGAGGCGAACCTCCTCGTGGCACATCTGCCGCCTCCGCTCCACGGTCCCATAATCGAGGAACGGAAGCACGAGCGGCTTCTTGACCTTGTAGGCGCGCCCCCCCGCAAGGAACACCCAGGAGATGTGCGTCTCGCGCAGCTCCACCTCCGCCGGCCGGTCCGGATAGAGGCCCGGCTCGAGCATCGCCTCGACCAGCGATCGGGGCTTACTTGGCGGGCCCACGGTGACGTATCGTGACACCGACATGGAGGGCCAGCTTCCGGACGAGCCGCACCCCCCCGCGCAGCTAACGGTCGGATTCGACGGCAGCGACGGGGGACGTGACGCCCTCGCGCTCGCCCTAACCCTGAGCTCCCTTGCGGATGGGACCGTGAGGGTGATCGCCGTCTTCCCGTACGGGCCCTTCTCGGTCGGCTACGTGACGCTCCAGGACGACGCGGCCCAAGACGCGAGCCCGCTCTTCGACGAGGCTCGCGAGGTCCTCGGTGATCGCATCTCGGAGACCCACGTGTTTGGCGGCGGCTCGCCCGCATGGGTGCTCACCCAGCTTGCCGAGGCGGGCGACACCGATGCCATCGTCGTCGGCTCGCCGCACCGCGGGACCGTGGGGCGGGTGGTCCTCGGCAGCGTCGCGCGGAACCTGCTCCACGGGTCCCCATGCCCGGTTGCCGTCGCCCCCCAGGGCTACCGCGAGCGGGTGGCCGGGGCCGGACTGAAGACGATCGCAGTTGCCTATGACGGCCGGCCCGAGAGCAAGATCGCCCTCGCCCATGCCAAAGCGGTCGCGCGGGCGGCGGGCGCGACGCTGCGCCTGCTGACCGTCTTTGGCCCGCGTCAGCCTGTGCCCGGTCCGCCGGGCTACGTGCCGGGAGGCCCTCCCGAGCCCGACGCCGTGCTTGCCGCCGGCGTCGAGTCCATCGGCCCCGAGATTCCGGCGAAAGGCTGGCGACTCGACGGGCCGCCCGCGCAGACGCTGGCCGCGGCCTGCGAGGACGGCGTCGACCTGCTCATCGTCGGCTCGCGCGGTTACGGTCCGGCGATGCGGGTGCTTCTCGGCTCGGTCTCCGACGAGCTGATTCGAAGCGCACCGTGCCCGGTGCTCGTCACCCCTCGCGGCTGAGGCAGCTCCGCGCGCGACCGCGTGCTAGCGGGCCACCTCTGCCGACCGGGGTGCGCGGGTGACGAAGTGAACCCCCTCGTGCCCCTCCAGCGAAAAGCCGCCGGCTTCGCCGGGCGCGACGTCGATGACGAACTCCGGCTCGCCCAAGCGCTCGTAGAGCTCGCGATCGACGAAGACGGGGGATGCCCCGATCACGCCGAGCTTCAGGTCTTCGTCGGTCTCGAGGAGCTCACCGCGCGTGACGCAGATCGCGGCGCTCCCGTCGCGGCAGCCACCCGACTGGAAGAGCGCGACTGGCCCGTGCTCGCTCCGGAGACGCTCGATCACCTCGAGCGCCTCCGGACTGGCCGTCACCCTCTCGGTCATCGTGCTTCTCCTCCGTGGCTCCGCTCTTGCCGTGACAGCGAACCACTCGGAGGTCGTCGACTCATCGGCACTCGACCGCAAACCTGCCCGTGAGAAACTACGGACGCCGGGTAGCGGGCGGCCTGAGAGCATTCCGGCGTGGCGACCATCGAGACCGAGGGACTGACAAAGTTCTACGGCGCCCACCGCGGGTTCGAGGACGTGACGCTGGCGGTCGAGCCCGGCGAGGTCTTCGGCTTCCTCGGCCCGAACGGCGCCGGCAAGACGACGACGATCCGCACCCTGCTCGACCTGCTGCATCCGACGCGCGGGACCGCCCGCATCTTCGGCCTCGACAGTCGCCACGACGCCGTGGCCATTCGGGCCCGCCTCGGGAACCTGCCGGGGGATTTCGGGTTTGGCAAGCGCGTCACCGGGATGGAGGCCGTCACCTTGCTCGCGCGCCTTCGCGGGGTCACAGGGCTCGGCCGGTGCGAGACGCTCGCCGAGCGATTTCGGGCCGACCTCGACCGGCCGCTAGGGAAGCTTTCGCGCGGCAACCGACAGAAGATCGGCTTGATCCTGGCCCTCTTCCACAGCCCGGAGCTCTTGATCCTCGACGAGCCCACGAGCGGGCTCGATCCGCTGATGCAGGAGGAGTTCCTCGCCCTCGTTCGCGAGGAGCGCGATCGCGGCTGCGCCGTGTTCCTCTCCTCGCACGAGCTCGACGAGGTCGAGCGCGTCTGCGACCGGGTCGGGATCATCCGTGACGGTCGCCTGATCGCGGTCGAGCGAGTCGCCGACCTGCTCGCCAAGGCGCCCCGCAGGGTGTCGGTCCAGTTCGACGGCCCGGTCGACCTCGCCGAGCTCCGCGCCTGTCCCGGGGTCGCCGCCGTCGAAGACCGCGTCACTCACATCGCGTTCACGCTCGCCGGAAGCCCCGACCCGGCGCTCAAGGCAATCGCGCGCCATACGGTCGCCGAGCTCGAGGTGTCCCACCCCACGCTGGAGGAGGTCTTCCTCGCCTACTACGAGGAAGGCACGGGTTGACACCGCTGATTCAAGCCCAGCTCTGGGAACGGCGCCGGTCGCTTCTGTCGTGGGGACTGCCGATCGGCCTGTGGTCGGCGTTCATCGTGTCCATATTCCCCTCGATCCAGGGCTCCATCTCGAAGGCGGTTCAGGGATATCCGAGCGCCCTGAAAGAAGCGTTCGGCGTCGGGAACCTGGCGAACGTCGAGCAATACCTGCACGCCGAGATGCTGAGCCTGATCATTCCCCTCGTGGTCGGCTACCTCGCGGTACGCGCGGTCGCCAGCGGCCTTTCCGGCGCGGCCGAGAGCGGGCGGCTCGATGTCCTGCTCTCCACGCCCGTCTCACGCGTGCGCCTCGTTGCAGCCGACTGGGCGGCGACGGCGATCGAGGTCGCTGTGGTTCTCGCCGTCAGCCTCCTGCTGACGCTCTTGGCAAGCCTCGTCACAGGTGCGGGCCTCGATGCCGGGCTCGCCGTCGCCGGCTTCGCGAACGTCTGGCCCCTCGCGCTGCTGGCGGCCGCGCTGGGGGTAGTGATCACCGGCTGGTCGCTGCGCACGGGCGTCGTCACCGGCTCGGTCGCAGGGATCCTCGTCGCCATGTACGTGATCGACCTCGTCGGCCGGCTGGACCCGAGTCTCGAGGGAATCCGTTACGTCTCCGCATTTCACTACTACGGCAAGGCGATCGAGAACGGCGTCGACCCGGCCGCGTTCGTCGGGGTGACGGTGGTCGCGCTCGCGCTCGCTGCGGTCGGGGCGGTCCTCTTCGATCGCCGCGACCTCACGCAGTAAGGCCGTGGTTCACAGCCGTCCAGCGATCACGGGAACACCTCCTCGCCCGATTCCGTGTCGACGACGCTGATCGCAAGCGACGGGCAGGACTCGGCGGCGGCCATCACGAGATCGTCCGGGCCCGTACCGATCACCTCCGCGACCTCGCCCAGGCGGAAGATCTGCGGGGCGCACTCGACGCAGTCGCCGTGGGCGCTGCAGAGCTCGGGATCGATGACTGGCAGATAACTCATTGCATGCTCCTTTCGACTTCATTCGGGACTGGAAGCTCTTGCTCGATTCGCTTGCGCAGCGCCACTAGCTCGCGGGGCCGACCGGCGACGAGCGCCGCCACGGGTCGATTCCGTCGGGTGTAGACGACGGTGAAGTCAGTGCCATCGGGCTCGCCGTCGATCGTCCGGCTGTCGGCGAGCGCCGCGTACCCGACGTATTGGAAGCGGATGCCGTATTGGTCGCTCCAGAAGCTCGGCGGCGGCGGGGCGGCGGGCTCGTCGCCCAGCATCGCGCGCGCCGCGGCGGCGCCCTGCCGCCCTGCCGCCTCCCAGTGCTCGGTGCGGGCGCGGGAGCCGATCCTGGGATCGAAGGCTTGGGTGACGTCCCCCGCCGCGTAGACGTCGGGGAGCGTGGTCCGCCCGGCGGCGTCGGTCGGGACGCCGCCGTCGAGCTCGAGGCCGCTGTCCTCGAGCCATTCGGTGGCGGGCGCGACGCCAACGCCGACCAGGACCGCCTCGCACTCGACGCGGCCACCGTCGGCGAGCACGAGCTCCTCCACGCGGCCGTTGCCGCGTGCCGCCTCGAGCATGGCCCCGGTGCGCACGTCCACTCCCTCGGTGCGGTGCAGTCGTGAGAACCGCTCGCCGACATCGGTCCCGAGGATCGACGCGAGTGGGGCGGGCAGCGCTTCGATCACCGTCACGTCCACCCCAAGGCCCCGCGCGGTGGCCGCCGCCTCGAGGCCGATAAAGCCGGCCCCGATCAGTGCGAGCTTGGCGCCGGGCCGTAGCTCGCCACGCAGCCGCCGCACGTCGGCGAGCGTGCGGAGGGCATGGACGTTCGAGTAGCCGTCGAGGAAGCGGAGCTCCCGGGCCCGGCTTCCGGTCGCGATCAGGAGCCTCGAGTAGGGAACGACGGTCCCGTCGGCGAGCGTCACCTCATGGGCAGCGGCGTCGAGGTGGCTCGCCGCCCTTCCGAGCATGAGCTCCACCCGGTTCTCGTCGTACCAGCAGGCGGGCCGCAGGCCGACGCTGTGGTCGGGCGCGTTCCCAGCCAGCAGGCCCTTCGATAGCGGTGGGCGGTCGTACGGCGGTAGCGGCTCGGCGCAGACGACGCGGATCGGCCGCTCGTAGCCTCGCGCCCTCAGGGTCTCGGCACAGCGTTGGCCGGCCAGTCCGCCGCCGACGATCAGCACACCGTCGCCGCGGTTCATGACGCCTCCTCGCCCAGAGGCTCGTTGCGGATCGGCAGCTCGGGGCGGGCGCGACGGGCCGCGGCGGCGCGACCCGCCTGCATCCCCGCCCGGACGCGGGCGACGAAGAGCACCAGGATCGTCGGCGCCGTGATGGCGATCCACCAGCGCAGCCACGGCGTCGTGGCGTCGGTCCCGGCACCGAGCGTGTGGGCGACGGCGAGGGCGTAGACGACGATCGTCAGCTGGTGCGCCTTCCGCCACAGCCGGGGGCCGATGCGCCGGCGGACGTAGAAGCTGAGACCGAGGATCGCCGCGAGGTAGCCGGCGATGATCCCGAAGCCGGTGAAGAGCGGCCTGAAGGACATCGTGAAGGGCACGGAGATGCCCGAGATGCCGGGGCTCAGCCAGGGGTCGCCGAGCAGCGTGACGCCGTGCACGGCGATCGCGACGAGGCCGGTCACGGCGAGTTGCTCGTGCAGGGCGGCGAGCCGGCGGCGAATCGCCGGCTTCCGCGTCAGACGTCCCGCCTGGCTCAGGCCGAGGATGACCGAGGCGGTGACGAGCGCGAGCGCGACGAGTCCCGCCGCGCGGCTCGCGATCCACCACTCGTGTCCCGCGAGCGTCGTGCTCGCAGCGGCCGCTGTCGCAACCGTGCTCACCTCGGGGCTCCCGTCATCTCGAGCTTGGGAATGCGGGGTGTCGGCCGGAGGGCGCCGATCATCTCGACCCGCCCGCTGTCGTGGACGAGCAGGCCGCCGCGCGCCTCCAGGAATTGGCGCCCCTCCTCCGGGCCGCTGAGAAGCGCCGCCTTGGAAAGGGTCTCCGCTTCGAGTGCCGTCCCGCCGAGCGCGGTCACGCCGACCAGGCCGCTCCAGACCGGCTCGCCGGTCGCCGGGTCGAGCAGGTGGTGTCCATACGTGCCGTCGGCGCGCCGCCAGAGGCGAACGTTGAGGCCGGAGGTCGCGATGCCCGCCGAGCCGATCCGCAGCACGAACGAGCGCTCACCGCTCTGAGGGTGCTCGACGTGAACGTCGAGCGGCTCATACGCGGCATCCGTTCCGCCGACCCTCAGGTCGCCGCCGCAGTCGACGACGAAGCGCGAGTAACCCTGAAGCGTCTCCGCGATGAGGTCCGCGGCGAGGCCCTTGCCGACCCCGCCGCTGTCGATTGCAACTCCGGGTGGGCGGGTTACGGTCCCCTGCGCCTCGTCGATCTCGATCGACGCCCAGGCGCGGCGCGGGTTGGGACGGGCCGAGCGGCGCGCGGGGGCCGCCTCGAGGGCCTCCGCCAGCGGAGCCGCCGGCACGCCGGCACGCGACCGCGCGTATCCGGTCGCCTCGAGCGCTCGGACCAGCGTGGGATCGACCAGGCCATCTGTGCGCTCCGCGGCCCAGATCGCCGCGCGCACGAGGTCGCGCAGCAGAGGCGACGCAGGCACGGTCGTCGCGGGATCGGCGTTCAGCAGCGAGAGCTCAGAGTCCTCGCGAAATCGCGACAGCCTCGCCTCGAAGTCGCGGATGAACCGGCGAGCGCGCTCAGCGGCCGCCACGGGGGCCGGAAGGCCGGCCTTTGCGGGCTCGCCGATGAGAACCCGCATCTCGCATCCCATCGCGTCGAATGTCACGTCGTGGAAGCTCATGACGTGCTCGTGACCACGGGAGCCGGCGCGGGTACGGGGGCCGAGCTGACGGCCGAGGGCGCGGACGTGGTGGTCGTTCCGCCCTTTCCGCCGGGCGTCGGGACGACGTCGGTGATGACCGTCGTTCGCAGCACCTTGCGCGTCACCTGAGGACGGGCGGCGCTGGCGCTGGCGAGCGAGGGGTCGTTGCCGCTCCGGAGCTGGAAGGCAAGGAACTCGAAGGCCACGATGAAGAGCGCGAGCGCGGCGGCGACGGTCGGCAGCATGCTCGGCCGCCGCCGCGCGCTCGCGGGTCCCGGGGGTGCGGGATCCAGGGGAGTCGGGTCAGTCACCGCCCTCGCCTCCGTCGCCGCCCTCGCCCTCGCCACCACCGCCGCCGCCACCGCTGGTGTGCGTCGTGACCGGGGTGCCGGTGCCGCCGCCACCGCCACCGCCACCGCTGGTGTGCGTGGTGACGGGGGTGCCGCTACCGGAGCCTGAGCTCGAGGAGCCGCTCGTATGCGTCGAAACCGGTGTACCGGAGCTGATCCCGGAGCTGGCGCTCGAGGAGCCGCTCGTGCCGGTCGTGACCGGAGCCGCCGCGGCCGTCGTGGCGGCTCCCACGCTGCCGCTGGTACCCGTGCTGACGGGCGGGGCGCTCGCGATGGCCGGCGACGCGGCCGCCGCGCCGCTGGCGGCGCCGATGCCGGCCGCGGCCCTCACCTGGGCCCGCGATTTCATCGGCTTGTGCCGAACCTTGTGGATCGTCCGCCTGACGACCTGCGTGTGGGTCTTCGGCGGCTCGGCGGCCGTGGAGGCCGGCGCGGCGCCCTTGGAGCTGAGCGCATAACCGGCGAGGCCGCCGAGGCCGAGGATCGTGGCGCTGGCGGCGATCTGACTTCTGAGGCTCCTGGCCTTGGCCGGCCTGGGCCTCTTCGGTGCGGGGGTCTTCGGATCGGACGTTGGCACGTGTTGCTCCTCCTTGGAGTTCGTTCGCCGCGATTCTTCGGCACCGCCCCGAAGGCGCCGGCCAGCTTCGGGTTAGCTGCAGGTAAGGCCTCGGGAGAACCCGGATGCGACGCCCGAGGTCCGCTCTAAAGTCGCCTCATGACCGATACGCGGATCCTGTTCGTCGAGGACGAGGCCTCGATCTACGAGCCGTTCAGCCAGGCGCTGCGACGCGGCGGCTTTGATCCGGTCGTGGCCCGAACCTGCGCGCAGGCACGCGACCTCGCCGAGCGGACCGAGCCGGACCTGGTCCTCCTCGACCTCGGCCTGCCGGACGGCGACGGCCGTGACCTCGCGCGGGACCTGCGGCGAATCTCCGACGTCCCGATCATCATGCTCACCGCCCGCGGAACCGAGACCGACAGGGTCGTCG
Organism: uncultured Actinomycetes bacterium; assembly: GCA_963771655.1. Classification (GTDB taxonomy): domain Bacteria; phylum Actinomycetota; class Thermoleophilia; order Solirubrobacterales; family 70-9; genus JAWVFM01. Next base: position 99,479 of record CAVYUG010000006.1, on the reverse strand, counting down.
GGCTGGAGCTGGGCGCCGACGACTACGTGGTCAAGCCGTTCAGCTCGCGGGAGGTGGTGTCCCGGATCCGAGCCGTACTTCGTCGCGCGAAGCAGGCACCCGAGCCGACGGAGCCCGTGACCGAGGTCGGTGAGCTCACGCTCGATCGCGCGGCGCGCAAGGTGACGCTCGGCGGCAAGCCCGTGAGCCTCGCGCGGCGCGAGTTCGACCTGCTCGCCGAGCTCGTCGAGCACGCCGGCGAGGTGGTCACGCGAGAGGACCTCATGGATCGCGTCTGGGACGTCAACTGGTTCGGCTCGACGAAGACGCTCGACGTGCACATCCGCGCGCTGCGGAAGAAGCTCGGCGACAGCCCGAACGAGCCCGGCCTGATCGAGACGGTGCGCGGCGTCGGCTTTCGGTTCGCGCTTCCGGAGGGCGACTCGTAAGCCTTCGGACCCGCCTCATACTGGTCATCGCGTACGTGCTCCTGCTGGCGCTCGTCGCGCTCGGCGTGCCGCTCGCCATCAGCCTGCGCGATCGCGTCGACGCCGAGGTGCGCGGCCAGGCGCGAAGCCAGGCCGACCTTCTCGCGGCGACGGCTTCCGACTCCCTCAGGCCACCTCGGAGCCCGACCCTGAGGCGCCTGGTCCGCGTCTCCTCCCGGAGCGTTCGCGGGCGGGTGCTGGTCGTCGACTCGCGCGGACGCGTAGTCGTCGACAGCGCCGGGTCGGGCGACATGGGTGCCGACTACGCCGGCCGACCGGAGGTGGCGGCGGCGCTACGAGGCACGAGCTACCAGCAAAACCGCGGAAGCCAGACCCTCGGCGGCGAAATCCTCGCGACGGCAACCCCCGTGATCCACGAGGGCAAGACCATCGGAGCCGTTCGCGTGACGCAGAGCGTGGCCGCGGTCAACGACGCCGTGCGCAACTCGGTCGTGGGCCTGGCGATCCTGGGCGCGGTGGTCCTTCTCCTCGGCCTCGCCGCCGGCGTCCTTCTCTCGAGCCAGATCGCGCGCCCCATCCGCCGCCTCGAGGGCGCCGCGCGCGGAGTGTCGTCGGGTGACCTCGCGACGGAGGCGCCGATCGAGGGAACGAGCGAACAGCGCACGCTCGCCCGGGCGTTCAACGAGATGACCGCGCGCATCCGCCGTCTGCTCCAAAGCCAGCGTGATTTCGTGGCCGACGCATCGCACCAGCTGCGGACCCCGCTCACCGGGGTGCGGCTCCAGCTCGAGGAGCTTCGCGCCGACACCAGCGAGGGTGACCCGCGCGCGGCTGCGCTCGACGCCGGGATGCGGGAGGTCGATCGCCTCTCGCACATCGTCGACGAGCTCCTCGTGCTGAGCCGCGCAGGGGAACACGATGTCCCCGCCGAGAGCCTGGACCTCGCCGACGTCGCCTCCCGCGCGGTGGAGCGCTGGGGCAAGACCGCCTCCGAGCGGGGAATCGGCCTCCGCCTCGAGAGCCTGGACACACAGCCCAGGGTGTGGGCCGCGCCGGCCGACGTCGATCGCGCCCTCGATGCCCTGGTCGAGAATGCGGTCAACTACTCGCCGGAGAGCGGCGAGATCGTCGTTCGAGCCGGCCAGGGGGAAATCGAGGTCCTCGATCGCGGCCCGGGAATCGCGCTGGACGAGGCCGAGGTCGTGTTCGAGCGCTTTGCCCGAGGCACTGCGGGACGAAGCGGCCCGCCCGGGACGGGGCTCGGGCTCGCAATCGCCCGCGAGCTTGCCGGTCAGTGGGGGGGCCGAGTCGATCTCGCCCCGCGCGATGGCGGGGGGGTCCGCGCGCGGATCAGGTGGGCGCCCGAGCCGGCGATCGCCGGGGGTCGCGCATGACCTCCACCGGGTCGGTCATCCGCTGGACCGCACTCGCGCTCGCCGGCCTGGCGATCGCGGCGGCGGTGGCCTTCGCGGCGAGCCACCTCGTGAGCCAGCGGATCGGGCTGGCCGCCCAGCCTCTCGACGCCGGCCGGGAGCTCGCGCCGCCGAGCGCCGTATCACACGAGCGCAATCACGGCCGCCCACCGCATCGAGGCGGCGACGGGTCGACGAGCACGACGACCCCGACGGCAACCGCTCCCTCCTCGACGACGTTCGGAACCACGCCACCCGCCGTCGCCCCCACGACGCCGTCGCCGTCGCCGTCCGACGGCTCAGCGGGCGAGTCGTCGGGCCCAGATGACTAGGCGGATCGCGGTCATGCCAATGAGACGACCCCGAGCGTCGCGACGCAGCCCACGATCATCGCCATGGCGACGGCCGCGGCAGCGCTCGCCAGCCGGCCGCTCACGAACTCGCCCATGACCTCGCGGTCACGCGAAAGGCGGTACAGGAAGACGAGGAGTGGGACGAGGAGGACGGCGTTCAAGACCTGGGTCCCGAACAGGATCGGGACCAGGGAGATGCCCGGAACGAGCACGACCGCCACCGCGACGACGACGACGGCGGCATAGGTCCCGTAGAAGAGACGCGCCTGGCTGAAGTCGTCGTTGAGGTCGCTCTCCGAGCCAAACGCCTCGGCCACGGAGTACGCGGTCGACAGCGGAAGGATCGACGCCGCCAGGAGGGCCGCGCCGAGGAGGCCGGCGCCGAACAGCGCCGACGCGGCGTCGCCCGCCAGGGGCCGCAGCGCGCGCGCTGCGTCGGACGCGTCGGATATCGAGTGCCCGTGGACATGGAGCGTGGCCGCGCAGGCGACGACGACGAACACGCCGATCACCCCGGTCATCGTGGCGCCCGTCACGACGTCGATCCGCTCGTAGCGCATGTCCTCGCGCCGGATCCGCTTGTCGACGACGTACGACTGCATGAACGCGAGACCCCACGGGGCGAGCGTGGTGCCGACGATCGCGGTCGCCGTCAGAACGGCCGCGCGGGTCCCGGGCAGGCCGGGGACGAGGAGGCCGTGCGCCGCCGCGCCCCAGTCGGGCCCCGCGAGGATCCCCGAGATCACGTATGTCACGAAGACCGCGCCAAGGCCGAGCAGCACGCGCTCGACGCGGTGGAAGCTGCCGCGAAGCACGAGCGCCGACACGCCGACGGCCGCGATGGGCACGCTGATGTACCTGCTGACGTCGATGAGCTCGAGGGAGGCGGCGACGCCGGCGAACTCCGCGCAGGTGGTGCCGATGTTCGCGATCAGGAGGGCGACCAGCGCGACGCCGGCGAGCCGGACGCCGAATCGCTCGCGCACGAGCCCGGACAGTCCCTGGCCGGTGGCGATGCCCATCCGCGCCGCAAGCTCGTGGTAGACGATGAGCGCGCCGGTCGCGAGCAGCAGGACCCACAACAGCTCGTAGCCGTAGTCGGCCCCGGCGATGGAGTAGGTGGTGATGCCCGCCGGGTCATCGTCGGAGAGGCCGGCGAGCAGGCCGGGCCCCACGACCGCAGCGAAGACCGACAGGCCCGCCGCGCGCCTGAGGCCCTTACCGCGGCGCACTCGACCGGGCTCGCAGGATCGAGCCGAACCGTCGGCCACGATGCCGTCGCCAGGCGTGCGGCCGGCTCGGAAGCCCGAACCGGTGACGCAGCTGGTGCGCACGATCGGGTGGCAGCTCCGCGGCCACGGCCTCCAGCTCCGCCCTCCCGAGTCGGTGAATCGCAGCGGTGGGGCTGGAGAGCTGGAGGGCGTGCCCCGGCGGCGAGGCGAGGTGCAGATTCCGCCAGTCGAGGATCTTGTCGGGCAGGTCACGCGCGAAGCCCGCGAGCCCGAGACGCCGGAGCACAGGTGCGACCCCGACCTCCACGCCCGCGAGCGCCAGGCCCTCTCCCTCCTCCGCCACGAGCACGTCGCCGACGCGCACGAGGCGGTGCCCATCGAGCGCGAGCACCTGAGTATCGAGAACGTGGCGTCGCAGGTACAGGAGGTCGCCCGGCACCGTGGGGCCGTCGACGATCACGACCTGATCAGCCGTGACACGGACCAGCGAGCAGGCACGCGTTCGGTGGCCATCGCCTTTGAGGCGAGCTGCGACGATCGGGGGATGCGGGGCCTCGAGGGCCACGCCAAGGTCTTCGAGCTCGCCGAGAGCATCGCCGGCCCCATCGAGCGCAGGCCGCCCGAGCAGAGCCGTCAACCGAAGCACGGCGCAAGCTTATGCACGTGCTCGGCGCGTCAGGGTAGGCTGGGCCGAGGATGAGCGCGAGCGGCGAAGCCGGCATCAAACCGCGGGTCGTCGTCGCCGGCGGCGGCATCGCCGGCATGGAGGCGCTCCTCGCGCTGGCCGACCTCGCCGGGGATCGGGCCGACCTCGTGATGGCGGCCCCCGACCCCGACTTCCGCTACCGGCCGATGGCGGTGGACGAGCCGTTCTCGTTCACGCCGTACGAGCGCCGGGAGCTCGCGCCCACCGTCGCCGAGCTCGGTGCAACGTTCATCCAGGCGGGTCTGAGCGCGGTCAGACCCGCCGAGCGCGCGGCCGAGCTGTCGGACGGATCGGAGCTCGAGTACGCCGCCCTCCTCGTGTGCGTCGGCGCCCACCCCAGGCCCGCCTTCCCGAGTGCCATCACGTTCACCGTGCCGGGGCCTCAGCTCGACCTCGGCGGCCTGCTCGCCCGCGCTCGCGAGGCCCCGCCGCACCGAATCGCATTCGTGCTCCCGAGCGGTGTCGCGTGGCCGCTCCCGCTCTACGAGCTCGCACTGCTGACGGCGAGGCGGGTCGCCGAGGGTGCGGAGGAGATCGAGATCCTCGTCGTCACGCCTGAGGAGACGCCGCTCGCGATCTTCGGAGTGGCGGCCAGCGAGGCGGTCGCCGCGATGCTCGCCGCCCGCGGCGTGACGACGCACTGCGGGGTCCACGCACGCGAGGCCGAGGACGGGGCGCTCGAGCTGCGCCCGGGTGGCGAGCGTCTCGAGGCCTCGGTCGTCGTCGCGCTCCCGGTGCTCGAGGGACCGAGGATCCCGGGGCTTCCGAGCGACGAGGACGGGTTCATCCCGATCGACGACCACGCGCGCGTCACCGGGCTCGACGACGTCTACGCCGCCGGCGACGGCGCCAACTTCCCGATCAAGCAGGGCGGGATTGGGACCCAGCAGGCCGACGCCGCGGCGGCGGCGATAGCCGCCGGACTGGGCGCCAACGTCGAGGCGGAGGCGTTCCGGCCGGTGCTTCGAGGGAAGCTGATCGTCGGCGAGGAGACGATGAGCATGAAGGCCGTCGTTGCGGGCGGCGGGGGCGAGGGCGTCGTCTCATCCGACCACCTCTGGTGGCCCCCGAAGAAGGTCAGCGGCCGGTACCTCACCCCCTGGCTCGCGGGCGCCGAGGGGCACCACGAGCCCGACCCCCCCGCGCGCTCGATCGAGGTCGAGGTCTCCCTGCCCCACGAGTGGCACCGCGAGCCGATGGCGCTCGATCCCCACCGCAGGGTCGACTGATACCGGTAATCCAGTAACCCGCATCGGCTATTTGGCCGTTAGGGGGCGAAGTTCTCCCTCGTTTCTGCCGATAGGACGAAGTGGTGTTCCAGATCTCCAACCGCTACCTGCCGGACCCCGGCGAGGCGCGCACCGACCAGCGGCTCCTCGCCCGCGTCGGCGGCATCCTCTACCTCGCCGGCGCGCTGCTCGTCGCGCTCTCCGTGGCCCTCCCCCATCCGGCCTCACTCGACGCGCACGGCCTCGCAGCTGTGATCCCCGTCGCGGCGCTGGTCGGAACGGCGCTCCTCTGGTACCCACGAACCCTTCCGCTGTGGGTGCTGCACGGCGTCGTGGGCCTCGGGAGCGTGTTGATCTGCACCTGCGTCTACTTCGCCGGCGTCGCCGCCGCGATCTTCCCGGCGATGTTCGTCTGGGTGGTCCTGCTCAGCGCCTACTTCTTCAGCGGCCGTGGCGCCATGGCTCACCTGGCGTGGCTCCTTGCCCTCTACGGGGTCACTCTCGTCGTCGCGCCGGATCCGGGGACCTCGTTCTCGCCGTTCACGCGCTGGCTCGTCACGGCGTTCGTGCTCGCCATCGCCGCCCTCGTCACGTCCTGGCTGGTGTCCGGGCTGCGCCGCCAGATCACCGCCCGCGAAAGCCTCGAGGCCGAGCTCCGCCACCTGGCGCTCCACGACCCGCTGACGGGCCTCGCGAACAGGCGCCTCGTCGAGGAGGTCATCGGGCGCGAGCTCGCGCGGGTCGAGCGCAGCCCTGCGCCGCTCTGCATCGCGGCGGTGGACCTCGACGCCTTCAAGCTCTACAACGACACCAACGGGCACGCCGCCGGGGACGCCCTGCTTCGCGCCGCCGCGGACGCCTGGCGCCAAGCGTTGCGCACGGGCGACCTGATCGGCCGTTTCGGCGGTGATGAGTTCGTGATCGTGCTGCCCGACTGTCCGCTCGATGAGGGCCGGCACGTCGTCGAGAGGCTGCGGTCGCGCTCCCCCACCCACGCGACCTGCTCCGCCGGCATCGCTCTCGCCGAGCGGGGGGACACCGTCGACACCCTCCTTGCACGCGCCGACGGCGCCCTCTACGAAGCGAAGCGCGGCGGGCGAGACTCGCTCGTGGCCGTAACCGCCTGAAGAGGCTCGGCGGGGAGCGGCGGCCAGCCGCGCTATCGTTGACGGGAGTGAGCGATCCCGCGCTCAAGGAGAAGGTCGAGGAGCTCGTCCGCGAGAACCCGGTGCTGCTGTTCATGAAGGGCACGCCGGAGATGCCGCGGTGTGGGTTCTCGATGCGCGTCGTCGGTGTGCTCGAGCAGCTCGGCGTCGAGTACGGCGCGATCGACGTCCTGCCGATCCTTCAGCCGCTCCGCGAGGTGACGGGCGAGATCGCCGATTGGCGCACCTTCCCGCAGCTCTACGTCAACGGCGAGCTGGTGGGCGGTTGCGACATCGTCGAGGAGATGTTCGACTCCGGCGAGCTCGCCGATCTCGTCGGGGTTAGTCAGCCCCAATCGGCTGAGCTTCCCGAGCCCGAGCGGATCCTGCCCGGCGGGTCACAGCAGAGCCCGCCGCTCAACGTCGAGTAGAGCGAGTACTCGTCAGGCGGTGGTCGCGGCCTGCTCGGCCGCGTCTTCCTTCACCTGGAAGGAGGAGCCGCAGCCGCATGCGGCGACGACGTTCGGGTTGTTGACGACGAACCCGGCGCCCTGGAGCCCGTCGACGAAGTCGACCTCGGACCCGAACACGAACTGCATGCTCACCTTGTCGACGATCACGGCGACGCCGTTGTGCTCGAAGACGTGGTCCTCGGCCTTCGCCTTGTCGAGGGCGAGCGCGTACTGAAAGCCCGAGCAGCCGCCGCCGCGGACCGCCACGCGAAGCGCGGACTCGTCCGGGTCGTCGCGCGTGGAGACGAGGTCCTTGATCTTGGCCGCGGCGCCGTCGGTGAGAGATACGGCTGATTCAAGCGTTTCCATCGCTACGGATTGTAGAGAGGGCAACGACGGCACGAGCGCCGGTGTTCGTTGCGGGGTTTTAGGCGCTATAGCGCCCAAAATCACTCAACGAACCGTGGGGCCCGACTTTTTCGCTCGATCCCGCCTCCCTTCGCTGCCCCTATTTTCGGGCTTCTTCCGGCGCGGCTTCTTCTCAGCGGGCTTGGGCTTCTCGTACGCCCAATCGAGGTACTGCAGAATCCGCTTCGAGTCGTGGACCACCTCGTCGCCGTCGACGAGGACGGGCACACGCCGCTGGCCGGTCAGCTCCTCGATCTCGGGCCGGGCGTCCCCTCGGCGGCGGTAGGGCACCCGCTCGACGCGGTAGCGGAGACCGAGACCGTTCAGTCGTCGCGCAACCGCCCCGCACGGGCAGAGCACGTTGGTCCGGGTGGGGCAGCGATAGAGGACGAGCGGGGCGCCGCCGCGCTTCGATGGGTCCCGTCCCGCACCGGTCTGTCCGGGCCGTTCGCTCATCCGGCCCCCAGGCTGCCTCGCGGCCCGCATCGCGCGCGCGACCACGCCGAGAACGACGCGTTGTGGGCTGCGCTCGCGACGAACCCGCTCGCCCAGCTGCTCCGCCTGCCAGGTGACCGCCTCCTCGAGGGTCTCCTCGTGGGGCCGCGGCTTGAAGCCGAGCTCCTTTTTCGCCTTCGTGTTGCGATAGGTCCACCACAGGGAGCCGGAGCGGATCTCGTCGCGCGAGGTCGGGGTCGGCAGGCCCAAGCGCTCGGCGAGCTCGACCGGAGCGAGCGCAGCGGCGGCTGGGATCCTGACCGGCGGCGGCACGCCCGAGATCCGCGAGAGGTCCGCGAAGAGCCGGTCGAGCGTGAAGTTGCGAGCGCTCAGGATGTACCGCTCCGCGACGCGTCCATCCTTGTCCGCGCGAAGATGCCCGTCGGCCACGTCACGGACGTCGACCACGTTGAGCGCGCCGTCCACGTAGGCAGGCACGCGACCCAGCAGGAACCGCCGGATCAGCCCCATCGAGGTCCGCGAGGGGTCGTCCGGCCCGAAGACGAACGTGGGGTTGACGAAGACCACGGGGAGGCCGTGTGCCGCGAGCCGGAGCGCCTCCATCTCGGCCTCGTGCTTGGAGTTGATGTATGCGATTCCGAGGTGGCCGAGGTTGAACGGCGTGGTCTCATCGGCCGTGCTCCCGCGCGGTGCGACGCCGATCGCCGACACGGATGAGGTGTGAACGACCCGGTCGACCTCGGCGCGAAGGGCCTCCTCGAACACGATCCTCGCCCCGCGGACGTTGGTGTCGAAGACGGCCTCGCGGTCGGCCGTGCGCATCGATGTGCGACCCGCGGCGTGGAAGACCCGGTCGACGTCGCGCATCGCACGGCGGACGGCGCGACGATCGGTGACATCGCCCGTCACGCGCTCGCAGTCGAGATCCGAGAGATGGCCCGCGCTCGTGGTCCTGCGAACCACGAGACGGAGCTCGTCGCCCCGTGCCGCCAGGGCGCGCACGAGGTGCGTCCCGATGAACCCCGCCCCGCCGGTGACCAGGGTCTTCCCCACCCGCGGGATGGTAGAGGCGGGGGCACCGAGGCCGTCCGAGTCGTGTAGAACCCGCAGGTGGCCGAGACCGCTGTCGTCACCGACACCACCGCCTACCTGCCCGACGCCGTCGTGGCCGAGCACGGCATGCACCTCGTGAGCCTCTACGTCACCCTCGACGGCGAGCAGCGCCGCGAGAGCGAGATCGCCGGCGAGGCCTACACCGAGTTCTTCGAGCGCCTGCGCAAGAGCGACGAGGGGGCGACCACCTCGCAGCCGTCGCTGGGGGACTTCCTCGAGGTCTACGAGCCCCAGCTCGCGGAGGGCCGCGACGTCGTCTCCGTGCATATCTCGGCCGGGATCTCGGGGACCGTCGAATCGGCTCGGCAGGCGAGGCAGCGGCTCATCGACGACGGTAAGGGCGGCGAGCGCATCCACGTGCTCGACAGCAGGTCAGGCTGCGGGGGCCAGGGAATGCTGGCGATCGCGGCAGCCCGGGCCGCGAACGGCGGAGCGAGCGGCGACGCGACCCTCGCTGCCGCCGAGCGCGCTCGCGAGTCGCTGCGGATGTGGTTCGCCATCGACACGCTCGAGTACCTGAGGAAGGGCGGGCGGATCGGCGCGGCGCAGGCCTTCCTCGGTTCGGCCCTTCAGATCAAGCCGATCCTGACCCTCGAGGAGGAGATCACACCGATCGAACGCGTGCGCACGCGGCGGCGCGCGTTCGAGCGGATGGTCGACTTCGCGCGCGAGCGCGAGGCCGACGGCGCCGACGCATGGGTCGTGCAGCACATCCAGGATCCCGAGAGCGCCAGGTCGCTCGTCGAGGAGGGGCGCCAGATCTTCGGCCACGATCCCCTCTTCGTCTCCGAGATCGGCCCGGTCATCGGCGCGCACGTCGGCCCGGGCCTGCTCGGCACGGGCGGCGTCCCGAGCGCGCTGCTCTAGAAGCACTTGCGGCGCTACGCGCCTGACATGCCGCTTTCGGGGGCTAAAGCCCCTCACCGGTTTACCTGCGCCGAAGCGCCATCAGACCGCCGACTGCGAAGCCCACGACGGCCGCACCGATGACCAGCTCGCGCCGGTGCTCGCGCACCTGCCGACGCCAGTCGGTCAGCTCGGCGACGCGACCGCGAAGGGCCTCGACCGAGCGGCCGAGCTCCTGGCGCTGGAGCTCGACGTCGCGGCGGATCTGCGCCGACGTGCGCCCCGGGGCACCGGCGCTGGCACGCGCCACCGGCTCTCCGGCGCCGGTCCGGTAGACGCCGGTCTCCTCGCTCACGGCTGCTCCCCGGCGGTGGGCTCTCCCGTCGTCGGGCTCGTCATCGGCTGCTCGCCCGTGAGCGTCTCCTTGGTGCGCCGCGCCTCCTCGATCGCGAGCTCCGGAACCGGCGGCGCCCCGGCCTGGAACGAGCGGTAGGCGACGAGGCCGGCGATCCCCGCGATCACGAACCAGAACAGGGACTCGATCGCGAAGCCGATCCAGATGTTGTCGCCGAAGAAGATGTCGTCGAGGAGCCAGGCGAAGGCGTGCATGAACATCGCGAGGCCCATGAGGACGAAAACTCCGGCCGCGATACCCACCGCGCCCCCTTGCGCGAGCTTCTGAAGCTTCTCGGTGATCTCCGCCTTCGCAAGCTCGATCTCCTCGCGAACGAGGATCGACACGCGCTCGGAGACGTCGATGACCATTTCGGCCACCGAGCGGTCGTCATTCGAGGGGGGCGGGCCACCCGTGCCCGGTTCAGCGCTCACTCGGGCGGGTCCTCCTTGAAGATCCGAATCCACAGCGCCGTCGCGACGCGGTTGGCGACGACGCTCGCCAGCGCGCCGGTGCCGGCCACCATGGCCGCCCACATGAGCCTTCTGACGACGTCGTTCTCCACGTTCGCGCGAGCTTATCTACCCCGAACGGGCGTCGATGCCACCACAGATCGTCTCAACGACCATCTGCCTCGCCCGGGCGAAGTCCGCCTCGCCGTCCGGGATCAGCTCGAAGACCCACCCTGACAGGAGCTGCTCGATCGCCCCGTAGAACCACATGGAGGCGAATCCGGCGTCGACGTCGGAGCGGAACTCGCCCGAGGCCTGGCCGTCGGCGACGATCTTGGCGATCGCCTCGTACGCGCGGTTGATCTCGGGAAGGTGGGTGCGCCCGAAGGAGTTCGCCGCCCGGGTGACCTCCACGATGATCACCTTCATCAGCTCCGGCTCGTGCCGGTAGGACTCGATGATGAAGCCGGCCACCGCGTCGAGCTTCTCGCGCGCCGGGATCGCCTGACGGTCGACCTCCCCGATCGCGGCCAGGAGCAGCGACCACCGTTCGGTGAAGAGCTCGTTGAGGACCTGGTCCTTGGAGTCGAAGTAGTGATAGACGAGCCCGTAGGCGACGCCGGCCTCGTCCGCGATGTCGGACACGCGGCAGCTGTGGAACCCCTGGCGCGCGAAGACCCTGATCGCCGCGTCGAGGATCTGCCGCCGCCGATCGACCGGGGGCGCCTTAGCCATCGGCCGTTCCCGCGAGCTCGGGCCATGCGTATGCCTGGGGCCGGCGGTTCGCCAGCGACGGAAGCGTGGAGCGCACCCGGTCCTGCGCCTCGGTGTCGAGCTCGGCGACGACCGCGCAGTCGGAGTCGGGCGCGATTGCGAGGGGGAGCCCCCAGGGGTCGACGATCATCGAGCGCCCGTACGAGTCGTAGTGCGGGGGCGCCGATCCGTGCTGGCCGGCCGCGATCACGAACGTCTGGTTCTCGATTGCCCGGGCCCGGAGGAGGATCTCCCAGTGGTCGCGGCCGGTTCGTGCCGTGAAGGCGGAGGGCACCGTGAACGCGCGGGCTCCGCGCACGGCGAGGATGCGGTAGAGCTCGGGGAACCGGAGGTCGTAGCAGACGGTCATACCCAGCGCGAGGCCGGCCGCCTCGGCCACCACGATCTCGTCGCCGGGCTGCTCGCTCTCGGACTCGCGGTAGGTGATGCCGCCGACCTCGACGTCGAACATGTGGATCTTCCGGTAGGTCGCGACGATCTCGCCGTCGGGATCGATCAGGGCCGACGTGTTGAAGGCCCGCTCGCCCTCCTCGGACCGCTCCGCGACCGACCCGGCGACGAGGGCGACGCCGAGCTCGCGAGCCCACTCGCACGCGGCCGAGACCGACGGCCCGTCGAGCGGCTCCGCGCCCGCGGCGAGCGCCTCGGCGCCTCCGAGAAGGTTCCACTTCTCCGGCAGCACCACGAGCTCGGCCCCGCGCCGCCCGGCATCGCGCACCAGGCGCTCGGCGACCTCGAGGTTGCGGTCGACCTCGGTCGTCGAGTTCATCTGTATCGCGGCTGCGAGCACGTTGACTGACTGGTCAATCTACCGCCAAGGCGTGTGACGCAGCTCACGTTTCGTGAACATGCGAATGGGAATGCCCAGGAGCATGGGATTCTTCCGTCGCTCGCGACGTCCGATGACGCTGTTCGAGAGCCGTACCGAGCAATGGCGGCAGGTCGGCCTGGGGGGCGAGATCGATCGTGCCCGCGCGAGCCGCGCTCGCGGAACCGTGCTGATCATCGCTTTCCTCATCGCGGGTGTCCTGGTGCTCTTCTTCAACCGTGGGTCCCTGTTCCCGGGGCTCGGAACCCCGGTGCGGGTGGCGACGGTTGTCGCGCTCCTGGCTCTCGGCTGGGCGCTCGCACGACAGCTCGGCCGCGGGCTCGCGCCTCAGCTCTTGCGCCGGCTCGACCCCGCGACCGCCGGAACCGCCGGCTTCCTGATCCGGCTCGCAACCGTCGTCGCCGCGAGCGTGGCCGCGCTGCGGATCGCGGGGCTGCCGCCCAGCACCCTCGCGGTCGGTGGCGCGTTCACCGCGGTGATCGTCGGTTTGGCCGCGCAGCAGACGCTCGGGAACCTCTTCGCGGGCCTCGTGCTCCTCTCGACGCGGCCATTCAGGGTCGGCGAGCGTGTTCGCCTTCGGGGCGGCCCGATGGCGGGCGCCATCGAGGGCATCGTGAGCTCCCTCGGGCTCTTCTACACCTCGCTGGTCGACGGCGCCGACCGCGTGATGGTGCCCAACAGCGTCCTCCTGCAGCTCGCCGTGATCCCGCTTCGCGAGCCCGAGCGCGTCGAGCTCCGGGCTCGCTTCGGCGCCGAGGTCACGCCGGGCGAGGTGCAGTCGCAGCTCGAGGAACGGATCGACGTGCCGCTCCGCTACCCGCCGCACGTCTCGCTCGAGGAGCTCGACCGCGACGAGGTCGTCGTGCGCATCCTCGCGACGCCGAACGACCCCGCGGACGGAGCGGAGCTGGCGAGCGAGATCCTCGACGCGGTTCGGACCGACGGCCGTGCCGCCGACGTGCGCCACGGTGACGCCGTCGCGTCTCGGCCGTAGTCTCGACGCATGGTCATCGCCCGCTCAGGCCTCGCAGGCCTCGTCGTGCTGGCCGCGATCTCGGTCGTGGGCTGCGGCTCGAGCTCGTCGTCGTCCTCCTCGGCGTCGACGGGCGGCCAGGGGACGGTCGTGAGCTACCACCGCATGGGTGGCCTCGCCTACTCAAACGTCACCCTCACCGTCGACTCCGACGGCCACGCCGTCGCGGTCGCGAAGGGTCCGACCGGCTCCAACCGCAGGTCGTTCACCCTCACGGCGTCGGAGGTGGCGAAGCTCCGCAAGATCCTCGACGCCGCGCCGCTCGCGGGGCTGCCGAAGCACACCAACCTCGGATGCGCCGACTGCTACCGGTACCAGCTCGAGTACGGCGGCGACAGCTACAGCACCGATGAGGCGAGCCTGCCGTCGAGCCTCAAGCCCGTGGTCGCCGCCCTCGACCCCATCGCCGCGAAGGCGATCCCGCAGAGCATCGTCCCGAACCTTTCCGGCTAGGCGGCGCGGCGCTCGCGGTGGCGCTCGAGCTCGGCGACGAGCAGCTTCGAGTGCATCGCCGCGATCAGGTCCTTCAGCGGCTCCGCCCCCGCCTCCAGCAGCTCGACGACCCGCTCGGAGTCGACCTTGCCGGCGAGCCGCTCCATCACGACCTCCACCTCCTCGCGCACGAGCTCGGAGAGCGCGCGCTTGTAGCGGAGCGTGTCGTAGACCGTGAAGCCGATCGCCTCGTCGTAGCCACCGGCCCGGAAGCGGCTGATCGCCTCGATCACCCGCACGTCCGATGGGCTGTATCCGCGCGAGTTGGGCGAGACCACCTCCAGCTCGGCGAGGCGGTCGAGAACCTCCTTCGGCATGTCGTAGCGCTCGCGCACCTCGGCCGCGCTCGTACGCGTGCGCTCCCCCTCGAGGGCGGACGCCAGGATGCGGTCCTCCATCTCGATCATGGCCCGCAGCCGGTCGGGGTCGGCGTCGCCGCGGTCGAGCAGCTCGCGGATCACCTTGAGCGGCATGAAGCGCTCCTCCTGGAGCTGCTTGATGAGGCGCAGGCGTTCGACGAACTCCGGCGGGTAGTAGGCCATGTTGCGCGAGGTCTTGACGGGCTCCGGGAGGAGGCCCTCGCGGAGGTAGTGGTGGATCGTGGCGACGGGAACCCCGGACCGCTCCGAGAGCTCGGAGACCTTGAGCAGCTCCTGGGCCGGCGCGCTCATGACATGAACCTGGCCGGCACGGGGCTCTCGGTCGGCCCGAGCGCCGCGCCCGAATCGCGCATCGCCGCGATCTCGTCCTCGGAGAAGCCCGCCTCGGCGAGCACGGCGTCCGTGTCGGCGCCGAGGGCCGGCGCCGGACGCGTCGGGTCGGCTGGCGTCCGCGAGAGCTTGATCGGCGCGCCCAGGAGCTCCACGGGCCCGAGCTCGGGCTGATCGACCTTCACCACCATCTCGCGCTCGCGCACGAGCTGCGAGTCGAGGGCCTCGTCGAGGCCGAGCACCGGCTCGATCATCGCGTCGTGCTCGTCGTTGAAGGCACGCCACTCGTCGCGCGTCTTCGAGCGGAAGACCTCGGCGACCTGGCGCCATGCGTCGGAGCCCGGCCGTTCGAACTGCTTCTCCACGAGGTCGGGGTGGCCCGTGTGCTCGCAGAAGCGCTGCCAGAACTTCGGCTCGAGAGCACCGCACGTGACCCACCCGTCAACCGCCTCGTACGGGTAGTAGCAGACGAAACCGCCGGTGAGCTGCTCGGCGCCGCGCTGCGGAACGCGGCCCTCGCACAGGTAGGCGGCGGCGGTCATCGCCAGCCAGGAGAGCGCCCCATCGGCCATCGAGACGTCCACCAGCTGGCCCTCGCCGGATCGCTCGCGCTCGCGAAGTGCGGCCAGCACGCCGATCGCCGCCATGAGGCCGCCGCCGCCGAGATCGGCTATCTGGCCCGCGGACTGGATCGGCCGGCCACCCGGCTCGCCGGTGAGCCCGAGGAGGCCGATCAGGCCCAGGTAGTTCAGGTCGTGGCCCGCGCGGTCGGTGTTCGGGCCCGTGAGGCCATAGCCCGTGATCGCGCAGTAGACGACCCGCGGGTTCGCCTCGCGCATGGCCTCGTAGCCGCACCCCAGCCGATCGAGCACCCCGGGACGGAAGCCCTCGAGGACCACGTCGAAGCCGTCCACCAGCCGCAGCAGCGCATCGCGCCCGGCGTCCTGCTTCAGGTCGAGGCGGATCGACCGCTTGCCCCGGTTGAGGGCGAGGTAGAGCGCGGAGCGGGTGCCGAGTGCCTGCTGGGCCTCGTCGCCGTAGTACGGCGGCGCCCACCGGACGTAGTCGCCCATTCCGGTGTCCTCCACCTTCACGACCTCCGCGCCCATGTCGGCGAGGAGCAGCGAGCAGAAGCCGCCGGGAAGGAGCCGCGTGAGGTCGAGGATCCGGACGCCCTCGAGCGCGCCGCTCATCTCATGCAGATGAGATCGAGCCGAACCGGACGCGAAGCGGAGGACTCGGCGACTTTCATTCCGGGGCGGCCTCGGAGGCCTCGATCGGGTGCGCGAGCACCTCGCGGCGGGTGGGCTCCTCGCGCTTGGGCACGCCCAGCATCTCGCGCGCCTCCGCGACGGTCGCGGCACGCCGCCCGACGTCCTCAGCCATCTGCCGGGCCTTGGCGATCAGCTCGCCGTTCGACCTCGCCATCTCGCCGTTCGGCAGGTAGAGGTTGTCCTCGAGGCCGGCGCGAACGTTGCCGCCCAGCGCGAGCGCCGCGCCGATGAGCCGCCACTGGTCGCGCGAGATGCCGATCACCTGCCAGTTGTTGGGCCCCTCGGGTCCGCCGGGAATCTGCTCGGCCATGAAGTCGACATTCCGGGCGTTTGGTCTGATGCCGCCGTTGACGCCGATCACGAGCGAGACGTTGACCGGATCGGTCAGGAGGCCCATGTCGATCAGGGGGTCGAGGTTCGCGATGTGGCCGGCGTCGAAGCACTCGTGCTCGGGCTTGATACCGAGCTCCCGCATCGCGGTCAGGAACTCGATGATGGTGTCGAAGGAGTTCTCGAACACGGCCTTGAAGACGAAGTCCTTGCGCCGGCGCGAGTACTTCGCGTAGTTCATCGAGCTCATGTTGAGCGCGGCGACGTCGGGGCGGAGCTCGCGCAGGTAGGCGATTCGCTTCTCGATCGGAATCCCGATCGCGCCGGTCGAGTAGTTGATGATCACGTCCTCGACCTCGGCGTTGATCGCCTCGGTGATCGCGCGGAAGTCCTCGATCTCGTACGACGGAATGCCGTCGGGGGTGCGCGCGTGGATGTGGATCTGCGATCCCCCCTCGTCGACGATGCGACGCGCCTCGGCCGCGTACTCCTCCGGCGTGTAGGGGATCGCGGGGCACTGGTCGCGGTTGGCGATGGCGCCGGAGATGGAGCAGCTCAGGACGACGGGATCCTCGAAGCGGCTCACGTGGTCCCCCGGAGTGGGTGGCTTTGGGCAGCGAAGGAGGGTGAGGTTGCGACGAAACCGTCAATTCGCGCGCGGCTCGTCACACATCGCCGCTTGGGTGGCGGGTTGTAGTCGCATAGCGACTGGAAGGCGCCCCCTGCGACGGGACGTGTTACGGAAGCCGCACGCCGCGCCGCGCCCGTCGCCGCCCTCGCTGAAAATCGGAGCGCGACCACGCTCATACGGGCATCACCCCATGCTTTCGCCACGGCCGCTCGATCCTCTTGGTCGACGCCATCCGCAGCCCGTTGATGATCGTCGGGCGGGTCTCGCGCGGGTCGATGATGTCGTCGATCGTCGCGTTCTTCGCCGCGATGTACGGGTCGATCTGCTTGCGCACGGCGTCGAGCATCGCCTCGCGCGTGGCGTCGGGATCGTCGGATGCCTCGATCGCCGAGCGGCCGATGATGTTGACCGCGCCCTCGGCGCCCATGACCGAGATCTCGGCGCCGGGCCAGGCGACGATGAGGTCCGGCTCGTAGGCCTTGCCGTTCATCACGTAGTAGCCCGCGCCGTAAGCCTTGCGGACCACGACGGTGATCTTCGGCACAGTCGCGCGCGAAACCGCGTAGAGCATCTTCGCGCCGTGGCGGATGATCCCGGCGTGCTCGACCTTCGAGCCGACCATGAAGCCCGGCACGTCCTGGAGGAAGACGAGCGGGATGCTGAAGGCGTCGCAGAGGTTGACGAACCGCGCCGCCTTGTCGGCCGAGTCGTTCTCGAGGATGCCGCCGAGCTGCTTCGGCTGGTTGGCGACGATTCCCACGGGCTGCCCGCCGAAGCGTGCGAGGCAGGTGATGATCGTCTTCGCGAACTTCGGCTTGATGTCGAACCACTCGCCGTCGTCGACGATCTCGCGGATCACGTCGTACATGTCGTACGGCTTCCGTGACGATTCGGGGACGATCTCAAGCAGCTTCTCCGAGCGGCGGTCGTCGGGATCCGCGGTCTCACGGACCGGCGGGCGCTCCTCGCAGTTCGAGGGGAAGAAGGAGAGGTAGGCCTTGACGGCGGCGATGCATTCGGCGTCGTCATCGCACTCGAGGTCGCCCACCCCCGACTTGCGGCAGTGGACCTTGGCACCCCCGAGGTCCTCCATCGAGATGTCCTCGCCCGTCACGGCCTTCGTCAGGTGCGGGCCCGCGAGCGCCATCGCGCCCTGGCCCACCACCATCGGCACGAAGTCCGAGAGCCCCGGGATGTAGGCGGTGCCGGCCGCGCACGGGCCGAGCATCGCGGCGACGAGCGGGACGACGCCCGACATCGTCACCTCCTCCCGGAACAGGTGCCCCGAGCCGGCGAACAGGGAGCCCGCCGCCTCCTGGATGCGCGCTCCGGCCGAGTCCAGCAGCCAGATCAGGGGGATGCGCTTCTGGAGGGCCATCTCCCGCAGCCGGCCCACCTTGATCTCGCCGGTCATTCCCATCGAGCCGGCCATCACGGTGAAGTCGTAGGCGGCGATGGCGCAGCGGCGGCCCTCGACGTCGCCCCACCCGGTGATCACACCGTCGGCCGGCGCCTCCTTTCCGTCCATCGCGCGCTGGGCGAAGTGCGGGCCGCCGTGTATGCCGAGCTCGACGAAGGTGCCCTCGTCGACGAGCAGGTCGATCCGCTCCCGCGCGGTGAGCTTGCCGGCGTCGTGCTGCTTCTGGATCTTCTCGGGGCCGCCGCCGAGCTTGGCGCGCTCGCGGCGCTCCTGGAGCTGCTCGGTCAGCTCCGGCAGGGGCGCAGTGCCCGGCAGCTTCGTCTCGCCGTCGCTCATCGTCCCTTCCAGACCGGGTCGCGCTTCTCGAAGAACGCCGTCACCCCCTCGATGGCGTCCTCGGTGGCGAGCTCGATCGTGAGCTGCGAGTTGAGGTAGTCGAGGGCCTCCGCCAGGGGCATGTCGAGCTGGCGCCGCATCGCGTCCTTCCCCAGCTTCATCACCACCGGGGACTTCGAGGCAAGCTTCGCGGCCCAATCGGCAACCGCGCCGTCGAACTCGTCGGCCGGCACCACCTTGTTCACGATGCCGGCCTCGCGCGCCTCCTCCGCCGACAGCCGCTCGCCGAGAAGGAGCATCTCGTTCGTCTTCTTGCGCGGGACGTTGCGGTAGATGAGGGCCATGATCATGAATGGGAAGAGCCCGACGTTGATCTCGGGCGTTCCGAAGGTCGCGCCCTCCCTGGCGACGATGAGGTCGCATGCAAGGGCGATCCCGAGCGAGCCGGCGAGCACATGCCCACCGGCGGCCACCACGGAGGGCTTGCCGAGCGCGCCGATCGCGTGGAAGACCTCGACGAACCGCTGGGAGGCGGCGTGGCGCTCGATGAGCGGCGCGTCGGAGCCGAATGCCGCGAGGTTCGCGCCCGAGGAGAAGACCTTCTCGTGCGAGGAGGCGAGGACGAGACAGCGCGCGTCGTCGTCGCCGTGGCAGAGCCGCAGGGCCTCCAGTAGCTCGGAGAGCATCTGCGGAGAGAGCGAGTTGCGCGTCTCAGGATCGTCGAGGGTGATCGTCGCCACCCCGTCGGCGACGTCGTATCGAAGCTTCTCGGCCATGTGTGAAGTATTACTCTACACTTCACGCGCCGAGCGAGCGAGGAGGAGCCTTGGAAGCAGCGACCGTCATCAAGCCAGAGCATCAGGGGAGCCGAAAGCACCTTCTGTTCAACGACGAGCACGAGGACCTGCGCGAGTCGATGGAGTCCTGGGTCAAGGCGGAGCTCTACCCCCACCGCAACGAGTGGGAGGAGACGACCTGGCCGAACGAGGTGATGAAGCGCGCCGGCGACCTCGGCTTCCTCGGCCTCTGCTTCGGCGAGGAGTACGGCGGACAGGGCGGCGACTACTACTACTCGATCGTTCGCGCCGAGTGCATGAGCTACTCGGCCTCCGGCGGCACCAACATGGGCTTCGCGGTCCAAACCGACATGGTCCTGCCGCCGATCGAGATGCTCGGCACCGAGGAGCAGAAGCTGCGCTACCTCGTTCCGGGCATCAAGGGCGACAAGATCGGCTGCCTCGGGATCACCGAGCCGGGCGCGGGCTCAGATGTCGCCGGCATTCGCACGAAGGCGATCCGGGACGGCGACGACTACCTAATCTCCGGCTCGAAGACGTTCATCACCAACGGCGCGCGGGCCGACTTCATCCTCCTCGTCGCCAAGACCGACCCCGACGCCCGCCACGAGGGCATCACCCTGTTCCTCGTCGACCTCCGCGACGACGAGGGCAACCACGTCCCGGGCTTCGAGGTCTCGCGCAAGCTCGAGAAGATGGGGATGCACGCCTCCGATACCGGTGAGCTCTCCTTCGACGAGGTGCGTGTGCCCGCCGACGCCGTCCTCGGCGAGATCGGCAAGGGCTTCTACCACATCTCCTGGGAGCTCCAATCCGAGCGAATGGTCGCTGCCGCGGGTTGCGTGGCCGGCGCCGAGCGAATGTTCGAGCGCACGCTCGAGTACGCGAAGGAGCGCGAGGCCTTCGGCCGCCCGATCGGCCGCTTCCAGGCGATCCGCCACAAGTTCGCCGACATGGCGACGAAGATCGAGGCCGCGAAGCAGTTCAACTACGTCACCTCGTGGCGCTACGCGAACGGCGAGTACCCGGTGCGCGAGATCTCGATGGTGAAGCTCTACACCTCGCGCATGTGCTGCGAGGTCGCGGACGAGTGCGTCCAGATCCTCGGTGGCTACGGCTACATGAAGGAGTACGAGATCGAGCGCTCCTATCGCGATGTGCGGCTGAACCGAATCGGCGCCGGCACGGACGAGATCATGCTCGAGGTGATCGGCCGCTCATACGGCCTCTAGGCCCGCCTCCCGCGCTCGCCGAGCAGGCGCTCGAGGTCGGCCAGCCGGCCGTCCCACTCCCCTCCGACGCGCGCGATCCAGCGCGCGGCATCCGACAGGGGCGCCGGGGAGAGCGTGTATCGGTTCTCGCGGCCGATCCGCCGCGAGCTGACGAGGCTCGCCTCGGCGAGCACGCCGAGGTGCTTCGCGATTGCCTGCCGGCTGACCGGGAGGTCGGCGGCGATCGTGCTGGCGGTCGCCGATCCGCCGGCCGCGAGGCGCTCGACCACGCGGCGGCGCGTGGGGTCCGACAGGGCGACGAAGACCGCGTCCGTCGCGGCCATGATCAGGCGGCGACCAGCGCCAGAGCCCTCGCAAGCCCGACGAGCCGGTGATCCCAGACGAGCCCGGCGGCGCCGGGCGTGGTCGCAACGGCGCGCTCGACGACGACCAGGCGGCTGGTGCCGTCCGCGACGGCGTCGACGGTGAGCTCCACCTCCGACGGCGGCTCGCCGGGCCGGTCCCACGTCCAGGCGATGGAGCGCTCCTCCTCGACTCGAAGGACGAGGCCCCGGCGCTCCTCTCCGTCGACCTCGAACCTCGCCTCGGTGCCGGGCACCGGGTCGAGCTCGACCTCGTCGGCAAGCCACTCGGCCAGCAGCCGCTCGTCCGTGATCGCCTCCCAGAGCTCGCCGGCGCTGGCCTCGAACCGAGCCTCTCGCCTCACTTCCGTCACCGCATCGCCCATCGCTCCTCCTCGATCATCACGCAACCGATCGGTTGCGTGTCTGCTAGGGTGCGCTCAAGCGCAACCATCAGGTTGCATGATAACCACCGAGGAGGAGCAGATGGCGATGATCCCGATGGTCATCGAGCAGACATCACGCGGCGAGCGAGCGTTCGACATCTACTCCCGCCTCCTCGGCGAGCGGATCGTCTTCCTGGGGCAGCCGGTCGAGGACGAGATCGCGAACGTGATCGTCGCGCAGCTCATCCACCTCGAGGCCGAGGACCCGGACAAGGAGATCGCGCTCTACATCAACTCCCCCGGCGGTTCGGTCGATTCGGGGCTCGCGATCTACGACGCGATGCAGTACGTGAAGCCGGACGTGAGGACCATCTGCTTCGGGCTCGCGGCCTCGATGGGCTCGCTGCTCCTCGCCGGCGGCGCGGCTGGGAAGCGAATGGCGCTGCCGAGCTCGCGGATCCTCATCCACCAGCCGAGCGGCGGCTTCCAGGGCCAGACGACGGACATCGAGATCCACGCTCGCGCGGCGCTGGCGTTACGCGAGCGAATGGACGAGATCTATGCGCACCACACGGGTCGCCCCGCCGACGAGCTTCACGACGACATGGAGCGCGACCGTTTCTTCACGCCGGCGGAGGCCGTCGCCTACGGCCTGGTCGACGAGGTGATCGAGCGCCACGAGTTGCGGCGCGAGCCGACGGGGTTTCAGTCCGGCTGAACGCCTCCGTGCGGCCCCACCCTCAGGGCCTCGCGCATCTCGTCCATGCTCCACTCATAGGGGGCCGTGGAGGCGACGAAGTCCTCGAGCTCGTCGGCGACCCGGTCAGGATCGTCGAGCATCGGGAAGTGGCCGGCACCCTCGATCTCGACGAGGCGGCTGTTCGAGACGAGCGCGTGCGCGTAGCGGCCGTGCTCGATCGGGATGATCGGGTCACGCTTTCCCCAGAGGATGAGCAGCGGCATCTGCTCGGCCAGGTAGAGGCGGTCGAGGGCGCTGACGCGCTGCCCGCCGGGCGTCGATGACGGACCGCAGCGTGTGCAGGAACGCGCGGCGCGCGAGTCGCCATCCGCAAGCGAGGCGTACCCGCGCGCGAACTCGGCGATGTCGGGCCCGAGCTTGAGGCCGACTCGCTCGACGGCGCCGCCGACGGCCTCACCGAGCGCGGAGGGCGTACTCGTGCGTGATCACCGGGCAGCACGACCTCGGAGCCCGGAAGCGTCGCCGCTCGAAGCAGCGGGTTGACGTCGCGCCCAAGGCCGCCGCTCGATATCAGGACGAGCCGCTCGCAGTACTCGGGGAACTGGTAGGCGAACTGCATGGCGACGCCGCCGCCGAGCGAATGGCCAACGGCCGTCCCCCGCTCGTATCCGAGCACGCCGAGGAGATCGCGGATCCCGCTCGCGTAGGCGCCGAGCGAGTAGTCGCCGCGCGGCTTGGCCGAGCGCCCGTGGCCGAGGAGATCCGGCGCGACGACCGTGTAGCGCTCGGAGAGCCGGCGGATCACCGGGCGCCAGACGTCCGAGCTCGACGTGATGCCGTGCACAAGGACGATCAGCGGCCCGGAGCCGGCGCGCAGGAAGCCCACCCGGTGCCCGTGGAGCTTGACGTGCTCGAGCGCGGGCTCGCGGGAGGCGTGCGCCGCGGGACGCGCCGAGTCGGTGGCTCGCGCGCTCACTGGATCCTCATCCCCGAGATCGCGCGCGAGATCACAAGGCGCTGGATCTCGGAGGTGCCCTCGAAGATCGTGAAGATCTTGGCGTCGCGGTGCATCCGCTCGACGGGGAACTCCCGCGTGTAGCCGTTGCCGCCGAGGATCTGGATCGCTCGCTCGGTGGCCCAGACGGCCACCTCGCCGGCCTTCAGCTTCGACATCGACCCCTCGGCGGAGTCGAACGACTTGTCGGTGCGGCCCATCCACGCGGCGCGCCAGACGAGGAGGCGCGCGGCGTCGATCTCCATCTTCATGTCGGCGAGGGTGAAGGCGATCGCCTGGTTCTGGATGATCGGCCGGCCGAACTGCTCGCGTTCCTTGGCGTATTCGAGCGCGAACTCGTAGGCGGCGCGGGCGATGCCGATCGCCTGCGCACCCACGGTGGGCCGCGAGACCTCGAAGGTCTTCATCGCGGCCTGCGTACGGCTGCCGGAGCCATCGCCCTCGCGGGCGCGGGCGAGGCGCTCGTCGAGCTTGTCCTTGCCTCCGAGCAGGCAGCTGCCCGGGATTCGGCAATCGTCGAGGTGGACGTCGGAGGTGTGCGAGGCGCGCAGCCCATGCTTTTTGACCTTCGCGCCCTGCTCGAGGCCCTTGGTGCCCGGAGGGATGACGAAGCCGGCGTGCCCACGCGACCCGAGCTCGCGGTCAACCGACGCGATGACGACGTGGACGTTCGCGATGCCGCCGTTGGTCGCCCAGGCCTTCTGGCCGTTCAGAACCCACTCGTCCTTCGCCTCGTCGTACTTCGCGCTGGTGCGGATGGCGGAGACGTCCGAGCCCGCGTCGGGCTCCGACGAGCAGAAGGCGCCGACCTTGGGGTCGTCCTCCGTGCCGAAGCACTGCGGCACCCATTCGACCAGCTGGTCGGGCGTGCCCGAGGCGTAGATGCCGGCCACGGCGAGGGTCGTGCCCATGATCGACAGGCCGATGCCGGCGTCGCCCCAGAAGAGCTCCTCGTTGACGATCGGGAAGGTGAGCCCCGTGGGCTCGAGCCAGAACTGCGCGATCCCCTCGAAGCCGTACAGCCCGATCTTCGCGGCCTCTTGGATGATCGGCCAGGGAGTCTCCTCGCGCTCGTCCCACTCCGCCGCAGCGGGCCTCACGACCTTCTCGGCGAATCCGTGTACCCAGTCGCGGATCTCCTTCTGATCGTC
Organism: uncultured Actinomycetes bacterium; assembly: GCA_963771655.1. Taxonomy (GTDB): domain Bacteria; phylum Actinomycetota; class Thermoleophilia; order Solirubrobacterales; family 70-9; genus JAWVFM01. Next base: position 75,402 of record CAVYUG010000006.1, on the reverse strand, counting down.
GCTCAGCTCCAGCGAAAAGGTCGCATCGCCGACGTCCGTTTCCATCCCGGCCGCCGCTGCGGCCTCATCAACTGTGGTGGCTTCCATCACTCCATCCGATCGATGATTACATTGATCGATGGTACATCGTTAGGGGCAATTGGTTACCCGCCTGTGCCGGATATAAGTCACACATGCCCGCCGAGGCGGCCGTCATCAAGGACACCGGCGCCCGGGCGCAGATCCCGCCGTTCACGGACGAGCATGCCGAGCTGCGCGAGACGATCGGCCGCTGGGTGCGGGAGGAGATCGTCCCACACGTCGACGCTTGGGAGGCAGCCCGAGAGTTCCCGCTGGATCTTTACCGGCGCGCCGGCGAGCTCGGCTTTCTCGGCCTCAAGTACCCGGTCGCGATGGGAGGCCAGGGCGGCGATTCGGTCCACGACGCGGTCTGGGCCGAGGAGCTCGCGGCGGCGGGCGCCTCGGGCGGCGTAGGCGCCGGACTCGGCGCGCATACGGGCATTGCGACGCCGCCGGTGTTCAAGTTCGGCACCTCCGACCAGCACGAGCGCTTTCTCCGCCCGGCGATCCGGGGTGAGCGCATCGCCGCCCTCGGCATCACCGAGCCCGGGGCGGGATCGGACGTCGCGTCGATCCGCACGCAGGCGCGGAAGGTCGAGGGCGGGTACGTCGTCAACGGCTCGAAGACGTTCATCACCAACGGCGTGCGCGCCGACTTCCTCGTCTGCGCGGTGAAGACCACCGGCGAGGGCGGCCACCACGGTATGTCGTTCCTGATCCTCGAGCGCGACATGCCCGGCTACGAGGTCTCGCGCAAGCTCGAGAAGATGGGCTGGCACGCGTCCGACACGGGCGAGCTCTCGTTCACCGACGTCGAGGTGCCGGACGAGAACCTCCTCGGGCAGGAGAACCAGGGCTTCTACCTGATCATGGCCAACTTCCAGTGGGAGCGGCTGCTGATGGCGTTGGGGGCAGTCGGCGCGATGCGTCGCCTGCTCGACGTGGCGATCGCCTACGCCGGCGAGCGCCAGGCGTTCGGGCGCCCCATTGGGAGCTTCCAGACGATCCGCCACAAGGTCGCCGAGATGGGTGTGAAGCTCGAGGCGGGCCGCGCGCTCACCTACGCGGCGCTGCGCAAGTACGCGGCCGGCGAGGACGCCACGCGCGAGGTGACGATGGCGAAGCTCCTCACCCAGCGAACCGCCCTCGAGGTCGCCGACGAGTGCCTCCAGATTCATGGCGGCTACGGCTACATGACCGAGTACGGCATCGAGCGGGCGGTGCGCGACCTTCGCCTCGGCCCGATCGGCGGCGGCACCGAGGAGGTCATGAAGGAGATCCTCGGACGGGGGATGGGTCTCTGAGCTAGAGTCGCCCACGCAGGAGGCAACGACTCGAGGGGAGGACCATGCTCAGGCGTTCTTCGGCCTCCCGAACGTCCTGGCCATCGACGTGAACCTGCGGCTCGTGCACGAGTTCGACTCGCCCGGATCCGTGGACCTCAAGTGCTCGGACGGCGGCAGCGGTGTGGTGGAGGCCTTCTCGACCAAGATCACCGCGGTCGAGGTGGCGAACCTCTCGAACGTCGGGTTCTAGACCCGCGCGGCGCGGCGCTTTTTCGCGATGCGGTGGTAGCGCCGCGCCTTGCCGAAGTTCCTTCGAAGCCCCGCGATGCGGCTCTCCTTCGGCAACTCGAAGCCGCCGATGAGCTTGCGCGGGACGAGCGCCAGGCCGGCATCGTCGCGCACCAGGTCGCCGCGGACCTGGAAATTCTCCTGCCACCTGAAGTCCGGGGCGTGCGCGTGCGCGGTGAGGCAGGCGCGGCCCTCGGCGACGGGCAGGCCAGCCGGCTTGCCGATGATCCGGATCCTCCGCGCGGAGCGGTCGAGGCTGACAGGCAGGCGAACCGCGAGCGGGAATCCATCGGGTGCCACCCAGCCGAGGACGGCGGTCTCGTGGCGTGCGCCGAGCTCCTCGATGCGGCTGTCCCAGGCGGTGCTGCCGCCGGCCGCGGGCTCGAGGGGCTCGAGCTCCTCCTCGCTGTGCCCGGAGCGAACCTCCTCGACGTGAGCGTCGTAGACCTCCGGCTCCGTCGTCGGGTCCCCCTCGGGCCACAGGAAGACCCGCTCCGGGCGGACCTTGATGTAGATCCGGTCGAAGTACCAGCCGAAGAGGCCCTCCATCCAGCGCGGGGGAAGCATGTCCTTCGTCGCGGGCAGCTTCACCACCGCCTCGCGCCGGTAGCGGTCGCGGTTCGCGGCGAGGTCCGCCTCGTCGACCTCCGCCGTGCCCTGCACCAGCACCTGGGGCGCAGGCTCAACCCTTGACCCCGTCGGGTCGCTGAACAGCAGCGCCACGCGCGGGTGGCGCTTCGCGTCGTCGGCCTTCTTCGGGTAGCCGATTCCAGTCGTCACGTCGATCGTCGGCGCGCCCTGCTCGTAGTAGGGAGTGACGGGCCACACGATCGGCTGCTGCCGGGCGTCGACCGTCGCGTACTCGGTCGTGATGTAGCGATCGAATGCATCGCGGGCCGCTGATGGAAGGCTGCTCGTCATCTCGCCAGGGTCATATCAATACTCGGGATCCCCCGGCAGGACCACCCGGAAATCCTCGCGCGTCCCCACCACTCGCGGCAGGATCGGCTCGACGACGCGGTCTCGGGCGTCGGCGATGGCGTCGTCCGCCGTGGCGAAGCCGGTGAGTGCCTGAAGGTGCGTGATCGTCGGGAACGCGAGCTCGAACCCGCCGGACCGGTGGCGCTCGAGAGCCTCGTTCGGGGCCGTCCAGATCGCGTCCACCACCTCCTCCCCATCGGCCTCGGGCTTCGCGTGCGGGGGCGCCACCGCCACGTAGAAGCGCGTGTCGAAGCGGACGGGCACGACCTCGGGCGTGATCCAGCGCGACCAGGGCAGGAGCTCCGCGTCGTCGGAGATCTCGACACCCGCCTCCTCGCCCAACTCGCGCCGCGCGCATGCCCGGTGCGCGGCCTCGTCCGCCGCCACGCCGGCCGCCTCTTCGGTGCGGTCGCCCTCGTCCACCGCGCCCCCGGGAAACACCCAGACTCCGGGCATGAACCGTGCCCCCGGGTTCCGCTGGACCATCAGCACCTCCAAGCCCCGGTCGGTGTGGGCGCCGCCGCGGCGCAGGAGGATCAGGGTGGCCGCCGGTCGCGGCTCGGAGCCCGGCATCGAGCGTAACCCTATTCCTCGCCGTCGCTGCCGCCGGGCCCGCGATAGGCTGCCGCCCTCATGCCGACCGAGACCGAGACGAAGCAGCTCTGGATCTGCTCCTCATGCGGGTTCATCTACGACCCGGACGAGGGCGACCCGGATGGCGGAATCGCCCCCGGAACCCCGTTCGACGACATCCCGGACGACTGGTTCTGCCCCGTCTGCGGCGCGCGCAAGGTCGACTTCGAGCCCTACGAGGGCTAGACGGAGTCGGAGAGAGCCCGCTCGCGGCGAATCCGGATTGCGGCGCGCGTCGCGAGCCACGCGAGCAGGCCGATCAGCGCCAGCGGCGCCAGGACCGCGAGGCTGATCAGGAGGACGCCGGCGGCCACCGTCAACACGCGGCCGGCGTCGTGGAGGGCGTCGTCGATGCCGAATCCGCCGCCGCCACCTGACGCCCCTCCCCGGGCCTCGATCGACATGTGCACCGGCACCATCGCGACCCGCTCGTGGAGCTGACCGAGCCGGCCCTGCGCCCGGGCGAGCTCACGACGGACGACGCCGAGGCGGTGCTTGATCGCGTGGATCGCCTCTTGACTCGCCGCCTTCGCGAGCTGGGCGATCAGCGTGTCCCGCTCGGAGGTGAGCCCGGCGATGCTGTCGCGAGCCGTGTTGAAGCGGCGGGTGATGTCCTGGCTCCCCTCGGTTCGCGAGACCACGAGGCCCAGGCCCGAGAGATCGTCGAGCGCCGGCTCGAGCTTCGCGGCCGGGATCCGCAGCTGGAACTCGGCGCCGAGCGACGGGCTGACCGGGAAGCTCCCCTCGAGTGGGATCGGCTGGGGTGGGCCGCCCCTGCCGCTCGTGATCTGCGAGGAGATCACGAGGCCGCGATAGCGACGAACCACGTCGGTCACCTGGCTCGCCGCGTCGCGAACATTGTCGGGATCCGTGGACAGGGTGAGGTCCGCGGTGCTGGCGACCTTGCGCTGACCGGCGGGCACGGCGGGTGCCGCGGCCTTGGGCAGCGAGAGCTCCGCGCCCGCAGCTCCGCCGCCCGAAGCCGCACCCGCCGGCGCCGCCTCCTGGGCGGCGGCCGGAGAGCGGTCACTGGGAGAAAGTGACTGGGTCGTCGTCGAGACCGACACCCCCGCCACCACGAGCAGCGTCGCGACGGCGCCGGTCGGCACGAGAAGGCGCCGCGGCGGGACCGCGCGCAGCCTGTCCGCGAGCTCCGCCCAACGCGACGAGCGCTCACGCGGGAATCCCTGCGCGGCGCGCTCGTCGAGCATGGCCGCGAACTCGGCGTCGATCGAGGGCCGCTCATCGCGCAGAGCGTCGTGGAGCTCGCCTTCAGTCAGCCTCATCGCACGCCCTCCTGAGCTTCGCGACCACCCGGTGAAGCCTCGTGCCGACGTTCGACTCGCTGATGCCGATCACTGCGCCGATCTCCGCATTGGTCAACCCAGCGAAGAACTTGAGGGCCACGATCTCGCGCTCGCGTGGCGCAAGCGTCCTCATCGCCCTCTGGAGCGCCGCGCGGCGCAGCGCCACGTCGGCCTCCTCGTCCGGCCCGCGAGCCGAGGCATCGAGGACGTCGCCGGCGAGCTCCGTGGACCGCTTTCGCCGCCGCAGCTCGTCGAGGGCCGCGTTTCGCGCGATCCCGAACAGCCAGGCGCGCCGGCTGCCCCGATTCGCATCGAAGCGGCGCCGCTTGCGGTAGGCCCGCTCGAAGGCGAGGGCCGTCACGTCCTCGGCCGCGGCGCGATCGCGCAGAAGCCCCATGGCGTACCCGAAGACATCATCCCGCGAGCTGCGGTAGAGGGCCTCGAACTCCGCGTCGACGTCCGACGGCGCGGCGCTCAGCGGTGCGGCGATCGCCTGATCCACGCCCGTACTACGGCCGAGCCACCGATCCATCACACGGAGTATCGACCGCCCTGGTCGAGTTGACGACGAATAGCGACGTCAACTCGCCCAGCTCGACCTGTCAGGCGGCCTCGCGGACCTCCACCTCGGCCGGCGCCCCGCCCTCTCTGACCAGCCCCTCGACGGCCCGAACCCGCGGATACGCCGAGGCATGCGCAACGACGATCGCTTCCGCCACCACCGCCACCAACCTCCGCAGGTCGGCCTTCGAGATCGCAAGCGGCGGCATCAGCACCACGACGTCGCCCAGCGGCCTGACGATCACGCCCCGCCGCCGTGCCTCCACCACCACCCGGTGCCCGAGCCTCAGCGCCGGGTCGTGCTCGCCGAGGTCGATGCCGACCATGAACCCTCGGCCCCGCACCTCCGCGACCTGCCGCATGGCCGCGACGTCTCCGAGGAGGTCGCCGAGCAGCCGGATCTTCGGCTGCAGCCGCAGGAGCGTCGATTCGCGCTCGAACACCTCGAGGCTCGCGAGCGCCGCCGCGCAGCCCAGCGGGTTGCCGGTGAAGGTGTGCCCGTGGAAGAACGTGCGCGCGTCCTCGGCGCCGCCGAGGAATCCCTCGTAGACACGCTCCGTCGCGAGCGTCGCCGCGAGCGGCAGATAGCCGCCCGTCAGTCCCTTGCCGAGGCAGAGCAGATCGGGCGATACGCGCTCCTGCTCGCAGGCGAACATCGTGCCCGTGCGGCCGAACCCGGTCGCGACCTCGTCGCAGATGAGGAGGACGCCGTGGGCGTCGCAGAGCTCGCGCACCCGGTGGAGGAACCCGGGCGGCTGCACCCGGATCCCGGCAGCCCCCTGCACAAGCGGCTCCACGACGACGGCTGCGAGCTCCGAGCCGTGCGAGTCGAGCACGTGCTCGAGCGCCTCGGCGTCACCGGGCGCCACTCGATGGGTGTCGAAGAGGAGCGGGCCGAAGGCGCCGTGGAACAGGTCGATGCCACCGACGGACACCGAGCCCACCGTGTCGCCGTGGTAGGCGCCCTCGAGCGTCGCGAACGACGTGCGCTTCCCCTCGCCCGTCTGGCGCCAGTACTGGAACGCCATCTTGAGCGCGATCTCCACGGCCGTCGAGCCTGACTCGGAATAGAAGACGCGGCTCAGGCCCGGCGGCGCCAGCCCGACGAGCCTTTCGGCGAGCTCCGCCGCGCCGGGATGCGTCAGCCCGAGCATCGTCGAGTGGGCGACGCTGTCCAGCTGGTCGCGGATGGCCTCGTCGATCAGCGGGTGCCGGTGGCCGTGGACGTTGCACCAAAGCGATGAGACCCCGTCGATGTAGCGGCGGCCCTCGGCGTCGATGAGGTCGGTTCCCTCGGCCGCCTCGATGACGACCGGCTCCTCGTCGCACCAGTCCCGCTGCTGGGTGAACGGGTGCCAGAGGAAGCGCTTGTCGAGCTCGGCTACGGGCGTCGCCATTCGGCGGCGCCGACCATAGTCGGCGCCGCGGCGGCAACCGTCAAGACGCGATGTTGGCCGCGACCTCGCTGCCCGGGACGGCGAGCCTGGTCTCCGCGTCGCGCCCACGAAGCACCACGGCCTCGCCGAGGCGCCAGCTCGCGCCCTCCTCGGCGCCACAGGCGTCGAGCGAGCGGTCGGCCGCGAACACGCGCTCCGGCCGTCGTTTGGCGAGCTCGCACAGCCGGGACGCCTCGTTTACGGGGTCGCCGATCACCGTGTACTCGAAGCGCTCCTCGGCGCCGATGTTCCCGGCGACGGCCACGCCCGTGGAGACGCCAATCCCGAAGTCGAGCTCAGGAACCTCGGCTCGAAGGCGCACGGCGAGCTCGCGCGCGGCGCGCATGCCGTCGGCGGCCGCCGACGGGCGCGGGACGGGCGCGCCGAACACCGACAGCGCGGCGTCGCCCTCGAACTTGTTCACCAGGCCGCCGTTGCCCTCCACCACGTCGACGACGATCGCGAAGAAGCGGTTGAGCAGAGCGACGACCTCGGCGGGCGCGAGCCGGGTGGTCAGCGCCGTCGATCCCGCGATGTCGACGAACAGAGCGGTCACCTCGCGCTCCTCCCCGCCGAGCTTGGCGCCGCTGCCGAGCGCCGCCTGAGCGACGTCGCGGCCGACGTGGCGGCCGAAGAGATCGCGAAGGATCTCGCGCTCCTCGAGCCCCGCGGCCATCCGGTTGAAACCCGCCTCCAGCAGGCCCACCTCGCTAGCGTCGTCGACACGCACCCGGGCGTCGAACTCGCCCTCCTCCACCTTCTCGAGGCCACGACGGACCGCGGCGATCGGGCGCGCGATCGAGTTCGCGGCGAAGAGCAGGGCGATGAGGCCGGCGCCGATCGCGATCGCCGCGAGGACGATCGCCGCCTCGCCCACGAGAACGGGATTCGCACCGGACTTCGTGGCGCCGACGATGCCGGCGAAGATGATCGACAGCAGCGGCACACCTGTTGCGAGCGCCCAGGCGGCGATGAGGCGAGCGCGTACGCCGGGTGCAAGCGGCTCCTCGACGGGCTCGGCGGCGAGGGCGCGGATCGTGAGCGGCCGAACCGCCCGCTCGGCGAGGAGATAGAAGAGCGCCGCGGTGGTGACGCCGCCCGAGGCCATGGTGAACCCGATTCCGAATGCGGCGGGCGGCGTCGTGAGGAAGAGGTTGAGGACGACGAACCCCACAGTCGCCGCACCCCACTCGAGCGCGCTGTTCCTTGCACACCGCTTCGGAACCGCGAGCGTGGCCGCCAGCTCGCCACCCCCAGGTGGTCCGCCCGCGGCGAGCCAGGCTCTCGCCGGTTTGAGCTCGCGCCGGACCATGTGGCTGCTGAAGAAGGGGATCGAGATCAGGATCGCGAGAACGATCGGGCCATTGATCAGGCCGAGGCGGTCCGCCTCCCCTTCGCCGACGAAGATCGCGAGCACGGCACCGACTGCGATGAAGGTGTCGATGGTGCCGCAGACGTTCGCCAGGATTCCGGCCTTGCGCAGCCGCCGGCCGACGCGGTCGATCAGCTCGTCGGTCGACTCCGTCGTTGCGCCGGATGCCTTCGCGTCGCTCGCCATCCCCCTCCCGCCAGAGAACCACAGATCGGCTCGGGTGGCAAGCCCCATGTGCGCTCTCAGGCGGGGATGGGCGCCGGCCGGCGTTCGCGAAGCTCAGCTGTCGCCCCGCCACCGGGGGTGATCGTTATCTGCCGCCGGCGCGACAGCTCGGCGGTGTTCGAGGCCGGCGCGAGCTCGGCGGTCGCGAAGACCGTCCGTAGCACCGCCTTCATCTCGAGGATCGCGAAGCTCGCGCCGAGGCAGCGCCGGCGACCGCCGCCGAACGGGATCCAGGTGTAGGTCCCCGGCTTCTCGTCGAGGAACCGCTCGGGCCTGAATGCGTAGGGGTCCGGGTAGATCGCCGGGTCATGCTGGACGAGATACGCGCTGGGGACGAGAGCGACCCCGGGCGGATAGGCCCAGCCGCCCACCTCCACCGTCTGCTTGACGAGCCGCGGCGCGGAGTTCGGCAGCACGGGCCGACGGCGCAGCGTCTCGTGAATCGTCGCCATGAGGTACGCGTCGTCGCCCGAGTCGATCTCGGCGGCCAGCCGGGAGCGCACGGTGGGCTCACGGGCAACGCGCTCGAAAATCCAGGCAAGCTCAGAGGCAGTCGTCTCGTGACCCGCGACGAGAAGCGTCATGAGCTCGTCGCGGATCTCGACGGTCGACATTGGCGAGCCGTCCTCGTGGGTGGCGGCAAGCAGCATCGCTAGAACATCATCGCGCTGGGTTGCGTGCTCGCCCTCGGCACGCCGCTCCTCCACCAGCTCTTCGAGCAGCTTCCGGGCGCGGTCGCGCGCCCGGAAGAACGGGGCCCACGGGCCGACGCGCTCGATCCACTCGCGAGGCGGCTGGCCGAGCAGGGTCCACCACTCCTCTCCGGCCGCGAGAACCTCCGTGAGGAGCGCCCGGATCTGGTCGAGGCGACTCCCAGGGTCGAGGCCGAAGACGGCCCGCAGAATGACCTCGAGCGTCAGCGCCTGAAAGCGCTCATGGAGCGCCACCGTCTCGCCGCGCGGCCAGCCCGCGATCTCCCGTTCGGCGACCTCTGCGACGAGATCCTCGAGCCGGGCGATCCGCTCGCCGTGGAAGGCGGGAAGCATGAGCTTTCGCTGCTCGAGGTGCGCGTCCTCGTCGAGCAGGATCACCGAGTGGCGCCCGACAACCGGCTCGAGGACCAATGCCCCCTCACCGGGATGGAGCACCTCGGGCGGAGCCGTGAAGACCTCGCGTAGCTCGTCGGGATCCGAGATGAGGACGAACGGAGGAGTGGCCGGGAAGCGGAGGGTGAACCGCTTGCCGTAACGAGCCCGGCAGCGTTCGACCCAGGCGGTCGGCCGCGTCCACCAGCCGAGCATCTGGACGGCGCGCGGGTAGCGCGGGCCCGGCGGTAGCTGCGTCTCGTTCAACCCGACCTCCTCGTGTCAGACGCTACGCCCGTCGGCGCGGCGGTTGTGTGACCCACGTCACACACTTTCACTTTCGAAACGCTTTCGAATCTGCAATCATTACGGACATGGAAGCAGCCACCAAGCAGCGTCGAGCGCCCTCCCACGCAGCGGTCGACGACCGCGAGCTCGCGCTCCGCTTCGGTTCGCTGATGATGTGCACCCTGAGCTCCGACGGCGGTGGCGTCCTGAAGGCGATCGACGAGAGCGGCCTGAACTTCCCGCAGATGAAGGCCCTCGTCTCGCTCGCCGGGCACACGGATGCCGAGGCTCCGACGGTGAAGCTCGTTGCAAGTCAGCTCGGGATCTCGCTCGCCTCCGCGAGTCGGGCCATCGACGACCTCGTCAGGCGTGACCTCGCCACGAGGATCGAGGATCCCAACGACCGGCGCGTCCGCAGGATCTCCCTCACCGCCGAGGGCCAGGGGGTGGCTGACGAGCTGATCGCGGCGCGGCTGGTCGGTCTCGAGCGCTTCATCTCGTCGCTGAACGCGTTGGAGCGGCGCAAGCTCGAAGCGGCGCTCGAGGTCCTGCTCCAGCGCGAGGACATCGCCGAGGCCTATCGCAGCAGCAAGAAGCGGGCCCGCCGATGACCCGCTACCGCCACCTGATCACCGAGGACAACGCCAAGTGGTGGACGCTCGGAGCCATGTGCTTCGCGCTATTCATGATCATGCTCGACAACACGGTCGTGAACGTCGCACTGCCGTCGATCGAGCACGACCTCGGCTCCTCCATCTCGGCGCTCGAGTGGACCGTGAGCGGGTACACCCTCGCCTTCGCGGTGACGCTCGTGACAGGCGGGCGGCTCGGCGACATCTTCGGGCGACGCCGGGCGTTCCTCTTCGGCGTCGTGCTCTTCGCCCTCTCCTCGGCGACGGCCGGCCTCGCTCCAGACACCACGTCGCTGATCGTCAGCCGCGTCGTGCAGGGCATCGGCGCCGGGTTCATGATGCCGGCCACCCTCTCGATCGTCACCAACGCGTTCCACCCCTCCGAGCGCGGCAAGGCGATCGGCACCTGGGCCGGTGTATCGGCGCTCGCGCTCGCCATCGGTCCCGTCCTCGGCGGCTTTCTCACCGAGCACGTCTCGTGGCGCGCGATCTTCTACATCAACGTGCCCGTCGCGGCGGCGGCCGTCGTCGCCTCGCTGTTCGCGGTTCGCGAGTCGCGCGACGAGACCGTGGGGCGCGAGGTCGACTACCTCGGCGTGGCCACGATCAGCGCGGCGCTCTCCGCGCTCCTGCTCGCCCTCATCGAGGGCAACTCGTGGGGCTGGGGGTCGCCCGCCGTCCTCTCGCTGATCGCGGGATCGGTGGTGCTGACGGCCGCCTTCATCGCGATCGAGATGCGGGTGAAGGCGCCGATCATCGAGTTCAAGCTCTTCCGGAACCGGGACTCGATCGGCTCGAACCTGATCGCGCTCGTCGTCACCTTCGCGATGATGGCCCAGTTCTTCTTCATCGCGCTGTACATGCAGAACATCCTCGGCTACTCGCCGCTCGAGGCCGGGGTGCGCTTCCTTCCCGCGACGCTGATGATCGTCGTGATCGCCCCGCTCGCGGGACGCCTGACCGACCGGATCGGCGCCAAGCTGCCCATCGCCACCGGGCTCGCCCTCGTCACCGGGGCGATGTTCTGGCTCACGACGGTCGGGCCGGGCAGCACCTACTCGGACTTCTTCGGCTCGTTCATCCTCATGGGCGTCGGCATGGCCCTCGTCATGTCGCCGATGTCAACCGCGGCCATGAACGCTGTCGCGACCGCCAAGGCGGGCGTCGCCTCGGGCATCCTCTCGATGAACCGAATGGTCGGCGGGTCGCTCGGGGTCGCCGTCATCGGCGCGGTATTCCAGGGCGACGTCCGCGCGAAGCTCGACCAGCTCCTGAGCGCTTCGTCGGGCCTCACCCCCGGTCAGCGCGAGGCGATGGCGCAGAGTCTCGCCGGCGGCCAGGCGACGGCACCCGCCGACTCCACCCCCGCCCAAGCGCACCAGATCATGACCGCGGCGCACGACGCCTTCGTCTCCGCCTTCGCCTCGTCGATGGGGGTCGCGACCGCCGTCAGCGCCGCCGGCGTGGTGATCGCGCTCGCGTTCATCAGCTCGAAGAAGACGAAGCCGACCAAGGCTCCCGCCGGCGCAGCGACGCCCGCGGCCGAGCTCGCGACGGGCGAGCAGGCGACCGTCTAGCCCAAGCAGGGGCGCGAACGTCCCTCGTACCCGCCCATAGCCCCTAGCGAGGGACGTTCGCGCAGTCGAGGGGTGGCCAGGACGTCGGGGCGGCGAGGTCGAGCTCCGGCAGGGTCTCCACCCTCACCCTCGCCAGCCTCTCCAACGTCTCGCGGTTCGACCGCTCAACGAGCGACGGCTGCGACGGCCAGGGCGTGAGGACCAAAGCCGCGACCTCGAGCCCTCCCCCCTCGCTGCCTCAATCGTTAGGAGGGTGTGGTTGATCGTTCCAAGGGCCGGCGAAGCGGCGACGACAAGGGGCAGCCCGAGCTCGTGCGCGAAGTCCCGCACGAGGTAGTCGCCGACGAGCGGAACCAGCAAGCCACCCACCCCCTCGCTGATCAACACGTCAGCACCTGCTGCCGCGTGGCGGGCGCCCTCAACCAACGTCCGCACCTCGATCTCCATCCCGGCCATCTCCGCCCCGAGGTGCGGAGACACCGCGGGCCCGAACCGGTACGGCGCAATCTCCCCGTCGCTCTGATCGGAGTCGGCAGCCCGCCGCAACAGGGCCACATCGGTCTCGTCCCCTCTCGCTGCCTGTTCGTCAAGCCCGCTGGCGACGGGCTTGAACACGTGGACCCTCTCCCCCCGCGCCGCAAGCGTTCGGGCGATCGCCGCGGCGACCACGGTCTTCCCCACCTCGGTCCCCGTCCCTGTGACGAACGCCCCGCGCACGCCGCGGGCGCCGTCTACGCGGCGCGGTCGAGCCGCGCGACGGGTGTGGCCCGCGCCTCGCCGGGCTCGATGCCGAGCTCGCGGGCGGCGCGGGCCATCTGGTGGGCGGCGGTGCGCAGCTCCTCGCCACGATGCGTCGCCATGACCGAGAGGCGAAGCCGCGACGTCCCCTCGGGAACGGTCGGCGGCCGGATCGCCTGCGCGAACACGCCGCGGTCGAGGCAGCGCTCGCACAGCGCGACCGCCCGACGGGCGTCGCCCACGACCACCGGCATGACCTGAGTCCGCGAAGCGCCTGTGTCGAACCCGCATGCCGCGAGCTCGCCCCGCAGCGTCGCGCCGTTGCGCCGAAGCTGCTCGACCATGCCCGGCCGGGAGGCCAGCAGGTCGAGCGCGGCGAGACCGGCGCCGATCGCCGGGGGCGGCAGCGCCGTCGAGAAGATGAACGTGCGGGCGGTGTTCACGAGGAGCTCGCAGATCTCGGTGCTCGCGCACACGTAGGCGCCGTAGCTCCCCAGGGACTTACCGAGCGTGCCGACGATCACGTCAACCTCGCCTCCCAGACCGGCCTCGGCGACCGCGCCCCGACCTCCGGGCCCGATGGCGCCGATCGCGTGGGCCTCGTCGACCATCAGCGCCGCGCCGTTCGAGCGCGCCAGCTCGACAAGCTCGACCAGCGGCGCCACATCGCCGTCCATCGAGAAGACGGAGTCGGTCACGATCAGGCCGGTTCTTCCCCGCGACTGCTCGAGGCCCCACGCCAGGTGCTCGAGGTCACGGTGCCGGTAGACGAACGTCTCCGCGCTTGCCAGCCTGCACCCGTCGATGATCGACGCGTGATTCAGCTCATCGGAGAAGACGACCATCCCGCGGCCGGCGAGCGCCGAGACCGTTCCGACGTTCGCGAGATACCCCGAGCCGAAGGCGATGGCCGCGTCGGTCCGCGTGAACTCGGCGATCCGCCGCTCGAGCTTTCGGTGAAGGCCCATCGTGCCCGAGATCAGGCGCGACGCGCCCGCGCCCGCCCCGAACCGCTCGGCCGCCTCGGCGGCCGCTCGCCGCACGCGCGGGTGGTCGGCGAGGCCGAGGTAGTTGTTGGAGCAGAGCAGCAGGACCTCGACGCCGCCCATCATCACCCGGGGGCCCTGCGTGCTCTCGATCATCCGCAGCTTGCGGTGCAGGCCGGCCCGCCGGATCTCGTCCAGGCGCTCTGAAGCCCGAGTCACGAAGAACTTGCGGCGGCTCCGCCGCCTGACACGCTGCTTTCGGTGCTGAAGCACCTCATTACGCAACCTTGGGGTACGGGGGCGGCTTCCGTGCCTTCTTGACCACCCGAAGCTGCGTCGAGGGGTCCCAGAAGTTCGCGTCGGACTGGCTGTCGATCAGCTCGTCCATCGGCGTCTCGGGCGTTGCGCCGCCGAGCCAGCCCTCGCGGTTGTCCGGCCGCGGATTGGCTCCGTTGTCGGGCTGGCGCGCGACGTTCAGCCCGAGCTCCGAGAACATCGCGCGATCGTCGGCCGGCTCGGCGCCGAGGGTCGTGAGGAAGTTGCCCATCATCACTCCGTTGAGGCCCGCCCTGACGGCCAGGGGCTGAAGGTCACCGAGGTTCTCGACGCGGCCGCCGCAGAGGCGGAAGAGCGCGTCGGGGAGGATCAGCCGGAAGATCGCGACCCACTTCACGACCTCCCAGGCATCCATCAGGTCGCGGTCGCCGAACTTCGTTCCCGGGCGCGGGTTCAGCAGGTTGATGGGCACAGAGGTGGGGTCGATCTCCGCCAGCTCGAAGGCCATCTCGACCCGCTGTCGCGGCGTCTCACCAAGATTGAGGATGCCTCCCACGCAGCTCTCGAGGCCGGCGTCGGCGACGGCGTCGATCGTGCGGATCCGGCCCTCATAGCGGACCGTGGTGGTCACCTCGTCGTAGTACGAGCGCGCGGTCTCGACGTTGTGGTGGACCCGCTGGACGCCGGCCTCCTTCAGCGCCCGCGCGCGCTCCGGCGACAGATGGCCGACCGACACGCAGCGCTTGAGGTTTGTCTGCTTCGAGACGAGCCTCGCGCCCTCGAGAATCTTCTCGAAGTCTCGCTTCCCTAGCCCCTGGCCCTGGGTGACCATGCAGAAGCGGTGCGCGCCCGCCGCCTCCGCGGCCCGCGCGTGCTCGAGGATCTGGTCGGGCTCCATCATCGCGTGCATCGGCGTGTCCGCCTCGGCATAGCGCGACTGCGCGCAGAAGCCGCAGTCCTCCGAGCAGCCACCCGACTTCGCGTTGACCAGCGAGCAGAGGTCGGTGGAGTCCGCGAACCGCTCGCGCCGCGCCGCCCACGCGCGCTCCACCAGCGCGCCGATCTCGTCGTGATCGGTCAGCGCGCCGAGCTCGAGCGCCTCCTCGAAGCTGATCAGCGAACCCACCGAGGCGAAAGCTAGGCGCCCCGCCGGACGGGACTGCGCGATCAGGGTCTCCTCACCGGCCTGAGCCCGGAGGAGGTGACCCGCCGCCTCGGGGCCGGTGAGCTTTCGGCCTATTGATCAGTCGGCTACGGGAGTGGCCGCGAGCGATTCCCACAGGTAGAGGCAGGCGAGCGAGCGGTTGGGTCGCCAGGCCTCGGCGCGCTCCACGACCTCGGCCGGCGTCGGCATCTCATCGAGCTCGTATGCGAGCTGAATGGCCTTGCGGATCCCGAGGTCGCCCCCGGAGATCACATCCGGCCGCTCGAGGTGAAAGAGCAGGAACATCTCCGCGCTCCACTGACCGAAGCCCCGGACCGCGACGATCTCCTCGATCACCTCCTCGTCGGAGAGCTCGGCGAGGCTCTCGAGCTCGAGCTCGCCACGCTCTACGTGGCCGGCCAAGTCGCGCAGGTACTCCACCTTCCGGCCCGACAGCCCGACCCCCCGCAGATCCACCTCCGAGGCCCCGGCGAGGTCCTCCGGCCCGGGCACGCGCCCGTCGAACAGCTCGAGGAGCCTGCCGTAGATCGTGCGGGCGGCCTTGGTCGAGAGCTGCTGCCCCACGACCGCCCGCACGAGGGCGCCGAAGGCATCGTCGGGGCGCACCGTCTTTCGCCGCCGTTCGCGCTCCGAGATGCTGAGCGGCCCGATCTCCTCGATCAGCCCCGCGAGCACGGAGTCTGCCACGGCGAGGGCCCTGCGGCGGTCGGCGGCAGCCATGGGCTCAGCCTAATGCGGACGAGCGCGCAACTTTGGCGCAGGGCAGAATGTTTTGCAGGCATGAAGGGGGTCTCAAGAGCGGCGACCGTAGCCGCTCTCGCAGGGGTCGCGGCAGCGCTCGCGGGGGGCTCGGCCGGCGCGGCCCCGGCCGCCACGCAGCCGCCGAACGTGGTCGTGATCATGTCCGACGACGAAACGGTCCAGGCCGCGAAATTCCAGGAGCACGTTCAGTCCGAGATCGCCGCCCGCGGGGCGACGTTCACGAACAGCTTCGTCAACTTCCCGCTCTGCTGCCCCTCGCGCGCAACCCTCCTCACCGGCCTCTACGCGACCAACCACCACGTGGAGGACAACGGCCCCCCGCTCGGCGGCTTCGCGCGGTTCGAGCGCTTGGACGCGGGGAACACGCTCCCGATCTGGCTCCAGCGCTCCGGCTACTACACCGGGGAGATCGGCAAGTTCCTGAACCGGTACGGCTTTGCCGATCCGACGCTCGTCCCGCCGGGGTGGGACGAATGGTCGGCGATCTCGGGCGGGGTCGACTACTACGACTACCAGTTGAACGACAACGGCACCCTGGTGTCCTATGGGGAGGGCCCGACGAACTACGTCGACGACGTCATCACCGATCGAGCCCAGGAGTTCATTCAGCGCGTCGGCCCCGGATCGGCGCCCTTCTTCCTCTACGTCGCCTACAAGGCTCCTCACAAGGGAGGGCCGCACCCGACGGGATCCCGTTGCGCCGGTGGGGCGCCAGAGCCCCCGCGCCGCCATTTCGGGGAGTTCGCCCATGCGTCACTCCCCCGGCCGCCGAGCTTCAACGAGGCCGACGTCTCCGACAAGCCGCCGTTCATCCAGAGCCTGCCGCCGCTCACACCAGAGCGGGTCGCCGAGGAGCGCACCCTCTACCAGTGTGAGCTCGAATCCCTCCAGGGCGTCGACGACGGCGTGCACTCCATCGTCCGGTCCCTGCGGGCGATCGGCGAGCTGAAGAACACGCTCCTCGTCTACACGTCGGACAACGGGTTCTTCCACGGCGAGCACCGCGTCTACACGGGCAAGACGAAGGTCTACGAACCGTCGATCCGGGTCCCTCTCCTCATGCGCGGCCCCGGGATCCAGGCGGGAGTGAGGGTCCCCGACCTCACGGTGAACGCCGACCTCGCGCCCACCATCGTGAGCGCGACGGGCGCCGACGCGGACCGGATCATGAACGGCCGGCCCATCCTGAGCGACGTTCGGCATCCCGCACGGGAGCTCGGCCGCGAGCTTCTCCTAGAGGGGTCCAACTACTTCGCGATCCGCACCGCGCGCTACAAGCTCGTGACCTACACCGACGGCGGGCGCGAGCTCTACGACCTCCAAACGGACCCGGACGAGCTGCACAACGTCGTCGCGGACAGCGCCTACGCGCCGGTCGTAGAGCTCCTATCCAGCGAGCTCTCCACGCTTCGCAACTGCCGGCGTGGCAACTGCCATCGCCTCCCCAAGCTCGACCTAGGCCTCCACTACTCACGCGCCCGGTCTCCCTCCGGCGGACCGTGTGCCCGCGGCGCGGTGAAGGTCGCCTTCACGGGGCCTGACGCCGGTCTCATCGTCGAGGCCGGCTTCCGCTACGACGGCGCGGCCTCCGATGTCACCGCGCCTCCCTTCCGGCTCGTGATCGCGGGCTCGGAGCTCCCGGTCAAGGGCCATCCGCGGCTCGACACCACGGTCGACCTCCTCGACGGCCGCGAGATGACGCTCGAGGCCGAGCTGCCGGCGCGCTGCCCCTAGCGGAGCACGGGCGCCGCCTCAGCCGACGACGACCTTCCCCTTCATGAAGGGATGGAGCGTGCAGATGTAGCGGAAGGTGCCCTTGTGCTTGAAGACGACTGCCTTCGCCTTGTTGTGCTTGATCTTGCCCGTGTTGAAGACGCCCCTCTTCGTCGCGGTGTGGGTGCTTGCGTCCTTGTTCCGGAACACGACCTTCGTGCCCTTCGCGACCCTCAACGTCTTCTTGTGGTAGGCGAAGTTCTTGATCGTGACCCCGGCCTGCTTCTTCGCATCCGGTGCCGCCGCCGCACCCGCGCCGCCCGCTACCGCAAGCACCGTTAGCGCCGCGGCCGCGAGGACCGCGATCCCGACTGTGATCCGTGCCTTGTAAATCGTTCTCATGGACATGTCTTACAGGGGCGACGCCCGAAACGTTCAAACGCGGGAGCTCAGCGGCCGGTCCAGCGCGGCTTGCGCTTCTCCGCGAATGCCCTGATCCCCTCGCGAAAGTCCTCGGAGGCGAAGCAGGAGCGGCGCAACTCCACGAGCTCGCGCTCCTGCTCGGCGCTCAACACGGGGTTGCGCGCCAGCGTCTCGATCGCGCGCTTGTTGCCGCGCATGGAAATCGGCGCGTTCGCCGCGATCTCGGCGGCCAGCTCGAGCGCACGGGGCCCGACCTCGTCCGACGCGACGGCCTCGTTGACGAGGCCCATTCGCTCCGCCGCACCGCCGTCGTAGTTGCGGCCGACGAGGAACAGCTCACGCGTGCGGGCGACGCCCACCACCTCGATGAACCGCTCGAGGCCGGTGTGCCCGTAGATGAGGCCCAGCTTCGCGGGGGGCATCCCGAGCTTTGCCTCGGTCGACGCGATCCGCAGGTCGCAACGGACGGCAAGCTCGAGGCCACCGCCGAGGCAGTGCCCGTTGACGGCCGCCACGGTTGGATACCGATGCGCGGTCACGGCCTCCATCGCGGCGTGGAAGGGATGTGCCACGAGCGCCTCCGCGTCGGCCTCGAAGCTCGAGTCCGGGATCCCCGCGATGTCGTAGCCCGCCGAGAAGACCGGTGCCGCGCCGGTGATGACCAGGCAGCGGTGCTCGATCCCTTCGCCGAGCAACGGCAGTGCCTCGGCCAGCGCGCCGAGGATGTCGTGGTCGAGCGCGTTGCGGCGCTCGGAGTTCGAGATCGTGAGGCGAGCAACGGCCTCAGCTGGAAAGTCGAGGAGAAGCTTGCCGCCGGCGAGCGACTGCTCGGCCTCAGGCACCTAGTCGAGGACGACGAGCACGTCGCCCTCTTGCACCGATTGGCCCTCCTCGCAGCGGACCTCCTTCACGATGCCGGCGTCCTCGGCCTCGACCGGCATCTCCATCTTCATCGACTCGAGGATGGCGACCGTGTCGCCCTCGTCGACCTCGTCACCGACCCCGACCTCGATCTTCCAAACCGTGCCCGTGATATGCGCTTCTACGTCGGCCACGACCGCGCGGCACAATAGCCGCCCTTGACCCCGGAACGAGCCAGCGTCGCGGTCATCGTCGCCGCCCGCAACGAGGCCGATCGGCTGGGCGCCACGCTCTCCGCGCTGGAGGGTGCCCTTCCCTCAGCGACGATCTGGGTGGCCGACGACGCCTCCACGGATGGCACGGCGGAGGTCGCGATCGGGGGCGGCGCCCAGCTCGTGACGCGCAGACGGCCGCACGGCAAGGGGGCGAATGTGACCGCGGCCGCGGAGGCGGCCCTCGGCGCCGATCCTCGCCCGGACCTCGTCCTGCTCTGCGACGCGGACCTCGGGCCGTCCGCGAGCGAGCTCGTGGCGCTGGTCGACGCGGTGAGCGACCGGCGTTGTGATCTCGCCATTGCCGCATTCCGCTCGCGCGTGGGAGGCGGCCTCGGCCTGGCCGTCGGCTTCGCGCGATGGGCGATCTCCAGGCGCTCGGGCTTCCGTCCGCGGGCGCCGCTCTCGGGCCAGCGCGCCATGCGCGCCGAGGCCTTGCGGGCGCTGCTGCCGCTGGCCGGCGGCTTCGGGCTCGAGACCGGCATGACCATCGACGCTGCGCGCGCGGGCTACCGCATCGCCGAGATCGATCTCGATCTGGCGCACCGCGCGACCGGCCGCACTCCCGCCGGCTTCGCCCACCGCGGCCGCCAGCTCCTCGATGCGTACCGCGCGTATCGAACGAGGCGCGGATAGCCTGCGCGCGACCGTGATCCTGGCGATCGATCAGGGGACGACCGGCACGACGTGCCTCGTCTTCGACTCCGAGGCCCGCATCGTCGGCCGCGCGTACAGCGAGCTCCAGCAGCACTTCCCGCGTCCCGGCTGGGTGGAGCACGACCCGAATGAGATCTGGGATGTGACGAGGCGCGTGGCCGAGGAGGCGCTCGCGGCGGCGGCGACGCGCGGCGCCGAGCTCGATGCGATCGGGATCACAAACCAGCGCGAGACCGTCGTCGCCTGGGATCCGGGCACCGGCGAGCCCGTCCACAACGCCCTCGTCTGGCAGGACCGCCGCACTGCGGCGCGGTGCGACGAGCTTCGCGAGGCCGGCTACGAGGACCTCGTGCGTCACCGGACCGGGCTCGTGATCGACGCCTACTTCTCAGGGACCAAGGTCGAGTGGCTCTTGCGAAACGTCGAGGCCGCTCGAGGCGCGAGGTTCGGCACGATCGACTCCTGGCTCGTCTACAAGCTCACCGGCCGGCACGTGACCGACCTCTCGAACGCGTCGCGGACGATGCTGTTCGACATCCACCACCTGGCATGGGACGGCGAGCTCTGCGAAATGCTCGGGGTCGACCCGGGATCGCTGCCCGAGCCGGCGGGCTCGGCTGAGATCTACGGCACCACCGATGTGTTCGGGGGAGAGGTGCCTGTGGCGGGCGTCGCCGGCGACCAGCAAGCCGCCCTCTTCGGGCAGGCATGCCACCAGCCGGGCATGGCGAAGAACACCTACGGGACCGGGAGCTTCGTCCTGCTCAACACCGGCCCGGAGGCGGCGGACCCAGGCGCGGGCCTGCTCGCGACCGTTGCCTGGGGCCTCGGCGAGCATGCCGACTACGCGCTCGAGGCGTCGATCTTCGTCACCGGCGCCGCCGTGCAATGGCTGCGCGACGGCCTCGGGATCATCGAGGAGGCGGCTGAGACCGAGGCGCTCGCGGCCTCGCTCGAGGGGAACGACGGCGTGTACTTCGTCCCGGCCCTCACCGGCCTCGGCTCGCCGCACTGGGACCCCTACGCGCGCGGGACGATCGTCGGCCTCACGCGCGGCTCCGGCCGCGCTCATCTGGCGCGGGCGGCGCTCGAGGCGATCGCCTACCAGACGGTCGACGCGGTGCGGGCGCAGGAGAGCGCGTCGGGCGAGCAGCTCGCCGAGCTCCGAGCCGACGGCGGCGCCGCGCTCAACGGCTGGCTGATGCAGTTCCAGGCCGACGTCCTCGGCGCGCCGGTGATCGTGCCCGACGTCGCCGAGACCACCGCGCAGGGCGCCGCCTACCTGGCCGGCATCGGCGCCGGGACCTGGACGCTCGAGGAGGTCGCATCGCGCTGGCGCGAGGCGGCTCGATACGAGCCGCGGATGGGCCGCGACGAGGCCGAGACGCTCCTCGCCGGATGGCGCCGCGCGCTGGCGCGCTCGCGCGGCTGGGCGATCGACGAATAGGGAGTAACCCCCCGGCTTCTCGGGGGTTAGGAATCTCAGGGCCGAACCACGGCTCTCGCTCGCCATGGCCGACATCAAGCCACAGGTCTACAAGGACCCCCGACCGGCGGAGTACTTCGACCGCTTCCACGCCTGGGCCCGAACCCACGGCGCCGGCTGGGTGTACGACCTCGTCCGCGTCATCGTGACGCCGATCGCGCTCGCCTTCTACCGCACCTGGCCGATCGCGCCGACCAACGTCCCGGAGACCGGGCCGGTGATCCTCGCGCCCAACCACTTCTCCAACTTCGACCACTTCATCGCCGGCGTCTACCTTCGCCGCCGGATCCGCTTCATGGCGAAGTCGCAGCTCTTCGGCAAGAACACGATCCTGACGTACATCTTCCGCGTCGGCGGCGTCTTCCCGGTCCGCCGCGGCCACCACGACGAGGAGACGTTCAAGACCACCTACTCGATCCTGGAGCGCGGCGGCTGCGTCCTCATCTACGCCGAGGGCGGCCGTTCACGCACGGGGCGGCTCGGAGACGCCAAGCCCGGTGTCGGCCGGATGGCGCTTGAATCGGGGGTCCCGGTCGTGCCGGTCGCGATCCACGGCTCACTTGGTATCCGCAAGTGGCGGAAGCTTCGCTTTCCGAAGGTCACCGTGCAGTACGCCGAGCCGATCACGTTCGACGTCGTCGCCAACCCGAGCCGCGAGCAGCAGCTCGAGGCCGCGAACCAGATCTTCGACCGCGTGCGCGAGATGTACGTCGCGCTCGACGAGAATGGCCGCCGCGGGGTCGCGAAGGCGCTCCGCGAGGGTGTCGCCGCGCGGGCGGAGACGAACCTCCCCGCCGGTCAGCCTCGGTAACGGCCCCCGGCGGAACGCTCGGCCGTGGCTAAAGCGGCTTGATGACCATCACGAAGAGGGCGGCGAGGATGAGAAGGCCGGAGGCCATGCCGACCGCCGCAAGCCGCTTCGCGAGAGCCTGATACTCGGCGCTGAGCGTCACCTCGCCGTCGCCCGACGCCTTGATGTCGCGGTCGGCCACCGCCGCGGCGCGGAGCTCGGTCGGGGCGAAGAAGGCGTGGCCGAGGCCGAGCAGGGCGATGACGATGATGAACCCGATGGTCACGAAGACGTCGCCGAAGCCGAAGTTGCCGGCCGCCGCCAGGTAGATCCCGGCGACGAGGAGCACGAGCGCCCCCGGCGTGATGAGCTTGTTGCCGAGCTCGTGCTGGACGCGGTGCCAGAACGGCGCGTTCCGCGCCTGGCCGGGCCGCGAGAGGATCGCGCCGACGATTCCGTAGCCGAAGGTGCCTCCGAACGCGATGACCGCCGCGGAGACGTGGACGAAGAGAATGACGTTGTAGAACGTCAGGTGGTTCGGCTCGTAGAAGCTGGTTGCGAGGTGGAGCATGGGCCTATTCGTATCGCTTTTCGAGGGTCGGCCAGTGCTCGGGGTCGTGGCCGGGCACGATGACCGCCTGGGGGTACTGGGAGTGGAAGAGCTTGAGCTCCTGGAGCGAGCGGCGCCACAGCCGCCGATCGAGGGGCCGCGGTGGCTCCGGTGCGCCCTCGAGCTGGGCGTACGTGTAGATGGCGTCGCCCGCGATCACGAGGTCGCGGTCGCGGAGCTTGCAGATGACGCTCTGGTGGCCGGCCGAGTGCCCCGGCGTCGACGCGAGGCGGACGCTGCCGTCGCCGAAGAGGTCGACGGTGACCCCGAAGCTCGCGTACGAGGCGACGCTGTCGCCCTCGAATGCCACGGTCCGGTAGTCGAAGACATAGTCGTAGTGCACGGGCCTGTAGCCGCGGAGGATCGGGCGGGCATCCGTTGTCGCCGCCTCCCACTCCGCCGCGGTGACGATGAAGGTGGAGCCCGGGAACTCGGACATCCCCGAGGCGTGGTCGAAGTGCAGGTGGGTCATCACCACGACCCTGATGTCGCCGGGCTCGAGGCCGCGAGCGCGTAGCTGTGCGGGCACGTCCTCGCCCGGCCCGAGGCGCGGGTGACCGAAGCCGGCAACCAGGCGCCCGAGGTTCTCGGCCGGGTCCGACGACACCGAGGGGTGAAGGCCCGTGTCGACGAGGATCGCTCCGACGCCCGGGTGGTGGATCACGAAGGCGGGGCAGGGCACCCACCAGTACTGCGAGCGCGGGGTCCCGACGCCGATCGTCTTCAGCGTCTCGAAGCGGCCGCCGGCTCGCTCGAAGAACGCGCGCGGCCCCTGAACCTCCCCGGCCCTCAACGGCTCGACGACGACGGTCGCGTTGTCGCGACCCCCCTCGAGAGGCTCGTCGAGTGGCTTTGGCTCCGCGTGGACCTTCACCGGCGAGTCAGCGTAGAGCAGCCGGGCGGGCGAGCCGGGGATATCGTGGGCACCGCAATGGCGGACCCATCACCCTCTCGTATCTTCGCCCCGGGCCTGCTCGAGGGGCGGGTCTGCGCTGTCTCAGGGGCCGGTTCGGGCCTCGGCCGCTCCACGGCGCTGGAGCTCGCCCGCCTGGGCGCCACGGTTGTCGGGTGCGGACGGCGAGCCGAGCCCCTCGCCGAGACCGTCGAGGCGATCGGTGCCGAGGGCGGTGCCGCTGAGAGCGAGGCGCTCGACATCCGCGACGCGGATGCGGTCGATGCATTCGTCGAGGGGATCCTCGAGCGGCACGGCCGGCTCGACGTCTTGGTCAACAACGCCGGCGGGCAGTTCCTGAGCCCGGCCGAGGTGATCAGCCCAAAGGGGTTCAGGACCGTGATCGAGCTGAACGTGCAGGGCACCTGGCAGATGACGCACGCCGCGGCAACGAAGGCCTTCGTGCCTCAGGGAGCCGGCAAGGTCGTGAACGTCACGCTGTCGCCCCACAACGGGATGCCGGGCATGGTGCACTCGGGCGCCGCGCGCGCAGCGGTCGAGAACATGACGCGCACGCTGTCGGTGGAATGGGCGCGGTTCGGCATCCGCCTGGTCGCGATCGCGGCGGGCCAGTTCGATACCGAGACGCTGCGCACCAAGTACCCGCCCGAGGTGACGGCGAATGTCCCGCGAACGATCCCGCTCGGGCGCCTGGGCACGCCGGAGGAGATGGCGTGGATGGTCGCCTACCTCGCCTCGCCGGCCGGTGACTTCCTGTCGGGCTGCGTGATCACCGTCGACGGCGCGCGCGACAACTGGTTCGGGCCGTGGCCTCCGCCGGCTATCGCCGGAGAGGCGGGCGAGCCGCCCGCCGAGGAACGCCGGCCAAGGCCCGCTTGAGCGCCGGCGCAACCGTGCGCTGGCCGAGCAGCGCGTAGCCGGCGATCGAGGGGTGATCGCCCTCGATCGTCAAGTCGGAGCGCATGAGGCCCGAGCCCGGCGGGCGCTCGAGGGTGTGGTGGAAGTCGAGCACGGGCACGTGCTCGCGGCGGCCGATCTCCCTGATCCTCCGGTTCAGACCGGCGATCGCCGGGTCAGCCCGCGGGTGGCCGTTGTTCCACGGGAGTAGGTTCGCGAGGAGCACTGCCCGGCCCAGCCGCCTGCCCTGGCGGACCATCGCCTCCAGGTTGGCGGCGGCCGAGGCGACGACGCGGCCCTGCGGGCCGCTGCCGAGGGCCTGCGCGATGTCGTTCACCCCGCCCTGAACGATCAGCGCATCGGCGCCGCGGGCGCAGGGCGCCA
Organism: uncultured Actinomycetes bacterium; assembly: GCA_963771655.1. Classification (GTDB taxonomy): domain Bacteria; phylum Actinomycetota; class Thermoleophilia; order Solirubrobacterales; family 70-9; genus JAWVFM01. The sequence goes on along the minus strand of CAVYUG010000006.1, from coordinate 50,738 downwards.
GGCGAGCGCGGATCTCGGCCGTCGTCTCACCCGGGATGCCGCAGTTGCGGAAGCGCACCTCCGCCAGGGCCCGCCGGGCCCAATACTCGTACTGGCTCTTCGGATTCGGGCGCGCCCCGAGCTCCGATCGGAGGGCCGGGTTCGGATCCCACAGCGGCGATCCGGCTGTGATCGAGTCGCCGACGGCGGCGACGAGGTGGCGGTTCCCACCGGCGGCGTGAGACGTCGCGCCGGTGGTCTCCTGCTCGCCCGCGCCCGCTCCGCAGCCCGCGAGGGCGGCGGCGAGCGCTAGCGCTGCGAGAGCTCGCCTCAGCGGCTCAGGACATCATTCCGACGAACTGCCCGCCGGTCACATTGAGGATCTGGCCGTGGACGTAGTTCGCGAGCGGCGAGCAGAGGAACAGGACCGGGCCCGCCGCCTCCGAGGGCTGCGCAGGGCGGCCGAGGGGGATCGTGAACGATGCCATTTGGCGCATCTGCTCCGGGATCCCGAGCTCGACCTCGTGGCCGCCCGCCTCGATCTTCTCACCGGCCTCCTTCGCCTGGGTCAGGCGCGTCTCGACGAACCCGAACGCGACCGCGTTGCAGTTGATCTTGAACTGGCCCCACTCCTTGGCGATGGTCTTCGTGAGGCCGGTGACGCCCGCCTTGGCCGACGAGTAGTTCGCCTGGCCGGAATTGCCCATCGTGCCGGAGATCGAGGTGATGTTCACGATCTTCCGGAAGACCTCGTTGCCCTCGCCCGACTCGGCCTTCGCCGCGTCGCGCCATTGGGGGGCGACGGCGCGGATCATCCGGAAGGGGACGATCGTGTGAATGTCGAGCATCGCCTGGAACTGCTCGTCGGTCATGCGATGGACCACGCCGTCCCAGGTGTAACCGGCGTTGTTGACGAGGATGTCGACGGAGCCGAACGCCTCCTGCGCCTTGGCCACGAGCTCGTCGCAGGCGCCCTCCGTGGTCAAGTCGCCCGCGTGAACGGCGGTCTCGCCCTGGATCTCGCCCGCCGCCTGCTCGGCCACGTCCGCGTCGATGTCGTTGATCAGGACCTTGGCGCCCTCGCTGACGAACAGCTCCGCCGTCGCGCGTCCGATGCCGCGCGCGGACCCGGTGATGATCGCCGCCTTGCCGTCGAGAAGTCCCATGGGTTTCGTCGTGCTCCTTTCGCGCGGGCCAAGGCGCCGCGGCGTACTTCTAGGTCAACGAGGCGGGGAGCATATGGGGCTGCCCGTCGGCGCGCGCCGGGTTTGTCCTGCTTTCACCCCCCAGGAGGTGGTCAAAAGAGGACGGTCCAGCCGATCGGACGGTGCCTGCCCTCCTAGCCAGCCCCACTCGGCGTTGGCGGCACCGGGCCTCCGGGGTCCGCGGGGAACGGCTCGAGCCCGGCGTGCCACGGGCCCGGCGCGTAGATGTGCACGTTCGACTCGTCGACCTCCTTCACGATCCGCTTGAAGAGCCGGCCGCCGTTTTGGAGCGCTGCCTTGAGCTCCTCCTCGCTTCGCCCGTCAAGCCGCCAGTGCAGGTAGAGCTGCTTCTCCATCACCCCGAAGTCGACCGGGTTGTCGATCGTGGTCGCCCACGCGAGGAAGCCGGGGCTGAAGGTCTCCCGCAGGGCGATCGGGTCGTACCCCTTCGGGACCGTCGCCAGAAAGCGCTTGTTGAACTCGATCGACTCGAACTCGACCTTCCGCGCGACCCGCTGGATCGCCAGCTCGTCGGGCCGGCGCTCGATCGACTCGACGTTGAACGGCGGCATGACCTTCGCGAGGTCCGGGACGTGCGCCTTCACGATCACGGCGCCAGGCAGCACCGCCTTCGAGAAGAGCCCGCCCGCCTCGTGCTCGTCGGCGTCGCAGGAGGCGCCCCAGAATTCGGGCGCGAGCTGGCCGGTGAGCCGGTTGGTGCCGCCCGGGCACAGGGCGGCCGGTCCTCCCTTCGGGTTCAGGCCGCCGACCTCGTCGTAGGTGAGGTCATGCTTCGCCCCGTACGACCGGACGGTCTCGGCCCAGGCCTGCGCGTCGTCCTTGGCGCTCAGAGACCCTCTTTTCGTTCGCGCTCGGCCAGAGCGACCGCTCCTTTTCGGAGCCTCGCGCTCACAGACCCTCTTTTCGTTCGCGCTCGGCCAGAGCGACCGCTCCTTTTCGGAGCCTCGCGCTCACAGACCCTCTTTTCGTTCGCGCTCGGCCAGAGCGACCGCTCCTTTTCGGAGCCTCGCGCTCACAGCGCGCTCCGGTAGAGCTCGGCGAAGTCCTCCTCGGAGGGCTCGCGCGGGTTGACGAGCGTGCACCCGTCTCCCATCGCTCCCTCCACGAGCGCCGGAATGCCGTCCTCGGGCACGCCCACCTCCGAAAGCCGCGTGGGAAGAGCGAGCCGGCCGACCAGCGCCCGCACATCGTCGGCGAGGGCGGAGCCGACCGACCCGCCGTCGCCGCGGGCGTCGACGCCCATCTCCGTCGCCACGTCGCGGTAGCGCTCGGCGATCTCCTCGCCGCCGGCGGCGTTGTACTCGATCACCCACGGAAGGTTGATCGCGTTCGCCACGCCGTGAGCCACGCCGTACTGCCCGCCGCACGGATGCGACATCGAGTGCGTGATGCCGATCGCGCCCGACCCGCTCGCCTGGATCGCCAGGTCAGCTGCGACGAGCATGTTCCCGCGGGCCTCCACGTCGGACGTGTCGGCGACGGCGCGCTCGAGGTTCTCGCGTATCAGCCTGATCGCATGCAGCGACGTCGCGTCGCCGTGCGGGTTCCACTCGCTCGAGACGTAGCCCTCGATCGCATGGGTCAGGGCGTCCATGCCGGTGGCCGCCGCGATGGCGGCCGGGAGGGTCTCCGTCGACGCCGGGTCGAGGATCGCGAGGTCGGGGAACAGGCCGAGGTCGATGATCTCGACCTTCAGATTCTCCGAGCGGTCCTTGACGACCGCGGCGGCGCTTGCCTCCGAGCCCGTCCCAGCGGTCGTCGGGATCGCCGCCAGGGGCGCCAGCGGCAGCGGCGGCCCCATGCCGTCCGCGGCTCTCGGCAGGAGCATCATGCCCTCGTAGTCGCGCACCGAGCCCCCGTGCGTGAAGACGATGTTGGCGGCCTTCGTCGTGTCCATGACCGAGCCGCCGCCCACTGCCATGAAGGCATCGGCGCCGGCCTCCTTCGCCGCCTCGGCGCAGGCCACCACGACCTCGGTGTCCGAGTCCTGCGGGACCCCGTCGAAGACGCCCGCGACCTCCACCCCGCCGTCCGTGAGCCCCGCCTCGACCTTGTCCACGAGCCCGGTGCCGCGGATCACCTCGTCGGTCACGAGGAGGGCTCGCGAGGCACCCTCCTTCGTGAACTCGAAGCCGGCCGACCCGATGAGGTCAAGTCCGGCGATCACCCGAGTCGAGGACTTCCACTGGTAGAAGTCCTTGAAGGTCAACCGAGGAGATCCTGGCGACCCTGCTCTTCGAGCTGGGCCTTGTAGCGGGGGAAGATCGGCTTCGTCAACGGCACGAGCTTCAGGATCTTCGCGACCGGCCCCTTGGCCTTGATCTGCCCGCGCGCCAGGGCAACCGTCACGTTCACCTCTCCGAGCCAGAAGCGGTGCGCGGTGTCTGCCTCCATCGACATTGTCACCTCGGGCTCCATCTCGGTCTCGCCGAAGTCGACGTCGCCCGGCTGGCCCTCCTGCAGGCGGACGGTGATCGTCGAGGTGGGCTCGCGGTAGTCGTACTGGACGATCGTGTCCGCCTTGCGGAACTTCGGCGCCAGCTCCTCGTCGTTGGCGATGTCGACGAACAGCTTCCCGATGACGTCGTAGACCTCCTGCGCGTCCTTGAAGTACGCCAAGTGCTCTCCTCTCCTCGTGGGGAGGGGGATCCTAAGGCTGCGCGTAAAGCCGCGGGTAGCGCCCGTTGCCGAAGTTGGCCAGCTTCTTCTGGATGAAGCACGGCGCGAACCCAACTCCGGGCGGGTTGCCGTTGTTGATCCCCGGCTTGCGCTGGCCCGCCACCAGCGGGTGCTCGGAGACGGGACCCGACGGTCCCGCGACGGGGGTGAAGTTGAGGTTCTTGCAGTCGAAGTTGGGGAAGATGCCCTTCTTCGCGGAGCCCTCCACCAGGATCGAGTTCGGCGGCCCGTAGGCGTTGCCGCGATTGGTCGGGAGGCGGTTCTGGTAGATGGAGAGGGTCTCCGGGCTGAAGTAGCTGAGGATCCGCAGCGCCATGCCCGGGGCGGGTTGGTTGGGCACCGGGGGCACCTGGCCGAAGCCGACGCCGGGGTTCGAGAGGAAGTTGGTCACGTCTGTCCTGTAGGCGCGGAAGAAGTTGACCACGGGCTCGACGTTGGCAAGGAACGGGTCCAACGCGCCGAGCACCGGCCGCAGGCCGCCGAGGAACTTCGCCGTCGCGGGCAGTCCCTTCACGGACACCCTGATCAGCGGCTTCAGGTCGATGAAGAGGGAGCGCAGGTGCGGGGAGAGCTGGCGGACGGAGCGAAGGGTCGGGGAGACGTCGTTGGCCACGGGCAGGAGCTTCCGAACCAGCGGGTGCGCGTTCGCCCGGAAGCGGTCGAGCCTGGCCAGGGTGAGGCGGCTCTCGCGCTCGAACGTCGGGAATATCTGGAACGCTTGGCGGAGCGCCTCGTGCTCCGAGGCCAGCGCCTTGAAGGTCGTGTCGGAGCCCGTGATCGCCCGCGAGAGCTCGCCGTCCTGAGCCGACAGCGCGTCGAACACGGTGCCGGTGTCACGCACCAGCCCCTGCACCGCGGACTGCTGGCTGTGAAGGACGCGCAGGATGCGCGATGCATCGGTCGCGAACGGGCCGAGGTTGCCGAACGCGTCGTTCAGGTCGAGGCCCCGGCCCCTGATGCCGACCGCCGCGTTCTGGATCCACCGCTGGAAGGCCACACGGGTCTCCTTGTCGAGCGCGTTGAAGATCTCGTCGATCTGCGTCGCCTCCTGGGTGCGGGAGATCGCCAGCGTCCCCCCCTCGGGGATCGTCTTGACGCTCGACGCATCGGTCGTCGACGCGTTTGCGGCGGTCGCCGCCGAGCCGAATGACACCGGCTTCGGCGTGCCGTCGGGCTCCGTGCCCGAGGTGAGCTCGATGTAGGTCTCGCCGAGGAGCGTCTTCTGGCGCAGGATCGCCCTCGCGTCCTCGGAGATCGGCGCGTACTGCGGGTCGATCTCGATCACGGCCTCTGTGGTGTCCTTGCCGTTGACCCGCTCGTCTGGCGGCGCGAGCTGGATCGACTCCACCTTCCCGACCGAGACACCCCCTATTCGCACGTCGGACTGCTGGGCGAGCTGCGTCGCCTCCGGGAAGTACGCCGTGATGCGGTAGCTCTCGGGCTTCAGCGGAACCGGGCCGCCGAACGCCACCCACAGGAACAGGATCAGCCCGAAGCACGACAGCGCGAAGCCGATGGCGACGACGATTCGGCCTAGTGACGGGGCTTGCTTTTGCATCAGGCGATCACGCGATTGGGCATTGGGTTCCGAGCAGTCGGTCGAAGCCGGTGATGAGGGGGGCGAGGATGTCCGCCGGCGCGGGCGTTGAGTCGAGGATGCCGCGCAGGTTCTGGCAGCTGACGGTGAGGTACACGCGCCATTCCGCGCCGTGCGCGTCCTGGGTCGCGAAGGTGAGCGCGCCGATGTGCGAGGCCCAGGCGAGCCAGTAGAGGTAGCCCTCGTCGCGGCCCGCGGCGCCGGGCGCGTTCGCTCCGTGGGGGTTGTACGAGGCCTCGTTCAGGAACCGGTTCAGCTCGTTGGTTGCCACCGTCAGCCGGGGCGTCGCGGTCGAGAACCGGTTCGCGGCGAGACGAAGCGGCGAGATGTCCGGCCGGGCAGCGCGGACCAGCGGCCGGATCCGGTTCTTGATCGCGGGCGTTGCGCGGTTGGAGAGGCCGATGAGCGAGGAGTTGAGCTCCGGGAGGCGGCGGGCGAACGGCCGCAGCGAGTTGAAGGTCGGCCCAAGCTGCTGGGCGAACGGGGTGGTCGCGTTGAGCGAGGCCCGTGTCTTCGCGAGCACGCTCGGAAGCTCGGCCACCGCGCGCTGCACGTTCGCATCCTGGCCGGCGATGGCGCCGAGGGTCGAGTTCGAGGCCCGGACAAGGGTCGTCACGTCGCCCGAGTGACGGCCCACGTCGGCCGTCAGCACACTCAGGTTGTGGATCAGGTTCGCGAGGTTCTGGCGCCGCTGGGCGACGAGAGTGTTGACCCGGTCGAGGTCCTTGTTGATGGGACCGAGGCCGCCGAGCAGCTTCCCGAGGTTCTGGGACTGGCCCTTGAGGCCCTCGCCGCCGGAGTCGAGGAGGATCCGCAGGTACGCGCGGGTGTCGCCGTCGAGCGCGGACAGGACCTCGTCGAGGTTGACGTCCGGCGCCGTATTCGACAGCGGGATCGTCCCGCCATCCGGGATCTCGCCCGCGTCCTTCGTCCCCGGGTCGAGCTGGAAGAACATGTCGTCCAGGCCGGTCCGGGGCCGCAGGAGGACCGTCGCGTTCCGGTAGATCGGCACGTACTTGGGGTCGATTCCGAAGGTGACGTCGGCGACGCCGTTCTTTAGCTCGACGCTCTCCACGTCGCCCACCTTGACGCCCGCGACGTCGATGCTCTGTCCCTGACCGGGCACCACCGCCTGTGCCGTCTGCAGCTCGGCGTGGAGCGTGAAGGGATGCGCCTCGAGGAGCGGGATTCGCAGCCGCTGCTGCTGGACGATGTAGTAGCTCGTCGCGATCGCGATCAGGAACAGCACGGCGATCGCGATGAAGTTGCGCAGGTTCTTGCGGATCGCGGTGGCCATCAGCCCCCCGATCCCCCGCGCAGCGACTTCAGGGTCTGGTTCCACTCGGCGAGGCCGGCCTTGATCAGGTCCTCCGCCTTGCCGGTCGGCGCCGCCGGCTCCTGCCCCTTCTTTGAGCCCTTGGAGCCCTTGGAGCTCTCCTCGAGCAGGTTGCCCGCCTTGCCGAGCTGCGTGAGCGCGGAGACCGCGGCCTTGTCGAGCGCCTGCGCGGCCGCGCTCAGAGGTTGCGAGCTCTGCTGCGGCGGCGCCCCTGCCGCCCCGGAATCGAGGTTCGGGGGCTGCTGGCGCTCGCAGGGCGCGTCGGGACGGAACGGTCCCTTGAGCGACGACTCGATCGCGGGGCGGGCTCCGAGGATCGGCAGGGCCGTGGTGCCGAACTCGGTCTGCCCGAGCTCGGTGTTGGGGATGGTCAGGATGTTCGGACCACTGAGGCCCATGACCCGGGACGGGCGTCCGTTGCCGTCGCCGGAGCGGCTGATTCCTCCGAGGCCGGCCGACGCGTAGGCCATCTGCGGGAAGACCTTCGAGTTGGAGAGGCCGGCGTTCGCCGCGTCACCGTCGGGATCCGGCAGGCTGCTGTTCAGGAACGGGATCAGCACCTCGTTCGAGCAGCTCGAGAGCGCGCGCGCCTTGTGCAGGAACGGGATCGTCCGCTGCGTGAGCCTCGTCAGGTCGGGAATCGCGGGACGCAGCTGGTGGACGAGGCCGCGGAGCTCAGGCTTCGACACGAGGCCGCGCACCTGATGGAGCAGCGGGATCGACGCGTCGAGCGCCGCCGGCGTCGTGCGGACTCCCGGCAGCGCCTCGCGCGCGAACGCCCGGACGGCCGGGAACGACGCGTTGAGAGCGGCGAACGCGGGGTGCGCTGCGTCGAGCGTCGAGGGGACCAGCGAGACGGCGCGGGCGAGCGCGACGTCCTGTGCGGCAAGGGAGCCGGTGACGGTGCGGAAGTTCGTGATCAGGCCCTGAAGCTGCGACTTGTTCGCGTCGAGCGCCCGGACCGTGGAGTCGAGGTTGCGCACGAGGTTCGAGAGGTCGTGAGGCTCGGTGCCGAGGAACGCCTCGTTGACGAGGGAGGTGTTCTTGAAGGCGCCCGGCGAGGTGCGGTAGACCTCGTTGAGCCCGGCCGCGCCGCCGTACTTGATGAACGCGTCGCCGAGCGAGTGGAGAAGGATCTGGAGGTTGTTGCGGACGTCCGACTGGAGGCTCGAGAAGACCTCGTCGAGCTGCACCGACACCGACGTCTGGCTCTCGGGGATCGTGCCGCCGTCGGGAACCTCCGGCGCCTCGGGCGAGCCGGGATGGACGTCGACGAACAGGTTGCCCTCCAGGAAGAGGCGCGGGCGCAGCGCCATCGTGGCGTCCTGGCGGATCGGGAGCCCTGCGCCGGAGATCTCCATCGTCACCACCGCCGCCTGCTGGCCGGGCGGCCCGTCGGTCGGCGGGCTCGCCTTTCCGGTGGCGGCGGTGAGGTCGGAGCCCTGCGCGCTCAGGTGCTCGACGTCGGTGACCTTTCCGACGTTCACGCCTGCGATGCGCACCGGGGAGTTGACGTTGATGTTCTGCGAGGTCGAGAAGACCGCCTTGATCGTGTACTCGTGCGACCAGGGCAGGGTCTTCGTGTAGGCGAGGAACGACGCGATCCCGATCACCACGATGAGGATCAGGCCGACGGCCCAGTTCGGGAGCTTGTGGCGAGCGCGCCCGCTCATCGGTCCTTCCCGCTCAGCTGATGGGACGCGATGCGGGTGTCCTTGAGGATGCGTGTGCCGTCGCGCTTCGTGAACACGGTCGTCGGACCGCGGCTGCCCGGCAGGTCGGGGAGCCCCTCGGCGGGATTGTTCGCCGCCTGGCCCGGGAGCCGCAGGTCGCCGAAGAAGTAGCCCGACTGGCCGGCCTGGCAGTCCGCGTTGTGCTGGCCGGTGGGGCCGTACGGGTGGCCCTGGGTGATCGGCGTCGAGAACGGGTCGAACTTGCCCGCGTTCGGCGACAGGGCGCCGGCGATCCCGTTCGACTGGATTCCGGAGTACCCGCCGAGGCCGGCCTGCGCCTGGCCCGGGATCGTCACGTCGCCGATCACCGGCAGCGAGATCGTCGACGAGCCCAACGGCGCGTTGATCGCGAGCTGCCGGAACGTGTAGCCGACCTGGTCGCGGTCGGAGAGCGCGTTCCCGAAGTAGCCGAAGAAGTAGTTCCAGTAGTTGCAGACGTTCTGCGCCGGCACGACCCAGTTGACGAGCGGCTTCGCCTCGTCGAAGGTGTCCCGGAGGCGCTGGAGCGTGATCTTGGTCGACGGCTGGCGAACGGTCTTCAGGAGCTGCGCGAAGACCCGGCGCAGCTTGCCCGCCGTACCGACGCTCGACGCGAGGACCGGCGTGCCGATCCGGATCGCGCTCGTCAGGCTCGGCAGCGCCAGGCGGAGCTGGTTCACGCCCGGGCGCAGCCTGCGGTTGAGCTCGGCGAAGTCGGCGAGGAACGGGCGCGCCCGGCGCAGCTCGGCCGGGCCCTGCTCGAGTAGCGGCCGCGCCTCGGAGATCGTCCCCTGAAGCGCCGCGGGGTCGGCGGAGATCGCGTCGAATGCGATGGCCGCCTGGGTGAAGGTGTCGGAGTTCTGCGCCGCGACCGGCGCGACGATGCTCGCCGTCCTCCCCAGCGAGGTGATGAACCGCTCGAGCTGGGTCGAGGGATCGGCGAGGAGCTTCGCGACCGGCTTCATGTTGCGGAACAGGGGCCCGAGCCGGTCGATCGCCTCGTTCAGCGACGCCCCGCGCCCCGCGAACGCGCTTCCGTAGCCGATCAGGTCCTGGCGACCGGCCTCGCGCGTCCTCTGGTCGAAGGTGTTGGCGATCGCGTCGAACTCGGTCTGGCGCTGGAAGCAGCCGTCCTTCGAGGACTTCGGCTCGGTCTCCGAGAACGTCGCGAGGTCCGTCGGCAGCGGGCAGTCGCCGCTGTCGTCGAGGCCGTTGAAGACGAAGCCCTCCGGTGCCGGGTCGCCGGTGCCGCGGACGATCTCCACGTACTTCAGGCCGAAGGTCGACTTGTAGCGGACCCGGAAGATCGAGTCCTTCGGGATCGGCGATGCCGACTTGTCGAGCTTCAGGGTCATCTCGGCCGCGACACAGCAGGTGTTGTTGCCGGGGCTCTCGGCGGCCGCGGAGCGATCGGTAACCGGAACGCCTTCCGGCGTCGTCTCGACCGGGTCGATGGACTCGACGACGCCGACCCGCGTGCCGCCGATGCGAACCTCGTTGTCATGGGTGAGCCGCGCCGCGTTCGGCACCACGACCGAGACGCGATAGACGGGCACGAACGGAAGGCCGCTGTTGGCGTTGTAGGCGAGGAACACCGCCACGACGATGATCAGCGTCGTGATGGCCCCGACCATCGTCGGCGACGAAGCGATCGACTGGAGCGGGCCGCTGCCGCGACGGCGCATCAGCGGTGCCTCCGGTAAGCCCGTGCCCGATTGGGCGAGGTCCGATGGCCGGCATGCGAGGACGCAGGGAGCCCGCATGGCAGCGCCATGCGGGCGACTGAGGACGAAGCATGGCGGTCACTCGGGGCCGCCCAATTGGGTGCGGGATTTGCCGGAGGCACCGCTAAACGCCTCCGTCCCCGAGCAGGTAGTCGAGAAGGTTCTGCGTCGCTCCCTGCAGGCCCTGCGGCGAGGGCGCGGCCGGCCCGCCGCCCTTGCGCGCCTTGGGCTGGCCGCCGAGGACGCCGCCGAGACCGTTCGGCCCGCCGAGGCCGCCCAGGCCGCCGCCGCCGAGCGCGCCTCCGAGTCCCGTCCCCGGCGGCAGCCCGAGAATGTGCTCGAGGCGACGCAGGGCGCGCTGGGTATTCGGGAGGAGCCCCGGGGGAAGGCCGTGCACGGGCGGGAGGCCACCGCCCCCGCCGCCGCTCGCGCCACCGCCGCCGCCGCCGTTGCCGCCGCCACCACCACCGCCGCCGCCGCCGCCGGACGGGGTGACCTGTCCCGCCGCGCCGCCGGGACCCGAGCGAGTGCCCGAGCCGCCGGCCGCCTTCGCGGCGGCCTTCAGCGCCTTCGTCGAGGTTCCGCTCTGCTTCGGCCCGGCGGGGTTGCAGTACTTGAGGGCCGCCGCCGGAGCCGTGCCGTTCGGGCAAACCGACGGGTCATATGGCGGCAGGTTGAGGCTCTCGTTGATGCCCGGCTGGTTCGGCCCGAGCCAGTCGACGCACGGCGCCGTCTTCGTGAGCTGCGTCGTCAGCCCGCCACCGACGGCCGGCACCCCCGTCACCCCAGTGTTCGCGTTGTAGCCGGTGGTGAAGTTGCCGCAGGCGTCGAGGCCGGGCGCCCCGTAGAGCGAGATCCGAGTCGCATGCCCGATCTGGTCGAACTGGTTCGTCGACCCCGAGAGGTAGTAGAGCCAGTTGAGCAGGTTCTCGTAGCCGTCATAGCCGGTCGGGGCCTTGCGGCCGGTCGAGTAGCAGGGCTTGGTCTTCGGGCTCGTCGTCCCGGGCGCGCACGTGTTCGCGGCCCGCATATCGACGTTCACCGCGCGGCTGGGCGAATCGAGGTCGAGGAGGAACTTGGCGAGGACGTCGCCGACGGGATACGCGCTCTTCCCCGCCTGGCCGAGCAGCTGGATCTCGTCGCGTCCCTGCCTGAGCGCCTTGCGGCCCGGCACGGCCGCGCGGCCGAGGGCGGTGAGCGAGCGCCCCGAAGCGCGATTGAACGCCGGCAGGGTGGCCGCCAGCGTGTTGAGGCCCGGGGCGGCGGCATGGAGGTCGCGGAGGAGAGGCGTCGACTGGCGCGCGGTGGCGCCGAGCTGCTCCACGGTCGGCCCGAGCTCGTGGAGGAAGTCGTCGAGGCGATTGAAGTCCACCGAGAGGTCGTCGCGGCGGGTGGCCGAGATCGCGGCCGTGCGGCCGGCGGTCTGGATGAACTTGACGACGTTCGCCCGGTTGTCCGCGAGCTGGCCGATGATCTCGTCGGAGTCGGCGTTCAGGTTCCTGATCGTCGCCGCCTGCCTGCCGAGGATGTCGAGGACCTTGCGGAGGTTGGAGAGCGCGGGCGACCCGAGGCGGATCGCCTGGTTCAGCGAGTGGGCGTTGCCCGCGAGACCCGTGCCGAACTCGTTGATGAGCATCGTGAGGCGGTCGCGGTAGGACGTCCGCAGCGAGTTCGCCACCAGATCGGCCTGCACCGTCAACCGCACGTGGCTCGCCGGGATCTCGCCTCCGTTGGGGAGCGGCGGCCCCTTCGGCGTGCAGTTGATGAAGTACTCCGCGATCAGCGACTGGGGCTCGGAGGCGCAGCGGGTGTCCCTGCCGAGCACCGAGAGGGGCCCGGTCAGCTCGACGGTGGCGACCGCCCGCTTCTGCGCGTTGACGTCGAGGCTCGAGACCGAGCCGGCGTTCACCCCGCCGACGCGCACGTCGGAGCCGTTGACGATCCCGAAGGCGTTGTACATCTCGATCTTGTACGTGTGGCTGTCGTCCGCGCCCGCCGAGCCCGTCACGAGCCACGCCACCGCCAGCAGGAGCGCGAGAGCGGCCATGAGCGTGAGGCGCCTCATGGGCCCACCGGGCCCGTCGAGTTGGGGAGGCAGAAGCTCGAGCCGCCGACGACGGCGCCGTGGTCCAGGAACGGGTTCGAGCCGTCTTCCGCCGTCCGCTCGAGGCCACCGGGGCAGCGCCGCGCGTTGCCCGTGTCGAGCCCCGCGAGGAGCTGCGATGGATCGAGCACGGTGCCGGGGCCGATGATCGGGAGCCCGCCGGCCGAGGGCGAGAAGGCGTTGAGCGTGACCGAGATGCGGCCGATGCCGCCCGTGGCGTCCGTGACGCCAGCCGTGCCGAAGGTGTTGAACCACGACTTGACCTCGGGCGAGTACGGGCGGAGGAACGCCGCGATCGGCAGGCCGTTGCGCAGGGCGCACACCGACTCGCCGAACGCGCCCTGCGTGAAGTTGTTGTCCGCGGCCTGACCGTAGTCGGCGCTCGGGTTGGAGCCACAGCTCGGTGACCCGCTGCCGACCGCCACCTTCGCGAGCGGGATCGCGTCGCGCGTCAGCTCGATGAGGTCGTTCTGCTTGCCGGGCCGCTTCACGATGTGCTGGAGGTCCGTGATCGTCGGCACCGCGTCACGGGCCGTGCCGCGAAGCAGGTGGAAGAACGGGCGCAGGCGGTCGGCCACCGGCTTCGACGCCGAGACGAGGGGATCGAGGTCGTCGAGCGCGGCGCGGAGATTGACGAACGTCGTGTTCGCCTCGCGCATGAAGCCCGGCAGCTTCCGGATCGAAGCGGCCAGGGCCGTGCGCTGGGAAGCGAGCGCGTTCATCGTCAGGTCGAGGTTGTGGACGAGGAGGGTGAGGTCCGGCGCCCGCTGGGCGAGCGCGCCGGAGAGCGAGGACGTGTCGACGAGGAGCCGTTCGAAGGTCGGCGTGTCCCGCGTCAGCTCACCGAACACCCGGCGCGACGTGGAGAGCAGGGGGTTGAAGTACTTGAACCCCTGATTGGCCTGCTTCGCCGAGCCCTCGTACGAGATGTCGAAGCCCTGGACGACGTGCTTGAAGTCGTTGATGGTCTTGGGCGAGAGGGTGTTGAAGATCTGGTCGATGTCGACCTCGGAGACCGTGGCCGAGAGAGGGATCTCGCCCCCGCTGGGGATGTCTTGCGCCGAGGAGTTGGACGGCGGCAGGGTGAGCTGGATCTGGCGCCCGGCGACCGACGAGAGGGACGTCTCGCGAATCTGCGCGGTGGTGCCGACCTTGAGCGGCTGGTAGTCGGACTCGTCGATCGAGAACTTGACGAGCGCCTGCCCGTGCGGCCCGAGGTCGATGCTCTCGACCGAGCCGACGGGCACCCCGCCCACCACGACCTGGTTGCCCGTGACGAGCTGAGATGCGTTCTGGAACTCGGCCGTGACCTCGTAGGAGGGACCACCGCTGAAGATGACGAAGCCCAGCGCGACGAGCGCCGCGACGAGCGCGACAATCGCGACCACCCTCCCGACACCGGCAGGTTTGCTCAATCTGCTCCGCTCTCGGCCATCCCGTACCCGCGCGCCAAACCAAGGCGCGCGCGCGAAATTAGCACCCGGTCCGGAGTGCTGTCAAAGCACAACCGTGGCTGCAAACGCCCATTTCATGGGCTTTATTCCCGCTCCTCTTTGAGTTAGCGTTAAGGAGCGGGCGAGCGCCTCGCCGCCTCAGTCGTGGGGGCCGTTTCCGAAGCCCCCGAGCGCCGGCGCCGCGCCGGCGGCGGCGGGTGAGAACGACGCCGCGCGGTTGTACACCTCGAAGAGGAGGAACGAGCGCGAGAGCCTGGTCGAGCATGCCCGCGAGAGCTGTGCGGAGGCGGCGGCCCGGTCGAGAGTCGCCCCCGGGCTCTCGGGATCCGGAGCGGTCGCGGCCACCGTCAGCGCGCCCACCAGAGCGTCGCGGCGCGCGCTGCCCGCCTCCCGCCAATCGGCGCAGGTCGCCGTCGCCAGGCGCATCGTCGCCAGCGCGGATCGCGTGGCGATGTCGCCGACGAGAGTGGGGGCGGTGAAGGAGGCCGCGGCGAGAAGCGTGCACGCGAACACAGCGGCCGCGCTCAAGGCCAGCCTGGTCTTGGCGGCGAGGCCTGCGAGGCCGCCGCCCGGCGTCGCGACCGGGACGCGTGCCGCAACGTCGCCTCCCCAGCTCATGGCCGGGTCGCGAAGGCGGCGCAGCTCAGCGTGTCGCCGACGAGCCCGCAGGCGGGCGCGGCGAGCGGCCCGCCGCGCATGACCTCGCGCGAACGTCGGCGGTCGGCTCTCGCGTAGGCGCGCGCCGCCTTCGTCTTGGGCTTCGGCGGCGGCACGAACCAGTCGCACCCCGGGTCCCCGATCGCCGCCGTGGCGCAGTAAACGAGCATCGCCTCTTTCGAGGGGTCGCCGATACCGACGTTCAGGGGCGACGAGCAGTTCTCCGGAAGGAAGCCGGGCTTGGCCTGGTTCGCACCGGAGCGCTGCGGGTCCCCGCTCCAGCTCGCGTTCGTGCCGTCGGGGCCGATGTTGTTGAACCAGCAGTTGCCGGTGTTGGTCGGGAAACCGTCCCACCAGAAGTCGACGCCGTTGAGCTGTTTGCGGCCCGAGGGAGAGCGGCCTAGCACGTTGTCGTAGAAGAGGTTGTCGAAGGAGTCCGAGCTGGGGTTGGTGATGGTGCAGGTCTGCGTTCCGGGTGCGCAGGAGATCGCGTCGGGGACCGCGAGCAGGCGGACGGCCGCACGGTGGTTGTTCCACATTCGGTTGTCGCGGACGACGTTGGCGTTGCCACCCGCGATCTGGATCCCGCTCCCGATCGGGACCGGCACCTGGGGCTCCACCCGGGTTCGCGCCGGCTGGTCGGCGTAGTCGTTGAAGTTGTTCGAGTAGATGTTGTTCTTCTCGAACACCGCGCCGCTCTGCGGGAAGCCCGGGTGGCCCCCGGCGAAGAAGCTGTCGGTGGACACGCCGGTGGTATTGCCGTAGATGTTGTTGTGGACGAGGTGGGTCGCGTTACCCATCGTCCCCGAGTAGCCGAGGGCGTTGTGGTGAAGGTCACAGCGCGTGATCTTCTGGTTCAGGCGCGCGCGGGGATAGAAGCTCGTGTCGCGGGGGTCAGGCGCGTTGGGCGCGGTGTCGTCGTCGGTCTCGGGCGCGCCGCCGGGGTACACGGCCGAGTCGCCGTTGCCGACTCCTTCGCAGTTCGCCGTCAGCCCGTGATCCGAGGCGAACGTCAGATGCCCGTACTCGCCGGCGTAGAAGAACTTCACCCGGTCGAGCAGATAGCCGTCCGTCTCGAGCACGTAGAGGTCGTGCTCCTTCGCATGGCGCAGGGTCATGTCGCGCAGCACGAAGCCGTCGGCACGGTCGACCTTGAGCGCGACGTCCTTCTTCGATCCCACAGCGCTCGGCCCGCCGTTGCCGGCCGCGGCGCGCCCGGAGTCGATCACCACGTCCTCGGGACGCGGGCCGGAGCCCTCCAACTGGAGGTTGCAGCGAACGCAGGGCCCGAGGTCCGGGATGCCGTGCCGGTCCTCGAGCGGAGGCGGCGCCTTCCCCCCGGGCTTGCGGCCGAGGACGTTGACCAGGGACTGGTCGTTGGGACAGTTCCACTGGTAGCGGTAGGAGAGCCCGATCGGCCCGCCGCCGCCGAAGTCGGTGTCGGTGAGGTACTTCGCGCATCGCTTGTCGAAGGTGGGCTGCTTGCGTGAATGCGGCTCCGTGTAGACCCCCGGCATGACCACGATCCGGTCGTTGTTGTGAGAGTCGAGGACGGCAGGCTGGATCTGGCGGTAGGCGCAGCGCTTCGCGAAGGCGCGGTTGAGGGCGGTGAGCTTGTGCGCCTTCCTCGCCCCGAGGTGACGCTTCCGCTGCGTGGGCCTCAGGCGGTAGCCGTTAGCGCGAACCTCATGGATGGCGGCGATGGAGCGATGGAGCGAGTCGCGCTTGCAGACGACGCGTGTTTCGCCGGTCGCCGAGCGGTCGAGGGCGGACGCGAGCGAGCGCGCCTTCGGCACCTTGCCGCCGGCCGCCGGATGCACCGCGCGGTCCGGCCTCGGGTCCGGCCAGTACGCGGGGCGCTCGATGTGCGCGGCCGCCGCGGCGGGCAGCGCGAGGGCTCCGGCGACGACGAACCCCGCCCTGAGCGGGCGACGAAACCCGCGCCGACTCTCCCTACGAGCCCCCATCCGGCGCGACCGTACCAACGGCTCCCTGCTTATGCGCCGGTTCGTCCTGCCCTTCACCGGCAGGACGAGCACGGGGCAGGACGGCTATTCGAGGGTCCGCTTGGTCGTGGCGGGCTGCCCGAAGTCGACGGTCCCACTGAGCTTGATCGTCGCCTGATCCTTCCCCTTGATCGCCTTCCGACCAGCATCCGACAACCGGAGCGCGACCGGCCGACTGTCTCCCGCTGCAATCTTCAGGCCCTTCACGCTCGCGATCGTCTTCCGCCCGAGCTTGGCGGTGAGCGCGACGCCGCTCGCGTCGGACCCCGCGTCCGACACCGTCGTCCTCAGCTTGCCGGTCTTCCGCACCTTCCCCAGCTTCCCGCTGTCGATCGCGAGCGCGAGCCGCGGGCGGGCGACCGGCGTCCCGCCCGCCACGTGCAACGCGGCCGACATGATCGAGCCATGGACGGCGCAGTGGAACGCGTAGTCGCCCGGGGCCAGGTACTGGGCGCCCTTGACCGTGGCGCTGCCGCTCGAGATCGTCGCGCTCTCGAAGAGGGCCGAGCCCCCGAGCGTCTTGGTGTCGTTCGCGGTGACGCTGTGCGGCAGGCCCTGCGTGTTGGAGAACTGGGCGACCTGGCCGCCGGTGATCGTGAAGGTGGACTGGCTGTAGCTGAGGCCCACGGGGGCCGTCGAGATCACGTCATCGGCGAGGGCATAGGCGCCGCCGAGCGCGAGCACGAGGGTCGCCGCGAGGGCGGCGCCGAGCTTGATTCGCCTTCCCCTCACTGCCTCTCATACCCGGCTGGGTGCGCCGGGGTTCAAAGGGACCTACCCGGCGCCGTCGAGCCGGCTCGCGACCTCGTCCCAATTGACGACGTTCCACCATGCGTCGATGTAGTCCGGGCGCTTGTTCTGGTACTTCAGGTAGTAGGCGTGCTCCCAGACGTCGACGCCAAGCAGCGGCGTCTGGCCGTCGGAGACCGGTGAGTCCTGGTTGGCGGTCGAAACCACGGCCAGCCCGGAACCGTCGTGCACGAGCCAGGCCCAGCCGGAGCCGAACCGGTTGACGCCGGCGTTCTTGAACTCGTCCTTGAAGGCGTCGAAGGAGCCGAACTTCTCGTCGATCGCGGACGCGAGGTCGCCGCCCGGCTCGCCTCCGCCGTCGGGGCTCATGATCTGCCAGAAGAAGGTGTGGTTGGAGTGGCCGCCGGCGTTGTTGCGCACGGGCATGTGCTTGTCGGCTGGAAGCTGGTCGAGCGCGCGAAGGACGTCGTCGACGTCCGCGTCGGCCCACTCGGTCCCCTCGAGCGCGGCATTCGCCTTGTCGACGTAGGCCTGGTGGTGCTTGTCGTGGTGGACCCGCATCGTCGCCTCGTCGATGTGGGGCTCGAGGGCGGCGTAGTCGTAGGGCAGGTCGGGGACTTCGAACGGCATCCTCAAATCTCCTTCGCGTGTGGGGTTGGGAGCGCGAACACTACTTGCCCGCGGCGAGCTCGAAGAACCGGCGCACCACCGGCGCGCCCTCGCGGCCGAGCTCGCGGCCGACGGCCTCGCCGAGCCCGACGGAGGGCGGCAGGAGCGGCCGCCATGCCGCCGCGAGCCGAGCGTCGACCTCCACGTGGAACTGAAGCGCCCATGCGCGCTCGCCGGCGCGAAACGCCTGGTTGGCGCACCGCGGAGTCCTCGCGAGCGTCGCTCGACCGGCCGGAAGGTCGAACGTCTCGCCGTGCCAGTGGAAGGCCATGATGCGCGAACCGCAGGGGCCGAGGAGCGGATCGTCGCGCGCCGCCTCGGTCAACTCAACCGGGCCGGCGCCGACCTCCTCGAGGTTCGCCGCACGCACCTCGCAACCCAGGGCGCGCGCCATGAGTTGGGCGCCGAGGCAAACGCCGAGCACGGGCAGCTCCCGATCGAGAGCATCGCTAAGCAGCTCGATCTCGGGCTCGAGCCACGCATGCTCGGCCGCGTCGTTGACGCTCATCGGGCCACCCATCGCGACGACGCCGCCGATCCCGCCGGCCTCCGGGATGGGATCTCCTCGCCACGCCCGGGACGGCACCAGGTCGATGCCCGCCTCCGCCGCCGCCACTTCGATCAGCCCCGGCCCCTCGTGGGGCACGTGCTGGAGGAGCGCCCAGCGCACTCTCACCGAATCTCTGCAAAGCCCTGGCGCCAGCTCGGGTAGCGAAGCCGCCAGCCGAGCTCGCGCTTCGCCTTCGCGTTCGACGCACCTCGCAGGTCGGTGGCCATCGAGGCGGCGGCGGGGCCGGCGATGAGTCGTGCGAGCCAGGCCGGAACCCGGAAGGGCCGCTTCGCTCCAAGGGCCTCGGCGTAGACGGGAAGCCATTCGCGGAGCGGCGCCGGCTCGTCGTCGACGACGTTGTAGACGCCGGGCGCGCCCCGCTCGACGGCGAGCGCGGTCGCGGCGGCAGCATCGTCGACGTGGATGTACGAGAATGTCCCGGTCCCCTTGCCGACGATCGGAAAGCGGCGACGGCGGACCTCGCCGGCCTGGTAGCCATCGCCGGCGTAGGAGCTGCCGGGGCCGTAGAAGAACCCGTACCTCAGCACGAGGCCCTCGAGCCCATCCGCCTCGAGGACCTGCCGCTCGAGGTCGAGCGTGGCCGCCACCGCGTCGCCGAACTCACCCGGCGCATCGCGCATGACCGGGTCGTCCTCCCCCTTCACCCAGCCGCCCGCGGGCAGGTAGATGAAGGCGATGCTCTGGGCGACCAACCCCCGCGCGCCCGCCGCTCTTGATGCGGCAACCAGGTTCGCCGTGCCCTCGCGACGCAGCCGGCTCGTGGCGGCGTAGATCCCCTTCTTGCGCGGATCGAGCTCCTTCGGCAGGGCGGTCAGCTCGTGCACGACCACCTCCGGCGCCGCCTCGACCACGGCGGTCGCGAGCGCATCCGCGTCGAGCGCGTCGCAGACGACCGGTCTCGCTCCGTCGGCCTCGACGTCCCGGGCCCGGGCCTCGGAGCGCGTCGTGCCGCTCACCTCGTGGCCGGCGGCGACGAGGGCTCGGACGACCGGGCGACCGATCACGCCGCTCGCCCCGGCGACGAGGACGTTCACCCGCCCGCCGACCCGCCGTACCGGAGGGGGATGGTCCTCGCGCGGAAGACGAGGACGACGTAGACGACCGCGAGAGCGACGATGAAGGCCGGCTCGGGATAGACCGTCAGATAGATGATGACCGCGCAGGCCATCGCCGCGACGATCGTGACGATCGCCCTCGACCACGACCAGCCTCCATCCTGAGGCTGGCTGAGGGCCGCCCAAGCGCCGCGATCGAGACGAGCGCCGAGGCCGGTCTTGGAGGCGGCGAGCTCGATTCCCTCGCCGCCCCGCGAGGTCTTGGGGTTCTCGTCGTTGCCGGAAGCCATCGCGACTCAATTTAGTTCACGCCGCCTGGCGACCGGCGGCGTGTTCAACATTCGGCGCGTGGCAGCCGCGCCCCACCGCCACCTCCAGCACGCCGGCCGCGAGGCGATCGCCGTGGTCCGCGGCACCACCGACACCCATGCCTACCTGCGGGGTCGGCTGGTCACGATCACGGTGGTCACGATCATCGTGGGCGTCGTCTCGACGCTGATCGTCTACTTCGCGGAGCGGCATGCCGCGGGGACCCAGATCCACGACCTCTTCGACGCCTTCCTGTTCGCGATGTCGCAGATCCTCACCGCCTCGTCGGTGGCGAGCCCGGTAACCGACCCGATCAAGCTGCTGGAGCTGCTGTTCGACATCTACGCGATCTTCGTCGTGGCGACCCTCGCGGGCTCCTTCGGCGCCTTCTTCCACCGGCGAAACCAGGAGCACGACGCCACCAAGGCCCGATCCACGGCGGCGGCGACCGCGTCGGTTGGCGCGGGCGATCAGGCGACCGCATGAAGCTCAGCGGTCTCCTCGAGGTGGCGCTCTATCACGACGCCGCCGACGAGCAGGCGATGACGGAGATGTACGGAGGCGCCATGGGGCTCGAGCGGGTCGCCGCCTGGCCGGATGGCGCCGCCTACCGCCTTGGGGAGGCCGTGGTTCTGCTCTTCGTTCGCGAGCGGCTCGCCGACCGCGAGGGCCCGATCGCGGACCACGGAAGCACTGGGCCGGGACACGTCTGCTTCACGGTGCCCCCGGACACCTACGAGGCATGGCTCCGGCACGTCGCGAGCGTCGCCGAGATCACGCACGAGCACGAGTGGAAGGGCGGGCGCAAGTCGTTCTACTTCCGCGATCCGGCCGACAACCTCCTCGAGGTCGCCGACGGCGACCTCTGGGCCACCCGGCCCGAGCCCGACGCCTTCTAGGAGCGGTCGACCCGGATCGACGCGAGTCTCCCGCGCGCCGGCCGCGACTGCACTCGGCGGGCCGTATCGACGCGGGCGAGCGCGTTGCCGCCGAGCGGGTCGAGGATTGCGAGCTCGGCCGTATCCACCCTCCGGGGCAATCGGGCCCGGTAGGTGGCGACGCGCCACCCCTGAGCCGTCTCGGTGACCGAGGCGAGCCGGAACGGACTATCGGGGAGGGGCGCAGGAGGGTTCCGGCTCAGGGTGACGATGGTGCGAGCGCGCACGCCGAACGGGAACTCCCTCGCCCGAAGCGCAACGAGCGGATGCCCGAAGTAGTAGCGCAGCGGCTTGCCCGCGCTCGGCGGCTGCGTGAGGATCACGCCGATGCGACCCGCCCGCGCCAGCAGACCGCTCAGCCCGCGCCAGTCGTCGCGCTGGAGGCGCGGGTTCGCCGCCGTCGCGACGAGGAGGGCCACGGAAAGGCCGATCGCCGCGGTCGCCGGCGCCCCACGCGCCCAGGCCCCTCGGAGGCCGCCGCGCCGCATGGCGACGTCGAGGCCGGCCGCGACAAGCACAAGAAGCGGCACGAGCGAGCCGATCAGGTTGCGCGGCTCCACGTAGTCGAGGCCCGCCAGCGCCAGCGCCAGCGGCGTAGCGAACGACAGGCCGGCGACGGCGCCGACCGCCAACGTCCCGAGTCGTTCGGCCGGGCTGCCCCGCCGAACGAGCATTGCGATCGCGAACGCGCAGGCAGCGAGCGCCACGATGCCACCGACGCGGGAGAGGACCGGCATCGCCGTCCACTCTCCCGAGGTGGAGGGGCCCTCGCCGGCAAGGAGCTTGACGGTCGCCGAGGCGCCGCGCTCGAGCACGGGGAGGTTCGTGAACGCGTTGCCACGGCCGGTCCCCTCCTGGTGGATCGCGAGCGGGAGCAGCGCGAGGCCCGCGAGCGCGACCCCACCGGTCGCGACGAGGGCCGAGCGGCGCCGTTCGCGCGGGAGCGCCGCCACGAGCACGAGCGCCTCCGCCCCGATCGGGAACACGGCGAAGTAGTGGGTCGCGAGCGCGAGCGCAGAGGTTGCCGCCCAGCCCGCCAAGGCGCCGGGGGCCGGCCGCCGCAAAGCCCGGGTGAAGAACCACAGCGCCGCTGTCGAGAGCATGATGAACAGCGCGTAGGAGCGGGCCTCCTGCGAGTACCAGACGAGATCGGGCCCCAGGGCGACAAGCGCGGCGGCGATCAGCGCGGCCCGGCGTGAGAAGAGCTCGCGCGCGGCGCCGAACGCGAGGACGATCGTCGCGGTTCCGAAGACCGCCGAGAGTGAGCGCAGGGCGGCCTCTCCGGTGCCGAAGGCGTGCGCCCACCCCCACGCGAGCGTGTAGTAGAGAGGCCCGCTGCGCTCGATCGTCGCGACGGCGTCGAAGGTCTCCGCGTAGCTCGAGTGGAGGATCCGAGCCGCCGTGACGGTTTCACCGGAGTCGAAGCTCTGAGCCCCCAGGGTCGAGAACCGCACGACGGCCCCGAGCGCCACCAATGCGCCGAGGGCCACGAGCTCAGGGCGCGCCCTGGCGCGCTCCCACAGCCGTCGGCGCGGCCCGCTCGCGTCTGCGGCGGTGGGCATCAATCGGGGCGGCCGGATTTGAACCGGCGACCTCACCGACCCGAACGGTGCGCGCTACCAGGCTGCGCCACGCCCCGAGGCCCTAGAGCGTATCTAGGCGCGCCCGCTCCATCTGTTGTGCGAGCTCCGGCTGGCTGTACGGCCCCGGCCGGCGCAGCTCTTCGATCACCCGGCTTCGCGTGGGCTCGTCCTTGTTCTGGCTCAGCTTCCGCTTGCAGATGAAGCGCGAGATCGGCACCCGGATGCCAACCGTGCCGCGGGCGATCTCCGGTGCCCGGTCGGGGTCGAGCGAAGCCGGGTGCTCCACCTCTCGCTCGAAGCGCTCGACGAGCCGGGTGAGGACCTCGAGGTTCTCCCGCTCGTCGAGGATCCGCGGGACCCCGTAGAGGTGCGCGACGACGAAGTTCCAGGTGGGAACGTTGTCCGGGGACGGCGGGTACCAGCTCGGCGAGATGTAGCCGTGCGGGCCCTGCACGATGAGTAGAAGCTCCTCCTCCCCCAGCCGGTGGATCCGCTCGTCGGGCCTGCCAACGTGGGTGAGGATCTCGAGCTCCGGCGCCCCCTCGTCGAGGAGGATCGGGTAGTGGGAGGCGACGAGCCGGCCATCGCCGGGGCTCACGAGAACGGCCCAGGGGTTTGCGCGGACGAGCTCCCGGACGAAGTCCGGGTCCTCGATCGCAAAGAGAGGGTTCGGCCGCATCCCTCAGGACACCTCGCGGACCGCCGCGTCGACCTCGGCCTTCGAGGGATAGTGCTCGAGCGTCCTCTGTCCGCCGGGGCCTGAGATGACGACCGATGGAGCGTCGATCGGCAGGTGAAGAGAGTCGGCCAGCTTGGCGTCGGCCTGTACCTGGGCGTCGACGGAATCCGCGTCGCGGTCGTCGTCCCATTCGCGACGGTTGAACTCGGGGATGGTGTTCGCGATGTCGTTGAGGAACTCGTCGGTCACGCGGCTCGAGCGGATGATGCCCTGGCTGCGAAAGAAGAGGTCGACGTATTGCCACTCGCGACCCTGTATCCCGGCCGCCACCGCGGCCTGCGCAGCGAGCGTGGTCTCAGCTCCTCCGAAAGATAGGTGGTGAAACACCAGGCGGGCGTCGCCGCCGCGCGCGTACTCGGAGACCAGCGGGTCGATGGTGTGGATCTCGTAGTCGGCGCACGGGATGCACTGGAGGTCGTTGAAGACCGAGATCTCGACCGGCGCATCGGGGTTGCCGAGGCGGTTGCCGTCCTGGCGGACGCCGCCGAAGAGCTCCTGCTGAACGTCGGTGCCCCGGATGACGATCACCTTGGGCCCGCCCTGCCCGACCGCGAGCGAGATGATGGCGGCCGCCAGCAGCACGGCGGCGAGGCCGAGCCCGACGCGCGGGTACCAGGGGCTGCGCATCAGCCGGCCGCCGCGCCGACGGCCGGGGGACTGCCGATCAACCCGCGACGGCCTTGTAGTAGCGGACCGCGATGCCCGTGAGCAGCGTCTCGAACGCCTCCTCGATCGCGGTGCCGGTCTCCTCGGCGAAGGCCCTCAGGCCACGGCCCTCGATCTCGCCGCTGCGCGCAACCAGGTCGTCGACGAGCTCGGGGTGCTCGTCGCAGAAGTAGGCGCCGATCGAGTAGAGCTCGGTGTCCATGAGGGAGGCGAGGAACTCGCCCTCCGCGCCGCCGCCGGCGGCGCTCGGGTGCTCGGGCATGGGGAGATCCTAGATAGCGTGCGGCACCGGCCAATGGCGCCTCGCGACGAGATCATCGCCTTCTGCGACGAGCTGCTCGACTCGCCGTCGTTCGACGACTACGGCCCGAACGGCCTCCAGGTCCCCGGGGCGCGGGAGGTCTCGAAGATCGCCACGGGCGTCTCAGCGCACGCGGAGCTGATCGACCGCGCCATCGCCGCAGGAGCGCAGATGCTGATGGTCCACCACGGGCTCTTCTGGGGCAGCGCGCCCGCCGCGCTCACCGAGGCGATGGCCGGCCGGCTGCGCGCGTCGCTCGGCGCCGACCTCTCGATTGCCGCCTACCACCTGCCTCTTGACGCGCACTCGGAGGTCGGCAACAACGCGCTGCTCTGCACGGGACTCGGCTTCGAGCTCGAGGGGATCGACCTCGGCGAGATCAGAGGGCGCCCGCTCGGGGCCGTCGGCCGCGCGCGGGAGCCGCTCGAGCTCGGCGAGCTCGTGCCGCGGATCGCCGCCCTTACCGGACGCGACCCGCTCGTCTTCGACAGCGGCCCGCGGCGGATCTCGACGATCGGGATCATCAGCGGCGGCGGCGCGGGCGAGCTGGCGGCGGCCATCGGCCGCCGCCTCGACGCCTTCCTCACCGGCGAGCCGTCAGAGCCGGCGATGGCCGAGGCGCGGGAGGGGGCCATCCACTTCGTGGCAGCCGGCCACTACGCGACGGAGACCTTCGGGATCCGCGCCCTCGGGGAGCGAGTCGCCGGGCTGTTCGAGATCGAGCACGAGTTCATCGATGTCCCGAACCCCGTTTGACCCGGCGGCTCGGGCGTGGGTTGTCGCAAATTGCGAACGAAATCATTGACACGTCCCCGAACCGCGGTATAAGTCAATGGCGCGAAATCGACCGAGGAGGAACTGCGCACGTGGCCATTCACCTGACGCCGACCGAGCTCGCCGACGAGATGAAGATGAAGCGGCGAGAGGTGATCGCTAAGTGTCAGGAGATGGGCGTCCCGATCTTCAACGGGCGCATCGACAAGACCCTCTTCGCGTCCTCGTTGCGCCACTCCAGCGAGCTGAGCCAGCAGCAGCCCCGCACCGCCTAGCCCCAGCCCAATAGCCTCCCGGTCGTGGCAGCCACCACGACCGCTGACACGGTGCCCGCCGAAGGGGTTGGGTCGCGCACGATCGCCGACCTGCTCCCGCTGTCGGCCCGCAAGCACGGCGGGCGCCGGGCCCTCCTTGCAAAGAATGACGCCGGCGAGTGGGAGCCGAGGACCTTCGCCGAGGTGGGCGAGACCGTCCGCGCGCTCTCACTTGGACTGATCGACCTCGGGATCGACGCGGGCGACAAGGTCGCGATCCTCGCCAACACGCGCCCGGAATGGACCTACTTCGACTTCGCCGCGCTCTCCGCGGGCGCGGTGGTCGTACCGATCTACCAGACGAACTCGCCCGAGGAGTGCCAGTACGTGCTGGAGCACTCCGACGCGCGGGCGGTCGTCGTCGAGGACTCCGAGCAGCTCGCCAAGGTCCGCGAGATCCGCGATCGCTGCCCGCTCCTGGAGCACGTGCTCCTGATGGCCGGCTCCGCCGACGATGCGCTCTCGATGGACGATCTCGCCGCACGGGGAGCCGGGCGCCCCGAGTCGGAATGGGAGGCGCGGTGGGGCGCGGTCGGCGCCGACGACCTGTGCACGATCATCTACACCTCCGGAACCACCGGCCCGCCGAAGGGCTGCATGATCAGCCACGGGAACTACAGGTCGATGCTCGACATGGTGAACGAGGTCTCCGTGACCTCGGGCGACGACGTCACCTACCTCTTCCTCCCCCTCGCCCACGCATTCGCCCTCCTGATCCAGCTCGGGTCGTTCGACCTCGGCGCAACTCTTGCGTACTGGGAGCGCGATCCGTTGAAGATCATCCCGAACCTCACCGAGGTGAAGCCCACCTACTTCCCGTCCGTGCCTCGCATCTTCGAAAAGATCTACACGGCGGCGACGGCGAGCGTCGCGAAGGAGGGGGGGCTCAAGGAGGCCATCTTCAACTGGGCCGTTCGCGTCGGTAAGCGCATGCGCGAGGCGGAGCGCTCCAGTGGCAGGCCGGGGCTTCTGCTTCGCAAGCAGTACGAGATCGCCGACAAGCAGGTCCTGTCGAAGATCCGCGCGCTGTTCGGCGGGCGCGTCCGCCTGGCGGCCACCGGCGCCGCGCCGATCAACCCCGAGATCCTGCGGTTCTTCGACGCCGCCGGCGTCCTTGTCGTCGAGGGCTTCGGCATGACCGAGACGTCAACCGCGGTGTCGATCTCGACACCGGACGCCTTCAGGTTCGGGACCGTCGGCCGGGCGCTGCCGGGCGGTGAGGTGCGGATCGCGGACGACGGCGAGATCCTCGTGAAGGGCCCGAACATCTTCAAGGGCTACTACAAGAACCCCGAGGCGACGGCCGAGACGCTCACCGACGGCTGGCTGCACACCGGGGACCTCGGCGAGCTGGACGCCGACGGCTACCTGCGGATCACGGGCCGCAAGAAGGACATCATCATCACCGCCGGGGGCAAGAACATCACCCCGGCGAACCTCGAGGCCGAGATCAAGCAGAGCCCGCTGGTCTCACAGTGCGTCGTCGTCGGGGACCGTCGGCCCTACCTGGTGGCCCTGATCACGCTCGACCCCGACGAGGCGGGGACGCTGGAGGCCGGCGCCGACGCGAGGGCGATGATCGCCGAGCACATCGACGAGGTGAACCGGAAGTTCGCCCGCGTCGAGCAGGTGAAGAAGTTCGCGATCCTCGACCACGACCTCTCCCAGGAGACCGGGGAGCTCACCCCGACGCTGAAGGTGAAGCGCGCGGTCGTCGTCGACAAATACGCCGACGAGATCGAGAAGCTCTACGCGGGGGACTCCGGATCGGCGTAGTCCGCGGGCTCGCCTGAGAACTTCGCCGTCACGGCGGCGATCTGGTTCGGGGTGCCGAGCAGGCTGCGGTTGAGCTCCTCCTCGAGGGCGAGGCCGACCTCGGGCGCCGCGCCCATGCCGTCAGCCATGAGCCGCTTCGCCGCGCGCATCGCGTCGGGGGAGCGGCCCGCGATCTCGGCCGCGAGCGCGCGTGCGGCCGCGACCGGATCCTCCTCGATCCTGGTCACGAGTCCGATCTCCACCGCCTCGGCCGCCTCGACGATGCGCGCGGTGTAGATCAACTCGCGCGCCAGATCGTCGGAACGAGGCCCGCCAGGGTCTGGGTGATCGACATGTCGGGGATGATCCCGAACTCCGTCTCCATCAGCGAGAGCCGCGTGACCGGTGCCGCGATGCGAACGTCGGCGCCGAGCGCGATCTGACAGCCACCGCCGAAGCACGCCCCGTGCAGCGCGACGATCACCGGCACCGGGAGAGCGCGCCACCCGTAGGCCACGCGCTGGGCCAGGTTCGCCGCCTCACCGTCGCGATGGACGAAGAGGTCGACGGGGGAGCCGCCCTCCTTCATGAAGCTCGGGAAATCGAGCCCGGAGCAGAAGCTCGGTCCGTCGCCGCGAAGCAGCACCGCGCGCACCGTGGGCTCGCCCGCGATGCGGTCGACCGCGTCGCCGATCGCCGCGAACATCGCGGGGTCGAGCGCGTTGTGCTTCTCGGGCCGGTCGAGCACGACCTCGGCGACGTGGCCGGTCACCTCGATCCGCACCCTCCTGCCCTCGGCCCCGCGCGTCTGCGTCGATTCCCGCGTGTCGATGCTCACTGTTCCGCCTCCTCGGCTCGCTCGGCGTCGGGCTCGGACCCGCCGCCCGGAAACTGGCGCAGCACGGCGCCGGTCGTCTGCTCGAGCACCCGGCGCCACGCCGACTGCTTGGACTCCTCGCGCTCGACGCCCTCGAGCACGTGGCGAACCCGGCGCGCCGAGATCGCGATTCCGTGGCGCTCCGCCACGGCCTTGAGGCGGTCGTAGTCGCGCGCGAGCTTTAGCGTCACCGATTCGAAGCCGTGCTTCGCGATCTCGAGCCGGGCCCGATAGTCGAGGATCGAGGTCCCGAACATCAGCTCGTCGTCGAGCTCTGGCTCGATGAGGACGATGTCGACACCCGGATAGCGCTGCTCCCACCAAGCCACGGAGCGGTGGAGACGGTCGTGCGAGAGCATCCTGAAGGTCTGGTTGGCGATTGCGGCGAGCCCCATGTCCGCCACGCGCTGGGCCCGCGCGCCGGTGATCGTGGGGATCTGCTTCGAGAAGTCGTTCACGAACGGCACCAGCGGGTTGATCACGACCACGAACTTCGCCCCGCGCTCGACCGCGACGTCGACGTTCGTGGTGGAGCGGATCCCGCCATCGATGAACTGGTGCCCAGCGATCTCGACGGGCTCGTAGACCGCCGGCAGGGCCCCCGACGCGGCCACGGCGCGCGAGATCGGGACGTCCGCCCACTCCCCCTCGCCGAGCACCACGCGCTCGGTCGTGTCGAGGTCGGTCGCGGTGATGTAGAGCTCGTTCTCCAGCAGGCGGAAATCGTCGGTGCGATCGGGATCGGAGAGCACCTCGGCGACGTAGTCCTCGATGCCCTTCCCGGTGTAGAAGCCCGCGGGCAGGGCCCCACCGAGGCCCGTGACCACGTCGACCGCGGAGATCTCCCCGATCGAGCCCGCCATCTCACGGGCCATCCCGGCCACGCGCAGCGGCAGCGTGAGCGACTTCCCGAGGAAGCCGCGAATGTTCGGCTGGAGCAGCGTCGAGAGCCTGATGTCGCGGATCGGCGAGGGGAGATCCGGGTTCAGGACCCGCATCATCTCCTCGGGCGTGACCCCGTTCGCCACGAGGCTCGCCACGAAGGCGCCCGCGCTCGTTCCGACGTAGATGTCGAAGCCGTTGATCGTCCGGTTGACCGCGAGGAGGTCCAGCGCCCGCAGCGCGCCGATCTCATAGACGCCGCCCGTGAACCCCCCGCCGCCGAGCACCAGCGCGGTCTTGGACGGGCGCCGGCGCGACCGCCCCCTGCGGCTGGCGCGAGACTCGGCCCCGGGCGCGTCGAGCTCGACGACCTTACCCATAGCCAGGGCAAGTATGTCAGGCGGCCGGGGCGGCTATCCCCGCATGCGGCTACCGTACGCGGGAATGCTGGCTCGCCTGGTGGGACTGTCGGCGGCTGTGGCGCTCCTCTGCGCGGCCACGGCCACGGCCACTGGCCGTGCGGGCGGCGATAGTGCGCTGTCCGGCCAGGGGCCGTTCGCCGGGCCCGACGGCGCGGTCACCACACCCGCCGCCGAGCCGGGCTCGGGGGCAGCGCTCAGGGCTGGGATCAGCGGTGGAGGCCTTCGCCGCAAGCTTGCTGCCCAGATGCGAGCGACCGGCGGCTCGAGCGGCGCTTACGTCGTCGACCTCGACGCGAAGGGCGACCCCACGCTTTTCTCGTGGGCGTCGCGCACGCCGCGGATCCTCGCCTCGAACACGAAGCTCTTCACCACGGCGGCGTTCCTCGACCGCTACGGCGCGAGGACCACGTTCACGACGCATGTCTGGACGGTGGGATCGCGCACGGGCAGGGATGGACGCGCCCTGAGCGGCCCGCTGGCGCTCGTCGGTGCCGGCGACCCGGCGCTGGCCGACGCAGACTTCGCGGGGGCGTACGGCCTCCCGCTCACCCGCGTCGCCCCGCTGGCGAGCGCGGTCAAGGCGGCTGGGATCAGGGTCATCCGCGGAGGCATCCTCGCCGACGCCCACGTCTTCGACGGGCGCAACGGCATCCCCCAGGCCGGCATAACCGGCGGCCCCTACCTCGGGAGCCTCTCCGGCCTCAGCTACGACTCCGGCTACGTGGGCGGGCGGCCGGCCGCCAGCCCGCCGAAGCTCGCCGCGCGCGCACTCGTGCGAAAGCTCCGCCGCCTGGGGGTGAAGGTGAAGGGCGGTATCCACCTCGGCCGCGTGCCTCCGTCGGTCCGCAGCCATGAGGCGACAGGAGCCGTGCACAGCCCCAGCGTCGCGACCCTCATCGCCGCCACGAACACGCCCTCCAACGACTTCTTCGCGGAGATGCTCCTCAAGCGCCTCGCCGCCGCCGGCGACCGCCGCGGCACGACGGCGCGGGGCGCACGGATGGTCGAGCGGTTCGCGTCGCGGGTCGGGAGCGGCATCACGACGGAGAACGGATCGGGCCTGTCGCGGATCGACAAGGCGAGCCCGCGTGACGTGGTGCACCTGCTGGCGGCGATGAACGCCCGAGGCGGCGCGCAGATCTACCGCTCCTCGCTGGCGGGGGCGTGCCGCAGCGGCACCCTCGCCGGGCGCATGTGCGGAACCGCCGCGGCGGGCCGCTGCAGGGGCAAGACCGGCACGATCAACGGCGTCACGGCCCTCTCGGGCTACTGCGAGGCCCATCACCACCACCGCCTCGCCTTTTCCATCCTGATGAACGGCGTCGACATCTACGCCGGCCGCGCCCACCAGGACCGGATGGCGTCGCTCCTGGCGCGGTACTCACCCTAGGACGCACCCCGCGCACCCGGGCCTCGCGATCGCCCCATGACCTACGCGGGCGACTTCACCCGAATAGTTGGGGCAAACTCGCCCCGCTATCAACGGGGGCAGCGCCGAGGCGCCGCGGCTCAACCAACCAGCTCTCGCAGCCCCTTCTCGTCGACCACCTCAACGCCCAGCTCCTCCGCCTTCGCCAGCTTCGAGCCCGGTGAGTCGCCCGCCACCACGTAGTCGGTCTTCTTCGACACCGATCCGGTCACCTTGCCGCCGGCGCGCTTGATGAGCGAGCTCGCCTCCTCGCGGGTCAGGTCCGGGAGGGTTCCGGTGAGGACGAACGTCTTCCCCTCAAGCGGGCCACCCTCGGGGCGGCGCTCGGACCCGTCGAGCTCGAAGCGGAGCCCGCGCTCGCGAAGGCGCCCGATCAGCTCGAGGACGCCCTCGTCGGAAAGCTCTTCGGTGAGCGAGTTGGCGAGGACCGGCCCGATCCCCTCGACCTGCTCGATCGCCTCGGGTTCCGCCTCGAGAAGGGCGTCGATCGAGCCGAAATGCTCGGCGAGAGCCTGCGCGTTCACGTACCCGATCCCCGGCAGGCCCAGCGCGTAGAGGACGATGCCGAACGGCCGATGCTTCGAGCGCTCGATCTCACCGATCAGGTTCTCGGCAGACTGGTCGCCGAAGCGGTCGAGCTCGGCGAGACGCTCTGCGGTGAGGTCGTAGATCGACGCCGGGTCGGTGATCAGGCCCTCGTCGAGGAACCGCATCGCGTTCTTCTCCCCCAGGCCCTCGATGTCCATCGCCCCGCGGAAGTGCTTCACGAGCTGGAAGTTCTGGCCGGGGCAGCCCCGCCGGTTCGGGCAGATCGTCCAAACGGAGTCCTCGGGCTTCACGGTCGGCGTCCCGCAGATGGGGCACTTCTTGGGCGGGCGAGGCTTGCGGAGACGTCTGCCCTTTCGCCGCTGGATCAGCGGTGAGATCACCTGCGGGATCACGTCGCCCGCCCGGGTGACGACGACCTCGTCGCCCTCGCGCACGTCCTTTCGCGCCAGGTCCTCCTCGTTGTGCAGCGTCGCGGTGGAGACCGTCACCCCGCCGACCTGCACCGGCTCGAGCATCGCGAACGGCAGGAGGCGGCCCGTGCGGCCGACGTTCCAAACGATCCTGTTGAGCGTCGTGGTCGCGGTGATCGGCGGGAACTTCCAGGCGACGGCCCAGCGCGGCTCACGGCCCGTGACGCCGAGCTCGCGCCACAGGTTTCGCTGGTCGACCTTGATGACCACGCCGTCGATCTCGAAGTCGAGCGACTCGCGGCGCTCCTCCCACCATTCGCAGCGCGCCACCACCTCGTCGGCCGTCTGGTGAACCGAGGTCTCGTGGTTCACCTTGAAGCCGCGCTCACGAAGCCACTCGAGCTCGTCCGCGTGCGTGGAGAGCTCGACGCCGCGCATGACGCCGAGGCCATAGCACCAGATCGACAGGGGCCGGTCGGCGGTCACCGAGGGATCGAGCTGGCGAAGGGAGCCTGCGGCTGCGTTCCTGGGGTTCGCGAACGTCGACTCGCCCTCCGCCGCCCGGCGCTCGTTGAGCTCGGCGAACGCGGAGCGCGGCAGGTAGACCTCCCCCCGCGCCTCCACGAGCTCGGGCGCATCCTCGATCTCCTTGGGAATCGCTTCGATCGTCCTCAGGTTCCTGGTGACGTCCTCGCCGATCACCCCGTCGCCGCGGGTGGCGCCGCGGGTGAAGCGGCCGTTTCGATAGGTGAGCGAGATGGCGAGTCCGTCGATCTTCGGCTCAGAGACGAAGCGAAGCGCCTTGGGCTCGATGTCGAGCGAGCGCAGCCGGTTGTGGAGCCGCGCCTCCCAGGCCCGAAACTCCTCCGCCCCCCGCGCGTTGCCGAGCGAGAGCATCGGCTCTGCGTGGCGAACCGGCTCGAACCGGTCGCCGGGGCGCCCCGCGACCCGCTGGGTGGGCGAGTCCGGGGTGACGAGATCGGGATTCGCGTCCTCGATCTCGCGCAGCTCGCGCATCAGCGCGTCGTATTCGTCGTCGCCGACGACCGGGTCGTCGAGAACGTAGTAGCGATGGTCGTGCGCGGCGATCTCGTCGCGCAGCTCCGCCGCCCGCTGCGCCGGGTTGGCCGTCTGCCGCGCGGGGCTCACGCCGCGGAACCCGGCCCGGCCTCGACCGCTTCACCAAGGGCTTCGAGGAGGTCCGCCTCGAGCTCGGCCTCCCGCAGCCGATCGACACCCTCGCGGTCGGTGAGGTCGAAGTGAAGCGGCGTGATCGACACGCGCCCGTTCGCGACCGCGGTCAGGTCGGTGCCCGGCTCCTCCTCGAACGACGGGGCAAAGCCGTAGATCCGATACCGGCGCCGCCCACCGTCCTCCTCGACGAGGCGCAGCTCGTCCTCGTAGATGCGCTTGCCGAGGTGCGTGATCTCCACGCCGGTCAACTCGCCCGCCGGGCAGTTGACGTTGAGCAGGGTCCCGAGCGGCGGAGTCTGCGCCGCAAGCCTCTCGACGAGCCGCGCGCTGACCTGAGCGGCCGTGTCGAACTCGAACCGCGGCCCTGGGAGGAAGCCCATCTCGCGAGCGGCCGACTGCTGCGACACCGCAACCGCGGGGATGCCGAGCACGATTCCCTCGAGCGCGGCGGCGACGGTCCCCGAGTAGGTGATGTCGTCGCCGAGGTTGGCGCCGTGGTTGATCCCGGAGACGATCAGATCCGGGCGCTCGCCGACGAGGCCCAGCTCCGCGAAGCGCACACAGTCCACGGGCGTGCCGTCGGTCGCGTAGCCGACCGATCCGTCCTCGAAGGTCATCTCCTCGACCCAGATCGGCACGCGCGTGGTGATCGAGCGTGCGGTCGCGCTCCGGTTGGAATCCGGCGCGATCACCGAGACGTCGACTCCGTCGATGGCCACGAGCGCGCTTCGAAGCGCTTGCAGCCCCTCGGCCTCGATGCCGTCGTCGTTCGTGATCAGAACTCGCACCTTCAAGATGATTCTAGGTTCGGGTCACAGGGAAGGAAACTGACCTGACCGAAGCCGGCGAGATCCTCACCGTTGGCCACTCGACGCACCCGATCGAGGGCTTCGTTGCCCTACTTCGGCGCGCGGGTATCGAGGTCGTGGCCGACGTGCGCCGCTTTCCGGGATCTCGCCGCAATCCACAGTTCGGGTCGGCCGCGCTTGCCGCCAGCCTCGGCGATGCCGGCCTCGCGTACGAGGGACTGGGCGAGGAGCTCGGCGGCAGGCGGCGCGTGTCGCCGGCCTCACCCAACGACGGTTGGCGCGTCGCCGCCTTCCGCGGCTACGCCGACCACATGGCGTCGCGCGACTTCGAGCGCGGCATGGAACGGCTGGAGCGGCTGGCGACCGCATCCACGACGGCGATCATGTGCGCGGAGTCATCGTGGCGCCGCTGCCACCGCCGCCTCATCGCCGACGCGCTTCTGGCTCGCGGCTGGCAGGTGGTCCACATCGGGCCGCGGGGGGAGACCGAATCTCACGAGCCTCCCGACTTCG
This sequence comes from uncultured Actinomycetes bacterium, assembly GCA_963771655.1. Lineage (GTDB taxonomy): Bacteria > Actinomycetota > Thermoleophilia > Solirubrobacterales > 70-9 > JAWVFM01. The sequence continues at coordinate 16,755 of CAVYUG010000006.1, read as the reverse complement.
CGACGATCGAGGGCGGACTTGTGACGTACGCCACTCAGCCGGGCATCGTCTGAGGCAGGGGCATTTAGGGTGACCTAACATGCAGCGCGATGTCGTTTGCTGAAACCGTCCTGCTCGGGGCCCTCGCGGGCTCGACGATCTTCCTGGGGCTGCCGTTCGCGCGCCTGCGCCTTCTGGGGCTCCGCACCCGCGTCGGGCTGGCGATGTTCGCCGTGGGAGTGCTCGCATTCCTCTTCGTCGACGTCATGTCGCACGGCTTCACGATCGTCGAGAACGCTGTCGACGCGTACAAGGACGGCGACAGCAGCTTCGGACACGCCGCGTGGCTCGCTTTGATGCTCGGCGCAGGCTTCGCGGCGGGGAGCGCAGGCCTCGCCGTCATCGAGGCCCGTCTGCGCCCACCCTCGCCGCCTCCGATCGCCGGCGGGGCGACGGACCTCACCGTGGAGGACGCGCGGGCGCTCGAGGAGCAGGCGGCTGGGCACGCGCGGGCGCGCGCTCTGCGCACCGGCATGACGATCGCCGCCGCCATCGGCCTCCACAACTTCGCCGAGGGGCTCTCGATCGGCGTCTCGGCGAGCACCGGTGAGATCAGCCTCGCCACCGTGCTGATCGTCGGGTTCGCGCTGCACAACGCCACCGAGGGCTTCGGCATCGTCGGCCCGCTCGGGGATGTACAGCCGACCTGGGGCTGGGTCGTGATCGCCGGACTCGTCGCCGGGGGGCCCACGTTCCTCGGCTCGATCGTGGGCTACAACGTCAGCTCCTCCGCGATGGAGCTGCTCTTCTACGCCGTCTCCGGCGGGGCGATCCTCTACGTCATCGGCGAGGTCTGGAACGCGATGCGGAGGTTCGGGCACCGCGAGCTCGGACTCTGGCTTCTCGCCCTCGGCTTCTTCGTGGGCATCGCGACGGATCTGATTGTGGCTTACGGCGGTGGGTAGCTCGAGGCCATGGCCAATCACACGAAGAGGAACCTCAGGGAGGTCGACGACGCCGCCGTGCAAGGCGGGTTCTCGGAGACGCAGGAAGCGCGCTTCGCGAGCGGCGACCTCGAAACCGAGCAGACCGGGCTCTCCCATCACGTGGTCAAGCCGGGGAAGCGGCAGGCCTTCGGCCACCGTCACGAGGAGGTCGAGGAGGTCTACGTCGTGATCCGCGGCAGCGGCAGGGTGAAGCTCGACGACGAGGTCCTCGACGTCGACGTGCTGGACGCCATTCGAGTGGGGCCCGAGGTCGCGCGCGCCTTCGAGGGCGGGCCGGATGGGCTCGAGGTGATCGCCTTCAGCCCGCGTCGAACCGACGATCGCGGCGAGATGCTGCCCGACTTCTGGGCCGACGAATAGGCCTCAGTAGCTGACGCGGGCCAGGTAGAGCCCATGCGCGGGGGCGGTCTCGCCCGCGCGCTCGCGCGGGGCGCCCTCGAGAAGCGTTCTGAAGTCGTCCACGGTCCGGCGACCTCCGCCGACCTCGAGCATCGTTCCGACGAGCACGCGCACCATGTGACGCATGAACGCGTCGGCCTCGATCCACAGCTCGAGCAGCTCGCCGTGGCGCGCGTCGGCGGGCGCGAACTTGCGCCACTCGCAGCTCCTGACGTCGCGGTCGAAGCGCACGTGCTCGGTGTCGGTGGGCGTGAAGGCGGTGAAGTCGTGCGTGCCGAGGCACGCTTCCGCGCAGCTTTCGAGAGCCGCGCGATCGAGGCGATGCGGCCACCACAGGGCCCGGCCGCGCTCGAACGGACTCAGGACGGGCGCGGCGACGACCCAGTAGCAGTAGGTGCGGGAGCGGGCATCGCGCCGGGCGTCGAAGCCGGGTGGAGCGGGCGCTGCCTCGAGCACCGAGACCTCGCCGGAGAGGACGGCGTTGAGCGAACGCCCGAGAGTGGACGGCGGCTCGCGGTCGAGCTCGAAGGTCGCGACCTGGCCCCATGCATGGACGCCCGCATCCGTGCGGCCCGCGACGGTCAGGGCCACGGGTTCGCCGAGGATCCGCTCGAGCGCCGCCTCGAGCTCGCCCTGCACGGTCCGCTGGCCCGGCTGCGCTGCCCAGCCGGCGAAGCCGGTGCCGTCGTAGGCGATCGTGAGGCGGACGACGCCCAAATCCAACTGCGGGCGCCGTCGGCGCCCTTACACGCTGCTTTCGGGGCTAAAGCCCCTCATCACACGCCCGCGCCGCCTAGACCAGCTCCAGGAAGACCATCTCCGTGGAGTCCGAGCGCCGCGGGCCGAGCTTGACGATTCGCGTGTAGCCACCGGGCCGCTCGGCGTAGCGCGGCGCCACCTCCTCGAACAGCTTGTGGACGAGGAAGCGGTCCTGCCCCAGCTCGGCGAGAGCCTTGCGGCGGGCATGGAGGTCACCCCGCTTCGCGAGCGTGATGAGCTTCTCGACCTCCGGCTTCACCGCCTTGGCCTTTGCCTGCGAGGTCTTGATTCGCTCGTGCTCGATCAGGTCGCGCGAGAGGTTGCGAAGCAGCGCCCGGCGATGCGCCGAGTCACGCGAGAGCTTGTTCCTCTGCTTGCCGTGGCGCATCGCTAGAGCCCCGTCGCTCGCTACTCCGGTCGCAGCGACAGCCCGATCTGCGCCAGCGAGTCGATGACTTCCTCGGTCGAGCGCTGGCCGAAGTTCGGGATCGCGTTGAGCTCCGACTTTGACCTGGTGACCAGATCGCCGATCGTCTGGATACCGGCGCGCTTCAGGCAGTTGTAGGCGCGAACGCCGATGTCGAGCTCCTCGATCAGGCGGTCGTCGCCGTCGGTCGAAGGGCCGAGGGGCGGGAACGCCCCCTCGCCGGCACCGTTGCCGTCGCGCGCTGTGAGCTCCTCGACGCGGTCGGCATCGGTGAAGATCGCGAGGCTCTTGATGAGGATCTCGGCCGCCTCCCGAAGCGCCGCGGGCGGCTCGATCGACCCGTCGGTCTCGATGTCGAGGACGAGCTTGTCGAAGTCGGTCCGCTGCCCGACGCGCGCCGTATCGACCGAGTAGGCCGCACGGCGGATCGGCGAGAAGATCGAGTCGATCGGGACGACCCCGATCGGCTGGTCGTCGGACTTGTTCTCCTCGGCGGGCGAGTAGCCCCGGCCGCGCCCGAGCGTGAGGTACATCTCGAGCTTGGTGCGCTTCTCGAGCGTCGCGATTGGGGCGTTGGGGTTGAGGATCTCGACCCCGGCCGGAAGGTCGATGTCCTTCGCCTTCACCTCGCCGGGCCCGGTGGCCACGAGCGGAGCCTCGATCTCGTCTGCGTCCGTGTGCATCCGGACGACGACATCCTTGAGGTTCAGGACGATGTCGGTGACGTCCTCCTTGACCCCAGGGACGGTCGAGAACTCGTGGGCGACGCCCTCGATACGCACGCTCTTGATCGCCGCGCCCCCGAGCGACGAGAGGAGAACGCGGCGCAGGCTGTTGCCGAACGTGAAGCCGAACCCCTTGTCGAGAGGCTCGATCACGAACGTCCCCTTGTTGTCGTCGACGTTCTCCGAGGCGATCTTCGGAATCTGGAATTCGGACAGGCTGGTGGTCATCGCGTACTTCCTTTCGGGTGAACGGTCGCCGGCGCTACTTGGAGTAGAGCTCGACGATGAGCTGCTCTGAGACCGGCGTCGCGATCTCGCTGCGCTCGGGCAGCCGCAGCACCTTGGCGGTCAAAGAATCATGGTCGGCCTGGAGCCAGGGCGGGACCGCGGCGGTCAGCTCCGTGGCGGTGCGGACGACGTCCTCGGCGGCCGAGCCGGACTTCATCGAGATGACGTCGTCGGGGCGAACCTGGTAGCTCGGGATATCGACCCGCCGGCCGTTGACGAGCCAGTGGCCATGGCCCACGAGCTGGCGAGCCTGGCGGCGCGAGGCCGCGAACCCGAGCCTGACCAGCACGTTGTCGAGGCGCCGCTCGAGCAGGCGCAGCAGGTTCTCGCCGGTGACGCCCTGCTGGCGGGCGGCCCGGTCGTAGTAGCTGCGGAACTGCTTTTCGAGCAGCTGGTAGTAGCGGCGCGCCTTCTGCTTCTCCCGGAGCTGGGTCCGGTACTCGCTCTGGCGCAGGCGCCCCCGACCGTGCTCGCCCGGCGGGTAGGAGCGCCGCTCGACGCCGCACTTCTCGGTGAAGCAGCGCTGGCCCTTGAGGAACAGCTTCTGGCCCTCGCGGCGGCACTGCTTGCACTGGGGTCCGGTATCCCTGGCCATTACACCCTCCGCCTTTTCCGGGGGCGGCAGCCGTTGTGGGCCTGAGGGGTCACGTCCTTCACCGTGGTCACCTGAAGGCCGGCTGCCTGGAGCGAGCGAATCGCCGTGTCGCGGCCGGAACCGGCGCCCTTGGCGTGCACCTCGACGCGCTCGAGCCCGTGCTCCATGCCCTTGCGGGCGGCGGCGTCGGCCGTCACCTGCGCGGCGAAGGGCGTCGACTTGCGCGAGCCCTTGAAGCCCGCGGACCCGGCCGACTCCCAGCACACGACGTTGCCGTCGGTGTCGGTGATCGTGACGATGGTGTTGTTGAAGCTGGTCTTGATGTGAGCGACTCCGTAGGGCACGTTCTTGCGGGCCCGGCGGCGGGGGCGGCCACCTCGCTTCGGCTGCGGCGACATCTAGAACCCCCTCATCTCGGGCCCGGCGGCTTGCGCTTGCCGGCGACGCTCATCTTCCGGGGGCCCTTGCGGGTTCGCGCATTGGTCTTGGTCCGCTGCCCGCGGGTCGGCATCCCGCGGCGGTGCCGGTTGCCGCGGTAGGCGCCGATCTCCGAGAGGCGCTTGATGTTCTGGGAGCGTTCGCGGCGCAGGTCGCCCTCGACCTCCCGCGACTCGACGGCCTCGCGAAGCTTCACGACCTCGTCGTCCGTGAGGTCCTTCACGTACGTGTCGGGATCGACACCCACCTTCTTCAGGATGTCGGTCGCGGTCGAGCGGCCGACTCCGTGGACGTAGGTGAGGCCCACCTCGACCCGCTTGTTGAGGGGCACGTTGATCCCGGCGATGCGCGCCACTAACCAATCACCCCTGCCTCTGCTTGTGCCGGGGGTTCGTGCAGATCACGAGCACGCGGCCGCGCCGCCGGATGATTCGGCAGCGCTCGCACATCGGTTTCACGGACGCTCGTACTTTCATCGCCTCTCGCCGGCAACGTATCCAATCGATCGAAAAGAATCCTTTTCACCCCATGAATCGGGTGAAAAGGCACGAAAAGACGGCCCTAGGGCCGAGAAATGAGGATAGCAGGGGGTCTCGGCTACGCGTGGCCGACGGCGACGCCCACGCCGGCCACGAGAGCGCCTGCCAGCGTCACCTGGATGAGGGAGTGCGCGAGCGGCACCTCGAGGTAGCGCTTGCGAACCAGTGCGATCACGACGAGCTCGCAGGCGACGACCGGATAGGCCACTGCGAGGGCCGTGTCGACGTTGGGAATCAGGAAGGGCAGGGCGTGCGCGGTGCCGCCGATGAAGGTCGCGATGCCGGTGATGAGGCCGCGCTGCATCGAGCTGCCGCGGCCGGTCAGCGAACCGTCATCGGAGAGCGCCTCCGAGATGCCCATGCTGATCGCGGCGCCGAGGCCCGCGGCGAGGCCGACCAGCAGCGCGGCGCGCGAGCCGGAGATGTACGCGGCGGCGAAGATCGGCGCCAGCGTCGAGACGGTGCCGTCGATGAGCCCGATGAGGCCGGGCTGAACGACTTGGAGCAGGCGCTCCTGCTGGGTGGCCCCCCGCCAGCGGTCCAGGGTGGAATCGACCATCATCATCGCTTGATGATTATTACAAATGAGTTAGAATTAGGAATCCCTTACAAGTAGTTAGGGAACCCGAATATGCCCACGAGCCAAGCAACCGCGCCAGGCCGCGACGAGATCGCCACCGCCCTGCGAAGGAGCGGGTACCGCGCGACCGCGCAAAGGCTCATGGTCGCTGAGGCTCTCAGCGGGGCCGGACGGCATCTGACGGCCGAGGAGGTCATGCACGCGGTCGGCGAGCGGCTTCCGGGCCTCTCGCTCCCCACCGTCTACTCGGCGCTCGACGCGCTCGAGGACGCCGGGCTTCTCAGGCGCGTGGCCGCCGGTCGCGGCCCCGCGCTCTACGACGCGGGCCCGGCGGTCCATCACCACCTCGTCTGCCGCCGCTGCGGAGCCGTCACCGACCTCGATGCGGACGTCCGCCTGGATCCGGCCATGCGCGGGGCGACCGCCGCGGGTTTCGCCCCGGAGGGCGCCGAGGTGGTCGTGCGCGGCCTCTGCGCCGGCTGCAGCGGCTAGGTCCGGGCCTACGGCACGAGCGATTTCGTGATCGAGACGGTCTGCTGGAAGGTGGGCCGGTTCTGGAACGGAGCGTCCTCGGGGACCGAGACCGCCGAGGTGACCGTCGAGCGGTCGCGATCCCAGCAACTCGGCTGAGGGTCGCTGACGCAATCGCCATAGCCGTAGACGGCCTGCGGCGGCACCTCGAGCGCCGCGGCCAGCGAGCGGCGGAGCGCCGCGCGGCACCGGGCCTTCGAGCCACCCCCGCAGTAATCGCGGCTCCAGGCGCCGCGCGGGGTGGGGCCGAATACGTCTCGAAGGTCCTTCGAGACGTAGCCGTACCAACCGTCCGAGAAGCTGGGGTAGTCGCCGTACGGCCCGTTGCCGGCGCCGCCGAGCCCGATCATGCCCCGGGTTTGGTCGTAGACGATGCTCCCCAGAGCCGGCCGGAACTCCGCCGCGACGAGCTTCGGCCACCAGGCGTCCATCAGCTCGACCGCGGCGTTGTGCTCGTAGACCCCGTCGCTGTCGATGTCACGCCGGTGTGAGCCCGAGCGGCGCCACGCGCGAAGCTCGGCGAGCGCGGCCCTGAGGTTGGGATCGGATGGCTTGCCGATCGCGCGGAAGATGGTCGGGAGGAGCTCCACGCCTCGAACGTCCTCCGTCGCGGGCTCCTCCATGGCCCGGACGAGTTGGGGGAGGGTGATCTTCCGCTTGCCGCGAACGCCGCGGGCCACCCGCCGGGCGATCATCTGCTGGCGGTAGATCGGGCTGTAGCCGTACTGGTCGTCGGCGGCCGCCCAACCCGGCGCCTGCTTGTTGTTCCAGCTCACCAGGAAGCGCTGGTCGGTTGCGTGGGGGTGCTTGGACTGCGGCAGCCAATCGGCCATGTGCGTCGCCGGGTCGTAGCCCTTCCAGTCGTACTGCCCGGTGCCGAGGATCGGGAAGTCCGGTGAGGTTCCCCGGGCGCGCTGCGGATACCAGCCGGTGAGCTGGTAGTCGGTGTGCTCGGAGTCGATGTAGCTCCAGTTGAAGGCGAAGTTCATGACCTTGGCCGCCTTGTCGAAAGACTTCGTGCCCCGGGCCATGAATCGCGGGTCGTTGAGGTCGCGGAAGAAGAGCGCGGAGTCGGCCTCGTGGAAGTAGGTGCTGCGCGCGCTGACAAAGGCGACCTCCCTGCCACCGACCTTCCCGCGCGCGTAGACGATGCCGTGCACCGTGCGGTAGGCCGTGAGCGTCTCCGATCCGGGCGGGGTCATGTCGACCGCGTTGGGGGTCCAGGTGTTGGTGCGATCCAGCCTGTCCATCGGCAGGCACTTGCCCTTGTAGCGGTAGTGGTAGGCGTCCTTGCAGAGGACCTCCGCGAAGGTGTCGACGTTGTCCGAGGTCGCCGTGGTGGCGCTCCAGGAGTAGTCGCGCCCGTGGCCGAGGAGGACGAACAGGTTGACCCCGGGAAAGGTCGCACCGCGTGCGTCGAAGCCGGGCCCGTGCAGGTCCTCCTCCATCAGGATCTGCGGCACGTAGTAACCCACCTGCGGACCGAGCACGCCGACCGGATGGCCCGTCGCGGACTCGCGGGCCGAGACGAGCTCCCAGTTGGAGGCGTGAGGCGGCCCGTCGAGGGCACGCATGAGCTGCGCGCCGACGTCAGCGAAGTCGTACCGGCCCGACGTGGATGACGCGCTCGCTTCGACGGCGCGCTTCGAAATCGGTGCGGCGACGGGGGCGGGCGTCACGGAGCCGGGGTCGGGCATCGCGAGGCCGCGCTTCGCGAACGCGCTCGTCGTTTCGTATGGAAAGCGCCTTCCGAGGATGGTGGTCGGCGCCTCCGGGTCGTTCTTGGAACGGAAGTCGCTCCAGGCTCGACGCCCGGCGCGCTTGCCGAACCGCCTCTCGAACGCCCGCTCGAGCTCGGCGGAGCGCAGCTCCGAGCCGCCGCCCTTGCCGAAGATCCCGCCGATCAAGGACGCGGTGGCGATGACGTCCCCCTCGGTCCATGGCTGCGGAACCTTGCCGAGGGCCGCGTACTCGCCGGGCAGCTTGAGCGGGTCGACGAGAGCGTCCTGGATGTATGCGTTGATGCCGTCGACGTAGGCCGCGAGGTCCTTCTGGAGCACCCTCCCCTGCGCCCCGTAGACGTCGTCGGCGTCGTCGACCTGCTGCTGAAGCTCCGCGTCGGTGTACGGCGCGGCCTGCCACTGCGACTGGTCCATCGCGCGGTTGCCGGGAGAGCCGCCGACGAAGCTCGAGAGGCTCGCCTCCCCGGTGTGGCGGAGCACGTCCATCAGGAACAGGCGGTCCTCGGCCCCGGCATAGCCGGCGCCGAAGCACACGCGAGCGGCCGTGGACCCGTAGACGTGCGGCACCCCGTAGCTCGAGTCGCGCACGATCGTCACCCCCGGCTTCGGGGTCTCCGTCGAGCCCACGTCGCCGGGCCTCACCCCGAAGGTTGCGTCCTTGAAGTACCTGCGGACGCCGGCCATTCCGAACCCCGGCCTGGCGCTGGCGTAGATGAGCCCCTCGTAGAGAGGCTGCTGGTCCGCCCAGTGCGGGGGCACGGCGCCGGTGGCCATGAACGCGGCGAGCGCCGCAGCGTTGTCGGTGCCCGCCTGGCCCGCGGGGAGGATGTTGCGAAAGCCGCCGGCGTCGTTCTTGCCGTAGGGAGCCGGGTCCGCGGCCAGGGCGAGTGGCGCCGCCAGCAGCGAGCCGGCCAGGACGACGCCCAGCGCGATGGCTTGGCGGGGCTTCATCGAGCGCGCGATTCTGGCACGAGAGTGCCACCTCCGCGCCGGTTGAATGCCTTGCGGGCGCCTCCGGCGCCCTTACACGCTGCTTTCGGGGCTGAAGCCCCTCAAGACATACCTTCGTTCCAGGGCGTGAGGACGCGGGGGCCGTCGTCGGTGACGGCGACGGTGAACTCGAAATGCGCCGCGAGCGAGGAGTCCTCGGAGTACACGGCCCAGTTGTCGTCGCCAACGCGCACGCCCGGGCCACCGGCGTTGACCATCGGTTCGATCGCCAGCACCATTCCGGCTTCGAGCACCGGGCCCCGACCGGGCTCCCCGAAGTTCGGGATCTGCGGATCCTCGTGCATCGCGCGGCCGACGCCGTGGCCGACGAGGCTCCGGATGATCGAGAGGTCCTCGGCCTCGACCGTCCGCTGAATCGCCGCCGAGACATCGCCCAGATGCTTGCCGGGCCGCGCCTGCCCGACGCCGGCGTGGAGCGCGCGCTCGGTCACCTCGAGGAGCTTTTTGGCCTCGGGCGAGACCGGCTCGAGGGCGACCGTGATCGCCGCGTCGGCGACCCACCCGTCCTTCGTCACCCCGACGTCGAGGGAGATCACGTCACCCCGCTTGAGCTCATATGGCCCCGGGATGCCGTGCACGACCATGGAGTTCGGCGACGCGCAGATCGATCCGGGGAAACCGCGGTAGCCGAGGAAGGAGGGCTCTGCACCCTGAGACGCGATGAACCTCTCCGCGGCCTGGTCGAGCTCGGCGGTCGTCACCCCGGGGCGGCACTTCGAGCGCAGCATCCTCAGGCAGCGGGCCTGGATCGCCCCGGCTGCGGCCATGCGCTCGACCTGCTCGGGCGTCTTGACGATGATGCCGCCGCGGTACATCAGCCGCCTATGCCTCCTCCTCCATGCGCACCGTCGCCAGCACCGCGCGGATGCCCTCCGCCACCTCGTCGGGCGGAGCCGCTCCGTCGATCCTGTGGAGGATGCCCCGCTCGTCGTAGTAGGCGACCAGGGGCTCCGTCTCGGCGTGGTAGCGCTCCAGGCGGTTGCGGATCACGTCGGGCTTGTCGTCGTCGCGCACGACGAGCTCGGCACCGCAGACGTCGCACACCCCCTCCGCCTCGGGGGGGTCGAACTCGACGTGGAAGATGTGGCCGTTGGGACACGTCCGGCGGCCGCCGAGGCGCCGGACGACCTCGTCGTCGGGCGCGTCGATGAAGATCGTCGCCGTCAGCGAGCGCCCCATCTTTGCGAGCTGCGCATCGAGGGCCTCCGCCTGCCCGGTCGTGCGCGGAAATCCGTCGAGGATGAACCCGTCCTCGGCCTCGGGGAGCGACAGCCGCTCGGCGATCACGCCGACGATCACGCCATCGGGAACGAGGTCACCGCGATCCATGTACTCCTTCGCGGTCCGCCCGAGCTCGGTCTCGTCGCGGACGGCGGCCCGCAGGATGTCGCCGGTGGCGTAGTAGGGGAGCTCGAAGTCCTCCTGGAGGCGCTCGCCCTGGGTGCCCTTCCCGGAACCCGGTGGGCCGAGAAGGACGAGATTCAGCTCGGACATCGGACGAGGAACCTACCCGGGGCCCTACTTCAGGAAGCCCTCGTAGTTCCTCATCATCAACTGAGCCTCGAGCTGCTTGACGGTGTCGAGCGCGACTCCGATCACGATCAGGATCGACGTGCCGCCGAAGAAGAAGTTGGCCGACGTCTGGCTGATGAGGATCGTCGGCAGGGCCGCGACCGCGCCTAGGAAGAGCGCCCCGGGGAACGTGAGCCTGGACAAAATCCGGTCCAGGTATTCGGCGGTAGGTCGTCCGGGTCTCACCCCTGGGATGAAGCCTCCGTACTTCTTCAGGTTGTCGGCCTGATCGACCGGGTTGAACGTGACCGCGGTGTAGAAGTAGGTGAAGATGATGATGAAGAAGACCTCGCCGGCCACGTAAGCCCAGCTGCCGGGGCTGAAGAACGCGGCGAAGTCGAGCGCTGCGGGCGTGTTGAGAAGCTGGCCGACGGTCGGCGGGAAGGCCATGATCGACGCGGCGAAGATGACCGGGATGACGCCGGCCATGTTGACCCGCAACGGCAGGTAGGTCGAGCCGCCCGTGGTCATCTTCCGGCCGACGACGCGCTTCGCGTACTGCACCGGGATCCGGCGCTGGCCCTCCTGCACGAAAACGATCCCGACGATCACCGCGAGGGCGATGAAGGGCATCATCACGACGAACACCTGGTCCGGGTTCGTCCACCATTTCGTGATCCCCTCAGGGATGCGCGACGCGATCGAGGCGAAGATCATCAGCGAGATGCCGTTGCCGACGCCTCGCTGGGTTATCAACTCGCCGAACCACATCAACAGCGTGGTCCCCGCGGTCAGCGACATCACGATCAGGAAGACCTTGCCGAAGGTGAGCGTGCCGACGACGCTCGAGCCGGCCGAGGTCTGGAACGACTGGAAGAGGAAGACGTAGCCCAGCGACTGGGCGAAGGCCAGCGCCACCGCGAGGTAGCGCGTGTACTGGGTGATCTTCTGCTGGCCGACCTCGCCCTCCTTCTGCAACCGCTCGAGCGAGGGCACGACCACGGTCATCAGCTGCAGGATGATCGAGGCCGTGATGTAGGGCATGATCCCCAGCGCGAACAGGGAGAGGCGCGAGAGGCTCCCGCCGGAGAAGAGGTTGAGGAAGCCGAGGACGTTGTTGCCCGAGAAGTTCGACTCGATCGTCTTGACGGCGTCGATGTCCACGCCAGGCGCCGGGATGTAGGCCCCGAGCCGGTAGAGCAGCAGCATCGCCGCGGTGAAGGCGAGCTTCCTGCGGATCTCGGGAACCCGCAGAGAGTTCCTGAGCGTCTCCATCATCGTCATGAGCCCTCACCCGCCTTCGGGTCGAGGGCCTCGCAGGTCCCGCCGGCGCCCTCCACCTTCTCGCGCGCCGTGGCGCTGTAAGCGTGCACGCGAACCGTGAGCTTCTTCGTGAGCTCGCCGCGGCCGAGCAGCTTGACCGGATGACGCCGCGTGGCGAGGCCCGCCTCCCGCAGCGACTCGGGCGTCACCTCCGCCCCGGCGTCGAAGCGCCCCTCGAGATCGGCGACGTTCACCGGCTGCGTCCGGGTGCGGAACGGCTCGAACGGCATCGACATCTTCTTGTTCGGGCCGCGCAGCTTGCGCCGGCGCATGTGGATGGGGTTCTGGCCGCCCTCGTACCCGGCCTTTCGCTTCGAGCCCGAGCGAGCGCCGGCGCCCTTGTGCCCGCGGCCGGACGTCTTGCCGTGGCCGGAGCCGCCGCCGCGGCCGATGCGCTTGGCCGCCTTCCTCGATCCGGGCTTGGGCGCCAGGCTGTGAAGCCCGATTTCCTCGGGCGAGAGCGGGCTCACGGCTTCTCGACCTCCACAAGGTGACCGACGACGCGAAGCATGCCCTCCAGCTGGGGGCTCTCGTCCATCTTCACCTCGCGCCCGACCTTGCCCAGCCGCAGCGAGCGAAGCGTGTCGAGCTGCTTGCGGTTCGAGCGCGCCGACGACCGGACCTGCTTGATCGTCACCTCAGGCATCACTGCCCGCCGGCTGCTCCGCTCCCGCCGGAACGTCTTGCCCGCCGCTACGCGGCGGGGCTTCCTGATCTGCTCCCGCGTCCGCACCGGCGGGGTCCGCAGCGGGCTCACCAGAAGCCTTTCCGCCGTCCTCGGGGATACCGAGCACCTGCTTCACGGAGAGGCCCCGGAGCTTGGCGACGTCCTCGGGGCGGCGCAGCTCGATCAGGCCCTGCATCGTCGCCTTGACGAGGTTGATCGGATTCTGGGTGCCGATGCTCTTCGAGAGCACGTCGCGGATGCCGCCGAGCTCGAGCACGGCGCGCACGCCGCCGCCGGCGATGACGCCCGTGCCGGGGCTCGCCGGACGAAGCACTACGTGACCGGCGCCGTAGCGGCCGATGATGCGGTGCGGGATCGTCTGGCCGAACTTGGGAACGCGGATCAGGCTCTTGCGTGCGTCCTCGACCGCCTTCTGGATCGCGAGCGGGACCTCCCGCGCCTTGCCGTACCCGATCCCGACCACGGACTCCTCGTCGCCCACGGCGACCAGCGCCGTGAACGAGAACCGGCGCCCGCCCTTGACCACCTTGGCGACGCGGTTGATCTCGATCACCCGCTCCTGCAGGTCGAGCCCCTGCGGGCTCACGGTCTCTACTTCACGCTCGAGGATCATGGTCGAATCACGGTAGCGGGTGGCATCTGGCCTCTAGAACGCCAGGCCGCTCTCGCGAGCGCCCTCCGCGAGAGCCCGGACGCGCCCGTGGTAGCGATAGCCGCCGCGATCGAAGACGCAGGTGGAGACGCCCGCGTCCTTCGCGCGCGCGGCGAGGACCTCGCCCGCGCGCTTGGCGCCGTCGAGCGAGGAGAGCTTGCGGAGCTCGGGCTCGGTCCACCACACCGCGGCGACGGTGGTGCCGCCCGTGTCGTCGATGAGCTGGGCGGAGATGCCGCGGTTGGATCGGAAGACCGAGAGACGGGGCCGATCGGCGGTGCCGCGAACCTTGGCGCGCACCCGGCGGCGCCGCCGGAGGCGTGCCTGTGGCTTCGTCTTGACCGTCATGCGCGCTTGCCCACCTTCCGGCGAACCTGCTCGCCCGCGTAGCGGATCCCCTTGCCCTTGTAGGGCTCGGGCGGCCGGACGCGGCGGATGCGCGCTGCCATCTCACCCACGAGCTGCTTGTCGATCCCGCGGACGATGATCTGCGTGGGCTGCGGAACCTCGAACTCGATGCCTTCGGGTGCCTCGACGGCGACCGTGTGCGAGTAGCCGACCGAGAGCTCGAGGTTGCGGCCGGATAGGCGCGCGCGGTAGCCGACGCCCTGGATCTCGAGCTGGCGCTCGAAGCCGTTGGTGACCCCCTCGACCATGTTGGCGACGAGCGAGCGGGTCAGGCCGTGCAGCGCGCGATGCTGGCCGCGGTCGGTGGGACGCGCGACGGTGACGATCCCGTCGTCCAGCGAGACGCTCATGTCGGGGCTCACGGTCTCGGCGAGCTGGCCCTTCGGGCCCTTGACGGCGACGCGCCCAGGGGCGATCTCGACGTCGACGCCGTCGGGAATCGGGATCGGCTTTCTACCGATGCGGCTCATCGCTCACCACACGTACGCGACGACCTCGCCGCCCACGCCCTTCTGCTTCGCCTCGTGGCCCGTCATGACCCCGGACGACGTGCTGATGATCGCCGTGCCCATGCCGCCCTGAACGCGCGGAACCTCGTCGCTCGCGACAAACCGGCGGCGCCCCGGCCGAGACACGCGCTCGAGGCCGGTGATCACCGGCCGGCGCGACTCGGTGTAGCGAAGGCGGATCCGGATCGCCTCCCCGACGCGCGTCGGCTCGACCTCGTAGCCCTCGATGTAGCCCTGCTCGGTCAGGATCCGGCTCAGCTCGACCTTGAGCTTCGAAGCCGGCACCTCGAGGTCGGGATGGCCGGCGCCGAGCGCGTTGCGGACGCGGGTGAGGTAGTCGGATACGGGGTCGGTCAGCACTTCGTTTCTCCTACCAGCTGGACTTCACCATGCCGGGGACGTAGCCGTTGTGGGCGGCCTTGCGCAGGCAAAGACGGCAGAGCCCGAACTTCCGGTAATACGCCCGCGAGCGGCCGCATTGGCGGCAGCGGTTGTAGCCCCGGGTCTTGTACTTGGGCTTGCGCGCCTGCTTGACGATGCTGGAAGTCTTGGCCATGGTTGGTGCGGGTTACTCCTCGCTGTCTTCGGTTGGTTTGTCGTCCTCGGCGGCGCCTTCGGTGCCCTCGGCACCCTCGGCACCCTCTTCGCCTTCCTCGCCCTCCTCCTCGCGGACGGGCTTCGCGTAGGCCTCCGGGTTTTCCGCCTTGAGCTGCTCGAGCGCCGCGGCCTCGGCCTCGGCGCGCTCCCGGGCCTCCTCCTTGCGCCGCTCCTCCTCCTCGTCGGCCTCGGCCTCGTCGACCGCGCCGGGGCGGCCCTCCTGCGAGAACGGCATCCCGAGGGCCAGAAGCAACTCGAACGCCTCCTCGTCGATGGGCGCCGTGGTAGTGATCGTAACGTCGAGGCCGCGGACCTGGTCGATCGAGTCGTAGTCGATCTCGGGAAAGATGAGCTGCTCCCTGACCCCGAGGGAGTAGTTCCCGCGACCGTCGAACGAGCGCGGGTTGAGCCCGCGGAAGTCACGGATCCGGGGAATCGCGATCGAGATCAGTCGGTCGAGGAACTCCCACATCCGGGCGCCACGGAGGGTGACCGCCACGCCCACGGGCATCCCCTCGCGGACCTTGAAGTTCGCGATCGACTTGCGCGCCCGTCGCACGCTCGGCTGCTGGCCGGCGATGACGGCGAGTTGCTCCGACGCGGCCTCGAGGAGCGGGGTGTTCTGCTTCGCCTCGCCCAAACCCATGTTGAGCGTGATCTTCTGGAGCGTCGGGACCCGCATCCGGCTCGCGTAGCCGAAGCGGGAGGTGAGCTGGCCGACGATCTCGGCCTCGTAGCGCTCGCGCAGGCGCGGCGGCGGCGCCGCGCGCTGCGCCTCTGCGACGGTGGCTTCCATCACCCGAGCTCCGCGCCGGTGCGCTTCGCGTAGCGCACGCGCCTGCCGTCGTCGCCGCGGCGCACGCCGACGCGCGTCGGCTTGTTGTCGGTGGGGTCGAGGACCATGACGTTGGAGACGTCGATCGGCCCCTCCTTCTCGATGATGCCGCCCGTCTGCGCGCTCTTCTGCGTGTCCTTCACGGAGCGCGGACGCTGGTGGCGCTTCACCATGTTGAGGCCCTCGACGATCACGCGCCGCTTCGCCGGCTCGGCGCGGAGGACCCGGCCGGTCTTGCCCTTGTCCTTGCCCGCGATCACCAGCACGGTGTCGCCCTCGCGGATCCTCAAGCCCTTCCCCATGGCTACAGGACCTCCGGAGCGAGCGAGACGATTCGCATGAAGTTGCGCTCCCGGAGCTCGCGCGCCACCGGGCCGAAGATGCGGGTTCCCCGAGGGGCACCGGTGGTGTCGATGAGCACCGCGGCGTTCTCGTCGAAGGCGATGTAGGTGCCGTCCGCGCGACCGAGCTGCTTGCGAGTCCGGACCACGACGGCCTCGACGACCTCGCCCTTGCGGACGCCGCCGTGCGGCGTCGCCTGCTTCACGGTCGCAGTGATGACGTCGCCGACGCCCGCGTAGCGGCGCTTCGAGCCGCCCTTGACCCGGATGCAGAGGATCTCCCGCGCGCCCGAGTTGTCGGCGACCTTGAGCCTCGTCTCCTGCTGGATCACGGTGAGCCTCCTTGCCCCGCGGTGCGCGCGAGGGCGCGAAAACCGAGCTGGTCAAGGACACAGGGAGCGCGGCGTGCCATAAGGCACGCGAGCGACCGAGGACGCTGGCCAGCGAAGGTTTGCAGCGTCTCTCGTGTGTGCTGCGGGGCGAGGAGGCTTACCTCGCTCGCTCCAGCACCTCGACCAGGCGCCAGCGCTTGGTCCTCGACAGCGGGCGGGACTCGACCACCCGCACCGTTCGCTCTCCTGCGCCTGGTTCTCCTCGTCGTGTGCGTGGATGGTGTTGGTGCGGCGCACGACCTTCTCGTAGGTCGGGTGGCGGCGGGTGATCGCGATGCGCACGGTGATCGTCTTGTCGGGCTTGGTGGAGAGACAACGCCCTGCCGCACCTTCTTCGTGCCTGGCTCGGCTCGGCGGGCGGGGTCCCGTGCCCGGGGCTGGCGCGCGCTGGCGCACAGCCGCGCGAGCACGACGGCGTGCCTGCGCCTTCGCCGCGCGCTGCGCTCGGCGCTCCTCGGCGCGCTCGGCCGCGGACCGC
>CAVYUG010000005.1:0-152949 GCA_963771655.1 uncultured Actinomycetes bacterium | reverse complement strand
CGTGGCGCTCGCTCACGGCCGCCAGGGCCTCGAGAGAGGCGATCCGTTCCTCCTCGCTCTCGCCGATCCCCACGAGGATCCCGCTCGTGAACGGGATCCGAAGCTCGCCCGCTGCCTCGATCGTGGCCAGCCGGCGGGCCGGGTGCTTGGTCGGCGAGCCCGCGTGGACCGTCTCCATGAGGCGCTCGGAGATCGACTCCAGCATCAGTCCCTGCGAGGCCGTCACCTCGCGAAGGCGCGCCAGGTCGCCGGCCTCCATCACCCCGAGGTTCGTGTGGGGCAGCAGGCCGCGCTCGAGCGCCCGCTCGCAGGTCCAGACGACGTAGTCGACGAAGTCGTCGTGTCCGTACGAGCGCAGGCGCTCGGCGACCTCGGCGTTCTCGTCAGGCGCCTCGCCGGTGAGGACGAGCAGCTCCTTGGCGTTTCGCCTCACCGCCTCGTCGAGCCGGGCCTCGACCTCCTCCGGCGCGTACAGGTGCGGCCGGTGCGTCGCAAACGCGCAGTACTTGCAGTAGCAGCGGCACGTGCGCGACAGCGACAGCGTGTAGTTGCGCGAGAAGGTGACTCGCCGCACGCCGCGCAAGCTAGCGCACGACGCTATGTCGGCCCGGGCTAGCCCTCTTGCTCGCGGGCGACGGTGTCGATGTCCTCCGCGACGTGCTCGACCGTGTCGGCCGGGCTGGTCGGCGGCTCCGGCCCGAGGGCGAACTGCGGGCCGGCGATCACGAAGCGGTAGAGCAGCGCTGCGAGAAGCGCCCCGACGACCGGGCCGACGATGTACGGCCAGGTGCCGCCCCAGAAGTTTGCGATGAGAGCGGGGCCGAACCAGCGCGCGGGGTTCAGCGAGCCTCCGGTGAGCGGGCCGAAGATCATCACGCCGAGCCCGAGCGTCAGGCCGATCGTGAGCGGTGCCCACTCGCGGCGCGCGCGCGGGTTGAACGCGACTGCGCAGACGGCGAGCACGAGCAGGAACGTCCCGATCATCTCGATGAGCCCGGCGGCGACGTTGCCGTTGATGAGCGCGCTGGGCGACACCGCGCCGTAATGGCCGGCGCGGCCCTCGTCGAGGAGGAAGCCCTTCACCATCAGCGCGCCGAGAACCGCGCCCGAGAGCTGGGCGAGGATGTAGACGACCGCGTCGATCGGATCGATCCGCCGCGTCGCCCACGCGGCAACGGTGACCGCGGGGTTGAAGTGACCGCCGCTGACGCCCCCCAGCGTCGCGATCAGCATGAACAGGACGATGCCGTGGACGAGACCCACGACGGCGAAGTCCGAGCCCGTCTGCGCGTTCGCAGCGGTGGCGACGTAGAGCGTCACCACCGTGCAGATCGCGAAGACCAGAAGCATGGTGCCGACGAGCTCTGCGATATAGGCCGCGAGTCCTCGATCCTGCACTTGGGGATTACCTCCTGTTGGGGAACGTCAAGGCGCCAACGGGGCGCGAGCGCGCGGCAGTCTAGACGACTTGCTAGCTTGGCCGCCGCCCGCCGGCCTCGTAGGCGGCCTGAAGCCGCCTTCCGTCCTCGATCACCTCGAGCGCCTCCTCGCGGCTGCGCCAGCCGTAGACGGTCGACCTCCTTCCCCTCGAGCTGCTTGTAGATCGAGAAGAAGTGCGCGATCTCGCGCTGGAGCTGCTCGGGAACGTCCTCGAGCGTCTCGGCGTGGTTCCAGCCGGGGTCGTGGTTCGGCACGCAGACGATCTTGTCGTCCATCCCCTTCTCGTCCTCCATCTTGAACAGGGCGATCGGCTTCACGGCGATGACGCAGCCGGGGAAGGTGGCCTCCGACACGCAGACCAGGCAGTCGAGCGGGTCCTCGTCGCGGCCCCGGTGGCCGATCAGGTAGCCGTAGTCGGTCGGGTAGACCGTCGACGAGGAGAGGAAGCGATCGAGGATCACCTTCCCGATCCCCTCGTCGTACTCGTACTTGTTCCGCGAGCCCTTCGGGATCTCGATCAGCGCCAGAAGCTGCTCGTCGAGGTGATGGTCCGCCATCGGCCCGCAGCCTACTCCCGGGGATAGGGTGCCGCCGGACATGAGGACCGCCGCCGCGCTGCTGGCGGCCCTCGCCGCCTCGGTCGCGATGTCGGCCTGCGGCGGGGGCGCTGAACCGGGCGCTTCGCGAGAGGCGACGCTCGTGCTCGACTTCACGCCCAACGCTGCGCATGCGGGCATCTACGCCGCGCTGCACGACGGCCTCTACCGCCGGGCGGGCGTCGACCTCACCGTGCATCCGCCGTCGAGCTCGACCGACGCGCCGAAGCTGCTCGCCGCGGGCCGCACCGACTTCGCGATCCTCGACATCCACGACCTGGCGATCGCACGGCGGCGCGGGCTGCCGCTCGTGGGGGTGGCGCCCATCGTCGATCGGCCCCTCGCCTCGGTGATCGCGCGCGACCGCAAGGCGGTCCGCACGCCTGCCGACCTGGCGGGGAAGACCGTGGGCGTCACCGGGCTCCCGTCCGACAACGCGGTGCTCGACGAGGTCCTTCGCGCCGGCGGGCTCGGCCCCGACGCGGTTCATCGGGTGACGATCGGGTTCGGCGCCGTGCCGGCGCTCGTCGCCGGGAGGATCGACGCCGCGACGGCGTTCTGGAACGCCGAGGGGGTGACGCTCGAGCGGCGGGGCGTGCCGGTGCGGGTCTTTCGCGTCGATGACTTCGGGGCGCCCAGTTACCCGGAGTTGGTGCTGGCCACGACGCGCAGGACGCTGCGGGAACGGGCTGGGCTGGTTAGGGAGGTGGTTGATGCGACGCGGAAGGGCTACGTCGTGGCGCGGGAGCACCCCGGAGCGGCCCTCGCTGCGCTCGCTGCCGCCAATCCGAGCTCGATCGAGCGCGAGGCCCGAGCGGAGCTCCACGCGCTCGACGCTGCGCACGCCTTCACCCCGCACCTGCCTCCGCGCGAGCTCGCGCGCTACGTCGCTCGGGTTTGTCCTGACTTTTCCCCTCTGGTGGAAAAGTCAGGACGAATGCCTACAGGCTCCGGCGGGCCCTGAAGTCGCGGCGGACCGATTCCGGGCGGCCCCACATCTGCACGACCTCCGCGCGGCCCTCGTGCCAGTCGCGCACGACCATCTCCCCCTCGATGCCCGCTTCGTCGAGAAGCGCGAGGGTGCCCTGGACCGACTCGGGCGCGGCGGCGTGCCCGAAGCGGTGGGCGACGTTGATGCGCCAGTGCCAGTCGGCCTTCGAGTAGGGCTGCGCGTTGATCTGGGTGAGGAGCGTCGCCGCGTCGATGTACTGGGTCTCGTCGGCGATCCGCAGGTCGATCACGAGGTCGGTCCAGTCGTCCGACAGCGAGTCCACGACTGACTGGAAGTCCTCGGCGAGGGCCATCGCGCGCAGCCTATTACCCGATGAACACCTGCTCGAGCAGGAACACGTTGAGGGCGATGATGATCGACGCCAGCACGGCGACGAGCGCGGTCAGCCAGGGCGGGTTGACGAGGCCCCCCATCAGGTCCCGGCGGCGGGTGAGCAGCACGAGCGGCACCAGCGCGAAGGGGATGCCGAACGAGAGCACGACCTGGCTGATGACGAGCGCGTCGGTCGGGTTGACGCCGATCGCGATGACGATCAGCGCCGGCGCCAGCGTGAGCGCGCGGCGGAGGAAGATCGGGATGCGGCGGCGGATGAAGCCCTGCATCACCACCTGGCCGGACATCGTCCCCACCGACGACGAGGCGAAGCCCGAGGCCAGCAGCGCGATGCCGAAGATCGTCGCGGCGTTGCTCGAAACCGTCTTCTCGAGGCCGTGGAAAGCGCCCTGGATCGTGTCGATGCCCGCGAAGCCGCTGCCGTGGAAGAGCGAGGCGGCCATGATCATCATCGCCAGGTTGACGAGGCCGGCGAGGCTCATCGCGATGACCACGTCGATTCGCTCGAAGCGAAGGATCCGCCGGCGCTCGTCGCTGTTGCGCCCCACGATCCGCCGCTGCGTCAGCGCTGAGTGCAGGTAGATGACGTGCGGCATCACGGTCGCGCCGATGATCCCCGTGGTGAGCAGGATGCTCTCGGTGCCGCTGAAGCCGGGCTTGAAGAGGTGCGTGGCGATCTGTCCGCCGTCGGGGTTCGCGTAGAGGATCTCGAGCCCGAACGAGACGATGATCACGCCGACGAGGACGGCGATCCCCGCCTCGAGACGCCGGTAGCCCCTCTGCTGCAGCGCCAGGATCGCGAACGCCCCCGCCCCCGCCACGAGCGCCGCCGGGAAACAGAGGGATCCCGAACAGCAGGTTGAGGCCCAGCGCGGCGCCGACCACCTCGGCGACGTCGGTCGACATCGCCACCAGCTCGGCCTGGATCCACATGCCGATCGACGCCGGCCGGGGGAACGTCTCGCGGCAGGCCTCGGCGAGGTTCTTGCCGGTGGCGATCCCGAGCTTCGCCGACTGCGTCTGCACCACCATCGCGATCAGGTTCGCCCCGAGAACGACCCACAGCAGCAGGTAGCCGAACTTCGCGCCGCCGGCGATGTTGGTCGCGAAGTTGCCGGGGTCGATGTAGGCGACCGCGGCGATGAACGCGGGCCCGAGGAACGGCCAGATGCGCGAGAAGCCCCTGGCGTGGCCGTCGAGCGACCGCCTCGCGGCGCGCGCGACGGCGGCCTCGCCGGGTAGGACGTCCTCGATGCCGTTCGGGTGCCCGTTCGCGCTCGGCGGCTCCGTCGGCTTCGGCGGGGCCGCCGGCGCCTCGACCGGGGGCCTCACGAGGCGCTCCCCGCCAGCTCCACGCGCATCTTCGCGGCGAGCTCCGAGCCGAGCGCGTGCTCGACGCCGCCCGCGACGACCTTCAGAGGCCCGCCGAACGGGTCCGCGCCGACGACCTCGATGCGCGCCCCGGGCTCGATCCCGAGTCCCGTCAGGTGGCGGAGCATCGCCGGATCGGAGTCGGAGACCCGTGCGAACACCGCCCTGCGGCCGGGCTCGAGCTCCGAGAGCGGGATCGTCGCGTCCGTGGCGAGATCCAGGTCGGCCGTCGGGATCGGATCGCCGTGCGGGTCGAGCTCGGGGTTGCCGAGGGCCGCGGCGATGCGGCCCTCCAGGTCCTCGGAGATGTAGTGCTCGAGCACCTCGGCCTCGTCGTGCACCCGGTCCCAGGGCATCCCGAGCGTCTCCGCGAGGAACGACTCGATCAGGCGGTGGTGGCGGATGACCTCGAGCGCGAGCCGCTCGCCCTTGGCCGTCAGCGAGACGCCGTGATAGCGCTCGTGCCGCACCAGGCCGGCGTCGTCGAGGCGCTTGAGCATCGCGGTCACCGACGAGGGCGCGACGCCCAGGCGCTCCGCGAGGGCCGAGGTGGGCACCGGTCCGTCGATCCGGTGGGCGAGGGCGTAGATCGCCTTGACGTAATCCTCGGCCGCCTCGCTGCGGGAGGAGCTCCGCCGCCCCTCCAGCGGGGCCTTGCTCGATGTGCGTGTATGCGCCACGGCGAAACGCCAGTTTAGACGAGGCTAAAAACAAATGGCGGCCGGCTGCCTGCGCCTACAATCGGTTCGTGGCGACCGAGGCGACGATCGAGCTCGACGGCCAGTACCGCCAGCTCCGCGAGGAGGCGGCCTTCGTCCGCCGGCCAGGCCTTCGGGTGCTCGCGGTCGACGGCGCCGACGCCGTCGACTTCCTCCAGGGCCAGCTCACGAGCGACGTCGAGAGCCTGCCCCCCGGTGGGGGCTCGTACACGGCCCTGCTCGACCGCAAGGGCCATCTGCAGAGCGACGCGAGGGTGGTACGCCTGGCCGACGAGCTCGTCTGGCTAGTCGCCGAGGCCGAGGGCGCGGAGCGGCTCGCCCGCCACCTGCGCACCTACCGGATCGGGCGCGATGTGGAGGTCTCAGAGCTCGAGGTCGCCGCCGTATCGGTGATCGGGCCCGCGTCAGCACGGGCCACCGGCGTCGAGGGCCTCGCGGATGAGCACGCTCACCGCGAGGTCTCGATCGGCGACATCGGCGGGGTCCGCGCGGTCGCCACGGATGCCGGCGTCGACCTACTCCTCGACGCCACCGATGCCGAGGCGCTCACCGCGGCGCTCGCTGCCCAGGGCGTTCCCGAGGCGAGCGAGGGAGCCGCCGAGATCCTGCGGGTGGAGGCCGGACGCCCTCGCCTCGGCCGCGAGATGACCACCGAGACGATGCCGGCCGAGGCGGGGATCACCGAGCGAGCCGTCAGCTTCACCAAGGGCTGCTACATCGGCCAGGAGACGGTCGCGCGCCTTCACTACAAGGGGCGTCCGAACCGGCACCTCCGCGGGCTGATCGTCGACCGTCCCGTCGCGGCGGGCGACCTCGTGATGCTGGGCGAGAAGGAGGTGGGGCGCATCGGCACAGCCGTGATCTCCCCCGCGCTCGGCCCGATCGCGCTCGCGGTGCTCCGCCGCGAGGCGGCGCCCACCGAACGCGTGAGCGTCGGCGGCGAAGGCGCCGAAGCCGAGGTGGCGGAGCTTCCGTTCGGCTGAGCAGCCGATCCCACTGGGACTCGGCTGCCGGTGAATGTTCTAGGGTTCGCGCCGAGGATGAGGGTTCGACGCTCGGCTTCCGGGTCCAGCGGCAGAGTATGGATGCTCCTGCCGGGGGTCGCCATCGGGCTCGCGCTCGCCGGCTGTGGTTCCAGCGACTTCCCGAACGAGCCGCGCGCCTCCGCCCCGATCGAGGTCACCGCGAGCATCGGCCCGCGGGCCGTCAAGATCGCGCCCGACCGGGTGGGCGCCGGCATCGCGAACTTCACCGTCGCGAACCTCTCGAGCAACCCCGCCTCCTTCCGGCTCAGCGGGCCGAGCAGGCCCACTCCGACGAGCCAGATCGAGCCGGGCGGCGTCACCACCGTTTCGGTTGACCTGAAGACGGGCGACTACCAGGTGAGCGCCCCGGGCAGCGGCCTGCGCTCGACCCTCCTCAGCGTCGGGGCGCGGCGCCCGTCGAGCCAGAACAAGCTGCTGCTGCCGTAGGTCGGCGACTCTGGGGATTTCCGCCGGCTATAGCCGGCTTGAATCCCCGACCGTGTCGGTCACGGCTCCGGATCCGCGTCCGCAACCACTGACTCGACCGTCATGAGGCAGCGCTCCAGCTCGCCGACCATGTCCTCGAGCTCCTCACGCGCCGCCTTCTCGCCGTTCTTGACTCCGGTGAGCGCCTTGCGGATGCGGTTTGCCCGCTTCAGCGCCGCTCCTGCCTGCTCGGCGGCTTCACGCACACGGGGAGCGTCGAGGGCAAGCTCGGCCTGACCCGCCATCAGCGCCCTGGCCCGCGCGTACCGGTACGCGCAGGCGAGCCCGGACGGGTCCGGGTCTTCGCGGTCGAGGGCGACGATCATCTTGTTGCCCTGGTACTCGGTGACCTCGTGAAGCCCCGAGGGGACCTTGTCCTCCCCCGCCACCACGAGCAGGGCGAACCCGGCGTCCCGCTCGACCGTGGCGGCGTTGAGCTCGGCCCACGCCTCATTCTTCGAGAGCTTCTTGTTCTTGACCTCGAGAACGATTCGCGCCTTGGCGGGGCCCGTCGCACCGTCGACCTCGATCACGACGTCGCCCTTCTTGCCGCCCGACTCCGAGGACTCGTCGCCGACGTGGTGGGCGGCGTCGCCCCGGGCTCCCGCAATCGCGTCGACCTCGGAATAGACGAGCTCCTCGAAGGTGCGTCCCTTACGGGTTCCCGCGTCCTCCGCTTCGGCCAGAGCGTCCGCAGCCTGCTCCAGGCCCGCTATCTCAGATGCCCGGCGAAGGACCTCCTCGACCTTCTCCTCGAGCTTCGCGTCACGCTCGTTCTGCTCGTCGCGGCGCTGCTTGACCCAATTCGAGAACTGGGCGAGCAGGGGGCGCAGGGGGTTGAGCTCGTCGTCGGCCGACAGCCGCTCGAGAAACTCCCGGTTGCGCCGGTCGATCTGATCCTGTATGCGGGTGGGCACCGCCTCCGACCCCTCCCCGAACGTCTCCTCGACCAGGCCCGTCAGCTCAGTCGCGTGCTCCTGAAGCGCCTTCCCGAGGGCGCCCTGGGTTGCGGCATCTCCGAAGGCCTGCTTGATCTCGCCCTGGATCCGCTCCGCGGTTTCGCGGTTCATCCGCTCCGCCTCGCGACGGTGCTCGTCGAGAACGCGCTCGTACTCACGCCGAACGAAGTCGACCTCGACCTGGGCATCCTCGCGGTCCAGCACCCTCGCGCCGATCTCGATCGTCCGGCGGACCGTCCGCGAAGGCTCTTCACCGGCCTGCGCACGCTGCCGGATGACCCGCGCGGCGTCTTCGTCCGCGATCGTGAGCCGCTCGACGACGAGCCGGTCCTCGAGAACGCGGACGATGCCGTCGGAAGTGGCTGAATCGAGGCTGAGCTGTGGCTTCTCGGATGCTTCCATCGGACCCACGAAGGTAGTCGCGGCATCCGACGGAAACCTGACGTGAGCGCGGCGTTAGGATCCGCGGCCCAAAGCCCCACCGCGAAGGAGGACCGTGGCCGTAGACACGCAGGACGTATCCAAGCTCGACGTCGAGCCGGGCGAGCTGCCCGAGACGATGGCGGCATGGGTCATTCGCCAGGAGCGCGAGGGTGAGCCGAAGGACGCGTTCCAGATCGAGGAGATCGAGCTCCCCGAGCCGGCCGCGTTCGAGGTGATCGTGCGCGTCATGGCCGCCGGCGTCAACTTCAACAACGTCTGGGCGGCCCTTGGGAAGCCGGTCTCCGTGTTCGGGTACGGCGACCACCCCGAGTGGGGGCACCACATCGGCGGCTCCGACGCGTCCGGCATCGTCTGGAAGGTCGGGCCAGGCGTCACCAGGTGGAAGCCCGGCGATGAGGTCGTGGTGCACTGCAACCAGGCCTCCTACGAGGACGTCGAGGTCCACGGCCTCGACCCGATGGCGGCGCCGAGCCAGGAGATCTGGGGCTACGAGACCACCTGGGGCTCGTTCGCCCAGTTCACCAAGGTCCAGGCCCAGCAGCTCCTGCCGAAGCCCCGCAACCTCTCGTGGTCCGAATCGTCGGCCTACGGGCTCACCTACTTCACCGCCTACCGCATGCTGATCGACCAGTGCAAGCTCCAGGCGGGACACAACGTCCTCATCTGGGGCGCCGCGGGCGGCCTGGGGGTGTTCGCCACCCAGCTGTGCGCGGCGAGCGGCGCCAACGCCGTCGGCGTCGTCTCCTCGGCCGAGAAGGGCGAGCTGGTGAAGAAGCTGGGCGCCGTCGACTACATCGACCGCAACGAGTTCGCGGGGATGATGCGCCGCGGCGGCGAGAGCCCCGAGGAGGAGAAGGAGCGCTTCAAGGTCACGCGCGCCTTCGCCAAGCAGGTCAAGGGCATCCTCGGCGACGCCCCCGACTTCGTCTTCGAGCACGTCGGTCAGGCGACGTTCCCAACCTCGGTCTTCACGGTCAAGCCGTTCGGCAAGGTCGTGATCTGCGGGGCCACCTCGGGCTACACGCTCGACTTCGACGTCCGCTACCTGTGGATGAAGCAGAAGCAGATCATCGGCTCGCACTTCGCGAACGCGTACGAGTGCATGCGCGCCAACCAGCTCATGGCCGAGGGCAAGATCCGGCCGGTCCTATGGCAGGTGATGCCGTTCGACGGCGTCGCCGAGGCGCACCAGCTCCTGCACGAGAACAAGCACCTCGGGAAGATCTCGATCCTCGTCGGCGCAACGAGCGAGGAGGAGGGCAAGCACGAGGACGGCCCAGGCGCGATCCGCGCCGAGGTCGGCGCCTAGAGCCGCGGGAAGCATGCCGCACATCAACTACATCGACTGGCACACGCACCCGTTCAGGGCCGAGCGGTGGCTCGAGGCGTGGCGGCCGGCGCTCGACCGCGCGCTCGCCTTCGGGGCGAGCGCGTCGTACCTGACCCGATCGATCGACGACCCCCTCCACTTCCGTCAGGTCTCGGTGTGGGAGGACAAGGAGGACTTCGAGCGCTACTGGGCCTCGGACGAGATCACGAACCTCCGGCTCGCCGCGCTCAGCTACTACAACAAGCCGCTCCTGCCCGCCTGGCATTCGATCGTGCTCGAGGCTCGGGCCGGCGGCGAGCCCGCGGCCGAAGACTCGCTGCAAGCCTCCGCCGGCTAGCTCAAGACGTCGGCGAGGCTGAAACTCCGGCTCCTTGTCGGAGGTTGCGGGAGCGCCCTGGCGAAGCCGGATCCGCGCGAACGCATTGCCCCGATCGTCGTCGTGTTCGGGGTGGATGTCGTGGATTTCGCGTTCCGTGACCCGCGAATGTCGAAAGAATCCCCGGTTTGGAGTAAGTAGTTGTCAGATTTCTGAGGTTGGGCCAGTGCTCACCGGGTAAAACAGGGGACTCGGGTGAGCGGTAGGGATACCACTTCAGCTCCGGCCTTTCACGAGGCTCTTGAAGCGCCTGCGTCTTTCGCGGGGTCGTTTCGGTTCGGCCGCGTTGGCGCCGACCTCGAGAGCCGCGTCGGCAGGCTGAAGGAGCAAACCGCCGCGCTCACCGGGATCGGATGGCACTTGCGTGATCTCGGGCTCTGCGGGCGCCTGAAGCCGAGGCCCAGCGCCCCATGGTCCGTATAGGCCGCGCGGGAGAACTGGAGACCGACAGCGTCGTGTGGGGCGAGGACTTCGACATAGACACCTGGCAGCGGTCGCTGCCGAGCCACGCCGTGAGCGTGGACTCATCGACCAGGCGTACATCGACGGAGATTCCGTTCGTCGACCTCGAGCGCCATCACCGCAGGGTCGCGCCCGAGCTTCGGCGCACTGTCGAACGGGTGCTCGAGGCCGGTGGGTTCGTCCTCGGCGACGAGGTCGCGAGCTTCGAGTCCGAATTCGCCACTTACTGCGGCGTGCGTCGCTGCGTCGGCGTCAACTCAGGCACCTCGGCCCTGACCTTGGCGTTGATCGCGTCCGGGATCGGACGCGGCGACGAGGTGATCGCTCCCGCCCACACATATATCGCCACAGCCCTGGGGATCATCCACGCGGGGGCCACACCGGTTCTCTGCGACGTCGACGACGGCACCGGGCTAATCGACGTCGACTCGGCCGCGGAGCGTGTCTCCGCACGAACGGCCGCGGTCGTTCCGGTGCACCTCTACGGTCAGGTCTGCGACATGGAGGCGGTGTCGCGGCTAGCGAACAGGCACGGCCTGGCGGTCATCGAGGATGCCGCTCAGGCTCATGGCGCCTGGCACCGGGGCCGCCGCGCCGGCTCGTTCGGAACCGCGGCGGCGTTCAGCTTCTACCCGAGCAAGAACCTCGGGGCGCTCGGCGACGGCGGAGCCGTATGCACGAACGATGGGCAAATCGCAGACGCGGTGGAGCGCCTCCGCAACCTCGGCCAGGTGCGAAAGGGTGAGTTCGTCGAGCTCGGTTTCAACGAGCGACTCGACGAGCTACAGGCCGCGCTGCTGCGCGTGAAGCTTCGCGCGCTCGACCGAGGCAACGCATTGCGTCGGGCGTGTGCGGCCTCCTACCGCGAGCTCCTTCCCCGGGGGGCACGAAGACTTTCCGAGGACCCCCGCGGCGAGTGCGTCTACCACCTATTCCCCGTCCGGCTGTCGGATCGTGATGCGGCGCAGGGCCATCTGCAGCGCCGGGGCATCGGCTCGGGCATCCACTACTGGCCCGCGCTTCACCGACAGCCGGCACTCGAGTCGGCGGTCGTTTCCGGACAGGGCCTGGATCGAGCCGCGCAATGGAGTGAGGAGGAGCTGTCGCTGCCGATGTTCGCCGAGCTCAGCGCGGACGAGATTGCGGCCGTGGCAAACGCGGTCGCCGATGCCATAGCGGGAGTTGACGAGTGACACTGAAGGCGCAATCTGAGCGAGCCCCGCTGAACATCGCGGTCGTGGGAATGGGCTATTGGGGCCCAAATCTCGTCCGCGCCGTCTCGGAGATGCGTGGGGCCGACCTTCGGTGGATTTGCGACAACGATCCGTCCCGGTTGGATGTGCTCACGCGGCGGTATCCGAGCGTCCGCTCGACGGCCGAAATCGGAGGCGTGCTCGAGGACCCAGGCGTGGATGCCGTCCTAATCGCCACGCCCGTCTACACCCACTTCGATCTTGCAGCGAGGTCCCTGGAGGCCGGCAAGCACGTGTTCGTGGAGAAACCACTTGCGCCATCCGCGCCGATGGCGAGCGACCTGATCGGGCGAGCAGAGGCAGCCGGGCTCACTCTGATGTGCGGGCACACGTTCATCTACAGCCCTCCCGTGCGGGAGATCAGGAGGCTGCTCGAACGAAACGAGCTCGGTGAGATCTTCTTCGTCTCCTCGAACCGCGTCAACCTCGGCCTGCATCAGCGCGACATCAGCGTCGTCTGGGACCTTGGCCCGCATGACTTCTCGATCCTCCTGTACCTGCTCGACGAGGTGCCGCGAAGCGTTCGCGCCGTAGGCCGCGACTCGATCGTTCCAGGAATTCCCGACGTTGCCTTTGTCACGTTGGCCTACGACTCAGGCATCGTTGCCAACGTCGAGCTGAGCTGGCTCGCCCCCAGCAAGCTGCGACGGACGGTCATCGTCGGCAGCGAAAAGATGGTGGTCTACGACGACGGGGCCTCGGAGCCGGTCCGGATCTTCGATCACGGCGTCATCTACAAAGACCCGGAGACGTTCGGCGAGTACCAGCTGTCGTACCGCACCGGCGACATCCTCTCCCCGAACGTCCCGAGCGACGAGCCGCTCGTCGATGAGCTGGGTGACTTCGTCAGCGCGGTCCGCTTCGGTCACGAGCCGGACGCGAGCCTGCCCCTGGCCAAGCATGTCGTCGAGCTCGCCGAGGCGGCGGATGAGTCGCTCCGCCTCGGAGGCTCGGAGATCGTTGTCGGCAACGGTGAGCCGCGCCTCTCGGTCGGACAGGCAGCGTCTTCCTCGTGGGGTGAGCATTAGATGGACGAGAGCGTCGAGTTCCGCCCAAGCTTGTCGCGGCTACCGCGCGGCCGTGTACAAGGGCGACCGAGTCACGAGCGAGATGACGCGCGCCGCCCGGTCGGCCGTCGCGACGCCGTGATCCGGCGGACCCTTGCCGGAGTCGACCTGGTGGTGATCGCCGCTTCGATGTGCATCGCCGTGCTCGTCGTAACGCCGCGGGCTTCGGCGCCTGAGGAATTCGCGCTCCTGCTCGTCACCCTCCCGGTTTGGCTCGCCCTGTTCAAGCTCTACGGGCTCTACGACCGCGACTCGAAGCGGATCACCCACCCGACGATCGACGACGTCCCAACGCTCTTTCACGCCCTCGTCGTCGGCTCGCTTGCGCTCTGGGCATTTTCGAAGCTGTTCCTGCCGGACCGTCTCGAGCTCATCCAGGGGCTTGCGTTCTTCGCGCTGTCAATGACTGGGATCGTCGCGGGACGCGCCGCGGCGCGCGGCCTCCTGGCGCCTCGCATCGTCCGCGACCGAGCGCTTCTTATCGGCGGCGGGCCGATGGCTGAGATCGTTACGCGCAAGATCGAGTCACACCCGGAGTTCGGGCTCGACGTCGTCGGGCGGCTCGGTACGGCCGACGGATCGGGCCTAGTAGAGGGAGGCCCCCGCCTCGCTGGCGTCGATCGGGTCATAGTCGTGAGTGGCGGTCTGCCGCAAGGATTGCTCGTGGACGTCCTGCGCCGCTGTTCGGAGCTCGAGATCAAGGTCAGCGTCGTGCCTCACCTGGTCGATGCGATCGGCTCCGCCGTCGAAATCGACGACCTCGAAGGTGTCACCGTGCTCGGGATCAATCCGCCGACGCTCTCGCGCTCATCGAGGTTCGTGAAGCGCCTCATGGACGTCGCCGTCGCATCAACCGTGCTTCTCCTCGCCCTCCCGGTGATGCTCGCCGCGGCCATCGCGATCAAGCTCACCTCGGCCGGGCCGGTCCTCTACCGGCAGGAGCGGGTTGGGCTCGGCGGCCGATCCTTTCGCATCTTCAAGTTCCGGACCATGTTCCGGGACGCTGACGAGCGCGCCGCAGAGCTCCGCATGCACAGCGCCCACCCCGCTTGGCTGCTGCTCGAGCACGATCCCCGCATCACGTCGGTGGGGCAAGTCCTCCGCCGGGCGAGCATCGATGAACTGCCGCAGCTTCTGAACGTCCTCCACGGCGACATGAGTCTGGTCGGCCCACGGCCGATGACACCCGACGTCGACAGGCTGATCGACGGCTGGGGTCGACGCCGGCTGGACCTCACGCCCGGCATTACCGGCCTGTGGCAGGCGCTGGGGCGGACGAGCATCCCGTTCGAGGAGATGGTGAACCTCGACTACCTGTACGTAACGAACTGGTCGCTGTGGCAGGACGTGCGGATTCTGATCCACACGCTGCCCACGATCGTCACGGGCCATGGCGCCAACTAGCGTTGCGCAAGGGCGAGTGATGTCCGAGATCGGATTCCTCGTGATCGGGGCGCAGAAGGCCGGCACCACGTCCCTCTTCGAATATCTGCGGCGGCATCCGCAGGTCCACATGCCGGTCGAGAAGGACATCGCCTTCTTCAACCGCGAGAGCAACTTCAACCGCGGCTGGGACTGGTATCGGCACACCGTCACGCGTGACGCACCGGAGGGCGCCGTGTGCGGGGAGGCCTCGACGTACTACATGAGCGGCACCCCGTTCGGCGACCTTGTCCAGAACGAAAGGCAGCCGCCGGTCCTCGAGTCAAACCACCTCGAGGAAGTCGTGCCGCGGCGGATCAAGGAGCTCCTGCCGGACGTGAGGCTCGTGTGCGTCCTGCGCGACCCGGTCGCCCGGGCCCATTCGCACCACAGGATGATGGTGCTGGAACGGGCGGAATCGCGGTCGTTCGATGATGCGATCGCCGAGCTCATGGCGCCGGGCGCCCTCGCGGCGGCGCGGCGAGTCCCCACCCGGACGAACAACTACGTGGTGAACGGCGAGTACGGGCGTGTATTGAACGCGTTCACGCGGGTGTTCTCGCCCGAGCAGCTCATGGTGATCTTTTCCGACGAGCTCGCGGCGCGGCCGGCCGAGACGTTGGCCGAGCTCTTCGAGTTCATCAGGGTCGACCCCGACTTCGTGCCCGAGAACGTGGGCACCCGCTACCGGACGGCGGCGGACCGCGAGCGCATCCCCGGGCTCAACCTCTACGCGTGGCAGGGGCGGCTGGCGGCGGCGAGGCCGGCGCGCGCGGCGTGGCATGCCCTACCGACCGGGCTGCGCCACCGGATCGACCGCGCATTCACCGTGATGAGCTACCGCACACAGATGTGGAATGCGCGACGCGGCACGCGGGGCGAGGAGATCTCGCCCGCCGTCGTCGCGAGCCTCCGCGCGCACTTCCTGCCTGACGGCGCCCGGCTCGCCGAGCTCGTCGGCCGCGACGTTCCGTGGCTTGCGGGATGGGGGGCCTCGTGAGCGCGCGCGGGAAGCTCTTCACCTGGGAGCGCCGTGACCCCGGCGCGCGGGTGCTCCAGGTAACCAACATGTGGCCGATCCAGGACGGTCAGGCGGGGCCCTCCGGATCGCCCGGACCGCGCTACGGAATCTTTGTCAAGCGGCAGATCGACTCGGTAATCGCTGCGGGCGTGCCGTGCGACGTGTTCTTCGTTCGCGGGTTCAACACCCCGCTCGCCTACGCTGGCGCGGCGGCCTTTCTTCTCACGACGGGACTGAAGGAGCGCCGCTACCGAATCGTGCACGTGCACGCCGGCGAGGCCGCGCTGCCGGCCCGGTTCTTCCCAACGGCCCCGGTGATCGTCTCCTACTACGGGTCGGACCTCCTCGGCAAGCCGCGCGCGGATGGCTCGATGTCCCTGCGGTCCAGGGTCCGCCGCAAGTTGCAGCGTGCCCACGCTGTTCTGGCGACCCGGACGATCACCCAATCGCGCGAGATGGAGCGCGCGCTCCCGCGCCGCGCCCAGCCTCGCAATCTCGTCCTCCCCAGTGGGATCGAACCGGAGCTCTTCCGGCCGATTCCCCGTGAGGTCGCGCGGAAGCGCCTCGGCTGGAACCCCGCGGAGCGGGTCGCACTATTCGCCGCCGACCCCGAGGTCCAACGAAAGCGCTACTGGCTCGCCGAAGCGGCATGCAACCTCGCCGCGGCTCAGGTGGACGGGGTACGACTGCGCGTCGCGGCCAACGTCGCGCCCGAGGAGATGTTTCTCGTGATGAACGCCGCCGATTGTCTCCTTTTGACCTCGTCGATCGAGGGGTCACCGAACGTCGTCAAGGAGGCGGCGCTGTGCAACCTGCCGGTCGTGACGACGAGGGTTGGCGACGTCGACGAAGTGCTCGCCGACGTCGAGCCCTCGTGGATCTGCGACGCGACGCCGGGCGAGCTCGCGTCGGCTCTTGTCGACTGCCTCTCCTCGCCGCGGCGCAGCAACGGTCGTCAGACGAGATCCTGGCTCAATAGCGAGACGATCGCCCGGCCGATCCTCGACCTCTACGAGGAGCTCGCGCCCGGCACGGTCGGGGGCGGAACCGGGCTTCCGACGTGACCGTGAGCGGACCGCCATCGATCGCGATCCCGTCGCGGCGAGACGGCACCGCCGCCCGCCTTGCGGCCGTCGGCGCCTGCGGCTGCGCGGTCGCGATCGCGGCCGGAGTTGCGGCCGCGAGCGGGCGAGGCGTCCTTCTCCTCGGCGCGATCGCGGCCCTCGCGGCTGGCGCCTTCACCATCTCCGTCTACGTTCGCGACCCAGTCCGTGCCCTAATCGGCTTCTGGCTCGTCGTCGTGCTCGCGGAGCCCCTCTCGACCCTCGCCGGCGGCCCCGACTCGGCCGGCGGGCAGGCCGTACGCCGTGGCGACGAGGTGGTGGCCGTCCTGCTCATTCTCCTGACCGTCTGGCGGGCTCTTGCCGACGACATCCGTGTGCCGCTTCGCTTCCTGCTTCCGGCCGTTGGCGTCGCTGTCTGCGGCGTGCTCGGCGACGTCCTCAACCATGTGCCGCTCGGCATCGCAGCGCCGGGAATGTGGCTCGGGCTGAAGTTCTGGCTCATGGTCGCCGTGGCCGCGGCGCTGCCGTTCAAGGCGAGCGACGTTCCCCGCGTCTACACGGTGCTGATGAGGGTGGGTGCCGTCGTCGCGATCTATGGCTTCGCCGACTTCGCCACCGGCAACGCCATCTCTCGTGCGCTCCACCTCGAGGCCTTTACCCCAGCGCTCGGCGCCCCTCGCTCCCAGTCGGCGCACTCAATCTTCTCGGGGCCGAACGAGTACAGCATCTTCATGAGCATCCTCTTCGCCCTCGCGTTCTCGCGCTTCGCCAGCAAGCGGGATAGGCACGACCTCCTCCTCGCGGCGCTCTTCGCGGTCTCCGTGCTGCTGACCCTGCGGCTCAAGGGATTCCTGTCGCTCATCGCCGTGGTGGCAATCGTCACCGTCGTGTACCGGTGGGCGTCCGACCGCCGCCGCACGCTTGCCGTCGTTGCCGCGGGCGCGGCCCTCTGCGGCGGGGTGTACGCGCTCGAAGCGCGCGTCATCGCCGGCCAGGTGTCCCTCTACACGTCCTCGGACCAGACCGCTCGCGCGCAGCTCTACCTCACGGGCGAGCGCATCGCCCTCGATGACTTCCCGCTTGGCGTCGGCTTCGGGCGCTTCGCCAGCTATCCCTCGCGCTACAGCTACAGCCCCGTCTACTACGAGTACGGCCTGAGCTCGGTCTGGGGTCTGGGACCGGACAACCCGAACTTCATCGACGACACCACCTGGCCAGCCGTGGTCGGGGAGACCGGCGCCGCCGGGCTCGCAATCTACGCGGTCGGTCTCGTCGTCCTCGCGCTGGCGTTGATCCGGCGGGTGCGGAGGGCGGCGCCTGAGATGCGTTGGGTGCCGCTGGCGGCGCTCTGTTCGCTCGGCGTGCTGCTCGTGGACTCACTCGGCGACCCGACGTTCTTCGACTGGATCCCGGCGGCAGGCTTCGGCCTCATTTTCGGGTTGGCGCTCGCCGTGACGCGATCCGCGCCGACAGGCCGGGCGAGCTCTTGGAGACGGAATCTGAAAACGGAAGGAACGATGCTGTGAATGGTGGACGCGAAGAAGTGAACCTCGCGCGGACCCTCCGCTTCCTGAAGCGGAGGGCGCTTTTGATCGTGCTTCTCATGGTGTTAGCGGGCGGGGCGGCGTTTGCCTATTCGATGCACCAGACCAAGCAGTACACCGCGACGGCCTCGCTCGTCTTCGGCGACGACCAATTCACCCAGCAGGTCGCCGGTCTG
The DNA here is from genome assembly GCA_963771655.1 of uncultured Actinomycetes bacterium. Taxonomy (GTDB): domain Bacteria; phylum Actinomycetota; class Thermoleophilia; order Solirubrobacterales; family 70-9; genus JAWVFM01. The sequence continues at coordinate 134,849 of CAVYUG010000005.1, read as the reverse complement.
CAGCCCGCGAGCACCACAACGTCGGAGAGCCAGCAGGCGACGAACGCGCAGCTGGTGCAGCTCGGCGACATGGCCGCCAAGACCGCGAGGCGGCTCGGTCACGGTCTCACCGGGGCGAAGGTAAGGGAGGACGTGAGCATAAGCTCGGTAGGTACTACGAGCGTCGTAAACGTCGCCGCCACCTCGGCGTCGCCGTCGCTAGCCGCCGCGATCGCGAACACCTACAGCCGGCAGTTCGTCAAGGAGCAGAAAGCCGGCAACCGCCGCGACGTCCGCGCCGCGCGGGCGGTCGTCAACCGGCGCTTGGAGGCGCTCACCCCGGCGCAGAGGGCGGGGCCGACCGGGACCGCGCTGCAGGACCGGGCGGAGTCGCTGGCGATTCTCGCCCTGACGCCGAGCGGCGGGGTGAAGATCGCCCAGCCCGCGTCCATCCCAGAGAGCCCGTCGTCGCCGCAGACGGCGCGGAACACCGTCATCGCAGCCATCCTGGGACTGCTGATCGGGCTTGCCGTCGCGCTGCTCCTCGAGCGAATCGATCGGCGGATCAGGGAGCCGAAAGACCTCGAAGAGATCTATCAGCTTCCTCTTCTCGGTGCTGTCCCGGATCGCTGGCCGCGCCCGCAGTCCAACGGAGGGCCGGCAAACGGGCGAGGTGCCCTGCCACGTGGAACGGTGGAGGCGTTTCGCAGTATCCACGCCCACCTGCACCACTTTCCGGTTGGTCGCGAGCTGCAGGTGCTGCTCCTCGTCTCGGCGGTTCCGGGTGAGGGCAAGGCCAGAGTTGCGCATCACCTCGCGGAAACGGCTGCCGCGACCGGGCGGCGCACGCTTCTGATCGAAGCTGACCTGCGGGGTCCAAAGCTCGCCAGAGAGTTGGGGATCGAGCCCGAGCCGGGCCTGGCAGACGTCCTGGGCGGGAGCATCGCCATGAGCGACGCGGTCCGATCCGTGAAGGTGGGGGCGGGCCTCGGCGGCGAGTCGACGGGCTACGAGCTCGACGTTCTCGTGGCGGGGAAGACCGTGGTGGAAAACCCTGCCGCGTTGATTGACAGCAGCGCCATGCACGAGGTGATCGAGCTGGCCAGGTCGGTGTACGACGCCATAGTCATCGACACCTCGCCGCTCGGCATCGTGTCCGATGCCGTGCCATTGCTGAGCCGCGTGGACGGCGCCATCATCGTCGGTCGCGTGGGCAGCAGCCGTCGCGACGTCGCGGAGCGACTGCACGGCATGTTGATGGGCGTGCAAGCGCCCTTGGTCGGGATCGTTGCCAGCAACGTCGACGTGCCGTGGCCCGCGCCACGAGCCTCCCGCGGTGCGACCTAGCCGCGAAGATTTCCTGGTCTTGACCCGCGGTCGCGACGGGGCCGAGCGAGGGATCGCGAGCGTCCTCGAGCTGCTCGGGGGCAGGGCGGTGCCGATGCGCGACGGCGGTGCGCGCGAGCTCGAGCGGACCGGGTTGCGCGGAATCATCGCGAGCCTCGACGCGTTGGCAGGCGGGCCGCCGGACGAGATTCAAGTCGTGAGAAGCCTCAACGAGCGAGCGCCGCTGTTCGTCTTCCCCGATGACGCACGGAACGGAATTTCGCCTGACGCCGCACGGGCCCTCAGTGCTCTCGGCGATGTCGAGATCGCGCCTGCCCCCGCCCTCGGCGCGCGGGAGTTCTCGTTTTCGTCAGACCCGCTGCTCTGGCCCTTCCGCGGGCTGCGTCTGATCGAGCGCAGCGATCGACCTGCGGCTTCAGTGCCGCATCGTGATCGCGGCATCGACCCCCTGATCTCCTCGCCTCAGGGCCCCGTCTTCTTCGGGCTTCGCGGCGGTCGCGGCAGGGTGTTCGTCGCCACCACGTCGCCGTTAGAGGCAGCGGCGGCGATACGGCTGAGAGACGAGTTTCGACCCGAGAGGTTCGCGGGCCTACTGCCGCTCATGCTGTTCGCCCGCGCGGCGCTCGGCGAGATGGCATGGCGCGCGCCACGTCCGCGCGCGAACTTCATGATCGACGATCCGAACCTGCGCTCGAAGCGATACGGGTGCGTGGACTACGGGTCCTTGGTGCGCACGGCCGGGGATCGCGGCATGCACTTCACGATCGCCATGAGCCCGATCGACTATAGGAAGACTCGCCCTCCGGTCGCCAGGTTCATGCGCGAGAACCAGCGCTGCATCTCGCTCGTTCCGCATGGGGTCGAGCACCTGAAGAAGGAGTTCGCGCGTGAGGTGACACTCGATAGTGCCGTCGCCGTTCTCCTCGATGGCATGCGGCGGCTCGAGCTTCACCGCGAGGCCACTGGAATCGAGTTCCCCCGCGCGATGACCTTCCCCCACGGCGCGTGCAACCCGACGTGGCTTGAGGCGATGCGCAGAACCGGCTTCGCGGCGGCGTTCGCGGCGCGCTCGCTCGCGTTCACACCGGAGGAGGAAATTGATTGGCCGCTCTATGAGATGTACCCGGCGGAGATGAGCTTCCGCGGATTTCCGATCGTGAACCGGTTTGCCGCGGAGAAGCCGCGCGAGAGGCTCTTGTTCGCGGCGTGGCTCGACAAGCCGCTGGTGATCTACACACATCACCAGTACTTTCGTGACGGCACAGGAGGCGCCGAGGAGCTGGCGGACTTCCTCGCACGCCAGGTGGGGCCGACATGGGGCGGTATCCGGCTTGTGATCAACGAGAACTACCAGTCGCGGCGCTCCCGCGACCGTGACGAGGTGCGCTCCTTCGCGAACGCGTTGGAGTTCGAGGCTGGATCGGCGCCGTCGGCGGCCGACGGGTATCGCACCCCGCTGCGGGCCGGGGTTCGCAGGCTTGCGACCGAGGCGCGCGACCGCTCGGCGGCCGTGCTCGCCTGACGACGATGGCCGTGGAGCCAGAGCAGGTGGTGAGGACCGAACCGGCGCCGCTGGTCCAGCAAGCAACCCCGGTCGGCGACGCCGACACCGCGTCGCAGATCCCCCTACGCCGCTTGCTCAAGAGCGCGTCGGGTACCGCGGTGCTCCAGGCGACCTCGGCTGGCGCCGGCTTCCTCACCGCCTTCCTGCTGGCCCGCTTCCTCGGGCAGGACGGGTACGGGCGGTATGCGTTCTCGTTCGCTTGGGCGGGGGTGCTCGGGCTGGTCGCGACGATCGGCGCCGACCGTTTCCTCGTGCGGAGCATTGCCGTCTACGAGGTCCAGGGCCGGTGGGGGCTGATGAAGGGCCTGCTACGGCGGACCAATCAACTCGTTCTCGTGACGTCATCGGCGATTGCGCTCGGCGGCTGCACGGTGGCGGTCTTCTGGCTCTCCCCGTCGCTTCGCCTGCCGTTCTGTCTCGCAATGCTCATCGTTCCACTCACGGCGCTCACCCTCCTCCGTCAGGGAGCGATGCAGGCGATCGGACGCGTCGTGACCGGCCAGATCCCGGAGTTCTTCATCCGGCCCTTGCTCATCGTCGCTGGGATCCTCCTCCTGGAGCTGCTGGGTGTCCTCACGCCCGCGGTCGCGCTCGGGGTGAACGTCTTCGCTGTGGCGGCTGCGTTCACCATCGGCACCGTGTGGCTGCTCCGCGCGCTTCCTGACGAGCTCCGCGGAGTGCCCCCCCGGTACGCGACGGGCGAGTGGATCCGCGCCTCGCTGCCGATGATGCTGATCGTCGGTGTGTGGATGCTCAACAGCTACATCGGGACACTCGTGACGGGAACGCTTGCCGGCCCGAGCGCGGCGGGCGTCTACAGCGTCGTACAGAACGGCGCGTCGGTGATCGTCCTGTTCCTCGTCGCGGTCAACATGCCCTTGGCGCCAGCCGTCGCTCGCCTCCACGCCCAGGGCGACCGCGCGCGGCTCGAGCGCACGACAGAGCGCCTCGCCTTAGTGGGCCTCCTGGTTTCCCTTCCCGTCTGCGCGGCGCTGGCGCTCTTCCCCGGCTTCTTTCTGGGGTTCTTCGGCCCCGGCTTTCGCGCCGGCTCGACGGCGCTGACGATCGTGGCGATCGGTCAGCTCGTCAACGCCGCGGCCGGGCCGTCCGGCAACGTGCTGATCATGACCGGGCAGGAGCGCGTTGCGGCCCGGGCCGTCGGTGCCGGTGCCGGTGCCAACCTCCTCCTCGCGATCGTGCTGGTCCCCCCGCTCGGCGTCACCGGCAGCGCGATCGCCTTCGCCTCCAGCCTCGCCCTTTGGAACTTCGCGCTCGTCGTCATCGCCCGCCGCCGCCTAAGCGTCAATGTCACCGCGTTCCGTCGTCTTTCGATGGCTCGATCGGACCGCGGCGATTCGTAATGAGCGTGGAGAAGATATCTAGGTAGGCCCGGGCGCTGTCCTCGATATGAAAGCGCTCAATGGCGCGCCTTCGCGCGGCGGCACCATCCGCATGCCGCGCACCGGGATCCTCCGCGTATGCGAGGAGGCCCTTCGCCAGGGCGTCGACGTCCCCCCGGTCGACGAGCCTTCCGGTCTCACCGTCGCGCACGAGCTCGGGGATCGCGCCGCTGCGCGTGGCGACGATCGGCTTGCCGGACGCCATCGCCTCTAGCGTGACCATCGAGAACGCCTCGTGGAGCTCGGCCGTGGGGACGGCGGCGACGTCGCAGGCGGCCCAGAATGCCGGAACGTCGTCGACCACGCCGAGAAACTCGACGTCGCGGTCGACACCGAGCTCCTGCGCGAGCGCCGCAAGACGCGGCCGGTCGGGTCCATCCCCGGCGACCAGCAGGCGAGCAGGACGGGCCCTCCCCGCTCGCGTCAACGCCCGGATCAGGTGGTCGGCGCCCTTGCCGGGGACAAGCCGGCCCATGAAGCCGACGACGACGCTGCCGTCATGGCAATCACGCGGTGAGGCCTCCGCCGGGAAATCCACGTCGGGATCGACCCCGTGGTAGATGCGCACCAGCCGCCTGGCGTGGGAGCGGCGCCGCATCTCCGCGAGCATGTAGTCAGAGACCGCGACCTCCACGTCGTCGGCCCATGCCCCCCCGGCACGCGCGAGGCGGCGAACCGGATTTGGAAGCTCGTTCAGCGGGCCGTGCTCGACGGCCACTATCGGGCGGCGGTAGCCACCAGCCCGAAGCGCGGCGCCCAGGAAGCCGCACTCGACGAGCAGGGCGCCGTCGGGCCCGGCATGGGCGACGGCGGCGGCGTACTCGCGCGGGTGATAGAGCACCGCGCGACCACGCCCCAGGCCAAGGCTCGCGTGCGGGACTCCGATGTGCCCCAGCCGACCCACGAGGGGCTCGGGGCGCGTGACGAACACGATCGTGGCTGCGACGCCGTGAGGCTGCAGCCGCTGCGCGAGCTTGGCGGTCTGTACCTCGGCGCCTCCGATATCTCCGTCCCACAGGACGAAGGCGAGCCTCATCGCATCATCCGTGCTCCCCGCCGCAGATCCCACGCATGCACCCGCGGGCGAGTGTACGCACGGGCGAGCGGCCATGGGTAGAGTCCTCGAAGTCGTGGGGACGCGGGTCGGCGCTGAAAATCGCGCGACGTTCCTCTCACTCACCAGCGCCGTCTGGACCTCGTTCGTCGAGAACCATCCGGCCGCGACCCCGTTCCATCACCCCGCGTGGGCGCAGGTCCTGGCGACGACCTACGGTTTCGATGCCGCGGGGCTGGCGTTGCTCGGCGCGGACGGTGAGATCGAGGTCGCGCTACCGATCATCCGCCTCGGCTTGCCGGGGTTGCGTCGGAGGTGGATCTCGCTGCCCTTCACCGATTGGTGCCCGCCGCTGGTGCAATCGGGCACCGATGTCTCCGGTCTCAGCGAACGGCTCGACGCCGTGCGGGCCGAACACCGGGTGGGCTCGCTCGAGGTGCGTGACCGCTTGCCCGGGGACGCCGGTGAGAGAACCGCCCGCGGCTATCACCACGTGGTTTCGCTCCAACCCGATCTGAGTGCCGTCTCCGCCCGTTTCGACCACTCCCGCGTGGCGCGCAAGCTCCATCGTGTGCAGCGGGTGGATCTTTCCGTGCGGCGGTCCGACTCGCGTTCGGAGCTGCTCGAGGCCTTCTACCCACTCCACGTGAGGACCCGGCGCCGCCTCGGCGTGCCGGTACAGCCGCGGCGCTTCTTCGAGGTGCTCTGGCAGGAGTTCATCAACCGTGGCCTGGGATTCGTCGTGACGGCCCGCATTAGCGGGGTTCCCGTCGCGTCAAGCGTCTTCTTCACGTGGAACGGCAGGATGTTGCATAAGTTCGCGGCCTCGGACCGCGGGCTCGTCGGCAACACCGGCGCGGGGCACGCGGTGGTGTGGCGGGCACTTCAGTCGGGATGCGAGACCGGTCACGTCGAGTTCGACTTCGGTCGCACCGATTTCGGCAACGTGGGGCTGCGCACATTCAAGCGCTCCTGGGGCGCGCGCGAGTCCGCGCTCGTCTACACCGTTCTCGGGCCGAGGCGCCCCCGTTCCCCCGGCGGCCGTGGGCAGGCGATCCTCGGGCCGGTCATACGAAGCTCACCTGAGCTCGTGACCCGGGCCATCGGCCGCGTCGGATACCGGTACACGGCCTGAGCTCATCGGCCGCGCCCCTGGCCTTGATCCACCCCTTTTGCGGCTACGCGCTCGTAGGCGGCCAGGAGGGTGACCGACGAACGCTGCCACGAGAGGTCCGTCACTCGCTGCAGGCCCTGGCGCCCCATCTCGCGGCGCCGGCTCGGGTCGTCGAGCAGCCCGTGCACGCAGCGGCCGAGGGACTCGGGATCGGCCGAAGCAGCGTAGGCGGCCGCGTCACCCGCCGAGATGCGGGTTTCGCGCAGGTCGTACGACGCGATCGGTCGTCCCATGGCCATGTACTCGGGGATCTTGGTCATCGTCGAGGCGTCGTTCAGAGGGCTCGGCGGATCGGGAGCGAGGCAGACATCGGCCGTCGAGAGGATGCGGCGGATGTCGTCGTCGCCTCGCCAGCCGGCGAACTCGACGAGCTCGGCGAGGCCGAGCTCACGTGCCAGCGCCTTCATCCCCTCCAAGACCTCGCCGTCGCCGATGAAGACCGCATGCCAGTCATCGGGGCGGAGCTGCCGCAGTGCGGCGAGCGCACGGAGCGCATGGTCGATCCCGTCCTGGGGGCCCATCACCCCGAGATAGGCGAGCAGGTGACTGCGGCCGCGGCGTAGCTCCGGGTCGGCCTCGACCGGCAGGAAGCGCTCGAGATCCGGGCCGTTCCGTACGACGAAGACGTCGTCATCGGGCACCCCCGCGCGCTCGATGGCGATGCGCCGGTACGACTCGTTGGTCGAGATCACGACATCGGCTGCCCGGAGCGCGTGCCGCTCGATGGCGAGCAGCGCGCGGTATGGAAGACCGGCCCGTCCGAACCGCGACCGGAAGAGCTCGGGCGCGAGATCGTGATGGTCGAAGATGAGCCCCGCCCCGCGCGAGCGCGGGGCTCGGACTGCGAGGTGGAGGAAGTCCGGCGGGTTGCCGACGTGCACCACGTCGAACCGGCGCTCGCGCCCAAGGTGGCGGACGAGCCGGCGGATCCTCCACAGCGCCTGGGCGTACTCGCGGGCGTAGCCGATCGGGCGACCAGCAGGACGGAGTGGGTAGCGGTGGATCTCGATGCCCTCGAGCACCTCGCTCGCCGGTCGTTCCCGGTCGACGGCCTGCGGACAAACGATCGCCACTCGCCAGCCGGCGGCAGCCAGTGTGCGCCCCTCCGACCAGACCCGGCGATCCTCCGGCACACCCTCGTTCTCGGTCGCCATCAGCACGCGACCGGGACCTTGCTCGGTCACTCAATCCCTTCCCGTCTAGAGCGGCGCTAAGGGTAGAGGGGAGCTTGCGGGCTGCTACCCGTGCCCGTCGGCGGAGGCTCTACGGTGCGGCGGACGCGGCGCCGCGAAGTGCGTCAGCAGGTGGTGTCGATATCCGACTCCGTAGTCCGTAGGCGTCCCGCGGTAGTCGCTGATCAGGGCCGGATCGGCGGCACAGTCGTCGGTGAACCACGCCCACGCGAGGTAGGAGACGCCCAGGTAATCGAGCCACGGGAGGAGTTCGTCGAGCACGTTGTGCGCGCAATTCTTCTCGCCGATCTCGCCGGCGACTACCGGGAATTTCGCGGCGACGATTCCGACGTTCAGCATGGATGCGGGCGCCATGCCGTAGAGGTGGGCCGAGGCGATCACCTGATGGAGAGGGTCCCGAGGGCGATGCTCGAGCCACGATTGACCGAGAAGGGAAGCCAGCTCAAGCCCGGCGATCATTACCGGCTGCTTCGCGCCGGTCGCACGCACCGAGTCGATCATGTCCTGCATACCGGCGGATTGGAAGGCGTCGTGCTCTGAGGTCGCCGGAACGAGGCAGCCGTGCAGCAGGCAGCCCCACGAGATGTCGTTCGGCTCGTTGTAGAGATCGAAGATGACGGCGCGGTTGTGCTTGAAGTAGGACGCCACCGATGACCAGAACGCCGGCGCATGATCGGCGTCGGCCATGCCGAAGAAGCCGGCGTGCCTGGGTCGCGGTCCGATGTCCGAAAGCAGGTTCCCCGGCGCGCTCCAGTGGAGGTTGAGGATCGCGTAAAGCCCATGCGCGCGCAGCCGATTGACGTAGCGGCGGATCCTCGCGTGGTAGGAGCGAATACCGGTTGGCGCGCCGTTGATACCGAGCCAGCAGTCTTCGTTCAGGGGAATGCGGACCGCGTTGATGTGCCAGGCGACCATCGCCTCGATGCTCGCGTTGCCGTGGGGCGAGTCGAAAGCCTGCCCGTACAGGCATTGCCACTGCGTCCCGGAGATGTTCACGCCGTGGAGTCGGATCGGCCGGCCATGGCCGTTGATGAGCTGATTACCGCGAACCGAGATCCGTCGCGCCGTCGAGGAATGCGTGGACGCCGCTGCCGAGGAGGCCAGAAGGAACCCCGCGACCGCCAGAGCGACCGGTGCTAAGAGAATGCGGTACCGGCGGGGGATGAGCGCAATATAGGCACGCGCCGGGATGGGCTTGCGGCGATGTGGCGAGTTTGCCAGGCGCCGCCCATGGCCCCATAGGCTTAGATCGCGATGGCTACCGGACCAGTCAACGAAGCCCCCTACCGTCTCATCTACGGCGTGTCATTTGGCGCCGACGTCGTCGTCCTTTCGTTCACGAACCTGTATGGGTGCCGGATCGGCTCGCGGACCCGCGTCGGGCCCTTCGTCGAGATCCAGAGCGGATCCTCGATCGGCTCGGACTGCAAGGTCCAGAGCCACAGCTTCATCTGCGATGGCGTGACGATCGGCGACGGAGTCTTCATAGGCCACGGGGTCGTCTTCACGAACGACAAGCAGCCGCGCGCCACCTCGTCCGAGGGCAAGCTGAAGGCGTCCGACGACTACGAGCTGGAGGCGACAGAGGTCGGACAGGGCGCGTCGCTCGGATCAGGAGCCGTGATTGTGGGTGGGGTGCACATCGGGGAAGGCGCGATGGTCGGTGCGGGCGCGGTGGTCACCCGCGACGTGCCCGCAGGAGCCACGGTCATCGGCAACCCGGCCAGAGCCGTGGCCTCCGACCAGGGCCCGCGGGACGCCTAAGGGGCTGGGAACGTCGCCAGCAGGTGATCGCGGTATCCGACCCCGTAGTTCGTCGGAGTCCCGGCGTAGTCACTGATCAAGGCCGGATCCGCTGCGCAGTCGTCCGCGAACCATGCCCAGGCGAGGTACGAAACGCCTTGCTGGTCGAGTGAGGGCAGGAGCGCGTCGAGCACGTTGTGGGCGCAGTTCTTCTCGCCGATTTCGCCGGCAACGACGGGAAATTGCGTCGCAACGACGCCGACGTTCTTCTCTGACGCCGGGGCGGTGCCATAGAGGTGCGCCGACGCCACGAGCTGGTGGAGCGGGTCAGAAGGTCTGGAGTCGATCCACGATTGCCCGAGCACGGAGGCCAACCCAAGCCCCGCGACCATCACGGGTTGAGTTGCTCCGGTGCTGCGTACCGCGTCGAGCATCTGCTGCATTCCGGCTGATTGGAAGGCGTCATGTTGGGACGTCGCCGGAACCAAACAGCCATCACGCAGGCAGCTCCACGAGATGTTGTTGGGTTCGTTGTAGAGATCGAATAGGACCGCGTGGTCGTCCTTGAAATAGGACGCCATTGAGGACCAGAACGTCGGAGCGTGGTCTGCATCGGCCATGCCGAAGAACCCGGAGTGCCTGGGTCGGGGTCCGATGTCCGAAAGCAGGTTCCCCGGTGCGCTCCAGTGGAGGTTGAGGATCGCGTACAGCCCGTGAGCATGGAGCCGGTCGACGTAATCGCGGATCGTCGAGTGATAGTTGGCGACGTCAGCGGGCGCGCCGTTGATTCCGAGCCAACAGTCCTCGTTGAGCGGAATCCGAACCGCGTTGATGTGCCAGGCGACCATCGCCTCGATGCTCGCGTCGTCGCTGGGGCCGTCGAATGCCTGGCCGTAAAGGCACTGCCACTGCGTGCCGGAGATGTTGACGCCATGGAGCGCGATCGTTGAGCCAGTTCCGTCGACCAACCGATTGCCGGCGACCGCTATGCGGAGCCCGGAGGGCGGCGGGGGTTGAGGGGTCGGGGATGGCGGTGGGGGCGGCGACATGCGTAGCCGGTAGCGGGCCAAATCGGCGATCGTAAGTCGACGCGGCGCCGGGGGTCGAAACGCGCCGCGACGCACCCGAACCGCCCCGATGCGAAGGGCCCGCGCGACCACCGTCGACCGGAGCCGTTTGCCTCCCGGGCTCAACGTCGCCGATGGAGTCGTGGAAACCGCGAGGCGACCGAGCCGGAATAAGAACGTTCCGCCTCGATAGGAGGAGGGCCGCAGAACCGTCGTTTGCGGCGTGCTTGCAGCGACCGCGGCCGGCGCCGACAGACACAGGCCGGCGAGTACCAGCGTGCCGATGGAAAGCGACGCTCGGAAACGCACGCAAACCCATCGACGAGGAGGAGTGCCTGCTTTAGCGCTGTAGCCGGTGCGTTACCGAGGTCCGACGCGGAGCCGATTGGGCTATGCGGCGACTCGCCGACGGCGGCGGGAGGCACCTCCGGGCGCCGCCGCGGCGCTCGCGGCCTCGCCCGCGAGGCGCTCACCCTCGGCGCGGAGCACGTCGACCATCGCGTCGGCCGCCGGCGAGCGGGAGCCCTCGCCTCTGATCGTGGCCCAGACGCGGCGCTGCGGCGTCACCGGTTCGACGGGGCGCACGACGACGTCGGCTCGCAGGCTCGCGAGCGCGAGGTCGGGCAAAAGCGTCACGCCGAGGCCGCCGGCCACGAAGCCCTGAAGCACCGAGTAGTCGTCGCTCTCGAACTCGACCCGGGGCTCGAAGCCGGCCTCTCGGCAGGCGACCATGACCATCTCCGAGCACGAGCTCGGGCGCTTGCTGCAAAGCCACGGCGCGTCGGCCAGCTCCGCGATGCTCACCGTCGGAGCATCGGCTAGCGCGTGCCCGGCGGGGAGGGCGATGTACATCGACTCGGTAAGGAGCAGCTCGCGCTCGAGGTCACGCTCCGCCTCGGCCGGAATCGCCGGGTAATCGAAGACAACCGCGAGGTCGATCTCCCCCCGCCGCAGAAGCGGGACCGAGTCCTCCGGCTCGTACTCCGAGAAGTGGAGGTCGATGCCGGGATAGCGGGCGCGATACCTCGATAGGGCGCCCGTGACGAGGGTCGCGCTCGCGCTCGGGAAGCTCGCGATCCGCAGCCGTCCTGCCTCGAGACCGGCGATCGCACCCAGCTCGCGCTCAGCTTCCTCGAGCCGCGCCATCACCGCCTCGGCGTGCCCGACGAGGGCCTCGCCCGCGGCAGTGAGGCGCGGGCCGCCGTTGGCGCGGTCGAGCAGCGGCATGCCGACCTCGCGCTCCAGAGTCGCGATCTGCTGGCTCACGGCCGATTGCGACATGTAGAGAGTGTCGGCGGCGCCCGAGAACGAGCCCCTGCAGGCGACCTCGCTCAGGATCCTCAGCCGCTTCGCGTCGAGCATAAGCACAGCTTATCAGGGCCAATAGAACTTCCTGTTGCGCTTATTCACAGGCGGTGGGATCGTGGAGACATCACGAAACCGGCCCCGCCGACGTTGGAGGTACGAGATGTTCAACCGCCGCAAGACAACCGCAAACCACAGCTACGGAACGGCCGGCGTCTCGATCCGCTGGAGCGACGCCGATGACGATCACCGCCTGGCCGTGGTGGCCGCCCGCGACTCCCAGCGCCTGCCGGACGGCCCGTGGCTCGTCGCCGAGGTCGAGGGAACGCCGCTCGCTCTGCTCTCGCTCGCGACCGGCTCGTTCGTCGCCGATCCGTTCAGCCGCACCGTCGAGCTCCGCGCGCTGCTGGAGCTGCGCGCGGACCAGCTCGGCAGCCGCGAGCCGATCCGGCGCCGTTTCGCGCGGCCCCGGCGCGAGAGCGTGCACGGGGCGGGCATCTCCCCGCGGACCGACCAGCCCGTGACCCTGGCGCCGCGGCCGCGGTTCTAGGCCAGCGCTCGATCCGCTGGGGCCCGCCCGGCCCTGCGAACGGCACAACTGGGAAGCGCCACTGGATTCGTTGGAGGGTTTTCGGGGCTATAGCCCCGAAAACTCCACAACGAAGCACGGGGATTCCGACCCCATTCCTCTCGCTGCCATTCAGTGCTGTTCCAACGGCGCCATGGTGAGGCCGGCGCTCTCCAACTGCTCCCAGTAGAGCTCGGCGGGCTCGCGGGGACCGGTCCAGACCGTGGCCCGGCCGGAGTTGTGGATCCGGTCGGCGAAGCTGTAGCCGGCGTCGAGGTTGACGCCCGGGATCACGTTCGCCAGGGTCTTGGCGACGTGGTCGAAGGTGTTGTGATCATCGTTCAGGACGATCACCATCCAGTTGCCGCCGAGGCCGGATCCGGGCGAGCCGGTCCGGGGACGCTCGATCGTCTCGGTGGAGGCCAGCGTCGCGGCTAGGGCGCGGGGACGGTGAGGCGAACGTCGTCGACGCGCCCGGACACCCCGACGGCGTTGGCCTTGTTGGCTCCGGCGAAGACCTCGGCCTTGCGGCCGGTCACGCCCTTCGCGTCAGCGTCATTGGCTGACGCGACTTGCTTGCCGTTCACGATCGCCGTGACCTTGCTGCCGGTTGCCTGGAGGCGGATGTCGTTCCACTTGTTGAGGCCCTTGATCTGCTTGTTCTTGCCGCCGACGTTGAACCCCTTCCCGTTCGGGAGGCGCCGCAGCGCGAACTGATGGCGTGTCGGCAGGACGCGCAGCGTGTAACCCGTGCCGCCGCCGTAGCGGACCGCCACGCCCAGGAACGACTTCTTCCGCAGGCTCTTCGGCGTCTGCTTGCCGAGCTTGACCCGCGCGTGGAGCGCGTGGTCGGGCTGCGGCTTATCGCCCTCCAGTGGCAGCCGGTACCCACAGATGTCCTTGCCGGTGACCCGGATCAGCAGGCTCCCCTTGCGAACGTGGCGCGAGCAGTTCGCGGCCTTGCCCTCGAAATGGTGGAGCTCGTTTCCGTCGTGCGCGGTCGCGAGGGAGTTGGAGTAGACGATCACGGCGCCGAGCGCAACGGCCGCGTAGGCGGACATAGCCAGCGCGAGCGCGCCGCCGAGGGCCGCCGCCAGCACGCGTGTATGAGCACGATTCCTCATCTCGGGAAGCCTGGAGGGTAGTAGGTGTAACCCACCCCGGCGCGAAACGGAGCGGTGTCCGTTAGGAGGCTTGCGCCGCGCTCCTGGCCTCCGCGCGCTTGCGCCAGTAGCGCTCGAGGCCGAGCCACAGCTGGTCTGGCGGTGCGGCCTGGCGGGCTCGCTCCGCAACGTCAGCGCCGACCTCGTCGAGGTCGGCCTCGCCGGCCCGGAGAAACTCCTCGCGATCTCCCGCCCGGGAACGCTCGCCAGCGCGGCGCACGGCCTCGCGGGCTGCGTCAATCGCCACCTCGGCCTCGAGGGCCCCAAAATGCGTCAGGTGGAGACGCTGCGGACGCCACCCGGCCACCGCGTCGAGCGACCGCTCCCACGCCTCGAGATCAATGTCCGGGGGCGGGGTCGGCGCGATCGTCGGCCCGTCGGGCGGGATCCGAACGCCCGCGACGTCACCTACGTACGCGTCGCCGCCCGACCGATCGAGGTAGGCAACGTGATGCCTCGCGTGTCCCGGCGTGTAGATCACGTCGAGGGCGGCGACCCGCTCGCCTCCGGTGACCGCCGTGATTCGCTCCTCGGGGACCGGCGCTACCTCGCCCCAGAGCCGCTCCATGTCGTCGCCGTAGAGGCGCTCGGCACTCTGCAGGAGCTTCGAAGGATCGGCCAGGTGCGGCGCGCCCACCTCGTGGACATAGACGCGAAGCTTGGGGAAGCGCCGTGCGAGCACCCCGCTGGCGCCGGCGTGGTCGAGGTGGATGTGCGTCAGGAACAGCGCCCGAGGCTCACACTCGAGCTCCGCGACGAGCGTCTCCACACACGATGCGGGGCCGGGATCGACGATGATCCCGCCGTCAAGCTCGTGCGCCGCGATCACGCGGTCGTTGCACAGGTGCATGAGGTCGATGGTGCGGGTCACGCCCGGGAAGCTACCCCCGCGGGAGGGCTGGATGGGACAATTGACTTATGAGCGAGCATTTGGTGTCTCTTCGCGAATCGCTCTTTCTGTGGCTCGCAAACCACCTGCCGCGGTTAGGGATGAGTGACCGCGTTCGTTATCTAGTAGTACGCATGGCCGGGGTGAGGGTGGAGGGCCCCTGTCTGATTTGGGGCCCGCTCACTATTCGCGATGTCGGGCATGCTCGCGGCATCGCCATTGGCAAGGGAACCTTTGTAAATACCGACGTGCGATTCGGCGGAGCAGCTGGGGGCATCACGCTCGGTCGTGACGTGCGAGTGGGCCCTCGAGTCTCGTTCGAGACGTTCAGCCATGGCCTCGTGTACACGCCGGGTGAAGACCGCGGCAATTTCACTGAGCCGATCGTCGTTGAAGACGGAGTCTGGATCGGCGCTGGTGCGACGATCCTGCAGGGCGTGACGATCGGCCGGGGCGCAGTCATCGCCGCCGGGGCAGTCGTGGCTTCAGACGTCGCGCCCAAGACGGTCTCAGGAGGGGTTCCTGCCCGAGTGTTGCGCCAAATCGAGGACCATGCATCCGCGGGGTTATAGGCGGTCGATGACGCGCCGCGCGGGAGCAAACCTACCCGCGCGCAAGCGGAATATCCGGTGCGGCATCAGCACGGTGGCATTCGCAGCCGTCGCGCTCCCCGCGCTCGTCGGCTGCGGCGGAGGAAGCTCGTCGACGAGCGCTTCGCCCTCCGCGAAGCTCGAAGCGCGCCTCGGCCCGCTGTTCGGATCGGTCCGGCGCGATTCGGCCACCTCGGTCGTGGTCCAGGCCGACGGCGCGCGATACCTGGTGAAGCTGTACGAGTCGCCGTCGACGGCGAAGGAGGTCCTGGCCCACATCAGCGCGCTTCAGAAGCTGGGGCACAAACCGGTGCTCACGGCCACCAAGGGCTCGTACGGCGTCTACGCCACCACCAGCGGCACCGCTCCCTTCACGCCGGCCGAGCGCCGCGACTTCCACCGGCTCACCGCCGCGCTCTGAACCTACAATTAACCCGTGAGCGATTACCGCCTCGCCCAGCCGGATCGCCCGTGGGTCATGCGCACCTACGCGGGGCATTCCGACGCTCGCCGCTCGAACGAGCTCTACCGGCGCAACCTCGCCAAGGGCCAGACGGGCCTTTCGGTGGCCTTCGACCTGCCGACTCAGACCGGTTACGACCCGGATCACCCCCTTGCAAGGGGCGAGGTCGGGAAGGTGGGCGTCTCGATCGCGCACAAGGGCGACATGCACGCGCTGTTCGACGGCATCCCGCTCGACGAGATGAACACGTCGATGACAATCAACGCGACGGCCGCCTGGCTCCTCGGCCTCTACGCGACGGTCGCCGAGGAGAACGGCGTCGAGCGAGCCAAGCTCAAGGGAACGACTCAGAACGACATCATCAAGGAGTACCTCTCCCGCGGCACCTACGCGTTCCCGCCCGGGCCGTCGCTGCGCCTCATCGCCGACACCGTCGCCTTCGCGGTCAACGAGATCCCGAGCTGGAACCCCACCAACGTCTGCAGCTACCACCTCCAGGAGGCCGGCGCCACCCCGGTTCAGGAGATCGCCTACGCGCTGTCCACCGCGATCGCGGTCCTCGACGAGGTGAAGGCGCGGGGGCAGGTGGCGGAGGGCGACTTCCCCAAGGTCTTCGGGCGCATCTCCTTCTTCGTCAACGCGGGCGTCCGCTTCGTCGAGGAGCACGCGAAGCTCCGGGCGATGGCCGAGATCTGGGAGTCGCTCGGCCGCGAGCGCTACGGCGTAACCGACCCCAAGCTCCTGCGGATGCGCTACGGCGTGCAGGTCAACTCGCTCGGCCTCACCGAGTCCCAGCCCGAGAACAACGTGCCGCGGATCGTGCTCGAGGCGCTCGCCGTCACCATGGGGCGCAACGCCCGCGCGCGCGCCATCCAGCTTCCTGCGTGGAACGAGGCCCTCGGCCTCCCCCGCCCGTGGGACCAGCAGTGGAGCCTGCGGATCCAGCAGATCCTCGCCCTCGAGACCGACATCCTCGATTACCCCGACATCTTCGAGGGGTCGAAGGTGATGGACGGCCTGGTCGCCGAGCTCGTCGAGGGGGCGCGCGAGGAGATGAAGGCCGTCGCCGAGCGGGGCGGAAGCGCCGAGGAAGACGCCGTCTCCTACATGAAGAACGAGCTCGTCGCCTCTCATCGCGAGCGAATGAAGCGGATCGAGTCCGGCGAGCTCAAGGTGATCGGGCAGAACTCGTTCACCGAGAGCGAGGACTCCCCCCTCACCGCCGGCGCCGACGGAGGCATCCTGACGCCCGATCCCGAGGTCGAGCGCGAATGCCGCGAGGCGCTCGAGCAGTGGAAGGCGGAGCGTGACCAGGCCGCCGTCGACCGCGCCCTCGCGGAGCTCGCCGAGGCCGCGCGCGATGAGAGCGCGAACATCATGCCGGCGACGATCGCCGCCGCAAAGGCGGGCGCGACGACCGGGGAATGGGCGGGCGTGCTTCGCGAGGAGTTCGGCGACTACCGGGCGCCGACGGGCGTCGGCGCAGCCACCGCGAGCGGCAATGGCGAGCTCGTGGCGGCGACTCGCGCGAAGGTGGAGGAGGCCGCGGCCGAGATCGGCCACCGGATCCGGATCCTCGTCGCCAAGCCCGGCCTCGACGGCCACTCCAACGGAGCCGAGCAGATCGCCGTGCGAGCACGCGACGTCGGGATGGAGGTCGTCTACCAGGGCATCCGCCTCACGCCCGAGCAGATCGCCGCCTCGGCGGCGCAGGAGGACGTGGACGTGGTGGGGCTCTCGATCCTGTCCGGCTCGCACCGCGAGCTCGTGCCCGAGACGGTCCGGCTCCTTCGCGAGGCGGGCGTTGATGCACCGGTGATCGTCGGCGGGATCATCCCCGCCGGCGACGTGGGGCTCCTGAGCGACGCCGGGGTCGCCCGCGTCTACACGCCCAAGGACTTCGAGCTCAACCGGATCATGGGCGAGATCGCCGAGCTCGTCGCGGAGCGCGCCTCCGAGCCTGCGACCGCCGGCTCGGCGGCCTAGGCGCCCTCATCACGGCCGACTACGACACCGCGATCGTCGGAGCCGGGTTCTCGGGGATCGGCGCCGCGATCCTCCTCGACAAAGCCGGCCTTCACGACTTCACGCTGCTCGAGGCCGGCGACGGAATCGGTGGCGCCTGGCATTGGAACACCTATCCGGGAGTGGCCGTCGACATCCCCTCGTTCAGCTACCAGTTCTCCTTCGAGAAGCGCCCGGACTGGTCGCGGGTCTACGCGCCGGGGGACGAGCTCAAGGCCTACGCGGAGCACTGCGTCGACAAATACGCGCTGCGGTCGCGAATCAGGCTCAACGCGAAGGTGGTCGCCGCGACCTTCAGCGACGCCTCGCACCTCTGGCAGCTCGAGACGGAGGGTGGCGAGACGATCACGGCCAGGTTCTTGATCGGCGCGACCGGAGTCTTCAGCGAACCCAAGCCGCCCGACGTGCCCGGCCTCGAGGACTTCCAGGGGGCCGTCATGCACACCTCGCGTTGGGACCACGGGCAGGGCCTTCGCGGCAGGCGGGTCGGCGTGATCGGCACCGGCGCGTCGGCCGTCCAGGTCGTCCCGGCGATCGCTCCGCGCGTCGAGCACCTGACGGTCTTCCAGCGCACGCCGATCTGGTGCCTGCCGAAGCCAGACGGGCGGCTGTCGCCGCCGCTGCGATGGGCGCTCCGCCGGGTGCCCGGCGCCCAGCGGCTCGCGCGCGCGGCGAGCGAGACGTTCGTCGAGCTCACCTTCCCGCTGCCGGCCCACTTCGACGGGATCGCACCGCTCGCCAAGCGCGGTGAGGCGACGGGGCGAAAGCACCTGCGCGAGCAGGTGCGGGACCCCGAGCTGCGCGAGAAGCTGACGCCCCGCTACAGCCTCGGCTGCAAGCGGCCGGGCTTCTCGAACGACTATCTGGCCACCTTCAACCGCGACAACGTCACGCTCGAGACGACGCCGATCGCCACCGTCACCGCGAACGGCGTCCGCACCGACGGCACCGACCACGAGCTGGACCTGCTCGTCCTCGCGACCGGCTTCAAGGTCTTCGACGAGGGGAACATGCCGCCCTACCCGGTCCGCGGAAGCGGCGGTGTCGACCTCGCGGAATGGTGGGACCGCAACCGCTTCCAGGCCTACGAGGGGGTCACCGTGCCCGGGTTCCCGAACCTCTTCTCGATCCTCGGCCCGTACGCCTTCAACGGCTCCTCGTACTTCAACCTGATCGAGCACCAGATGCGCCACATCGTCCGCGTCCTCCGTCGCGCCCGCCGCGACGCCGCGACCCGAGTCGAGGTGAGGCGCGAGGCGAACGACCGTTACTGGCGCTCGATGCTCGCCCGCCGCCACAACCAGGTCTTCTTTCGCGGATCGTGCGCGAACGCCAACAGCTACTACTTCGACCGCCACGGCGACGTGCCGTTCCGGGCCAGCCCGACGCTCGAGGTCGCCTGGCGCCAGCGCACCTTCGATCTCGACGACTACCGGTTCGATCGCCTCGCGGGCGCCGGCATCGCTTGAGCCCGCCGATCGAGTTCCCGGTCGAGGGGATCTCGGACGGCGAGGTCCGTTTGCGACTGCTCGCCGACTCTGACCTCGGGTCGCTCGTCGAGCTGGTCCAGGACCCGGACATCCCGCGCTGGACCCGGATTCCCGAGGACTACGGCCCGGCGGACGCCGGTGAGTGGCTCACGCGCCAAGCCCGCGGGCGCGAGGAAGGAACGCTCCTCGCCCTGATGGTCGTCGACCCGGACGACCGGATACTCGGCTCGTGCGGCATCGTCGAGGTCGACTGGACGGAGGGCCGCGCCGAGCTCGGCTACTGGCTCGCCCGCGACGCGCGCGGGCGAGGAGTGATCACCCGAGCGATCCGTCTCCTCTCCCGCTGGATCTTCGACGCGCTTCCGATCGAGCGCATCCAGCTCGGCATCGAGCCCGAGAACGCGCCCTCGCGCGCCGTGGCGGAACGGGCGGGATTCACCTTCGAGGGGGTCCTTCGGTCCTGGTTCGTGAACAAAGGGGTGCGCCGCGACGCGGCGATGTACTCGTTGATTCGGGGGGAGCTACCCTCGTAAGCGTGAACGAGGGGCTCGAGAACGGCCGCTCGGCCTGGCTCCGCTGTTACCGCTGCTGGTCCACCCGCCTTGAGGCTCAGGTCCACTACGACGCGATCCTCAAGGTCGACCCCGATTCGGGCGAGGCCGGTGACCGCGTCGAGGAGGTTCAGGAGGCCGTGGTGCAGTGCCTCGACTGCATGCACGACCAGCCGCACCTGACGATCGAGGACGGCCGGGTGGTTCCCATGAACGAGCGCTGGGAGCGGATGGTGGCCGGCACGCCGTGGGTTGCCTCGTGCACCGTGATGATCGACCAGGACATGGTCGAGACCTGCTCCGGCCCCGAGGCGGCCGACAGCCTGACGTACGGCTCCTTCGGCGATTCCGGCACTCGCGAGTTCTTCACCCACGTGAGGTTCCACAAGCACATCGAGGAGCAGATCGTCGTCCATCTGCTGGTGGAGCTCTACGCGCGCTCCGGCGAGGAGGCCACGGAGGTGCTCGAGGAGGCCTCCCGCGGCACGCTCGAGATCACCTCCTTGGCCGAGGAGTCCCGGCCGCCCGCCCACGCGGCCGACGAGGCGCACTGAACGCGTCTGATAGACACCGGCCCGTGGCCGGCGTCGGAACCTTCATCTCCCCGGGCGGCTCGCTGGAGAAGGGCATCGAACGCGCCCGGCTCGCCGACAGCCTCGGCTTCGAGTCGATCTACACCACGCAGATCGCCGGTCGGGATGCGTTCATCGTCCTCGCCGCGTTCGCGCAGGCGACCGAGCGCGTGCGAGTCGGCACCGGCGTGGCTCCGATCTTCGCCCGAACGCCGGTCGCGATGGCCCAGGTCGCTGCGACGCTCGACGAGCTCTCCGGGGGACGGATGGTCCTCGGCCTCGGCGTATCGCACCGGGTGACCGTGGAGAACTGGTTCGGGGCCGAGATCTCGAAGCCGGTGACGCAGATGCGCGAGTACGCCGCCGCCGTTCGGGCGATCCTCCGGGGCGAGCCACCGCCGGAGGGCGAGTTCTTCAGCACGCGCTTCCAGTTCATGGGCTACCCGCCGCGCCCTGAGCTGCCGCTCTACGTGGCCGCCCTCTCGCCGAACATGCTCCGGCTCGCCGGGGAGGTCGGCGACGGGGTGATGCTCTGGCTCTGCGCCCCCGACTACATCCGCGACACGGTCATTCCCGCCGTGCGCGAGGGGCGCGAACGAGCCGGGAAGTCGCTCGACGGCTTCGACGTCGTCGCGGCGGTCCCGGCCGGTCTCACCGACGACCGCGACGCCGCGCTCGCCGCCATGCGTGGCGAGCTCGTCACCTACTGCTCGCTGCCCTTCTACCGCAACATGCTCGAGGCCTCCGGGTTCGGCGACGAGATCGCCGCCTTCGACGAGGGGATCGCGGGCGGCGACGTCGAGGCGGCGAAGCGCGGCATCTCGGAGCGGATGCTCGACTCCCTGGCCGGCATCGGCGACGGTGACGCCGTGCGCGGGGCGGTCAACCGATACCGCGAAGCGGGCGCGGTCTCTCCCTGCGTGGGCGGGGTGCCCGGAACGGACTTCGACGCGACCCTCGAGGCCGCAGCCGAGCTTCTCTAGATCGGCCCGCCGCCGAGCGGCGGAATGTTGCGGGCGTTCGCGTCGCGCGGATCGTCCGCGTCCGGGCGCGGGCGCGCCTCGGTCGTCGAGCCCTGCGGGCCGGCGGACGGCTTGATGTCGGCCTTGGCGACAACCCAGCCGTCGTCGCGCTGGAAGACGAACCAGCTCACGTCGGGGTTCTCGGCCGCGAGCTTGGCGCGGATCGCCTCCGCCTCCTCGCGCGTCGAGTGCTGTGAACCGAGCCGAGCCATCGCCCAAATCCTACGCCCACCCCGTCGAACGTCCCGGAGTACCGCCTATAGCCCCCAACGAGGGACGTTCGCGGGGTTACGGCGAGCCGTATCGGTGGGCGAGGCGGGCCACCAGGCGACGATAGACGGCGAAGGCCGGCTTGGGCGTGTAGTCGTCGCGCAGGAGGCCGTAGTGGCGCTGGAAGTTCGGGTCGCTCGTCAGGTGGTCGCGGAGGTCGAACCATCGATAGTCGCTGACGTTGTAGGTCCCCCGAAACCGGTTCACCGCACCAACCATCTCCCGCATGGCGTCGACCTGCGTTGCCTCCGAGCGACCCACCCCGGTCGGGAAGCCGTTCTCCTCGACGCGCATCGGGACGCGGGCGCCGAGCCCCGCGATCGGCATGAAGCACTCCCGCAGCACGCTCATCGCGTTGACCATCCCGTCGCGGTAGCCGCCGGGCAACGGCTCCGTGGGCGGGAAGAACGTGCCGGGGTAGGCGTCGAGCCCGACCCAGTCGACCGACCGGACGAACCGCGGCCCGCCGTGGTCGCGAAGGTAGGTCCAGAACGCGTTTTCGCTCGCCGGGTCGTTCCGGTAGGCCCAGTTGAACCCGATTCGCAGCTGCCGGTAGCCGAGCCGCCCGGCCGTTTTGTGCGCGACCTCGACGCCGCGTATGAGCGCGTCCTTCGCTCCCGCGAAGGCCGCGTCGGAGGCGTCCGGCACGAAGGGAAGGAAGTTGACCTCGTTCGTGACCTGAATCGCGACGACGAGCGGATTGCGGCCGAACCTGCGGACGACGCGCTGGACGAAGTGGGCCCAGCGGGCGATCCGGCCCTCCTGGCTCGGGCGCGGGTGGTAGCGGAGCTGAAGCTCGACCGGATAGCCGCGGCGCGTATAGCGCCTCGTGAGCTCGGCGAACTTCCTGATGCCCGCGGCGCCCTCGGACCAGAAGAACCGGTTCAGGCGCAGGTAGAGGGGTCGGCCCGCTGGACGGAGCTTCGCGAGCGCGGCGAGCGTCTTGCCCGGGTGCTCGGGCGCGGGCGTGACCGGCGGGCCGAGGGCCCCGGCCTCGCCGGCCGGGTTGATGCCGAAGCGAAGGCGCGGCCCGGGCTTCGGGTCGATCTGCGACGCGCTGGTGTCGCCGGCGCAGACCGGTGCCGCGGCGATCGCTCGCTCCGCGCCCGGGGCGAGCGCCAGCGCGATCGCCGCGGCGAGCGCGATTCCGAGAGCAGGCGTCGTCGCTCGCCGCATCGAGCTACGCGCGGCGGCGCGGCGGCGCAATCGAGTCGCAGATCTCCGTCGCCAGCCCGACGACCGCGTCGAGGCGCGCCGTGCGCTCACGCTGGGCGGCCGGAACCATCGCCGCGTAGTCGTACACGCGGTCCGTTCGCGCATAGAGGAACCGCGGCACGAGCGCGCGTCGCTCCTCGACCCCGACCCCGGGGGTCTCCATCGGCAGCTCGAAGGAGAAGTCGGGATCGGCCTCCCAGCCGACCTCACCCGCAATCGCCGCGTCGAGGACACGGCCGACGAGTTCCGCGTCGATCTCCCGCGAGCTCGCTCCCGAGCCGCCCACGCGTCCGGCGGTCACCAGGTAGGCGGGCACCTCATCCTCGGCCAGCGCCTCCGCGAGCGACTGCGCTGCCGCCGCCTCCCGATCGCCGATCTCAGCGTCATCCGCGGCAAGGAGCAGCCAGGCGCCGGCCTGCCAGGGGCCCAGTCGCGCCACGGGGGGCAGGATCTCCTCGCCGCGCGCGAGGACGGCGACGAAGGCGGCCTCGCCGAGCGGGAGGGAAACCTCGGCGGGCGAGGCGAGCGGAAGCCCGCCCCGCTCGCGGACGAGGGCCGCGAAGGGGTGCTCGCCGCCCGCGTCCGCCACGGACGGCCTAGTCGACCGCGCCCTCGGCCGCCCCGATCGCCTCGGGATCGCGCGGCACGAGGACCGAGCGCTTGAACTCGGCCACCAGCTCGCCGGTCTGCTTGAAGACCCGCGTGTGCACCTTGACGACGCCGCGGTCGGGCTTCGACTGCGACGGCCGGACCTCCAGGACCTCGGACTCGCAGTAGAGCGTGTCGCCGTGGAACACCGGGTTGGGATGGGAGAGCTCCTCGGTGGCGAGGTTGGCGATCGCCTTCCCGGAAACGTCGGAGACGGTCATCCCCACCGCGAGCGAGTAGACGAGGGGGCCCACGACGACGTTCTGGCCCTGCTGCGACTTCCCCGCGTAGACGTCGTTGATGTGCAGCGGGTGGTGGTTCATCGTGATCAGGCAGAAGAGGTGGTCGTCGGCCTCGGTGACCGTCTTGGCCGGCCAGTGCTTGTAGACCGCGCCGACCTCGAACTCCTCGAGATAGCGGCCGTAGCGGTGCGCGCCCGAGGCCTCGCGGCCCGCCTGGTCGGTGATCAATTCATGCGTTGCAGTGTCGTTCATAGGGGTCGGCAGTATGCCCGAGCGGCGCCGCATCGCGCTGAACGTCCCTCGCGAGGGGCTATGCACGGGCATGAGGGACGTTCGCGGCTTGCGGGTAGGCTGCCCGGCCTGTGGCGAGCGAGCGCGAGGGATTCGACGGGGTGAGCCGCTGGTTCGGCATGCGCTGGGAGGCGCACGACCGGGTCCGCCTCACGATCAGGCCCGAGCTGATCAACGCGGCCGGGCTGCTGTCGGGCCCCGTGGCCTACGCGATGGTGGATTACTGCATGGGCTCGACCCTCTGGCGGGACCTCGACGAGACCGAGCGGATCGCCACCATCGGGATCTCGATCAACTACGTGCAGACGGCACGCGAGGGTGACGTGATCTGCACGAGCGAGCTCGACCGCAGGAACGACCGGGTGGGCGTCATGCGAAGTGAGGTCCGCCACGAGGACTCGAGGCTCCTCGCGACCGCCGTGGGAAGCTTCTCGATCTTCCCGCGCGAGCGCCTTCGACGCGAGACCGGCGGCCTCAAGACCGACTAGCGCGCCCGCTTCAGGTGCGAACGCGCCATCTGGCGCACGATCACCTGGCCGACGAGCTGCTGGACCCGGCGGTCGCCCTCGATCTTGAGATGCCCGTGCTCGTAGGCCTCCTGCCAGTCCGCGAGCTCGCCCTCGGCGGCGAGGATGTTGAACATCGAGCGGGGTATCGACAGCCGCAGCCGCTCGTCCTCTGAGAAGCCCTTCGATACCTTCGGGCCCGGGACCTCGACTCGGAACACCTGAACGTCACCGCGGGCGGGCAGCTCGACGCCGAACACCAGCTTCAGGCCCGCGAGCGCCGGGGCCTCGCGCTGGACGCGCTCGACGGCGGTCTTGATGAGGTCGGCCGCGGACGCCAACTAGATCTTGTTTCGCTCCAGGAGCTTGCGGCCGATCACCATCTTCTGGATCTCGGATGTCCCCTCGCCGATGATGAGCAGCGGCGCGTCACGGTAGAGGCGCTCGATCTCGTACTCCTTCGAGTAGCCGTAGCCGCCGTGGATCCGCAGGGACTCCTCGGCGTTCTCCTTGGCGGCCTCCGCCGCGAAGAGCTTCGCCATCCCGGCCTCGAGGTCGCTTCGCTCGCCGGCGTCCTTCATCCTCGCCGCCTTCAGCGTCAGGAGGCGCGCGGCCTCGACCCTGGTGCCCATCTCGGCGAGCTTGAAGGTGATCGCCTGATGCTGGGCGATGGGCTTGCCGAACGTCTTGCGCTCCTGGCTGTAGCGGAGCGCCAGCTCGAGGGCCCGCTGGGCGACGCCGACGCCGCGGGCGGCGACGTTGACCCGGCCCACCTCGAGCGCGTCCATCATCTGCTTGAAGCCCTTGCCGACGCCGTCCGGCCCGCCGAGCACGCCATCGTCGGCAACCTTGAAGCCGTCGAAGACGAGCTCCGTGGACTCCACGCCCTTGTAGCCCATCTTCTTGATCTTCGGCGGGATGGTCAGTCCTGGCACCTCCGACTCGCCGGGCGCCTTCTCGCAGATGAAGCAGGTCATGCCCGTGTAGGGCGGGTCGGCCTTCGGGTCGGTCTTGACGAGGACGAAGACGAGGCCCGAGCGCAGGCCGTTGGTGACCCACATCTTCTGCCCGTTGATCTCCCAACCGCCGTCGACTTGCTTCGCGGTCGACTTGATCCCCTGGACGTCGGAGCCAACCTCGGGCTCCGACAGCGAGAACGCGGCGCGGATCTCCCCCGTGGCCATCCGCGGCAGGTACTTGTCGCGCTGCTCGTCGGTGCCGAACTTCATCAGCAGGTACGACCCGATGAAGTGGGTGTTGACGACGCCCGAGATCGAGATCCAACCGCGTGAGAGCTCCTCGACGATCATCGCGTAGGTCGTGAGGTCGAGCCCCATCCCGCCGTATTCCTCGGGGATCGTGACGCCGAAGAGCCCGAGCTCCTTCATCTGCTCGACGATCGCCTCCGGGAACTTGTCCTCGTGATCGAACTCCTCGGCGACGGGGATGATCTCGTTGTCGGCGAACTGGCGAACCATCTCGGTGATCGCCTTCTGCTCGTCGGTCAGCTCCTGTTGGGTGGCTACTGCCATGGCTCCTCGGGGTCGGGGGTGGGCGCTGAAGGATATTGGGGGATACTCGGCCGGTGGCAGTGGATGAAGCCACCGTTGACGCCCTGGTGAGCCTGCTGCCCGAGAGCGACTGGGTCGATGCCCTGCGCGACCCCGCCTACCTCAGCCGCAGCCGGGAGGTGCTGGCCGAGATCGCCGCACCCGACTTCGAGATCGCGATGGTCGGCCCGGGCGGCTTTACGGGCACGTTCTCGGGGGTCGGAGCCATGGACGACGCTTGGCAGGACTGGCTGGAGCCGTTCGAGAGTTACCGGGTCGAGCGCGAGGAGGAATTTCGGCGCTCGGGCGACGCGTTCGTCTTCTTCGGCCGCCAGGTGGTGACGCCGAAGGGCTCCCCGAGCCCGATGACGAACGATGGCGCCACCGTCGCCTTTTTCGAGGACGGCAAGCTCAAGCGCGTCGAGTTCCACCTCGAGCGCGCCTCCGCGCTGAGAGCCGCCGGCCTCGAGGGATAGGCGAGGCGAATGTCGAGTGGGAACGTCGGCACCGCGCAGGCCGTGGCCGCCCTGCTCGCCGGCCGGGACATCGTGCCAGTGCTCGCCGATCAGGAGGAGATGGATCGCCTCCGAGCCGCGCTAGAGCTGCTACCCACGACGTTGTGAACGCGGCTGATCGGCGGCCGGTCGCCCAGCGAGCTCTGGGGGCGTCGCCGGTTGTAGTAGCGAATGAAGGATCTCAGAGCCCTGGCCCGCTCGGTTGAGCCGGGCCAGGAGTGGGCGTAGGCCCACTCCCTTTTCAGCGTCTGGATGAAGCGCTCGACCTTGCCGTTCCAGCGCGGTGTGTAGGGCGGCGTGAGGATGTGACGCATGCCGTGGCGCTCGATCGCGGCCTGAAAGGCTCGCGAGCGCCGATAGACCAGAGCGTTGTCGCTCATCGCCGGCTCCGGGGTCGAGCCCGATTTCGGGATCGCAATGGTCGATGCCCGCCGAACACCGCCGCAGCGGTGGCCGCGCTCTCATCGTCGTGCTGCTCGACGTAGGCGTAGCGGGAGTGGTCGTCGACGACGCAATGAAGCCAGACGTAGCCGGCGCCGCGGTTGCGGTTGGCCTCGGTGCGGTGGCCCTCGGCGCGGTGCCGAGGGCGTTCAAAGCGCGCCAGGCGTGCCATGTCGACGTCGAGCAGGGCCCCCGGGCGCGACCACTCATTACGTCGTAGGCCCACGGCGTCGAGGTGCTTCCGTGACGCCTGGCGGTGTCGGATCTTGGTCGAGCGCCTTCGGGCGCTTGCTTCCAGACCCGACTTTGACGAGCAGCGGCGTGCGATCGAGTTGCGGCGCCGGTGCCGGGCTGCCAGCGCACGCCCGGGTCCATGAACCAGGAGTGCAGGATGTCGTCCGGCAGGTACGTCGTCGCCCGTGTCCTCGAGGTGCGCCTTCATCTGCGCCCACACCTCGCGCGCGACCTCGTGCGGCTTGCAGCGCTTGCGCCGGCCGCTTGTAGATCGATGCCCGGAACGCGTCCCAGTCGGAGATGTCGACCGAGAGGCAATCGGCGACCTTGCCGTCGCCGTAGTCGCGCCGGAACTCGCGGTCGTCCCAGAACTGGCCCTGGGTCAGCGCCGTCAGCGCCCACGGCGAGTCGAGGAAGGTGATGTGGCCGCGGGTGATGTCGACCTCGCGCCGCAGGTAGAACTGGATCCCGACCATCCAGTCGACGAAGAGCTTGTTCATGCGGTGGAGCTTCGGGTCGGCGGCGCAGCACCTTCCGCGACCACAGCTTCCGCGCGCGCTCCGCGGGCATCGCGCACGACGAACCAGTCCGCCTCGACCCGGCGACGGCGCCCCGAGTCGGCCGCGCGCCCGCGCGCCCACGACCTCGCCGTCGCCGCATCTCGAGCGCCTCGATCGTCTGCCCGTCGTGAAAGCGGACGCCCGTGCCGGCGCAGCAGCCGCACCCACGGGTGGATCCAGGCCTCGTCGGTTGGCAGGTCGAGAACGCGGTCCGGCGCCCCGTCGTTCCCCCGGCCCATGATGTTCATGACGAACGCCTCGCCCATGTTGCCGATCGTCCGGGTGCTGGCGATCTTCTCCTTGGCGGCGACGAGCGTGCGGGTCAGGCCGAGCGCGGCGACGTGCTGGTACTCCTCCGAGCGGCTGATCGCGCCGACGAAGTCCCACCAGCTCACGTACTCCCACTCGCCGAAGCGGCGCTCGTCGCAGCTCGTCACGAAGACGAGAAGCGCGCTCGGCGAAGTAGGCGGCCTCATCGGGCGGCAGGGCGTTTCCGTCGATCAGCGAGTTGACGAGGATCTGACGCAGGCCCTCGACCGTCAGCGCCTGACCGGGGTCGTAGCCGAAGCCGAAGATGAGAGCGTCGGGGCGACCCTCCGAGCGGACGAACTTCGCCCCGGGTGCCGCGATGAGGTTGTCCCAAACGCCGTTCGGGTTCGCGCCGAACGGGATTCGTCGCATCGTGTCCGGAACGTGGTGGTAGAAGCCCGGGAAGAAACGGAACCCGTGCTCGCCAGGGAGCGCGCGCCGCGCTCCGCGCGCGGTGTGCGGAACCGGAATGCTGCGCGCCTTGCCGCCCAGGGCGGTCGGCTCGTAGACGTCGACGTCGAAGCCGCGCACGACGAGCTCGTGGGCAGCGGCGAGGCCGGCCATCCCGCCGCCGAGCACCGCGACTCGCTTGACCGCGATGCCGCCATGCGAACGCAGCGGCCAGGGCCGGGCTCGCGTAGAGCCCCGCAGCCGCTGCCGCCCCGCCGGCGTCGCGGACAAGCCGGCGGCGCGAGATCCGACGCTCCTCACCCATCCCGGCGCCCACACTAACGTCGGCGAGCCCCCCCGGCGCCACCTGCGGGGCAAGGGTCACCTCCTCGTGCGGCGCTGCTCTTCGCCTGGAGGCGTGACTCCGGACCCGCGCTCCGTCCAGCCGTAAGCGACAATCGCGGCGTGACGGAGCTCGATCGGGGTCGAGAGGCGTGCGCGGGCCTTCGCTGGAAGGAGGCCCACGAACGGCTCTCGGCCGCCGATCGCGAGGCGCCGCTGGCAGCCGACGACCTGAGGTTGCTCGCCACCGCCGCGTGCATGGTCGGCGACGAGGAGGGTCACTTCTCGGCGCTGGAGCGCCAGTACCAGGCCCACCTCGCCGAGGGAGATCCCGTGCTCGCGGCGCGCTGTGCGATCTGGATCGGCCTGATGCGGGCGCGGGCCGGCGAGATGGGCGCCGCGACGGGATGGCTCGGCCGGGGAGCCCGGCTGATCGAGGAAGAGCCGCCGGATTCGATCGAGCACGGCTACCTGATGATCCCCACCGCGTTCCAGCAG
Source organism: uncultured Actinomycetes bacterium (assembly GCA_963771655.1). Lineage (GTDB taxonomy): Bacteria > Actinomycetota > Thermoleophilia > Solirubrobacterales > 70-9 > JAWVFM01. Next base: position 105,679 of record CAVYUG010000005.1, on the reverse strand, counting down.
ACGGGCGAGGGTGAGTTCGAAGCCGCGGCGGAGACGCTCGGGACGGTCGCTGAGATCGGCGCAAAGCATGGCCATATGGACCTCTTCGCCCTCGCGACTCACGAGCAAGGCCACGTGCTCGTCATGGCCGGGCGCGCAGCCGATGGCCTGCGCTACCTCGACGAGGCGATGGTCCCGGCGACGACGAACGAGCTCTCCCCGCTCGTCACCGGGATCGTCTACTGCGGGACGATCGCCGGCTGCCGGGACGCGTTCGAGCTCGGTCGAGCCCAGGAGTGGACCAGGGCGCTGAGCGAGTGGTGCGACGCCCAGCCCGAGATGGTCAGCTTCAGCGGCCAATGCCTCGTCCACCGCGCGGAGATCCTCCAACTCCGCGGCGACTGGCCTCAAGCCGTGGCGGAGGCGCAGCGCGCGCACGAACGCTGCCTGGCCGGGCGCAACCCGCGGGCGGCGGCGACGGCCCTCTACCTGCGTGGCGACGTGCATCGGCTCCGCGGCGAGCTCGCGGAGGCCGAGAGCGCGTACGTCGAGGCCGGCCGCGGCGGCTACGAGCCGCAGCCCGGGATGGCGCTCCTGCGCCTCGCGCAGGGCGAGCAAGCGGCGGCGGCAGCGGCGATCAGACGGGTGCTGGGCGAGACCGGCGAGCGCCCGATGCGCGCTGCGCTCCTCCCGGCCTATGTCGAGATCATGCTCGCCGTTGACGCCGACGAGGAGGCGGGCAGGGCGGCTTCGACGAGCTCGACCAGATCGCGTCGGGCGAGGACGAGCGGATGCTCGGCGCGATGGCCGCGGGCGCCCGCGGCTCGGTGAGCCTGGCGCGGGGCAACGCGCCGCCGGCACTCGCAGCGCTACGCCGAGCCGCGCAGGTATGGCAGACCCTCGGGGCGCCGTACGAGGCTGCCCGCGCGCGGATGCTTGCGGGTCAGGCGTACCGCGCGCTCGATGACGAGGACGCCGCGACGATCGAGCTCGAGGCGGCCCGCGCCACGTTCGCGACGCTCGAAGCCCGGCCCGACCTGGCCCGAGTCGAGGCGCTGATCCGCGGCGGCGCGCCGGCGGATGCCCACGGCCTCACGCCTCGCGAGCAGGAGGTCCTGCGCCTGGTGGCCGCCGGCGATACCAACCGCGCGATCGCCGCCGCGCTCGTCGTCAGCGAGCGAACCGTCGACCGCCACGTCAGCAACATCTTCGCCAAGCTCGGCGTCTCCTCCAGGGCGGCGGCGACGGCGTTCGCTTACCAACACCGTCTTCTCTAACGCCTGCGTGGGTGGAATTACCCACCCCGCAGGTCGCGCAGAGTTGGGTGCTTCAGCCGATGCGAGGCGCTCGGCGCGCTCCTAGGGTCGCCTGAACGCGACCAAGGAGGAATCATGAGCAGCCAGACCCAGACGATCCAGCCCGCCAACAACTCGAACGGCGCCACCGAGCGAATCGAGACGGTGATCATCGGCGCCGGCCAGACGGGCCTCGCGCTGGGCCATCACCTTGCCAAGCAAGACCGCCCCTTCGTCATCCTCGAGGGGAGCCAGCGGGTCGGCGACGTCTGGCGCCGGCGCTTCGACTCGCTCCGCCTCTACAGCCCGGCCCGTTACGACGGCCTCCCCGGGTTGGCGTTTCCCGCCGAGAAGTGGCATTTCCCCACCAAGGACGAGGTCGGCGACTACCTCGAGGAGTACGCGCGGCGGTTCGAGCTCCCGGTTCTGACCGGCATCTCGGTCCAGAGCCTCTCGAAGGACGGCGACCGCTACCTGATCGAGTGCGACGGGCGCCGGCTCGAGGCGCAAAACGTCGTCGTCGCGTCCGGCGGCTTCACCACCCCGATCGTCCCTCCGCTGGCCGCCGAGCTCGATCCGTCGATCAGGCAGCTGCATTCCAACGACTACCGCAACCCCTCGCAGCTCCAGGAAGGCCCGGTCCTCGTGGTCGGCGCTGCCCACTCCGGCTCCGACATCGCCCTCGAGGTCTCACGCGAGCATCAGACGACCCTCGCGGGGCCGGTGCGGGGCGAGGTGCCCTTCCGGCTCGAGGGCCGGGCCTTCCGCGTCATCGTCCGCGGCCTCTGGTTCATCGCCAACCACGTGCTGACCATGCGGACGCCGCTCGGCCGCAAGATGCGCGAGCACGTGCGCGGCGAGGGAGGGCCCCTGCTGCGAGTGAAGCGGGCCGACCTCGATGACGCCGGGGTCGAGCGCATCGAGGAGAAGGTGACCGGGGTGAGGGACGGGAAGCCGGTGCTGGCCGACGGCCAAGTGCGCGAGGTCGCCAACGTGATCTGGTGCACCGGGTTCAACAAGGACCTCTCATGGATCAAGATCCCCGTCGCCGGCGAGGACGGCTGGCCCGAGCAGGAGCACGGCGTAGTGACATCGTCCCCGGGCCTGTACTTCCTCGGGCTCCCGTTGCAGTACGCGTTCGCGTCGATGCTCGTCGGCGGCGCGGGACGCGACGCGAAGTACGTCGCGAACCACATCGGAGCCACCGTGCGCGCGAAGCCCCGTCACACCTCCCAGGCGAAGCAGACGGAGCGCCAGCTCGGGCTTTCGCGCTCGTAGAAGCGATGGGCGTCGTGGCGCGCCTCGCCGCTGTCGAGCTCGAGGTGCGTCGCGCCGCGCGCGCGGGCCCAGCCCTTCGCGGCGTCGAGCAGAGCCTTGCCGACGCCCGCCGAGCGGCTCTCTGGGGCGACCGCGAGGTCCTCGACCCAAACCCGGTGGCCGAAGCGCACCGAGTGCATGTCGAAGTAGGCGGTGATGAAGCCGACCAGCGCGCCCGCCTGCTCTGCGACGAGCACCTGGGAGTCGCGCGAGTCGATCGCTTCGCGAAGCGCGACCGCGGCATGGCGCTCGTCCCAGCTCCCGGGCACCGAGCCCGGGGGCGCGAAAAGCCAGTCGTAGAGCCGGATCACCGCTTCGATCTCGTCCACGCGCGCCGGCCTGACCTCGACGTCCGTCAACACGCCCAACAAGTTAGCCTTCGGTCACGGTGCGGAACCCACGCGATTTCACGAAGCCCCTGGCGATCGGCGCCCCGGACCCCGCGGCCGAGATCCCATTCGGCCCCTCGCGGATGATCCACTTCCTCGACTTCTCGAATGAGAAGATGGCGGCGAAGGCACCGCAGATCGCGCAGCAGACCGACATCCTGCTCGGCAACCTCGAGGACGCGATCCCCGTTGACCGCAAGGAGGCGGCGCGCGAGGGCTTCATCGGCGCCGTCCGCGACGGCGACTTCGGTGAGACGGCGCTTTGGACGCGCGTCAACTCGCTGGAGAGCCCGTGGGTGCTCGACGATCTCACCGAGATCGTCACCGCGATCGGGAACAAGGTCGACGTCGTGATGATCCCCAAGGTCGAGGGGCCATGGGACATCCACTACGTCGACCGCCTGCTCGCCCAGCTCGAGGCGAAGGCCGAGGTCCCCCGGCCGATCCTGGTCCACGCGATCCTCGAGACCTCGCTCGGGGTGGTCAATCTCGAGGAGATCGCCACGGCGAGCCCTCGAATGCAGGGAATGAGCTTCGGCCCGGCGGACCTCGCCGCCTCGCGCCGCATGAAGACCACGCGCGTCGGCGGCGGGCACCCGGGCTACCGGGTCATCGAGGACCCCGACCCCGACGATGCCGAGGCGCCGCGCGCGACGGCGCAGCAGGACCCCTGGCACTACTCGATCGCGCGCATGGTCGACGCCTGCACGTCGGCCGGGATTCTCCCCTTCTACGGCCCCTACGGCGACATCAAGGACACCGCCGGCTGCGAGACCCAGTTCCGCGCCGCCTTCCTCCTCGGCTGCGTGGGCGCGTGGTCGCTCCACCCCGCGCAGATCGAGATCGCCAAGAAGGTCTTCTCGCCGGCGCCCGACGAGGTGAGGTTCGCCAAGAAGGTGATCGAGGCGATCCCCGACGGCCGCGGCGTCCACATGATCGACGGCAAGATGCAGGACGACGCGACCTGGAAGCAGTGCAAGGTGATGGTCTCGCTCGCCGAGATGCTCGCCCGCAAGGATCCTGAGCTCGCCGAGGCCTACGGCTTCGACGGCAACGGCGCCGCCCCCGAGCCTGCCGCCGAGGGCGCGGCGGCGTCGTAGGTCGATGAACGCCGGCGCCCAGCTCGCCCGTGGAGCGGCGGTGCGCCTCGCGTTCGGGATCTCGGCTCTCGTCGAGCCCGAGGACACGAGCAAGCTCCTCGGCGTGCCGCGAAGCCGGATAAACCCCTCCGGCTCGTACGCGCTGCGGCTGTTCGCCGCCCGCGACATCGTCCTCGGCCTCGCGACGGCGGCGGCCGGTAACGGCGACCCGATGGCGCAGCGGCGCTCGATCGTCGCCAACCTCGCCTCGGAGGCGGCCGACTCGGCCGCCCTCCTGGCCGAGGCCCGCAATCGCGGCGGCCTGCGCGGCGAGCTCGTCGCCGGCGCGATCTTCAACGTCTTCGGCTACCTCACCTGGCTGAACGCCGCGCGGGCGCTGCGCGCCTCGCGGCGCCGCTAGGCGTCCGGCGCCTGGCCCAGTCGCTGCTGCTCGTCGGCGATGACGATGTACTCCTCGAGCATCAGCTTGTCCTTGGTGCGGTTGGCAGCCCGCTTCATGGCGATCAGGTGGTCGATCGACGCGACGCGAATCGTGAGCCCGCTGATCTCCTTCTCCTGCGCATGAGAGCTGAGCTCCTCGTACGAGCGGATCCCCCCGACATCGGCCAACACGTCGAGGTCACCGTAGGGAGTGATGAACGTGAAGTTGGCTCCGTTCTCAATCGTCTCGGGCTCGAGCTGAAAGGGCAGATCGGGAGGAGCGCCACGTAGTCGCACCCCGATCTCATCGAGCGCGGCCACCAGACGCACGGCGTTGGCATGGCCCCGTGCGTAGGCGACATCGACGTCAAAGCTGGGGTAATTCGCTCCGAGCGCGAGGCCCGCCTGGCCGCCGACGAGGACGAAGTCCACGCCATGTCGAACGAGCGGCGCGAGGAGCTTGGGTACCTCGGCCGCCTTCGGAGGGAGCTCCGGCTCGCTCATGCCGCTGTCTTGTCTCGCACGTTCCGGCTGTTGCTGATCACGTAATCCGCGAAGCCCCGGCCGTACTCGAGCCGTTCTCCGGGCGTCAACTTGAACCGCTCGCGGATCATGCTCCTGTCAACCCCGGAGTTGGACTCCGTGCTCCCGAGCTGAAGCTCCTCGCCGAGCAGGTGCAGCAACGAGCGCAGCGTCTCGACGCTTGGCGAGACGCGATCGCTCTCGATCCTCGAGATCGCCGACTGGGTGGTCCCTGCGCGGATCGCCAGCCGGGCCTGGCTCACGCCGTGGCGCCGCCGCGCTTCCCGCAGAAGCTGTCCGGGCGTAGAATCCACGCCCGAATCATAGCTTAAAAGCGATTATCGCTTTTCTGCTATGGCCCTAGCCGCCGAGCCGCTCCTTGAGCGCCTCGAACTGCGCTCGAAGCTCGCGCGGAAGGCTGTCCCCGAACTGCGCCAGGTGCGCCTCGAGCTGTGGGAGCTGCTCCGACAGCACCTCGGCGTCGACCGTGAGCAGGTCATTGAGCCTCTCGGGCGCCATGTGGAGGCCGTCCGTCTCGAGGGACTCGGGCGTCGGCACGAGCCCGATCGGCGTCTCGGTCGCCTCGGCCTCACCGTCGCAGCGACGGAAGATCCAGGCGAGGACGCGGCTGTTCTCACCGAAACCGGGCCAGATGAAGTTGCCGTCGTCGTCCTTGCGGAACCAGTTGACGACGAAGATCCGCGGCATCTCGTTGGGGTGCTTGCTCGCGACCTCCAGCCAGTGCGCGAAGTAGTCGGCCATGTTGTAGCCGCAGAAGGGGAGCATGGCCATCGGGTCGAAGCGCAGCGTGCCGACGGCGCCGGCAGCCGCTGCCGTGGTCTCGGACGACATCGTCGCCCCGAGGAAGACGCCGTGCTCCCAGTCGAACGACTCCGACACGAGCGGCACCACGGTCGCACGGCGGCCGCCGAAGAGGAACGCGTCGATCGGCACCCCGTTCGGGTCCTCCCATTCCGGGGCGATCGACGGACACTGCGCCGCCGGGGTCGTGAAGCGCGCGTTCGGGTGCGCAGCCGGGTCTGCGGACTCGGGGGTCCACTCGTTGCCCTTCCAGTCGATGGCGTGGGCGGGCGGCTCGCCCGTCATCCCCTCCCACCAGATGTCGCCGTCGTCGGTGAGGGCGCAGTTGGTGAAGATCGAGTTGCGCTCGACCGTATCCATCGCGTTCGGGTTCGTCTTGTGAGAGGTGTTGGGCGCGACGCCGAAGAACCCCGCCTCGGGATTGACCGCGTAGAGACGGCCGTCCTCGCCGAACTTCATCCACGCGATGTCGTCGCCGACGGTCTCGACGGTCCAGCCCTCGAGCGTGGGGATCAGCATCGACAGGTTGGTCTTGCCGCACGCAGAGGGGAAGGCTCCGGTGACGTACTTCACCTTCCCCTCGGGCGAGATGAGCTTGAGGATCAGCATGTGCTCGGCCATCCAGCCCTCGTCGCGAGCCATCGCCGAGGCGATCCGCAGGGCGAAGCACTTCTTGCCGAGAAGGGCGTTGCCGCCGTAGCCGGAGCCGTAGGACCAGATCTCCCGCGTCTCGGGGAAGTGGACGATGTACTTGTTCGCGGCATCGCAGGGCCACGGCACGTCCGCCTCGCCCTCGGCGAGCGGCGCGCCGACGGAGTGCAGGCACGGGACGAAGTCGCCGTCGGAGCCCAGCACGTCGAGGGCCCCCTTCCCCATTCGGGTCATGATCCTCATCGACACGGCGACGTAGGCCGAGTCGGTGAGCTGGACTCCGATGTGCGCGATGTGCGAGCCCAGCGGCCCCATCGAGAAGGGGACCACGTACATCGTGCGTCCCTTCATCGAGCCCTCGAAGAGGTCGGTGAGGACGCTGCGCATCTCGGCGGGATCGCGCCAGTTGTTGGTGGGCCCGGCGTCCTCCTCGCGCTCGGAGCAGATGAAGGTGCGGTCCTCGACGCGGGCGACGTCGCCGGGGTCGGAGCGGGCCAGGTAGGAGTTCGGCCGCTTGGCGTCGGAGAGCCTCTCGAACGTGCCGGCTTCGACCATCTCCTGGCACAGGCGGTCGTACTCCTCGGCGGAGCCGTCGCACCAGTGGATCGAGTCGGGCTCGGTGAGCGCCGCGATCTCCTCCACCCACGCGATGAGCTTCGCGTTGGTGGTGGGCTGGGTGGACGCCTCTGCGGTCTCGCTCACTGGTTCGATGCTCCTTTCGTGGGCGCTGGAAACGAATGACGCCCGCTGGGATACCCGGGCGGGCGTCGTCACATTCTGGCGGATCGGGCGGCGGGGCGCTACAGGGATCTCCCGCGCTCTTGACCCAGGGCATCCTACGGACGCTAGGGTTCCGCGCCCAAATGCGCTTCTACGAGTACGAATCGCGCAGAATCGTCGAACGGGCGGGCATACCCGTGACGAAGTACGGGTTCTGCACCACGCCCGACGAGGCTCGCAGGGCGGCCGAGGAGATCGGCGGCCCGACCGTGATCAAGTCACAGGTCCTCACCGGAGGCCGCATGAAGGCGGGGGGCGTGAAGTTCGCCGATACGCCGGACGACGCGGCCGAGCACGCGGCGGCCATCCTCGAGCTCGAGATCGGCGGCCACATGCCGGTGGGCGTCCTGGTGGACCCGAAGGCCGAGGTCGCGCAGGAGTACTACGCGGCGGTGCTCTGGGACGGGCGGGCCAAGCGCCCGATGATGCTGTTCAGCGACATGGGCGGCATCGACATCGAGGAGGTCGCCGAGCAGCATCCCGACCACGTCGGCCGCGGGCACCTCTCCAACCTGCGCCCCATCTACGACTTCGAGGCCAAGCAGACGGTCGCGCGCTGCGGCATGACCGGCTCCGAGCTCAACCGCGCCACCGCGGTCCTCGCCCGCCTGGCGCGTCTCCAGCGCGACTGCGACATGACGCTGGCCGAGATCAACCCGCTGGCCCGCCTCCAGGACGGCAGCTTCGTCGCCCTCGACGCCCACATGGAGATGGAGGACGAGGCCGTGGGCCGGCACAAGGCGATGCTTCAGGAGATCGGGGTCGACCTCGACGAGCCGCGGGAGCTCTACGAGCCATCGGAGTTCGAGCGCAACGTCAAGGCCATCGACGCCGCCGACCACCGCGGCGTCATCCAGGGCAAGGACCACGGCTTCCACGGCAACCTCGGGCTCGTCATCGGGGCCGGCGGCGGTTCGCTGACGCTCACCGACGCCGTCCGCTCCCAGGGCGGCAAGCCGGCCAACTACGCCGAGATCGGCGGCAACCCCTCGGTTTCGAAATCCGCCGGCCTCGCCAGGGAGGTTCTGAGAAAGGAGGGCGTGGAGAGGATCGCGGTGATGATGTCGATCGTCTCCAACACGCGCGTGGACATCGTTGCCCGTGGCGTCATCAAGGCGTGCCTCGAGCTCGGCAAGGATCCCGCCGAAACCATCGTGATCTTCCGCATTCCCGGCGCCTGGGAGGACGAGGGCTACAAGATCCTCGACAAGTACGGCATCGACTATTGCGACCGCTCGGTTTCGATGTGGGAGGCGGCTGGACGGGCCGTCGCGAAGGTTCAGGGCTGATGGCCGTCCTGCTCAACGAGGACTTCACGTTCATCGTCCAGGGCATCACCGGGCGCGAGGCGGTGAACCTCACCCGGGAGTGCCTCGACTTCGGCTCGAAGATCGTCGGCGGCGTGACCCCCGGCCGCAAAGGCCGCGACGTTCACGGCGTGCCGGTCTTCGACACCGTCGAGCAGGTGGTGGAGCACCACGGCTCGTCGCCTGACGGGGCCGTCGTCACCGTCCCCCCCGCGTTCACCAAGGACGCCGTCGTCGAGGCGATCGAGAACGGCATCAAGCTGGTCGTCGTGGTCACCGAGCGCATCCCGCGCCGTGACGTCGCCGAGATGGTGGAGCTGGCGGGCCTGCGCGGCGCCAGGATCATCGGCCCGAACTGCCTCGGTCTGATCGCGCCCGGCGTCGCGAAGATGGGCGGCATCGGCGGTCCGGCGAAGGACGCCGCCAAGGCATACGTCGCCGGGCCCGTCGGCGTCATGAGCCGGTCCGGCGGCATGACCACCGAGATCTCCTCGACGCTGACCGCCGCCGGACTCGGCGTCTCGACCGCGATCTCGATCGGCGGCGACGCGATCATCGGCTCGACCTACGCGGAGCTGATGCCACTCTTCGAGGCCGACGAGCAGACCGAGGCGATCGTCATCTACACCGAGCCCGGCGGCCGGATGGAGGCTGAGCTCGTCGACTGGCAAGAGGCCAACGACTCCCGCCTGCCGATCGTCGCCTTCATGGCGGGCCGCTTCATGGACGAAGAGGAGATGCAGGGCATGAGCTTCGGCCATGCGGGCACGATCGTCGAGGGGGCCGAGGACTCGGCGACCGAGAAGATCGCCCGCCTCGAGGCAGCCGGGATCCCGGTCGTGGAGCGAATCGACGAGATCCCCGGTGCCGTGAAGGACAAGCTCGGAGTGGCCGCCTGATGTCGCCGCAGCAGCTCGACGCCGTCTTCATCGAGGTCGACCTCGACGACTCGATCAAGGGCGACGCCGATCTCGCCCGAAAGCTCGAGGAGGTGTGCCCGGTCGACATCTTCAAGGCCGCCGATTCCGGCGTCGAGATAGTGCGCGAGAACCTCGACGAGTGCGTGCTGTGCAACCTGTGCGTCGAGGCCGCCCCCGAGGGCACCGTCCGCATCGTCAAGCTGTACGAGGGGTAGGCGCCGGTGCCCAGCGGCTCGTTTCCGTCAGGGGCCGATGAGGTCGCGCAGACCGGCGCGGAGCGTGACGCCCTCGCCGCGGTCCGTGAGGCGACGGGCGGGGAGGCGAGCCCGATGGAGCGTCACGGGCTCCGCGTGTTCCTCATCGCCTCGAAGCTCGCCGAGCGCCGCGGGGAGACGGTGGATGGCGAGGTCCTGCTGGTGGCCGGGCTCCTCCACGACCTCGGCCTCTACGACAGCGTGTCCCGGGGCGGCGTCTACGTGAGCGACGGCGCCGAGTTCGCGCGGGAGCTCGTTGCGCGGCACGACTGGAGCGGGGAGCGGGCGACGCTCTGCGCGAACGCGATCGAGCGCCACCACGACCTGCGGGCTCAATGGAGGGCCGGAGCCGAGGTCGAGCTCACGAGGCGCGCCGACCTCGTCGATGTCAGCGCGGGCGTCGTCCGCTTCGGCCTGCCGCGAGGCTGGCTCCACGACCTCTTCGCCGCCATCTCGCGCGACGGCACCTACGCCGAGATCGCGAAGCTCGTGGGCCACGCGCTTCGGGAGCGTCCGCTGACCATGCCTCGCATCTTCATCCGCGGGCACTGAACTCACAGCCCGTCGATCCGCGAGGATCGCGGGCGTGCTCAAGCTCACCATCCTCATCGCCGGCATCGGCCTGGCCGACTCGGTCAACCCGGCGACGATCGGGCCCGCGCTCTATTTCGCCACCACCAGCCACGCGATCCGGCGGGTCACCGAGTTCACGGCGGGGTTCTTCATCGTCAACTTCGTCGCCGGGGTGCTCATCGTCATCGGTCCGGGGCAGCTTCTCGTCGACCTCGCCGAGCGTCCGGGCCCCGAGGTCAACCACATCATCGAGCTCGTCGCGGGCCTGATCCTGATCGCCGTGGCGATCGGGCTGTTCCTCGGGCGCACACGGCTGGCCGCGTCCCCCGTCTCGGGCCGCGAGCTGCAGAGCAAGCATGCCTGGGCGCTCGGGCTCGGACTGGGCGCGGCCGAGCTGCCGACCGCCTTCCCCTACTTCGCCGCGCTCGCCGCGATCATCGGCTCAGGCCTCGGCCTGCCGCGCCAGATCGCCCTCGTCTTCCTGTTCAACCTCACGTTCGTCGCGCCGAAGCTCGTGATCATCGGTGGAATCGCGTTTGGCGGCGAGCCGGCTCGGCGATGGCTTCGCCGAGCCGGCGACTGGATCCGGCTCCATTGGCCCGTTGTGTTCGCATGGATTGCGCTTGTGGCCGGGGTTGCGCTCGTGGCTGTCGGGGTCGTCTGGCTGCTTCAGCACTGACCGCCGCGGACGGCGGTGCCATGGCCCAGGAGACCTGGTCGCTCCGGGCGAGCAAGACGATCGATGCGACGACCAGGGCGAGCCCGGCGGCGATCGGTATGACGTCCTCGCCGCCGAGGCCGCCGCTGTGCTGGAGCAGGAGCGGGGCCAGCACGATCGGAACGATCGTCTCGACGGCGAAGACCGCCGGCACCACGCGCCTCACCGCGGCACGCTGGAAGGCGGTCATGAGCGTCAACGTCGCGACGACCGCGGACACGACGACGGCGGCGAGCCAAAAGGCCGCGACCCAGAGGCGGTCGCCGTTGATCCCGTCGCTGAACAGCTTCGTCGCGACGTCGCCCCAGGCGAACGCGACACCGGCACTCAACGTCAGCAGCACGGCGGCAACCGGCCCGCGGCGCCTCCAGACGTAGGGCGCCGCGATCCCCACGGCGAGGACGGCCATGACTGTCAGCTGGGCGATCCCGCCGCGGTCGGGCTGGCGGTGATCGGGGCCCGCGATCGCGATGATCGCGAGGCCGGCGACGATTCCGGCGACGGCGGCGTAGTGGTGCGGCTTCACGTCCTCGTCCATGCAGCGCGCGCCGAGGAACAGGACGAGGATCAGGCCGACCGCGAGGCCGGGCTGGACGATGCTGAGCGGCGCGTTCGCGTAGGCGACGACCTGGAGCGGAAAGGCGACGACGCCCAGCAGGGTCCCGGCGAGCCAGCGAGGACGGTGCGCGAGGTCAACCAGGAGCGACAGCCGGAGAGCGCAGGATTCCGGCTCCCTGCGCGCCTCGAGCGCCTGCAGAACGACGCCTGCGTTGTAGGCGGCCGAGGCGGCCAGCACTGCCGCGATCCCTACGGCGAGCATTCCTCTGAGGTTCCCGCCTCCGGCTAAGGGAAAACGAAGCCGACGGTCGCTGCGGCAGAATCGCGTCCCGTGAACTTCATCGAAGACGTCCTCGAGCGCTTTCCCTCCTCGAAGCCCGCGCTGGTCACGATCGATCGGGCCGGCGACCGCCGCACCTGGCACTTCGGCGAGCTGATCGCAAGGAGCGCGGGCCTGTCGGGCGCGCTCGCCGCCCGCGGCGTGAAGCGCGGCGACGTGGTGATGACCCTTCTCGGCAACCGGATCGAATGGGCCTTGACGCTGCTGGCCTGCTGGCGAATGGGCGCGGTTCCACTGCCCTGCAATCCGCAGCTCCGCCGCAAGGACCTCGAGCTGCGGACCGGCGCGACCGGGTCCGCGCTCTGCGTCGCTGACGAGACGCTCGCCGCCGAGCTCCCGGCGAGCCTGGCCGTGATGACCCTCGCCGACGTTGCCGCGGTGATGGACGAGGAGAGCCCGCAGGAGCCGCCGCTCGAGCCCGCCGACCTCGACCCATCCGAGCCCGCTCTGATCGTGTTCACGTCCGGGACCACCGGCGAGCCTCGCGGCGCGGTGCACGCCCAGCGATATCTCCCCGGGCAGCGCCTGCAGGCGACGAGTTGGCTGGGCGCGCGCGACGGCGAGCTCGTGTGGTGTACCACGGCGACCGGGTGGTCGAAGTCGGCGCGGAACGTGTTCGTCGCCCCGTGGCTCTGCGGCGCCGCGGCCCTGATCCACGAGGGTCGCTTCGAGGCCTCCGAGCGCCTCGACATTTGCGCGCGCGAGGAGGTCAACGTGCTCTGCCAGGCCCCGACGGAGTATCGGATGCTCGCCAAGCGCACCGAGCTTCGCCCGCTTCCCACGTTGCGCCGCATGGTGTCCGCCGGCGAGCCGCTCAACCCGGAGGTGATCGAGCGGTTCCGCGCGGCGCTGGGCCTCGAGATCTCCGACGGGTACGGACAGACCGAGACCGGGCAGCTCACGGGAAACCTCGCCGGCGAGCCGATCCGGGTCGGCTCCATGGGGAAGCCCCTTCCCGGCATCGATACGCGCATCGTGGACGGCGAGCTGGAGGTGCGCGCCGCAACCGTCCCAACCTTCTTCAGCGGCTACCTCGACGGCGGGCCGTTCGAAGGCGAGTGGTGGCCCACCGGCGACGCCGTGCGAGCTGACGACGACGGCTACCTCTTCTACGAGGGCCGCCACGACGACCTCATCCTCTCCGCGGGGTATCGGATCGGCCCGTTCGAGGTCGAGTCCGCGCTCGTGTCGCACCCGGCGGTCGCCGAGGCCGCGGCCGTCTCGGCGCCGGACCCCGAGCGGGGCTCAGTGGTCAGGGCCATCGTCGTGCTTCGAGACGGCCCGCCATCAGAGGAGCTGGCCCGCGAGCTCCAGGACCATGTGAAGCGCACGACCGCGCCCTACAAGTTCCCGCGCATCGTCGAGTTCGCGGACGACCTGCCGAAGACGGCGAGCGGCAAGATCAAGCGCGCCGAGCTTCGCGCCACAGAGTCGGCGTAGCTCGGTGGCCCGAGCGCGAGTATCGCGTCGCTCCGGGCGCGCGGCGTTCGCCGGAATCTTTGCCGTGACGCTCCTGTCGCTTCTCGGCGTCGGCGCGGTCCTTCCGGTGATCCCGCACTTCGTCCGCGGACACCTGGGCGACGGCGACTTCGCCGTCGGGGTCGCCATCGGCGCCTTCGCGTTCACCGCGCTCGCCTGTCGCCCGTTGGCCGGCAACTTCGCGGACACTCGGGGGCGGCGCCCGGTCGTCATCGTCGGCTCGCTCCTCGCGGCCCTCGGCGGGGTCCTGTACCTCGTTCCGGCCGGCCTACCCGGGCTCATCGTGGCGCGGCTCGTGCTCGGGGCCGGCGAGGGCTCCGTCTTCACGGCCGGCGCGACCTGGGTGGTGGACCTTGCGCCGCCGGGCCGCCGGGGCCGCGTCATCGGCCTCTACGGCCTCGCGGTCTGGACCGGGCTCAGCCTCGGCCCCCCGATCGGACACGCGATCCTCCAGGCCTCGAGCTTCGACGCCGTCTGGGTCTTCGCGGCCGCCGCTCCCGCCATCGGGGCCGCCATCGCCTTCGCGCTCCCGGACCCGTACGCGGGCTCCCGCGACCGTCGCCGCGAACGCGGCCCGCTCATCGCGCGAGAGTCGATTCGGCCGGGCGCCGCGCTCTCCCTTGCCACGGTCGGCTACGCGGCCATGGCGTCTTTCATCATCCTGCTCCTGGGCTCGAAGGGGATCGGGCACGGGACGACGGCCTTCACGGCGTTCGCGGTCACCGTGGTCGCCACGCGCGTGCTCGCGGGCAACCTGCCCGACCGGATCGGCCCCCTGCGCTGCGCCGCAGGGGCGGCCATCGTCGAAGCGGCCGGGCTGATCCTGATCGCCGTGGCCACGACGCTCCCGGTGGCAATCCTCGGCGCGATCGCTATGGGCGCCGCATTCTCGACGATCTACCCGGCGCTCTCGCTATACGTGGTGAACCGCGTCAGTGAGGATCGTCGCGGCGCGGCCCTCGGGACCTTCACCGCCTTCTTCGATGCCGGGGTCGGGCTCGGAGCCCCAATCACCGGAGCGGCGGCCTCCATCGGCGGCTATTCCGCGGCCTTCTGGCTCGCCGCGCTCTTCGCCCTCGGGACGGCGGCAGCCGCCGGGCTGGGGATCAGAAGAGCGAGGTCTGCTCAGCCCGCTTAGCCGACCCCGGTCGATCGCCGGCCTCGAGCCGCCGCTCGCCGCGCTTCGGCGCGTGACCCGTGTTCCGGCTCGCGCGAATCCGGCCGCCGGCGCGCTTCGTCTTCACGAGATTCGCAAGCCGGCCCTTCTCGGCGCTCGGGAGGTAGGCGCCTCGCGCGTAGAGCTCCTCGTAGCGCGGGAGCAGGTCGGGCCGTTGCTCGCGCAGCCAGTCGAACCAGATCTCGCGGACCTCGCCGCGCAGATGAAGGCCGACCCCGCCGATCGAGTCGGCGCCGGCCTCCGTGACGCCCTCGAGCAGCGGCGCGAGCTGCTCGGGCGCATCGTTCACGCCCGGGATGAGTGGCGCGATCAGCACCCCGGTCTTGATCCCGGCCCTCGTCAGCTCAGCGACCGCCTCGATCCGCTTCCGCGGATGCGGCGTGTGCGGCTCGGTCGCGCGCCATGCCTTCTCGTCGAGCGTCGGGATCGAGAGGTTCGCCGCGAACTCGGTGCGCTCGGAGATCTCCTTCATGAGCTCGATGTCGCGGAGCAGCAGCGGCGACTTCGTCAGCACCGAGCAGGGGTTCGCGCGGTCGCGCATCGCCTCCCAGATGCCCTCCATGAGCCGGTATCGGCCCTCGACCCACTGATACGGATCGGTATTGGTGCCGAGCGCGACGTGCTCGCCCTTCCAAGACGGCCGGCCGAGCTCGGCGCGGACCAGCTCCGGGACGTTGACCTTGACGACGATCTCGCGCTCGAAGTCCTCGCGGGCGTTCAGGTCGAGGTAGGTATGGGTGGGGCGGGCGAAGCAATAGATAAAACGCACGCATGGGTACAACCGCGGTACGGGTTGATCGTCCAGCGGAACGGCATCCTCGACGCTTCGGGACCGCGTTGAGCGCCGAGCGCGCCCTCATCTCGTGGAAGCGGATGCCGAGCGCCTCCGGAGCGTCGAAGGTGCGCACCACTGGATCGCCGCAGCCCGGCGAGCCGCCCTTGCGTGCTGCCTCCTTCTTCCAGGTTGTCCCAGCGCACGAACCTATGTTCGCACAGGGCTCAGACGGATCGCACAGGGCTCCGACGGATCGCCGCTCCGGTTATCGAGTGAAGGGTTGAGCACCTATACGGTGTCGAATCCTCCACTCGACGCCGCCCGAAGCTAGGCGCCCGCCTCGGCCCTGCCGGGCCGCGAGGGCTCGACGCGCAGAACCCGCGCAGGCCACTCGGGAAGGATCCAGTTCCACCGCCCGAAGAGCGAGACCACGGCGGGCACCAGCAGGGCCCGAATCACCGTCGCGTCGAGCAGGATCCCGGCGGCGAGGCCCGTCGCGAACATCTTCAGGTCGGTTCCGGGACCCGACGCCAGGGCGACGAAGGCGAGGAAGAGGATCAGCGCCGCGCTCGTGACGAGGCGCCCGGTGCGGCCGATGCCGCGGACCACGGCCTCGCGCGTGTCGCCGGTGTTGTCGTACTCCTCGCGCATGCGGGAGAGGATGAAGACCTCGTAGTCCATCGATAGGCCGAACAGGAACGCGAACACCATCAGCGGTATCCACGCCGGAACCGACCCGGTCGCCTCGATGTTCCAGAGCAGGTCCGACCCGTAGCCGTGCTGCCACATGAGCGCGATCACGCCCCAGGCCGCGGTGACGCTCACGATGTTGAGGATCACCGCCTTCGCCGGCAGCAGGAGCGAGCGGAACGCCCGCGCAAGCAGGATGAACGTGATCGTTGCGATCAGGGCGATCATGAGCGGGAAACCGCTGTAGACCGCGTTGATGAAGTCGACGTTTTGCGCCGGCAGGCCTCCGACCGTCACGTCCGGCCCGGCCTCGTGTGCGGCCGTGCGGATCCGGTCGATCGTGTCCCGGCCGGCTGTGGTCGAGTCATCGGAGTGCGAGAACGCGAGCACCTCGGCGTATCCGTGGGTTCGCCACTGCGGTCCCTCCGGAGCGGCAGCACCCTGGACTCCCTCGACCGTGTCGAGGCTGGTGACGACGGCCGAGGGGTCGGCGCGGTGGGTCAGCACCTCGTTCGGCAGGATCGCGCCGGAGCCGATGCCCGAGCGCTCGAGCTCGGTGAGGCCGGTCTTCGCGGACCCGTGGCTCGCAAGCGTGTCGGGGCTCGCGTCGCCCAGGGTGAGGCCCGCGGCGGCGACGATGAGGGCAGCGAGGATCGCGATCGCCGCGGTGGCGGCGAACCACCGCCGGCGAACGACCATCTCCGCCCACCGGGTCCAGGCGCGGCTCGCCTTGTCGTCGGTGCGCTTGTGCGGCCAGTCGAGGCGCGAGCCCGCCTTCGAAAGGACGACAGGAAGCAGCGTGATCGCCACCAGGGTCGAGACGAGCGGGATCAGCATTCCGGCATAGCCCATGCTGCGCAGGAAGGGGACCGGCAGCGCGACCATCGCGACGAGGCCGATCGCGACCGTCGTGCCGCTGAAGACCACGGCTCGGCCGGCCGTCTCCATCGCCCGCTGGACCGCGGCGTCGCCGGTTCGGCCGTGCGAGCGCTCCTCGCGCCAGCGCGAGACAACGAGGAGCGAATAGTCGATCGCGATGCCGAGGCCGACGAGCGCGATGAGGAACTGGACCACGGGCGAGATGTCGGTGAAGGCCGTGAGCCCCCAGACGAGCAGGAACGTGGTCATGATCGAAACGATCGCCATCAGGATCGGCACGAAGGCGAGGAGCGACGCGAAGACGAAGGCGAGGACGATCAGGGCACCCACCCCGCCCAGCACCGACTCCAGCAGCACTCCGGTGCCGCCATCGCTCCCGCTGGCGTTCTGAAGCGCGTCGAATCCAGTCACGTGGACCGGTGCGCCGGCGACGGTGGTGTGGGCCAGAGCGGCGTTCGCCTTCTTCGCCGCCTCGGTGTTCTCGCCGAAGGTCGAGTTCGGATCCGGGCGCGGGTAGACGATCGCAAAGGTCGTGCGTCCATCGGGCGACACGAATGCCCGGTCGCCCGTGGAGGCATAGGAGGCGATGCGCGAGCCGGGAAGCGCCTGCTCGACCCGCCGATCCACCGCCTGGAGCTGGCGACGAACGGCCGGCGAGCTCACGTTCTGCCCGTCCGGCACGGTGACGACCGGGACGACCGGCGCGTTGTCACCTCCCGTCCCGTGGAAGACCTGGGCGATCTTGACGTTGGTCTCCCACCCCTCCTTGCCTGGAACCGAGAACTTCTGGTCCATCGCCTGCGTCGCCTTGCCGGCCGAGGCGATCCCCACCAGCGTTAGGACGATCCAGAAGGCGGTGACTATGCGCTTATGAGCGAGGACCCAGCGGGTGATCGGCGCCACAGTTACCTCAGACTTTCGTTCGGTTCCCGGCCTCGATCATTTGTAGCACAAATGATCCGCGCTCCGTAGGGTAAGATTGGTACGTGCGTTTCGACACACCGCCACCCGAGCCACTCGCCAGCGCGCCCGGATTCCTGCTCTCGTGGAATGGCCACCGGATGGCCGCGCTGTTCGCCGGCGCGCTCGAGCCGCTCGGGCTCCGGCCTCCTCATTTCGGCGTCATGACGCTGATCGACGCGCACCCGGGCTCGACCCAGCAGAAGCTCGTGACGGAGTCGCTGATCGACCCGAGCTCGATGGTCGCCATCATCGACGAGCTGGAGGCCGCGGGGCTCGCCGAGCGGCGCCCGCACGAGACCGACAGGCGCAAGCACTCGGTCCATCTGACGAAGGCCGGGCGCTCGATGCTCGGCCGGGCCCGAAGGGCGGCGGGCAAGGCGCTCGAGGAGGTCTTCGAGCCCCTCGACGATCGCGAGCGCGAGACGCTCAGGAAGCTGCTGCGGAAGCTGGCGCGAGCCGAGGACTGAGGGCGAATACCCGAAGGGCGTTCCCGGCGAGGAAGAGCTCGCGTGTCTCGTCGTCGAGCTCCAGCGCATCGAGGTCGGCGAGTGCGGCTTCGGGCGCGATCATCGGGAAGTTGCTGCCGAACAGGACCTTTCGCCTGCCGCTACGGCTCTTCATGTAGCTCACGAGCTCCGGCGGATATCGCTTTGCCGTGTAGGCCGAGGTGTCGATGAAGACGTTTTCGTGCTTCCGGGCCACGGCCACCATCTCCTCCGTCCACGGGTAGCCGATGTGACCGCAGACGATCACGAGCTCGGGAAAGTCGATGGCGACCTGGTCGATGTAGGGGATCGGCCGGCCAGTCTCCGAGGGCCGGAGCGGTCCTGTGTGGCCAACCTGCGTGCAGAACGGCACGCCGAGCTCGACGCACGCCGCGAAGAGCGGGTAGTAGCGGCGGTCCGTGGGTGGCGCACCCCACAGCCACGGGATGGCGCGCAGGCCGACGAATCCCTCCTCCTCGACGCGCCGCCGAAGCTCGCGGACCGCGTTCATCGGCTTCGCGAGGTCGACGGCTGCGAGCCCGGCGAACCGATCCGGATGGCTCATCGCCCAGCCGGCCACGTCGTCGTTGGCGATCAGCGGACCCTCGGGTCCGTGCCACGCGCTCAGAAGGCCGACGTTGACACCGGCGGCTCCCATCGCTGCGAGAGTCGTCTCGATCGGCAGCTCGTCCGGGATCCCGCCGCCGGTCCACCGGCGAAGCGACGCGAACATCTCGTGGCCCAAGAACTTCTCCGTCGGGTGCTGCATCCAGGCATCGACGATCACGGGGCCATCTTGGCGGAGTTTCGCCGGCGGCGTGAGCTTCGGTCAGCCCTCGTAGGGCGGCGCCTCGCCCCAACCCCAGCGCGGAACGGGCGCCTCGCGGGCCGGATCGGCGCCGGCCTCGGAGTTCGCGAGCGCAAGCCTCGTCCCCCACTCGATGTAGGCGGCGAACGCTGAGCGGAACTCGGGATCGGCGGGCAGGCCGGCGTCGTCGGCCGCGAGCCCGATGAGCTGAGCCCACCGCGCGCGCTGCTGCTCGCTGATCGCGAGGCCGAGGTGCTTGGAGAGCATGTGCGGGTAGCCGCCGTGGTGCTCGGTGTAGTCGGCGGGCCCGCCGAAGACCTCGGCGAGCCACGTCGCCACGTTGTGTGGGTGGTCGTCGGGCATGCTTGCGAAGAGCGGGCCGACGAGCTCGTCGGCCCGCACGCGCTCGTAGAAGGCCTTCGTCAGCCGCTCGAACGCCTCGGCGCCGCCGGCCCACTCGTAGAGCGTCGGTGGCGCCATCACGCCTCCTCGAGCTCGGCCGGCACCAGGCTCAACTCGACGTCGGAGCCCGAGCGCCACACGCTCACCTTCACCGAGCGGCCGATGAGCTCGGCCACCATCATCCGCTGGAGGTCGGCGGCGCTCTCGGTCGGGCGACCGTCCACCTCGACGACGAGGTCTCCGGCGCGGATCCCCGCCTGCTCCGCGGGACTCCCCGACACCACCTCGACGACCTCCACGCCCGGGCGCTTGCCCCACCGGGCAGTGGCGCGCGGGGGAAGCGGCCGCGGGCCCCCGGCGATGCCGAGGTAGGCGCGTCGCACCCGCCCCTCGCTCATGAGGGCGCCGATGATGCTTCGCGTCGCCCCGTTGATCGGCACCGCAAGGCCGAGGCCGATGCCGGCCACCGCGGTGTTGACACCCACCACGCGCCCGGCGCCGTCGGCGAGCGCGCCGCCGGAGTTGCCCGGGTTGAGCGCGGCGTCGGTCTGGATCACGTTGTCGATGATGCGGGTGGCCCGTCCCCGGCCGAATCGCGCGGGGAGAGCGCGCCCGAGCGCCGAGACGACGCCGGCCGTGACCGAGCCCTCGAAGCCGTGCGGGTTGCCGATCGCCACCACGAGCTGTCCGACGCGGAGCTCGTCGGCGTCCCCAAGGTCGGCCGGCGAGAGGTCGCCGTCGTCGGCACGGACGATCGCGAGGTCGGAGAGGCGGTCGCGGCCCACGACGTCGAAGCGCAGCTCGCGCCCGTCGGTGAGCGCCGCCCGCCCGCCGGCGTCCGAGCCCGCGACCACGTGCGCCGACGTGAGGATGAAGCCGTCGTGCGTGAGGACGACGCCGCTGCCGGCCCCGGCCGGCAGCCGGCCCCGACGCGTCGAGCGGGTGACCTGCACGCTCACCACCGAGGGAGCGAGCTGCTCCGCGACGCCGATGACCGCGCGCGAGTAGGCGTCGAGCGGGCCCGCGGCGGGCTCCGCCGGCGGCGCCTCGCGGCCGGCTGTGCGCGGCTCGTCGGTCGCCGCGTTCATCGCTTGCCTCCGGCGAGCTCGACCTCGAGCTCGTGTTCGTCCACCCCCCGCACGACGGTCAACGCAAGGCTTCCGTTGACCGCCTGGTCGATCGAGCGATGGAGCGCGTCGATTCCGTCCACGTCGGCGCCACCGGCCGCGACGATGAGGTCGCCGCGCTCGATGCCGGCGGTGTCAGCCGGCCCGCCGTCCTCCACGGCGCGCACGAGCAGCCCGTCGCGCTCGGGTAGCCCGACGGCGCGGCGCATCTTGCGCGCCACCCAGGGTGGCGCGACCGCGATGCCGATCGTGGGCCGCCGGACCTCCTCGCCGCGCGCAAGCCGGTCGGCTGCATCACGGAGGCCACCGTTGGCGGCCACCGCGAGGATCAGACCGCCCTCGCTTCGAAGCAGGTTGAGGCCGACAAGCCGCCCCTCGAGGTCCAGCAGCGGCCCGCCGGCGCTCCCCCTCGGCAGCGCGGCAGTGTGCTCGATCGCTGCGCCGAGACGCCGGCCCCGGCGCCCGCGGTACGGGCGCTCGGCCGACGAGACGAAGCCCACCGTCGCGCGAAGGCCGCGCCCGCCGGGATTCGCGAGCGCGACCACGGGGGTGCCGATGGCCGGCGCGACCCCGGCCGGAGCCCAGTCGAGTGGCTCGCTCGGGGCGGTCGGGGCCTCGAGCACCGCGACGCCGAGGTCACGGTCCGCCCCCACCACCTGACCCTGCTCCGCGCGTCCGTCGCCGAACGTCACGGTGGCCGAGCCATCTCCGGCGTGCCGCGCCGCCGTCAGGACGCGGTCAGCGCCGATCACGACCCCGGTGCCGACGCGCCAGCCCCGGCCGACGCCGACGACCGCGCCGCCGAACGTCTCCGACGCGGCCTTCAGATGACCACCGATCTCCTCGAGCACGGCCATTTGAACCTCCATCGTCACTTGCAAGTTGCTACTTACTCCCGCGAAACAGGCTAGCATCAGCTCGATGTCGGCGACCAGCCCAGGCCTCTCGGAAGCCCTCGCGGCGATGGGCGATCGCTGGTCGATGCTCGTGGTCGAAGCGCTCCTCGCCGGCCCGAGGCCCTTCGGCGACCTCCAGGAGCAGGTGGGCGGCATCGCCTCCAACGTCCTCTCCGCCCGGCTTCGCAAGCTCACCGAGCACGGTCTCGTCACCGCGGAGCCCTACTCGGACCGCCCGCCCCGCTTCTCCTACGAGCTCACCGACGCAGGGCGCGAGCTCGCCGAGCCGCTGCGCATGCTGGCCGGGTGGGGCTCCCGGCACGCCGAGGGGGTCGAGCGCCCGGTCCACGCCCCGTGCGGCGCGACGCTCGAGGTCGGCTGGTACTGCCCGGCCTGCCGCGAGCCCGTCGAGCCGGACGCCGACGAAGAGCTCGACTACGCCTGAGCGCACCGCACACCTTGCCGCCGACGAGGTCGGCGTAGCCGCCCCTTAGTTGGACGAGGCGGTCAACGTAACCGCGGCGACGAGCTCGCGCAACCGCGGCAGGAGCTCCGGAGGAACCCAGTGGCCGGCGTCCGATTCGGCGTAGGTGACGTCGAGACCCGCCTCGCCGAGCAGCTGGGCCGCCGCCTGCCCGTGCTCGACCCCGATGACCGGGTCCATGCGGCCGTGATGGATGAAGACGGGCAGACCGCCGCGCGGGTCGAGGTCGGGCTCCCAGCCCTCCACGGTCGGGACGAAGCCGCTGAGGGCGATGATCGCCGCCGGCGATGGCCGCTGCGGCCCGAGGCCGACCGAATACGACATCACGGCCCCCATCGAGAAGCCGCCGATCACGGTTCGCGACCAGTCGATGCCGCGGTCCGCGAGGAGCTCGTCGCAGAAGCCGGTGAGCGCCTCGTACGCGGTGGCGAACGTCTCCGGGTCCGGGAAGCCGACCTGCCGGACGGCGTACCAGTGCTTCCCGCCGGGCGGCACCGGCATGTTGCTACGGGCGGCTACGTCGGTCGCGCCCAGAGGCGCTCCGGGTGTGACGCCGAGGAGGCGCCGCTCGGGGTCGAGTTCGTCGAGCAGCCCGTGGAGGTCGCGCTCGTCGGTCCCGCGGCCGTGGTTCAGGATCAGGGCCCCGGCGGGCTCGCCGTGGGGCTCGCGCAGGAGGTGTTCGAGCTTCACGCCCGCGCTGCGTCGCGCGGGTTCGTGATCGGCCGGAGCTTCGGCTCCACCTCATCGCGGAGGTGCTCGAAGTCGGGCGGGAGCGAGAGCTTCTCGCCCAGGCTCTCGAGCGGCTCGTCCACGGTGAAGCCGGGCCCGACCGTCGCGATCTCGAATAGGACCCCGCTGGGCTCGCGGAAGTAGATCGACCGGAAGTAGAAGCGATCGATCACGGGCGTCGGCCGGGCGCCGGCCTCGATCGCCCGCGTTCGCCACTCCTCGTGATCGGACGGCGTCGATGCCCAGGCGACGTGGTGGACGCTTCCCGCGCCCTGGAGCCCCGCCTCGGCGGGGGGATCGTGGTAGGCGTAGACCGAGCCCCGCGCGTCGCCCCGGCACTCCCAGAGCCCGTCGTCGCGCCGCTCGAAGCCGAGGCCGTTCCCGAGCAGCCCCGCGCTCGAATCCGGCTCGGACGCGTAGGCGCAGACACCGTCGAACCCCTGGAGGGCGAGCTCGCCCGGGACCTCCGGGTGCTCCGCGATGAGCGGAGGATCGGGCGAGTCGGAGACCAGCAGCTCGTGCTCGAGGCCCTCGGGATCGCGGAACCGGATCGCGTCGCGGCCGTCGACACGCTCGGCGTCCACCCCGGCGCCTCCGAGACGCTCGACCCAGAAATCGAGCGCGTCAGCGGACGCGACGCGCCACACGATTCGGTGCACCATCCCGTCGCCCGCCCGGCCCCGCGGTATCCCCGGGTACTCGAAGAAGGTGAGATCAGAGCCCGGGTCGCCCTTCTCGTCGGCGTAGAAGAGGTGGTAGACGGTCGGGTTGTCCTGGTTGACCGTCTTCTTGACTAGGCGCAGGCCCAGGACGCCGGCATAGAAGTCAACGTTCTCCTGCGCATCGGCGGTGATCGCGGTTATGTGGTGGATGCCGTCGAGCTTCATCATGCAAGCGCCTCCCGCGCTGATTCGAGGTCGTCGGTGGCGATCACGAGGTTCACGCCGCCGAAGGTCGTGTACGCGAGCTCGATGTTGACGCCCTGCTCGCCGAGCGCCCGGGCGAGGCCGCCGAGCGAGCCCTGGCGGTCCTTCACGTCGATCAGGAGAACCTCACGCGCGTCGGCCACCCCAAGCCCCGCCTGCTCGAGCGCCGAGCGGGCGGCGTCGGCACGCTCGGTCGCGACGAGGACGTGGATGATCCCCCGCCCCTCGCCGGTGAACGCGGCCAGGCCGAGGATGTCGATGCCGCCCTGCCCCGTGGCCTCGCCGATCCGTGCCAGCTCACCCGGCTTGTCCGTCAGGACGATCGTGAGGTTGGTCGGCACGTCGGAGCGAACCCTACAACTGGGTAGCCTCAAATCGATGGCCAACGCCCTCGCCGCCGAGACCAGCCCCTACCTCCTCCAGCACAAGGACAACCCCGTCGACTGGCACCCGTGGGGCACCGCCGCTCGCGAGCTTGCGCGGAAGGCCGATCGCCCGATCCTGGTGTCGATCGGCTACTCGTCCTGCCATTGGTGCCACGTGATGGAGCGCGAGTCGTTCGAGGACGACGCGACGGCCACCTACATGAACGACCGCTTCGTCTGCGTGAAGGTCGACCGGGAGGAGCGCCCGGACGTGGATGCGATCTACATGGAGGCGGTCCAGGGCATGACCGGCCAGGGCGGCTGGCCGCTCACGGTCTTCTGCGACCCGGACGGCGTTCCCTTCTACGGCGGCACCTACTTCCCGCCGGCGCCGGCGAATGGGATGCCGAGCTTCCGAATGGTCCTGGAGGCGGTCGCCGGATCCTGGGAAACCGAGCGCGAGGGCATCGCGGAGGCCGCGGCGAGGATTCGCGAGCGGCTCGGCGCGGTGGCCCAGGTCGACCCGGCGGCCGATGAGCCCGCCCCGGCGCTGCTCGATGCGGCGGTCGCGAGCCTTCGGACGGCCGCCGACACGCGTCGCGGCGGTTTCGGCGGCGCTCCCAAGTTCCCCCCGGCGTCGGCGCTCGAGTTTCTGCTCGCGCGGGGCGAGACCGGAGTCGTCGAGATGACGCTCGACGGGATGGCGCACGGCGGCATCCACGACCAGATCGGCGGTGGCTTCGCCCGCTACTCGGTCGATGGCGCCTGGCTGGTGCCGCACTTCGAGAAGATGCTCTACGACAACGCGCTGCTCGCCCGGGCATACCTCCACGGGTTCCAGGCCCTTGGCCACGAGCGCTGGCGCGAGGTCTGCGAGGGGACCCTGGACTGGGCCCTGCTGGAGATGCGGGGGCCCGAGGGCGGCTTCTACTCGGCCCTCGACGCGGACTCGGAGGGCGAGGAGGGGCGTTTTTACGTCTGGGAGGAGGCGGAGATACGCGAGGTCCTCGCAGAGGCGGGCTTCGCAGAGACGGAGATCGAGGCGCTGCTCGCCCACTGGGGCGTGAGCGCGGCTGGCAACTTCGAGGGCCGCAACATCCTTCACCTCCCGCTCGGCCCGAGGGCCGAGCGTCCGCCCCGCTACGGCGAGGCGGTCACCGCGCTCTACGAGCGGCGGCGGAACCGCGTCTGGCCGGGCCTCGACGACAAGCGCCTCGCCTCGTGGAACGCGCTGATGATCGCAGCCCTCGCCGACGCCGGCGCCGTGCTCGGCCGCCAGGACTACCTCGACGCCGCGCGCGCGTGCGCCGTGTTCGTCGACGAGCGGATGCGCGACGACCGTGGCCGTCTGCTGCGCACCTGGAAGGACGGCCGGGCCCGCCTCGGCGCCTACCTGGAGGACTACGCGTACTGCGTCGAGGCCCTGCTCGTCCTCTACGAGGCAACGTTCGAGGTTCGCTGGTTCGACTCGGCGCGTGAGCTCGCGGACCTCATGATCGAGCTCTTTGCCGACGACGAGCGGGGCGGCTTCTTCACGACCGCGCATGACCACGAGGAGCTGATCGCGCGGCGCAAGGACGTCGACGACCACCCGATCCCGTCAGGAAATTCCTCGGCGGCCTACGGGCTGCTGCGCCTCGCGGCGCTCACCGGCCAGCGCGCCTACGAGGAGCGCGCGACGTCGGTGTTTCGACTGTTCGCCCGTGTCGCCGAGCAGCACCCGCAGGCGGTCGCCCACCTCCTTCGAGCAATCGACTTCCACCTCTCCCCCACCCGCGAGGTCGCGCTGGTGACGCCGGAGGACGGCGACGGGCTCGCCCCGCTCGCGGCCGTCGTCCGCGCGCGCCTGCGCCCGCACCTCGTTCTCGCCGGCGGGACCGAGGGTGCCGAGCGGCCCGAGCTCATGCTGGAGCGAACCGCGGTCGATGGCCGCGCGGCCGCCTACGTCTGCGAGGGCTTCGTCTGCCGCCGCCCGGTGACCGAGCCGGCAGAGCTCGACCGGTCGCTTGCCGAGAGTGCGCGGACGGGCGCTCTCGAATAGCTTCCCCGCATGAGCCCGTCGACGAAACAGTCCTCCGCGAAGAAGGCGAGCGCCAAGCAGATCGCCACCTCCTACTTCGAGGCGGTCGGCAGGCGCGACCTCGACGGGATGATGGAGCACTGGGAGCCGGGCGGCTATGGGTACATCCACGGCGTGGCAACCCTGAGGGCGCCGGATGGGTACCGAGAGTGGTTCGGCGCGATGTTCCGCGCCATGCCCGACTTCAAGATGGAGATCCTCGACGTAGTCGCCTACGGCGACAAGGCGGCGGTCCGCTGGAAGGCCACAGGGAACTTCACCGGCCCGGGCAAGTTCGAGGGGCTCTACGCGACCGGCGAGCGGGTCGAGATGGAGGGTTGCGACCTGCTCACGATCAGCGACGGACTGATCCGCGAGAACCGCGCCTACATGAACGCGACCGAGATGGCCCGGCAGCTCGGCGCCATGCCGCCCGCGGGATCCGCGGGCGAGAAGGCGATGCTCGGCGCCATCAACCTTCGTACCAGGGCCAAGGGCCTTCTCTCCAACCGGTAAGCGCCTGAGCGAGCCCGGGCCGAGCCGAGCTCACTCGTCCTCGTCGGGCTCCTCGTCCTCTTTCTCGTCGCGCTCCTCGGTGGGCGGCTCCGATGACCGCTCGGCCGTGAAGTGCTCTCCGTACACCGTGAGGCCGTAGATCGCAAAGCCGTCGATGACCATCACGATCACCGACCAGAACGGGTAGGCGGGCAGGAAGAAAAGCTGGGCGATCAGGTTGAGGACGAGCAGCGAGATGCCGAGGAGCTGCCCGCGCCCGCTGTAGAGCTGGAACGACGCCAGGAGCTGGATCGCGCCGATGACCATCAGGATGATCCCCCAGAGCGTCAGGTCCCCGACGAAGAGGTTGTCGGCCGCGAAGTGCCCATCCTTCGAGATGGCGACGATGCCGTCGATGACGTTGAAGATCCCGAGGATCAGGAACAGCGTCGCCGCGAACATGACCCAGCCGGCGCCGGGCACCCGTGGTGAGCTCTTCGCCTCCATGCCGGGCGGCACTCTACCCCGACGCCGTCATTCGGTGCCGCCGTCCATCAGTCGCGCACGCGAAGGTGCGCGACCATCCCGAGCGCGCGATGGTTCGCGAGCGAGCACCAGAGGACGTAGCGCGCCCCCGGCCGAACCTTCGACCGGAACTCGGCCAGCCCACCCGCCGCCGTCTTGCCGGCGCCGTGCCCGTCTCCCGCGACGCCAACCCGTTTGATCCGGAGATCATGCGGGTCCTCCCCGTCGTTCGCGAACTGGAAAATGGCGTTGCCCGAGTCGATCTTCGCCCGCGACAGGGTGAGGTCGTACTCGCGGCCGGTGACGAGGAGCCGCGGCGGGCCCGGTGTGGCGCCCGCAGGAGCCCCGAGGAGCGCAGCCCCAGCGATCGCGGCGAGGCCGGCGGCGAACGCTCGTCCGCCAGGGAAGCTCAAGCGATCACCCGCGGCCGCGGGAACGAGGCAGCACCGGGAATGATCGCCGCAGCGTCCTGGCCGAACCACTGCTCGAGGATCGAGCAATAGAGCGAGCGGAAGTCGAGGGTGTAGCGGAGATTGTCGTCGGCGTCCAGCTGGTCGAGACCCGGAAACTCGCCGAGCATCGCGCCGTTCACCGGGCTTCCGATGACGAATCCAACCCCGCCGGCGCCATGGTCGGTGCCGTCTGAGCCGTTCTCCTCCGGACGGCGGCCGAACTCCGACCAAAGAAGCGTCACCACTCGCCCCGCGAGCCCGCGAGCCTCGAGGTCGCGCTGGAACGCCAGCAGGGTGTCGGAAGTGAGCTTGAGGCCGCTCTGCAGGTCGCCCGGCTGCTCCTCGTGGGTGTCGTAGCTGCCCGGAGCGTTGAGCGCCGCACAGCGGATCGGCAGGCCGGCGGCGAGCATCGCGGCGAGGGCCGCCATGAACTGCGGGAACTGCTCGTCACCCCCGTCCGGGTACGGCACGGGACTCGCGGCGACACCGTCGCCGAAGGGGAGGAGCTCCTTGCGCACCTGCATCGACTGGGCGGCGACGGCCCCGGCTTTCGCCATCGAGACGTCGGATTGGTGGGCGTGGGCGGCGCCCAGGCGCGCGGTGCCGTCGTACAGCAGGTCCTGGACGTCGCCCCACACGCCGGGCGCCCAGACGTTGTAGCTCGCTCCGTCGACCGTCGCGACAGGGACGCTGGCCGGCGCGAGCGCGGGCGACAGCTGCCCGTCGAGCGAGATCCCCTGGATGGGGTTGTCGGGGGTCCCGATCCGGTCGAGCAGGCGCCCGAGCCAGCCCGTCGTGCCGTTGGGCTCGAGTGCGCCGACCTCCCAGTAGTGCCGGGAGGTGAAGTGCGACTGATTGGGGTCGTTGTAGGAGACGGCCGGCATAGCCGCGACCTTCCCCTCCTCGTGCAGCGTGTTCAGCCCTCCCGCCGCGGGATGCCACTGGAGCCTCGGGTCGTCGGTGAACCTGGGCCCGGCCCCGGGCGCGAGCTTGAGCTTGGGCCGCAGCGTCTGGTAGCGGGCGTCGTCGACCGGGGCCAGCACCGAGAGGTTGTCGATGCCCCCCTCGAGGAAAACGGATACGAGCACCGGGCCGCTCCCGCCGGCCGCGCGCGCGATCCCCTCGCGGAGCTGCCCGACGCCGAGGCGCGATGCGCCGTAGACAGAAAGCAGCGCCGCACCCGAGCGAAGCAGGAACGCTCGCCGGTCCAGCCCGGTTCCCGCGGGGGCGGGCATCCCGGTCTCCACCGCGGGCAGACCGCGCCCCGCCTCGGCGGCGCCGCGGCGCAGGATCTGCGATCGAGTGAACTCGTTGCAGCCGCAGCGGGCCATCAGCAGGTCACCGAGTCGGGGGAGGTCGCGATCATCAGCCGCAGCGCGTTCTGGCGCAGAGCTCGGTAGGCGCTCCGCTCCCAGTCGGCGCCGATCGCGCTCTGGGCGCGCTGTGCGAAGCCGCCGAGCTCGCTCTTGGTCCGGGCGCTGAGGTTCGGGTGATCCCAGTACGCGAGCGCCTTCGCGACGGCCTCGGCCGGGCCCTCCTTCTCGTCATAGGGCTTTCCGGCGTCGACCTCATCGCGCTCGGTGACGTGGCTCGCCGCGATCCACCGGCCGCGGAACGTCGACGTGTCGAGCCAGCGCGTCTCGTCCCACCCGGCGACGTTCGGGGGATCGAAGGGCCGCTGCCCCGCCAGTTCCGAGACCCAAGACCAGACGTCGCTGCGAACGTACTGGCGCCGGGCGCGCATCATGCCCGCGATTTGGACCATCGGCGGCTTCACGAGGGCCGGGCCCTCGTGGAGGAGCGGATGGTGAAGGATCGCCTCGACGAGCGGGCGCACGGCGAACCCCCCCTTCACGTACATCTCCTCGAGCGCCCTCGCCGTCTTGGCGGGGGGCGGCACGGGGATGAAGTAGGACCAGAGCTTCGCGACGAAATGCGGCGCGTGCGCTCGGTGATGCAGGACGAGTCGGCAGGAGTCGCGCCAGTCGAAGCGGCCTTTCTGCCCGAAGATCCGCTTGCTGCCCTTGTCGTGGAGGTCCGGGTCGAAGTGGAAGTCATATGGCCCGGTGTCGTCGTCCCACTTGTTGGTCCAGCCGGTGAGCGCCCGCGCCTGCTCACGGACGTCGTCCTCGGTGTAGGGATAGGTGCCGTCGCTCGCGCCAAGCGTGAAGAGCTCCATCAGCTCGCGGGCGTAGTTCTCGTTCGGCGCCCGCTTCGTATTCTCCGCACCCGAGAGCCACAGCAGCATCGCCGGGTCGACCGTTACGTCGTAGAGCAGGTCGCTGAACGAGCCGAACGCCCGCCGTCGGAAGAGCCGGTTCTGGCCGATGCCCAGCCGCTGCGAACCGACGTCGCCGGTCGCAAACCAGTCGTGCCAGATGAGCGTCATGCGCTCCACGCCCTGCTGGTTGGAGCGCAGCATCCGGTCGAGCCACCAGAGCATGTCGTGGCCCCAGGCGTCGTAGGGCGCGAGCGGCTGGCCGTCGACCATGGGCACGGGCCCGTGGAGGCGGAGCTTCGAGGGGCGGGTGAAGCGGTGGATCGCCTTCGTCAGGCCGAGCTTCGCGACCTGGGATGCCTCGCCCGAAGCCGGCCCGAAGCCGGCCCGCCAAAGCAGCCGCTCAGCCTGGTCCCTCCCGAAGGGGCCACGGTAGACCGGCACACGCGCCATCGTCCGTCAGTATCGGCAACGCGGCGGCGTCATCTTGAGGCGGCTGGACGCTTTTCTGGGCCGAACGTCCCTCGCCGCCCCGTATAGCCCCCAGGGCGGGACGTTCGGCGGGTTAGGG
Organism: uncultured Actinomycetes bacterium; assembly: GCA_963771655.1. Classification (GTDB taxonomy): domain Bacteria; phylum Actinomycetota; class Thermoleophilia; order Solirubrobacterales; family 70-9; genus JAWVFM01. The sequence continues at coordinate 75,229 of CAVYUG010000005.1, read as the reverse complement.
GAGGTCGCGCATGCCGTCGAGGACCACCCGGCCACCGACCTCGGCCCGGCCGTCGCCGAGGTGGCGGGCGTGGATGAGCGAGCCGGCGCCCTGGTGCACCTCGATGTCCCGCCCGAGCGCGACGCACAGCGCCAGCGCGGCGGAGCCGGTCGCCTCGTCCTCGACAATGCCTTCCTCGGGGAAGAAGCCGCGTGTCCGGACGGTGCCCGCGCCCTCGTCGATCCACGCCCAGCAGTAGGCGTCGTGCCCGACCGGCGATGAGTCAAGCGGCTCGATCACCTCGGCCGACTCCATCTCCACCTGCTCGGCCTTCGGCGCCCACTCGCCGCGCCCGGCGATCCAGACGAGCTCACCATCGCGGCGGGCCTCGACCTCGCCCGCAGGTGGGCGCAGAACGGGCGGCATCGACCGCTCCTGTCCGAGTAGCCAGGCCGTGCCCACGAGCGGATGCCCCGCGAATGGAAGCTCCACCGCCGGCGTGAAGATCCGCAGCTCGCCCCGGTCCGGGTCGTCCACGAACACCGTCTCGCTGAAGCCGAGCGCCGTCGCGATCCGCTGCCGCTCGTCCTCCGGCACGGCGGGCCCGTCGAGCACGGCGCCCAGGGGGTTGCCGTGCTCGCCGTTGGGTCCGACGAAGACACGGAGGACGTGGACCACCGCCTCAGTATCGCGGTGCCGGCGGGGCGCGCGCGGCCTCGCCGGGGTTCTCGGCGGTGAAGGCGACGAGAGGAGCAGGAGATGTCAACGGATCTGCGGCGCGGCGACCGCGTCGAGTGGAGCTTTCGCGGCCGGCGCGTCGTCGGAAGGGTTCGGCGGAAGATCACCGCGCGGACGGAGATCGACGGCCGCGCGGTCGCGGCGTCGAAGGATGACCCACGCTACGTCGTGCGCAGCGACAAATCGGGCAAGGAGACGGTGCGGCGGGCGGAGGCGCTCAGGCGGCTCGGCTGAGCCGCCTAGAGGACGGCGAGGAAGCGCTCGATCTCCCAGGGCGTCACCTGGACGCGGTACTCCTCCCACTCCTGGCGCTTGATCTCGATGAAGCGCTTGAAGGCGTGCTCGCCGAGGATCCGCAGCACGAGCTCCGAGTTGGCGGCGATCTCGATCGCCTCGCCGAGCGTCTCGGGAAGCTGCTCGATGCCGCGGCGCTCGCGCTCCTCCGGCGTCAGGTGGTAGAGATTCTGCTCCATCGGCTCGGGGAGCTCGTAGCCATGCTCGATCCCCTCGAGGCCGGCGTGGAGCATCGCCGCGAAGCAGAGGTAGGGGTTGCAGGCGGGGTCGGGACAGCGAAGCTCGGCCCGCGTCGCCTGCTCCTTGCCCGGGTGGTAGAGCGGAACCCGGATGAGGGCAGAGCGGTTCCGCCGCGACCATGCGAGGTAGACCGGCGCCTCGAACCCGGGAACGAGGCGCTTGTATGAGTTGACCCACTGCGCGAAGAGGGGCGCGATCTCTCGGGCATGGCGAAGCTGCCCGGCGATGAAGGCCTTCGCGGTGGCGGAGAGATAGAACTGGTCGTCCGCGTCGAAGAAGGCGTTGCCGCCGCCCTTCGCAAGCGACTGGTGGACGTGCATCCCGGAGCCGTTCTCGCCGAACAGAGGCTTCGGCATGAAGGTCGCGTGCCAGCCGAACTTCATCGCGTACTCCTTGACGACGATGCGGTACGTCATGCAATCGTCCGACATCGCGAGCGCGTCCTTGTAGCGCATGTCGACCTCGTGTTGTGAGGGACCCACCTCGTGGTGCGCGTACTCGACGTGGATCCCGAGCTGCTCGAGGGCGAGGATCGTCTCGCGACGGACGTCCGAGCCGGCATCGAGCGTGGTGAGGTCGAAGTACCCGCCCTCGTCGAGGATCTCCGGCGTCCCGCCGTCGGGTCGGGCCTCGCGGAAGTAGAAGTACTCGAGCTCGGGGCCGATGTTGTAGGTGTCGAAGCCGAGATCGGAGGCGCGCTTCAACGCGCGTTGCAGGATCCAACGGGGGTCTCCCTCGTACGGCTCGCCCCCAGGCACCTGGACATCGCAGAACATCCGGCCCGTGGCCTTCTCCTCCGAGCGCCACGGCAGGATCGCGAAGCTCGCGGGGTCCGGCATGGCGATCATGTCCGACTCCTCGATCGGGTTGAACCCGGTTATCGACGAGCCGTCGAACCCCATGCCCCCCTCGAGGGCGTCCTCGAGCTCCGACGAGTTGATCGAGAAGCTCTTCAGCTGGCCGAGGATGTCGGTGAACCAGAGGCGGATGAAGCGCACGTCGCGATCCGCGACGAGCTTGATCACGTCCTCCGCGCTCGAGGCGCCCGCTGCCTGTGCCGCGTCGTCGGCCATGGCGGCGAACCATATCGGCGGCTTGCGTAACGAACCCGGTCGCGGTATAACTACTTACCTGGAGTAAGTAACTAGCTAAAGGTAAAGTAAAGGCGCCACGCCGACTAAACCAAAACGGGATCCGCGACGTATCCCCCGTACGACTCATAGACCGAAGAAGAGATGAGCCCATGACGATCAAGACCGACATCAGCCGCTTCGACATCCACGACGAGCTCACGGCCCCCGAGGGGAGCCTCAAGATTCTCCGCGGCGTTCAGTCGGCGGGCGGCGCCGTCTCCAAGTTCGTCGGCGTGCTGGCCGGCTCGCCCGCCGCGCTTCGGGCCTTCATGCGCATGCGTCACGAGCTCCGCGACGGAAAGCTGCCGCGCGCGACGCGTGAGCGGATCGGCCTCGCGGTGGCCGAGCGCCGCGCCGACCCGTATTCGATCGCCCAGCATGCGCGGACGGCGCGCGCCGCCGGGCTCGGGCTCGACGAGATTTCTCGCGCGCGGAGCTTCACGTCGCATGACCCGAAGGAGGCCGCCCTGCTCGCCTTCCTCGAGGCCGTCCTTTCAACCGACGGGCGCCCGTCGAGCCACCTCGTCGAGGAGGCGCGAGAGCGGGGCTGGGACGACGAGCAGGTGCTCGAGGCGGTCGCGCACGTGGCCCTGAACGAGTTCCAGAGCCTCGTCTCGAACGCGGCCGCGCTGCCGCAGGACCAGACGGACCCGCAGATCCTCCCGGCTGCCGCCTAGCTATCGGCTCCTGGTTACGGGCTAGCCGCAGACGGGCCAGGGCTTCGTGCCCATTTGGTGCTTGAGCAGCACCGCGACGACGGCCTGGGTCTTCCAGGGATAGACGATCGGGTCGCCGCCGGGCGACTTGTGCGGGATCTTCCACGCGTCGAGCGTGAACATGAAGGCGCCGCGATACGTGCCGCCGCCTCCAACCGCCCGCGGGTCGTTGCCGGACTCGCAGTAGCTCACGCGATGCGCCCAGTGCCTATCGACGTGGTTGAAGCCACCCCAGATCCGCACGTACTTGGCCGCGCGCGCACCCGCGTCGCCGCCACCCGTGCCGCTCCCGCCCGAGCCGACGCCTCCGGAGCTGGCGTTGGCCGTGATGGCCGCGGCGAGCATCGCGACGACCGCCAGGGCGAACGCCCAAAACGCGATGCGGTCGGGACGCGCGGTCGTGCTGCGCGTTCGCCCGGTGTCGTGTTGTGCCGCGGTGCGGCGGATGCCTTCGTTCATCGCTCTTTCGATGCTTACGGGGTTAGCTGACGGGCTCGCGCCGAAAGAGATGGCGCTACGCGGCGTTCGTGCCGCGACTCGCCCCAATGATTTGGGTCCCCCGATCCCCGCCGGTATGTGGGCGGGGACTCAGCAGTGCGCGGCAGCCTAGCAAAAGATCGGACGGAAGTGTGCGTTTCGTTAGCGTCGCGTGAGTGCGGTCCGTCACATATACGCGGCCCCGGCACGGCCTGCGCCTCGTTCTCAGGCCTGTAGTAGCGTCAACTTCGCGTTTTCCGGGGTCAGGCGAAGGAGCGGACGATGGGCGTTTTGGATCCAGTCGAGCGGGTCTTCGGGGCGGTCAACTCGACCGTATTTCGGCAGGTGAACCGAGCCCGGAACTGGTGGGACCTCCCCACCCCCGTCGCGCTCCTGAACCTCCGCGCGCACCGCGACGACCTGCGCGTCTCGAACCTCTACGACACCCGGCCTCCCTCGAACGGCACGACGGTCCCGCTCGACGAGCTGCCGAAGTACCGCACCTACGACGGCTCCTTCCAGGACCCGACCGACCCGGAGATGGGGATGGTCGGCTCACGCTTCGGGCGCAACGCGCCGCCCGAGGCGACCGCGCCGGAAACGGCCTCCGAGCAGCTCGAGCCCAACCCGCGGGAGGTCAGCCTCCGCCTCCTCGGTCGCGACGCCTTCAAGCCGGCCACGACCCTCAACGTGCTCGCCGCCTGCTGGATCCAGATGGAGAACCACGACTGGTTCGGACACGGGGAGAACATGCCGGACGAGTTCATCGAGATCCCCCTCCCCGAGGGCGACGACTGGCCCGAGGGTGCGCCGATGCGGGTCAAGCGCACGAGCCCTGACCGCACCCGCACGTACAAGAGCGGGCTCCCCCCGACCTACGTGAACACCGTCACCCACTGGTGGGACGCCTCGCAGATCTACGGCTCGACCGAGGAGCGCTGCCGAAAGCTGCGCGCGAACGAGGACGGCAAGCTCATCACGGAGGACGGGCGTCTCCCCGAGGAAGACGACCCCAAGCTCGGCGGCGTCGATCTGACCGGCTTCTCCGACAACTACTGGATCGGCCTGTCCCTCCTCCACACGCTCTTCGTGCGCGAGCACAACGCCATCTGCGACCACCTGAAGGAGGCCTACCCGAGCTGGGACGACGAGAAGCTCTTCCTCACCGCACGCCTCGTGAATTCAGCCCTCACGGCGAAGATCCACACCGTCGAGTGGACCCCGGGCATCCTCGCGAATCCGGTCCTCGAGCGGGCGATGAACGCCAACTGGTACGGCGTCCTCCCGCGCTGGGTGCGTGACCGCTTCGGCCACCTCGGCACCGAGATGATCGGCGGCATCGTCGGCTCCAACCAGGAGCACCACGCGGCGCCGTATTCCATCACCGAGGAGTTCGTCTCGGTCTACAGGCTCCATCCCCTCCTCCCCGACGACTACGTCGTCCGCGACCACCGCAACGGTCAGGTGGTCGCCGAGATCGACTTCGACCCGATCCAGGGCCACGGCACGCGCCCCACCATCGACGAGTACGGGATGGAGAACCTCCTTTACAGCTTCGGCGTCGCCAACCCGGGCGCCATCACCCTCCACAACCACCCGAGGGCGCTCAACGGACACGTGCGCCTGAACGGCGACCGGGTGGACCTGGGGACGATCGACATCCTGCGCGATCGCGAGCGCGGCGTGCGCCGCTACAACGACTTTCGCCAGGCCCTGCGGAAGACGCGCATCGAGAAGTTCGAGGACCTCACCTCCAACCCCGAATGGAACACCGAGATCCGCGAGGTCTATGACGGCGACATCGACGCCGTCGACCTCCAGGTCGGGCTCCTCGGCGAGCCACTACCGCCGGGGTTCGGCTTCAGCGATACCGCGTTCCGCATCTTCATCCTCATGGCATCGAGGCGGCTGAAGTCCGACCGGTTCTTCACCAACGACTACAACCCCGACGTCTACACGCCGGAGGGCATCGCGTGGGTGGAGTCGAACACGATGGTCGACGTCCTCCTGCGCCATTTCCCCGCGCTCGCCCCGGCGCTCGACGGCGTCGAGAACGCGTTCGCCCCCTGGAACGCGCTCAGCTGATCCAGCCGTGGGCGTAGGAGGCATCGCCCGCGCCACGGTCAACTCCCTGCCCGGGATCAACGTCGGGCCCGGCGAGGGCGAGCTTCCGAGCGCGTCCCTTGCCGAGAACGCCCAGTTCAACGCACTCGTGGTGGTCCCGAACGCCGTGCAGGGCCTGTTCCGCCGGCGGGCTCGCGCGGTGCGGGCGGCGACGCGAGCCGACGTCGACCGCTGGGCCGTCCGCCTGCTGCGCGGGATGCGCCGAACGTACGGTGGCTCGCCGGTCTGGGTGCGAGTCGGGCCCTCGCAGGCGCTGCTGCTGCTCGACGTCGCCGACGTGCGCCGCCTCCTCGAGGGCTCGCCCGACCCCTATGCCTCCGACCCCGAGGCGAAGCGCAAGGGGATGGGCCACTTCCAGCCCGACGCGCTGACGATCTCTCGCGACGGCGAGTGGCGCAGCCGCCGCCCATTCAACGAGGCGGTCCTCGGGACCGGGGAGAAGCCCCACCCGGTGGCCGAGCGGGCCACCGTCGTCGTCGCCGACGAGGTCGAGACCGCCCTGGCCGCGGCCGCGGGCGCCGTCGACTGGCAGACCTGGGCGGCGGCGTTCCAGCGGATCGCTAGACGGATCGTGCTTGGCGACTCCGCCCGTGAAGACGACGAGCTCACCGCGCAGCTCGCGCGCATGATGGACGAGGCGAACTCGCTGCCCGACGGCCCTTCCGAGGAGCTCGGCCCCTACCTCGAGCGCCTCGAGCGCTACGCGGAGGCCGCCGAGGAGGGCGGCCTGGTCTCACGCTTCGCGTCGGCCCCCGCCGACGAGCGGACGGCATCGGTTCGGCAGGTCACCCACTGGCTTTTCGCGATGGGCGACACGCTCGCGATCAACACGCTGCGCACCCTCGCCGCGATCGCCAGCCATCCGGACGCGCTCGCGCGGGCCGGCGAGCCCGACCACCTCGCGGCCTGCCTTCACGAGGCGATGCGCCTGTGGCCGACCACGCCCATGCTCGCCCGCGAGGCCGTCCGAGAGACCGACTGGCGCGGCGCCTGGGTACCGAAGGGCACGCAGCTCGTCATCGTCAACACCTACATGCACCGCGATCCGGACCGCCACGAGTTCGCCAACCGCTTCGCGCCCGAGGCCTGGACGGAGGGGGACGCTTCTGAGGACTGGGCGTTCAACCACCTGAGCCACGGTCCGCAGGCCTGCCCGGGCGCGGACCTGGTCGAGCTGGTCGGCTGCTCGGCGCTCGCGACGGTCCTCGAAGGCGAAGTCGCCGCGGTCCATCCGCGCCTCGATCCGGCGAGGCCGATGCCTCACATGCTCGACTTCTTCGAGATCAGGGTGCGCCTCGGCGCCTAGGCATCACGCGGCCTGCGGTTCGAGCGCGCCGGCCCGCGCGGCCATCACGTCGACCAGCGCTGAAAGCGCGGCGCTCTGCTCGCGGTCAAGAAGCTCGCCGTCCTCGCCGAACGCCGAGTCCGCCTGCCCGATCGGAAGCTCCCGGTCGATCACGTCGGCGCCGATCACGCCGAGGACCTTGCGGGTCTCGGCCTGAGCCCAGACGGCGCCGAAGAGCCCGGTCGACGCCCCGATCACGGCCATCGGCTTGCCCTGGAGGACGCTCCCGGGGAACGGGCGCGAGGCCCAGTCGAGCGCGTTCTTGAGCACGCCCGGGATCGAGCCGTTGTATTCGGGGGTCGCGATCAGCACGGCGTCCGCGCCGGCGATCGCCTCGCGCAGGTGGGCGACGGCGGGGTCGGCGAGCTGCGTGTCGCGGTCCGCGTCGTAGGGCGGCAGATCCCGGAGGCCGTCATAGACCTCGAGCTCCACGCCGGGCGGCAACATCCTCGCTGCCGCCCGGAGCAGGGTCGTGTTATGGGACCCGCGGCGCAGGCTGCCTGAGATGCCGAGGATCCTCATGTCATCAGTCCTTCGCGAGCTCGAGATGGACCTCGAGCACGACGTCCCAGGCGAGGACCTCGCCGCCGCTCGGAAGCTCGGCCTGCCAACCGAGCCCGAACTCGCGGCGGTCGACCTGGGCCTCGAGATCGAGGCCGACGATCTCGGCGCCGCTGATGCCGACGCCGTGCGCGAACGTGCCCTCGGCGATCACCGGCTTGGTGATGCCACGGATCGTGAGCTCGCCGTCGACCTCGGCGGCCCCGTCGTCGGCGACGCGGATCTCCGTCGAGCGGAAGGTCACCGTCGGCGTCTCGGCCGCGTTGAAGAAGTCCGGCGAAAGCAGGTGGCCCTTGAGGTCCGCGATCGGAACGTTGATCGACTCGACCTGCGCCGTGCCGACAAGGACGCCGTCCTCGAGGCTCACCTCGACCTGGTCGAAATGGCCGCGGAACGTGGAAACGCCGTTGTGCTTCACCGCGAAGCCGAAGGTGCTGTGGACCGGATCCAGGTTGTAGACGCCTTCCGGGACCCTCGTTGCGATTGCCGTGCTCATCTGATCAGCCTCCTAAGATTGACTCGTAAATAGTTGCCGTGGCAAGCACTATAGCGGGAACTACTTGTCATGTCAACTGTTTACTCGGCTACTATCTAGGCCATGGAGTCGTCCCGCGCACACCTCGACGCCTGGCGCGCAGTCGTCACCAGCCACGCGGCCGTCACCGAACGCATCCAGCGGGCGCTCGCGGCCGCCGACCTGCCGCCCCTCAGCTGGTTCGAGGTCCTCTGGGCCGTGAAGCGCAGCCCAACCGGGCGGCCCCGGATGAGCGAGCTCGCCGAATGGCTCACCCTGAGCAGAGGGGGGATCACGAAGCTCGTCGACAGGCTCGAGGCCGCCGGGTATCTCGAGCGGGTCACATGCGCCGAGGACCGGCGAAGCTTCCAGGCTGAGCTGACCCCCGCCGGCGACAGCATGCTGGAGGAGATGCGAGGCGTCTACGAGACCGAGCTCGAGCGCCACCTCAGGACGCTTACCCCCGAGGAGGCCGAGCTGATCTCGGCGATGCTCGGGAAGGTGACTCAGAGCACCTGCGACTCGCAGGCCCCGGCGCCCGTCTCGGCCTAGAGGGCGCGATCTGCTCGATGCCTAAGCGGCGACGATCGGAGCGATCAGATCGATCGCGACCCGACGCAGGCGCTCCTCGTCATCGAGCGGCAGGACGCTCGGCTGGATCAGCACGAAGCTGATCGCCAGCCGGACGAGGATCTCGGCGGCGGCGTCGACGTCGAGCTCACCGAGTAAGCCCGCCTCCTGCGCAGCCCGCAGCCGTCCGGCCATGTAGGCCCGGGCGAGCGCGAACGTCGCGGCGCCGTCGGAGTTCGCCGCCTCGAGCACCGCGTCCGGCTCAACGCGAGCCAGGCGGTTGAGCAGCGGGTGCTCCCGGGCGATCCGCATGCTGGCGATGAACCCGTCGGCGATCTGGTCGGCGATCGGATCGGCCGGGTCGCTGGCGGAGTCGAGGTCGGCGAGGCAGCGGCGGACCTCCCGGATGCCGAGGGCCTCCACCAGGCGCTGCTTATCGCCGAACCGCCGGTAGACGGTCATTCGCCCCACCTTGGCCCGGGCGGCCACGTCGTCCATCGTCAGGTGCCGCAGCCCCGAGGCCGCGGCGACCGACAGGGCGGCGTCGAGAATCCGTGCGCTCGCGGGGTCGGCGGGCGGGCTCTCGGCCGACCCGAGGCTCGCCGCGAGCAGTCCCGACGGCTTCGCCGCGACCGCGGTCAAGCGGCCGCCATCGCCGGTACGCCTGACGCGACGTCGCCGCGGTCAATCGCCTCGCGCCGCCACTTCAGGTAGGCGGGGCCGAAACAGCGGAGCGTCGCGGGCATCAGCGGCGTCGCGGCGCGGGAGAGGGCCGCGAGCGCCCGCAGCTCGACGGCGTGCGCCGAGGTCCAGCTGAGCCCCAGCCGCTGACGAAGCCGCGGCGGCAGAAGGCCGACCGTGGCAAGCGCTCCGAGGCGACCCATCGGGAGGCTCGCGGCGCGCCACACCGGGTCGTTCAGCATCGGCAGCGGCGGCGCCTTGGGCTTCGCGAGCGTTCGCAGCACCGTGTGAACGGTCTGGTTGTCCTCGAGCCGCTCGTCGACCATGCGGTCGAAGTAGGCGCGGAAATCCTCCCAGCGCTCGGGCAGCTCCCCCGCCGGTACGCCGATCAGCCGGCCAACCCGAAGCCATTCGGCGTAGAAACGCTCGACCTCGGCCGGGCTCATACGCCGCGCGAACCGCTCGCTTCCAGCGACGATCGCCTGCGCGAGGGTCGCATGCACCCACGCGTAGGCCTCTGGCTCGAGCGCGAAGTAGCGCTCGCCGTTCGGCTTCGTTCCCTTGATGTGCTTGTGCATCTCGTGGATCCGCCGCCCCATCGTCCCCGCGAGCTCGGGCGAGCCATAGACCATGACCGTGGTGTAGTCGAGGGTTCGCAGGAGGCGCCCCCACGGGTCGGCCTCGAAGTTGGAGTGCTCGTGGACACCCGCTCCGACGGTGGGGTGGGCGACCTGGAGCATGAGCGCGTAGCCCGCCGTGCTCATGATCCGGGAGTCGCTGGAGAGCCTCCAGGCGACCGAGTCCGGGCCGGGGATGAGGCTCGGGACCTCGTCGTCGGCGGGTAGGGCGCCGTTGCTCGTCATCGCGGGACCTCCTTAGGGACGGATGGTACGAATACTATCGCGTTCGTACCAGCGCTCAGACGGTCACCTGCGACCCGATCATCACCGTGCGCTCTTCCGGGAGCCGGAAGGCGTCAATCGGGCTCGCGGCGTTGCGGGCCATCACGATGAAGAGCCGCTTGCGCCAGCGTCGCAAGGGCGGTGCCTCCGCCGGCGCGATCGTGATGCGGGAGAGGAAGTACGAAGCGTGCTCGAGGTCGAGGTCGCGGTCGAGCAGACCCTGCCGCCGACACAGCGCCAGCGAATCGGGGACGTCGAGCTGGTCCTGGTAACCGATCCGGACGGTCACGTGGGAGACCTTGAACTTGCCCCCGATCCGCTCGACCGTGAACCGATCGAAGTCGTCGACGTGCGGAATGCCCACCTGGTCGACCGAGACGATCACGACCCTCTGGTGGAACGTTCGCGTGTGCTCGACCTCCGCGCGGAGAGCGAGCGGCGTGGTCTCTTTGCTCGGGTTGAGGAAGACGGCCACGCCGGGAACGCGGACGAGCGGAGGCTCCTTGGCGGGAAGCCCGTCGAGGAACTCGCTCAACGATCCCTCCCGCGCAATCCGGTTGCGGGTGACGATCGTCTGCCCGCGGCGCCAGTTGATCATCACAAACGCAAGCACGAGCCCGATCGCGAGCGAGAGCCACGCGCCATGCTCGATCTTGGCGATGTTGGCGCTGAAGAACGTGACCTCAACGATCAGGAACAGCGCCGCGACCGGCGCGAGCCTCCGCCTCGGTGTCCCCCACAGGAACCGGGCGACGGCCACGAAGAGCACGGTGTTGAGAATGAACGTCGCGGTGACGGCGACGCCGTAGATGTCGCCCAGCCTGTCGGCGGATTGGAAGATGATTGTCAGCACGACGACGCCGAGGCAGAGGGCCCAGTTGATGATCGGGACGTAGATCTGACCCTCCACCTTGGAGGGGTGTGTGATCTTGAGCCGCGGTAGGAAGCCGAGCTGCACCGCCTGCCTCGCGACCGAGAAGGAGCCTGAGATCGCCGCCTGGGAGGCGATGATCGTCGCCGCGGTCGCCAAGAAGAGCATCGGGTACTGGGCCCAACCGGGAACCATGAGGTAGAAGGGGTTCACGCGAGCGCTCGGGTCATGGAGGATGAGGACCGCTTGACCCAGGTAATTGAGCATCAACGCCGGCAGGGCGACCGCGAACCAGCCAAGACGGATCGGTGCGGCACCGAAATGTCCGCGGTCGGCGTATAGGGCCTCGGCGCCGGTGACGGCGAGGACGACACCGCCGAGGGCCAAATAGCCGGCAACCCCGTTGTCGAGCAGGAACCGCACCCCCCAGGTGGGCGACAGCCCCTGAAGGACCGCTGGATCCTTGACCACCTGGTTGAGGCCGAGGAGCCCGATCGCAACGAACCAGATCAGGATCACGGGGCCGAACAGCCACCCGATCGTGCCCGACCCGCGCCGCTGGAGGAAGAACAACCCGATCAGGATCACGACGGATAGCGGCACGATGAGGTGCGCGAGTCCCGGCTCGGCGACCTTGAGCCCCTGAAGGGAGCCGAGAACCGAGATCGCCGGGGTGATGATGCCGTCGCCGAAGAACAGCGCGGCGCCGAAGATGCCGAGCGTCACAAGCGCGGCCCCGTGGGCCACCTTGTTGCGGCGCAGCAGCGCCGTCAGCGCCATGATGCCGCCGTCGCCGCGATTGTGCGCGCGCATGATGAAGCCGGCGTACTTGATCGAGACCACGATCATGAGCGCCCAGAAGATCAGCGAGACGACGCCGTAGGCACCCGCGGGCGTGGCATGCGCGGCGGCTCGATGGGTCGTGAAGATGACCTGCTCCGTGTAGAGCGGGCTCGTGCCGATGTCGCCGTAGACGACGCCGAGCGCGCCGAGCGCCAGCACCGTCCGAGACGCGTCGGTGATCACGTCCCGCTGCGAGTCCTTCAGGGCCTCGAAGCGTCGATGAACGGCCGTTGAATCCGCTTCGCCCGCGCTCGGCGTCGACGGCTTCCAGTAGCCGAGCTTGTGCGCAGCCTCGTGGAAGCTCCGCTTCCGGCCGGGGCGCCTCGCCGTCCGGGCCGTCTCGTCGCCGTCGAGACCTGTCTTGACGCCCGCCTTGTGTGAAGCTTCGTGCAGACTGCGGTTGTTCGCAGCGCCGTTCTCGCTCACGGCGTCGCCCGCCTCGCGATCGGCCGGAGCGCGGACAGCAGCGAGAGCACCTCGTACCAGAGGCGGTCGGGATCCTCTGCCAGCCCGGGCGACGGCGTGTAGATGGGGCTGCAGGCGTCGGTCAGGAGGCGCCAGCAGAGCACCACTCCACGCGCCTCGACGACCTCGGGCGAGCGAAGCGTGCGGATGAGCGCGGTGAGGAGCGGCTTCGCGACCTCGACCGCAGGGCCGTCGATCGGCACCGCGCTGCTCGGCCGGGTCCGGCGCACGCCATGGGCGAGGGTGTCCTCGAGGCGACTGGCCAGGCGGGCCCTCTCACGGGGGCCCACGAGCTGCGCCTTACGCCGCGCGAGGTCGCCCGGGCGTTCTGCGCCACGGACGATCGCGCGATCGATCCACGGACGCCGGAGCCGCGCCCAGAAGCGGAGGGGAAGCGCGTGCAGCGGTCGGGGGGACCGGGCCTTCGTGCCGGCCTGCACCCCAGCGCGGAGGGAGGCGGAATCTGCCACCCCACCATCGTGGGGCCCCGTGCATCAAGGGCGCATGGAGAATTCGCCGCTCAGCGTGCAGATTTTGTGGAGGCGCGCCCGCTTGCGCCGGGCCGGTTCATGCGGCGAATCGGTAGCCGACGCCGGGATCGGTCTTCACGTAACGCGACCCGGACCCCGGCTCGATCTTTCGCCTGAGGTTGGCGATGTGACTGCGGAGCACCTGCGTGTCCTCCCCGTACCCCGGGCCCCACACGCTCACGAGGAGCTCGCGGTGGGTGACCAGCCGGCCCCGGTTTCGCGCCAGATGGCGGAGCAGCTCGAACTCCTTCGGCGTCAGGTGCACCTCTTCGCCGTCGCGCCGAACGCTTCGCGCCGCCAGGTCGAGCTCGAGCCCATCGGCCTCGATGATGGGCTCCTCCGGATCCGCGCCGGATCGGCGTAGCACCGCCTCGAGCCTCGCGATCAACTCGCGTGGCCCAAAGGGCTTCGTCACGTAGTCGTCGGCACCCGCGGCGAGGGCACGAACCTTCGCGTCCTCCTCCCCGACGGCCGACAGAACGATGATCGGGATCTCACTCCACTCGCGGAGGCGGCGGCACACCTCCACCCCGTCGACGTCGGGCAGCACGAGATCAACGATCGCCGCCTCCGGATTCCGCACGGCGGCAAGATCGAGCGCCTCCTCGCCGCCCGACGCCGCGATCACCTCAAAGCCGGCGTCGCGAAGGATCACCTTCAAGGCGCGGACGATCTGGAGCTCGTCGTCGCAGACGAGGACCAGGGCGCTCGAGCTCATGCTTCGCCCTCGGGCTGACGGGGGAACACGACAACGAACGTGGTGCCCTGCCCGGGCGTCGACTCGACGGCGATTTCGCCCCCGTTCGCCTCGATGAAGCCCTTGGCGATCGCGAGGCCGAGCCCGGACCCCGTCCACGGTCGACGCCCGTTCTCCGGGCCGCGATAGAACGGTTCGAAGATCCGTCCGCGCTCGGCCTCGCGGATGCCCGGCCCCGAATCGACCACTCGGACGACGAGCCGCGAACCGACTGCCCGCGCCCTGACGAGAACCGGCCCTTCATCGGAGTAGCGTCGAGCGTTCTCGATCAGGTTGCCGAACGCGCGCTCGAGCTGGTCGGCGTCCGCTTTGATCGGCGGGAGCTCCGGGTCCACCGACAAGCGCACCTCCGCCGCCGCGCTCGTAATCCCCTCGTTGGAGGCGAGGAGCACGTCCTCGAGCGAGACCCACTCGCGGCTCGGCTCCGCACGTCCGGCCTCGAGCCGAGACAAGTCGAGGAGCTTGTCGACCAGGGTCGCCAATCGCTCGCCCTCCTCGACGACCGCACCGCTCAGCTCACCTCGCTCCTCGTCGGTGATCGACCGCGCGCGGAGGGCATGCCCGGTGGCGACGATGGCCGTGAGCGGGGTGCGTAGGTCATGGGACACGGCGCGGAGCAGGGCTGTCTTCAGCTCATCGCTCCGTCGCAAGGCCGCGGTCTCGACGGCGGCCGCCTGCATCGCGTCGCGGCGGAGGGCGATCGCGATCAACGCGCCGATCGCCGGCGCCAGCCGGGATCGAAGGCGCTCGTCGGCCGCGTCAGGGATCCCATGTGGGACGAGGACGGTGGCGACCTGCGCCTGGTCCGGGCCGGGAAGCGACACCGCAAGCCTGCGCTCGTCGCCCGCGACGGCACCGAGCTCTATCTCCGCCTCGTCGACCCCGAGCACCTCGGCGACTCGGCCGGCGGCTTCGGTCAGCGACTCCGATGTCGCCGACTCCGAGAGCATGATGCGAGCGAGTTGCGCCGCAAGGTCCGCCTCCTCGCGCCTGCGTTCCGCCTCCACCGCGCGGGCGCGCGCGACATCGGCGATCGTGCTGGTCACTCCGGCGACGAGCGCGAAGGCGCCGAGGGCGACCCAGTTGCGTCCGTCGGCGATCCTGAAATGTCCCACCGGCGGGATGTGGAACCAGTTGAACGCCAGCGCGCTGGCGAGCGACGTGAACAGGCCCAGCCACAGCCCCCAGTACGCCGAGATCAGGAGCACGGCAGGCAGATAGACAACACCCAGCGAAACGGTCGGTGCCACGGACTTCAGCGGATAGATGAGAACGGTGGCGACGACAATCGCGCCAATGGAAACCGCCAGTCCCGTCGCGAGGCGGGGGCGGCTCGAGCCGAGGAGCGTCCGCTGCTTCACAGGGTCAAATCCTCCTATATAGAGAAGCCCCGCCGGAGCGGGGCTTCTCGTTAGCGGGCCTGTAAGCCGGATCCTGTCTGGCGCAGCCATCCATCTGTGCGGCCTACCTGGACCTCGCCGGGCTGGGTCGACGGTCCTGCTTGGCCTTGCACCGGGCGGGGTTTGCCCTGACGCGCCGCGTCACCGCGGCGCCGGTGCGCTCTTACCGCACCATTTCAACCTTGCCTGTACGCCGCTCACGTGAGGCGGCGCCATCGGCGGTGTCGTTTCTGTGGCACTTTCCCGCGGGTTTCCCCGGGTCGGCGTTACCGACCGCCCTTGCCCTTTGGTGTCCGGACTTTCCTCGAGGGGTGTTGTCACCTCCCGCGACTGCGTGGCCTGCGAAAGGGAAGTCTACGCCGCAGGGGCCGGAGTTATGAGAGCTCGGACCCGCAGGCCCGGCACTCGCCGGAGGCCTCGACTCGCTCGCCGCAAACGAGGCAGGCCGCGAACCCGCGTAGGCGCCGGCTCTCGGCCGCGGTGAGCACGGCGTCCTCGAGCGTTCGGGCGCGTCCGCCGGCCGCATCGGGCGGGAACAGTCGCACCGGAGCGACTGGCGTGACGATCGCCGTCGTCACTTGAGGCTCCTGAAGACCCCGACGACCGTGCCGAGGACCTTTGCGTCCTTCGTGCGGATCGGCTTGAAGGCCTTGTTCTCAGGCTGTAGTCGCACCCGGCCGTTCTCGCGGAAGAAGCGCTTCACCGTCGCCTCCTCATCGCCGACGAGCGCGACGACGATCTCTCCGTCGGTTGCCGTGTCCTCGGAACGAACGACGACGTAGTCGCCGGCGAGGATGCCGACGTCCTTCATCGAGTCGCCCTTGACGCGAAGGATGAAGTCGCCGTCCTCGCCCCCGATCACGTCCGGGACCTCGACGTACTCCTCGATGTTCTCCTCGGCCAGCATGGGCTCACCGGCCGCGACCACACCGACGATCGGCAGGCCTCCGCCGCGCACCGCGCGCTTCGCCTTCTCGACGAGCACTTCGATCGCGCGCGGTTTCGAGGGATCGCGCTTCAGAAGGCCGATCTTCTCGAGGTTCGCCAGGTGTGCGTGCACCGTCGAGGGCGAGCCGAGGCCCACGGCCTTGCCGATCTCGCGCACCGTCGGGGGGTAACCGTGCCTCGAGGCATAGCGACGGATGTAGTCGAAGATCTCCTTCTGGCGCTTGGTCAGGTCCAGGTCCATTTGCTCCTCGATTCCTCTCTCGGTCCTAGCTTATCTCGCGCAACCGGAACACACGTTCGCAGAGTACGAACGGGGGCGGACGGATTCATTGGGCCGAGGCCCGGACACTAGAATCGACGAGCCCTCACGCGACCGTGGCGGAACTGGTAGACGCGCAAGGTTGAGGGCCTTGTGAGCCTTTTGGCTCGTGGAGGTTCGACTCCTCTCGGTCGCACTCAAGGACCTGCAAATCGATAGGTTTCGTTCAGCCGTCAAGGTGGGGACGGAGACGGCCGCTCCGGCCCGTGGTACCAATTGGAGGCCCGGCGCAGGGACTAACCCGAGCGTGATCGTGGCGTCCGTCCCGACGATCAGCCGCTTTCGGGATCTCGATCGCGCTCGCCGGAGCCCACACGCCGATGCAACCTCAGGCCCTAGCTCGGACGCGAAGGGGGCACCGCGGGCGGCTCGCAGCATTGGGAGGTGAACGAAGCACTCGGTGGTCGGTCGCCCAATGGAGTCGTAGGCTGGTGTCACTGTGCCGTTGGACGCCGCTGGTGCGCGCCGCTTCTACGATCGCGTAGGACGCTGGCAGGACACCCAGCGCTTCTACGAGGGCGCTGCGACCGCTCGACTGAGGCGGTCCTCGAACTTCCGGGAGGCAGGCGCGGTGTTCGAACTGGGCTGTGGCACCGGGCGCTTCGCGGCCGCGCTCCTCGCCGCTGAGCTTTCCGACGTGGCTCGCTACCTCGGTGTGGATGTCAGTCCGAAGATGGTGCGGGTTGCGAGCTCGCGCTTGCGTCCATGGGCGCCCCGGGCGGAGGTTCGGCTGCTTGACCCACCGGCGCTGACGCTCCCCCGCGCCAACGCCCCCTTCGACCGCTTCGTCGCCGCGTATGTGTTCGATCTCTTGCCGGAGGCCGACGCCCGTGCGCTGATCGACGAAGCCCACCGCATGCTTGTCTCGGGTGGGTTGCTGGCTCTCGTCAGCCTGACGAACGGAGCTACGCCGACAAGCCGGCTCGTCGCCGCCGGCTGGGGCGCGGTCGCCAGGCGCTGGCCCGGCCTCGTTGGCGGCTGTCAGCCGGTCGAGCTCTGCGACCTGCTGAAGCCAGAAATGTGGCGGGTCACGGATCGCGACATCGTCACCGGGTGGGGGGTGCCTTCGGAGATCGTGGTCGCCACCCGCCAGGACGGCGCATGAGCACAGAGGGCCGCCGCTCCACCGAGCCTGCGGACCCGCGCGCGTTCAGCGAGCGCAGTATCAGAGCGCTGTGGCAATGCGCGAGGATCCGGAATCACGCAGCGATCTCGGCGAGGGACGCCTGCGGCCTGATGATCCGCTCCCGTGGTGCTGGCCGAGGGGGAGCAGATGCTTGCCGTCGCCGCCGGCGAGGATCTCGGCGCCCGCAGCGGTGGACGAGGCAAAGATCCTGTCGTCGTCGGGATCGCCGCTCACCGCTTCGACGGGATCGGGCACCTGCGCGGCTTCGGGGTGGCGAGGCTCCTTCGCTTCGCGGGGCCGGGCAACCCTTGGACCGTCAACCATCACCGCTGGCTGCGGCGCCTCGTATTCGACGACCGCGCAGCTGAGGTCACCTTCGCCGACTACCTGGCTGCGGTCGAGGCGCTTTCCCAGCGCCGCTCGGCACTCGAGGCGACGCTCGAGGAGCTCGCTCCCGAGAGCCCGTGGGCGGTGACGATCGCCCGCCTTCGCTGCTTTCGCGGTCTCGACACCCTGTCGGCGGTCGGGCTTTGCGCCGAGATCGGCGAGTTCGAGCGCTTCGGCCACCCGCGCCGGCTTGGCGCCTTCCTCGGCCTCGTGCCCTCCGAGCGCACCTCTGATGAGAAGCGCCACCAGGGCGCGATCACCAAGGCCGGGCCCAAGCACTCTCGCCGGCTCTTGGTCGAGGCCGCCGAGCACGCCTGGAGGAGGCCGCGGATCTCAGACGAGCTGCGGGCCCGCCGAGCTCGGTCTCGAGTGCCTCTCCCGCGCGGTCGCGCGACGCTGATGCTTTGTCCGCGGGACGAGTCGACCGCCGAGGTCCCGGAATCGGAACGAGCCTAGTCAGCTATCTGACAGTCGGCCCGCCGCGCGGCCGCCGGCGTCGGCGCCTGGATATACGCTGGCCCGGATCATCCAGAGCAAGGAAGGGTCGCTCGGCAATTGAGCCAGAGAGAAACGTCAGGTCGTGGGCGTGGCCTGCGATCGCGACGGCGGCGACCCCGACCGCGCACGGTTGCCATCGCGGCCGTGCTCGGGCTCGCGTGCGCCTACGGCGCCGAGCCAGCGGTCGCCGCGACGCTGCACGGCAGAGTCACGAGCGCCGGCACGAGGCTTGCCTCGGTTCCGATCACTCTCTACCGTGCGGGGAGGGCAAGCTCAGGCACGATGCAGCTCGCGCGGTCTCGCACGGACAAGAACGGCGCCTTCACACTGCGCTACCGCGCGCCTCGGCGCCCGGTCGCGGTCCTGTATTTGATCGCCGGGAATGGCTCGGCGGTGCGGCTCGCCGCGGTCCTCGGCACACCGCGGTTCCCGCGCACGGCGGTCGTCAACGAGCACACGACGGTCGCCGCCGGCTACGCGCTTGCTGAGTTCCTCCGGGAGCTCGAAGCGAATCGCCGGGAGCTCGCCCGGGCTGCAGAATGCGGCGGCGATGGCCGCCAACCTCGCCAACGTGCCGACGGGGCACCTCGGCTGGGTGCTTCGGCGCGCCCCAAACGGTGACGAGACCTCAACAGTCCAGGCGTTCAACTCGCTCTCGAACATGCTCCCGCAGTGCGCTCGCTCGGCCCGGCAACTGCTCACGTTTCTTCAAGCTCGCCACCCCGCCCGGAGGATCGGCGCCGCGCGGGACCCTGGAGGCCGTTGCCGACATCGCCCGCAACCCCGGCCACTCTGTAAGCGGGTTGTTCAAGTTCGCGCGGTCGGCGCCGGCTCCGTACGAACCGGCGCTCGGCTCGGGCGAGCGCCCGGACGGGTGGACGCTGGCGTTGCGGTTCGACGGCGACGGGACCAGCCTCGACGGCCCCGGGAACTTCGCGATCGACAGGCGGGGCAACCTCTGGGTGAACAACAACTACAACTACGGCGCCGACCCGCAGGTGCCGCAGTGCGCCAGCAACGAGCTGTTCAAGTTCACGCCCGACGGCCGCTTCGCGAGCCGTTCGCCGTTCACCGGCGGCGGCCTGAGCGGGTCCGGCTTCGGGATCACCCTGGCCCCCGACGGACACGTGTGGGTCGGCAACTACGGCTTCCAGGGGGCCGGGTGCACCGATCCGCCGCCTCGCAACAGCGTCTCCGAGTTCACGGCCAGCGGCAACCCGCTCTCCCCGCCCGCCACCGACACCTTCGGCGGCGGCTATACCGCCGGAGCGCTCGAGCGAACCCCAGGGAACCGTCTCCGACCGCGACGGTAACATCTGGATCGCCAACTGCGGCAACGGCACCGTCACGCAGTATCCGCAGGGCGACCCCTCCAAGGCCCTCGTCGCCGCCAACCTCGGGATCACGAGTCCATTCGGGATCGCCATCAACGACCAGGGGCAGGCGTTCGTGGCCGGAAACCAGAACAGCCGCATCGCGATCCTCAACCCCGACGGCACTCCGACCGCCGAACTCACCGGTCTCGACCGCGATTCGCCGGCCGATGGGCCTCGCCACCGACAGCCGCGGCAACGTCTGGGTCGCGCAACTCGGGCAAGGTGCTCTTCCCCTGCGAGCCTCCCCTGCCCCCGTTCGCGGGCACTGGCTCGCGTGACCCTCCTCAACGACGAGGGCGTCCCCGTCCGCTGGCTCGCCGTTCACCGGCGGCGGCACGTTCCTCCCGTGGGGGATCGCCGTCGACGGCAACGACACCGTCTGGGTCGCCAACTTCGCCAAGCAGGCGCTCGGCAACCTGTGCGGCACCCGGCCCAAGTACTGCCCGCCGGGCTCGCACACCGGCGATCCGATCGCTCCGAACAGCGGCTACGGGTTCGACGGCCTGACCCGCAACACCGGTGTCGCCATCGACCCCTCCGGCAACGTCTGGCTTGCCAACAACTGGCTCCAGGTGCCCTACCAGACGAACCCGGGCGGTCACCAGATCGTCGCCTACATCGGCCTCGCAGCGCCAGTCAAAACACCGGTCATCGGGCCGGTACAGCGATAGCGGTTTGAGGGCCTCCCCGCGGCCGAGCCGGTGTCCGTGGTTGAAGACCTGGCCCTGTCACACCCCCGTGGGACGGAAGCCGGGGTCTCGCCGTGGGGACGTGAGACGGAATCATCGGCGGAGTTGGGCTGCCCGTCCTCGCGTTGACGGCCTGCCGTCAGCACGCCTCGGTCCAGCGTGTTGTCCCCGCCGCGCCGCGCGTGGTGACGCGGGCGCCGCGCCCACCGACGGGCGCGGCGCGCAATCGCCTCGCCTCGTCGAACACCCGCGGCCCGCTCGACGGCCCGTGGTACCAGTCGTGGTACCAATCTGAGCGAAAGTCACAGGACCTCAGGCAACCTGAAACGCTTGAGCAAGCCCTATCTCGCCGAGCCGATCCCCGACGCCAAGCTTGAGGGCCTTGTGAGCCTTTTGGCTCGTGGAGGTTCGACTCCTCTCGGTCGCATTGCGAGTCCCTCGTCAGCGGCCTACTCCCGCAGCCCGGCGGCTTCGAGGGCCTCGCCAACTTCGGCCCCGCCGAAGCCGAGTACCTCGACCCGCACGACTTTCCCATCGCGGATCGTCCACGTGACGAGGGCCCGATCCTCGATCCGGGCATCGCCGTCCGGCATCCGACGAGAAACACGCCCCAGGACGACGATCTCCTCCCCGCGATCGTAGGTTCGATCGATCTCCTGACGGCCATCGCGCAGGAACTCCCACTGCGTTCGAGCGACTGCGAGAACTTCGTTGGTCCCGCGCCTCGTTCCCGGTTCGATCGCCGTCGGGGAATTGACGTACTCGACCTCGGGGTCGCTGAGCGCCAGCATCTCCTCCTCGTCCCGGCGGTTCCAGGCGTCGAGCATGCGACGCACGATCTCCACGTTCTCCTGCGACATCGCCTACTCCGAAAGCCCGGCGGCTTTTAGGGCCTCCGTCCGGCGAAGGTACGAGTAGCAGCGGATCACCTTGCGGTCCCTGAACTCATAAACCCACCACGCGTCTTGGTGGAAGTCCGCGCCGCTTGACTTTCCCTTTCCCGTGACCCTCATCCTCGCGATCACGTGGTCACCGGCTTCAAACAGCTCGACCATCTCGTAGCGAAGCTCCGCGAACTCGGAGCGAAACTGACGCGCATACTCGGCGACGGCTTCGAGGCCGCGATACACGCCAGCCTCAGGGAACGAAGGGTCCTCGTGCCACTCGATGTCGGAGTCGAAGTTCCGTCGCACCGCATCGAAGTCCTGGGCCTCGAATCCGTCGGCGATCTCCTGAGCGACCTCCATGTTCTCCTGCGACATCGCCCGCGCAGTATCCCGCGCCAACGGGACATCTCAGATCCCTCACTCCGTCTTGCGGAACGCGGCCGGGATCGTCATCAGCGCGATCTTGAAGTCGAGCCAGAACGACCAGTTCTGGATGTACCAGTTGTCGAGCTCGGCGCGGTCGCTGAGGCGCGTTCCGGGGACGAGGCCGTTGACCTGCGCCCAGCCGGTGATGCCCGACCGGACCCGGTGGCGCTCGCCGTAGCGGCTGACGTTCTCGACGAAGCCGTGCGCGAGCTCGGGACGCTCCGGGCGCGGCCCGATCAGGCTCATCTCGCCGCGCACGACGTTGACAAGCTGCGGCAGCTCGTCGACGTGCCAGCGCCGGATGAATCGGCCGACCGGAGTGCGGCGATCGACGCCCTCAACGCCTCCCGGGGCCGAGTCACCTTTCGCCGCGGCCGGCGCCTCTTCGGGCTCAGCCGGTCGCATCGAGCGGAACTTGAGGAGGTCGAAGACCTGGCCGTCGCGGCCCACGCGGCGCTGACGGAACAGGACCGGGGCGCCCATCGTGAGGCGCACGGCGAGCGCGATGGCACCGAGAAGCGGCGAAAGCAGGAGCAGCAGCATCCCGGCCGTCACCCTGTCGATCCCGTGCTTCAGCGAGAACTCCCAGCCCTTGGGGTCGACCTGCCGGAGCTCGAAGACGGGGATGCCGCCCACGTGCTCGAGCACCATCCGGTTGGTCGCGTCGTCGAAGAGGCGCGGCACTATCGCGATCCCGAGACCGCGCTGGCGACACCGCCGGACAAGGCCGCGCAGGGTCACGTCGGGCTCGATCTGAAAGGCGAAGATCGCGTGCTCGGCGCCGGTTGCGTCGACGATCGCGTCGAAGTCCTCGGGCGCCCCCAGCACGGGCGCCCGGCGCTCGCGGAGCTCGAGGGTGGGCACCGGGTCGGCGTCGACGAACCCCACGGGAATGAGGCCGATCTGCCTCAGCTCGTCGAGCCGCCGCTCGAGGCGCGCGCCAACCCGTCCGGCTCCGACGATGATCGTCCGGCGCCCCGAGCGCCCGGTTCGCCGGGCGTAGATGCGCGCCGTCGAGAAGAGCATGCGCCAGACGATCAGCATCCCGGCCGCCAGCGCGAGCTGGAGCGCGATCAAGTCGGCGTCGGTGGCGGCCGGCTTGGTGAGCTGGACGACGCCGGCGATCGCGATCGCGGCCACCGCGGTCGCGCCGACGATCGACCCGACGCGGTCGAGGCGGGCGATCTGCGCGGTGGGGTCGTAGAGCCGCCGGCTCGCCATCAGCGCGACCGCCAGCGGGCTGGCCAGCAGCACCAGGACCGACGGCGGCTCGGGGTTGATCGCATCGGCGATGAGGAGCGCGGCGAGCAGGAGAACCGCGTCGACGGTGAGCGTGACGTAGGCGTAGCCCGCGCCCTCGAAGAGCCAGTGAAGCGTCGGTGAGATGCCCTCGCCCCGGGGCCATCTCCCCTCCGCCGCGACTGAGCCGCCGGCCTGGGGCACCGGAAGCTCCGTTGCCGGCTCGTTCGTTCCTTGACTCACCTGTCCTCCGCCCTCGCTTGAGTGACGATAGCCTCGGCGGCTCGATGGCCGGCGAGCGCCCACTCGACATCGCCCTGTTCGGCGCCACCGGCTTCACCGGCGAGCTCACGGCGCAGTATCTCGCCGCGAACGCCCCCCCGGAGACGAGGTGGGCGCTCGTCGGGCGCAACCGGACGAAGCTCGATGACGTCCGCGGGCGGCTCGCGCAGCGTTCTCCCGAGGCGGCGAGCCTCGACCTGCTCGAGGCGGACATCGGCGACGAGGGCACGATTCGCGCGGTCGCCGAGCAGGCTCGCGTGGTCATCACCACGGTCGGCCCGTACCTGAACTACGGAGAACCGGTCGTCGCCGCGTGCGCCGAGGCCGGCACCGACTACGTCGACCTCACGGGCGAGCCGGAGTTCGTGGATGCCATGTACGTCCGCCACCACTCGAGGGCGACGGACACCGGCGCCCGCATCGTCCACGCCTGCGGCTTCGACTCGATCCCGCACGACCTCGGGGCCTACTTCGCGGTGAGGCAGCTTCCCGAGGGTTCGCCGATCCACCTCGAGGGGTTCGTCCGCGCGGGTGGGACGTTCTCCGGCGGAACGCTTCACAGCGCCGTCAACCAGTTCTCCCGCGTCCGCCAGTACGGGAAGGTGAGCGCGGAGCGGAAGCGCATCGAGCCCCGGCCGGCCGGCCGCGAGGTACATGGGGTGCGCGGGCTTCCGAAACACGCGCCCGAGGCCGGAGGCTGGGCGCTGCCGATGCCGACGATCGACCCCCAGATCGTGTGCCGCTCCGCGCGCGCGCTCGAGCGCTATGGCCCCGACTTCTCGTACGGCCATTACTTCGTCGTGAAGCACCTGCCCGCCGCCATCGGCCTGCCGGTCGGCGTCGCGGGGCTCTTCGCGATGTCACAGCTGCCACCCACGCGCAACTGGCTTCTCGGCCGTCGCGCCTCCGGCGAGGGCCCGACCCGCGAGCAGCGAGAGAAGGGTTGGTTCAAGGTTCGCTTCGTCGGCGAGGGCGGCGGCGAGCGGACCATCACGGAGGTGGCCGGCGGCGACCCGGGCTACGGCGACACGGCCAAGATGCTCGCCGAGTCAGCCCTCTGCCTTGCCCACGACGAGCTGCCAGAGAGCGCCGGCCAGGTGACGACCGCGCAGGCGATGGGCGACGCTCTGACCGAGCGCCTCCGGGCTGCGGGCATCACCTTCTCGGTGCTCGACGGCTAGCGGGGGCCGATCCCGGTCAGCCACACCCTCGAGAGCAGCGGTGCGGGCGCCGCGGAGTCGATTCCCCGCACCGATCGCTCGAGGCCAATCGATCGGTCACCCGGCGCCGGGATCCCGGTCAGGAGCGGGTCCTCCCGAAGTCTCGCGGCGACGCCCGCCGGCAGGCTCCAGGCCGCCTCGGCCTCGCCGCGGCGCAGGAGGCGCACGCGCTCCGACGCATCGGGAGCGACGTGCAGCTCGATCTGGTCGAGGGCGGGCCCGAGGCCGTGGCGGGTCCCCCACCAGCCGGTGTTCCGCGCCAGCACGATTCCGGCGCCCCCTCCTCCGCGCGGCTCGAAGGCGCCGGTGCCGGTGCCGCTTCGGACCCTCGCCGCCACCCCGGATTGAGGCTCGAGCGCGCCGGGAGAGACGATCCCGAGGCGAGGCGAGGCGAGGCGTCTGGGCAGGTCGGGAAGCGGGCGGTCCAGGATGAGGCGCACGAGGTCGGGGCGCGGCGCGTCCGCTGCGCTGAGGCCGGGCAGGAGGGCGCGCCCGGCCGAGGTGGTGAGCCAGCGCTCCGCGTTCGCGACCACGGCGGCCGCGTCGAGCGGCCCGCCGTCCTGAAACCGGACGTCCGGTCGCAGCCTGATCCGCCACAGACGCCGCCCCTCCGCCGGCCGCGCGGAGCGCGCAAGCCCGGGGACCCTGCGGACGTCGTCGTAGGGCCCCTGCAGACGCCGGGTCAAGGGCTCGTAGATCTGGCCCGCAACGAGCCGGTCGACCGGGCTTGTGGCGAGCAGCGGGTCGATCAGCCGCGGGCGCGCCGGGATCGCGATGGTCATCGCGCCGTACGGCTGCGGTGGGCCTGAAGCCGCCGGCGAGCCACCGCCGGACGAGCCGCAGCCGGTCGTGGCCGGGACGAGGGCGGCGAGCGAGAGCCCTATCGCCGCCGCTCGAAGGCTCAGATCTTGAGGAGGACGATCGTGTTGAGGGCGAACAGGATCGCGAAGAAGACCGTCCAGCGATCGAGGTTGCGCTCGACGAGCGAGCCGCCCCCGAACGAGCTGCCGCTCTGGCCGATCCCGAACGCGCCGGAAAGCCCCGCGTCCTTGCCTGAGTGCAGGAGCACGAGAAAGATCAGCACGACCGAGATGATCACCTGCACGACTTCGAGCACGGCTGCCATCAGCCGGGCAGTGTAGCCGCCCGCCGGGGCCGTTCAGGCGCTTTGGGAGCGCCTGAGCTCCGCCTCGGCCACGTCGAGCTCCTTGATGATCGCGATCGCCTCACGCCGCAGCTCGGCGTCGACCGACTCGAAGTCCGCGGCGTCGAGCTTCCCCGCCGATCGATCGAGGCTCGCGTCGCGGATCTCGCGGTACTTCGCCTCCTTGCGCGCCTCCAGCTCGGCCACCCGAGCGCGAAGCCGCTCGTCGCTCGCGGTCTGCGGCTCGCGCTCGCCGCGCCGCAGCGGGGCGGTGACGAAGGCGACGAGCGCCAGCAGGATCAATGCCAGGAGCACGTACTCCACGGCGGGAAGGCTAGGGTTCGACCGCCGTGGAGGGACCGAGTCAGTGAAGCAGGGTGGGCCCAGGCGGCCGCGGGCCATCCGTCTCGAGGATGTCGATGCGCTCCCCGGGCCCGACACGCTCACCTGGCGCCCGGTGCGCGCCGCGCTCGGGATCCGTGCGTTCGGCACTAACGCCTACACGGCCGATGAGCCCGGGCTTGACGTGGTCGAGCCGCACACCGAGAACCCGGAGCTCGCGCACGAGGAGCTCTACTTCGTCCACGCCGGGCGGGCGACGTTCACGATCGACGGCGAGGAGCTCGACGCCCCGGCCGGCACCTACGTGTTCGTCCCCGACCCCGCGGCGCATCGCCACGCCGTGGCGGCCGAGGCGGGCACGACCGTGCTCAGCTTCGGCGGCCCGGCGACGTTCGAGCCCTCCGCGTGGGAGTGGACGTTCCGCGCGTCGGCGCAGCGCCAGGCCGGCGATCGCGACGGCGCTCGCGCCACGCTTGACGAGGGGCTCGAGGCCCACCCCGAGAGCGCGGCCGTCAGGTACGAGCTGGCCTGCCTGGCGGCGACCGGCGGCGACACCCACGGCGCCCTCGAGCGCTTGGCCGAGGCGATCGAGCGCGACCCGGACGTCGCCGGGTACGCCCGCACCGACGCGGACCTCGCTGCGCTCCGCTCCGACGCGCGGTTTCGAGGAGCTGACCGCGCCGCGTTAGCACCGGGAAAGGCCGAGCGCGCGCCTTCGGTAGCACCTCGCCATCCGCATGGCGAGTTCTCGCCGCTATGCGGCTATGAAGTCGCCCTGCGCCTCGACAACCTGTGGCGAAACGCGCATTTCGCGACGCGCGCCGGCGCCCCACCCTCCCTCGCTGA
This sequence comes from uncultured Actinomycetes bacterium, assembly GCA_963771655.1. Lineage (GTDB taxonomy): Bacteria > Actinomycetota > Thermoleophilia > Solirubrobacterales > 70-9 > JAWVFM01. The sequence continues at coordinate 48,360 of CAVYUG010000005.1, read as the reverse complement.
ATTCGTCGACCGGGCGGCTGACGCTCTATCAGGCCCCGCCGAGCTCTCGCGCCAACCGCGCCGCGTGGATGTCGGCGACCCGGCGCCGGCGTGCCTCCGGCGCCGGCCAAACCGCCACGAGCGCGCCCGCCACAGCGATCGCCCCGCCGATCCAGATCCAGATCACCAGCGGGTTGACGTTGACGCGGAAGTCGGCGGGCGGAGTGTCCTTGAGGTAGCGGGCGGCGAGCGAGCGGATAGCTAGCCCCTGCAGGTAGCTGATCGCCCCCTGGGCCTTGGCGCTCCCCGGCGGCGACGACCGGGCAAGCCGCTCGAGTCGCTTGTCGGCGCCGTTGATGAACGGGTTGAACGAGCCGAGCTCCGGCTGCATCGCGGTCCAGACGTCGCCCGAGGGCTCCGTCTTCCGTCCCACCTCGCTCGTCGCCTCGCCCGTGAAGAAGCTCCGCACGGGGCCCGTGCCCGGCGGCACCGTCGAGGACGCGTAGTAGTTGCGCGACGGGGTGAGGGTCGTGTAGTGGTGGCCGTCCTTCGACACGTCGAGGACCGCGCCGAAGGTCAGGCGCTCCTCGGCCGGGCTGACCTCGGACGTGGGGTTCACGTAGCGCACGCGGTAGTCGCCGACCTGCGCGGACTGGCCCGGCCGCAGTCGCAGATCGCTGCTGGTCTGGAAGCTCGAGGAGGCGGCCACCGCAATCAACGCGACGGCGAGGCCCGCGTGCACCGTGTAGCCGCCGTAGCGGCGGCGGTTGCGCGAGACCACCGTGGCCAGAGCGCCCAGCCGCGACCCGCCCGACAGGGCCCGCTGGGCGCCGGCGCCGCGGACGACCTCCCGCGCGAGCGCCGCCAGCGCGAAGGCGCCCAGGCAGAACATCGCGAGCGCGAGCGGCTTCGACGCAGCGTCGGTGAAGGCCGCGAGCAGAAGGCCGACCACCACGGCGACCGCGGCGGGCATCACCAGCACCCGTCCGATCGCCCCGAGGCTCATCCGCCGCCAGGCGAACAGGGGCCCGATGCCGGTGAAGAGCACGAGGAGGATCGCCAGCGGCGTCGTGTAGCGGTTGAACCACGGTGCGGCGAGCGAGGCCTTCTGCCCGGTGAAGAGCTCGGAGATGAGTGGGAAGAACGTGCCCCAGAAGATCACGGCGCAGAGCGCGATCAAAAGGAAGTTGTTGACGAGGAAGATCGCCTCGCGCGACGCCAGCGACTCGAGGCGCTTGTCGGAGCGCAGGTCGTCGAGGCGCGAGATGATCAGAGCCGCCGAGCCGATCACCACCACGGCGATCAGCACGAGCAGCGGCGACCCCACCGTTGACGCGCCGAAGGCGTGGATCGAGTCGAGAATGCCCGAGCGGACCAGGAAGGTCCCGAGCAGGGCGAGTGCGAACGTCCCGCAGACGAGCGAGGCGTTCCAGACCTTCAGCATCCCCCGCTTCTCCTGCACCATGATCGAGTGCAGGAAGGCCGTGCCGGCGAGCCACGGCATCAGCGAGGCGTTCTCCACGGGGTCCCATCCCCAGTAGCCACCCCAGCCGAGCTCCGAGTACGACCACCGCGAGCCGAGCAGGATCCCGACGGTCAGGCAGATCCAGGCGATGAGGGCAAAGCGCCGCGTGGATCGGATCCAGCTCGCGTCGAGCTTGCGGGTGATGAGGGCCCCGATCGCGAAGGCGAACGGGATCGAGAACATCACGTAGCCCGTGTAGAGCATCGGCGGATGCACGGCCATCGCCGGGTGGCGCAGGAGCGGCTCGAGGCCGACGCCGGCGACCGCCGGCGGATCGAGACGGTCGAACGGGTTCGCCCCGAAGAGCATGAGCCCGGTGAAGAACGACGCCAGCCCCATCAGCACGGCCGTCGCCCATGGGACGATCTCGCGGTGGCGGCGGTGGGTGGCGAACAGCACCGCCGATGAGGCGATCGACAGGACCCATGCCCAGAGCAGAAGCGAGCCCTCCTGGCTCGACCACATCGCGGTGAAGCGGTAGAAGAGGGGCGTGGTCGCCGAGGAGTGGTCGGCCACGACGGCGAGCGACAGATCGGTGCGCGCGAAGGCGGCCTCGATGATGACCACGCAGAGCGTCAGAAGCGCGCACAGCCCGTAGACCGACCGCCGCGAGGAGTCCACGACACGTCGATCGCCGCCCACGGCCCCGACGACTGCCGCCCCCATCGCGTAGAGGGCGACGACGAAGGCCAATATGAGCGCTGCCGCGCCTAGGCCGACCACCTAGCTGCCCCACCATTTGCGGGCACCTTCGGTGCCCTTACACGCCGCTTTCGGGGCAAAGCCCCTCACGACCCACCCGTAATGACCACATGCTCGGGGTCCTGCTGCGCCTGCGTCGTGAACTTCGACGGGCACTTCGTGATCAAGCTGTCGCGCTGGCCCTCGAGGACGCCGCCTGAGGCGAGCGTCCCCGTGACGATGATCTCGCGGCCGCTGCGGAACGGATCGGGCACCTCGCCCGAGTAGCGGACCGGGATCGAAGCTCGGCGCTCGCCCGTGCGGTCCTCGACGCGGAAGTCGAGGCGCGAGCCGCGATGGCGGATCGAGCCGGGGACGACGACGCCGGTGAGGTCGTACGAGTCGCCCGGCTGCGCGGTCAGGAGCTGCGAGGGCTCCTTGGCCTCCGTCGAGGCGCTGAACGACGTATAGGCGAGGCCGGCGGCGAGCAGCACCGCTGCGCTGAGCGCCACCACCAAACGGATCTTCCGCTTGCGGTCGGGGTCCATAGGAGGGGGAGCGATTATCGCAGGGTGGATCCGCCGCCTGGGCGCGGCGCCGCTAGAGTCCCGCCCCGTCAGGGAACCTCGACCTTTCGGGAGACACGAACCTATGCCACAACGCCTGATCGCGACAGCGCTCGCCGCCGCGCTCGCTCTCGCCGTCGTCGCCTCCACGGCCTCGGCGACCACGAGCCACCACAAGGGCGGCGGGAAGAGCTGCCACCTGAGCGCGAGCGAGGCCCGCCACCTGGGCACCTCCTACGTGACCTCCCTTCACGTCAAGCACACGGGTTGCAGCACCGGCAAGAAGGTCACGAAGGCGTTCCACAAGTGCCGGCATAAGAATGGCGGCCCCGCCGGGCACTGCAACCACGCGGTGCGCCATTACCACTGCTCGGAGAAGCGCTACGACAAGCTGCCGCACGTCCAGTACGACGGCACCGTCACCTGCAAGCACGGCTCGAAGCTGGTCAAGAGCACCTATACGCAGAACATCTGAGCGCTCGCCGGGCGATCGCCCGGCTGCTCACCAGTCGTAGTCGCGGCGGAGCGCCTTCTCGACCGCGTCGGCCGCCACCGACGACCCGGCCTCGTTGAGGTGGATCCCGTCGGACTCGCGGACGATCGTGGGCGTTCCGTTGATCGGCATCGAGTCGCGGTAGCGGTCGCCCGGGGTGAAGATCGGCACGGTGTCGATCACCTGCGTCAGGCTCGCGAAGGGCTGGCCCGCGACCTTGATCGCGGCGTTCACGGCGCGCTCGATCGGCTGGCGCGCCGAGTCGCGCGGGGTGGGCACGGTCAACCAGTAGACGCGGGCCCGTCCGCCCTGGACGTACGTGTGGATCATCTGGCGCACGCGTTCGGCGTAGACCGCCGCCCACCCGGGCCCGCAGCAGGCAACCGGCTTGCCCCCGGGACCGGGCATCGAATAGCCCTCGTTGGCGCCGATGAAGACCACCACGGCGTCCGGGTTGTCGGAGCGCGCCTGCGTCGCGGCGAGCCTGCCCCAGTCGACGAACCCGGATTTCGAGATGCCGGTCGCGAGGTGCGGGTCGCGGATCACGTTCACGCCCGCGCCGGTGAGCCGCTGCGCGAGCTGGATGTCGAGCGGCGTCGAGAGCGAGTCCCCGGTGACGAGCAGCGTGTGCAACTGCCGCGGCTGAACCCTCTGGCCCAAGGCGGCCGGGTCGAAGTAGCCCGGGGTCACCGGCGGGACCCCCCCGCTTGCCCCACCGGCGCCGGATCCGGCGCCAGGCCGGCTCGCCGCGAACCCGTGGCTTTCGCCGGCGAGGCTCTCGTCGGGCGAGAGCCAGGAGGTGGCGGAGGATGCGAGGTCCGCGAGCGGCAGTCGATCGGCGAGCCAGCCCGCCGGCTTCCCGACGGCCAGCACGAGGTCCCGGGCGATCCCCGGGCTCATCTCCTCGCCCTGCTCTCGGACCGCCTGGCCGGCGAAGAGGACCAGGAGCAGCGTCACGAGGGCCACCGACCAGACCGCCTGCCTGGCCGTGAAGCGGCGCAGCCCCCAGCGGTCGAACCGGCTCATCTCGCTGTCGTCTCGAACCTCTGGCATCAGGCGGGAAATCTAGAAGCGGAAGTAGATGAAGGGGGGAACGCCCTGGCTCGGCACCGTGGCCCCTGCCACGAGCACCGCGACGCACAGGGCGGCGGCGAGAAGGGCCGGGCGCAGGCGCTCGATCCGGTACTGGAACGCCTCCATCGGCCGCTCGGGCAGGAGCTGGAGGCCGATCACGAGCCCGACCGCGAGCAGGACCGGGAACGTCCAGAGGGTCGGCGCGCCCGCGACGGTGAATCTCGTCATGTAGTCCCAGAACTCGCCGATCCCCTGCGAGCGGAAGAGGATCCACCCGAAGCAGATGAGGTTGAACGTGAGGAAGCCGCGCAACCACGCCGGCGTACGCCGGCCGATCCGCCCGTCGAGCGCGTGCTCGGTCACGAGACCCGTGCCCTGGAACCCTCCCCAGAGGACGAAGGTCCAGGCGGCGCCGTGCCAGAGGCCTCCGAGGATCATCGTGGCCATCAGGTTGCGGTAGGTGCGAAGCCGGCCGCCGCGATTGCCGCCCAGCGGGATGTAGAGGTAGTCGCGCAGGAAGCGCGACAGCGTCATGTGCCAGCGGCGCCAGAAGTCACGAAACCCGGTCGCCCGGTAGGGCGCGTTGAAGTTCTGCGGGAAGACGAAGCCCATCAGCAGGGCGAGGCCGATCGCCATGTCCGTGTAGCCGGAGAAGTCGCAGTAGATCTGGGCGGCGTACGCATAGGCGGCCATGAGCACGTCGGGAGCCGCGTAGGCCTGCGGGACGGCGAACACCGGGTCGACGATCGCCCGGGCCAGGAAGTCGGCGATCATCACCTTCTTGACGAGGCCGAGCGCGATGAGCGCGAGGCCCGACGACACGGCAACCCGGTCGGGGTCGCGGGGGCTCTGGAGCTGCGGCAGGAACTCCCGGGCGCGGACGATCGGCCCGGCGACCAGGTGCGGGAAGAAGCTCAGGTAGATGGCGGTGTCGATCGTCTTCGCCGGCGCGACGAGGCCTCGCTTGACGTCGACCACGTAGGTGATGGCCTGGAAGGTGAAGAAGCTGATGCCGATCGGCAGGGCGATCGTCAGCAGCGGCAGCGGCATGCCGAGCGAGACCGAGTTGAGCGCGTCGGCGACGCCCTGCGAGAAGAACGCGTAGTACTTGAACACGGCGAGCGAGCCGAGGTCGACCGCCACGGCAACAGCGAGAATCGCCTTGCGCCGCCTCTCGTCCGAGGCCCGGTGGATGGCCACGGCGGCGAGCTGGTTGACCGCGGTGATGCCGCCGAGCAGGAGGCAGAACCGCGGGTCGGCGGCCGCGTAGAAGACGTAGCTCGCGACGACGACGAAGGGCTTCCACCACGCCGGGCGCGACATGAGCGCCCACGACAGCGGGAGCACGATCGCAAAGAAGATCGCGAACTCGACGGTTGGAAAGAGCAGGCTTGGGTCCCCGTGCTAGCTTGATCGCGCTTTGAGGGGCGGGAATCGTACTTTCGGTGCAATCGCGCTGGCGACGGTCGCCTTTTGCGTGCCGCTGTTCGCGGCCGAGGCGGCGAGCGCGGGCTGCGGCGGCGTTCAGAAGGAGAAGCCTCACCACCGGATCTCGAAGCATGGCCGCGCGCCCCTCGCGATCGGCGACTCGGTGATGCTGCTGGCCCTCCACAGGCTCGCCGACGAGGGCTACCGGGTCAACGCCCGCGGGTGCCGGCAGTGGGCCGAGGGCATGGCGCTCATGCGCCAGGTCAAGCGGCGCAAGAGGCTCCCCCACATGATCACGATCGCGCTCGGGGCCGACTGGAAGATCACCCCCGGCGACATCAGGGGCGCGCTCCACCTCCTTCCCAAGAACAAGGTGCTCGCGCTCGTCACGCCGCGGGAGCTCGGCGGCGGCAGCGGCTCCGACGCCACGCATATCCGCGACGCCGCGAAGAAGCACCCGCACCGGATCGTGCTGCTCGACTGGGTCCGCTACAGCTCGGGCCGGTCGGGCTGGTTCCAGCCCGACGGCCTGCACCTCACGTTCGCGGGCGCTGCGGGCTTCGCCCGGCTGCTCGGCAAGGCGACGAAGTTCGCGAAGCCCGGCAAGTTCCCAAACGGCGCCAGCTACCCGCGCTGAGTGGACCCTCCGGCGCGAACGTCCCTCAACCCCGCGTATAACCCCCAGCGCGGGACGTTCGCGCGAATTGTGGCGCTTGGGCTAGCTGCCGTCGCCCTCGTGGTGGCGACCGCCGGCGTCGCCACCGCGACGTGCGGCGACACGACGAAGGCACGTCCGACGAAGAAGGTCAACCCGAAGGGGCGGGCGCCGATCGTGCTCGGGGATTCCGTGATGGTGTTCGCGGTTCCGCACCTCGCCCACCGCGGGTACCGCGCGAACGCGATGGAGTGCCGGCAGTGGTACCAGGGCGTGGGGATCATCAACGAGAAGCGGGCGCGGCACCGCCTCCCGCACCTCGTCGTGCTCGCGCTCGGCTCAAACGGCCCGGTCACGAGCGCGGGCATCCACTCGGCGCTCAACGCTCTGCCCAAGAACAAGGTTCTCGGCCTCGTCACGCCCCGCGGCCCCGTCAGCGGCGGCGGCGCGGGCGCCATGCGGACCGCCGCTCACCACCACAAGCACCGCGTCGTCCTCCTCGACTGGGAGAGGTACAGCTCCTCTCACTCGAGCTGGTTCGCGGGTGACGGACTGCACCTGACCTTCTCGGGCGCCTCGGCCTATGCGCGCTTCATCGCCAAGGCGATCCCGTGGGCGAAGAGCGGGAAGTTCCCGCACGGTGCCCACTTCCCGCGCTGAGGAAAGCGGGCGTCGCGCGCGAGCGAGTCAGTCGGCGGAGAGCTCGAGCGCAACCTCGGTGAGGTCGACTGAGGCCCGGCGGATCGATCCCGCCTCCTCCGGCGGGCTCATCGAGTTGAGCGTCGCGTCGCCCTGCCTGAGGTCGTCCTCGGTCTCGAAGAAGCCGACCGCAAGCGCCGCGCTGCCGTCGAGGCTCCGAAACAACTTGAAGCCCGTCGCCGGAACGCCCTCCGGCGGACCGTCTTCGGCCGCGCTGCGCTCCCTGATGCCCTCGACCATCGCGTCGAGCGCCTCCTTGTCCCCTTCCCAGCGTGCTATCCGTGCGTACATCCCAACCTCCTCAGGTCGTAAGGGCCAGTCGAGAGCCACCATACAATCGTGTCCGTGAGCGACGATCGAGTCCTCCTCCTTACCGGCGCCTCGAGCGGGATCGGGGCTCAGACGGCGCGCCGCGCCGCCGAGGCGGGCTGGCGGGTCGCCCTGGGGGCGCGCAACGAGGAGGCGCTGTCGAAGCTCGCCGGCGAGCTCGGGGACGAGCGGGCCGTCGCCGAGCGGTGCGACGTGACCGAGTGGGAGCAGGTCGAGGCGTTCGCCGGGGCCACCATCGAGACGTTCGGGCGCATCGACGCGGTGTTCGCGAACGCCGGCTTCGGCGCCACGCGAGGCTTTCTCGAGGAATCGCCGGAGCATTGGCGCTCGATGATCCTCACCAACGTCCTCGGCGTGGCCCATGCCATCCGCGCCACCCTCCCCCACCTCCTCGAGCGGGGCACCGGCCACTATGTGATCACGAGCTCCGTGGCGGGGCGCCGCGCGCTCCCCGGCTCGCTTTATTCGGCGAGCAAATGGGCGGTCACGGCGATGGGCGAGGCGCTCCGGGCGGAGCTGCGGCAGATGCACGACAACACGCGGATCCGGGTGACGCTGATCGAGCCCGGCATGGTGGACACGCCGTTCTTCGACAACCGCCCCGGTCCGGACAACGCGCTCCACGACGATGACGTGGCCCGGGCCGTGATGTTCGCCCTCGACCAGCCCGAGCGGGTCGACGTGAACGAGATCCTGCTGCGCCCGACGAGCCAGCCGAGCTAGCCGGCGTCGGTAGCGGTGCGGATCTGGGACGTCGAACCCGCCTTCCTCTGTGACCAGCACCTGCTCGGCGAGCACCGCGAGCTCCACGCGGTCTGGACGATCCTGACCGAGGGCAAGCGCGGCTACTCGAACCACCCGGAGACGGTTCGCTGGCGCGGCCGGCTCGCAGCGCTCTACACGCGCCACGCCGAGGAGGTCGAGGAGATGCGCCGTCGCGGCTTCCGCCACATGAGTCCGCTGGACCCCGAGCTCGCCGATGGCTCGGCCGTCCAGACCGAGCTTGTCGACTCGGTCCGCGCGCAGCGCGAGCGGCTGACCGGGAGCGACTGCGACTGCGGCCGGAGCGCCGGAACGCGGCCTGAGCGCTAGACGCGCATCTGCGGCACGATGGGGCGGTGACTAGCCTCGGGTCCCTTGCGCTCGTGCTCGCCTGCGGACTCGCCGGGCCGCTCCTCGCCGGCGCGAGCCGCAACCTCGTCCCGCTGGTGATCGGCGAGATCCTGGCCGGCGTCGTCATCGGCGTGAGCGGGTTCGGCATCGTCGACCCGACCGAACCGCCACTCGCGCTGCTCGAGACCATCGGCTTCGCGACGCTCATGTTCGCCGTCGGCACGCGCATTCCACTCCACGACCGCCGCCTGCGCGGTGCGCTCGGCGGGGGCGCCATCGCCGCGGCGGTGGGCGCGGCGGCCGCGGTCCCCGCGGGGCTCGCTGCGGCGGCCGTCGGCGACGTGTCCCACCCGGCTCTGCTCGCCGTCGTCGTGGCGTCGAGCTCGGCGGCCGTCGCGCTCCCGATTCTCGACGAGCACGGCCTGGTCGCCGGCAAGACGCTAAAGCTGATCGCGCAGATCACGATCGCTGACATCGTGGCGGTCCTCGCCGTTCCGTTCGCGGTCCAGCCCGACCAGGCCGGCAAGGTCGCGCTGGGCAGCCTGGCGGTCGCCGGCGCCGCTCTCGTCTTCTTCGCCGGGATGAGGCTGCTGCTGGGAATCGACTGGTACCGGTGGCTCCGGCTCCAGTCGAAGGAGCGGGGCTGGGCGCTCGACCTTCGCGTCGCGCTCGCGGCTTTGGTTGGCCTTGCGTGGCTCGCTCAGGATCTGGGGACGAGCGTCCTGATCGCCGGGTTCGGCACCGGGCTGATCGTCGCCGCGATCGGCGGCCCCGAGCGTCTGTCGCTCGAGGTGCGCGGCATCGGCGAGGGCTTCCTCATCCCCCTCTTCTTCGTCCTGCTCGGCACCAAGCTGAACGTGCGCGATCTCTTCTCAGACCCGAGCAACCTCGCGCTCGCTGCGTCGATCGCCGTGCTCAACGTAGGTGTCCATCAGCTCGCCGCCGTCGTGACCCGGCAGCGACCGGCCGCCGGCCTCGTCGCCGCCGCCGAGCTGGGGGTTCCGGCCGCAGTGGTCGCCCTCGGCCTCTCCGAACACATCATCACCTCCGGGCAGGGAGCGGCCATCGTGGCCGCCGCGCTTCTCAGCGTCGGAGCCTGCGCGGCCGGAGCGCGCCTGCTCTCCAGCCGAGCCGTCTGAGTGCCCGAGTCGGCACGGCCCGCAACGGGTAGGAGACCCGGCAGCGACCGGAAGGAGACCCCGTGAACGACAGGAGCACGATCGCGGTCCTCGGCGCCGGTGGGACGATGGGGCGCGGCATGGCGGCCAACATCGCCCGCGCCGGGCTCGCCGTCAGGGCGTGGAATCGCACCCGCGAGAAGGCGGAGCCGCTCTCCGACGAGGGCGTGACCGTCTGCTCGACCGCCGCCGAGGCGGCGTCCAGCGCCGGCATCGTCCTGACGATCCTCTCCGACACGGACGCCGTGACCGAGTCGATGGAGGGAGACGACGGCGCCCTCGCGGGCGATGTCTCGGGCGCGATCTGGCTGCAGATGAGCACGCTCGGGCTCGAGGGGATCGACCGCTGCGCGGGCCTCGCCGGCGATGCGGGCCTCACGATCGTCGACGCTCCGGTGCTGGGTACCCGCAAGCCGGCGGAGGACGGAGAGCTCGTCGTCATGGCGGCCGGCGCGGATACCGTTCGCGGGCGCGTCGAGCCGGTGTTCGAAGCCGTCGGCAAGCGCACCGTGTGGCTGGGCGAGGTCGGCGAGGCGACGCGCCTCAAGCTCGCCGTGAACGCCTGGATCCTGAGCGTGGTGGAGGGAGCGGCGGAGACGCTCGCCCTCGCCGAGGGGCTGGGCCTCGACCCTGCGCTCGTGCTCGATGTCGTCTCCGGCGGTCCGCTCGACCTGCCGTATCTCCAGATGAAGGGCAAGGCGATGATCGAGCGCGACTTCGAGCCATCGTTCCGACTCGGGCTCGCGGCGAAGGACGCGCGCCTCGTCACGGAGGCGGGCGCAGCGGCCGACCTCGACCTGCCGCTCGTCGAGGCGATCTGCCAGCGCCTGGTCGAGGGCGCCGTCGAGCATGCCGACCAAGACATGTCCGCGACGTTCCTCACCAGCGCGGGCTCGCGGCGACCCGCATGATCGATCGCTGCCGCGGGTAGCAGGTCGCAGAGCGACGGAGGAGGCGAGAATGCCGGACGAGAAGTACAACGTGCTGGCGGACGAGGAGGAGGTTCCCTCGACCCCGCTCCACGCCTACGAGGAAGGCCGCGAGGAGGACATCGAGGGCAACCTCGAGGTCGGCGAGGACGAGGGCGCTGAAGGCGTCGAGAACACCGGCGGCTCGACCTCCGGCGGGCCGGGAGGCGCCGCCGAGGGCGAGGAGGACCCCTCGAACATCTGAGGGCGGCGTAACCTGCGCGCGATGCCGACTCGGCTCGTGTTCAGGTGTGAGTTCTGCGGTTCCGAGCCGGACCAGGTCACCCAGGCGAGCCTCGAGCGCCAGCTCCTGCACCAGCGCTTCGGCGAGTACGTCGACGCAGGCCCGGGTCACTGGCTGGTGTGGCATGGCCGCGGCGTCTATGGACGAACGCTCTACGGGTGCGGGGATCACCGCGGCGAGTTGAAGGCGTTCGTCCGGCGCCACTACGGGACCATCGGCCCCCACCCATGGTCGATGCGCACCTACCCGAGCCTCCCGCCGGACGACGCCGCCGTGGCGCGGCGCCGAGCCCGCGGCGGGTTGCCGAAATGGGGCCTCCAATGAAATCGGCGGAGTGATAGCTTGCGACAGCAGGGAAACGAGGAGAGGAAGTAGCCGGATGTGCCTGGCTATTCCGGGCCAAGTCATTGAGATGGTCGACGAGGCGAATCGCCTCGCAAAGGTTGACGTGGCGGGGGTGCGGCGGAACGTCAACATCGGGCTCCTCGACGAGGACGGCACCGGGGCGGCGCCCGGCGACTGGGTCCTCATCCACGTCGGCTTCGCGATCTCGAAGGTCGACGAGGAGGAGGCGGAGGCGACGCTGAAGCTGCTCGAGGGAATGGGCGCCGACTACGAGCAGGAGCTCGAGGAGCTCCGGGCGAGCGTGATCGAGTGACGGGGATGATGGGACTCCGGGTCCGTGGCCGCGGCCGGCAGTCTCGGGGAGCGCCCGCGCGGTGAGATCGATGGTGGCAACGGAACGCGAAGCCGTCGCCACCAATGACGAATCGATGCCTGGGGAGCATTGCTCGCCCACCGAGGGCTGCATCACCTGCGGCGACGTCGCGGTGGAGCTCGCGGTGGTGGCCGTCGACGACGCTCGCGGGCTCGCCCTGTGCGAGGACGAGCACGACCGGCGGGAGACGGTCGAGACGGCCCTGGTCGGGCCCGTGGAGATCGGCGACCGCCTCCTCGTCCACGCAGGGACTGCGATCGCGAGGGCCGGATGAGATACGTCGACGAGTACCGCGACGCGGAGCTCGGCCGAGCGCTGTCGGCGCAGATCCTCTCGCTCGTCGAGCCGGGCCGCCACTACAAGCTGATGGAGGTGTGCGGCGGGCACACGCACTCGATCTACAAGTACGGCATCGACGACCTCCTCCCGGAGAACGTCGAGCTGGTGCACGGCCCCGGCTGCCCGGTCTGCGTCATCCCGATGGGACGCGTCGACGACGGCATGGCGATCGCGGAGCGCGAGGACGTGATCTTCACCTGCTTCGGCGACATGATGCGGGTCCCGGGCTCGGAGCGGACGCTGCTGGAGGCGAAGGCGGGCGGCGCCGACATCCGGATGGTCTACTCGCCGCTCGACGCGCTGCGACTCGCCAAGGCCAACCCCGACCGCGACGTCGTCTTCTTCGCGATCGGCTTCGAGACGACGGCACCCTCCACGGCCCTGACGCTCAAGCGGGCCAAGGCCGAGGGCGTCGAGAACTTCCTCTGCATGTGCAACCACGTCACGATCGTGCCTCCGCTGCGGGCGCTCCTTGACTCGCCCGACATGCGGCTCGACGGCTTCATCGGTCCCGGGCACGTGTCGACGATCGTCGGCGTCAGGCCCTTCGAGTTCATCCCGGCCGACTACGGGCGCCCGCTCGTGACGTCCGGCTTCGAGCCGCTCGACATCCTCCAATCGATCGAGATGATCCTGCGGCAGGTGGCGGAGGGCCGCTGCGAGGTCGAGAACCAGTACAGAAGGGTCGTGCCCTACGAGGGCAACGTCCCGGCCCTCAAGGTGTTGTCCGAGGTGTTCGAGCTTCGGCCGCACTTCGAGTGGCGCGGCCTCGGCTTCATCACCCAGAGCGCGCTCAAGCTCTCCGACGCCTATGCCGAGTTCGACGCCGAGCTGCGCTACGAGGTCCCGGGGGTCCGGGTCGCCGACCCGAAGGCCTGCCAGTGCGGCGAGGTGCTGAAGGGCGTCATCAAGCCCTGGGAGTGCAAGGTGTTCGGCACCGCGTGCACCCCGGAGCACGCGATCGGGACCTGCATGGTCTCCCCCGAGGGCGCCTGCGCCGCCTATTACAACTACGGACGCTTCGCGCGCGAGAAGGAGCTCGTCTGATGGCCGACTCCGCCACCAGCGTCCCCCGCACCGACGCCGGCCGCGAGGAGCGGATCCTCGAGATCATCGAGACCACCCGCGCCAAGCGGCCGCGCTTCAAGGACGAGCGGGTGACGATGGCGCACGGCGCCGGCGGCAAGGCGACGCAGACGCTGATCGAGGGCCTGCTGGCCCCCACCCTCGGCGGCGAGGCCCTCGCGGCCCTGGGCGACGCGGGGACGGTGACCGTGGACGGCATCGGCCTTGCGATGACCACGGATTCCTTCGTCGTCAAGCCGATCCGCTTCCCGGGCGGCTCGATCGGCGAGCTCGCCGTGAACGGCACCGTCAACGACCTCGCCGTCTCGGGTGCCAGGCCGGTGGCGCTCAGCCTCTCGCTCATCCTGGAGGAGGGACTCGGCGCCGATGAGCTCCGGGCCGAGGTGGAGGCGATCGCGACCGCGGCCACGGAGGCCGGAGTCGAAGTGGTCACCGGCGACACCAAGGTCGTCGAGCGCGGCCATTGCGACGCGATGTACATCTGCACGACGGGCCTTGGCCAGGTGGACGCGCGTGCGAGCCTCTCCCCCGCGTCGATCAAGCCCGGCGACCGGGTCCTCGTCTCGGGGACGATCGGCGAGCACGGCACCGCGATCATGCTCGCCCGAGGCGAGCTCGGGCTCGACTCCGAGATCGCGTCCGACACCCGCTCGCTCTGGCCCGCGGTCGACGCCCTTCTCGATGCCGCCGGGCCCTCGATCCGCTGCATGCGCGACGCCACGCGCGGCGGCGTCGCCTCGGTGCTCAACGAGCTCGCGCGGGCATCCCAGGTGGCGATCGGCGTGCGCGAGGACGCGGTTCCTGTGAGCCCCGAGGTGGGAGGCGCGGCCGAGCTTCTCGGCATCGACCCGATGTACGTCGCCAACGAGGGCGTGTTCGTCGCCTTCGTCGCGCCCGGCGCGGCGGAGGCGGCCCTCGCGGCGCTTCGGAGCGCCCCCGGCGGCGAGCGGGCGGTCGAGATCGGCGAGGTGAAGACCGAGCCGCCGGGGATGGTCCTCGTCGACACCGCTTTCGGCGGCCGCCGCGTGATGGACCTGCTGGCGGGCGACCCGCTGCCGAGGATCTGCTGAATGACTTGCGAGGACCGACATCCGCTGAAACCCCGACCCGAGGAGAGTTGAGATGGCTCTGAGCACCGAGTTCGTTCCCGGCCAGAAGGAGACGGAGGCGGTCACCGCCCATGTCCTCTGGATGACGACCGGGCTCTCATGCGACGGCGACTCCGTCGCGATGACCTCGGCTGTGAACCCGAGCCTGGAGGACATCGTCACCCAGGCCATCCCGGGGATGCCCAAGGTGATCGTCCACAACCCGGTGCTCGCCTACGAGAACGGCTCGGAGTTCATCGAGGCGTGGTGGCAGGCCGAGCGCGGCGAGCTCGACCCCTTCGTCCTCTGCGTCGAGGGCTCGATCCCGAACGAGGAGCTCTCCGGCGAGGGCCACTGGGCTGCGATCGGCGACGACCCGAAGACAGGACAGCCGATCACCACCAGCGAGTGGCTCGACCGCCTCGCGCCGAAGGCGGCCGCGGTCGTCGCGATCGGGACCTGCGCCACCTACGGCGGCATTCCGGCGATGAAGAACAACCCCACCGGCGCGATGGGAGTCGCCGACCACCTCGGGTGGAACTGGAAGTCGTCGGCGGGCCTGCCCATCATCAACATCCCCGGCTGCCCGGCCCAGCCCGACAACATGACCGAGACGCTCCTCTACCTCGCCCTCCACCTCGCGGGCCTGGCGCCGGTGCCCGATCTCGACGAGGCGCTGCGCCCCAAGTGGCTCTTCGGCCGCACCGTCCGCGAGGGTTGCAACCGAGGTGGGTTCTCCGAGGAGGGCCTCTTTGCGACCGAGTACGGCGACGACCCGCGCTGCCTCGTGAAGCTCGGGTGCAAGGGCCCGGTCGTCAAGTGCAACGTGCCGATCCGCGGCTGGGTCGACGGCTACGGGGGTTGCCCGAACGTCGGCGGCATCTGCATGGCCTGCACGATGCCCGGCTTCCCCGACAAGTACATGCCGTTCATGGACCCCGACCCGTGGGGCGCGGCGGCATCGAACTTCGAGAAGTTCCTGATGGGCCCGGTGATCCGCTACTTCCGCCACCGCAACATCAAGAGCAAGTACGACGTCGAGCCGGAGTGGCGAAAGCCCGGAAAGACCCTGCTCACGGGCTACAGGAGCCGGAGCTCGAGCTACGCCCCGCCGGGGTCATGACCCGATAGCCGGACCGAAGACGAACTCGAGACGACAGGTAACAGAGGAGAGACGCAGATGGCAGCAACCGAGACACCGAGCGCCGACCAGAAGGTCATGGTCAAGGAGATGTCGTGGGATCCGATCACCCGGATCGTCGGCAGCCTCGGCATCCACACCGAGATCGACTTCTCGAACCAGAAGGTCAACAAGTGCTACTCGACGTCGATGATCTTCCGCGGGTTCGACATCTTCATGAAGGGGATCGACCCGCGCGACGCGCACTTCATCACCAGCCGGATCTGCGGCATCTGCGGTGACAACCACTGCACCTGCTCGTGCCTCAATCAGAACATGGCCTACGGCGTGAAGCCGCCGCCGCTCGGCGACCTCGCGTTCAACCTGGCCGAGACCGCGGACTACATGTTCGACCACGCGATCTTCAACGACTGCATGTGCAACGTGGACTTCTGCGAGCAGATGGTCAAGGAGACCAACCCGACCCTGCTGAAGAAGGCCGAGGAGACGCTCGCCGACCACGCCGACGTGCACGGCTACCGCACGATCGCCGACATCATGCGGTCGCTCAACCCGTTCACCGGCGACTTCTACCTGGAGACGCTTCAGGTGGCGCGCTACACGCGGGAGATGTACTGCCTGTTCGGCGGCCGGCACACGCACCCGTCGACGATCATGCCCGGCGGCTGCAGCGCCCACATCACCCATCAGACACTCACCGACTACTACGTGCGCCTGATGCGGTACTTCGACTACGTCAAGCGGTCGGTGCCCATGCACGACGACCTCTACGACTTCTTCCTCCGGGAGATGCCGGGTTACGACATGGTCGGCTACCGCGAGACGGACCTCGTCAACTGGGGCAGCTTCGACGACCCCGACTACGTCGACTACGACTACCGAAACATGACCGAGTGGGGCCGCAAGCGGTACATCACGCCCGGCGTGGCACTCGGCGGTGAGCTCATCTCAACCGACCTGGTCGAGATCAACCTGATGATCAGGATCCTTCTCGGCAGCGCGTACTTCGACGACTGGGCCGACTCGCAACAGCCGTTCGTGACGCAGGACCCGCTCGGCAACCCCGTCGACAAGCGGCACCCCTGGAACAAGACGACGCTCCCGAAGCCTCAGAAGCGCGACTTCTCCGACAAGTACTCGTGGGTCGTCTCGCCGCGGATCTATGACCAGCGCAACGACCGCTACGTCGCCTGCGACACCGGCGGCGGCCCGTTCGCCCGCCAGTGGTGCACGGCGAAGGCGGGCCTCGTCGACTTCGGCTACGCGAAGGCCACGGGCGAGTCCATCCAGATGGTGCTCCCGCGCTCCGCCAGCGCTCCCGAGATGGAGCTCGAGTGGAAGGTGCCGGAGAAGTCGAACGCGATCGAGCGCGATCGGGCCCGGACCTACCACCAGGCCTACTCGGCCCTGATCGGCCTCCACTGCCTCGAGCGGGCCTTCAAGGAGGTTCGCGCGGGCCGGACCAAGAGCTGGACATCCTTCAAGGTGCCGGACGAGGCAGTCAGCGTCGGCTTCCACGAGGCGGCGCGCGGGGTGCTGTCGCACCACATGGTCATCCAGGGCGGCAAGATCGCCAACTACCAGCCCTACCCGCCGACGCCGTGGAACGCGAGCTCTCGCGACAGCTACGGGACTCCGGGCCCCTATGAGGACGCGGTGCAGAACACCCCGATCTTCGAGGAGAACGGCCCGGAGAACTTCAAGGGGGTCGACATCATGCGGGCGGTGCGGAGCTTCGATCCGTGCCTGCCGTGCGGCGTCCACATGTACACCGGCGGCGGCAAGGTGAGGAAGGTCCAGCACACGCCAACGGGTATGTCATGAGGAGCATTGGCTCCGAAAGAGGCGTGTAAGGCGAAGCCGCAAGTGATTCTGTGTTGAGCGGCAACGGGAACGGGGCGGCGAGCCCCGAGGAGCTAGTCGCCCGAGTCCAGGAGCTCACGGTCGAGCTCGACTCGGTCGGCGATCCGGCGGTTCGGGCCCGCGCGGAGGAGCTGATCGGGGCGATCATCGAGCTCTACGGGAGCGGGCTCGAGCGGGTGTTCGGGATCCTGGACGAGGCCGGCGGGCCGGGTGAGGAGATCCGGAGCCGGCTCGCCGACGACGGCGTCGTCGCGAGCCTCATGCTGATCCACGGCCTCTACCCGGTCCCGCTCGACGACCGCGTCGCCGAGGCGCTCGACAGCGTGCGGCCATACATGGAGTCGCATGGCGGCAACGTCGAGCTGCTCGGACTCCACGAGGGCGTCGCGACGATCAGGCTCGAGGGCAGCTGCGAGGGCTGCCCGGCCTCGGCCTCGACGCTCGAGCTCGCGATCAAGCAGGCCCTCGAGGAGGCGGCGCCCGACCTCGAGGGCCTCGTCGTCGAGGGCGCGATAGAGGACTCGAAGGCGAAGCTCGGCGACGGCGCTCTCGAGCTGCCGATGGTGAGCGTGGCGCCCGGCAGCGCCGACGCCACACCCTCATGGTTCGACCTCGGCGGCCTCGACGAGATCGGTGAGGGGCGGATCGAGCGCGCCGAGGTCGCCGGAGTGGACCTGGTCGTCGGGCGGGTCGACGGCGGCCTGCTCGCCTACCGGAACGCCTGCGCGGGCTGCGGCGGCGACCTCGCCGACGGCGAGCTGACGGAGGGCGTGCTTGCCTGCCCCGGGTGTGGGCGCCGCTACTCGCTGGAGCGCGCCGGCCGCTCGCTCGACGACGACCGGCTCCAGCTCGAGCCGGTCCCGTTGCTCGCCGGTGACTCCGGGTTCCGGGTCGCGCTCGCCGCATGAGCGACGCCCTTGACCGCAAGAAGGCTGCCCGCCGGCAGGCCGACCTGGTCTCGAGCATGCGGCGGCTCTCGAAGGGCCCCGCGACGACGGCGGCTCCGGCAACCAACGGCGGTGGCAACGGAGCGGTGGCGCGCCCGGGCGAGGAGCGCTGCGACCTCTGCGCCAACCCGATCCCGGCCGACCACAGGCACCTGCTGCAGCTCGAAGAGCGGCACATCCTCTGCGTCTGCGAGAGCTGCCTCGCGCTGCGCGGCGGCGACCGCGAGTACCGGCCGACCGGGACGCGCGTCGTCTGGCTCGACGACCTCGAGCTCCCGGACGAGCTCTGGGCCTCGTTCTCCATCCCCATCGGCCTCGCGTTCTTCCTGCACTCGAGCGCGAGCGGGGGCGTCGTCTCCCTGTATCCGAGCCCCGCGGGGGCGACCGAGTCGGAGCTCGACCTCGAGAGCTGGCACGAGCTCGTACGAGCGAACCCCGTGCTCGGCTCGCTCGAGCCCGACGCCGAGGCCCTCGTCGTGAACCGCATGGCCGAGCCGCATATGCACGCGATCGCTCCCATCGACGAGTGCTACCGGCTGGTCGGCATGATCAAGCTGCGCTGGGAGGGCATCTCGGGCGGCACCGGGCCGGAGAACGCGATCGCCGAGTTCTTCGCGGAGCTGCGCGAGAAGGCGACGTGATGCCCGAGGAGCCGGTCACGACCAACGGCGCGCCGGCCGAGGCCGAGGCCGAGCCGCCGGCGCCCCCGGACCGCCCGGCGCCGGAGTTCGAGGTGATCGGCGTGGATCACGTCGAGCGCGCCGCCGCGCCCACCCTGCGGTTCCGGATCTCGGTCACCGACGCCTCCGAGCGCCCCGTGTACACGATCGCGCTCTCGGCCCTGATCACGATCGAGCCGGCGAAGCGCTCCTACTCGCCCGAGGAACGGGAGCGGATGCTCGAGCTCTTCGGCGAGCCCGAGCGCTGGGGATCGACCACGGAGAACTTCCGTTGGGCGCAGGCCGACGTGCTGGTGCCGCGCTTCACCGGCGAGACGATCTTCGAGCTACCCGTGCCGTGCACCTACGACCACGAGATCGCCGCGAGCAAGTACCTCGGCGGGCTCGTCGACGGCCACGCCCCCCTGCGGATCCACTTCAACGGCACGGTCTTCTACGAGGCGGGCGATGGGCGGCTGCAGCTCCTGACGGTCCCCTGGGACTGCAACGCGCGCTTCGCGATGCCCGTCGAGGCGTGGCAGCGGATGATCGAGGCGCACTACCCGTTCCGGCGCTGGATCCCGCTCGACGCCCACACGTTCGATCGGCTCGCCTCCCTGCGGGCGAAGCGGGGGCTTCCGACCTTCGACGCGACGCTCGACGCGCTGCTCGAGGACGAGGGCTGATGGACGCCGCGACCTTGCGCCTCGTCGACTCGCTGCTCTACGAGGGTTACGCCCTCTATCCGTACACGCCCGGCTCGGCCAAGAACGCGACCCCGACGCCGTTCGGGATCGTCTATCCGCCGGACTACGCAGAGCGCAACCCCGCGACGTTCGACCACGCCCGGATGGAGGGTGTGGTCGAGGCGGCGCCGGACGCGACGGTGTCGGGCACGGTGCGTTTCCTTCAGGTCGCGGGCGAGCGCCACGAGGGTGCCGAGCGCACGATTGAGCTGCCGCCAACGCCGCTCGCCGACCTGCTCGCGGGCGGCGGCGAGCCGGTGGAGTTCTCCTTCGCGGGCGAGCGGGCCATCAGCGGCCGGGCACGCCTTCGCGCCGAGGCCGTGGACGGAGACGGGCTCTCGCGGGTGAAGCTCTGCGTCCACAACTCGACGCCGCTCGATCCGGGCGACGCCGACGCCATGGAGCGCGGCGAGGCCCTGCGCTCGAGCCTGCTCTCGACGCACGTGATCGCGGAGGTCGCCGGCGGGCGCTTCGTCTCCCCCCTGGAGCGCGACGGCGAGCCCGGCGCCGCGGTGGCCGGCTGCGAGAGCGAGAACACCTGGCCCGTGCTCGCGGGCGAGGCGGACCGGACGCTCCTCGGGGCGCCGATCGTGCTTCCCGACCATCCCCGGATGGCACCGGAGAGCCTCGGCAACCTGTTCGACAACACCGAGATCGAGGAGGCGCTCCTGCTTCACGTGAAGACCCTCTCGGACACCGAGCGCGATGCGATCGCCCAGCAGGACCCGGCGGTGACGGAGATGCTGGAGCGGGCCGACCGCGCGACGGCGGAGGACATCACCGCCCTCCACGGACGGCTGGAGCTCATGGATCCAGACCCTCGGGCCGAGCCCGGACATCCCAACCCCGGCGAGGACGAGGTGAGCGTCGATGGCCGGACCTTCCGGAAGGGCGGCAAGGTGGTGCTCCGCCCCGGGACCGAGCGCGACGTCTACGACAAGATGCTCGACGGGCGGATGGCGACGATCGAGCGCATCTACTACGACTACGACGACGCGATCCACATCGCCGTCACGGTCGACGGCAGCGCCGAGCAGGAGCTCTATCGCGAGACCGGGCGCTACCTGTTCTTCAGGCCCGACGAGCTCGAGGTGCCGTGATGGAGGGGCGGCCGGGGAAGCGGATCCTCGTCGCGGGCGTCGGCAACGCGTGGATGAAGGACGACGCGTTCGGCGGCAAGGTTGCCGAGCGGCTTCTTCGGGGCGACCTCCCGGGCGGCGTCACGGTGCTCGACTTCGGCACCGGCGGGCTCGACCTCGCCTACGAGGTGATGCGCGGATACGACGCGCTCGTTCTCGTCGACGTCTCCAGGCAGGGTGGCGAGCCGGGGACGCTCTACGTCATGGAGCCGAGCCCGGAGGAGATCGCGCCGATCGAGGACGGGAACGTCGTCAACCCTCACGGCATGGACCCGCAGACGGTGCTGCGCTTCGTGAAGACCGTCGGCGGCTGGCCGGGCAAGGTGGTCGTCGTCGCCTGCGAGCCGGGCTCGGTCGAGGAGATGGGCTTCGAGCTCTCACCCGAGGTCGAGGGCGCAATCGAGAGCGCCGCCGGCCTCGTCGTGGAGCAGATCTCCGAGCTCCAGAGCGACGCCGCCTACGCCGACGCGGCCGAGGGGCCGTAGTGCACGAGCTGTCGATCGCGAGCGCTGTGGTGAACACCGCCGTAAAGCACGCCGACGGCCGCCCGGTCAGCGTCGTCAACCTGCGCATCGGCGCGCTCCGGCAGGTCGTGCCCTCCTCGCTCGCCTTCTACTTCGAGATCGTTGCCCGCGACACCGTCTGCGACGGCGCCGAGCTCGACCTCGAGCTCGTTGACGCCGTGCTTCGGTGCACCGAGTGCGAGCGCGAGTGGGACCCGGCGCCGGAGCCGGCGCTCGACGTCGTGATCCCGATCTTCCGCTGCCCCGAGTGCGAGAGCGCAGGAGCGGAGACAGTCGCCGGCGACGAGCTCGAGGTCGACTCGATCGAGGTCGAGGAATCGACCGGCCGGGTACCCTCGGGATAGGAGGACGCGGAGATGCATCGCACCAAGATCAGGGTGGCCGAGGACGCGCTCGACGCCAATGCGACGATCGCTCGCGCCAATCGCGACGACTTCGACCGCGCATCCGTGAGCGTCGTCAACCTCATGAGCGCCCCAGGCGCCGGCAAGACGACCCTCCTCGAGCGAACCATCGAGGGACTCGACGGCGTTCGCCTCGGCGTTCTCGAGGGAGACGTGCAGGGGACGATGGACGCCGACCGCATCGCGAGCCATCACGTGCCCGTCACCCAGCTCAACACCGACAACGGGTTCGGCGGCGAGTGCCACCTCGACGCCAACATGGTCCGCTCCGCGGTCCCGTCGCTTCCGCTCGACGAGATCGACCTGCTCGTGATCGAGAACGTGGGGAACCTCGTCTGCCCGGCCGAATTCAGGGTCGGCGAGGACGCCCGGGCCATGGTCACCTCGGTCACGGAGGGCGAGGACAAGCCGCTGAAGTACCCCCTCATGTTCCGCACCTGCGAGCTCGTCGTCGTCAACAAGATCGACCTCCTGCCGCATCTCGACTTCGACGTCGACCGGTTCCTCGACAACCTCGACGCGGTCAACCCCGGCGTGGAGCGGGTGCTGGTGAGCGCGAGGACCGGTGAGGGCGTCGACGCATGGGTCGAGTGGCTCAGCGCCGTTCCCGAGCGGGCCGCCGCCGCGGCCAGCGCCTGACGCCGCGCCGGTGAGCGCGACCGGCTCCGACCTGCTGGCGGCGCGGGTGGACGAGCTGCGCGCGGCCCGAACCGAAGCGAACCGCGCGTTCTTCGAGCGCGAGGCGGACGAGCTCGCGCGCTGCTGCCACCGCATGGCCGAGCGTTTCGCGCGCGGTGGCCGGCTCGTCGCGATCGGCCGTTCGCCGACGGCGCGATCCGACGTCCGGCACGTCGCGGTGGAGTTCGTCCATCCCGTCATCGTCGGCAAGCGCGCGCTGCCCGCGATCGGTCTCGCCCCGGAGGGCGGAAGCCTCCCTGCGCAGGTCGCCCTTCTCGCCGAGCCGGAGGACATCGTGATCGCATTCGGCGCCGAGGAGGACTCCGCCGGCGAGACCGCCGAGGCCGTTCGCCGCGCGGCCGAGCGCGGGTGCCTCACCATCGGCTTCGGCGAATCGACCGCCGAGCAGGAGTTCCTCCCCCCGCGTGACGACCCGTTCATCGCACAGGAGCTGGTCGAGACGCTCTACCACGTGCTGTGGGAGCTGGTGCACGTCTTCTTCGAGCACCGTGGGCTGCTCTCGGGCCGCGAGGCCGGCCCCGTGCACGACACCGGGGCCTCGAGCTTCCTCTACCCGTTCCTCTCGGAAGGGGAGAAGGACCTTGAGGCCGTGGTGGGCGATGTCCGCGGCTCGATCCTGCTCAAGGCGAGCGAGGTCGGCGCGCTGCGCGAGCAGACGCTCGGCGAGGGCCGGGCCGTCCTGCTCGAGGCCGCGGCGGCCGTCCGGGATCGCCTGGAGGGCGGCGGCAAGGTGCTGGCGCTCGGCAACGGCGGCTCGGCGACCGACGCGATGGACCTCGTGGCCGACCTCCACGCCGCGCCGCAGGGGTGGCCGGCTCGGCGCGCCATCGACCTCACCGAGGACCCGTCGATCATCACCGCGATCGCGAACGACATCGGGATCGAGGAGGTCTTCCAACGTCAGGTGATCGCCTACGGCCGCCCCGGCGACGTGGCGGTCGCGCTGTCGACGAGCGGGAACTCGCTCAACATCATCGAGGCGCTCGAGGAGGCACGACGGCGCGAGATGGCCACGATCGCGTTCGTCGGCTACGACGGCGGGCGAGTCGCCGCCGAGGGTCTCGCCGACCACGTCGTGGTCACGCGCTCGCAGCACATCCCGAGGATCCAGGAGGCCCAGGCGAGCGCCTACCACGTCCTTCGTGAGCTGATCGAGCTGGCCGGGCCGGCTTGAGCGACCGCCGCCGCGTCGCGGCCCGGGTCAGCGGAACGGTCCAGGGGGTTGGCTTTCGCCCCTTCGTCTACCGGCTGGCGACCCAGCTCGGCCTCGCCGGCCACGTCCTGAACGACGAGCGGGGCGTCGTCGTCGAAGTCGAGGGCGGTCCAGGGGCTGTCGATGAGCTCCTCCAGCGCCTCGCGTCCGAGGCGCCTCCGCTTGCGTCGGTCGAGTCCGTCGACGCCTCCGAGATCGACCCCACCGGCGAGGCCGCGTTCCGGATCCTCTCCTCCGAGCGCTCCGGCGAGCCCGAGGCGCTCGTTTCCCCAGACACGGCGACCTGCCCCGACTGCCTGGTCGAGCTATTCGACCCGGCCGACCGCCGCCATCGCTATCCGTTCATCAACTGCACGAACTGCGGCCCGCGGTTCACGATCGTGCGCGGCGTTCCCTACGACCGGCCGGCGACGACGATGGCCGGGTTCGAGATGTGCGCCGCGTGCCAGGCGGAGTACGACGATCCGCTCGACCGCCGCTTCCACGCCCAGCCGAACGCCTGCGCGGCCTGCGGGCCGCGGGCCGCGCTCGTGGACCCCTCGGGTGCCCCGGCCGAGGTACCGCACGGCGCCGACGCGATCGCCGCGGCCGTGGCGATGCTCACCGGCGGCGCCGTGCTCGCCGTCAAGGGCATCGGCGGCTACCACCTCGCCTGCCGCGCGGCGGACGAAGACGCGGTGGCGGCTCTCCGCGCGCGCAAGCATCGTGAGGACAAGCCGTTCGCCCTGATGGCGCCGAGCCTCGACGGCGCCCTCGCCCTTGTCGAGCTGACGGAGGACGAGCGAGCCCTGCTGAGGGGCCCCGAGCGGCCGGTCGTGATCGCGCGCCGCCGCCGGGGCGCGTCGGTCGCCCCGTCGGTCGCCCCGCGCTCAGCCGACCTCGGCGTGATGCTCCCCTACTCCCCCCTTCATCACCTGCTGCTGGCCGATGCCGGCGAGGCCCTGGTGCTGACCTCCGGCAACGTCTCCGACGAGCCGATCGCCTACCGCGACGAGGACGCGCGGGAGCGGCTCGGCGCCATCGCCGACGCGCTCCTCCTCCATGATCGCCCGATCCATACGCGCACCGACGACTCGGTCGTCCGTGCCCTCGATCCGGCGGTTCGCTCCTCGCCGCTGCTCATGCGCCGATCTCGCGGCTACGTGCCGCGGAGCGTCGGTCTTCCGCGGGCGACCTCGCCGATCCTCGCGTGCGGAGCCGAGCTCAAGAGCACGTTCTGCGTCGCCAAGGGAGAGCGGGCGTGGGTCAGCCACCACGTCGGCGACCTCAAGAACTACGAGACGCTCGCCTCGTTCCGCGAGGGCGTCGAGCACTTCCAGCGCCTGTTCGCCGTCGAGCCCGAGATCGTCGCCCACGACCTCCACCCCGACTACCTCTCCACCGGCTACGCCCTCGGGCGCGAGGGAGTGGAGCACGTCGGGGTTCAGCACCACCACGCTCACCTCGCCGCGTGCCTCGCCGAGCACGGCGTGACCGAGCGGGCGGTCGGCGCCATCTACGACGGCTCCGGCTACGGCCCCGACGGCACCGTGTGGGGCGGCGAAATCCTGGCCGGCGGCCTGGCCGGCTTCGAGCGCCTGGGCCTGCTGTTCCCGGTCCGCCTCCCCGGCGGCGACGCCGCCGTGCGCGAGCCGTGGCGCATGGCGTGTTCCTGGCTCGCCGCCCTGGCTGAGGAGGTGCCGCCGATCCCGCGGGCGCTCGCACCGGAGGTCGACGCGTCGGAATGGGCGGCGGTCGCGGAGATCACGCGCACCGGAACGGCGTCACCGCCGACGACCAGCGCGGGCCGCCTCTTCGACGCGGTCGCCGCGATCGCCGGCGTTCGCGCCCGCGCCAACTATGAGGGCCAGGCGGCCGCGGAGCTCGAGGGGATAGCCGCAGTCGATGAGCGGGGCGCCTATCCGCTGCCGATGATCGATCCGGGTTCTCACGCCCCGCTCGTGCTCGATGCGCGCGAGACGATCCGCGCGATCTCGAGCGACCTCGACGCGGGGACCGAGCTCGCGATCGCGTCGGCTCGCTTCCACAACACGCTGGCCGCCGCGACAGCGGAGGCCGCGGCGACGGCCGCGGAGCGCACCGGCACCCCCATCGTCGTGCTTTCGGGCGGCGTGTTCCAGAACCGCCTGCTGCTCGAGCGAACGACCACGCTCCTTCGCGACCGGGGCCTGCGGGTGCTCGTTCCCGAGGCGCTGCCACCGAACGACGGCGGCATCTCCTACGGCCAGGCGGCGGTGGCGGCGGCGATTGGCGCCCGGCCCGGCGGGTAGCCCCCCGGCATCACCGAGCCGTCTCGCCCGAGCGCGCACGACATCTACGACCGCGTCCGGCAGGACGCCGCTGACGAGCTCGACCGGCCGAGCTCCAGTCTCGCGTTCTCCGGCCTGTTCGCGGGCTTCACCATCGGCGCGACGCCGCTGGCAGCCGCCCTCGCGACCGCGAGCTTGGGAACCACGTCGTCGGCTGCGTTCGTCGCGGCGCTGGTGTACCCCGTGGGCTTCGTTGCGGTCATCCTCGGTCGTGCGCAGCTCTTCACCGAGAACACGCTCTATCCGGTGGTCCTGAGCCTGAACCGCCCGTCCGCGCTCAGAGGGACCGCCCGGCTCTGGGCGATCGTCTACGCGACCAACATCGTCGGCTCCGTGGCATTCGCAGTGCTCATGATCAAGGGCGCTGCCCTCGACGCCACCACGAGCCACGAGCTCACCGCCAACGGCTCGGCGGCGGTGGCGTCCTTCTCGACCGTCTTCTGGAAGGCCGTCGTCGCGGGGTGGCTGCTCGCCCTCATCGCCTGGCTCGTCGAGGCCACGGAGAACGCGATCGCGCAGGTGGCGACGATTTGGGCGCTCGCGTTCGTCGTCGGGCTCGGCGCCTTTGATCACTGCGTGGCGACCTCGATCGAGGTCTTCGCGTCGATGATCCAGGGCTCGACAGGGTTCGCAGATGGGATTGGCTGGCTCGCCACGGCGACGCTCGGAAACGTCGTCGGGGGCATCCTCATCGTGAGCCTCCTCAACTACGGCCAGGTCCGCGCCGAGGACGACTGAGCGATCTATTGTGATCCGCTTGCAATAGCGGGCCGTAAGCAATAAGGTCAAAGAGCTCGCAGGCACCGGAGCCTGCGGCCGCGGAGGAGGAGGTACGAAGACATGGAGGCAGCCCGCATTCCGCTCGCGGGGCGTCCCTCGCGGTGGCAGCGGATCCGCGGCGGCCTGACGCGCGAGCAGTGGAGGACCGTCGGCTGGATGGGCGCGGTGATCCTCGGCCTGCACGCGATCGGCTTCTTCCTTCTGTTCGCGGTCGTCGCGCCGCACCACTTCAGCCTCGGCAGCGCCGGGGGGTTCACCGTCGGCATCGGCATCACCGCCTATACGCTCGGCATGCGCCACGCCTTCGACGCCGACCACATCGGCGCGATCGACAACACCACCCGAAAGCTCATGACCGACGGCCAGCGGCCCGTGAGCGTCGGCTTCTTCTTCTCGCTCGGGCACTCGACGATCGTCTTCGCCCTCGCGGCGCTCTTCGCGGCCGGGGTCCGCGGTCTCAGCGGCGCGGTGAGCGACCACGGCTCCGCCCTCCACGAGGCCACCGGAGTGATCGGCCCGACCGTCTCGGGGACGTTCCTGATGATCATCGGCGTGCTGAACCTGCTCGTTCTGGTCAGCATCGTCCGGATCTTCCTGCGCATGCGGCAGGGTCATTACAGCGAGGCCGAGCTCGAGGTGGAGCTCAACAACCGCGGGTTCATGAACCGCTTCTACAGGCGAACGACGAGCGCCGTGCGAAGGCCCTCGCAGATGTATCTCGTGGGGCTGCTGTTCGGCCTCGGCTTCGACACCGCGACGGAGATCGCCCTCCTAGCGACCGCGGGGGTCGCCGCGGCGGGTGGACTGCCGATCTACGCGGTCCTCTGCCTGCCGATCCTGTTCGCCGCCGGAATGTCGCTGCTCGACACCATCGACGGGGCGTTCATGAACTTCGCCTATGGCTGGGCCTTCGCCAAGCCGGTGCGGAAGGTCTTCTACAACATCACGATCACGTCGCTGTCGGTGGTGGTCGCGCTCGTGATCGGCGCCGTCGAGCTGCTCTCGGTGCTGGCCGACAAGCTCAACCTGACGGGCGAGCCCTGGCAGACCTTCTCGACCCTCGACCTGAACTACGTCGGGTACGCCATCGTCGCGCTGTTCGCGGTCACGTGGGCCATTGCCCTCGCCGTCTGGCGGCTCGGGCGCATAGAGGAGAAGTGGTCCGCCAGGGTGAAGGGGTAACGTCACCGAGGCGATGACCGAGTCGCCTCGGACGGCCCCTCTCAGCTTCGGGAGCGTCGACGACGTCGCGGCGGCGATCCGATCCGAGGGAGGCCGGCTGTCGATGGCGCGGCGCCTCGTGCTGGAGGAGCTGTTCGCGGCGGACGGCCCAGTTTCGGCGGAGAGGATCGCGGGCCAGATCGCTCACAGGGGGACGACGTTCGAGGTCAGCTCGGTCTACCGGAATCTCGAGCGGCTCGAGGCGATGGGGGTCGTCCGCCACGTCCATCTCGGGCACGGGCCCGGCCTCTACTCGCTTGTCGGCCGCGGCGAGCGCGAGTTCCTCGCTTGCGAGCGCTGCAACCGGGTACTGAGCGTCGAACCGAGCCGCCTCGATTCGATTCGCGCGGACATCCGTGAGCGCTTTGGCTACGAGGCGCGCTTCACGCACTTCCCGATCACCGGCCTATGCCCGGACTGCGCGCGGGCGCCCGAGGCAGAGTCAAGAAAAGGAGGCACCACGATGAGCGATGAGGGCTCCGGCCACTCCCACTCCCAACCGCACAGCCATGAGCACGCTCACGATGGCGAGACGCACTCGCACGCGCACACGAGCCATGACCACGAGCACACCGAGCACGAGCACGAGCACAGTCACGGCGACCTCATCCATTCCCACCCGCACGCTCACGAGAAGGGGCTCGAGGACAGCCACGAGCACCAGCATTCCCCCGCGACCGAGGCCTGACGCCGGCTCTCAGATCATTCCCTCCGCGGGGGGAATGACCCAGGTCCGCTCGGCCCAGTCGACGGCGGCCGCGGGGCCGAGCTCCGAAACCCGGGCCGCGCCGGCTTCCTCCATCGCGTCCGCCAGGCGCCCCCACTCGCGCGCCACGGCGGCCGCGCGCTGCAGCGGTCCCCAGCTGCCGGCCTCGCCGATGCGATCGGCCTGGGCCCTGACCTGAGCCGCGCTCAACTCGCCGAACGGCGCGTAGCGCTCGCCGTCGTGGACGGGCGTAGCGAGCGTCGCCTCGACGCGTGCACGGTCGGGGGCCTCGGCCATCAACCGAAGCCAAGCAGGTTCGCCCGTGCGAGTGTTCCGTGATCCGGCCTCGGCCATCGCCCGTAGGGGAAGGGCGAGCAGCCGGCGTGGGGCCGGCGCTGGAAAGGAGTCTCAGATGGAGAGCGTGAGCCGGCGAAGGCTCTTGGGGACGGCCGGAGCGGCGGCGGGCACGGCGGCAATCGCCGCGGCGCCGAGCGTCGCCCAGGCGGCGATGGAGGGTGGCGAGGTCGCCGACCCATCGGGACCCCCGCCCGAGGAGGCGGTCGTGGCCGTGGTTCGCGACGCAGAGCGCGGCGAGGTGACCGTGATGGCGGGAACCAGCGAGCTCACCTACCGCGACAAGTCACTTGTCAAGCGGCTCATGAAGGCCGCGCCGAAGAGCAAGGAGTAGCCGAATGTCATCCCACCGAGAAGCGCCTGAGATCAGTCAGGACCCGGTAGCCGACAACACGGACACCTACGCGTTCGTGAGCCCCGACAAGCCCGACACGGTCACGATCATCACCAACTACATCCCCCTCGAGGATCCGCCCGGCGGCCCGAACTTCTTCGAGTTCGGCGACGACGTGCGCTACTCGATCTACATCGACAACGACGGCGACGGGCTGCCGAACATCGAGTACCGGTTCCGCTTCAAGACCGTCCTCCGCAACGAGGACACGTTCCTCTACAACACCGGGCCGATCGAGAGCATCGGCTCGAAGAACTGGAACAAGCGCCAGTTCTACGACGTCGCGGTCGTCGAGGGCAAGGGCAAGCCGAAGACCATCGGCAAGAACCTGGCCTGCCCGCCCTGCAACATCGGGCCGCGCTCGACGCCGGCCTACAGCTCGCTCGCGTCGGCGGCGGTGCACGGCCTCCGCGGAGGCGGCTCGGTCTTCGCCGGCCAGCGCAACGAGGGGTTCTTCGTCGACCTCGGGTCGATCTTCGACCTCGGCGACCTGCGGCCCCTGCAGAACCTGCACCTGATCGCGACCTCCCCGACGATGGCGATCGACGCGACCGCCACCCTGAACGTGCACACGATCGCGATCCGGATCCCCATCCGCAAGCTCACCCGCGACGGCTCGGCCCCGGCCGATCCAATGGCGGCGAAGGCCGTGCTGGGGATCTGGGGCGCCGCGAGCAGGCGCAAGACGCGCGTGATCGACAGGGCGAGGGGCGAGATCTCGGAATCGGGCCCGTGGGTCCAGGTCTCCCGCCTCGGCAACCCCCTCTTCAACGAGGTCGTGGTGCCGCTGGGGGACAAGGACTACTGGAACGCGCTCATGCCGGCCCAGGACAAGAAGTTCCTGAAGAACGTCCGGCAACCGGAGCTGGCGAAGCTCTTGCCGGTCCTCTACCCGGGGGTCTTCCCCAAGCTGGCCGCGTACGAGAAGCCACGCGCCGACCTGGTGGCGATCCTCCTGACCGGCATCCCGAGGGGCGTCGTGCCCGGCTTCCAGAACAGCACCGGAACCACCTACGCGGACATGCTGCGCCTGAACGTGGCGATTCCACCGACGACGTCCAACCCGAACCCGCTCGGCCTCATCGCCGGTGACGCCGCCGGGTTCCCGAACGGGCGACGGGTGTTCGACGACATCGTGAACGTCGAGCTCCGCGCGATCGCCGGGCTCACGATCCCGCTGGTCGACCCGAGCTACACGCCCGACGCGGCCGCCTCGCAGGTGACCCAGGGCCTGACGCCGGGCGCCGACCGCTACCAGGCGACGTTCCCGTACCTGGGGACGCCTCACGACGGTTACAGCACAGGCGTCGCGGCATGAGCGCCGCGACCCCGGCGGCGCCGCTGGTCGGCGAGCGCGAGGCCCACCACCATCACCCCGACTACGCGGCGCGCACTCACCCCGAGCACGTGGCCATCGACATCGGGGGGGCCGTCGGCGCGCTCATCGTCCGCACCGACCCCGAGATGCACGGGGTCGAGGTGGAGATCAGCAGGGAGGGCGAGGCGCGGACCGGCGCACACAAGCAGGTGCTGGACCGCCCGGTCGGCGGGAGGTCGTCGTTCACGCTGCTCTATGACGGTTTGAGCGCGGGTCGATACGACCTCTGGGTGGGCGACGAGCCCCGCGCCCGCCACGTCGCGGTCGAAGCCGGCGAGATCACCGAGCTGGATTGGAGGACCGGATGATTCCGAACGTGGGACCGCTCGAGATCATCGTCGTGGTGATCATCGCGCTTCTCGTCTTCGGGCCGAAGCGCATCCCGGAGGTCGGCCGATCGATCGGCCGCGGCGCGCGCGAGCTCAAGACGTCGCTGGCCGGCGAGGACGAGAAGGCGGTTTGAGGCCGGCTTCAGCGCGGGTGTAGGCTCCGGCCCTCACGCGGATGGGACGCTGGTTTCACATTCTCGCCCTGGTCGGGCTCGCTCTCCTGATCCCCGCGACCGCGTCCGCCGCCGCACCCATTCCGCCGCCGAACGCGCCCCAGAACCCCTACTTCGCCGCCAACCCGAACAACAACATCCACAACGACACGTGGATGACCGACGCCTACGCTCGCGGGGGCCCGAGCGGGTCGAGCCTGGTGACGGCCCTGGGCATGCTCCCGCCCTCGCTCTGCGGCTCGCTCACGTTCGACAAGCGGGGCCGGATCGTCAGCGTCTGCCCATCGCTGATCGCCCCGCCCACGCTGCGTCTGATCGATCCCAAGACGCTGACGGTGCTCGCCTCATACACCCTTCCGGCGGGTGGGCCGACGCCCCCGAACACGCCCGAGTACCAGAACTTCACCGGCGGCGGCTACTTCTTCCTCGACAACAGGGACCGCGTCTGGAGCGCGACCAAGACGAACCACCTCTTCGTCCTCTCCGAGAAGGGCGGCGGCACGAGCTTCAAGCTCAACAGGGACTACAACCTGACCAAGGCGGTCACGGGCAACGAGCGGATCACCTCGGCGCTGCGAGACTTCAACGGGCTCGTCTGGTTCGTGACCAAGGCCGACGGCAAGGTGGGGACGCTCGACCCAAAGAACGGGAAGATCAAGGTCTTCAAGACCGGCGAGGAGATCGAGAACTCGTTCGCGATCGGTAGGGACGGCATCTACATCGTCTCCGACAAGCGGATGTACAAGTTCACCGCCAACCGGAGGGGCAAGCCCCGGATCGCCTGGCAGGCGAAGTACAAGAACTCGGGCATCCACAAGCCGAGCCAGGTCGACGCCGGCTCGGGCACGACGCCGACGATCATGGCGCGCGGTCTCGTCGCGATCACCGACAACGCCGACCCGATGAACGTCGTCGTGTACCGCACCCGCACCAAGCTCAGACGCGGGCAGAAGCGCGTGGTCTGCGAGGCACCTGTGTTCGGCAAGGGCGCCAGCGCCACCGAGAACGCGATCATCGGCTCTGGCCGGTCGCTGATCGTCGAGAACAACTACGGCTACGTCGACCCCTTCGACGCCTCGACGGCCGGCGCGCTCACGACGCCGGGCTTCGCTCGAGTCGACGTCGACAGGGACCTTCGCGGCTGCAAGAAGGTCTGGACGAACACCGCGGTGGCCGCTCCATCGGTGGTGCCGAAGCTCTCGACCAAGACGGGCCTGGTCTACACCTACACCCAGACCGCCGGGCTCGGGCCGACCGACCGGGCGTGGTCCTGGGCCGGAATCAACGCCCGGACGGGAAAGACCGCCTTCACGGTGCCGGCGGGTGACGGCCTGCTGGCGAACAACAACTACGCCGGCATCGCGCTCGGACCGACCGGCACCGCGTACCTCGGCACCATCGGTGGCATCCGCACGCTGAGCAACGGCCCCTAGCGCCCTCCCGCCGCCATCCGCGCGCCAACCGAGACAATGGCGTCGCGATGGACCTCGAAACGGCGATCCGCACCCGCCGCACGCACAAGGCGTACGGCCCGGACCCCGTTGACCGCGGGACGCTCCTGGAGCTGTTCGAGCTCGCTCGCTGGGCGCCCAATCACCACCTGACGAACCCGTGGAGGTTCCGCGTCCTCGGCGAGCGCGCACGCGCGCGCCTCGCGGAGGTCGTCGAGCGGGCAAAGGCCGGCTCGGCCCGGAAGCTCGACCGGGCGCCGACGCTGATCGTGGCAAGCGCGGTTCGGGACGGCGACGCCTCCCAGCGCCGGGAGGATCTGCTCGCCACGGCGGTCGCGAGCTACATCGTCCTTCTCGGCGCGCATGGGCGCGGCCTCGCGGGCTACTGGCGAACCGTGCCCGTGCTCGGCGAGCCCGGCGGCCGTGCCGCGGTCGGCATCGGCGACGACGAGGAGGTCGTCGGGCTCCTCCACCTCGGCCAGGGCAAGCAGGAGCAGCCGCCACCCGAGCGCGCTCCCGTCGACGACGTGGTTACCTTCCTCGACTGATGTCAGCAACCGGGGCGACTTAGAGTCGCTATGCGACTGCAACTCGCCATGCGGGCGGCACTTTGTGCCGGAATCGGCACGCTCGGGGCGGCAGTCCTCGCTGCCCAAACCGCTTCAGCGTCGCTGGAGATTCCGCGGGCCTCGGCCGCGCACCCCTCACGCGTCGCCGACGGCACCCTCGGCCCCGCGGCCGCACGCGCCCTCCGCCAGGGCTATCTCGTCCCGAACCAGCGCGCCTACGATCGCCACAAGCGCACCGCCGCTCGATCCATGGCCCGCCGCAAGGCCCTCGACGTGCACGCGCCCCTCGCGCCGCGGTCCCGCCGGCTTGCTCCCGCGATCGGCCGCGCCTGGGGCGGCCAGGCGAACCCCGGTTTCGCGCCCTCGGACTCGACGGGCGCCGTCGGCAACTCGAGATTCATCCAGCTCGTGAACTCGAAGTTCGCCATCTACGACAAGTCCGACAGCGCGCCGATATCGAGCGGCACCCTCAACTCCCTCGCCGGCACGTCGAGCGCCGACACTCTGTTCGACGTCCAGGTCATCTGGGACCCGACGACCAAGCGCTTCTTCTACACGATGATCGACGTCGAGAACTCGGTCACGAACAACCTCGCCTTCGGCTGGAGCAAGGGCTCCTCGCCGAACGGAAGCTCGAGCTCGGACTGGTGCAGGTACTCGATCGGGTTCGGCTCCCGCTTCCCCGACTATCCGAAGCTCGGAGACTCGAAGCCCTTCGCGATCATCGGCGTCAATATCTTCGCCGGGTCAGCATTCACCGGCAGCGAGGTGCTGGCGGTCAAGAAGCCCTCCTCCGGGTCGGGCTGCCCGAGCTCGCCGAAGGTGAAGGCGAAGATGCCGCTCAAGACCAATAACTCAACGCTCGCGTTCACCCCAGTGCCCGCGAACGAGATCGACGGCCAGGGCACGGGGTGGGTGGTCGCCCGCCCGGCCCCCACGCCCGCCTCGAAGATCGCGGTGTTCAAGGTCACGAAGAACGACAACGGCAGCGCCCAGATCCAGGGCACCTCCAAGAACATCTCGGTCGACCAGTACAAGGTCCCGCCGGCCGCGCCCCAGGCCGCGTCGTCCTCGAAGATCGACACCGCGGACACGCGGATGACCCAGGCGGTCGGGGCGATCGACCCCAACCACGACCAGAAGTTCGCCGTCTGGACCCAACACACCGTCAAAGGCGGCGCGGGCTCGAAGGTGCGCTGGTACGAGATCGACCCGAAGAAGCCGAAGCTCTTCCAGAAGGGATCTGTCTCAGGCAGTTCGCTCTACGAGTTCAACGGGGCCATCTCGCCGAACCGCTCTTCGGGGAGCGGCGGCTCGAACATGCTGATGAACTTCTCGAGCTCCTCGGGCGGTGCCTACCCGGCGATCAGGATGGTCTCGAAGAAGGGCAACAAGTCGCAATCGGAGCAGGTGGTCGTAAAGAAGTCGCCGGGCCCGCTCGGCGGCTTCGACTGCGAGGCTTCGAGCGATCCGGACGCCGGCGATGACTGCCGCTGGGGCGATTACGCGTCGGCGACGCCCGACCCGAAGGACAAGTCGAAGATCTGGAACGTCAACCAGCTCGCGTCAGGAAGCCAGCCCGTGTGCCCGGGCATCGGCTGTGTCGCTACCTGGACGACCCTGAACTTCGTCGCCTCGCCCTAGCGACGAGTTCCTAGGACGTCCCCGCACGCCGCTCGGCCTCGGCGCGGATCCGCTCGAGCGATGCCCCGACCGCTTCCTCCCAGACGGCCCCCACCCGCTCGCCCCAGAGCGCCCCGAGCCGCCAGAGATCGGTGCCGAGCTCGCCTCGATACTCGAAGCCGGTGCCGCCGGCAGCCGGTCGAAGCTCGAACGTCTCGACGACGTGAGGGACGGGACCCCGCAGCAGACGGAAGCTGATCCGCTCCGGTCGCTCGAAGCGAACCGTCTCGACGGTGGTCGCAACGCGGCCGTGGCCGAGGTCGGTGAAGTGCTCGGCTAAGGCCATGTCGGAACCTCGCTCCAGCACCCGCAGCTCGGCTGCCATCGCGCGCGGTGTGCGAGCGAGGTAGGGCTCGGCGATCACGTCGAAGACGGTTTCCGGCGACGCCGCGATCGTCATCCTCAACGGGCCAAGCGGGCGGATGCGGCGACCAAGCCCGAGATCGAGCGTCAACGCGCCCCGAACAAGGAGGCGGTAGACAGCCACGGCGCCGCCAGCACCGATCAGCATCGCCCGGCCGAAGGAGGCCATCGTGAGAGGCTACGGGGTTGAGGCGCTGGTTCCGATGTGTCAGGCCGACGAGGAACTCGATCAGGGGCGGGCCGCGGCGGCACGCCGGGCCGGGCGGGTCGCGCAGGCCTACTCGCCGCGTCAACTGACGGCGGGCGAGGCGTGGACGGTCGAAGCGCTCGCACAGGTCCGCCGCCGCGGCTACCGTCCGGCCGCCTGGTGGCGGTTCATCGGCTCGTCCGTCGAGCGCGCGGCGCTCGCGCGACAGGACCGGCCCGGGCTGACCCGTCAGGCCCGCGTCTGGGGCCTCGCCGGGGCCGCGGCATACATGGCTGCCAACCGCGCGGCAGATCGGCTCCGGAAGCCCGCCCCGCGCCCGCGGGCCGGCCTCGCCTGGTGGGCGGCAGTCTGGAAGATGCTCGACTGGCACCTCGGTATGGCCGAGGGCGACGATGGAGTGCCTCGGGAGCGCCTCTCCGCGGCCGATGCCGCAACCCTCAGCCGCTTCTGGCTCGTGCCGTTTCTTCACCCGCTGCGGTCCGCCGAGCACGGGTTCGTCGCACTCATCGTCGCCGCCGGTGCCTCCGACTGGGCCGACGGCGCCCTAGCCCGGGCGGGAGGGAGAACCCGGCTCGGCCGCGATCTGGACACGACGGCCGACCTCGCGTTCATCCTCACAGCTGCCGCGGCCGCCACGCGAGCGGGCCGCCTGCCGGCGCCGGCCGCATGGGCGCTCGCGGGCCGCAATCTCGCGGGGATCCTCGTCGCGCTCGCGGGCGTGCTTGGACGCGCCCGACGGCCGGCGATTCGGGCGCGGCCGTGGGGCGGCGCGCTGCGATTCGGCGGCCTCGCCATCGCAGCAGCGGGACTGCGTCGGCCGGGTGCCGCCCTCGTCATCGCCGGCTGCATCGTGCCGCCGCGATCCACCGCGCCATGGCTCTCGCCGGCGTAGCCGCCGAGGCTGCTCGCGCCGCCGCGGCCTCGCCGCCGGGGCGGCGACCTGGATCAACCCAGGCGAGTTCGCGTCCGCGGGTGCCCTCGCCGCAGGGCGGCTCAGGCCTCTGCGAGCGGGGCGCCCATCGCGTGGTAGCCGCCGTCGACGTGGAGGATCTCCCCGGTCACGCCGCTCGCGAGGTCGGAGAGCAGGAACGCGGCCGCGCTCGCCACGGGTGCCGGGTCGGCAGGGTCCCAGCCGAGCGGCGCCTGCTCCTCCCAACGCTGGGCGAGCGTCGAGAAGCCGGGAACGCCGCTCGCGGCAACGGTCGCCACGGGCCCCGCCGAGACGAGGTTGACGCGGACGCCCCGCGGGCCGAGGTCGCGGGCGAGGTAGCGGGCCACCGCCTCGAGCGCCGCCTTCGACACCCCCATCCAGTCGTAGGCGGGCCACGACACCGAGGCGTCGAAGTCGAGCCCGACGATGCTGCCGGATCCGTCGAACAGGGGGCCCAGGGCGGCGGCGAGCGCCTTCAGCGAGTAGGCGCTCGTCTCAAACGCAACCGCCGCACTCTGGCGCGGCGCGTCGAGAAAGCGCCCGCCCAGCGCGTCGTCCGGCGCGAAGGCGACGGCGTGAACGGCGCCGTCGACGCCGCCCCAGCGGTCGCGGAGCTCCTCGGTCAGCCGCTCGAAGTCATCGTCGCTGTTGACGTCGAGCTCCAGCACCTCGGGCGGTTCGGGCAGCCGCTCAGCCGCCCGCTCAGTCATCCGCCGGACGCGGCCGAAGCTCGTCAGCACGATCTCGGCGCCGGCGCGCTGCGCGTGCTCGGCGATCGCGAAGGCGATGCTCCGCCGGTTGACGACGCCCGTGACGAGGATGCGCTTGCCGTCGAGGAGCATGCTCAGAGGAAGAGCTCATCGAAGACGGGCTCGGTGGCCGGGGGCTTGGCCCGGGGCGCGGAGCTCGCCCGGTTCCATACGGCGGTGACCTTCGCCCGAGCCACGGTGGCGCCGCGCTGGTTCAGGATCCGCCAGCTCATGTCCAGGAGGGCGGTCTCGTCGTCAAGGGGCCGCAAGGCGTCGACGGCTCCCTCCACGTGAATCGTGTCGCCGATAGCCACCGGGCGCTTGAAGACGAGTCCGTCGAGCCCGCGCAGGGCCACGACGCGCTCGGGATCGAATCCGACTAGGCCCACCGCGTAGGAGATGACGAGCATCCCGTGGGCCACCCGGCTGCCGAACCGGCTGGCGGCGGCCCAATCCGCGTCGGCGTGCTGCGGGTGCCAATCGCCGGTCAGGGCTGCGAACGACACAAGGTCCGACTCCGTGATCGTCCGCGCTCTCGACTTGAAGGTCGCCCCGGCCTCGAGCTCGGCCTCGGCAGGCGCGATCGATCCATTGACGCTCATCGTTCCTCCTTGTTCGTGATCTCACCGTCGATGCCGAAGTGGGCGTGGAGCGCTCGCTCGAACTCGATCGCCGCCCGCTCGTGGCCGGTGGCCGAGGGATGAAGCCCGTCGGCGAGAAAGTTCGATTCCTCATCGAGCCCCGGGTGCGCGACGACGTCGAGCACCGGCACCGAGCGCGACGCGGCGACGCTCCGCGTCACCTCGTTCAGGCCGCGAATGCCCTCGACGACCCGGGCGCGGGTCCTCGGGCGCAGCTCGAGGAAGCGCCAGCCCTCGGGCGACGTCGCCGTGAGCATCGCCACCTGCGGCAACCCGCGGGCGAGGCCGTCGAGGATCGCCGTGAGGTTGCGGCGATAGCCATCGAGATCGGGGCGAACCGACGCGATGACGTCGTTCGCCCCGCAGACGACCGTGACGAGGTCGGGCTCGAGCTGGATCGCCGCGCCGACCTGTTCGAGGACAGCGGCGCTCGTGGCCCCTTCGGTCGCGAGGTTGTGGTGGTCCAGGTCCGGCTGGAACGCGCGCAACGAGGCGGCCAGGCGATCGGTCCACCGGTCCTCGGGCCTCAGGCCGTGCCCGGCGGTGAAGCTGTCGCCGAGCGCCGCGTAGGTGGAGACCCGCCGCCTGCGACGGCCGCGGGCGAGGCTCTCGGTCATCACGGCGTAGAGCTCGCCGGCCGTCATCGCCCCTCCATCGTGCGGAGCGCCCAGATAAGCCGCCGCCGGGTGTCGGCGGGGGCGATCACCTCATCGATGAACCCATCGGCCGCTGCCGCTGCGGCCGTCAGGTGCGCCTCGCCGTAGGCCGCAGCCAGGTCGGCACGAAGCCCTCCGTCCCTCTCCGCGGCCGCGAGGCGCCGGCGATGGACGATCCCGACCGCCTGCGTCGCGGCCATGATCCCGATCTCGGCACCCGGCCAGGCAAGGGCGAGATCCGCGCCGAGGTCCTTCGAGTTCATCGTGATGACCGCGCCGCCGTACGCCTTGCGAACGACGACAGTCACCTTCGGCACCCGCGCCGAGGCGAACGCGCGAAGCATCGAGGCGCCGTGGCGGATCACGCCGGTCCCCTCCTGGCGGCGGCCGGGCATGAACCCGGGCGTGTCCACGAGGACCACGAGCGGGAGCCCGAAGCGGTCGCAGGTGTCGACGAATAGCGCCGCCTTCTCAGCCGCGGCCGCGTCGATGATGCCCCCGAGCCGATGGGGCTGGTTGGCGACGATGCCGATCGGGCGCCCGTCGAGCCGCGCCAGGGCGGTCACCATGTTCGGGGCCCACCGCCGGTCGAGCTCCACCAGCTCGCCGCCGTCGACGATGTGGCCGGCGAGGTCGCGGATGTCGTAGACGCGGCGAGCCGCGGCTGGGACCCTCGAGGCCGGGTCGCCCGGCTGCGGCGGCGCGCCGGGCGCCGGCGACGGCGCCTCGCCGATCCGCGCCGGCAGCAGGCCGAGGAGCTCGCGGGCGCGAGCGATCGCCTCTTCCTCGGTCGCCGCGACGAGCTGACAGACGCCATTTCGCTCGTGGACCCGCGGGCCTCCGAGCTCCGGCATCGTCACCTCCTCACCCAGGGCCTCGCGGACGACCCTGGGACCGGTCAGGAACATTCGCGCCTCGTCGGTCATCAGCACGAAGTCGGTCAGCGCCGGCGAGTAGGCGCCCCCGCCGGCCGAGACCCCGGCGACGATCGAGATCTGCGGCGCGACCCTCGATAGCTCGACGCTGGCCTTGAATATCCGGCCGTACCCCCCGAGCGCCGCGTGGCCCTCCTGGAGGCGTGCGCCGCCCGACTCGACCAGGCTGATCACCGGGCGCCGGGCCCGGATCGCCAGCTCGATCACGCGAACGATCGTGTCGGCATGAGCCTGCCCGAGTGAGCCGGCCATGAAGTCGGGGTCCTCCGCGTAGCAGAAGGCCGGCCGCCCGCCGACCAGGCCGGCACCGGCGAGGACCCCGTCACCCCCCACGGTCGGGACTCCCTCGCGGGTCGATACCACGCCCGAGCGAATCGGCTCGAATGAGCCAGGGTCGCAGAGGCGCTCGAGACGCTCGCGCGGGCCCGACCGCGGGGTTGCCTGCTCGATCGGTGGCGTCGCGACGCTCATGGCACCGCCAGGCAGATGACCGCGTTGTGGCCGCCGAAGCCGAACGAGTTCGAGAGGGCGATGAGGGGCTTTGGGCAGCTGCCGTTCGGCCGGCGCTCCAGCGGCCGCGCCTCGTTGGGGACGTAGTCGAGGTCGAGGCCATCGTCGGGCTCCTCGTAGGAGATCGTCGGGCCGGCAACGCCTTCGCGCAGAGTCGCGATCGTCGCCACCGCCTCCACCGCGCCCGCAGCCCCGAGCAGGTGCCCGATCGCCGACTTCGTCGACGAGGTCGGGACGCGCGCCGCGTCGCTGCCGAGGGCCGCCTTCAGGGCCTCGGTCTCGGAGCGGTCGTTGAGAGGCGTCGAGGTGCCGTGCGCGTTGACGTAGTCGACATCGCCGGGCTCGAGGCCGGCGTCGGCGAGCGCGAGTCCGATCGCCCTCGCGGCCTCGCGGCCCGAGGGCTCGGGCGCCGTGAGGTGATGCGCGTCCGAGGTCGCCGCGTAGCCGATGACCTCGGCGCGGACGCGCGCGCCGCGCCGCTCCGCCGCCTCCGCCTCCTCCAGGACCAGGATCCCGGCCCCCTCGCCGATCACGAACCCATCCCGGCGGGCGTCGAACGGCCGCGAGATGCCGGTTGGCGAGGTGGCCCCCATCGCGGCGAAGGCGGCGGTGCCGATGGCCGTGATCGCCGCCTCCGCGCCGCCCGTGACCGCGGCGTCGGCGTCCCCGGCCTGGATCATGCGCGCCGCGGCGCCGAGCGCGTGCGCGCCCGCGGCGCAGGCCGAGACGACGCCGTAGGTCTGGCCGTGCAGCCCGTGGCGCATCGCGACCGCCGCCGCCCCGGCGTTTCCCATCATCAGTGGGACCGACAGCGGCGAGACCTGCTTCGGCCCGCGCTCGCGCAGCACGCCCTCCTGCTCCTCGAGCGAGCCCAGCCCGCCGATTCCGGTGCCGACCAGGCAGCCGACCCGGCCCAGATCGCCGGGCGGCCCGTCTTCCCATCCAGCGTCGGCGATCGCCTCGTCGGCGGCGACCAGCGCGAGCTGCGTGAAGCGATCCGCGCGGCGCGCTTCCTTGCGCGACATGTGCTCGGTCGCCTCGAACTCGTCGCAGCGCCCGGCGCCATCGTCGATGCCGCATTCGCCTGCGATCCAGCGCGAACCGAGCGCGTCGGCGCCGATGCCGAGCGGGCTGACGGCGCCGATGCCGGTGACGACGACCCGGCGCCCTCTCATGGTGCCCTCGCGACCACGAGGTCGACGGCGTCGCCGACGGTCTTGAGGTCCTTGACGTCGTCGGCGCCGAGCTCGACGCCGAACTCGTCCTCGACTATCTGCGCCAGCTCGACGAGGTCGAGGGAGTCGACGTCGAGATCCTCGAACGTGGCCTCGCGGGAGATCGAATCGCGCTCGGCGCCGAGCTCCGCGAGCCCGTCGAACACCACCTTCTCCACGTTGTCGGTGCTTACCTGGGTGGGCATTTCTGTCTCCTTTTCTTGGCGGCAGCCGGGCGCGCTCAGGCGCTCAGGCCGCCATCGACTGTCAGGGTGGTCCCGGTGACGTAGGAGGCCTCGCGCGAGGCGAGGAACCGGACGCACGCGGCGATCTCCTCGGGGGTCCCGACCCGCCGGGCCGGGATCGCCTCGACGAGGCCGTTGCCCGCGCCGTCGGTCAGCCTCGTGTCGACGAAGCCCGGCGCGACGGCGTTCACCGTGATCCCGCGCCGCGCGACCTCGACCGCCACCGTCTTGGTGAGGCCGATGAGCCCCGCCTTCGAGGCCGCGTAGTTCGCCTGCCCGGCGTTGGCACGCGGCCCGACGATCGAGGCGATGTTCACCACCCGCCCGAAGCGGGCGCGCAACATCGGCCTGAGCGCCCGGCGGGTCGAGCGGAAGGCCGCCGACAGGTTGGTGTCGATCACCGACTGCCATTCGTCGTCGCCGAGCTGGGGCGCGAGTCCGTCGGCGCGGATGCCGGCGTTGTTGACGAGGACGAGGACGGGCCCGAACTCCGCCTCGAGGCGGCCGAACACGCCGTCGATCGCCTCGGGCCGACTGACGTCGGCGCAGACGCCCACCGCCTGCCCGCCGGCGGCCTCGATCGCGTCGACGACGGCCTCCGCGCCATCCGCGTCGGCTCGGTAGTTGACGCCAACCGGCCAGCCGGCTTCGGCGAGCGACAGGGCCGTCGCCGCGCCGATTCCCCGCGCCGCGCCGGTGACGAGAGCGCAGCCCTCAGCCATCGCCCCTCCCCCATTCGACGAGCGTCGCTCCCCAGGTGAGGCCGGCTCCGAGGGCGGCGAGCAGCACCAGGTCGCCCCCGGCCAGCCTCCCCTCGCGCTCGGCGAGGTCAAGCGAGATCGGGATCGTCGCCGCGCCGGTGTTTCCGAACCGGGGCACGTCGTCGACGACCTTCCCGGGGTCGAGCGCGAGCTCGGCGCCCACCGACCTGAGGATCCGGCTGTTCGCCTGGTGATAGACGAACAGGTCCACGTCGGAGAGCTCGCGGCCCGCGCGGGCGAGGGCCTCGCGGGTGGCCGCCGACATTCGCGCGACCGCGTGCTTGAAGGTGTCGTGACCGTTCATGCGCAGCGGCCCGCCCGTGCGATCCGCGGTCACGAGGTCGGCGCGCCCCCCGTCCGAGCCCAGCACCACGGGACCGATCCGGCCCGGCGAGGGGCTCGGCCCGAGGACCACGGCGCCGGCGCCGTCGGCGAAGAGGGCTGCTGTGGAGCGGTCATCGGGGTCGGTGAGCCTGCTCATCAGGTCGGCGCCGATCACGAGCACGGCGCCGGCCCGTCCGGACTCGATCTGGGCTGACCCGATCGCAAGCCCGGAGAGGAAGCCGTTACACGCCGCGCCCACGTCGATCGCGCCCGCGGCCGCTGCGCCGAGCTCGGCCGCCACGACGGGGCCCGCGTTGGGCGCGACCGCGTCGGCCGTCATCGTCGCCACGAGCACCAGGTCGAGCTCGCCCGCCTCCATCCCGGCCCTGGCCAGCGCCCGCGCTCCGGCCGCCGCCGCGAGGGCGCTCACGGCGGCATCGGGGTCGGCGATCCGGCGCTCGCGAGCGCCCGTCCTCTTGACGATCCAGGCGTCGTCGACCCCGAGTCGCTCGGCGATCGCCGAGTTGCCGACGACCCGGTCCGGAACCGCCATCGCCACCGAGGCGACGGCTGCGCCGGTGCGCTGCGGCTGGAGCGCGCCGG
The DNA here is from genome assembly GCA_963771655.1 of uncultured Actinomycetes bacterium. Lineage (GTDB taxonomy): Bacteria > Actinomycetota > Thermoleophilia > Solirubrobacterales > 70-9 > JAWVFM01. The sequence goes on along the minus strand of CAVYUG010000005.1, from coordinate 5,374 downwards.
CAGAGGCCGGTGCCCGATTCCGTTGCGAGCTCAGGCATGGGCGGGCTCCAGGTCCGCGAGCGTGGCCGCCTCGACGTCCGGCAGGGTGCGCCTGACGAGACCCTTCAGGACCTTTCCGGGGCCGACCTCGATGAACCGCTCGGCCCCGAGGCGCTGGAGCGCCAAGAGCGTTTCCCGCCAGCGCACGGGGCGCACCAGCGCCTCGGCGAGGCTCCCCCGCACGTCGACGATCGGCGCCGCCGTCACGCCGGAGATCACCGGAGCCAGCGGCGCCCGGACCGCGATGGCCGCGAGCGCCTCGCGCAGACGCGGCACCGCGGGCGCCATCGCCGCCGAGTGGAACGCGCCCCGGATCGGCAGCCTGATCGAGCGGGCGCCGGCCGCCTTCGCGTCCGCCATCGCCGCCTCGATCGCATCGCCGGGGCCGGAGAGGACGAGCTGCCCGGGGGCGTTGTCGTTGGCGATCGCGAGAAGATGCTCGGCCGCGATCCGATGCGCGAGGGCGTCGTCGCCGAGAACGGCGGCCATGCCTCCCGGCGAGGCCTCCGCCTGGGCCTGCATCAGCTCGCCGCGGCGAGCCGCGAGGCGGAGGCCGTCGAGCGCGTCGATGCTGCCGGCCGCGACCAGGGCGGCGATCTCGCCGAGCGAGTGTCCGGCGTACAGGTCGCCGGCGGGCCGGCCCGCGCGCTCCCACAAGGCCACGCTCGCGCAGTAGAGCGCCGGCTGAGCGAACCTCGTCGCCTCGTTCACGCGCTCGAAGGGGTCGTCGCCGACGAGCCGCGTGGCGAGGCTCGCCAGGTCGGGCCGCGAGACCTCGACCAGCTCACGCATGCCGGGGACCTGACTGCCCTGGCCGGGGAATAGGAGCGCCGTCCTCATGTCCCCATCACTAACCGCCGCCGGCCCGGGCGTGAAGGCGATTCTGCGTTCGGCCGACCCCCCAAATCGGGGGGAACCGAGCGATGTACCGGGGCGCGTGCAAGTGACGCCTAGGTGATCAGGCCGATTCGCTGCGCCCGCTTGACAGCCTCGGCGCGATTACGGACCCCGAGCTTCCGGTAGACGCTCGAGGTGTACTCCTTCACCGTGTGCGGCGAGAGGAAGAGGCGCGCCGCGATCTCGCGATTGGTGGCGCCCGACGAGATGAGGCCCACCACCTCGCGCTCGCGGTCCGACAGCGCCGCCTGACCCGGGTCCTCGGTCGGCGTGAAAACGTCCATCCCGAGGCCGACCATTCGAACCGCCTTGACGACGTCCGGCGCCCCCCAGTCCTTGGACACGAAGCCCGACGCCCCGGCCGCCTTCGCGGCAGCCGGCGAGATCGTGCCCGCCCCGGAGACCAGCAGCACCTTCGTCTGCGGCGAGGACGCGCAGATGCCCTCGCAGATCTCGGCCCCGGACTCGTGTCCGAGGAACAGGTCGACCAGGGCCACGTGCGGACGGGAGCGCGCCGCGAGGTCCAATGCCTCGGCTCCGTTCGTGGCCGCCAGACAGCGCTCCACCCATGTCTGGCGCTCGAGCAGGACCCTGAAACCCCACTGGACGACGTCATGGTCGTCGACCACGAGGACGCGGAGGCGCATGCCGTTGTCGTTCAACGCTCCACCGGAACGACGAGCCTCACGTGCCAGCGATCGTCGGGCAGGGGCCCGAACTCGACGAGGCAGGCGTGCTGGAGCGCCTCGATGGTCGCAAGCCGAAGCCCGAGCCCGTTGCCGGAGGTGGTCGACCGGGCGCCGTCGTTGACCACGTCGAGGACGATGCCCTCCCCCTCCTGCCAAACCGCGACCTCGATGACGGTCGGCTCGGCGTGCTTGTCGGCGTTGCGGATGGACTCCAGCAGCACGGCCTGCGCGGCCGCCTCGACCGCGGGCGGGAACTCGGTGCCCTCCTCCCAGTCGACTACGAGGTTGTCGCGGATCGAGGACATGCGGTCGAGGATCTGGCGCACCGTCATCTTCGTCGTCCGGCCCTCGACGCCCCGCGGGCGACCGAGCGCGCCCCTGAGCTCACCCAGCACATCGCGGAGCTCGTCGTGGCACACCCGGCGCTCCTCGGCGCCGAGATCCTCGTCGGACCCGAGCACGAGGACGAGTCCGAACAGTCGCTGGATCACGCCATCATGGATCTCGCGGATCAGATCGATCCGCTCCGAGAGGCCGCGGGCCGCCTCGCGCTGGATCGTCCCCTGCTCGACGGTCGCGGCAAGCGCCGCGAGCTTCCCCAGCGAGAGCATCGCCTGCCGCTCCTCGTCGGTGAGCTCGAATCGCCCGCCGCCGCGGTCGGCGAATATCACGCCGAGCCAGCGCCCTCCGGTCGACACCGGCGTGCACGTGATCGTGGTGATGCCCGCGAAGCGCGCGTAACGGGGTGGCACCTCGCGCTCGAGATGCTCGGAGGCCTCGACGACGCTGTCGGCATGGAGCGCGCGCTGCGCGATCGGCGTCTCGTCGAGCGTTCCCTCGACTCCGGTCAGAAGGCTCGGATCCACCCCGTGGCAGCCGATGGCTCGCACGAGTCGCAGCGTCGGGTCATAGAACCAGAGGCCGGCGCGCTCCATCGAGGTCCGCTCACAGAGAACCTCGCAGAGGCGGTTGTAGAGCTCCTCCCCGCCCGCAGCAGCGTCGATCTCGACCAGGAGGCCGGCGACCACGTCGATCGCGTCCGTGCGAAGCGGGGAAGAAACGCTGATGCTGCATCAAACACCACCGCGGCGCGTGGTTACCCGTTGCCTCCCCCCATTCGGGGGGTTTCAGGCACGGACGCGGTTGCTGAGATGCGCCCGAAAACCCGTGTTTCGTCGGTCCAGCGACGGGTAGATCCGGCACGACGCATCGGGCACGACGGCGCGCTGAGGGGCAGGGCTCTCAGGTTTCCCTCAGCCTCCTGTCAGGCCCGGCGCAGCCGCGCCCGCCAACGTGGGACGGCAAACCCAAACCGGAGGTGAAAGCCATGACAGAGGCAGTCGCACTGACCCTGAACATCGCTCTAGGAATCGGAATCCTGGCGCTGCTCTTCCACGTGATGCTGCGGCCCTTCCGGCTCGGTGACGCGCCCTGGCGCGCGAGCAGGCCGCGGCGAGCGGCTACCGCGGGTCGCGCTCACGCACGAGCAGCGCGTACCAGGCCAGCACGCAGATCAGGACGGCCAGCGGAATCGCCCATGTGAGGACTCCCTGGGCGGCCGTCGAGGCCGCGAGGCTCAGGTGCGGCGCCAATTGGCTCCCTCCTTGTCGATGATGGACTTCGGCTCCAGCCATCGATAGGCGATGACGAGAAGCGCCGCCGCCAGCGGAATCGATCCCGGAACCCACATGACGCCGGCGGCAAGCTGCTGGTCGGCAAGCGCCGAGAGGCCGCCCGGTCGGGCGGCCTCCGCCGCGTATGGGGCGTAGATCGGGTCGGGCGCGGTGGCGAGCGCGATTGCGAGGATCCAGCCGGCGACCATCGCGAACGTTAGGTAGGCGGCGCGGGTCGCCGCCGTAAGCCGCGACCGCCACGGAGACGAGTCGATCACGCGCGTCCAGAACAGGAGCCCGACGCCGAAGAACATCGCGTGCTCGAGCGCGTGCACGGGTGGCGAGCGCAAGGTCAGGTCGTAGAGCGCCGGCAGATGCCAGCCCAGGAAGACCGCGTTGAAGACGAGCCACGAGGCGACGGCGCCCGCCAGGAGGGCGGCCGCGGCTCGAAGCGGCGCTGAGGCGCGGCCCTGCCAGGCCCAGCGCGACGCCCGCCGCCGGAACTGGAGAGGGAAGCCGTGCCACATGCGGTTCCAGGGGCGCGCCAGGACGAGGAACAGCGGCGCCACGAGCAGCAGCAGGATGTGCTGGACCATGTGGACCCACAGGAGCTTGTCGGCGAGCTCGTCGATCGGAGAGTTGACGGCTACGAGGATCGTCGCGAGCCCTGCCACGAACGACGCCGTCCGCCAGCGCCGCTCGCTCGCCGGGCCCGCGATCGGGAGGTGGCGGCCGCCGATCACGTACAGGGCCGCCGCGCAGACGACCCACGCCAGGGCCGGGTCGCCGGTCCAGGTCTGGAGCGTCGCCGCGCCGGACACGTCAGACCACGTAGAGGATGAACCAGGCGACGACGCCGATCCCGGCGAGCAGCGCCCAGTAGAACGACGCCGCCGACATCCCGTGCGGCACGTAGCCCGCCGTCGATCGGTTGCGCAGTCCGGTGGCGAGCATCGTCTCCACCCAGTACATCGCCGGCAGCACGAAGACGGCGAACATGATCGTCCAGCCCTCGAAGACGCTCGCGTAGCCGCCGTCGGAGGGCGTGAAGCCGAGGTTCGCCCATTCGAACGCCTGCACCACCACGCCGGCGATCCCGAGCACGAGCGAGAGCGCGGCCACGGCGTGCCACGAGCGCGCGGCGCGGGCCGCGCGCGAGGCGAAGGCGAACGACGCGGCGCTCAGCGCGTAGAGGATCACGATCGCCGCACCGTATGCGTGCGGCGGGTCGATTCCCGCGGGCCGCCAGTTGTCGTTGTTGTTGAACGAGCGCAGGTAGAAGTAGGCGAAGACGAACGCGAGGAAGAAGAGGATCGTCGCGCCCGCGAGCAGGCGCGCCGCGACCCAGAGGTTGCGCTCCTGCACCTCCGGCGGCTCGGCCAGCCGGTCGGTCGTGGCTCCGTGCGCTTCGTGGGCTTCCATCAGCTTGCGGCGGCTGGCTCCTCGGCGGGCTTCGGGGCCGCCGGGGGAGCGCCGTAGTCGTAGGGATCGGAGTCGATGGTCGGGATCTCCTCGAAGTCATCGACCGGGATCGGCGTCGGGAGCTGCCACTCGAGCGACTTCGAGTTCCACGGATTGGGCTCGGACTTCTCGCGCGCGAAGATCAGCGAGTAGACGACGTTGTAGAGGAAGACGAGCATCGAGGCGCCGAGGACGAACGCCGACACCGATACCCAGATGTTGAGCGGCTGGAGATGCGTGGCGTAGGTCGAGACCCTGCGCGGCATCCCCTCGAGGCCGACGATGAACAGCGGCAGGAAGGTCGAGTTGAAGGCGATGAACATCGACCAGAAGTGGATCTTCCCCAGGCGCACGTTGAACCGCAGCCCGATCATCTTCGGCACCCAGTAGTAGATCGCCGCGAAGAAGGCGAAGACGAGGCCGCCCATGATCGTGTAATGGAAGTGCGCCATGACGAAGAAGCTGCCGTGCGTCGAGACGTCGCTCGGCGTGTCGGAGAGGAACACGCCCGAAACGCCGCCGATGAAGAAGTTGAAGAACCAGGCGAGCACGAACAGCATCGGCACCGTGAAACGAATCCGCGCCTTCCAGAGCGTCCCCATCCCAACCAGGAGATCAGCCCCGTCGGCACCGAGATCAGCTCGGTCGAGAACATGTAGAACGGCCGCAGCGCCG
>CAVYUG010000004.1:0-662265 GCA_963771655.1 uncultured Actinomycetes bacterium | reverse complement strand
GCGGGATCGGACCTCGAGCGACGGGGTCAGCTCCTTGATCGCCTCCTCGAGCACCTCCACGGGCTCGCGGTTCGTGCGCTCGCCGACGATGGCGAGCGCGTCGTAGACGATCCGCTCGGCGAGGGACTTCTTGCCCGCGGTCATCACCTTGTTGATGACCTGCTGAACGAGCCGGCTGCGGTGCTGCGAGTCGGGCTCGACGGGGCGAATGGCTGCGCGGGCGCGGCGAGGCATTACTTCTTGACGCCGTAGCGCGACCGCGACTGCTTGCGGTCGGAGACGCCCGAGGCGTCAAGGGTGCCGCGAACCACCTTGTAGCGAACGCCCGGAAGGTCCTTGACGCGACCGCCGCGGATGAGGACCACCGAGTGCTCCTGAAGGTTGTGGCCCTCGCCGGGGATGTACGACGTGACCTCCATGCCGTTGGTCAGCCGGACGCGGGCGATCTTGCGCAGCGCCGAGTTCGGCTTCTTCGGCGTCACCGTGGCGACGCGGGTGCAGACGCCGCGCCGCTGCGGCGCCGCGACGCGCTTCTTCGCGCCCGAGCCGGACTTGAGGCCAGGGGTGGTGACCTTTTTCAGGGGCCGCCTGCGGCCTATTCTGATCAGCTGATTGGTGCTCGGCACGGCGGAGCAGTGTAGCGAGGGGAGGGTGGGCTACTACATTCAGTTGCCGTGAGCGACGAGCGCCCGATCCTCGCCCTCGACGTCGACGGAGTCATCAGCCTCTTCGGCTTCGAGGGCCCGCCGCACGACGCCCCCGGCCGCTTTCACCTCATCAACGGGATCGCGCACTGCATCTCCGACAACGTGGGCGGCCGCATCAAGCGACTCGCCGAGCGCTACGAGGTGGTCTGGGCGACCGGCTGGGAGGACCGCGCGAACGAGCGGCTGCCACAGCTGCTCGGGCTCGACGGCGACCTTCCGTACCTCACCTTCGACGGCAAGGCTCGCTTCGGCTCCGCCCATTGGAAGATCGGGCCGATCGACGACTACGCCCGCGATCAGCCGCTCGCCTGGATCGACGACTGCCTCGACGAGTCCTGCCACTCCTGGGCGGCATCCCGTTCGGCGCCGACGCTGCTGGTCCCGACCGAGCCGTTCACAGGGCTCACGGAGGACCTCACGGACGCGCTGCTTCGGTGGGTGGACGCGGGTTACACTCAACCGTGAGGCGAGTGACGGTGTCCGGGCGCGGAAGGAAGAGACGCTGATGCACGGCGTTTGGCCGATCATCTTTCTTGCCGTCGTGCTGAAGATCCCCGTCGGATTCCTCCTTTACACGGTCTGGTGGGCCGTCAAGGCGACGCCGGAGGTGGAGGAGGCACCGGCCGACGAGCCGGGCGGCAGCCACGGCTTCCGCCGCTGGCGCCGCGAGCCGAACGGCCCGCGAAGCCCGCGCCGCGGCCCGCATGCGCCCGACGCGCTCCCCCTCCCCGACTGCCCGCCCGGCGGGCGCACCCGCGTGCTCACGCCGCCGGCCCCGGCGCGCGCCGGCCTGGCACATGCGCGCGGAGCGGCGGAGTCGGAGCGGGCCTAGCGGGAGAAGAGCCTTCCGAACGCCCAGCGATGTCCGGCCACCCAGCGGTAGGTGCGGTCGGTCGCGGTCGGGAAGGCCTCGAAGAGGGCGGCGAGTGGCCGGCCGCCGGGGAGCAGGCGGGCCAACGGGGCCGCGCCGGCGCCCCCCGACCTGACCTCTCCGTCAGGCCCCACGAGATGCCAAGACGCCAAGCGCTCGGACTCGGGCATGCCGGCGAGGAGCCCCTCCCCATCGGCGCCCTGGATCTCGACCGGCCGGAGCCGGTCATGGCGATCCCAGCGAAGGATCACGTAAAGCGACCAGCGGCAGAAACCGCAGTCCCCGTCGTAGAGAAGCGCGTGGTCTGCCGTGAGCTACTCGGAGGCCGCGCCGTCGCCGGACTCGATCTCCTGAGCGAGCTCCTCGAGCTCCTCTGCGAACGACGGTCCGAAGCCCTCGAGCTCGGTCACCTCGCCCTCCTCTGACAGGCCCAGCTCGGCCGCCAGCTCGTCGGAGTCGAGGAGATCGTCCTCGGGTCGCTGCGCCGGCTCGACCGGCTCGATCTCGAGCGTCCGGTAGTGCTTGAGGCCGGTCGCGGCCGGGATCAGCTTCCCGATGATCACGTTCTCCTTCAGCCCCAGGAGCCGGTCGCGCTTCGCCTCGAGCGCCGCGTCGGTCAGGACCTTCGTGGTCTCCTGGAACGACGCCGCCGAGAGGAACGACTCCGTCGCGAGCGATGCCTTGGTGATGCCGAGGATCTTCTCCTTCACGCGCGCAGGCGTGCCGCCCGAGTCCTTGACCTCCTTGTTGACGCGCTTGAGCTGGTGGCGGTCGGTGAGCTGGCCCGGGAGGAGCGTCGTCGACCCCTTCGACTCCACCTCGACCTTCTTCATCATCTGGCGGATGATCAGCTCGATGTGCTTGTCGTTGATGTCGACGCCCTGCGCCTTGTACACGCGCTGGACCTCGCGAACGATGTAGACCTCGGTCTCCGTGCGGTCGCGGATCTCGAGCAGGTCGGCCGGGTATAGCGAGCCCTCGGCGAGCTGCCTGCCCGCATCGACCCGCTCCCCGTGCTTGACGAAGAGCCGCGTCCGCGCGGGGAAGCTGTAGGCCTTCTCCTCGCCCTTGGCGTCGGTCACCGTGACCTTGATCGCCTTCTCCGAGTCCTCGACGGCCACCCGGCCGTCGACCTCTGCCATCTGCGCGAGGCCCTTCGGCTTGCGGGCCTCGAAGAGCTCGACGACGCGGGGCAGGCCCTGTGTGATGTCCTGGCCGGCGACGCCGCCCGTGTGGAACGTCCGCATGGTGAGCTGGGTCCCCGGCTCGCCGATCGACTGGGCGGCGATGATGCCCACGGCGTCCCCCAGCTCGACGATCGAGCCCGTCGCGAGCGCCCGGCCGTAGCAGGCCTGGCACACGCCGGACTCGAGCTCGCACTTCAGCACCGAGCGCACCGGGATCGTCACGTCCTCGTCCGAGGCGAACGACTCGCGGATCCGCTCCAGCTCCGGAACGTCGATCTCCTGTCCGCGCTTGAGCAGCTCCCGGCCGCGCTTCGTGGCGAACTTCTTCGCCGCGATGCGCCCGATGAGATTGTCGTTGACGTTGCCCTCGTCGTTGAGGAGCCGCATCTCGATGAAGTCCTTGGTCTTGCAGTCATCGGCGCGGATGATCACGTCCTGGGCCACGTCGACGAGCCGGCGCGTCAGGTAGCCGGAGTCGGCCGTTCGCAGCGCCGTGTCGGCGAGGCCCTTGCGGGCGCCGTGAGTGGAGATGAAGTACTCGAGCACCGTTAGGCCCTCCATGAAGTTGGCCTTGATCGGCCGCTCGATGATCTCGCCCTTCGGGTTGGCCATGAGGCCGCGCATCCCAGCAAGCTGGCGGATCTGCTTGAACGATCCGCGCGCGCCGGAGTTGGCCATCATGAAGATCGGGTTGAGCTCGTGGAGGTTGTCCTCCATGGCCTTCGCGACCTCCTCCGTGGCGCTGTCCCAGCGGTCGGTGACCGATTCCTTGCGCTCCTCGGCGGTGATGTACCCCTCCTCGTACTGGCCCTGGATCTCCTGCGCCTCCGCCTCGTAGCGCTCGAGGATCTGCTCCTTGTTGGGCGGCGAGATGATGTCGTTCTTGGAGATCGTGATCCCGGCCTGCGTGGCGTAGTGGAAGCCGAGCTCCTTGAACGCGTCGAGGGCGCGCGCGATAACGGGCGCGCCGTAGGTCTTCACGAGCGCGAAGACGATGTCGTTGACGTCGCGCTTCTTGAGCGAGTAGTTGATGAACTCGTACTGGCTCGGATCGAACTCTTCGTCGAGCGCCTCCGCGAGGGCACGCTCGACGTGGTCGTTGAAGATGATGCGGCCGACCGTGGTCAGGAAGTGCTCGTGGCCGGCGCGGCGGTACTCAGCGTGGTCGTGCAGGCCGACGAGGTTGTTCTCGTAGGCCAGCTCGGCCTCCTGGGCGGTGCGGAAGGTGCGCGGACGGGGGGTTTTCCCGTTCGCACCCTTGCTGTCGCGCAGCTTCTCGTCCTCGGCCGCGAGGTCCTCGGCGCTCGGTCCGTAGGTGAGGTAGTAGATGCCGAGCACCATGTCCTGAGTCGGGGTCGCCAGCGGCGAGCCGTGGGCCGGGGACAGGATGTTGTTCGACGACAGCATCAGCACCCGGGCCTCGGCCTGGGCCTCTGCCGACAGCGGCACGTGGACCGCCATCTGGTCGCCGTCGAAGTCGGCGTTGAACGCATGACAGACCAGCGGGTGGACCTGGATGGCCTTGCCCTCCACGAGCACCGGCTCGAACGCCTGGATGCCGAGGCGATGAAGCGTCGGCGCACGGTTCAGCAGCACCGGGTGCTCGTGGATGACCTCCTCGAGCACGTCCCACACCTCGGGGATCATCGAGTCGACCATCTTCTTGGCCGCCTTGATGTTCTGCACCGCCTTGCGCTCGACGAGGCGGGCCATGATGAATGGCTTGAAGAGCTCCAGCGCCATGAGCTTCGGCAGCCCGCACTGGTGCAGCCTCAGGCTCGGACCGGAGACGATCACCGAGCGGCCGGAGTAGTCGACCCGCTTCCCGAGCAGGTTCTGCCGGAAGCGCCCCTGCTTGCCCTTGAGCATGTCGGACAGCGACTTCAGCGCCCGGTTGCCGGGCCCGGTCACGGGACGCCCGCGGCGGCCGTTGTCGAACAGCGCGTCGACGGCCTCCTGGAGCATCCGCTTCTCGTTGTTGACGATGATCTCGGGCGCGCCGAGGTCCAGCAGCCGCTTGAGGCGGTTGTTCCGGTTGATGACGCGCCGGTAGAGGTCGTTCAGGTCGGAGGTCGCGAAGCGCCCACCGTCGAGCTGCACCATCGGCCGCAGCTCCGGCGGGATCACCGGCACGCAGTCGAGGATCATCCACTCGGGCCTGTTGTCGGAGTTCTTGAACGCCGACGCGACCTTGAGCCGCTTGACGGCGCGGGCCTGCTTCTGGCCCTTCGAGCTGTTGATGACCTGCTCGAGCTCCTCGCACTCGGCCTCGAGGTCGACCTGGTCGAGGAGGTCGCGCACCGCCTCAGCGCCCATGCCACCGCGGAAGTACTCGCCCCAGCCGAACTGGGAGCCGAAGCGGTCCTTCAACTCGCGGAAGACGGCCTCGTCGTTGATGACGTCCTTGACCTTCATCTCCTGGAAGGTCTTCCAGACCTCCTCCATCCGCTCGGTGGCGTCGTCGAGGTAGGCCTCGGTGTCGGCGATCTCCGACTCGAGCGCCTTCTTCGTCTCGCGAATTAGCTTCGTGCGCTCGGCGTCCTCGAGCTTCTTGGGGTTCGTGTCGAGGCCGTCCGCCCAGAGCTGATCGTCCTCGGAGAACTTGTCCTTGTTGCCCTCGCCCTCGAGCCAGGCGACGCGGCGCTCGAGCGACTCACGCAGCTCCTGCGTGCGCTGCTCGCGCTCGGCCGTGTAGGAGTCGAGGACCTTGTTGACCTCCTTCTCGAGCTTCGAGAGGTCCTTCTGGCGCGCCTCATCGTCGATCGAGGTGATCAGGGAGGCGGCGAAGTAGAGGACCTTCTCGAGCTCCTTCGGAGCCATGTCGATCAGGTAGCCGATGCGGCTGGGAACGCCCTTGAAGAACCAGATGTGGGAGACGGGAGCGGCGAGGTCGACGTGGCCCATGCGCTCGCGGCGGACCTTCGAGCGCGTGACCTCGACGCCGCAGCGCTCGCAGACGATGCCCTTGTAGCGGACTCGCTTGTACTTGCCGCAGTAGCACTCCCAGTCCTTCGTGGGACCGAAGATGCGCTCGCAGAAGAGCCCGTCCTTCTCGGGCTTCAGCGTGCGGTAGTTGATCGTCTCGGGCTTCGTTACCTCTCCGGAGCTCCAGCTCCGGATCTTCTTCGAGGAGGCGAGGCCGATCTCGATCGCGTCGAAGTTGTTGATGTCCATGTCTCCAGTCCTCCACCTTCGCTTCCTCGGCCTTGCCGGCACCGTCGGTCCCGCCTTCGCCCTCCTTCACGACCTGCTCCTCGCGCTCGTCGGCGGCTCCGTTGCCGCCACCGTCGGCGCGGACGCCCGAGAGGTCGATGCCGAGCTCCTCGGCGGCCCGCAGCAGCTCGTCGTCCTCCTCGGCCATCTCGACCTCGCCCTGGTCGGCGACCAGGTTGACGTCCAGCCCGAGGCTCTGGATCTCCTTCAGGAGCACCTTGAACGACTCGGGGATCGACGGCTCGGCGATGTTCTCCGACTTGACGATCGACTCGTAGGCCTTGACGCGCCCGACGGTGTCGTCGGACTTCACGGTCAGCATCTCCTGGAGCGTGTACGCCGCGCCGTAGGCCTCGAGCGCCCAGACCTCCATCTCGCCGAACCGCTGGCCGCCGAACTGCGCCTTGCCGCCCAGCGGCTGCTGCGTGACGAGCGAGTAGGGGCCGGTCGACCGCGCGTGGATCTTGTCGTCCACGAGGTGCAGCAGCTTCAGGATGTACATGCTGCCGACGGTGACGCGTCCCTCGTACGGCTCGCCCGTGCGCCCGTTGTAGAGACGCGCGGTCCCCATCGCCCGGGTCCCGGGGCGCGCCGACTTGTCGACGCCGAGGTCGATACCGCGGTCGGCGTGCTCGTCCTGCCAGCGCACGAGCGCCTCGTCGACGTCCTCGACGGTGGCGCCGTCGAACACCGACGTCGCCACGTAGACGCGGCCGCCGTTCTGCGTCGACTCCTTGTAGGCCTTGGTTCCGTCGTCGTACCAGCCGTTCGCCGCGGCCCAGCCGATGTGCGTCTCGAGCACCTGGCCGATGTTCATGCGGCTCGGCACGCCGAGCGGGTTGAGGATCACGTCCACCGGAGTGCCGTCCTCCATGAACGGCATGTCCTCCTCCGGGACGATCCGCGAGATCACGCCCTTGTTGCCGTGGCGCCCGGCGAGCTTGTCGCCCTCGGCGATCTTCCGCTTCGTCGCGACGTAGACGCGGACCAGGTTGTTGACGCCCGGCGGCAGGTCGTCGCCCTCGTCGCGGTCGAACGTGATCACGTCGATGACGACGCCGCCCTCGCCGTGCGGCACCTTCAGCGAGGTGTCGCGGACCTCGCGCGCCTTCTCCTTGAAGATCGCGCGGATCAGCTTCTCCTCGGCGGTCAGCTCGGTCTCGCCCTTCGGCGTCACCTTGCCCACCAGCAGGTCGCCGGAGACGACCTCGGCGCCGATGCGCACGATGCCGCGCTCGTCGAGGTTCCGCAGCGACTCCTCGGAGCGGTTCGGGATGTCGCGGGTGATCTCCTCGTCGCCGAGCTTCGTCGTGCGGGCGTCGATCTCGTACTCCTCGATGTGGATCGAGGTGAGCTCGTCGTCCTTCACGAGCCGCTCGGAGATGATGATCGCGTCCTCGAAGTTGTAGCCCTCCCAGGACATGAAGGCGACCGTGACGTTCTTGCCGAGCGCGATCTCGCCGCCGGCCGTCGAGGACCCGTCGGCGAGCACGTCGCCCTCCTTCACCTTGGCGCCGACGTCGACGATCGGGGTCTGGTGGATGATCGTGCCCTGGTTCGAGCGCATGAACTTGTCGAGCTCGTACTCGTCCTTGCGCGACCCGTGGGTGACGACGATCTTCTCGGCGTCGACGTAGCTGACCTCGCCGTCGGCGGTCGCGACCGGGACGTCGCCGCTGTCGATGGCGGCCCGGCGCTCCATCCCGGTTCCGACAAGCGGCGCCTCGGGCTTCAGGAGCGGCACGGCCTGGCGCTGCATGTTCGAGCCCATGAGCGCGCGGTTGGCGTCGTCGTGCTCGAGGAACGGGATCAGCGCCGTCGCGACCGACCAGATCTGGGTCGGCGAGACGTCCATCAGGTCGACTTCCTTGGGCGGCACGGCGACGAGCTCGCCGTCGAGGGTCCGGCAGAGGACCTGCGGGCCGCGGAGCTTGCTGGTCCTCTGGTCGATCTCGGCGTTCGCCTGGGCGATGACCTTCTCCTCCTCCTGCGTGGCGTCGAGGTGGAGGATCTCGTTGGTGACCACGCCGTCCTTGACGACGCGGTAGGGAGTGGTGACGAACCCGTGCTCGGAGACCTCGGCGTACGAGGACAGCGAGCCGATGAGGCCGATGTTCGGGCCCTCCGGGGTCTCGATCGGGCACATCCGGCCGTAGTGGGTCGGGTGGACGTCGCGCACCTCGATGGGGGCGCGCTCGCGCGTCAGCCCGCCGGCGCCCAGCGCCGAGAGCCGGCGGCGGTGCGTTAGGCCGTCCAGCGAGTTCGTCTGGCTCATGAACTGCGAGAGCTGCGAGGAGCCGAAGAACTCCTTCAGCGCAGCGACGACGGGCCGGATGTTGATGATCGTCTGCGGGGTGATCGCGTCGGCGTCCTCGGTCGTGAGGCGCTCGCGGACGACCCGCTCCATCCGGTAGAGGCCGACCCGGAACGCGTCCTGGATCAGCTCGCCGACGGTGCGCAGGCGGCGGTTGCCGAAGTGCTCGTACTCGTCGAGGTGCTCGTGCACGGGATCGCGCGGGTAGCTCGCGGCCTCCGCGGCGTAGTCCTTGATCGGGCTCTCCTCGTCGATCTCCTCCGGGACGCCGAGGAGCTTCGGGATCGTCACGAGCTCCTTGATCAGGGCGACGATGTCGTCCTTCGTGAGGACGCGCGTGTCGAGGTCGACGTCGAGGTCGAGCCGGGCGTTCAGCTTGTAGCGGCCGACTCGGGTCAGGTCGTAGCGCTTCGGATCGAAGAAGAGCTGCTCGAGAAGGTTCTTCGCGGCGTCCACCGAGGGCGGCTCGCCGGGGCGCTGCTTCTTGAACAGCTCGATGAGCGCGCCCTCCTCCGTCTTGGTGGGCTCGGTGTCGGCCTCGATCGTGTGCCGGACGTAGACCGAGTCGTCGAAGAGCTTCAGGATCTCCTCGTCGGTGACGAAGCCCATCGCCCGCAGCAGCACCGTCACCGGCAGCTTGCGCTTGCGGTCGATGCGGGCGTAGACGCGGCCCTTCTTGTCGATCTCGAGCTCGAGCCAGGAGCCGCGGGCCGGCATGAGGTTGGCGATGAAGACCTGCTTCTCGCGGTCCTTCGGCTCCATCACGTAGGCGCCCGGGGAGCGGACGAGCTGGGTGACGACGACCCGCTCGGTGCCGTTGATGATGAACGTGCCGCGCTCGGTCATCCACGGGAAGTCGCCCATGAAGACGGTCTGCTCGCGGATCTCGCCCGTGTCACGGTTCTGGAACGCGACCGTCACGTTGAGCGGACGGGAATAGGTGATGTCCTTCTCGCGGCACTCCGCGATGGAGTGCGTGGGATCGTCGAAGCGGAAGTCCGCGAAGACGATCGCCAGGTTCCCCGTGTAGTCCTCGATCGGCGAGACGTCGTTGATCGTCTCGCGTAGCAGGCCGGCCTTCGGATCGGTGAGATGCTCGAAGGAGCGGCGCTGGATATCGATCAGATGTGGGACTTCAATCGGGGTTTCGAGGCGTGAAAAAGACCTCCGGGTCACAGGGGCAGCGTGAACTCGGGCCAACTGGGCGACTCCTCAGATGGACGAACAGGGCGAACTAGCGCGAGAGATCGGGCAAAAGGGGCCAACGGCGCGCGACCGCACAGATTAACACACCGGTCCTGCCTAAGTCAAGCGTGGCGCACTGCGCCGCGCCGGACCCGCGTGCTGCCCGAACTCCAGCTGACGTTATTTTAGCTCGACCTCGCCGCCGGCCTCCTCGAGCTGGGCCTTGAGCTGCTCGGCCTCCTCGCGGTCGACCCCCTCCTTGATGGCGGTGGGGTGCGAGTCGACGAGGGCCTTGGCCTCCTTGAGGCCGAGTCCGACGGCGCCGCGAACGGCCTTGATCACCTGGATCTTCTTGTCGCCGACACCGGTGAGGTGCACGTCGACGGTGCTCGACTCCTCCTCGCCGGCGCCGTCGGCGCCAGCGCCGCCGGCAGCCGCGGGAGCAGCCGCCGCCACGGCCGTCGCGGAGACGCCGAACTCCTCCTCGAGCGCCTTGATGCGCTCGGACAGCTCGAGCACGGAGATGCCCTTGAGCTCCTCGATCCAGTCCTCGGTTGAAACCTTCGTAGCCATCTGGTCAGTCCTCGTTTCGTTTCTTGGTTCTTCAAAATTTCACTTAGGGGGGCGGCGCGGTCGGCCGTTTGGGGTTGAAGCCGGCCATAGGCGGCGGAATCCCCAATCGTCAATCGCCGTCCGCCTCCTCGTCGCCTCGGCCTCGGGCTCGGCTTCGGCCTCCGCTCGGCTCGGCCTGCGGCTCCTCCTCGCCAGCCTCTTGCGCTTCGACTTCGGGCTCCGCTTCGCTCGGGCTCCGCCTCGGCCTCCGGCTCCGCCTCCTCCTCGGCCGGCGCCTCCGGGGCCTCCTCACCGCCCACGAGGCCCTGCTCGGCAACCTGCCCGAGCGCCACCGCGAGCCCCGACATCAGCGAGCCGAGGCCGCGGACGAGCCCCGTGAGCGGGCTCGCCGCCAGCCCGACGAGCTGGCCGTGCAGGACGTCGAGGCCCGGCAGGCGGGCGATCGCCATGAACCCGTCGGCGTCGAGCGCCGCGCCGTCCATGAACCCGCCCTTGTAGGTGAGAACCTCGTGCTCGCGTGAGAAGGTGGAGATGGCCTTCGCCGCGACGACCGGGTCGCCGGCGACGTAGGTGAGTGCGGTCGGCCCTTCGAGCAACGGCTCGAGGCCGTCCTGGCCGGCCTGCTCGGCCGCCCGCTTCGCGAGGCGGTTCTTGACGATCTTGAAGGTCGCATCCGCCTCGCCGAGCCTCCCGCGCAGCTCCGCCGCCTCGGGAACGCTGATGCCGCGGTAGTCGATCGCGAAGATCGCCTGCGCCTCCGACAGGTCGGACGCGATCTCCTCGACTACGGCTGCTTTCTGTTCCTTGTCCATGAAAAAACCCGCCGGGGCCGAAGGCACGGGCGGGCTCGGGAACGGTCGCCGGGCACCACCTGCGCTGGACTTACGGGTTCACGGCCAGCGGTCTTCGGCAGGCGAAGGTTGTCGGGCGCGATGGTAGCGGAAGCCCTCCTTTACGCCGCCGCGGGCGCGGGCTCCTCGGCTCCGGCCGGAAGCGCGTCGGCGAGGATGTCCCGCTCGGTCGCCTTCGAGCCGTCGACTCGGATCCCGGGGCCCATCGTCGTCGCCAGGGTGATCGACTCGAGGAAGCGGCCCTTGGCCGCCGCGGGCTTGGCCCGCACGATCTCCTCGATGACAGCGGCGTAGTTCTCGAGCAGGGCCCGGGGCTCGAAGCTCGTCTTCCCGATCGCCAGGTGCACGTTGCCCTGGCGGTCGGTCCGGTACTCGACCTTTCCGGTCTTCGCCTCGTCGACGGCCTTGGCGACGTCGTCAGTGACCGTCCCGACCTTGGGATTCGGCATCTTCCCCGCCGGCCCGAGGATGCGCCCGAGCTTCGAGACCACCGGGCCCATGAGGCTCGGCGTTGCGATCACGACGTCGAAGTCGTCGAACCCCTCCTCGATCCGCTTCGCCAGGTCCTCGCCGCCGACGTGAGCGGCACCGGCGTCCGTGGCGGCGCGCGCGGCGTCGCCCTCGGCGAAGACCGCAACCGTCACGTCCTTCCCGAGACCGTTTGGAAGCGCGAGGGTCCCGCGAAGCTGCTCCTCGGCGTGGCGGACGTTGACGCCCAGCTTGAAATGCAGCTCGACCGTCTCGTCGAACTTGGCGCCGGCGGTCTCCTTCAAGAGGGCGACGGCCTCCGCAGGGGGGTAGCGGTGGTCGCGGTCGATCGCCTCGTAGGCGTTGCGGTAGCGCTTGCCGTGTGCCATCAGAACCCCTTGCGGGCGCCTGCGGCGCCCTTACATGCTGCTTTCGGGACAAAGTCCCTCACCATCAGACCTCCTGCCCCTCGACCTCGACGCCCATCGACCGGGCGGTCCCGGCGATGATCTTCGAAGCCGCGTCGAGGTCGTTCGCGTTCAGGTCGGGCATCTTCCGCTCGGCGATCTGGCGGCACGCCTCGGCGGTGAGGCGGCCGACCTTCTCGCGGTTCGGCTCGCCCGAGCCCTTCTCGATTCCGAGCGCCTCGCGGATCAGGACCGCGGCCGGCGGAGTCTTCGTGATGAAGGTGAACGAGCGGTCCTCGAAGACCGTGATCTCGACCGGGATGATCGTGCCGGTGTCCTGCTGGGTCTGCGCGTTGAACGCCTTGCAGAACTCCATGATGTTGACCCCGTGCTGGCCGAGCGCAGGGCCGACCGGGGGTGCCGGGTTCGCGGCACCCGCCGGGATCTGCAGCTTGATCATCGTGAGGACCTTCTTGGCCATTTCGCTTCTCTTGCTTCCTGAATAACTTGCGGATGCCTACGGCATCCTTACATGCTGCTTTCGGATCGAAAGATCCTCACCGGACCAGAAGCTAAAGCTTCTTTACCTGGTCGTAGGTCACCTCGACCGGCGTCTCGCGGCCGAAGATGGAGACGAGCACCTTGAGCTTGGCCGCGTCCTCGTTGATCTCGGCGATCTCGCCCGAGAAGTCGGACAGTGGCCCCGAGATGACCTTGACCGTCTCCCCGATGGCGAACTGGGCCCGCGCCCTCGGGCGCTCGGCGCCGTCCGCGTCGCGGTGCAGCAGGCGATCGACCTCGGGCTGCGAGAGCGGCACCGGCTTGTTGCGCGAGCCGACGAAGCCGGTGACGCCCGGAGTGTTCTTCACGAGCCCCCACGCGTCGTCGGTCATCTCCATCTGGACGAGGACGTAGCCGGGCATCGTCCGCTTCTCGACCTGGACCCGCTGGCCGTCCTTTAGCTCGGAGACCTGCTCGGTCGGAACCAGCACCTGGCGCACCCTGTTGCGCTGCCCCATCGTCTCGATGCGGTGCTCGAGGTTCTGGCGAACCTTGTTCTCGTGGCCAGAGTAGGTGTTGATGACGTACCAGCGAAACATGAGTTTGACCCTCTGATCAGAGCAGGTGCTGAACGAGGAAGTTGAAGATCGTGTCGAGCGCGCCGAGGTAGACGGCCGCGATCGCGATGAAGAGGATGGTCACCGCCGAGGCCTGGATTAGCGTCTCCCGGTCCGGCCACTGAACGCGCTTGAGCTCCGCCCAGCAGGAGATCAGGAAGCCGATCACTCGGCCCCGCTGGCGCTCGGGCGCGGCCGCCTGCGACCGCTGGCGCCGCTCCACCGACTCCTTCGCCCGCCGCGCCTTCTCCCGCTCCGCGCGCTTGCGCTCGCGCCGCGAGATCCGGTCCGGCGCCGCCTCCTCCGCGACCTCCGTGGGCTTGCCCACATCGGCGCGCGAGGGGGCCGGGGCGGCCTCCGCGGCGCGCTGGGCGTCGGCCTCCTCGGCCGTCTCGGAGGCGAGCTCGACGAGGTCGGCGCCCTGCTCCGCGAGCTCGGCCTCGATCACGTCGGCGGTCTCGGGGACCTGCGTGCGGTGCTGCGCCTTCGAGGTCTCTGCGCCGTCGCCGCCGCGAGCCGCCTCGGCCTGCCGGCGCCGCTGCTCCGCCTTGCGCTGCGCTCTCGTCTTAGCCATCTGCAGCCGGGCGCGCGCTCAGCGCGTTTCCTTGTGGGAGGTGTGACGCCCGCACCAGCGGCAGTACTTGCGCAGCGTCACCCGGTCGGGCGTGTTCCGCCGCGACTTGTTGGTCTGGTAGTTGCGCCGCTTGCACTCTTCGCAGGCGAGCGTCACAGCGATTCGGACTTCTCCGCGGGCCAAGCTTCCCTCGTCTCCACGTCGACCCGATCCGACGAGCCGGCCGGGTCGCCATTACAAAAAAGACCCCGCCGCGAGGCGGAGACCGGCCGAAAGGATAGCGCCCTCGGGACGTCTAGAGCCCGAGCGTCTTGGCGATGATCGTGCGTTGGATCTCGGAGGTCCCGCCATAGATGGTCGAGACGAGCACCTGGCGCACCAGCCGCTCCATGTCGTACTCGGATGAGTAGCCGTATCCGCCCATCATCTGCATGCCCTCGAGAGCGGTGCGCTTGGCCGTCTCGGTGACGAAGAGCTTCACCATCGACGCCTCCCGGGGAAGCATGCGATCGGGGTCCTCGTCGACCTTGGCCGCCACCCAGTAGGTCATCAGCCGCGCGGCCTCCAGGTCCGTCGCCATGTCGGCGAGGCGATGCTGGAGAGCCTGGAAGGACCCGATCGGCCGGTCGAACTGTCGCCGCTCCTTGACGTAGGCGAGGACGTCGTCGAAGGCCCGCTCGGCGACGCCGAGCATGATCGCGGAGAGGATCAGTCGCTCGACGTTGAGCCCCGCCATGAGCTGGGTCCAGCCCTGGTCGACCTCGCCGAGCACCGCGTCGGCGGGCGCTTCGCAGTCGGTGAGGTACAGATGGTTCGTCTCGCGACCGCCGAGCGTGTCGATCGGCTTGATCTCCAGGCCGTCCGTCTCGCGGGGTACCCAGATCATCGTCAGGCCCTCGTGCTTCGATTCCCCCTTCGTGGTCCGGGCGACGATGAGGATGTGGTCGGAGATGTGTGCGTTCGAGCAGAAGACCTTCTGCCCGTTGAGCACGAACCCCCCGTTGACGCGCTCGGCCGACGTCTTGAGCGAGCCGACGTCGGAGCCCGCCTCGGGCTCCGTCATCGCGATCGCCTCCACCGCCCCCCCGGCGATGCCGCCGAGGATGTCGGCCTTCTGCGCGTCCGTGCCGAACCGCTGGCAGGCACCGGCGACGATGAGCGTCGTCCCGTAGCCCCCGATCGGCGCCATCCCGCGCGAGGTCTCCTCCATGAAGATGCACGCATCCACCATCGTGCCGCCCGAGCCCCCGACGTCCTCGGGGATCGTCACGCCGAGCCAGCCGAGGTCGGCCATCTTCTTGTAGATCTCGCCCGAGTGGAGCTCCGTGTAGCCGTTGGTCAGACGCTCACGCTTCTCCTGGGTCCCGCATTCGCGCTGACAGAAGTCGCGGATCGCGGCGACGAAGTCGCGTTGCTCGTCGGTGAGGGCGAAGTCCATCCGGGCGCGAACCCTAACCACGCCGCGTCGATCGAGGTTTCAGGGGAAGCTCACTCAGTCGTCGTGGACGACCAGCACGGGGCACGGTGAATGCTTCAGCACCCGCTTCGACGTGCTGCCCTCCAGCCTCGCTCGCAGGCCGCTCAGCCCTCGCGAGCCGACGACGATGGCCGCGGTGTTTCTCCGGCTCGCGAGCTCCACGATCGCGTCGGCCACGTCGCCGTCCTCTTCGACGGCCAGTGGCTCCGCCTCGAGGCCGCCCGCCACGGCGAGCGCGGCACCCTCCTTCGCAACTCGCAGAGCGCGGGCCTCGACCTCGTCGTCGACCTCCTTCGCCGACTCGGGATCCGCGAGGGGCGGCGAGAGAGCCAGATCCCCGGCGCTCGGCATCGCCGTGACCGCGTACGCGAGGCCCGGCTCCCAGGCGGTCATCACCAGCGCCGCGTGCCCAGCAAACAGATCGGCGGCCCGAGAGACGGCTCGGCGGGCCCCATCGGACCCGTCGTACGCGATCAGGATCGGCGCGATGGAGCTCACCGCGGAAGCTATTCCTCGGCCGACTGCTGGATCACGGTCGGGGTGGTTGGCGTCAGCGGGTCGGCGAGCGTCTCCACGCGGACCTCGAGCTGGGTTCCCCCGATCCTCACCACGTCGCCCGGCGCAAGCCGGCATGCGGACGAGATCCGCTTGCCGTTCACGAACGTGCCGTTCGAGCTGCCCTGGTCCTCGAGCACGACCGTCTGCCCATCGACGCGAACCGTCGCGTGGGCTCGCGAGACCGCCTCGTCGGCGATGACGATGTCGGCGCTCGTTCCCCGTCCAATCGTGGCCGGCCCCGTGATCGGATGCATGGCTCCGGCTCCCGGGCCCTCGATGACGGTCAGCAGGACGGTCGCCATTAAGCCCGGAGTCGGACTCGAACCGACGACCCCCTCCTTACCATGGAGGTGCTCTACCGACTGAGCTATCCGGGCGCTCGGCGCCCCACTCTAGCGACGGCTCGCTGGCATGATTCGGGCGCGATGGACTCGCTCGGCTCCCAGCGCGGGCTTGCCCGGATCCTCCTGCTCTCGGGGCTCGTCCTGATCGTTGCGGGGCTCGTCGTCGGCGTGGCCGCAAGCCCGATCGGCTACGCGGTCGCCGCCGTCGGGTTGTCCGACGTCGTCATCGCGGCCGTGTTGAGCCGCCGGGCGGAGAGGTCCGGCGGCTAGGAGGCGCCCACGGCATCGGCGATCGCCTTCGCGAACTCGTCCACGTCGGTCTCGGTCGTGTCCCACGAGCACATCCATCGCGCCTCGCCGGTGGCCTCGTCCCAGACGTAGAAGGGATCCTCCCCGGGCAGCTCGGCCAGGAGGCGGTCGATCGCCGGACGCGGGAGGCGGGCGAAGACCCCGTTCGCCTCGACGGGGTGGGTGATCTCGACGCCGGCGACGCCGCGCACCGCGGCCGCGAGCCGGGTGGCCATCGCGTTGGCGTGCGATGCCGAGCGGAGCCAGAGATCGTCGGCGAGGAGCGCCTCGAGCTGGGCCGAGATGAAGCGCATCTTCGAGGCCAGCTGCATGCCCTGCTTGCGGATGAACTCGAAGCCCTCCGCGCCCTCGCTGCGGGGGAAGACGACGGCCTCGCCGCCGACGAGCCCGTTCTTCGTCCCGCCGAACGAGACGGCGTCGACGCCGACGTCGGTGGTCAGCTCGCCGAGGCCGACGCGGAGCGACGCGGCGGCATTGGCGAGCCGGGCGCCGTCGACGTGGACGAGCATCCCCTCGCCATGCGCGGCATCGACGATCGCCTCGAGCTCGGCGACGTCGTAGACGGTCCCGAGCTCCGTGGCCTGCGTCAACGAGACGACGCGAGGTTGCACGTGGTGCTCGTCGCCCCGCTTCGCGTCCCAGCGGGCGAGGTCGGCGGGCACCAGCTTGCCGTGCTCGGTCTCGACCGTCAGGAGCTTCACGCCCGCGATTCGCTCGGGAGCGCCGCATTCGTCGACGTTCAGGTGGGCCGTCGCCGCGCAGATGACCGCCTCGTGCGGCCTCGTGAGCGCGTCGACGCAGAGCACGTTCGCAGCGCTTCCGTTGAAGACGGGAAAGGCCCGGGCTTCAGGGCCGAAGTGGCGGCGGAACGCCTCGTCCGCCCGCTCGGTCCAGCCGTCGGCGCCGTAGGAGCCCGAATGGCCAACGTTGGCGGCGACGATCGCCTCGATGACCTCCGGATGAGCGCCCGCGTGATTGTCGGAGGCGAAGTCGTGAACGCGGGCGCCGTTGCCGCTCACGGGTAGAGCGGCAGGCGCTTGCCGTTCATCCGCGAGCCGGAGTCGGAGCAAAGAAAGGCGATGGCCTCGGCGATGTCCTCGACCGGAGTGAAGCTCGGGTACTCCTTGTCCGGGTTCGCCTCGCGCATCCTCGGGGTGAGGATTGCGTTGACGACGAGGATGTTGGCCGTGGCGCCGGTCCCCTTCAAGGAGTCGGCGAGGGCGAGCGTCCACGCCTCGGCCGCGGCCTTGGTCGCCGCGTAGGAGGCGTTGGTGCCGTCGGGAGCCTGGGCCTGGGAGGAGGAGACGAGGACGAACCGGCCGTTGCCGCTGGCGGCGAGATCGTCGTGGAAGGCGCGCGTGGCGTGCTGGACCGTGTGGACGAGCAGGTCGTGAAGCCACTCGTAGTCGGCGAGCGGGGCGGTCGCGAATGGCTCGCCGCCGCGCCACCCGCCGACGAGGTGAAGGAGGCCGTCGACCCGGCCGAAGCGCTCGCGAAGGGAGGCCGCCCACTCGCCCGCGGCCTCCTCGTCGAGAAGGTCGGCGACCCGGGCGTCGACGCGCTCCTCCGGTAGGCCGAGATCTGCGGTGAGCGCGTCGAGACGCTCCTGCGAGACGTCGGTGAGCCCGAGCGACGCGCCGGCGTCGGCGAGCCGACGGGCCACGGCGGGGCCAAGGCCGCCGGCCGCGCCGGCGATGGCGAATACCCGGCCGTCGAGCGAGCTCACGGAGCTGAAGCTACCTGGTCGGGCTCCCGAGTGCCCGAAGGGCCGAGCCCGCTCGGCGAGGCGTCCTACCCTCGGGGGCGGGCGGCGAAGGTGAGGACGTCGTCGATCGTCCGGTCGCGCGCCGCGAGCGACTGGCGATTCCAAGCGAACAGCCACAGCGCCGCCTTCACGTCATCCGTGCAGGTCATCTGATCGATGCGATCCTCGATGGCGCCGAAGGGACGCCGCTCGGAGAGCATCCGTTCGACCTCGTGCTTCAAGGGGCTCATCCGACCGGCTCCACCGCGCCGGCGGCCGGATCACGCTCCCGGTCTCCTCCGAGGGGAGCCAGGATGAAGACCTCCACCGCGATGTCGGGGTCGATGTGGTTGTCGCTCATGAAGCCCACCACCTCGCGGCCGGTCAACTCCTCGACGTCGTCGGTGCAGTCGCTTCGCATGATCGCCTGCCAGCGTCGTCGCAGGTCGAGCACGGCCTCGGCCTCTCCCGCCTCGACCAGGTTTTGCTCCCCGCGGGTGAGGGTGTCTTGAAGGACCACGAACACGGCGTTGTCGCCGAGGGTCGTCTTCGCCTTCGTCGGGCCGCGGCCCGTGGTGCTGGCGAGCCTTCGGACGATCGCGGTCGAGAGCCGAAGCCCGAGCTCGCCGTTGGGCGGGAGGCCTTCGCGGGTCACGGCTGCCCTTCCCGCCTCGCGCCTGCAGCGGCGCCCCGAGCAGGCTGGCCGCCATCGGCGCGAGGAAAGCCGTTACGGCGGTGGCGCAGCCACATAGCGCGCTTGACGTCCCACTGCGGCGCGAGTGGCCCGTCGACCATCTCCACCGCCTGAAGCCAGGCGAGGGCCTCGTCGAAGTCACCGATGTCGGCCGCCGCATCGGCGAACCGACAGCTCTGGGCGACGGCGCGCTCGTGTCGCTCGTCGACGCTCACGCCCCTCCCCCTGCGAGGTTCGTGCCGACCATCCGCGAGGCGGGCTTCCTGCCCAACGCTTCTGGTGTCCGGGACTTGTCCGGCCGCATGGACGGCCTGGCCTTTCCCTTAGCGCTACTTTCGAACGGGCCGACTTGCACAAGGCTTTTCGGCCCGTCCCTTCATCGCTCAGCGTAGCACCGCTCAGTGCCCCGGGCGGCTCCCCTACGTCGAGGATGAGCGCGCGAGCACGTCCTCGACCTTCGGCTTCAGCTGGACGTAGAAGAGGCTGAGCGGAAACTCGTCGTCCTTCACGAGGTCGACGAGCTCCTTCGGCTCTTCGACCTCCGGGAGGTCGCGCCCGGCGGCCGCCCACCGCGATGCCTCGGCCGGCGCCACGTACTCGGCGACGAGGTCATGGGCGGCGATCCACTGGGCGAGCTTCGAGCGGTCGATGCCGGAGTGATAGAGGCCGTGCACGCGCTCGCGCAGCGCGGCGACGCCGTCGGCGAGCCGGTCCCAGTCCACGCGAAGCTCGTTGTCGGTCCAATGGAGGTACCCCTCCTTGTGGAGGAACGCGAACAGGAGCTGACCGCCGAGGCCGTCGTAGTTGCGAACGCGCGAGCCGGTGATCGGGAACCGGAAGAGGCGGTCGAAGACGATCGCGTACTGAACGTGGCGGGCGAACGTGAAGCCCTCGCGCTCGAGCTTCGCCGCCTCGCCGAAGGCCGTCAGGTCGCAGCGGAGCTCCTCGAGCGAGTACATCCAATAGGGGCTCCGCTGGCGGATCATGAACGGGTCGAAGGGGAGGTCGCCGTGCATATGCGTGCGGTCGTGAACGAGGTCCCAGAGGACGTAGGCGTCGCGGGAGAGGTCGGGCGAATCGAGCAGGCACGCGGCGTCGGGCGGGAGGTTGAGGTGGAGCACGTCGGCCGCCCGGCCGCAGACGCGGCGGAACCGCTCCGACTCGCGGTCGCAGAAGATCGCGCCGAAGTGGTACTCGCTCGGCCGCTCGGCCGTCGAGACCGTCTCGGGGAAGAGGACCGCGCACTCGGAGTCGTAGCCGGCCGTGTAGTCGACGAGAATGACCGGGAGGAACTTGGCGTTGTCGTAGCGACGCGCCTCGAGCTCGGCGACCCAGTCCGGCCAGGGGACCCTCACGATGAGCGCCTCGAAGCAGACGTCGCGCGAGGCGTTCTGCTTGTACATGGGAAACACGACCAGGTGCTCGACCCCGTCGCGGCGCTCGCGCTCGGGCCGGAAGGCCTCGAGCGAGCTCGCGAAGTCGGGCTTGCCGAACCCGGCCGCGGTCCAGGCGCCGAGATCTGACACCAGGGCGTCGATGTATTCGTCCTGGTGGGGGAAGTGGCGCTTGAGCGCCTGGGCGGTGTCGGAGATTCGCTCGACGAGGTTGCGCAGGCGCGCGGGCTCGTGCTTGGCGGTGTCCACCGAGCCGTCGGCCTCCTGCGTGAGGCGGAGCTCGGCGACGGCGTCACGGAGGTCGATCCACAGCGGGTCGTCGGCCGCCGCGGAGGCGATGCCCGTGTCGTCGGCGCGGAACGCCGGCTCCGCCGCCCAGTAGACGAGGTTGAGCCAGAGCTCGCGGTTGGAGAGGTCGTCGATGCAATCGTCGCCGAAGAGGTCGGAGTCGGAGAGGACCGCGACGCGGCCATCGCCCATCGTGGTGATTGCGGCGAGCGGGGCGTGCGGAGGCGACGCCGTGTCGCGCGTGCGCGCAATCGGCCGCGCGCCGTTGGCGAGGGCGAGGGTCGCGGCGCGGTAGAAGCAGACCGAGTCGACGCGGGCGAGCAGGTCGCCGCGGGCCGGACGCTCGGGCGTCGCGCCTGCACCGTCGTGGCCGCGGACGAGCTCGGGTATCACCCACGAGGGCGCCTCGCGATGGTGCTCGTAGTCCTGGACCGTGGCGTTTGTGACCTCGACCCCGAAGCGGGCGAGGAGGTCATTGAGGTTGTTCCCGTACTTGTGCTGCTCGGTCTCGCCCAGCGCGATGAGTCCACCGCCGCCGCGAACGAACGCGTCCACGGCGTTGATCTCGCTCGCGTCGAGGAGGGGCGGGCCCTGCCCCACCGTGGCCTCCCACTTGGACTCCGATGGGTGGGCGATCACCAGAACGTCGACGCCGGCGAGGAGCTCGGGGGTCAGCTTGCCCTCGGCGTTCACCTCGACGTCGAACTCACGATCGGCCAGCGTCGACGCGGCCTCGGCGTAGGAGGAGTCGGCGGGATGGGCGGGCTGCACCGCGCGCGCGACCTCGGGCCGGATCGTCCACGCCTCGGAGTGCGCCTCGTCGAAGAGGACGCGGGCGACCTTGGGGTGTGCCGACACAGGAGCCTCCTTTCTTGCTCGCGTTCGCGATTGAACACGTTAGAGGGGCCTGCGGCGGGCGTCAATGCCCGTTCCAGCCGTTTTCGCGCAATAATCAGTCGCATAGACGCAATTGATCGCAAGATTCTTTCGCTCCTGCAGGAGGACGGGCGACGGACCTACGACGACATCGCCGGGAGGGTGAGCCTCTCGGCGCCGTCGGTCAAGCGCCGGATCGACCGGCTCCGCGCATCCGGCGCGCTCGAGGGGTTCACCGCACTCGTCGACCACGGGGCGCTCGGCTGGAACACGGAGGCGCTGGTGGAGCTCTTCTACAAGCCCGGCACCACGCTCGACGAGGTCGCGCGGATCCTTCGCGAGCATCCCGAGGTGGTGGAGGCATGGAGCGTCACGGGCGAGGCCGACGCGATCGCCCGAGTGCGGACGTCGGACAACGCCGATCTCGAGCGGCTGATCATCGACCTGCAGCGAAACGGCCTGGTGGTGCGGACGCGTTCGCAGGTGGTCCTGTCGCGGCTCGTCAGCCGCGGGACCTGAGCGCGAGCAGGTGGTCGCGAAGGCCGACGCCGTAGTTCGTCGGCGTGCCGTCGTAGCGGCGGATCAGCGACGGCCCGCCGCGGCAGGTGGCGTCGCCTTCGTCGGTTGCGTTCCAAGCCCAGCCGAGGTAGGAGATGCGATGGCCGTCGGCCCAGCGCATGTAGGAGTCGATGTAGTCGTGGGCGCAGTCGACGTCGCCCATCTCGCCCGTGACGACGGGGAAGCTCCGTGCGATGGGCGCCACGGTGGCGTCCCAGCAGGAGCGCCGGCAGTTGCCGAGGTGGCCCTCGTAGTTGTGGAACGAGGCCGCGATGCGGTGCAGGGGGTCCCTCGGGCGATACCGGAGCCACAGGGACAGGTCGCCGGTCCACTGGATGCCCGGCACCATGATCACGTTGGTCGCTCCCGCGCCGCGGATGACGTCGACCAGGCGCTGGGTTCCCACGGCGCGGTAGTCGGGGACGTCACCGAGGTAGTCGTCTGAGGTGATCTTGCAGCCCTCGAGGAGGCAGCGCCAGCCGACGCTGTTTGGCTCGTTGTAGAGGTCGAAGACGATCGCGCGGTCCGCCCCATAGCGCTGGGCAATCTGGCGCCAGAAGGGAATCGCGTGCTTGGCGTCGGGCATCGGTCGCAGGCCGTTGGTCGCGTTTCCGGCCGGGTACGTGCCCGGATCGGCGTTGTGGAGATCGAGGATCGGATGGAGGCCGGCCGCCTCGAGCGTTTTGACGTAGGCGTGGACCTTGTCCTGATAGGCGGCCCCGCCCCGGTCCGGTGCGACTCCGTTGGTGCCGAGCCAGCAGGCCTCGTTGAGCGGCACGCGGACGGCGTTCGCCCCCCAGGAGCGGATCGCGTCGATCATGGCCGCCGAGTCCGGCTCGTTCGGGTAGGGCGAGTCGGCGAAGCCCCATCCCTGGGCGCACGCGTACTCGGTGCCGGAGCGATTGACGCCGAGCAGCCGCACCGGCTTGCCGGTGGTGGCGTCGGCCAAGTTGTTGCCGTTGACCGTGATCGGGGCAAGCGCGGCCTTGTTCCCGGTGGCCGACGCCTCCGAGCCCCCTCCGCACGAGGCGCCCATCATCGCGAGCACGACGGCGAAAAGCGCCCCGCAATGCGCGCCGTGGCCGAACGGCGGTCGAGCGTCCCTGCCCACGGGTTCGATTCTAGGGAGGGCTTCGCCGAGCTCCGGCGCGAACCGCGGCAGCAGGGGGATCTCGGGGAGCTGTCAGCAATGACATGGCTGACCGAGAAGGGCGCCAATGTGTTCAAGCCCGTCTTTCACAGCCCCGACATCGACCTCGTCGCGGAGCTCGGGGGGAGCCTGTTCTCGGTCGAGGTGAAGACCTCCACGCAGGACGCGAATGGTGGTCGGTGGAAGGTAATGATCGCCACCCGCGGCGGGAACCAAAGTTGGAGCGGCCTGACCAAGCACTTCGAGCCCGGGCGATGCGACTTCCTCTTTGTCCACGTAGCCGATGGGCGCCGATGGCTCCTCCCGACAGCCGTCCTCGAGTGCCGATCAGGCCTCGCACTGGGCGGTCCGAAATACGCTGAGTTCGAGATCGAACGGGGGCGGAGACTCCGCGCCCCAAGGCTAGAATCAGGCGCCGCCGCTCCGGGGGAGCGCCGGAGTAGGAGAGCCGGGCCGGTCTGTAAAATCGGTGCCACTGCGCTGAGTGAGTTCGATTCTCACCTCCCCCACTCCTCCGAGACCCGTTCGGCCACGCAGACGCCCCGCTTCAAGCCCGAGCACGTACGAGCGACGGCTCGGCAAGACCGGCCAGGCCGTCATCAATCAGAAGCGTCGCGTGACGCTTCCGAAGGAGGCCCTGATCGCCGCCGGTCTCCGCGATGGTGACTGCGTCCGGGCGCGAGCCGACGGTCCGGGCCGCATCATCCTCGAGAAGGCCGGCCTTCCGGTGTGGGCCGAGGCCTCCTGAGGCCTCTACTCCTTGTCGTCGCCGGTGACGGCTTCCTTCACCTTGTCCGCGGCGTCGCCCACCTTCTCCTTCGCGGAACCCGCCGCCCGGTCGATCTTGCCCTCGCGCTGGAGGTCCTTGTCGCCGGTGAGGTCCCCGGCCGCTTCCTTGATGCGCCCCTTGGCGTCGTCGGCGTTCTCGGGCATCGTCGTTCTCCTTCGTTGGCCTGAGCTGCCCTTCATAGCTAGCCCGCGAGGCCGCGGGCGAAACCGGCGCCTCGGTCACTTCGACGGCGTCCCGCCCCGGCCGGGATCAGGCCAGCTCGCGAAGGCGCTGCGCCTCGGGGAGTTGCTTCAGCTTCTTCAGCGTGTTGTTCTCGATCTGCCGCACGCGCTCGCGGGTGACGCCGAAGGCGCGGCCCACCTCCTCGAGCGTCAGCGGCTCGTGCCCGCGAAGGCCGTAGCGCAGCTCGATCACCTGGCGCTCGCGCTCGGGCAGCGCGTCGAGCGCGCGCTGGATGTCCTCGCGCTGCAGATGCTCGGTCGCCGCCTCGTAGGGCTCCTCGCCGGCATCGTCGGCGACGAAGTCGCCCAGCTCCGAGTCGTCCTCGTCGCCCACGGGCTTCTCGAGCGAGATGGGCATCTGCGCCACACGGAGGATGTCGCGCACCTCGCGAACCGAGCAGCGAAGCTCGGCCGCGATCTCGGCCGGCTCGGGCTCACGGCCCAGGCGCTGGACGAGCTGGCGCTCCACGTGGGAGACGCGGTTGAGCTTCTCGACCATGTGGACCGGGATGCGGATCGTGCGCGCCTTGTCGGCGATCGCCCTCGTCACCGCCTGCCTGATCCACCATGTGGCGTAGGTGGAGAACTTGTACCCGCGGCGGTAGTCGAACTTCTCAACCGCGCGGATGAGCCCGAGCGACCCTTCCTGGATGAGGTCGAGGAAGGTGAGCCCGCGCCCGAGGTAGCCCTTGGCGATCGAGACGACGAGGCGGAGGTTCGCCTCGACCATGTGCCGCTTCGCGGCCATGTCGCCCTTCTCGATCCGCTTCGCCAGCTCGACCTCCCCCTCGGCGGTGAGCAGCTCCACCCGCCCGATCGAGCGTAGGTAGAGACGCAGCGAATCGAGGCTCGGCTCGACGGTGAGGTCGAGCTCGGGCTTCTTCGCGCCGTCGGCCTCCGCCTTCGCCTCCTTGTAGGCGGTGACGCCGTTCTCGGCGAGAACGTCGATGCCGTGCTCGATCAGGTGGGCGTGGAGGTGGCTCACCTGCTCCTTGGAGACCTCGACCTCCTCGAGCGTCGCCGCGATCTGCTCGAAGGTCAGGTAGCCCTGCTCGCGTCCTTGTTCGACGAGGCCGCGAAGCTCGGTGATCTCGCTGAGGATCCCGGTCTCCTCGCCGCCGAGGTTGCGCTCAGGCTGGCCGGCGCCTTCGACTTCGCCAACCTCTTCCCCGAGAAGTGCTCCTCGCTTGTCTGCCACCCCTGCGTTCCTCCAACGCCTTCGGCGGCCGCCGAGTATAGGCACTGCCCGGGCGGGACGAGGCAGACCCATCGCTAACCTTGCCCTGGTCGAGGAGCCAGCGTCCTCGACCGGTTTCCCACCGAATCGAGGCGACAGTGAGCGACACCACCGACCTTCTTTCGCCCCTCTCCTCCGACGTCCAAGCCGGCCGGCCCTCGACCGAAATCGGCCTGACCCGGGTCGGCGTACGCGGCGTCGAGAAGGTGATCCGCGTGGGCGGTGCGGTGTCGCGCAACGGCCGCGAGGCCGCGGGCGACCACTATTTCGCCGAGGTCGAGTGCTTCGTCGACCTCGACCCGAGCCAGGCCGGCGTCCACATGTCGCGCTTCGAGGAGGTCGTGAACGAGGCGATCGACTCGGTCGTACTCGGTGAGACGCTCCGCGCGGAGGAGCTCGCGGCCCACATCGCGGAGACCGTCCTCGAGCGCCAGGAGGGGATGCGCGCCGAGGTGACCATCGCCGCCCGCTATCCGGAGACCGTGCCGGCTCCCGTCTCGAACATTCCGACCCAGGAGATCTACACGCTGCTGGGCACCGCCGTGGCCTCGCTCCGGGGGACGCGCACCCTTACCGGGGTCGAGGCGCAGGGGATGACCGCCTGCCCGTGCGCCCAGGACCTGGTCGCGGGCCGCGCGCGGGAGCGGCTCGTCGACGATGGCTTCAGCGACGAGGAGATCGGCCGCGTCTTCGAGGCCGTCCCGGTCGCCACCCACAACCAGCGCGGGATCGGCTCGCTGCGAATCGGGCGGCCCGAGGGCACCGAGATCGAGATCGACGCGCGCGACCTCCTCCACATCGTCGAGCAGTCGATGAGCTCCGAGATCTACGAGCTGATGAAGCGC
This sequence comes from uncultured Actinomycetes bacterium, assembly GCA_963771655.1. Classification (GTDB taxonomy): domain Bacteria; phylum Actinomycetota; class Thermoleophilia; order Solirubrobacterales; family 70-9; genus JAWVFM01. The sequence goes on along the minus strand of CAVYUG010000004.1, from coordinate 636,312 downwards.
TCCGACGAGGTCTCGGTCGTGGAGCGGGCGCATCGCCGTCCCCGCTTCGTCGAGGACTGCGTGCGCGAGATGGTCCGCCGGGTCGTCGAGCGCTACCCCGAGCTTCGGGCCGGTGGCTTCGTCATCGCCAGGCAGGAGAACCTCGAGACCATCCACCGCCACTCCGTCGTGGCCGAGCGAACCGGCCTTCTCGACGAGGTCTTCACCGAGCTCGAGAGCGGCGAGCGCTCAGGCCGTCACGTCACCGAGCGCGAGTGGCTCGAGGCACCCTGCTCGGCGAGCATCGATCGCAGCCCGAAGAAGTAGTCGACGCCCGAGATCACTGTCGCCGCCACCGCGGCGTAGACGAGCGCGTCCACCCACGCCGGCGAGGGATTGACCGCGATGAGCGCCAGCACCGCGGCGACCTGCAGGGCGGTCTTCACCTTTCCGAGCCAGCTCGCCTCAATGACCACCCCTCGCTCGGCGGCCAGCGACCGGAGCCCGGTGACCGCGATCTCACGGGCGATGATCACCATCGCCACCCAGGCCGCGAGCCGGTCCAGCGAGACGAGCGAGATCAAAGCGGCGACGATCAGGAGCTTGTCGGCGAGCGGGTCCATGAGCTTGCCGAACGTCGTCACCGAGCCCTGCGAGCGCGCGATGTACCCATCGAGCCCATCGGTGAGAGCCGCGAGCGCGAACACCACCGCGGCGACGGCGTCGCCGCCGGGGATCGCGCCAAGCAGCACGACCACGAGTACCGGGACGGCGACGATCCGCAGCACCGTCAGCACGTTCGGGACGTTGAGCGGGAACACTTGGCCGGTTAGGTTACGGCCAGGGTGGCGGTCGACTGCGTCTACCGGATCGAGCAGCCGCACGCCGTGGGCTCGCTCGCGCGGGTTTGCACGCGCGTCGCGGAGGGCCAAGGGCTGATCGGCGACATCACGACGGTCTCGGTCGGACGGCACCGCTCGATTCGAGAGCTCTCGATCGAGGTCGCCGATCACGGCGAGGCGAAGACGGTCGCGGGCATGCTCGGTCAGCTCGACGGCGTGCGCGTCATCGACCACTACGACCGGGCGGTGCGAGCGCACGAAGGCGGCAAGCTGAACGTCGAGGTCGCGCACCGGATGCGCACCCTCCAGGACGATGCGTACACGCCGGGCGTCGCCCGCGTCTGCACGATGATCGCCGACGAGCCGGCGCTCGCCAACCGCTACACCACGATCGGCCGCACCATCGCCATCTGCACCAACGGGACCCGCGTGCTCGGGCTGGGCAACATCGGCGCCGTCGCGTCGATGCCGGTCATGGAGGGAAAGGCGATGTTCTACCGCCAGATGGCGGGGATCTCCGCCGCGGAGGTGGCCCGCGCGGTCGCCGACGAGCCCGGCGCCGATGGCCTCGCCCGCCCCGAGCGAGTGCCGGCCGGCCTCTGATTCACCCCCGAACGTCCCGCGTTCGGGGCTACGGGCCACCCTCAGGGACGTTCGAGGCTGCGGTGGCCCGGGCGATCGCGGCGTCGAGCATCGCCTCGGTGAGCTTGCCGGTGAACGTGTTCTGCTGGGAGGGGTGGAAGCATCCGACGAGCCTGTAGGGGCCGGCCTCCGCCTCGGCCCCGTGGCCGAAGCGGGGCCGGGGTCTCTGCGCCTCGTGCCCAAGCGCCGCGACGGCCCGCAGCGCGCCGTCCCAGGCGTAGGCGCCGAGGGCGAGGATCGAGCGCGCCTCGTCGAGCAGGCGTAGCTCCTCGACGAGATATGGAAGGCAGTTGTCGCGCTCTGCCGGCGTCGGCCTGTTGGCGGGCGGCGCGCAGCGGTTGACTGCGGCGATGAACGCGCCACGGAGCTCGAGGCCGTCGTCGGCGCTGGTCGCGGTCGGCTGGTTGGCGAGCCCGGCGCGGTGAAGGGCCGCGTAGAGCCAGTCGCCCGAGCGGTCGCCGGTGAACATCCGCCCCGTCCGGTTCGCACCGTGGGCGGCGGGCGCAAGACCGACGATGACGAGGCGCGCACGCGGGTCGCCTAACCCCGGCACGGGCCGCGCCCAGTAGCGCTCTCCGCGGTAGCGCTTGGGCGGATCTTCCGCGGCGGCCTCTCGCCACGCAACCAGCCGCGGGCAGCGGCGGCACCGCGTGATCCCGCGCTCGAGGTCCTCGAGCGTCGCGCTCATCGGCCAAGCCTAGGCGGCAATAGGATCGAGGCGTGGACGCCAAGACGCCCACCGACTCCCGCTCTTACCTGATCAGGTGGATGGGGATCGGCGACGCGAACTCGGCGGGGTTCGTCCACGGCGGCGTCGTCATGAAGCTCTGCGACGAGGCCGCCGGCGTCGCGGCGGTGCGCCATTCGGGATGCCGAGTCGTCACCGCGACGATGGACCGCATGACGTTCACATCGCCGGTGAACATCGGGGAGCTCCTCTCGTGCAGCGCGACGGTCAACGCCGTGTGGCGCAGCTCGATGGAGGTGGGCGTGCGGGTCGACGCGGAGAACCCTCGAACGGGCGAGAAGCGGCACACCTCCACCGCCTACCTGACGATGGTCGCGCTCGGGGAGGACGGCGAGCCGACGCCCGCACCGCCGCTCGAGCCGGAGACCGAGGACGAGGTCCGCCGCCAGCACGAGGCCGAGCTTCGCCGCGGCAACCGCCTCGCCGAGCGCGAGCAGATCCTCCTTCACAGGGGCGAGGGCGAGGGCGGCAGGTGAGATGGTGGCGCTACCCTGAGCGCAACCCCACCCGGCGCTCATGCTCGCGCCGTCCACGCCGATGGCAGCCAAAGCGCACTCCCAGCTTCGCAAGCTCGCGATCGTCCCCGCCTATAACGAGGAGGGAATGGTCGGCCGTGTCGTCCGGGACATCAAGCGCGTCGCGGACTTCGACGTCGTCGTGGTCGACGACGGCTCGACCGACGCGACCGCGGCGGAGGCGCGCGCGGAGGGCGCCGCCGTGATCAGCCACCCGTTCAACCTCGGAATCGGCGGTGCGGTCCAATCCGGCTTCAAGTACGCGCTGCGGCAGGGCTACGACGTCGCTGCCCAGGTCGACGGCGACGGCCAGCACAAGCCGAGCTACCTGCCCGAGCTGCTCGCCAAGCTGAAGACGAAGGGCAACCAGGCGGACATGGTGTGCGGCAGCCGCTTCCGCGGCGACCCCGGCTACAAGGTCCCGATCGGCCGCCGGGTCGGCAACCTCATCTTCTCGGTCGTCCTCACGGTGATCTGCCGCCAGCGCATCACCGACCCGACCTCAGGCTTCCGCATCACCAACCGCCGCGGCATCGAGCTCTTCGCGCGCGACTATCCGCACGACTATCCCGAGGTCGAGGCGATCCTGATGCTGAACGCGCACCGGCTCCGCATCCACGAGGTTCCGGTGCGGATGAACGCGCGCGGCTTCGGCCGCAGCTCCATCGACTACCCCCGGAGCGCCTACTACATGGCGAAGGTGCTGCTGTCGATCTTCGTCGGCCTCTTCCGCCGCCGCCCGAGCCCGCTCATGGGCAACGATCCCGACCGGCCCGAGGGCGAGCCCGTCACGGCCGGCGCCGCGACCGCGGCCAGCGCGGAGAGCGCGGCTCCCGGAACGTGATCCCGTTCGCCGCCCACTCGGGCGTCGACACCAGGGTCCAGATCGTCGCCCTCATCGTGACGGCGATCATGCTCGGCGTCGTCCTCGAGCTCGTACGCAGGCGCCGCCTGGCCGAGCGCTACGCCCTGCTCTGGATGATCTTTGCGATCGTCCTGCTGATCTTCGCGGTCTGGCGCGGCCTCCTCGCCGACGTCGCCGACCTCGTCGGAATCGCCGTTCCGGCGAACGCCCTCTTCCTCGCGGCGCTCGGGGTGATCTTCATCCTCCTACTGCACTTCTCCGTTGCCACGTCCCGCCTCGCGGAGGAGTCCAAGATCCTCGCCCAGGAGGTCGCTCGGCTCGACCACGAGCTGCGTGCGCGGAGCGCGAACGGCACCGGGCCCAACGGCCCCGGGTCCGAGGCCTCAGCGGGAGCCGAGAAGCGCGAGGGCGACCCGCCAGTAGGCGCGAAGGGCTGACCGCAGAACCCCCGAGCGCCCGGCGGCGCCGAGGTAGGCCGAGTCGAGGTCGGCGGTGAGGCCCGCCGCGAAGCGCGCCGTGTCGATTCGCCGAGCCGCGCGGATCGCGCTTCGCTCCCGCAAGAGCTTCGGCAGCGCGCGGACCACGTCGCCCCACGAGGCGACCTTCTGAGCCATCCAGCCCCCTGCCAGCGATGCGCCCAGGAGGGCGAGCTCGGTGGCGGCCAGAGCCGGGACGAGCGCGACCAGCAGCGGCCCCGGGTAGGTGCGGATGACCGTTGCCCACCGGTTGCGCTCGAGGCCGCGCCACTTGACCGGGCCCTTCTCGAACTCGTACTCGTGATCCACGCGCGCCGTGGGCTCGACGCCGAGGCGCCCGCCCACGAGCCGCAACCGCAGGGACAGATCGACGTCCTCGTGGTAGAGGAAGAAGTCCTCCGCGAACCCGCCGACCGCCTCGAAGCGCTCGCGCGGAACGGCGAGGCACGCGCCCGAGACGAAGCCGGGCTCCGGGAGGGCGGCGAGCGCGGATTCCTCGAACGCGTCTCCCGCCCCGCCGGCCCATGCGATCCCGGTGAAGTGGACGACCCCGCCGCGAGTGTTCACGATCCGCCCGTCCTCCGCGGTGACGACTCCCTGCCAGGCCGCCCAGTGCCGCCCTTCGGCAAGCGGCCTTGCGATCGCGTCCCGAAACCCCGGTGCCGGAGCGGCGTCGGGATTGAGGAAGACCAGGAGCTCCCCGGTGGCGACCGCGGCGCCGCGGTTGCTGCCGCCGCCGTAGCCGAGGTTCTCGCCGGTCTCAACGACCGTTGCCGCGGGAACGAGCTCGCGCACCGCCTCGACGGTGCCGTCGCCGGAGTCGTTGTCGACGACGATCAGCTCATCGGCCTCGGTCAGCTCGGCCGCGAGAGCGGGAAGCGTCCGCTCCACCGCGTCGCGGCTCCGGTGCGTGACGACGACGACCGAGAGGGCGCTCAGCCGATCGCCTCGAGGACCGCGGCGGTGTCGGGAAACGCCTCCCCGCGCACGACCCTGCCGTCGCGCAGCCGGTAGAGCCAGACGACGCGGGCGTCGAGCCGCCCGCCCTTGCCGCGGCCGGTGGCGTTGACGACGACCACGACATGGTCGTCATCGGCCCCGAGGATCATCTCCGGCTTCGCCTTGAAGTCGGAGAAATACGAGCCGAGACGCTCGAACGCCTCAAGGCATCCGTCCGGACCGCGGTAGGTCCCTCCCCAAGGCACCGTGTCCGGGAAGACGATCTCGCCGTCGTCGGCAACGCCCCCGGCGACCTTGTCGAGGTCGCCGCGGCTGAAGGCGTCCCAGAGGGACTCGATCAACTCGACGTTGTCACGCATCTCAAGCCGGCGAGCGGACTCGAACCGCTGACCCCTTCATTACGAGTGAAGTGCTCTACCAGCTGAGCTACGCCGGCGCAGCGTCGCAGTGTAGTTCGGGGCTCATAGGATCCGCGCGCTGACCGCCTACGACCCAGCCGAATGGACCGATCTCTTCGTCGCCGCCGCCGGTGCCTCCGCGGCGCTCGCCGGCCTGGTCTTCGTCGCGGTCTCGATCAACATCGAGCGGATCCTGAGGCTGGAGGGGGTCGCCGCGCGTGCTCTGGCGACCGTGCTCCTCCTGCTCAGCGTCGTGATCGTCTCGATCATCGGGCTGATCCCGGGTCAGAGCCGGACCGCGCTCGGGGTCGAGCTCCTGCTCGTGGGGCTTGTCTTCGCCGCTCTGATCACGCGCCAGACGTTCGCGAGCCTGCCCCACGCAGCGGAGCATCTGGACTGGCTTGCGGGCCGGATGCTGATCGCCGCGATCGGGACGATTCCGATCTTCATCGGCGGCGTCAGCTTGCTGGCGGAGTCCGGGGGCGGCCTCTACTGGGTCGCCGGCGGCATCATCGGCGCCACGGTGGGCGGCGTGGCCACAGCCTGGGTCCTGCTCGTCGAGATCCTGCGCTGACTCAGGCCGACTCGGCGAGGCGATAGCCGACCCCGCGCACCGTCAGCACGAGCTCGGGGTCCTGCGGGTCGCGCTCCACCTTCTGGCGGAGGTTCGAGATGTGCACGTCGCATGCGCGAACATCGCCGGAGAACTCCGACTGCCAGAGCTCCTCCATGATCTCGAGGCGGCTGAACACCTGCCCGGGCCGCTCCGCCAGCAGTCGCAGCACCTGGAACTCGGAGCGGGTCAGGTTCACCGCTTGGCCACGAACGGTGACGAGATGGCGCCCCAGGTCGATTCGCACCGAGCCGGCCTCGATCGTCTTCGCCTCGCTCGCCGAGGAGCTGCGGTCGAGCTCGCGGCGGCGAAGCTGCGCGCGCACCCGCCCGAGCAGCTCGCGGACGGAGAACGGCTTCGTCACGTAGTCGTCGGCTCCGACCTCGAGGCCGACGACCTTGTCCACCTCGGCGTCTTTGGCGGTGAGGAGAATTATCGGCACGGGGCTCCGCGCGCGTACGTCGCGGCACAGGTCGAGCCCGCTCCGCCCGGGCATCATGATGTCGAGGACGAGAAGGTCGAAGCGATTCCCGTCGCCCTCGAGCTTCTGCTCGGCATCGTCGCCGTCGACCGCGAGCGTGACGTCGAAGCCCTCCTGCTGCAGCGCATAGCCCACCGCGTCGCGGACCGAGGTCTCGTCGTCGGCGACGAGTATGCGCCCGGAGCTCATCCCTACGCCACCGGGGTCGCCGCAGGCTTGGCGGCGCTCAGCCGAACCCAGAACATGCTGCCCCGGCCGAGCTCCGAGTCGACGCCGATCTCCCCGCCCATCACGTCGACCATCCGCTTCGCGATCGAGAGGCCGAGGCCGAAGCCCTCCTGCTGGAGGGTTCCCGAGCCGCGGTAGAACCGCTCGAAGATACGGTCGATGTCCTCGCGGGCGATGCCCGCACCCGTGTCAGCGACCTCGATCAAGACCCCTTCTTCGTCGGCGCGGCGAGCTCGAAGCGTAACCGCGCCTCCCTCCGGCGTGTTCTTGAACGCGTTGGTGAGCAGGCCGACGAGAACCTGACGGAGCAACACCGAGTCGCCCTCGGCGGCCAGGTCCGCCTCGACCTCGCACACGAGCTCCACGCCCTCGGGCGGGGTGACGGCCTGGCTCGCATCCTCGACCGAGAGCGCGACGTCGATGGGCTCGGTTCCGCGCTCCCCCACCGCGTCCACCCGCGCCAGGGTCAGGAGCGCCTCCGTGAGGCGCGTCATGCGATCGGCGTCGGCCGCGAGCCGCGAGAGGAAATGCTCGCGCGCGGAGGGGTCGTCCTTGGCGCCTGCCCGCAGGACCTCGATTGCCCCGGAAAGGCCGGCGATCGGGTTGCGGAGCTCGTGGGCGGCGTTGGAGACGAACTCCCGCTCGGCGATCTCGCGCCGCAGCTCCTCGGTGCGGTCGCGGACCACCATCAGCGCGCTCCCCTCGGTCGGCAGCTCACGGGCGCTCAGCGCGTAGACCCGGCTGCCGACCTGAATCCCGTCGTGCTCGGCGGAGCCGCGCACGAAGGCACGCCGCAACCAGGGCATCAGGGCCTCGATGACGCGCCCGTCGGCGAGGACGAGGTCGTCGGCCGCGGGATTGCGGAACCGCGACTCGCCCTCCGGCCCCGCGACGATGACCGCGTCGTCGAGCGCCTCGAAGATCGCGGTCAGGCGGTCGCGCTCCGACCGAAGCGCGCCGAACGTGTCCTTCAGTGCCATGCGCATCGTCTCGAAGGCGCGGCCGAGGTCGGTGATCTCGTCGCGCCCGCGCAGGCCGTGGAGCGGATCGTCGAGCCGGCCCTCGGAGATCCGCGCGGCGCTCTCGGCGAGGCTCTTGACCCGCGTCGTGATGGCGCTGGCGATCAATGCGCCGAGCACGACGGCCACGACCACGGCGACGATCGTCGCCGTCAGACGATGGCCCCGGAGCGAGCGAAGCGCGCGGTCCACTGCGTCGGCACGGGCGGCTCGGGTGAGCACGGCGCCGGCGAGCCGCCCCTTGCGGAAGACCGGGAGCGAGACCACCGTTACCGACCCGGGAAGGTCCTTCACCGCCCGGCCGCCCTCCAGCGCCGCAGTCGTCGAGGCGTGGCGGCGGGGCACTTCGCCCAGCGACACACCCTCGGACACCCTCGGGGTGAGGAGCTTTCCGCTCGCGTTGAGCGCCCAGGCAGCGAAGTTGGGATCGGTCCGCTCGCCCACCACCCTGGGCGTCTTGGCCGAGGGAACCACCCCGGCGGCGTCAGCGAGGCGGACGGTCCTACCCACCGCAATCTCGCTCGAGCTGTGCCGCGCGGCGCTCTCGCTCGAGCCGCTCGCGAGCACGTAGGAGAGGCCCGCGGCGATCAGCGCGACCGCCGCGAACGCGAGCGCGAGGTAGAGCCTGACGCCGAACAGGCGCCGCGTGGGCCTGACCTGGCCCTCCTGCGCGGTCGCGCTCGACACGCGGCCTAGTGTAAGTGGCTGCTCACGTCGCTATTCCCACGCCCGGCTCCAGCAGCGCCTGAACGCGGAACGCGAGCGCCTCGAGCGCGAGCTCCTCGCCCACGTTCACCGTGAGACGGCGGCGGACGTCCATGGCGAGCTCGGCCGCGCGGCGGGCGGCGCGCGGGTCGAGGCCCTGAGCCTGGTCGGACAGCTCTTCACGCCGGTCGCCGTTGAGGGCCAGCTCGCCCGCGCCCTCGGCCACCGCCGAGAGGTCTCGCAGCCACGCGCACACAAGCGCAAGGCCGAGATCGAGCGCCTCCGTCCGCGCGCGGCGGGAGGCGCGGCGCACAGCTTCCTCGCCCTCGCGCGCTGACCGCTTCACCCCCTCTTCTTCGGCAGCGCGCTCGAGCTCCGACTGAGCGGCGGCCCCCGCCTCGCGGCCCGCCTCGCCCGCGATGTCGAGCAGAGCAGCCCACTCCTCCGCGGAGATCTCGCCGCGCCGTGCCGCGCCCACGAACGCGGCCGCTGCGGGGCGCAGCTCGCTCGCCGGAGGCTGGAGCAGCGCCGCGGCCCGGGCCCCGTCGCCGCCGGAGAGCCTGGCGGCGGCGCGCCGCTCCTCGCCGCTCGATCCAAGGCCCGCCCGCTCCAGCGATTCGATGGCGGCGCCGAGAGGGGGCGCTGCGAAGCGGATCGGCTGACAGCGCGAGCGAACCGTTTCCAAGAGCCCCGCCGGCTCGCTCGAGAGCAGCAGGACGTGCGCGTACGGTGGCGGGTCTTCCAGGGTCTTCAGCAGGGCGTTCTGGCTCTCCTCGGCCATCGCCTCCGCGGCCTCGACCACGAAGACGCGATGCTCTCCCTCGAACGGGCGGTACGCGACCGCCGCGATCACGCGGGCCCTGATCTCGTCGACCAGGTGCTGGATCCCGGGCGGGCTCACCCACGCGAGGTCGGGATGGGCCGGCGGAACCGCGAGGGCGCGCCTCCGCGCGTCGGCGGGCTCCGCGGCACCGATCGCGAGCAGCTCAGCGGCGAAGGCCCGTGCCGCCGCGGCCTTTCCTGCCCCGCGCGGCCCGCTGAACAGGTAGGCATGCGAGGGAGAGGCCAGGGCCGCGGCGAGCGCAGCCGCCGCCCCGGCCTGGTTCTCCGTCGCCGCGGATAGCGCCTCGGGGAGCTCGGCGGCCGCCGTCATGCGGGGGTACGGCCGCGGTCCGCGAGCACCGCCATCAGCCTCCCGGAGACCTCGTCGACGCTTCCAGTGGCGTCGATCGTGACGATCCGCTCCGGGTGGCGCGCGGCGAGCTCGTCGTAGGCCTCGGCCACCTGCTGCTGGAGCTCGATTCCCGCGGACTCGAAGCGGTCGGCGCCGTCCGCCGCCCCTGCCGCAAGGCGCTGCTGGCCGCGATCGGCGGCGTGGGCGGGGTCGATCCGAAGGAGCAGCGTGAGGTCGGGGACGGCCTCGGCGATCGCCACCTCGTTGAGACGCTCGACGAGGTCGGCCCCCAGGCCGCGCGCCGCTCCCTGGTAGGCGACGGTGGAGTCGATGAACCGATCGCAGACCACGTCGCGACCCTCAGCGAGCGCCGGGATGATGACCCGCCGGCAGAGCTCCGCGCGCGCGGCGCAGAAGAGCAGCACCTCGGCGCGGGGGTCGAGCTCCACACCCGGGTCCTTGAGCAGCGCACGCATCCGCTCCCCGGCCGCCGTCCCGCCCGGCTCGCGAAGCAGCAGCGAGTCATCCCCCAGCGCCGCGGCCACGCGCGCCGCCTGCGTGGTCTTGCCCGAGCGGTCGATCCCCTCGAGGGTGACGAACACGGCGGCCTACGACTTGCGGGTGCCCGAGCCGGCGCGCTTCGTGCGCGCGGTCCCGGGCGAGGGCTTCTTCCGCCGAGCGCGACGGCCGTTGCCCGGCGTGCGCGCGGGCTTGCCGGCATCGGCCTCGTCGGCCGAAGCACCGTTCGCCTTCGCGGCCTCCTTCGCCTCCCGGGCCTTCTGGCGCTCCTCCCGCTTTTGCCTCATCTCGACCATCGACGGGCAGTCGTCGTTCAGGCACAGCTTCCAGGGCCGGCCGCGAAAGCCCTTGACGGTGAGCCGGGGCATCTCGCCGCAGATGGAGCAGCTCTCCTCGAGGCGCCAGAGCTCATAGCCGCGGCCGGGGAGCGGGCCGGAGACCGAGCAGGAGTCGGGCGAGTCGGGGTCGTCGCGCTTCCAGCCCTCGCAGCCGTACATCCGCTTGCCACCCTTGAGCTCGATCACGCGGAGGCGGTTCGGCGACCCATCCTCGCGCTTGCGCCCAGCCTCCTCGCAGACCTTGCACGGGCCGAGGAACTTGTCCTCGTCCATCCCGGCCCAGATCTCCTTCGCGAGGTCCTCGCGCTTGTCCTCGAGCGCGGCCGTCGTCGAGTGGAGCATCTCGCGGCTCACCTTCAGCACCTCGTCCTTCGAGGTCTTGCCGGCCGCGATCTCGTCCATGTCCTGCTCGAGCTCGGCGGTCATCTCCGGCGTCGCCATGCGCGGCACGAACCGGTGGAAGGCCTTGTACATCGCGATCCCGGTCTCCGACGGCTCCGGCGGGTTGGAGAACACGTAGCCGCGGTCGTAGAGCTTCTGGATGATGTCGGCGCGGGTCGCCTTCGTCCCGAGGCCGCGCTCCTCCATCAGCTCGACGAGCTTGCCCTGGCTGATGCGCGACGGGGGCTGGGTCTCCTTGTCGATCATCCACGGGTCGCCGTCGAGCGGAAGCTCCTGACCGGACTCGAGCTTCGGGATCTCCTCGTCGGAAGACCGCGCGTAGGTGTAGATCGCGGCGTACCCGGGATCGACCACGACCGATCCCCGCACGAAGTAGCGCTCGGACCCGGCGTCGATGTCAGCGCGCGTCGACTCCGTGATCATCGGCGCCGAGAAGGTGGCGAGGAAGCGGCGGACGACGAGCTCGTAGACGCGGCGCTTGGAGCCGTCCAGGGCGTTCGGGTAGACCGCCTGGGTGGGGTAGATCGGCGGGTGGTCGGTGGTCTCCTTGCGGCCGCGGGTCGGGGTGAGCTCACCCTCGAGGAGCGGCGCGGCGGCCTTGAAGTCTCCGATCCGGACGAGTGACGAGACGAGCTCGCGAGTGTTGAGCGAGCTCGGGTAGACGGTGTTGTCGGTCCGCGGATAGGAGATGAACCCGTCCATGTAGAGGTCCTCGGCGATGCGCATCGCCGCCGCGGGGGTGATCCCCAGGCGGCTCGAGGCGTCGGTTGTGAAGGCCGTGGTGTTGAGCGGCGTCGGCGGCTTGCGCGAGTTGCGCCGCGAGCTCACCTCGGCGACCACGCCGGGGCTCTGGGTCCCGGCCAGCGCCTGCTCCGCCTCCCGCTTGTCCCAGAACTTGTCGGTCGCGTGGTGCGCCTCGAACGCGCCGTCGCGATGCGCAAAGCGAGCGAAGAGCTCCCAGTAGGGCTTCGGCACGTGTGCGCGACGCTCGAGCTCGCGCTCGACGACCAGCGCCAGCGTTGGGCTCTGGACGCGGCCGACCGAGAGGAAGTTGGACCCGAAGCGCCGGGTCGCCAGCGAGACCGCGCGCGTGAGCGTGGCGCCCCAGATCAGGTCGATGTCCTGGCGCGCGGCGCCGGCGTAGGCGAGGTCGTAGGAGAGCTCGTCGAGATTGGAGAAGGCGCGCTCGATCTCTTCCTTGGTGAGCGCCGAGTAGCGGGCGCGCTTGACCGGCGGGCGCTCGGAGAGCGCTTCGCCCGCGACGCCCGGGTTCACCTCGAGCACCTGCGCCAGCGCCTCCAGGCCGATCAGCTCGCCCTCGCGGTCGTAGTCGGTGGCGATCACGACCTCGCTCGCGTCCTTGGCGAGCTTGCGGACCGCCTTGACGACGTTCTTGTCGGTGGGCTCGGGAACGAGGTCGGCGTCGATCAGGTCGTGGAGGTCCGTCTCCTGCCAGTTCGAGTAGCCGTCGGGGAACGCCACCCCCATCACATGGCCCTTGAGGCCCACGGTCATCTGATCGCCGTCACCGTCCGACCAGGCGTAAAACGGCACCTTGTACGTGGCGTCGGCCTTCGCCGAACCGCCGCTCAGAATCTCGGCGATCTTCTTCGCCGAGTTGTTCTTCTCAGTGATGATGAGGCGCATCGGGTGCCCTCCGGGACGAGCCCTTCCGCTCAAATCAACGGCGGGGAACCATGCCCCGCCGATCGGACGGCGAGAGTAGCAGGGGGTTTTCGAGGGGTCGAAGATGACGCTCTGAGTACGATCGCCTCGGTTTGCCACTCGCCGCGCTGACGCTCAGGGTCGACTTCAGCCCACAGAACCCCCGGCAGCTCTCCGCCATCCTGGTCCTGGCGGGCATGCTCGGGGCGTTCGCGTTCATCCGCACGAGCGCGCGCCTGATGCGCAGTCCGAAGGTCCCATGGTGGCCCGGCAGCGTCACGACCGGCGAGCTCCACATCCACCACCTCGTTTTCGGCATCGTGATGATGATGGCGGCGGGCTTTCTCGAGTTCGCGCTGCGCCCGGGCGAGCCCTGGTTCGAGATCCTCGCCGTCGTCTTCGGGATCGGCGCCGGCCTGACGCTCGACGAGTACGCGCTGTGGCTCCACCTCGAGGACGTCTACTGGGCCGACGAAGGCCGGAAGTCCGTCGACGCCGTCGTGGTCGCGGCGCTGCTCGGTGGGCTGATCGTCCTCGGTGCGGTGCCGGTGAACAAGGAGGAGACCGGCTCCCTCCTCACGATCGCACTCGTGCTCGCCCTCGTCCTCTCCCTGGCGGTCCTGTCGGCGCTCAAGGGCAAGTACCTGTTCGCGGTCGCCGGGATGATCGCGCCCTTCATCTCGCTGATCGGAGCGATCCGCCTCGCCAAGCCCGGTTCGTGGTGGGCGAGACGCCGCTACGCGGACGGTGGCCCCAAGGCGACCAAGGCGCAGGAGCGCTACGAGCGCGGGCGAGCCCGGTATCAGCGCTTCCAGGACCTCATCGGCGGCGCGCCGAGCTCATGAGGCCGGCCCGGCTGGCCGCCCTCGGCGCCGGCGCGGGAGCGGTGGGCCTCGCGTGCTACCACGCGGCCTCACCCACCTCGCAGCTCTACGGCTCCACGATCTGCCGTGTCCGCGGCGCCGAGCGTCGGATCGCGCTCACCTTCGACGACGGGCCGAACCCGGCGGCGACTGAGCAGCTGCTCGAGATCCTCGACCGCCACGAGGCTCGCGCCACCTTCTTCGTCATCGGCAGGTTCGCGGCGGCCGAGCCCGGCCTCGTGAGCGAGATCGCCGCACGGGGACACGCGCTCGGCAACCACACCTGGTCACACCCCTCTCTGCCCACCACCGCGGACTCGACGCTCCGCGCCGAGCTCGACCGCACGAGGGAGGCCGTCGAGGCGGCCGGGGCGAGCTTCGCCGAAATCGATGGGCGGGCGATCATGCGGCCGCCCTACGGCCGCCGCCGGCCCGGGACCCTCCGCACCCTCGCCGAGCGGGGCTACGCGCCCGTGATGTGGTCCATCACCTGCTTCGACTGGCGCCGCACCACGACCGCGCGCGCGATCGGGCGCCGCGGCCTGCGGGCGCGAGGCGGCGACATCGTGCTCCTCCACGACGGGTCCGACCACGGGGTCGGGGCGGATCGCTCGAAGACGCTGGCCGCCACCCAGGCGATCCTCGACCGCGCCTCCACCGAGGGCTATGGGTTCGTGACCGTGCCGGAGCTCGTCGCGGGCGGCTCGCCGAGCGCCACGAGCTCGAAGTAGAGGACGACGATCGGGAAGGCGAAGATCGGCGCCGTGATCATCCCCGCCAAGGTCGACTCGATCCAGCGGTCGATCAGGGAATGGCCGAGCTCGGTCGCGACGAGGTCCGCGATGCCCTTCTCGAGCAGATCGCTGACGATGGACACGACGATCACGATCGCCAGCGCCCTCCAGAGGTCGCGCCGGACGAGGGCGCGGCTGCGCCCAAAGGCCCGGCGCACCGAAATCCGCTCCACCTCGATCACCGGCGCGGCGAGGCAGAACCAGGCGAGAAAGAGGAAGCCCGGGACGATCAGCGCAATGAAGCCGAGCGCCACCACGACGACGAAGAGAAGGTCAGCGGCGATCAGGCGGCCATAGGGGAGCGAGCGCACGAGCTTGCCGAGCGGGTGGGTGGCGTGGCCCCGGTCCTCCTTGACGACGGCGGCAACGATGCCGCTGTACAGCACCTCCCCGACGAGGGTGACCGCGGTGAAGAGTCCGGCGACGAGCAGAACGGCAATCACTCGGACGATGTCGATGTCGCCCGTCTGCACCTCGTGGAGCTCCAGGGCCTCGACAAAGCCGACGGGGACGAAGACCGCGAACGCGGCCGCGAGCAGGAACCCGAAGCGCGCCCAGTTGAGCCGCCACGCGTCCGCGAGGACACGGCGGATTCTGATGTGGCGGCCCTTCAGCGCAGGATCGCGCACGCGGGAGGCGGTTACTTGTGCTGCCGGTTGACCTTGTTGGCCAGCCGAGCGACCTTGTTCGTCAGGCCGGTGAGCTTGTCGCTGACGGTCGTGAGCTCGTTCGAGAGGCCGTTGATCTGCCGCTGCAGCGACGTCGTCTCGCGGTCGATGCGCTTGATGTCGGTTGCGTCGACCGAAGCTTGAGCCTCGTTCTTGTTCGCCTCGGCACGAGCCTTGCCCGCCTCACCCTGAGCCCTCGCGTTTGCCGCCCTGTTCGCCGCGTTCGCAGCCTGGCTCTTCGCGATCCGGTGCGCCTGGACGGCTGCGGTGGTCTTCGCGCTCGTGAGCGAGCTCTGCAGCTTCGCAAGCTGCGCCTTCGTCGCAGCGTCGTCACCCGTGTTCTTGGCGTTCAGGGCGATGACGAGAGCGAGCACGCCGATGATGAGACCGATACCGCCAAGAGCGGGCCCGATCCAGCTCCTTCCCTCCATCGGGCGCGACCCTATCCGATCGGAATGACGCTCAGACGGAGCGGACGCGCATCGGCAGGCCTCCGCGGGGCGAGAGGGTCGGCATCTGGCGCACGCGGAGCTCCCAGTCGGGCTCGAGATCGAGTCGGAACCGCTTGAGGATCGCGGCCGTGATCGCGCGCACCTCGAGCTCGCCGAAGCGCATTCCGATGCAGATCCTCGGCCCGCCGCCGAACGGCACGTACGCGCCCTTCGGGATTCGAGCGCGTGCCTCGCCGAGGAGGCGCTCCGGCCGGAAGGCGTGGGGATCGTCGAACACGTCGGCGAGGTGGTGGCTCGCCCACGAGGAGTAGTTGACGGGATAGCCCGCCGGGACCGAGTAGCCGCCGAACTCGAAGTCGACCTCGGCGCGGCGGGGGCCGATCCATGCCGGCGGGTAGAGGCGGAGCGTCTCGTCGACGGCCGCCCCCAGCTCCGGCATCTCGCCGAATAACTCGGCCGCGGTGGGCTCGCGGGCCGGGGCGACTCGGTCCTGCTCGATCGCGAGGCGCTCGGCCCACTCCGGGGCTCGCGCGAGCTCGTAGAAGAGGAAGGCGACGGTGGACGTCGTCGTGTCGTGACCGGCGAACAGCAGGGTCAGCACCTGGTCGCGGATCTGCTCGTCGGTGAGGCCGAGGCCCTGATCGTCCGTCGCCTCGATGAGGACGCTGAGGATGTCCTCGCCGAGCCCGCCCGCGCGGCGGCGGGCGATCTCGTCGAGGATGAGCCCGTCGAGCACCCGCCTGACCTGGCGCAGGCGCGCGAAGGGGCTCGCGGGGCCGCGAAGAACCTGGAGGAAGTACTCGCGCTCGTAGAAGGCCAGGCCGCGCTCGAAGGTCGCAGCGACGTCGACTCCGGCGCTGTCCGGGTCGAGCCCGAAGAGCGCTCGCATCGCGACCCGCATCGCGACGTGGCGGGTCCAGTCGTAGAGATCGACGCGAGCGCCGGGACGGAGGGCGTCGAGACCTCGATCGGCCTCCTCGAACATCACGGCCGCCGCCGCCGCCACGCGCTCGCGATGGAAGGCCGGCACCATGATCTCCCGCGCGCGATCGTGGTAGGTGCCGTCGGTCGTCAGCAGGCCGTCGCCGATCAGGGGGACCAGGTCGCCGAGGCTCCCGTCGCGCCAGCGGAACTTCTCGCGGTCGGTGACGAGGATGAAGCGGTTCGCCTCGGGCCCGAGCATGAAGACGATCAGCGAGTGGAACAACCGCATGGAGAAGATCGGCCCGAACTCCTCGTAGGCGGGAAGCAGCACGGCGAGCGGGTCGCGCCGCATCAGCTCCGTCCGCGCGAGGCTCGGGTGCCGCGGCCCCGGCGGCAGGTTCGACTTGTCGCCGGCGAGCTCGGCCTGAAGGTCGCCGCGGATCCGCTTCAGCGGGTTGCTGGTGAGCTCCGGCGGCGAGGCGAGCGTCATCGGCGCCAAGGATAAACGGGGCCCTGGCCACGCGGCCAGGGGCTCCGCCGGAACCCGCCGGCCTCTACCCTTCGGATCGATGCCCGCTCAGGCCTACGCCGGCAAGGAGTGCGTCTGCCAGCTCCGCAAGGGGATCTGCGACCAGTCGTGCGTCGCCGGCCTCATGGACACCCCGCTCTACATCGCCTGCCTGCGGTTGTCGGGCCGCCCGTGCCTGGTCGTCGGCGGCGGCGAGGTCGGGCTGGAGAAGGTCGAGGGGCTTTTGGCCTGCGACGGCGACGTGACCCTGGTCGCGCCCGCCGCGGTGCCCGAGCTCGAGGCGTACGCCGCCGAGGGCTCGATCGCCTGGGAGCGGCGTGAGTTCCGCGACCCGGACCTCGACGGCCGCTTCCTCGCGATCGCGGCGACCGCGGACACCGACGTCAACATCTCCGTCTACGACGGCGCCGAGCGCCGGGCGATGCTGGTGAACGTCGTCGACGTGCCGCCGCTTTGCAACTTCATTCTCCCGGCGATCGTCCGCAACGGCTCGCTCGCCATCGCCATCTCGACGGCCGGGGCCTCTCCGGCGCTCGCCAAGCGCATGAAGCGCGAGATAGCGGAGGCGTACGGCGAGCCCTATGCGAGGCTGGCGGAGATCCTCAACGAGGTCCGCGGATGGGCGAAGGCCACGCTCCCCACCTACCAGGACCGGAAGGAGTTCTTCGAGGGCATCGTCAACGGCGAGCCCGACCCGGTCGAGCTGCTTCGCGAGGGACGCGAGGCCGAGGTGCGGGCGCTCGTGGACGCCGCGAAGGGCACGCACGGGGCGGCGCAACCGGCATGAGCGCGATCGAGAAGCTCGACTTCGTCGCGGTACCCTCGCGCGACCCCGACCGCAGCCGCGCCTTCTACATCGAAACGCTCGGCCTGCGGCCCGACGACAAAGCCCGGTACGAGTTCTGGGTCGGCGACACCTGCTTCGGAATCTGGGCCCCGGAGAGGCTCGGCCGCGAGTTCGCCCCGCAGAAGAACGGGCACCTCGCGCTCCACGTCGACGACGTCGCCGCCGCCCGCGCCGAGCTCGAGGCCAAGGGCGTGGAGTTCATCGGCGAGACCTTCGACACCGGCGTCTGCCACATGGCGTTCTTCACCGACCCGGACGGCAACGACCTGATGCTCCACCACCGCTACGCCCCGCGCGACTAGCGGACCGGCTCTAGAGGCCGTGGTGCGGCCACTCGGGCGTGCGCCCCTCCTTGAAGGCGGACGCGCCGATGGAGTGCGAGTCGCGGCGCAGGAACATGGAGAGGGTCATCTCGAGCTCGGTGCGCAGCTGCTCCTCGTAGGTCCGGCCGACGTTGCGGACCATCGTCTCCTTGTCGGAGCGGATCGCGCCCTGGGGTAGGGCGGCTACCTCACGCGCCAGCTCGAGGGCGCGGTCGAGCGCCCCGCCCTCGGGCACGACCTCGTTCGCGAGCCCGATGCGAAGAGCCTCCGTCGCGTCGACCGGGCGCCCGGTGATGATCATCTCCATTGCCTTCGCGTAGCCGACGGTGAGCGGCAGGCGCACGGTCATGCCGTCGCCGGCGACGATGTTCCAGCGCCGCTCGAGCGCGCCGAAGACCGCGTTTTCGGCGACGACTCGGATGTCGGCGAGCAGCGCGTTCTCGAGGCCGGCCGCCACGGCCCATCCATTGACCGCGGCGATCACCGGCTTGAAGACGTCGACGCGCCGCGTGTAGCCGCAGTCGCCCGGCGAGTTGTAGACGTGGGTCCTGTGCTCGTCCCAGTCGTCGAGGGTCGTCGCCTCGGCGTCCGCCAGGTCCCAGCCGGCGCAGAAGGCCTCGCCCTCCCCCGTCATGACCAGGACGAACGCGTCGTCGTCGTCGCGAAAGCGCTGCCAGGCCTCGTGGAGCTCGGCGTTCATACGCCGGCTGACGGCGTTTCGCTGCTCCGGCCGGTCGAGGGTCAAGACGACGACGTGGCCGTCCGGCTCGTAGCGGATGGTCTCGAAGTCACCCATCTGGCCGGGGGCGAACGCTAGCCCCCGGCCCGGGCGTCACGATCAGGCGGCCTGCATAGCGGCGAGGTTCTTTCCCAGGACCTCCATCGTCCGGCCGTACTCCTCCGTCGGGCTGAACTCGACGACCTCCGTGCCCGCCGCAACGACAGGGACGTGGCCCGGCGGCGCGTAGTAGGCGTCGCCCGCCTCGTAGACCTCGTCGTGGTCGGCGTACTTGAACGTGACGCTCCCCTTGAACACGTAACCCCAATGCGGGCTCTGGCAGCGGTCGTCGGGCAGGCCCTTGAAGAGCGGCGTGGCGTCCGCGTCCTCACGAAAGGTCTCGAAGGCGACCGTGTAGCCGTCGATCTGCTCGTAGCGCCCTTCCATCACGCCCATGTCCTCAACCTGCGGGGCGGCCTCCCGGGATGTCTTCGGCACTTCAACCTCCTTTTATAGACGATAACTCTAGACATAGTGTCTAGCTTTTCGCGAGCCTAGCACATCATCAGACACGACGTCTAGACTTGCTGTTATGGCGACGAGCCGTGTCTACCGAAGCAAGCGGTCGGGCGCCGGTCAGCGGACGCGGGCTCGGATCGTCGATGCCGTCAGGGAGCTCCTCTTGAAGGGCAGCTTCCACCAAGCGACCGTCGAGGAGGTCGCCGCGCGGGCGGGCGTGTCGCGAGCCACGCTCTACCAGCACTTCGGCTCGCGAATGGAGCTGATCGACGCCCTCTGCGACTCGCTCGCGGTGAACCCGGAGCTGGTCGCGCTGCGAGCCGCGGTCGATCTCGAGGATCCCGCCGACGCCCTCGATGCCTTCATTTCGAGGGCGGCGCGGTTCTGGGCTTCCGAGGAGCGGCTCCACCACCACCTCTACGGGCTCGCCACGATCGACCCCGCTGCGGCCGATTACGTCAGGCGTCAGCGCGAGGACCGGCGCGGCGAGGTCGAGCGGCTGGCCCGGCGCCTCCACCGAGCTCGGGCCCTTCGCCCGGGGCTCGGGGAGCGCGGCGCTCGGGCGCGCCTTCTCCTTCTGACGAGCTTCGAGGGCTACGACGAGCTCCGTCGGCACGCCGGGCTCTCGGTGGAAGCGACCGAGCGAACCCAGCGCGAGCTCGCGCGCGAAGTGCTCCTGGGCTAGCCCGCGGGCAGCGCGTAGATCGCGATCGCGGCGAAATGCGCCGCGGCGGCGGCGATCACGAGCACATGGAAGATCTCGTGGTAGCCGAAGACGGCCGGGTTGGGGTCGGGGCTCTCCCGCGCGTAGACGATCGCTCCGGTCGTATAGAGCAGGCCGCCGACGCCGATCAGGATGCCGGCGCCGATCCCGGCGTCGATGGCGATGGCGGGAAAGGCGAGGGCGCCGATCCAGCCGACCCCGATGTAGACCAGGGCGCTCGCCCACTTCGGCGCCTCCACCCAGATCAGCTCGACGACGATCCCAACAGCCGCTCCCGCCCAGACGGCGATGAGGATGGCGCTGGCGAAGGCGCCGTGCAGCACGAGCAGGGCAAACGGGGTCACCGTGCCGGCGATCAGCAGGAAGATCATCGAATGGTCGAGCCGGCGCACCCAGCGCCGGCGACTGGGCCGCGTCCAGTTCACGCGGTGGTACAGAGCGCTGACGCCGAGGAGGGCGGCGAGCGAGAAGGCGTAGATCGCCGCGGCGACCTTCGCCTTGCCGCTCGGGGCGGCGATGACGAGAGCGATGCCGCCGACGACGGCGACGGGGAAAGCCCACTCGTGGAAAACGCCGCGAAGCTTCGGCTTCACCCTCGCGATCGCCTCGGCCGCGTTCTCCTTCGCGCTCGCCATCGCGTCGGCCGCGTTACCGCGCGCCTCCGCCATCGCCTCTGCGGCGTTCTCCTTCGCGCTCGCCATCGCCTCGGCGGCGTTGTCCCTCGCGGCGGCGACGGCGTCGCCGGCCCGCTCGGCGCGCCTGCGAATGTCGTCGACCATGCCTGGAGGGTAGCTGCGCGCGGGGCCCGCGGGCTCAGTCCAGGACAGATCGACCAGCCCGCCGGGCCGGTCCTCGTCAACGCCGACCTCCGCCCCCCGGCCGCGATCTTGGTTCGTTGTGGAGTTTTGGGTGCTATAGCGCCGTCAATCCCGCAACGAACGCCTCGGGCCCCCCCGCGGACAGCGCCGGGCGACCGCCGCCCTAGCTGAACCTTGATTGCGGGCTCGTCAGACGCTATATGTAGCGTTCTGCTTCGACGATTCTTTGTATATAGGTATACTTCGGGGCATGCTCTGTCCCCTCTGCAACGCCCCCACCCGCGTCACGGAGACCCGTTCAGCGGACGATGGCGCGACCGTGCGGCGGCGCCGCGCCTGCCCCGAGTGCGGTCACCGGATGACGACCTACGAGCGCGCCGTGGCCGAGCGGCTGTGGATCCGCAAGCGAAGCGGCGAGCGGCAGCGGTTCGAGCCGGCGAAGCTCCGGGGCGCTCTCGCCGGCGCCGCCCACAAGCGCGACGTCGGGGGCGACGACCTCGACGCGATCGTCGAGCTGGTCGCCGCCGAGCTCGAGCGCGCCGGTGGCGAGCTGGCGGCCGAGCGGGTCGGCGAGCTGTGCCTTGCCGGGTTCGCCGAGCTCGACCGCGGGGCCTACCTCCAGTACCTCGGGACCCTGGAGCCCGTAGGCGAGCTGCAGATCGAGGGCGCTGATCCCGCAATTTCGGGGCTTTCGGAGGCCCCCCGTTCCGTCCGGCGCGCGGACCAGCATGCGTAGCCCCCAAAATGCCCGCAGACGAGAGGTTGCGATGACGAAAACTGCTGCAAAAGACCCGCTCACCACCGACGATGGCCTGACCGTCGAGCGCCGCTTCACCACCGCGGGCGTCCACCCCTTCGACGAGGTCGAGTGGGAGGTCCGCGATGCCGTGATCGGCGATCCCGAGAACCCGGCCTTCGAGCAGCACGGCGTCGAGTTCCCGAAGTTCTGGTCGCAGAACGCCACCAACATCGTCGCCCAGAAGTACTTCCGCGGCAAGCTCGGATCGCCCGAGCGCGAGAGCTCGGTCAAGCAGATGATCTCCCGGGTCGCTGGGACCATCGCCGGCTGGGGTCGCGAGGGCGGCTACTTCGCGAGCGACGAGGACGCCGACGCGTTCGAGGCCGAACTGACGCACATCCTCCTCCACCAGAAGGCCGCCTTCAACAGCCCGGTCTGGTTCAACGTCGGCTTCGAGGAGCATCCCCAGTGCTCCGCCTGCTTCATCCTGAGCGTCGAGGACACGATGGAGTCGATCCTCGACTGGAACACCAAGGAGGGCATGATCTTCCGCGGCGGGTCCGGCTCGGGCATCAACCTCTCGAACATTCGCGGCTCGGTCGAGCACCTCTCGAAGGGCGGGCTCGCCTCCGGCCCGGTGAGCTTCATGCGCGGCGCCGACGCGTGGGCGGGCACCATCAAGTCCGGCGGCAAGACCCGCCGCGCGGCGAAGATGGTCGTCCTCGACGTCGACCATCCCGACGTGGAGCGCTTCATCTGGTGCAAGGCAGATGAGGAAAAGAAGGCCGCCGCGCTTCGCGACGCCGGCTTCGACATGCGACTCGACAGCGAGTCCTTCCAGTCGATCCAGTACCAGAACGCCAACAACTCCGTGCGCGTCACCGACGAGTTCATGGAGGCGGTCGACCGTGGCGACGACTGGGACCTGCGCGCCCGCGTGGGCGGCGAAGCGACGAAGACGCTCCCCGCGCGTGACCTCATGGGGCAGATCTCCGACGCCGCGTGGCGCTGCGCGGATCCTGGCGTGCAGTACGACACCACGATCAACCGCTGGCACACCTGCCCGAACTCGGGGCGCATCAACGCGTCCAACCCGTGCTCCGAGTACATGCACGTCGACGACTCGGCCTGCAACCTCGCCTCGCTCAACCTGATGCGGTTCCGTCGCGACGACGGCTCCCTCGGCGTCGCCGAGTTCAAGCACGCGGTCGACATCGTCCTGCTCGCCCAGGAGATCGTCGTGAGCCCGTCGAGCTATCCCACCGAGGAGATCGGCCGCAATGCCCGCGCATTTCGCCAGCTCGGCCTGGGCTACGCGAACCTCGGCGCCTACCTGATGGCGAACGGCCTGCCGTACGACTCCGACGAGGGTCGCGCGGTTGCCGGCGCGATCACGGCATTCATGACCGGCCGCGGCTACCGCGAGTCGGCTCAGGTCGCCGCCGCGATCGGCCCGTACGAGCGCTACGCGGAGAACCGCGACGAGCACAACGCCGTGATGCGGATGCATCGCGACGCGGCCTACGGCATCGACGACTCCGCGTGCGCCGACGCCGAGCTGCTCGCCGCCGCGCGCGAGGCGTGGGACGAGGCGGTCGAGCTCGGCGACGAGCACGGGTATCGCAATGCTCAGGCGACGGTGCTTGCGCCCACGGGGACCATCTCGTTCCTCATGGACTGCGACACCACGGGCATCGAGCCCGACTTCTCGCTCGTCAAGTTCAAGGAGCTGGTGGGCGGCGGTCAGATGACGATCGTCAACCAAACGGTGCCCATGGCGCTCCGCACGCTCGGCTACTCAGAGCAGGAGATCGAGCAGATCGAGGCCCACATCAACGAGAACGCCACCATCGTCGGCGCCCCCGGCGTTCGCGAGGAGCATCTGCCGGTGTTCGACGTGGCGGTCGGCGAGCGCGCGATCTCGCATCTCGGGCACATCCGGATGATGGCCGCGGCGCAGCCCTTCATCTCCGGCGCGATCTCGAAGACGGTGAACCTCCCGCAGTCGGCGACCGTCGCCGACATCGAGGACGCCTACACGGAGGGCTGGAGGCTCGGGTTGAAGGCGCTTGCGATCTACCGCGACGGCTCGAAGACGGCGCAGGCGCTGCGCACCGACGCGGGCGACAAGAAGGACGAGGCCATGGCCGCGACCGCGGAGGCCGCCGAGCCGACACCGGTGCGGCGGCGGATGCCACGCGAGCGCGAGTCGATCACCCACAAGTTCTCGATCGCCGGCCACGAGGGCTACATCACCGCCGGCAAGTACGAGGACGGCTCGGTCGGGGAGATCTTCCTGACCGACATCGGCAAGGAGGGCTCGACTCTCCGCGGGATGATGAACGCGTTCGCGACGGCGATCTCGATGGGCCTGCAGTACGGCGTGCCGCTCGAGGTGTTCGTGCAGAAGTTCAGCTACATGCGCTTCGACCCCGAGGGGATCACGACCAACCCCGAGATCCCCTTCGCGAAGTCGATGCCCGACTACATCATGCGCTGGCTCGCAAGCCGCTTCATCGACGATCCCGACGAGCTCGAGGACCTCGGCATCCTCACGCCGGAGGTTCGCGCGCGCAAGGAGGCTGAGGTGGCCGGGTACGTCGAGGAGGGCCCGGCCAACGGCGGCAACGGCCACGGCAATGGGGCGGGCAACGGAACCGGCTCCGCCGAGGCAACCGCTTCCAGCGAATCGCAGCCGGCGACGTCGGCTCTCACCGACACGCCGCCTGTGGTCCCGGCGAAGCGCCGCGGCATGGAGCTCGGACCCGTCTGCGAGCAGTGCGGGGGCATGATGCAGCGCACCGGCTCGTGCTACACGTGCTCGAGCTGCGGCAACAACACCGGCTGCGGCTGAGGGGATAGGCCGGGCGAAGCGCCGGCCCGGCTAGGCGTCGGGCCGGTAGCGAAGCCCGTCGAGGGCGATGCGGAGGATGTGGTCCCTCTCCGCATCACGGAGGCCGTCGTGGCCAACTACGTCCACGCCATCTCCACGCGGGGCGCTCACTAGGGTCTCCCGCATGTCGACGTCGTCTCGAAGGTGAACCCGGCTGCGCGCCGTGGCGGACTGGCGGACTTCCCCCGCCCGGGGGTCAGCTTCAAGGACGCCACGCCGCTGATGGCGGACCCCGCGGCGTTCTCGGAACTCCTACGGCTGATCGCCGATGGCGTGCGGGCGGAGGTGGGCTCGGGGGTCACCCACGTCGTCGCTCCCGAGGCGCGGGGGTTCATCTTCGGCGCCGCTTTGGCCAACGCGATCGGGGCGGGCTTCATCCCGGCGCGCAAGCCCGGGCGGCTGCCGAGGGCCACGATCTTCGCCGACTACGAGCTCGAGTACGGCGTCGACCAGCTCCACGCGCACACCGACGCCTTCGGGCCCGGCGATCGGGTCGTCATCTGCGACGACCTCGTCGCCACGGGCGGCACCGCAGCGGCCGTGGCGCAGATCGTCGACGAGGCAGGGGCCGACCTGGCGGCGTTCGCCTTCGCGATCGAGCTGGAGGCGCTCGGCGGGCGGGATGCGCTCAGCCCCTTCGGGGCGCCGGTGGTGAGCGTTATCCGCTTCGGGAGCTGAGATCCCGCCGGCGCGCGCTCAGGTCGTGCGAACGATGTAGACGTCGCAGGGCGCGTGGTGGGAGATCTTGTTCGGGACGCTCCCCAGCAGGAACCGCGTTGCGCCGGTCATTCCCTTGTTGCCGACGACGATGAGGTCGGCACCCGTCTTCTCGGCGACCTCGATCAGCACGTCCGCTGGATCGCCCTCGCGCGGATGGGTGTTCGTCGCGACACCGGCTTTCTCGGCCTCGCCGGCCGCTCGGTCGAGGATCAGGTTGACCTCCTGGTGGGGGCCCGTCTCCCAGCCCACGTCGCCCGGTACGTCAGCTCGTTCGGCGTCGGACAGCACCTTCCCCATCTTCGAGTGATAGGCGGTGACGATGTCCAGACGGGCGCCGGTCGCCTTCGCGAGGTAGATCGCCTCCTGGACGGCGGCCCAGGCGGTGTCCGAGCCGTCGTTGCCTACGACTATGCGCTCGAGCACCGCCCGCTCCCCGCTACTTCTTCACCTTGCATTTCTCCGTTTCGGCGACGGTGACCGGCGGCTGGGGCGAGGGCGGGCCGCCGCTGTAGGTGTGCACGGTCTTCACGTGCCACTTCTTGTTGCCGGACTTGCATCGGGCGCTGACGTAGTCGCCCTTCTTGATGCTCGAGGTGAAGTCGTCGAGTGGCAGCGGCAGCCCGTCGATGTTGTTCACATCGAGCTGCTTGCCGTACTGACCGCTCGCGGGCCTCAGCACGCCGATCAGCGTCGCGCTCGTGTCGCCCGAATTGTTGTGGGCGGGATCCGAGCAGTTCGGCTTGCCGCCGGTCGTGAACGACACTCGCGTGTAGAGCACGATCGTCGGATTCTTTCCCAGCGGCACGCCGTTGAAGGCGATGACGCATCCGGGGAAGTCCGACGGCGGGGCCGTCGATGCGAGCCCGGTGCCGATCTTCGCCTTGCGACACTGCGCCATCGCGAGCGCCATGGTCGTGTTCGAGGAGAAGGCCCCGGCGCAGGTCTTCGCCGCCTTGGTGTTGAACTTGATGTTCTTGTCGAAGTAGATCTGGACCCGCTTCGTGAATCCACCATCGGGCTTGATTCCCGGGCTCGCGAAGACGGTGTCGGTGTGGACGGTGATCTTGCCCGCCTTGTAGGCCTTCTTCGGCACCTTCGTCGGCTGGAATCCGAAGCTCGCGTGTGACACGTTGTTCGTGGCGGCGCTCGAGCTCACCACGGCGGTGAGCGACGCGGTGGCCACCGCAACGACGAGAACGAAGGCATATCCCCTCTTGCTCATGTCTGCTCCTTGGCTCGTGCTTCTCGACGGCGCCGCTCGGGATTCGACACCCTGATCTTCGGCAACCATCGTCCCCTCGATCCGGTGCGCCCGCAACGCGTGTAGCCCGCAGACTTGCTTGCGGGACTCTACGGACGGGACGCCGGCCGGCGGCGCATCAGGGGCGCTGCGCCCGCACCTGCAAGTAGGGGTGGCTCTGAGGGTGCGCGCCGAGCGACCCGAAGGGGCCCTGCTTGCGACACGGCGGCGCGGGCACCCGCTTGGTTGTGCTCGTGTCGCCGAACGCGTAGAACCTCAATCGCTCGAATAGCTCGGTGGCGTCGGGCACGCTGCCACCCGTGCGGACATTGAAGCTCGGGTCGTTGGCGACCGTCGCCGCGGAGGGAAGCGTCGCCGTCGCCCCCGCCGAGCACGGGGTGCTCGCAAAGGTCTCGAGTCCGCTCGCAAGGCGCTGATAACCGAGCGGCTCGAAATACGGGTTGGCGCGATCGGGCGTCAGGCGCTGCGAGAACGTGGCGAGCGACTGCGGGTTGAGCGGGCTCGTCGTCCGCAGGATCTTGACCGGCTTGAAGCCGCGCTCCGGCGCGGGCTGAGAATAGTTCGTGGCCGCGGCGGAGTTGGCGAGGAACGCCGTGATCTCGTGCCTGTAGTCGTGCAGCACCTG
The DNA here is from genome assembly GCA_963771655.1 of uncultured Actinomycetes bacterium. Classification (GTDB taxonomy): domain Bacteria; phylum Actinomycetota; class Thermoleophilia; order Solirubrobacterales; family 70-9; genus JAWVFM01. Next base: position 609,326 of record CAVYUG010000004.1, on the reverse strand, counting down.
GACCAGCGGGGTGAGCTGCGCCAGGTAGGGGGTCCGGCCGCCCACCGATATGCCGAGCCTCGAGAGCAGAGGCGGCAGATCGTCGTCGAGCAGGCTACGAAGCGCCGGGAACCCGGTGCCGGACGCCGCAATCGTGCCCCGCAGGCCGGCGAGGAACCGCCTGAGGTCGGGCGCGAGCCTGCCGGCGGCGATCAGCGTCGGGCTCAACTGCCGCGCCGCCGGGCGCAGCTGCTGCACAAGCGGGTCCGTGTTGATCGCAAAGCCGTTCAGGCGACTCAGGGTCAACCGCGACTCGTGCAGGAACGTGGGCAGGATCTGGAAGATCTGGGCCAGGTCGGCGTTCCGCCTGGCGAAGACTCCGAACACCGAGTTCGCGTTCTCGATCAGGCCGCGGAGCTGGCCGTTTCGCTCGGAGAGGGCCTGGAAGACGGTGCCGCCATTTCTGATCAGCTCGCGCACCGCCACGTGCTGGCTGTCAAGGACGCGGAGGACTCCGTCGGCCTGCTCGGCGAACGGGTCGAGCTCCGCGATCGCCGCCGACAGATCGGGACCGCGGCCGTGCACCGCTGCTGCCGACCCTTGCATCCACGCTCTGAACGCCTGCCTCGTCCGCGGGTCGAACGTGCGGAGGACCTCGTCGAGCTGGACCGCCTGGGAGACCTGGGCCGGCTGCAGCGTGCCGCCCTCGGGGAGCGAGGGACCGTTCCGGTTGCCCGGAGTCAGCTCCACATAGGTCTCGCCTAGCAGGGTCTTCTGGCGCAGGATCGCGCGTGTGTTCACGGGGATCGGCGCGAAGTGGGGGTCGATCTGGACCGTCGCGTCGGCAAAGCCGTTCGGTCCGAGGGAGATCGACTTGACCTTCCCCACCGAGATGCCGGAGATCCGCACGTCGGATTCGATCGCAAGCTGGTTGGCCTCCTTGAACGGCACCGTCAGGCGATAGCCCTCCGGACTCAGCGGAAGCGGGCCCCCGAAAGCAACCCAGAGAAAGAGGAAGAGCCCGAAGCACGAGAGGACGAAGCCGATGACGATGAGGATCCGGAGGACGGTGGGGGGGCGCGTCGCCATCAGCAGCCCCCGTCGCTCGTGATCTGCGCGCTGGTCGGAATATTCGAGAGCTGCTGCAGGGTCTTCACGACGGGGTCGCCGGCCGCCACCGCCTCGGCCCCGAGCGCGGTGCTGCAGCTCAAGAGCACGAGTCCGTGTCGCAGAGGCCCTCCCGCATCCTGCGTTGAGAAGATCGCGTTGGTGTCGTGGTTCATCCACCCGAGCCAGAAGAGGTAGCCCTCCTGCCCGGAGCCGGCCGGGTTGTAGGCGAGGGCGTTGAGGCCGAGGTTCAGGTTGTGCAGCCCGCTGCCGAGCCGCGTCACCGTCTGCTCGAGCGGCCTCGCCGCCTGGTCGACGTGGCGCAGCGGCTTGCGAGCGGCGCGGGCGAACGGCCGGATCTCGTGCTGGATCGGCCCCACCGTGTCGCGGAAGAGGGGGCGCGTTTGCCGCAGCGCCGGCGCGAGTGCGTGTGCGGCCGGGATCAGCCGCCGGGACGCCGGCCCGAGCTGGAGGGCCAGCTGGTCGCCGCTGGCGAGGGCGCGGCGCGTTTCGCGAAGCGCGCCCGGGAGCTCCTGGATCGCGCTTCGCAGCGAGCTCTGCTGGTTCGCGAACGCGCCGAGGACGTCGTTTGACGAGCGGACGAAGCCCGCCAGCTGAGTGTCACTGTGTCCCAGCTCCTCGCTCAGTCGCGTGAGGCTCGTGACCACGTGAGCGATGTCGCTGCGGCGCTTGGCCAACGCGCTGCCGATCTCGGAGAGGTAGCGGGACGTCGGCGAGAGGCGCTTGAGCGCCGCGGCCAGCTCGGCTCCGTTCCCGCCGAGGCCTTGGCCCGCCGCCTGCAGCAGGAGCTGGAGGTACGAGCGGGTGTCCGCGTCGACGGAGGCGAGGATCTGGTCCGGCATGACGTTCGGCGCCGTCTGGGCGAGCGGGATCGTCGAGCCCTCCTTCACCGGCTTGCCTCCGCGCCCCGGATCGATCTCGACCGTCATGTCCTGGAGGCCGGTCCGCGGCCTCAGTAGCAACTCGGCGTCGGGGTGGATCAGCGAGGCGAAGCTCGGATCGACGTCCATGGTGACGATCGCGTTGCCACCCTCGAGGCCGACCCCGGCGACGGTGCCGACCTTGATCCCGGCGATCGTCACCTCCTGGCCCTGCCCGGGAGTGATCGCCTGCGCGGAGGTGAACCTGCCCTTGAGCTCGAAGTGGTCCGACCCGAGGATGGGCACCCACGAGGGGAAGCTCGCCGACTGCTGCGCGAGGATCGTCACCGTCGTCGCGAGGCCGAGGACGACGACGACCATGATCGCTGCGAAGTCGCGTGCGTGCTCGCGGATGACGCGTCTCACGGGTACGCCCTCGGGTCGGGTGGACCGACCGCTCCCGCCGGGCCGTTCAGGTCGGGGACGTCCTGGGTGTGGCACGGCACGTCCATCCGGAACGCCGGCATTCCCGCCGCGGGGAGTCGGGGCCGCGTCCCAAGGGGGGCCGCGATGTTGTGCCCCCACAGGGAGGCGTTCCTGGAACCTCCGCCCGGGTTGGCCATGCGGACGGTCTGCGGGCCCCCGCCGGCCTGGAAGCGCACATAGGAGCCGTTGCCGTCGAAGCCCTGGCTCTCCCCGGCGAGCTGGGTGACGCCATAGAGGAACTCGCGCGAGTTCGGTTGGCCGGTCGCGAACGGGTAGGCGCCGCCCGCCCCGTTCACGACCTCGTTGCCGACCGGGATCAGGTTGTGGGACACGCAGCGGCTCGTGAGCCCCGCCTGCGACAGAAGCCGGAGCGAGGCGTGCGTCGCTTCGGCGAGTGGCGGGGCGGCGCTGACGAGCAGCTTCGAGTCCCCTCCGAGCTCGTCGGCGCGCAGGAGCTCGGCCGTCTGGACGAGCCACGGGGAACCGGCTCGGATCGTGGCCGGGAGCTCGGCGATTCCGGGCCGCAGCTCGATCGCCAGCGCCTGCAGCGGCCTGAGCGCCTCGCTGAGATGCAGGAGCGACGGGCGGGCCTGCTCGAGCGTCGGCGCGAGCTCGTGGATCGACGCTGCGAGGTTGGTCGACTCCGAGGCGAGGGCACCGGCCGTGACGTTGAGGTTGGTGATCAGGCCGCTCAGCGAGCCGTCGGTGGACGCGAGCTTCGTGAAGACGTCGCGCGAGGCGCGGACGAGCGTCGAGAGGTCATGAGGCCGCTCGCCGAGCAGGGCCTCGTTGACGATCGCCGTCGTCCGGCCCGCCTTGCCTCCGTAGCGGAAGGACTGGTTGAGCGCCTCGCCGCCGGTGAGGCCCCTGACCTCCGGGCTCTGCGCCGCGTCCTCGGCCGCCGTCGGCTTCTGGTTCAGGCCCGCTCCGAACCCGGCGAGCGCGCGCCTCAGGCTCGTCCGCGTGTCCTGCTGCAGCGAGGTCAGGACCTGGTCGAGCTGCACGGCGACCGCCGTCTGGGTGACGGGGATCGTGGCGTTGCTCGAAAGCTCTGGCGCGCTCGGGCTTCCCGGATGGAGATCGAGGAAGAGGTTGCCCTCGAGGAAGAGGCGGGGCCGGATGGTGATCGTCGCGTCGCTGCGGACCGGGCGTCCCGCGTCGGAGACCGTGAACGTGGCCTGGGCGAGGCGGCCGTGCGGCTCGACGGAGGTGACCTCACCGACGGTGACGCCCGCGATCCGTACCGGTGAGCGGGGCTTCAGCGATGAGACGTTCTCGAACGTCGCATGCAGCTCATAGCCTCGCCCCGTGAACGGAATGTGCTTGGTGAAGGCGAGGTAGAGGCCCGCGGCGAGCACGATCGCGACGACGAGCCCGATCATCGCCGGGCTCGGGCCGTGGTAGTCACGCCCGAAGACCCGCTCGTCGACCTGAGGGCCCTGGCGACGGGGCGCCCCCTCAGGAGCGGTCCGGCGAAGCAGCCTCATGGTTGCAGCCCTCCGGTCCGGGTCGCGAGGAGAGGCGGGTTCCCGACCACGACGCGGCCTGCTACGTACTGCTCGTTGCCCGCCGCGCAGACGTGCGGCTGCCCCGGCGAGGCGGTGTAGGGGTAAGGGTTGGAGTGGAGGAAGTTCGACTCGGTGCCGCCGTGGGCGGGCCCCGACGACGGGCTGTTCTCGCTATTCGGGCCGTCGCCGGCCGACATCACCAGGAACCGCTGGGTGGTCCCAACGCCGTCGCCGACGCTGAGCAGGCTCGAGCCATTGCGCAGGAGCAGCGTCCCGTAATCGCACACGGTCTGCGCGGGCGTCACGAAGCCGAGGGTCGGGGTGAGGAACCCGAACAGCTGGGTCGAGCGGTCGATCCCGCCGTTCACGCCGGCGTCGTGGGCAAAGGCGGCAAGAGATCTGGCGGTGGGCGCCAGCTGCGCGTTGAGGCTCGGCGCGTCCGGCAGAACCCGGGCCCCGGTCTCGAACGCGGCGGCGATCGCCGGAGCGTTAGCGGTTAGGGACCGTACGCCCGGCCGCAGGTCCTTCACGAGAGCCGTGGTGTGCCCGAGGAATGCGCGGATCCTCGGGCCGTTGCGGATGAGGGTCGTCAGCGTGAGCGGCGTTTCGGAGATCGTCTCCTGGATGAACGGACGCGCGACCGACGCGAGCGAGCCGAAGGTGGCGTCGAGGGCGACGAACAACTGCGCCTGAGTCTCCGCGACGGGAGCGACCTCGGCAGCCGTCGCGGCCGAGGCCCGGATGAACCGCGCCAGCCCGGTGCGCGGCGACGCGAGGTTTCGCATCACCGGCTGGAGGCGGTCGAGGAGCGGCCGCAACCGTCCGAGCGCCGCGTTGAGCGCGGGGCCGCGGCCCGCCAGGGCCTCGCCGAACGCGACGAGGTTCTGGCGGATCGCGTGTCGCGTCGCGCGGTCGAAGGTGTTGAAGAGCTGGTCGAGCTCGACCGGATGAGGGCGCGCCGCTCGCAGCGGCACCGTCGCCCCGGGGGGGTAGCCCTCGCTCGATTGCCCCGGGTCGAGCTCGAGGTACTTGGAGCCGACGGCTGAGCTCGAGCGGACCACGACCGTCGAGTCGGCGGGCAGCGGCTCAGCGGTCTTGTCTAGCTGGAGGCCGAGGCGAGCGTGGACGTCTCCGGTCTCCGGATCCTGGACGGGCGACACCGACTTGACGAAGCCGACGCGGATGCCGCCGATCCGGACGTCGTTGCCGGGGACCAATGCCGCGGCGTTCGGCACGTCGACCGAGATCTGGTAAGTCGAGACGAACGGGAGCCCGCGGTTGGCGTTGTAGGCGACGAAGATCGCGACGAGCAGGACCAGCACCGTCGTCGCTCCGACGATGGCCGGGTGGGACGCGAGGGGGCCCTGGTGGCGACGCCGCTCTCGCCGGTCGGCGCCTCATGGTCGCCTCCCGCCGCCGTTCGTGCCGATCACCGCGTCGAACAGGTCCCGCGCCGCCGCCGGCGAGATTTGCCTCGGCGCGCCGCCCCGCCGGGAGCCATCGTGGCGCCGACGCCTCCCTGACCGAGCGCGTCGCGCGGCTGTTGCCGGGCGGCGGCGGGCCTCACGGTGAGCCCCGAATCGGACCCCGGCCGCGCGGTGCGGTGGTGCTGGCGAGCGTTCAGGTTCACGGCGGCAGCCGTTGCCTTGCTCGCCGAGAAGTGCGCCTCGCAGCTCGGCAGCGGCGTGGTGACGAGCGTCGTGCAGCTCGTGACCTGCAGCCCGGCGCGGAGGAAGTGCCCGTAGCGGTCGTAGCCGTTGATCGAGCCGACGGTGTTGTAGATGAACTCCGTCAGCAGCCGGTAGCCGCCGGTCTTGCGGAGGCTCGCAAGGAGGCGGTTGAGGCTTCCGGCGCCCGGCGCGGCCTTCCTCGCCAGGTCGCGGAGCTTCACCAGGATCGGGTCGGAGCTGACGAGCGGACGCCTAGCGAGCCTCGTTGCCGTCCCGAGAGTGGTGAGCGCCGGCGTCGCGGCGTGAGCGAACGGCCCGAGCGCCTCCGTCGCGCGCGTGATCGAAGGAGCGCCGGCACGAAGCTGGGAGAAGAGCGGGGTCGCCTCGGCGGAGAACGACCGGAGCTTCGTCGCGGTCGCGTGAAGCTCGCGCAGGCCCGACGGAAGGTCCCGGAGACCGGCTTCGAGCGCCGGCCGGCGCTCGGCCGCCGCCTGGGCGGTGACGTCGGCGCCGTTGATGAAGCTCGCGACGTGCTGCCGCTCCCGCGCGAGCGGCGTGAGCACGGCGTCGGCGTCGGCGGCAAGCCGACTCAACACGTGCCGCTGACGCGCGATCACCGCGAGGACGCGATCGGTCTGCCGCAACGCCGGATTCGCCCGCTTGACGATCGCCTCGAGCGTCTCGCCCCGCGCGGCGAGGCCGGCGCCGAGGTCGTTCAGGATGAGCCGGAACCGGTCGGGGGACGGCGCCCTCATGATGTTGTTGACGAGGTCGAGGTCGACCTCCTTGCCGTTGTTCTCGAGCGGCAGGAAGCGCTCGCCCGCCCCGGGCTGGTCGTTCGGGACCACGCGAAGGCGGGGCGGCAGCGGTCGGCCGGGGGCCCGCGGCTGCGTGGGCTTGCAGTCGACGTACTTCTCGCCGAGAAGGGACTGCGGCCGGATCAGGCAGGACGCGTCACGGCGGAAGTCCTGGACGCCGGGATCGGTGATGTTCATGACCACCACCGCCTTGCCGGGATCGGGGCTCCCGTCGCGATGGGCCGCCTCGCCGGGCCTCGTCACGTCCACCGAGCTCACCGAGCCCACGGTCGCGCCGGCGACCCGCACGTCCTCGCCGGGGACGAGGAAGCCACCGTTGTCGAAGATGCCCCGGACCAGGTAGTCGCCGCTCCCGCGCGCCGCCTGGCCGACGACGAGCAGCCCGATGGCGGCCAGGAGCGCGGCGGCGGCGATGATCCGTCTCATGGCCCCGGGGGCACGTCGCCCTTGTCGCACTTGGGATTGGGGCCCTGGCCGCCGGAGAGGAGGCTCCCGTCGTCGGTGAACGGGTTCGAGCCCGCGATCGGCTGGGTCGCCCCTCCCGGGCAGCGCGTGAATGGGCCGACCGAGAGACCTCTGAACTGCTGGCTCGGCGGGATCGGGGCCAGCTCTCCGGTGGCGTAGGGCCCGCCGGCGCTCGCGCAGCGAGGGTTCGCATCGCCCGCGGTGCAGTAGTGGAACAGGTTCGCCTCGGCGGTCGACACGCGGGCGTAGTGCCCGTTGGCGTCGTAGTAGGACGTGTCCTGGCCGAACTTGGCGACGAAGGCCGCGAGGTCCGGCGCGTAGGGCCGCATGAGCTCGATCGTCGGCTGGGAGGCGTCGAGCGCCTTGATCGCGCGCGGCACGTTCTTGCTCGCGCTCCGCTGCGCCGCCGGCAGCTCGCGAAGCAGATCGGTGAGGTCGTTCGCCTTCCCGCGCCGGGAGATCGCGAACCGCAGGCGATGGACCACCGGGACCGCCCGCTCCGCGACCACGCGCAGCTTGCGCAGGAACGGCGCCAGGTCCTTCGTCGCCGGCTTGGCCTCGTTGACGACCGGCGTCAGGTCATCGAGCGCCGCTCGCAGGTTGACGAACGTGGTGTTCGCCTGGCGAAGGGTCGGAGGCGCGGCGACGAGCGAGGTGTCGAGCGCTCCGCCCTGGCTGGCGATGGCCCCGAGCGCCTGGTTAGCGTTCGCCGTCAGGGCGGAGAGGTCGGCGCGCCGGGCGGCTATGTCCTTCAGCGTGCGCGAGCCCTCGACGAGGAACTGGCTGAACGCGTAGCTGTCGCGGTTCAGCTCCGCGAACACCCTCTCGCTCGCCTGCAGCGAGGGCGCGAGGTACTTGATGGTGCTGCGCGCGCCATTCGTGTTCCCGTCGTAGACGGCCGCCGAGCCCTGGATCACGTTTCGGAGCGCGAGGCGCGTCTTCGGCGGGAACGTGTTGACGAGCTGATCGAGATCGACCGCCGAGGTGGTGTGGGAACGGTCGATCGTCGCGCCATCCGCCAGCAGCGGCGCGCTCTTCGGCCCGGGAGTGATCGAGACGTAGCGGTTCGCGACGCCGCTGAGCGACGTGGCGCGGACGACCGCGGTCGTTCCTTCGCGCAGCGGCTCGTCGACCGAGATCGTCAGCACGGCCTCGGAGCTGTCGCTCAGGCTCACGTCGTCGATCGAGCCGATCGGCTGGCCGGCTACCAGCACCTGGTTTCCGGTGACGATCTGGCCGGCGTTCTGGAACAGCAGGCGATACGCGTGGCCGCCCGAGCCGCCGAAGAGGACGATCGCGACGAGCGCGCAGCCGAGCAGGAGCCCGATGGCGCTCAAGACCCGGGCGACCCACGCCCGACGCGGCGTGTCCTCCGACTCATAGTCGAGCGTCACGTTGCGCAGCTCCTCGCTCCAGCCACCGTCGTGGTTCGCCACGCTACGTTTAGCCGCGCCCCGGGACATCAGGGTCTGGACGGCTTGGATTGCGGATGACTACTGAGCGAGCCGCTTCGCGGCGGCTAGCCTGGGCGCCCCTCGTACCCCGCCCGCAACAGATCGACCAGCTCGGCGATCGTCGGGACCCGAGGGTTGGTGCGGATGCTGGGGTCGATGAAGGCCGCCTTCGCGAGGTCAGGCAGCGCCGCCTCGTAGCGCTCGCGATCGATTCCGGTCTCGGCCAGCGAGCGTGGCATCTCCACCGCGTCGAGGAGCTCGTCGACGCGGGAGAAGAGGTGCGACCGCCGCTCCTCCTCGCCGCCGCCGTGGAGCCCGAAGACCCAGGCGATCTGGGCGTACTTCTCGGGCGCGACGTACGCCGAGTACCCGGGGGCCGGCATGAACTTCGTCGGCAGCGAGGCGTTGTAGCGAAGAGCGTGAGGGAGGAAGATCCCGTTCGCTCGCCCGTGCGCGACGCCGAACCGGGCGCCGACGGCGTGAGCGAGCGCGTGACAGACGCCGACGAAGGCGTTCGAGAACGCGAGGCCCGCGATCGTCGCCGCGTTCGCCATCGCGGTGCGTGCCTCGAGGTCGCTGCCGTGGGCGTAGGCGCGAGGGAGGTTCTGGAGAATGAGGTTCACGGCCTGCATCGCGAAGGCGTCGGTGTAAGGCGACGCAAAGATCGACACGCTCGCCTCGAGGGCGTGCGTGAGCGCGTCCACCCCGCTGTCCGCGGTGACTTTCGCGGGCATCGAGAGGCTGAGCTCGGGCTCGACCACCGCCATGTCGGGGACGAGCGAGTAGTCGACGAGCGTCACCTTCCGGTCGCCGACCGTGATCACCGCAGCGGGAGAGACCTCGGAGCCGGTGCCCGCCGTGGTCGGAGCGGCGGCGAGCTTCACGCGATGCTCGATCTCCGGATAGTGCGCAACGCGCTTGCGGGCGTCGAGGAACGGGAGCGACAGCTCACGGAGCTCGAGATCGGGGCTCTCGTAGAAGAGCCGCATGGCCTTCGCGGCGTCGAGCACGGAGCCACCGCCGACCGCGACCATCGCGTCCGGCTGGAAGCGCCCGAGTACCTCGACGCCGGCGCGGATCTGCGCCTCCGGCGGCTCCGGCTCGACCTCGGCGAAGACGTGAACGGCCGCGTCGCCCAGGGAACGGCGCACGGCGTCGACCATGCCCGCCGCTTCGCAGTTCTGGTCCGTGACGATCAGGGCCTGTCGAGCGCCGAGCTCGCGAAGGCTCTCGAGCGAGCCCGGGTTGAAGTAGGTGCCGGACGGCACTCGGAACCACTGCGGCGGGGCCTGCCGCCTCGACACCGCCTTGACGTTGAGCAGGTTGAGGTAGTTGATGTTGTCGGTCGTCGTCGATCCTCCCCACGTGCCGCAGCCGAGCGAGAAGGTCGGGGTCATCGAGTTGTAGACGCCGCCCAGGGCACCGACGGCGGTCGGCGCGTTGACCAGGATCCGGCCGGTGCGCACCGCGGCGGAGAAGCGGTCGGCGACCTCGTCGTCGCGGGTGTAGACCGCGGATGTGTGGCCGAGGCCACCGTGCTCGGTGACGAGCTCGCAGGCGGCGATTCCGTGCTCGACGCCCGGCGATCGGACGACGCCCATGACCGGCATCAGCTTCTCCTGCAGCAGCGGATGGGCGCCGAGCTCCTCGAGGTCCGTGGGGAGCGGCGCGAGGAGGACCTTGGCGTCCGGGTGAACGTCGATGCCCGCGAGCCGGCCGAGGTCGACGCACGAGCGTCCCAGCGCCGCGAGCTCCAGGTTGCCGTCGTCGGCGACGATCCCCTCGCACAGGCGAGCCACCTCGTCCTCGCTCAACGACTGGGCGCCCATCCGGCGGAACTCCGCGAGCATCTCGTCGTAGATGGGCTCGTCGACCACGCACGTCTGCTCCGCGGGGCAGATCACCGAGGCGTCGAACGTCTTCGAGATGAGGATGTCGACGACCGCCATGCGGACGTCGGCGCTCCGATGCACGTACACCGGCGCATTGCCCGATCCGACCCCGAGGCAGGGCTTTCCCGCCCGGTTGGTCGCCGCCACCGCCTTCGGGCCTCCGGTGGTCCAGATGAAGTCGACGCCCGGGTGGTGAAACAGGTACTGCGACACGTCGAGCGTCGCATCGGGTACTACCTGTAGCGCATTGCGGGGCAGCCCCGCCCCCTCCCCGGCCGCTTGGAGAATCTCCACGGCCCGAGTCGCACAGCGAGCCGCTCGAGCCGATGGACGGAAGATCATCGCGTTCCGGGTCTTCGCCCCGACGATCGACTTGAAGAGGGCGGTTGAGGTGGGATTGGTGATCGGCAGAAGGCCGAGCACGACGCCGATCGGCTCCGCCACGAACTCGATCTTCCGCTCGGTGTCCTCATCGATGACACCTACCGATCGTTTGTCCTTCAGGTAGTCGTAGAGGAATTCCGTGGCGATGTAGTTCTTGACCACCTTGTCCTCGAAGACCCCGAAGCCCGTCTCCTCCATGGCGAGCTCCGCCAGCTCGATCGCCGCCTCGAGACCGGCCACCACCATCTCCCAGACGATGCCGTCCACCGCCTCCTGGTCGAGGCGACGGAGTGCGACGGCCGCCTCCTGCGCATCCGCGACGACGCGGTCGAGGAGGCGCGCGTGCTCGGCATCGAGCTCCTCGACGGGTTCGAGGACCGTCGTCGACGTCACCGCGCTCCTCCTTCGGCCATGGTCACCGTTGCCGAGCGTAGGCGGGACGCAACTCCGCGGCATCGGGTCCGACCCGCGGATATGGCTGCGGTGGATTACTGACGACGCGAGTCGCCCACGGCGCACGTATAACGAGAAAGCGGCGCCGGGACGGACCCGACGCCGCTCTCAGCGAGGGGCTCTTGCCCTAGCCCCGGTCGAACTTCCGGGTCTTGCTGAAGCCCGCGGCGCACCGGTCGGTGCCCTTGGCCTTCGCGTAGTACTTGCCACTGGGGAAGCCGGGGTTGCCGAGGTCCCAAGCGCCCACATTGCCCTGACGCTCCGAGGTCGTCGTCGCCATCTTCCTGTCGTTCTTGGGGACCTGCTTGTTCCCCTTCTGCTTGAAGACGATGACGGTGCGGCCGTATTGACAGCTCGCCCGCTCGCTCAGGACCTTCCCGTGAACGTTGTCCGGGCCCTGGATCGTGACGCCGGTGTCGGCCTTGCCTCCCGCCGCCGCCGCGACGCCGCTGCCGGCGAACGCGGCGCACACGCCGAGTACGAGCACAAACTTGGTCTTCATAGGCTTTCCCGCCTTTCTCTGGTCGCTTGGATCTGCCGCCGCGAGTCTAAACGCCCAAGGCGTCGGCCAGGATGGCCTCGAGCTCTCGGCCCGCCGCCTCGAGCGGCGCCGAGTCGCGCTGGGCGCGGCTGATCACGATCGCGCCCTCGACCGCGGAGACCACCAGGTTGGCGAGGCGATCGGCCCGGCCCCGGGGCACTCCCGCGGTGCGGAGCGAGCCGGCGAACGCGCCCTGCCACGCCGCGAACGCGGCCGCCGCAGACGCGAGGAGCTCCGGGGCCTCGTCGTGCGACTCGACGGCAACGGCTGCGATCGGGCATCCGGCGCGATGCCCCGACCGCTCGAAGTCCGCCAGCCACATGTCGACGAACGCCCGCAGCGCCCGGATGGGATCGCCCGCCTCGAGCGGCTCGCGAGTGGCCTCCCGCGCGAGGTCGGCGACGTAGTCCACCGCCTCCCGCGCGAGCTGGGCCTTGCCGCCGGGGAAGTGGTGGTAGATCGAGCCGCGCGGAGCGCCCGTCGCGGCGATGACCTCACGAAACCCGGTGCCGGTGTATCCGCGCTCACGCAGGAGCGCCGCTGCACCGCGGACCATCCGCCGGCGGGTCCGCTCCCCGCGCTCGGTGGCGGAGCGATCGCTCTCCGTCTGGTCTGACCGCATTATGACGCCCATCATAGTATGCTCGGCGGCGCCTGGGCAACTACCTACAAGGAGGCCATTCGAAGATGCCGATGATCGAATTCACCTACCCGAAGGGAGCCCTCTCCCCCGAGGCTCGCGAGGGCGTTCTCGACGAGCTTGCCACGCGGCTCCTGAAGGCTGAGCGAGCGCCCGACACCGAGTTCTTCCGCTCGATCACCTGGGTCTACGCGAACGAGATCGATCCCGAGCACCTCGCGGTCGGCGGCCGGCCTGGGGGCGAGCCCCGCTTCCGCGTCCAGGTCACCGTTCCCGAGGGCGCGCTGTCGGACAGCCGCAAGGGCGAGCTCGTCGCCGCGGTCAACGAGGCGGTATCGGAGGCCGCCGGCCTCGGCGACGAGGACGGACTTCGCGTCTGGACGCTGATCCGCGACGTCCCCGAGGGCAACTGGGGCGCGGCCGGGCAACAGGTGCGCTTCCAGCAGCTCGTCGATGCCGCGAAGGCCGCGCGCGAGGAGGCCGGCGCTCCCGCCTGAGCTCGTGACGGGCATGCGCTCTAATTGAGCGCGTGTCCGTCGCCATCAAGATCCTGCTGATGATCGTCGTCTTCGGGCCGATCGTGGTCTGGGGCGTGATCCTGATTCGCACGGCGATCGCAGACGGGCGCGAGGCCCAGCGGCGAAAGCGCGTCACCCGCGGATAGCCCGCTTCTGCCGTCGGGGACGCGCCGTACAGTCGCGGTCGTGGCCGACGAGCGAGGCTCCGCGCCGACCGAGACCTGGACCGAGAAGGAGTTCGACTACGACCGTACGGTCGCCCTGTCCGACGGCGTCTTCGCGATCGCGCTCACGCTTCTGATCCTCAACGTCGCGAACCCGGAGGGCGGCAGCTTCGCCGACCGCTTCGAGGACGTGCTGCCCGATCTCGGGGCGTATGCGCTGAGCTTCGCCGTCCTCGGGATGCTCTGGGTGCGCCACCACGGCCTGTACCGCGACCTGCGGCGCATCGACGGGGGGCTCGTGAGGCTGAACCTCGTCTACCTGGGCCTGATCGCCTTCCTCCCGTTTCCGACCGGCCTGCTCTCCGACCAGGGGGACACGTCCTTCGCGGTCGTCACCTACGCGGCGACGCTCTCGCTCACCGCGATCCTCGCGTCGATCACGCGCGCCTACGTGCGGCGCCGGAGCCTCCTCAAGCCAGGCTCGATCTCGGCCACCGAGTCGCCCCTCGGAACCCTCCTCGTCGGGATGGTCTTCGCGATCTCCATCCCGATCGCCTTCATAAGCCCGGAGGCCGCCGAGTGGACCTGGCTGCTCCTGGTGGTGCTCGCCTTCCAGGACCGAGTCTTTAAGAGCTAGACGCTCGAGGGCTACGAGCTCTTGGGGGCGCTGCGGCGCCGGCGCGGCTTCGTGACGCTCTCGGCGCTCAGGAGCGCGGCGCCGATCGCGCCGCCGAGATCGCCGAGAGAGGCGACCTCCACGGCGGGCGGGCGGCCGTCGTTGAAGAGGTGCTTGTGCATCCGTCTTCTCGATCCGCTTCGCGTACTCGTCGCCGAGGCGAACGCCGATGCCGCCGCCGATGATCACCGCCTCGACGTCGAGCAGGTTCACCGCGGACGCCGCGCCCGCACCGATCGCGTCGACGGCCTCGTCGATCAGCTCCGTGGCGAGCTCGTCGTCAGCCTCGAGCGCGCGAGCCCAGATTCCGCTCGTGAGCCGGTCGCGGTCGTGCTTGCGCATGATCTTGAAGAGGTCCGTCTTGCGGCCCTCGTCGTGCTCCTTGCGTGCCCTCGACTCCATCGCGGCTCGCCCGGCATAGGCCTCGAGGCAGCCGCGCCGGCCGCACGGGCACTTGCGCCCACCGAGCTTGATCACGATGTGACCGATCTCGCCCGCGCCGCCGCGCCCGAGCCAGTGCTTGCCGTCGAGGATCAGGCCGCCGCCGACTCCGGTGCCCCAGAAGATCCCGACGAGCGACTTGTACTTGCGGCCGGCGCCGAGCTTGGCCTCGGCCTCTGTGGCAACGCCGACGTCGTTGCCCACCCGGACGGGTGCGTCGAGCGCACGCTCCAGGTAGCCGCCGAGACCGAAGCTGTCCTCCCAGTCCGGGAGGTTTCGGGCGTGCGAGACCGTCCCGGTCTTCGTGTCGACGTCGCCCGGCGAGCCGACCCCCACGCCGGCGAGCCCATCCTCGTGGAGCTTCGCGTACTCGAGGGCATCGCGCATCGCGCCCGCCATCTCCTCAGCGACCTTCTCTGGCCCCCCGTTCGTGGGGGTCTGGCGGCGCGCCTGCCCGAGGACGTTGAACTCCGCATCGACGACGACCGTCTGGATCTTGGTACCGCCGAGGTCGATCCCTCCCCGGGGGGCGTTCGCGCTCGGGCTCACGTCACAAACCTATTACGTTCCGGGGAGCCCGTTCTCGAGCGTCGCGAGGGCCCAGTCCGCGCCGGCGCCCTGAAGCTGCGAGACCGAGTACTCGCCGGTGGCAACGCCGGTCACGCGAATTCCCGCACCGTGGCCGGCGTCGACGTCCCGAGGGGTGTCGCCCACCGACATGACCACCTCGTTCGGCAGGGGCTCCCGGGCAAGCCTGCGCGCGCGCTCGATGGCCCGCTTCGTCAGCTGGGTCCGCTCGGATGCGTCGGAGCCGTAGCCACCGAAGGAGAAGTAGTGATTGAGCTCCGCGCGAGCGAGCTTTGCGTGCGCCGCCGGCTCGACGTTCCCGGTCGTGAGTCCGAGAAGGACCCCCTCGGACTCGAGGCGCTCGAGGAGCTCCGGGATCCCCGGCTGGACGATGAAGCCGGAAGAGCTCTCCACCTCCTCCGGCAGGTATTTCATGCGCCGGCGCATCAGCTGAAGCAGCTCGCGGCCGGTCGGCTCGCGGTCGAGGATCGCGCGCAGGACCTCGCGCCCCACCTCCGGGTCGGGCACACCCTTGCCCGTGTTGTGGCCGACATCGAAGTCGACGCCGTAGAAGTCGTGCACGGCCCGCTGCCAGGCCCGGTCCGAGGCGCCGCCGGTCGTGACGAGCGTGCCGTCGATGTCGAAGAGGATCGCCTCGAACTTCGGCTCAGCCATTGCGCGCCGTCCGGTAGCGGCGGATCAGGGCGTTGGTCGAGGAGTCGTGGGCGAGGTCGGGCTCGTCGCCGGACTGGAGCTCGGGGATGATCCGCTTCGCGAGGGCCTTGCCGAGCTCGACCCCCCACTGGTCGAACGAGTTGATCCCCCACACGGCGCCCTGCGTGAAGACGCTGTGCTCGTAGAGCGCGACCAACCGGCCGAGCGTGGCCGGATCGATCCGCTCGGCCACGATCATGTTCGACGGCCGGTTCCCCTCCATGACCTTGTGCGGCACGAGCTCGGCGGGGACGCCCTCGGCGCGAACCTCGTCGGCCGTCTTGCCGAAGGCGAGCGCCTCGGCCTGCGCGAGGACGTTCGCGACCAGCAGGTCGTGATGCTCGCCCAGCGGGTTCAGGCTGTGCATGAACGCGACGAAATCGCACGGGATGAGCCGCGTGCCCTGGTGGATCAGCTGGTAGAAGGAATGCTGCCCGTTCGTGCCCGGCTCGCCCCAGAAGACCGGACCGGTCTCGCGGCCGACAGGTGTGCCGTCGAGGCGAACGTGCTTGCCGTTCGACTCCATCGTCAGCTGTTGGAGGTAGGCCGGGAAGCGCTTCATGTACTGGTCGTAGGGGAGGACCGCGATCGTCTCCGCCCCGAGCAGGTCGTTGTTCCAGACGCAGATGAGACCGTGCAGCAGCGGCAGGTTCGCCTCGGGGGGAGCCGTCCGGAAGTGCTCGTCCATCTCGTGAAAGCCGGCCAGCATCTCCTGGAAGCCCTCGGGGCCTATGGCGAGCATCGTCGAGAGGCCGATCGCCGAGTCCATCGAGTAGCGGCCCCCGACCCAGTCCCAGAAGCCGAACATGTTGTCGGTGTCGATGCCGAACTTCGACACCTCCTCGGCGTTGGTCGAGACGGCGACGAAGTGCTTGCCGACGGCCTTTTCGTCGCCGAGGCCGTTGACGACCCACTCGCGCGCCGTGTGGGCGTTGGTCATGGTCTCGAGCGTCGTGAACGTCTTCGAGGAGATGACGAAGAGGGTCTCGGCCGGCTCGAGGTCCCGCGTCGCCTCCGCGAAGTCGGTGCCGTCGACGTTCGAGACGAAGCGGAAGCTCATGTCGCGTCGCGAGTAGTCGCGCAGCGCCTCGTAGGCCATCACCGGCCCGAGGTCGGACCCGCC
The DNA here is from genome assembly GCA_963771655.1 of uncultured Actinomycetes bacterium. Taxonomy (GTDB): domain Bacteria; phylum Actinomycetota; class Thermoleophilia; order Solirubrobacterales; family 70-9; genus JAWVFM01. Next base: position 592,845 of record CAVYUG010000004.1, on the reverse strand, counting down.
GATGCCGACGTTGATGACGTTGCGGATCGGCTCGCCGGTGTGGCCCCGCCAGTCGCCGCCTCGAACCCTCTCGGAGAACGCGGTCATCCGGTCGAGGACCTCGTGGACCTCCTTGACCACATCGGTCCCGTCGACCACGAGCGAGCGCTCCCGCGGCATCCGCAGGGCGACGTGGAGCACCGCGCGATCCTCCGTCGAGTTGATGTGCTCGCCGCGGAACATGGCCTCGCGCCGCTCGGCCACCCCGGCTCTCCGCGGCCAGTGCCAGGAGCGCGGCGAGCACCTCGGCGTCGAGGCGCTGCTTGGAGTAGTCCAGATGGATCCCCGGGCCGTCCGCGCTCAGGCGGTCGGCGCGACCGGGATCGCTCGCAAAGAGCTCGCGCAGGTGGCGCTCCCGGAGGGCCGGCGCCTGGCGCTCGAGCGCCTCCCAGGCGCTCACGCGCTCGTCAGTGCCCGCGACTTCGACTCGATGGTCCCGAGCATGTCCTGCCAGGACTTGTCGAACGCGTCGGCGCCCTCGCGCTGGAGGCGCGCCGCGAGCGCTGCAAGGTCGATGCCCGCCGCCTCGAACTCGCCCAGCGAGGCCGCCGCCTCGCCGCCGTCGGCCGGGAGCGCGTCGCCCGCCTCGCCGTGGTCCGCGAACGCGTTCAGCGTGTTGTCGGGCATCGTGTTGATCGAGTCCGGCGCCGCGAGCGCCTCGACGTAGAGGACGTCCGAGGCGTTCGGGTCCTTGGTGCCCGTGCTCGCGAACAGGAATCGCTGGGGGCGCGCGCCCTGGTTGGCGAGGCGTTGCCAGCGCTCTGAGTCGAGCAGCTCGCGGTAGGCGGCATACCCTTCGGCGGCGACCGCGATGCCGAGGCGGTTGCGGAGCTCGTCGGGCACCTCGTCGGCGACCGCGACGTCCCAGCGGCTCACGAACAGGGAGGCGACCGAGCCGACCGCCGGATCGAGGCCGTCGGCCACGCGCCGCTCGACCCCCTTCATGTACGCGTCGGCCGCGGCCAGATACTGCTTCTTCGAGAAGAGCAGGGTTACGTTGACCGGCGTGCCGGCCGCGATCGTCTCCTCGATCGCGGTCAGCCCAGCCTCGGTCCCGGGGATCTTGATGAAGAGGTTCTCGCGGCCGGCACGGGTGTGCAGGTCGCGCGCCTGCTCGATCGTGGCCGCGGCGTCGTCGGCCAGGAGCGGCGAGACCTCGAGCGAGCACCAGCCGTCGACGCGGTCGGTGCGCTCGTGCACGGCCTTGAACTCGTCGGTGGCGCGGCGGAGGTCGTCGATGGCGAGGGAGAAGAAGAGCTCCTCATTGGAGTCGACCTTCGGCGCCGTCTCGACGATCGCCTCGTCGTAGGCGTCGCCGCCGCCGATGGCCTTGTCGAAGATGGTCGGGTTCGAGGTCAGCCCGGTGACCGACAGGTCGTCGACGTAGCGGCGCAGCGTGCCGTCGTCGAGCATCGTCCGGGTGATGTTGTCGAGCCAGAGGCTCTGCCCGAGGTCGTGCAGTGCCTTGTTGCGTTCGTTCATCACAAACTCCTAAGTTCGCCTCCGGCCCAGAATCTGGGCTCTTTTCTTGTGCCTCCGGCTCAGAGCAACTCCTTCGCAGTCTCCGCGACCTTCTCGGGGGTGAAGCCGAACTTCCGCTCGACCTCCTTCAGCGGCGCCGAGGCGCCAAACGTGTGCATGCCGATGATCCTCCCCTCGGGGCCGACGTAGCGGTCCCATCCAAGCGTCGACGCCTGCTCGACGGCCACGCGTGCGGTCACCGCCTGGGGCAGCACGCTCTCGCGATAGCCGTGGTCCTCGTGGTCGAACAGGTACCACGAGGGCAGGCTCACCACCCGCGCGTTCACGCCCTCCTCCGAGAGCTCCTCGAAGGCGTCGAGCGCGAGCGCCACCTCGCTGCCGGTTGCGATCAGGATCACGTCGGGGTCGCCATCGGAGTCAGCGAGGACGTAGCCGCCGCGTCGAAGGCCCTCGGCGGACGCGTACCTGGAGCGGTCGAGCACCGGCACGTTCTGGCGGGTGAGGACCAGGGCTGTCGGCTCGTGACGCTGCTCCATGATCACCCGCCACGCCTCGGCGGTCTCGTTGGCGTCGCAGGGGCGAATCACGTTGAGTCCCGGGATCGCCCTCAGCGACGCGAGCTGCTCCACCGGCTGATGCGTCGGCCCGTCCTCGCCCAGCCCGATCGAGTCGTGGCTGAACCAGTGAACCACCGGCAGCTCCATCAGAGCCGACAGGCGGATCGCAGGGCGCGCGTAATCGGAGAACGTGAGGTAGGTCGACCAGATCGGCCGCAGCTTCGTGAGCGAGAGGCCGTTCGAGATCGCGGCCGACTCGTGCTCGCGGATCCCGAAGTGGAGCTCGCGGCCCGCGCGGTCCGCCGTCGAGAACGTCCCCGCGCCCTCGAAGTCGAGCCCGCTCGAGGCCGAGCCTGTGAGGTCCGCTGAACCGGACACCAGCCACGGAACGCGGGGCGCGATGGCGTTCAGGACCTTCGCCGACGCCTTGCGGGTCGCGATTCCCTTCTCGTCGGCGTCGAACGTCGGAATGTCGGCGTCCCACCCGTCCGGGAGCCGGCGCCGCTGCATCTGGTCGATCTCGGCGACGACCGACGGGTCGGCCTCGCCGAGAAGCGTCTCCCAGGCCGCGCGGTGGTCGGCGCCCCGCTTGCCGACCCCGTCAGCGAAACGCTCGTAGACGCCGTCGGGCACGAGGAACTCGGCGTCCTCGGGCCAGCCGTACGCGCGCTTCGTCTCGCGCACCTCCTCCTCGCCGAGCGGCTCGCCATGGGCGGCCGCCGTGTCCTGCTTGTGCGGCGAGCCATAGCCGATGTGGCTGTCGACGATGATCAGCGTCGGCCGGTCGACCTCTGCCCGGAACGTCTCGAAGGCGCGGGTTAGGAGGCCGATGTCGTTCGCGTCGCCCACCCGCGTCACGTTCCAGCCGTAGCCGATGAAGCGGGCGGCGACGTCGTCGGAGTAGGTGATGTCCGTGCGCCCGTCGATCGTGATGTGGTTGTTGTCGTAGATCCAGCAGAGGTTCGCGAGCCGCTCGTTGCCCGCGAATGAGCCCGCCTCGTTCGAGACCCCCTCCATGAGGCACCCGTCTCCGCAGAGCGCGTAGACGTCGAAGTCGAAGAGCTCGGCGCCGTAGCGCTCCCGCAGCCACTGGCCGGCGACCGCCATGCCCACGCTCGTGGCGACGCCCTGGCCGAGCGGGCCCGTGGTGGTCTCGATGCCCGAGGTCCAGCGGTATTCGGGATGGCCCGGGCACTTCGAGTCGAGCTGGCGGAAGGCCTTGATGTCGTCGAGGCTCACCGACGGCTGGCCGACGACCTCGTAGTCCGGATCGACGGCCTGGACCTTTGTCAGATGCAGCAGCGCGTAGAGCAGCATCGACGCGTGGCCCGCCGACAGGACGAACCGGTCCCGGTTGGGCCAGATCGGATCGGCGGGGTCGAAGCGGAGGAACCGCTGCCAGAGCGTGTACGCCACGGGCGCCATCGCCATCGGCGTCCCCGGATGCCCGGAGTTCGCCTTCTGGATCGCGTCGATCGAGAGCGTGCGGATCGTGTTGATGCAGAGCGAGTCGATCTCGTGTGCCTTCGGCTGCGAGGCGATCGACATCGAGGCCATGCTAATGACGACGTCCGCGAGTCGAGGGCTCGGGCCGTTAAGCGCCGAGCGCGGCGGCGTCGGCGACGATCGTCGCGTTCGCCCGCTCGACCCGCCCGGCCGGAATCGACTCGTCTCCGTCGCGCAGCTTGGCCAGCGCGTCCTGCTTGTCCTCGCCGGTGATCAGCCAGACGATCTTGCGGGCGGCGGCGAGGGTGGGGTAGGTGACCGTCATCCGGCGCCGGCCCTGGTACTCGCCTCCCGTCAGGGCCACCCTTCGGTCGGCTACGTCGAGCACGGAGTCGTTGGGCACAAGCGAGGCGGTGTGGCCGTCGGGGCCGATACCGAGGTGCACGGCGTCGAGGGCGTCGGGCAGCTCCTCCTCGTAGCGGGCGGCGGCCGCCTCGAGGTCATCGTCGGTGACCGGCATCGGGCGGATTCGCGTCTGGAGGTCGATGGGGAGCGCCTCGACCATGTGGGTGAGGTTGCGGTCGTCGTCGCCGGCCGGCGCGATCCGCTCGTCGACCTGGAAGATCTTGGCGCGATCCCAGTCGAGGTCCGCCTCCGAGACGAGCTCGACCATGCGCCACGGATCCTTTCCCCCGCTCAGGGCGAGCGCGAAGGCCCCGCGCTCCGCCAGCGCCTCCTCGCCGGCCGCGACGATCAGCTCCGCGGCCCGGTGTGCCGCCTCCTCGTGGTCGGTGACGCGGATGAGGTCCATCAGTCCTTCTTCTCGTCGTGGCCGCCGAACTGCTTGCGCATCGCCGACAGCACCTTGTCCGCGAAGTCGTCGAGCCCGCGCGAGGCGAACCTGGAGTAGAGGGCGTTCGAGAGAACCGGTGCCGGAACGCCCTCGTCGATCGCGGCGATCGAGGTCCAGCGGCCCTCGCCCGAGTCGGAGACGCGGCCCTCGAAGCCGGCGAGGTCGGGGGACTCCTGGAGTGCGGCGGCGGTGAGGTCGAGGAGCCACGACCCGATCACGCTGCCGCGGCGCCAGACCTCCGCGACCTCGGGGATGTCGATGTCGTACTGGTAGTACTCGGGCTGCTCGAGGGGAGCGGTCTCGGCGTCGGCCGTGCGCTCGGCCTTGCCGGCGTTGGCGTTCCGGAGGATGTTGAGGCCCTCGGCGTAGGCCGCCATGACCCCGTACTCGATGCCGTTGTGGACCATCTTCACGAAGTGGCCGGCGCCGCTTGGGCCGCAGTGCAGGTAACCGTTTTCGGACGGACTGGGGTCGCCTGAGCGGCCCGGCGTGCGCTCCGCCGACTCGACCCCGGGAGCGACCGTGCGGAAGATCGGGTCGAGGCGCTCGACGGCGGCGTCCGGGCCACCGATCATCAGGCAGTAGCCGCGATCGAGCCCGAAGACGCCGCCGCTCGTGCCGCAGTCGATGTAGTCGATCCCCTTGTCCGCCACGGCAGCCGACCGGCGCATGTCGTCGCGGTAATAGGAGTTCCCCCCGTCGATGATCGCGTCGCCCGAGTCGAGGACCGCGGCGACGTCGTTCACCGTCTGCTCGGTGATGTCGCCCGCCGGGACCATCACCCAGACGGCGCGCGGGGCGTCGAGCTTCGAGGCGAGATCCGACAGCGTCTCGGCGCCCACGGCCCCCTCGCCCGCGAGCTCGGAGATCGCGTCGGGATTGACGTCGTAGACGACGCACTCGTGCCCGTCGCGCATGAGGCGCCGGACGATGTTGGCTCCCATCCGTCCAAGTCCGACCATCCCCAGCTGTGCCATTCGTCTCTCTCCTTCGCCGTACCGGGCCGGCGGCTAGCCTACCGACGGCATGTCCGCGGGATCATCGAGCGCAGAAACGAGCGCGACCGCGGACGTTCTGGTGATCTTCGGGATCACCGGCGACCTCGCCCGGAAGATGACGCTCGGCTCGCTCTACCGGCTGGAGCGGCGCAACCAGCTCGACTGCCGCATCATCGGCGTGGCTCGCAACGACTGGGGCGTCGACGACCTGGTCGAGCACGCGCGCACGGCGGTGAAGGACACCGTCAGCGACTACGACCACGCGGTGTTCAAGCGGCTCGCGGCGCGGTTCGACTACGTGGCCGGCGACTACGGCGAGGAGGCGACCTTCAAACGGGTGAAGGAGGCGGTCGGCGACGCAGAGCGGCCGGTCTTCTACCTCGAGGTCCCGCCGTTCCTCTTCGCCGAGGTCGTGGGAAGGCTCGGAAAGGTCGGCCTCACCAAGAACGCTCGCGTGGTGATCGAGAAGCCGTTCGGGCACGACTTCGAGTCGGCCCGGGCGCTCAACGACGACCTCCACAAGGTCATCGACGAGGAGCAGCTCTACCGGATCGACCACTTCCTCGGCAAGGAGCCGGTGATGGACATCCTGTACATGCGGTTCGCCAACACCATCCTGGAGCCGATCTGGAACCGCCGCTACGTCGACTCCGTTCACGTCACGATGGCCGAGGACTTCGGCGTCGAGGACCGTGGACGCTTCTACGACCCCGTCGGCACGCTGCGCGACGTCGTTCAGAACCACCTCCTCCAGATCCTCGCCCTCGTTGCGATGGAGCCCCCCTCGGGGGCCTTCACCGATCCCGACCCGGTCCGCGACAAAAAGCTCGACCTGTTCAAGGCGATTCCGGCGGCCGACCCCGAGCATTACGTGCGCGGCCAGTACCAGGGCTACCGCGACGTCGACGGCGTCGCGCACGATTCGATCACGGAGACGTACGCCGCGCTCCGGCTGGCGGTCGACAACTGGCGGTGGTCGGGCGTGCCGTTCTTCATCCGCGCCGGCAAGGCGCTCACCAAGCGGGTCACCGAGATCCGGGTGATCTTCCGCAGCCCGCCGCCGCTCGGCATCGGCGGACGAATGACGCCCGAGGGCGACGAGTTGATCTTCCGCATCGATCCCGAGCCCGGAGCCTGCATGATCGTCGAGGCGAAGCAGCCCGGCGCCGAGGCCCTGCGACAGGTCCACCTCGATCTCCTCTTCCAGCAGCAGCTCGGCGAGGAGCCAACCCCGTACGAGCGGCTCCTCGGGGACGCGCTTGCCGGGGACCGCGAGCGCTTCGCGGACCAGGATGCCATCGAGCAGACCTGGCGCATCGTCGAGCCGCTCCTCCATGCCCCGACGGAGCTGCGTACCTACGAGCGCGGCACCTGGGGTCCCGACGCCGCCAACCGCCTCGTCGACGGCCACGGCGGCTGGCGGACACCCTGGTCGCCGTCGAGCACCAACGACCCGCCGTCCTGAGGTCGCCGCCGCTACGATCGCTGTGCGCGGTCACGGAGGACCGCGGCGCGGGACGACGGAAGGAGAGCTGATGCGCAAGCTGGCCGTAGCGATCGTGGCCATCGCGTTCTTCGCGAGCGCCTCCTCCGCGAGCGCGGACATCACCAGCGTCTTCAAGGGTGACGTGACCTGCGCGGCGCAGGGCGACGGCGTGCGCTTCTGCGGCAGCTCGAGCCCGCGCTCGACGACCAAGACCTTCGACGGAATGCCGATCGACGTGAACGCCGCCTTCCCGCCGGCGCCCGCATCCGGGCCCGACGGGCCCTACCCGCTGATCGTCATCGGTCACGGGTACGGCGGGTCGAAGTTCGGCCTCTCCGACATGCAGCCGTTCCTCGACCGCGGCTACGCGACCTTCTCGATGACCGACCGCGGCTTCGGGGAGTCCTGCGGAAGCGCGGGGTCGCGCGCCGCCGACCCCATCGGCTGCGCGAAGGGCTACATCCGCCTGATGGACGACCGCTACGAGGTCCGCGACGCTCAGTTCTTCGCGGGCGAGCTGGCCGACCAGGGCCTCGTGCTGCCGACCAAGATCGGGGCCGTGGGCGGCTCCTACGGCGGCGGCCTCACGATGGCGCTCGCTGCGCTGAAGGACCGGACGATGATGCCCAACGGATCGCTCGTTCCCTGGAGGAGCCCGAACGGGACGCCGATGAGCCTCGCCGCCGCGGCGCCGAACATCCCCTGGACCGACGTCGCCTACTCGCTGATGCCCAACGGCAGCACCCTCGACTACGTCGCTGACGCGCCCTACAGGGGGAATCCGGGAATCGAGAAGAAGAGCCTCGTCGGCGGCCTCTACCTGCTCGGCTGCTCGCTCAACTTCTGCGCGCCCGAGGGAACCGATCCCGATGCCGACCTCACGGGCTGGAAGAACAGGATCGAGATGGGCGAGCCATACATCGCCGATCCGAAGATCACCGACGCGCTCGACGAGCTCCAGGCGCACCACTCCTCCTACGGGATCGACCACTCCGAGGCGCCGGCGCCGCTTTTGATCTCGAACGGCGTCACCGACGACCTCTTCCCCGTCGACGAGGCGCTCCGGTTCTACAACCGGACCAAGACCCAGTACCCGAACGCCCCGGTGTCGCTGTTCTTCGGCGACTTCGGGCATCCGCGGGCGCAGAACAAGGACGACGTGACCGCCGCGCTCAGGACGGCGACCTACGCATGGTTCGACCACTACGTGAAGGGCGCGGGCCCCGCGCCCTTCCAGGGCGTGACGGCCTACACGGAGACCTGCCCCAAGGCGGCGCCGTCGGGTGGCCCCTTCACCGCGCCCGACTGGGCACGGATGGCGCCCGGTGAGGTGCGTCTCGACCAGAGCGGCATGCAGAAGATCATGCCCGGGGCCGGCAGCGCGGCGATCAGCACCGCGTTCGACCCCGTCGCCGGCCCGGGAGCCTGCGCGACGGCGCCCGGCGGCGACCAGAGGGGCGTCGCGAGCTACCGGCTCCGTGCGGCGAAGGGAGCGGGCTTCACCCTGCTGGGCTCCCCGACGGTGGTCGCCGACTTCCAGTCCTCGAGCGATAACTCGCAGGTTGCTGCGCGCCTTCTCGATGTCGGCCCAGACGGCAAGGAGACGCTGGTGGCCCGCGGACTGTGGCGGCCGAAGAAGGGCAAGAAGCCGGTGCGTCAGGTCTTTCAACTCCACCCGGGCGCCTGGCGCTTCGCGGCCGGGCATGTCGCCAAGCTCGAGCTCCTGCCGAGCGACCCGAATTACGGCCGGCCGTCGAACGGGCAGCAGCCGGTCACGGTCTCGAACCTCGAGCTCCAGCTCCCCGTGCGGGAGAAGCCCGGCTCGCTCGCGGGGTTCGTCGGCGCGCCGTCGCCGAAGGTCGTGCCCAAGGGCCTCGAGCTCGCCGACGAATTCCGGGGGTTCGGGAACGCGGCGGCGAAGGCCCGCGGCCGAAAGCTGACGTTGCGTGGGCGGAGCGTAAGCGTCAGGGTCAAGTGCCCCGGCGCGTGGCTTGCCTGCCACCGCGTGGTCGTTCAGGTGGGCGGGCACATTCCCCATGGCCGCTTCTTCGTCGGAGCGAAGAAGGACGGCAAGATCTACGGGAGCCGCGCGAGGTCGCTGTCCGTGCGACTTCCGAGGTCGGTCGCCAGGTACCTGAAGGCTCACCGGACGCTGAGGGCGCGCATAACCGTCCAAGCGCGCGAGCAGGTCACGCCCTCCACCACGAGGGGCAGGATCGTCACCCGCTTCCCGGCGGCCCGCTGACCCGGCTAGGCTGAGGGCCCCTGCACGATTCGAACTGGAGGCTCGACCTTGCTGCTCGCCGATTGGACTTTTGGGGATGCGTTCCTGACCATCCTCTCGATCTTCTTCTTCGTGATCTGGATCTGGATCCTGATCACGATCATCAGCGACCTCTTCCGCGACGAGGAGCTGTCGGGCTGGGCGAAGGCAGGCTGGATCGTCCTGCTGCTCATCCTCCCGTACCTGGGCGCGTTCATCTACCTGATCACGCGCGGATCCGGGATGCGTGATCGTGCGATCAAGGAGCAGGCCGAGGTCAAGAAGCACTTCGACCAGTACGTCCAGCAGCAGGCCGCGGCGGCCGGCGCGGGCAGTGGGGGCTCGCAGGTCGACGAGCTCCACAAGCTGAGCGACCTCAAGGCCAAGGGCGACATCACCGACGAGGAATTCGCCCGCATGAAGGCCAAGCTGGTCGGCTGATCAAGGCGCGGAGTGCCGCCTCGCGATCGCGATCGCGGCGGCGCGGATCGCGTCGGCATCGCCGGCCTCTGCGACCGACGCCAACCCGAGCGCCGCACTAACTGCGCCCTCACCGGCATCGGCGCCGACCACCGCGTGAGCCGGCACCCCCAGGCGCCGGCACCGTCCCGCCACCTCCGTGACGACCTTTCCCTCGAGCGTCGTGGCATCGAGGCGTCCCTCGCCGGTGACCACCGCGCCGGCGATGACCGCGCGCCGATCGAAGTCGACCGCGTCGCACACGTAGGCCGCGCCCGCGACGAGCTCCGCGCCGAGCGCGGCCCACAGGCCGCCCGCCAGGCCTCCCGCGGCGCCCGTCATCGGCACGCGGCGCGGGTCGCGCGCGAGATCATCGGCAAGTGAGTCGAGGCGGGCGTCGAGGCTCTTCACCTCCTCGGCGCTCGCGCCCTTCTGGGGCCCGTAGAGCTCCGACGCTCGCTCCCACGGGGTCGCGACGTCGCACAGGCACACGAGGTCCGCCGGGCCCAGGCCTCCGGCGGCCTCGATCGTGGCCAGCGCCCCCGCCCCCCCGTCATTGCTCGCGCTTCCGCCGAGGCCGACGAGTACGCGAGGAGCGCGCTTCGAGGCCGCTGCGATCAGATCCCCCGCGCCCCTGCTCGTCGCCGCCTCGACGTCGCGCTCCCCCTCGTCGATCCGACCCAGCCCGATCGCCACAGCCGTCTCGACGACCGCGAGCCCGCCTTCCGCCGCGAGCCCGTAGGCGGCCTCGATCGGCCGCCCCAGCGCATCGTGCGCCTCCGACTCCACGAGCTCCAGCGCCAGCGCCGGTCGCAGGGCATCGAGGGTCCCCTCCCCTCCGTCGGCGAGCGGACACTCGTCGATCCTGATCCCCGCATGCTCGAAGCCGGCCGCCAGGGCCTCGGCGACCTCGGCCGCAGTCAGAGTGCCCTTGAAGGAGTCGGGCGCGAGGAGAACCGAGGCGTCAGGCGATTCCCGCTCGCTCCTCGATCGCCCCGCCGGCGGCGTGCTCGCGAGCGGGCGCCAGGCGGCCGGCGGCGGCAACCGTCCACAGGGTTGCCAGCCAGGTGGCCGTCGCGAGGCCCACGTGCACCCAGACGATCTCGCTCGGCAGCTTCAGCCACCACTGGATTCCGCCGACGGCGCCCTGCAGGGCGAGCAGGCCGATCACGAAGCCGAGCGGGCGGCGCGCTCGGCGGTCGCCGCCCTCACGCCGCAGTAGGAAATAGACCCCGACCGCTCCGACGGCGAAGAGGCCCGCGATCACCGCGTGGCGCTCGACCATCCATCGAAGGGTCCCGGCGCCCTCGAACGTGAAGCGCTGCACGAGCTCGTGGCCGTGGGCGCCCGCGTGTGGGCCCGAGCCGGTGGTGATCGTGCCGGCGATGATCGTCAGCTGGCCCAGGGGTATCAGCCCGCGTACCGCCCAGACACCGAGCCGGTCCTCGGACGCGCGCCGCTCGCCGGGCTCATAGCGCGAGCACCAGGCGAGGGCGAAGGCCGCGTCGAGCAGGAGCATCGAGAGGATGAAGTGGCCCATCACGAGCCCGGGCGCGAGGTGTTGCTTCACCACGATCCCGCCCAGGATCGCCTGGCAGACCACGCCGATCGGCAGCAGCGCCCCGAACAGGGCCAGGTGCCAGCGGAAGGGCCGGCGGCGCCAGGCGAGGACGCTCGCGGCGATCACGGCGAGCCCGACGAGACCGGTGAAAAGGCGGTTCGCGTATTCGATCAGGGCGTGGCTCTGGAGCGGCGGGACCGCGCTCCCGAAGCACTTCGGCCAGTCGGGGCAGCCGAGGCCGGAGCCCGTGAGTCGGACCGCCGCGCCCGTGAGGATGATCGCGACGAGCGAGACCAGGGCGACGAGCGCGACCAGGAAGTACTGGCGCGGGGTGAGCGTGAAGCCTCTGATGCGCGAGAGCACCGCGGGCAAAGAGTAGGCGGAGAGCTACGCCACAGGCGTCGGCAGAGGGCGCCCTTCGATCGCGGCCAGGGCATTGTCGGCTGCCAGGCGGGCCATCCCCGAGCGAGCGCGCTCGGTGGCCGAGCCGACGTGCGGCAGCAACACCGCGCGCGGGGCCTCGAGCAGCGCCGGGCTGACCGCGGGCTCGGCGCCATAGACGTCGAGACCGGCGGCGCGGATCGTTCCGTCGCGCAGGGCCTCCGCGAGCGCCTCTTCGTCGACGAGCGCACCGCGAGCCGTGTTGACCAGGATCGCGGTCGGCTTCATCGCCTCGAGGCGCTCCCGCCCAACCATGGAACGGGTCTCCTCGCTCGCCGGGACGTGCAGGCTCACCACGTCCGCGCCCGCGAAGAGCTCGTCGAGCTCGACCCGGCGGACGCCCAGCCCCTCCTCCACACGAGGACGGGGCGCCCGGCTCGCGTAGAGGATCTCTCCCGCAAGTGGACGAACGAGCTCCGCGTACCGGGTCCCGATCCTCCCCATCCCCACGACTCCGAAGGTCGCGCCGGAGAGCTCGGTGCCCAGATAGCCGGCGGGGTCCCATCCGCGCCAACCCCCGCTGCGCAGATCGCGCTCGGCGGCAGGGATGTCACGGGCCGCTGCGAGGGTGAGCGCCAGGGCCAGCTCGGCGGTCGCGTTGGTGAGGACATCGGGTGTGTTCGAGACCGCGACGCCGCGCTCACGGCACGCCGCGAGGTCGACGTTGTCGATCCCGACGGCGAAATTGGCGACCACCCGAAGTTGCGGGCCGGCCGCGTCGAGAAGCGCACCGTCCACGGGCACGGTCGGATCGGCGATCACCGCATCGGCGCCGGCGACGAGGTCGAGGATGCTGGCGCGGTCGGCGTCGAGGCCGCCGGCTCGGACCTCGCAGCGCCCGCCCAGGCGCTCGAGCCCGGCCGCGGGCAGGGTCCGCGCGATCGCGACGACCGGTCGCTCGCCCACGGCGTTCACCCACCCAGCCTGACGCCCAGCCAGACGACCGCGAGCGTCACGAGGAAGATCGCGCCCTGAAGCGCGTGGGCGCGCGGGTAGCGCAGGTGGGTCAGGCCGAGGATCACCAGCACCGCGACGAGCCCGATCTTGAGTTGCAGGGTCGAGCTTCCCCAGAGGTGCTCGTGCGAGGCGAGCGCGGCGCCGGTGGCGGCGAGCACGAGCAGCGCGACCAGCGAGCCGACGCCGAAGCGGCGGGCCACCCCGCGAAGGGCATCGGGAGAGTCGCGCAGCGCCGGCACGGAGATCGCGATGAGCAGCTGGCCGCCGACGAAGAAGGCCATCGCCACGAGGTGTCCGAACAGGACGAGGTCCCAGCCGATCCCCACGCCTACCTCTCCGCCACGAGCAGGGTCTGCGCGGCGCGCCCGAGCGGGCCGCGCTCGTCGTAGAGGGCCGTGTCGGTGATACCCACGCCCGAGGAGTCCGGGATCGTCGTCGAGTCGAGGCAGATCCACTCACCGCTCGCGGGGCGCCCGAGGTGGATGGTGAGGTCGACGTTGATGAAGACGAAGCGGCGGAAATCGAGCGGCGAGCTGATGCCGTTGCCGGAGTCCGCCGCCGCGGCGACCCGCTGCAGCGGCGTCGGCTCCTCGCCGGCGACGAGGGGGTGGCGCATGCGTAACCAGGCGGTCGCCGGCCCGCTCCGCATGAACTCCCCGGCCGTGAACCGGTACTCCATCGCGGTGTGGTATCCGACGGCCTGCTCGGTCGGGAAGAATGCGACCGCGCGGCCCTCGGAGGGGCCCGGCGGTGTCTCATCCCGCCGCAGCACGGCGCCGTCTCCCTCAGCGTCCCACTCGACCTCGCCGTGGAGGTCGAGCGCGCTGACCCCGAGGCGCCAGGCGCGGGCGCGAATCACCGCACCGGACTCGTCCGATAGGGCGGCCTCCACGAGCTCCACGCGCCGCCCCGGACGGACCACCGCGGCATCCACGCTCACCCTGCCGATCGGCACGGGCCGAAGGATCTCGTAGGTGATCCGCCCCACGGTCCGCGGCTCCTCCGCCTCGAGCATCTCGACCTCGCGCGCGATCAGCGCCGCCGGTGGGCCGGCGTGCTGAGAGTCCGGGTCCCACGGCCCCCGCGTCAGCTCGGTGGCGACGAAGCCCTCGTCGTCGGGCTCGAAGAACGCGTCCATCATCAGCGGGCGCCTGCGGCGCCCTTACACGCCTCTTTCGGGGCAAAGCCCCTCACCGGAGTCACTGGGTGATCGTAGGGCGGGCGATGCCGGCTACGCGGAGCCGAACGCAGGCTGCTCGGGGTCGCGCAGCCCCGGGACCAGCAGGAAGGCCAGCACGCCCAGAGCGCCCAATACACCCGCGGCGATCATCGTCGTCTCGACGCCCAGCGCGGCGGCGATCGGCCCCGTGAGCGCGAACGAGACCGGCGTGAGAGCCATGGAGACGAACCAATCGAAGCCGCTGACCCGCCCCAGGAGCCGCGACGGCACGTGCGTGTGCACGAGCGTCTCCCAGACGACGTTGCCCACCGTCATGCCCGCGCCCTCGACGAGCCCGATCAGCACCGCCTGCCACACCGTGGCGGCGAGCGCGTAGGCCGCGATGGACCCGACCGCGACCGCGAAGCCGAGGTACATCCAGAGCACGTGCCGGCGGCCCATCCCGCGCTGGCCCATCACGATGCCCGCCACGATGGCCCCGGCGCCCGCGGCTGCGAAGACGATCCCGAGCCCCCCGGCGCCGGCGCCGAGCGAGTTCTTCACCAGGTATGGGAGCAGGACCTCGAGCGGTCCCATGATGAGCAGCAGGGCGATCGCCGCCATCACGAGCGTCGCCCAAAGCCAGGTCTGCGATCGGACGTAGGCGGCCCCCTCGCGCAGCTCTCCGATCAGCGATCCGGACCCTTCGGTCGACGGATCGCGGCGGACGCGCATCAGCGTCGCGCAAGCCGCCGAGAACGCGAAGGTGCAGGCGTCGGCCAGGAACGCCGGGCCCGGCCCGAGCCAGGCGATGAGCGCACCCCCGAGCGCCGGTCCGACGAATCGGTACGCCGCCGGCTCCGCGAGTTGCTGAAGCGAGTTCGCCTGCACGAGCAGCGGGCGCTCGACGACGTCAGGAATGATCGCCTGGAAGACCGGGCCGAACAGCGCCTCGCCCGCGCCGTAGACCGCCACCAGGGCGACCACCATCCACAACTCGAGGACGCCGGCGATCGACAGCGCTCCGATCGCTGCGATCGCAACGGCCCGCACGGCGTCGGAGACGATCAGCAGACGGCGACGCTCGAAGCGATCGCCCAGGACGCCGCCGAAGAGCAGCAGCAGCACCATCGGGACCGTCCAGGCGACGCCCACGAGTCCGAGCGCGGTGGGGGCGTTGGAGATCGCGTAGACCTGCCAGGCAATCGCCACCAGGTAGATGCCGTCGCCGAGCATGGAGACCGTCGTCCCCGTGAAGAGCAGCGCGAAGTCGCGCTCGCGAAGCGGTCGCAGGATGAGGGGAGCGCGGCTCTCGGGGGGCTCAGGCGCGCTTCCGGGCAAGAGGGGATCCATCCCCATGAGCGTACGATCGAGGTATCGAGCGTAACGCCGGCGCTCATCGCGCGACTGAACGAGTACGACGATGAAGGAGAAGGCGATGGAGAAGGTCGAGAAGACGGAGCAGGAGTGGCGCACGGAGCTGACGCCCGAGCAGTACGAGGTGCTGCGCGAAAAGGGGACCGAGCGAGCGTTCACCGGCGCGTACTGGGACTCGAAGGACGAGGGCACCTACCGATGCGCAGGCTGCGGCGCCGAGCTCTTCAGCTCCGACACCAAGTTCGATTCCGGAACCGGCTGGCCGAGCTTCACGGCGCCGGCGGAAGATGGCGCGATCGAGACCGAGGACGACCGCAGCTTCTTCATGCGCCGCACCGAGGTCAAGTGCAGCCGCTGCGGCGGCCACCTCGGGCACGTCTTCGAGGATGGGCCCGGACCGACCGGCCTGCGCTACTGCATCAACTCGTGCTCGCTGGAGATGGACCCGGAGTAGCGGGGCAGGTCTCGCTGGTTCGCAGCCAGCGAGCCTCGAGCCCGCCTAGTTGGCGACGCTCGTAGGCGAGGCGCAGACCGCGGTGACCTGGCTGGTCGTCGGTGTCGTCGTCCCCACGTTGTCGATGAAGGCCTGCCAGCTGTCGGACCCGAGCGGCCGGCTGGTGTTGATGATCGACCTTCGCGCAACCCCGCCGATGACGCCGCCGCCGATCACGTGCTCGCCTTCAGCGCACTTCGCCACTCCCTGGGCCTGTGTGCCGGGGCTCACCGTGAAGTTCGTGGTGACGTAGCGAAGCGTGAGCGTGACGTCGGCCGGGGCCGGAGGCCCCTGCTGGCCCAGGGGGCCTGTCGCGCCCCGGGGGCCGCGCGGGCCCGGCCGGCCTTGTGGACCACGCGGCCCGGGACGCCCGCTCTTGCCGGGGGTCATACGGCGGGCGCCCCGGCCGGCGAGCCTGAACGGCTCGCAGATCGCGTAAACGGTTGCACCGCGGGGCGCGCCGCCGAAGGTGTCAACCGTGGCGCCCCAGCCTGCGTTGCCGAGCGAGTGGCTGTCCGTAAACCACTGCGTGCCGAAGGGCCCTTGACTGAGCCCGCCGCCCCCGACGTTGATCTGGTCGTCGGCGCAGCGCGCCTCCGCCTTCGTGGGCGTTCCCGAGTCACCGGTGAAGTCCTCCGACACGTAGGTGAGCGGCACCGAGCTCGAGCCCTGCGGTCCCTGCGGCCCCTGTGCCCCGGTGACGCCTCGCGGCCCCCGCGGTCCTCGGCGTCCCCGCGGCCCCCGCGGCCCACGCTTACCGGCCGCCGCACCACGTTTCGCGAGCACGGAGGGCACGCAGACCGCGCTGATGCTGAACGCCTGCGGGCTCGCGCTGTGGTTCTCCACCTCGACGAACCAGGTGTTCGAGTCGAACACGTTGCTCGAGCCGACGGACAGCACCCCGTGCCCCGTGCTGGATCGCAGGCCGCCGGACACTACGTGGAGCCCGGGCGGGCAGTCGATCGTCGCTGGGGCAGAGGTGTCAGGGCCGACGCTGAACGCGCCTTCCGGAAAGCCCGTGTAGGTGACGTCGAACTCAGCGGGCGCGCCCGCTGGGCCCTGCGGGCCCGTGGCTCCCTGCGGTCCCTGCGGCCCGGTCACGCCGCGCCGGCCCGGCGGCCCCGGGGGCCCGCGGTGGTGGTGATGGTGGTGGCCCCTCTTGCCGGCACCGCCGTTCCAAGGATTGGCGTTCGCGCCTGAGCCGGAGCTCGCGACGGCGGCGCTGACGAGCGTGGCGCAGATCGCGAAGGCGAGGGCGAGAGCGGGCCTGCGCGCTCGCTGGAAGAAGTCAGACATCAGACAGGCGCAACCATACCTCCCGGGGTGCTCCGTCCTCACGCCCCGATCACCTCGGGCGCGCCGGCGCCCACGAGCGCCGCCGGCAGCGCGACGCTGCCGTCCTCCCGCTGGCCGTTCTCCAGGAGCGCGATCAGGGTGCGGCCGACGGCGACGGCCGTGCCGTTGAGCGTGTGGACGTGCACGGGCGAGGCCTCGGGCTCAGGCCGGTAGCGGCAGTCGAGGCGGCGGGCCTGGTAGTCGGTCGTGCTCGAGCACGAGGTGAGCTCGCGGTAGCGCTCCTGGCTCGGGATCCAGCCCTCGCAGTCGAATTTCCGCGCCGCCGGCGCGCCGAGGTCCCCGACGGGGATGTCGACCACGCGGTAGGGGATCTCGAGGTCACCGAGGATGCCCTCCTGAATGGCGAGGAGCCGCTCGTGCTCCGCTTCATCGGCGTCCGGCTCGACGAACGAGAACATCTCGACCTTGTCGAACTGGTGGACCCGGAAGATCCCCCGGGCGTCCTTCCCGGCGGCACCGGCTTCCCGGCGGAAGCACGTGGAGATTCCGCAGTAGCGTCGCGGAAGGTCGCCGGCGCCGAGGATCTCGCCGGCGCCGAGGGCGGCCAGGGACACCTCCGACGTGCCGACGAGGAAGAGCTCGTCCCGCTCGATCTCGTAGATCATCTCGCGCTCGCCCGGGAAGAAGCCGGTGCCGTAGAGCGGGCCCTCGCGAACGAGCACCGGCGGGACCACCGGCTCGTACCCCTCCGAGCGCGCGCGCTCGACAGCGAGGCGGACGAGCGCCAGCTCCACCATCACGAGGTCCCCGATGAGGTAGGCGAAGCGCGAGCCCGAGGCCTCGCCGGCCTTCTCCATCTCGATCCAGCCGTGCTCGGTGCCGAGGTCGAGGTGGTCGCGCGGCGCGAATCCGAAGCTCGGTCGCTCCCCGACCTCGCGCAGCGTGACGGCGTCGACGTCGGCCTCGCCGTCCGGTGCCGCTGGGTCGGGCAGGTTCGGCAGCTCCGCGAGGATCGCGTCGCGGCCGCCCTCGACCTCCGCGAGCTCGCTCTCGAGACGCTTGACCTCGCCCGATACCTCCCGCATCTCCGCGATGACCGCGTCCGCGTCGCCCCCGGACCGCTTCGCGTCGGCGATCGCCTCGGACGCCTTCCGTTGACGCGCTCGGCGCTCCTCGACCTCGGGCAGCAGCTCGCGCCGGCGGGCGTCGAGCGCGAGCGCCTCGTCGAGCTTGTCGGCCGCGCCCCGGCGCGCCAGCGCCGCGCGCGCGGGCTCAGGGTCCTCCCGGATGCGCTTCAGGTCGAGCGAGGCGGGGCCTTCCGCCGCGCTAAGGCGTGGTCTCGGACTCGCCGGGGCGCGGGCTCGAGACCTCCTCGGTTCCCGCGTACTTCGCGACGAACGCCGCGACCGCGCCGGCGTCGCGCCCGGTGACGATGTTCTGCGGCATGATCGAGCCGGAGAAGCCGCCGTTTCGGATCGCGAACAGGGCCTGCGCGAGGCTCTCGGTGCGCTGGTCGAGGTTCGGCCCCTCGACGCGGACGTTCCGGGCGTCGGAGCCCTGGGTCCCGGCCGGGGTCATCGTGTGGCAGCCGCCGCAGCGCTGGGAGAAGAGCACAGCGCCCGCGTAGGTCGAGTCGCTCTTCGGCACGGAGATCTCCTCCGAGCCGCAGGCGCTCAGGAGCAGGCCGGCGGCTACGGCGGCTGTGATGACGAGGGCCTTGGGGGCTCGCAACGCGGCGGCATCATACTTGTGCCCACCCGTGCCGCCGGTCGCCGATCCCGCCCAGTTCCGCCGCGCGATGGGGCTCGTGCCGACGGCCGTCACGGTGATCACGGCGCCTGGCCCGGAGGGGCCCTCGGGGGCGACCGCGAACGCGGTCGTCTCCCTCTCGCTCGAACCGCCCCTGATGCTGGCGGCGCTCGACCGGCGCTCTCGGACGCTCGCCGCCCTGCGATCGGCGGGCGCCTTCGGCGTCTCCGTGCTCTCGGCCGACCAGGGTGAGCTTGCGCTTCGGTTCGCGACCAAGGACCCCCACCCGGTGAAGTGGGAGGGCGTCGCCTGGCGCGAGCTGGCGGGGGTCCCGGCGATCGAGGGGGCGACGGTCTCCATCGCCTGCGGGCTTCGCGACCTGCTCGACGGGGGCGACCACGCGATCGTCACGGGCGAGGTGGCCGGGATCCAGGCCGCCGAGGGCGCCGAGCCCCTGGTGTTCTCGCGAGGGGTGTACAGGACGCTCCGCGGAGAGTAGGATCGCCGCGGGTTGTCGTCGAGATCGCGTTTAAGGGACGTTCGGTTGCCGTGGGTCGCAATCCTCGCTCTGCTTCATCTCGGTCGTCCCGGCCGCATCGGCCTCCGGGGCGGTGATCACGTTCGAGGACCTCGCTCCGGCGGCGCCGGGGTACGGTGGCCACGGCCTGCCGGTGAACACCCAGTACACCGACCAGGGCGTCACCTTCAACAACCCGGAGGCGTTCGACTTCTCGAAGCCGACCGCGATCCCGAACCACGCCCACTCCGGCACCGTCGCCGTCGAGCCCTGCGTGGCGATCGAGTTCTGCACCGCGCCGGTCGCGGCGACGTTCACCGCGCCGCAGCAGCACGTCAAGGCGTGGGTGGGCTTCTCGTCCGCGCTCGGAGCCCCCTACGACGTGAGGCTCACCGCCTACAACGCGTCGAACGCGGTGGTCGGCACGGCAAACGCCACGCTGCCCGCGCGCACCAGCCCGACGCCGATCCAGACGCCGCTCACGGTCGACGTCGCGAGCCCGACGATCACGAAGATCGAGGTCGGGCCGACCCCTGGCGGGTTTGCCAACGGGCTCGACGTCGACGACGTCGAGTTCTCGAGCGTCGGCCCGCCGCCGCCCTGCCCGGCGAGCGGCCCGCCGACGGTCATCGTCTCCAAGCCGCTCGACGGGCTGACCGTGCAGAACAACACCTTCCTGCTCTCGGGCGCCGTCGACCCCCATGGCGCCCCGATCACCAGCGCCTCGCTGATCGCCGCCGGGTCGACGACGCACACCTCGCAGGCGTTTCCGACCCTGATCGACTCGGACGGCGGCCTCTTCGGCCCGATCAACGTCAGCGGCCTGCTCAACAACGGCGGCAACAAGGTGACCGTCACCGCCACCAACTGCGCCGGCACCGGAGCGAGCTCGCCTCGGCTGGTCACGCTGTCGCCGATCCCCCCCGGGACCCAGTTCCACGAGCTCAGCAACATCGAGGTCACGCAGTCCGTCCAGAACCGCTTCAACTCGGTGCCCCTGGTCGCGGCAACGTCGGGCGGCTTTCACCGGACCATCGCCCGCGTGTACCTGGGCCTCGCCGGGGGCGCTTCGAGCGTTACCGGGGTCAGCGGCTCGCTCACGGCAACTCGACCGGACGGGACCCATCCAGGCGGCCCGCAGATCCTCCCATCGCTCAACACGATCACGGTAAATGCCGCGAGCACCGTCGAGAGCATCCGATCCAACCTCGATAAGAGCCTCAACTTCGAGCTCCCCCGCGAGTGGCTCGCGGACGGTCCGCGGCTCCATCTCCAACTCGACCACCTCGACGTCGAGGGCGAGCGCACCGGCTTGCCGTGCACCGGCTGCGACAACCCCGGGTTCCTGGGCACGGTCCGGTTCCACACCGTGCCGCCGGTCCGGATCTGGCTCGTTCGTGTGCCGTACCAGCGCGCTCCCCGCGACCATCGTGCGGTCGTCCCGACGCAGAACGACATCGACATGCTCGCCTCGTGGCTGCGACGGGCGTATCCGACCGCCGAGGTTCGCGACACGCAGATGTTCATGCCGATGCAGGCCGACCATCCGGAGGTCACCGACAAGGACGGCAACGTCACGAGCGCGGGCTTCACGTGCGACGACATCAACTCCCGCCTCAGCGACTGGGTGAACGGCATGCAGGCACAGGATCCGAGAACCCGCTACTACGGCGTCGTCAGCGACAACGCCGGGACGATGTTCATGCGCGGCTGCTCGGAGTCGATCGGCGGCCGCTTCGGGTCGGGCCCGTCGGGCCTCGGGAGCAACTTCACGAACTTCAGCTGGGACACCGACACCTCGTACGCCGACTGGTACGGCGGGCACGAGCTCGGGCACATGTACGGCCGGAAGCACCCCGGGTTCTGCCGAAACAACTCCTCCGACGACGACGACTACCCCTACGCCAACGGGCTGATCGGAAGCCAGTCGTTCGACAACATCGGGGTGGACGTCGGTAACGCGACCCTCGGCGTCCCCACGAAGCTCTGGGACTGGCGCGCCGGGGCGAGCGACATCATGACCTACTGCGACAACGAGTGGATGTCGGACTACACCTACCGCGGGATCCTCAGGAACCTCTGCGCGGCCGACCATCCGAACTGCCCCGACTTCGCGACGCTCGGCCGCTCGAAGCGTCGCGCGCCGGTGCGCCGCAAGGCCCGCGGCCGCGCCCTGATCGTCAACGGCTCGCTGGCACTTCGCTCGGGCCGGCTCGACCTCTCGCCGCTCAAGGCCCTGCGCGGGTTGACGCTCACGCAGCGGCCCAAGAAGAGCGCCTACTCGATCGTCCTGCGCGGACGCCGCAACAGCGTCGTTGCCCGCTATCCGTTCACCCCAAGGGTCGAATCGGACCTCCCGCCGCGTCAGGCGGCGGCGCTCGTCCACGAGGTCGTCCCGTTCAAGGCGGCGACCAAGCGCGTCACCGTCGTCAAGGGCAAGCGGACACTCGCGTCGGTGCCGGTTTCGGCGCACGCACCGAGCGTCCGCCTGCTCTCGCCGCGAGGGGGCAAGACGCTCGCCGGCGAGGTCAAGGTCCGCTGGGCCTCCAGCGACCGCGACGGCGGACGGCGCACCTACAGCCTTCTCTACAGCCCCAACGGCAAGCGGTACATCCCGGTTGCGGCCGACCTCCACAAGCGTTCCTTCAAGGTCGACACGAGTCGGCTCCCCGGCGGATCGCACGCCAGGTTCCGCGTGATCGCGAGCGACGGCGTGCTCACCGGCATCGCCACCTCGAAGCGATTCGCCGTTCCGGTGAAGCCACCAAGGGTGCTGATCTCAACGCCGCACGACGGGGCAACCGCGGTCGAGGGCGAGTCGATCCAACTGAGCGCGGTCGTCGACGACCTCCAGGACGCCGCGTTCCCGGCCTCGAGGGTCGTCTGGCGATCGTCGCTGCAGGGCATGCTCGGCACCGGCTCGTCGATCACTGCCTCCCTGACCCCGGGTACCCACGAGGTCTCCGTAACCGCCACCAACAGCGCCGGCAAGTCGGCGACCGCAACGGTGACGGTCGACGTGACGGCGATCCCGCCGACGTTCGACGCCAGCGCCACGCCGTAGTCAGCTCGTCGTCGCCGCCCGCAGCGCCAGCAGGAAGATCACGAGCGCCGAGACGGCCATCGCGCCCGTCTCGCGGCGGGTGATGGCCATCGCGATCGCCCGCCGGCGGTCGTTGGGCAGCGAGTCGAAGTCGAGACCCTCGAGCTCGCGCTCGGCGATGCCCGCTCGCAGCCCTTCGGCGAGGAGCGAGACGAGGAGCGGCAGGACGCCGTAGAGGTAGTGGAGGCCGCTCGGCGCGTTGCGGCCGCTGAGCAGGAGGATGGAGCCGAAGGCGGCCTGGAGCACCGCCGAGGCCTGCATCGCCCGGAGCACGTACCAAAAGCCGACCGCCGGGCGGCGCTGGATCCACGCGATACCGCCCCAAAGCCCGGCGATGAGGCTCAGGGCGAGCAGGAGGATGCCGTTGGCGATGTGGACGTCGAGCACGGTGCGGGAGGTTCGCACCTCCGACCGCTCCTGACCGGCATACATGGCTTACTGATGCGGAAAAGCACTATGTATCAACCCCGCACAAGCTCGCCTGCGGGTGTATAAACAGCCCGCCGTGCTCAGCAGCTACCTCCCAGTGCTCGTCTTCGGCGGTCTCGGCCTGATCACCGGAACGACGCTGGCGGTCCTCAACGGGATCATCGGGCCGAAGCGCGCGAGCAAGGCGAAGGAGGACCCGTATGAGTGCGGCCTGCCGAGCGAGGTGTCGCGCAGCTTCCGCTTCGGCATCAGCTTCTACATGGTGGCGATGCTCTTCATCCTCTTCGACATCGAGGTGGTGTTCCTCTACCCCGTCGGCGTGATCCTGAAGGGCGCCCACTCGGTGTTCGTTCTCGCCGAGATCATCGTGTTCGTGGTCCTCCTGCTGCTCGGCCTCGTCTACGTCTGGCGCCGGGGGGCCCTGAACTGGAAGTAAGGCGCGAGAAGCTCCGCGCCCTCGCGCCCCTCGAGGGGCCGCCGCCCGTCGACGACCTTCGCGTCCGCCAGATGCGCGCCCGCGACCTACTTCGAGGCGACCTCGACGAAGCGGAGCTCACCGAGCACGTGGAGCAGGCCGTTCTCACCACGCGGCTCGAGCAGGTGCAGGCGTGGGGCCGATCGAACTCGGTCTTCCCCCTGACCTTCGGGCTCGCCTGCTGCGCGATCGAGATGATGTCGATCGTCAGCCCGCGCTACGACATCGCCCGCTTCGGGGCGGAGAACATGCGGGCTTCGCCGCGGCAGGCGGACATGATCATCCTCTCGGGGCGGGTGTCGATCAAGATGGCGCCGGTCGTCCGGCGCATCTACGACCAGATGCTGGAGCCGAAGTGGGCGATCTCGATGGGAGCCTGCTCGTCGTCCGGGGGCATGTTCTCCAACTACGCCGTCGTCCAGGGCGCGGACAAGTTCATGCCCGTGGACATCCACGTGCCTGGGTGCCCGCCGCGTCCCGAGGCGCTGATCTACGGCTTCAACAAGCTGCAGCGGATGATCCAGGGCAACCCTGATCCCGGGTGGCGGCGGCGCTACAACGCCGAGGGCACGGAGGAGTGGGCGCGGGACGAGTCGATCGGCGCGCCCAGCGCCGAGGCCATCGAGGCGTACGCGGCCGCGCGGGAGCGGCTCGGGTAGTGGAAGGCGACCGCTAGATGCCTGACGCTCCCGGCCTCGAGCTGATCGCGCAGGAGCTCAATTCGGTCAGGGAGGGCGCCGTGCTTTCCACATACCACGAGCACGGTCAGGCCTGCCTCGTGGTCGATCCCGAGGCGATCCGCGACGTGCTCGCGTGGCTGCGCGACACCGCCGGCCAGGAGTACCGCTTCCTCGCGAGCGTCCACGGCGTCGACTACCTGCCCGCCGAGCCGCGGTTCGGCGTCCACTACGAGCTCCTGAGCATGGAGCGAGTCGAGCGGCTGCGCGTCCGCGCCGCGCTGGCCGACCCCGGGGAGGGCGAGCTGCCCGAGATCGCCTCGATCACCGACCTCTTCCCGACCGCCGACTTCCAGGAGCGGGAGATCTACGACTTCTTCGGCATCGTCTTTCGCGGCCATCCGGACCTGCGCCGGATCCTCATGCCCGAGAGCTACGTCGGCTGGCCGCAGCGCCGCGACTTCCCCGTCGGAGGCGAGCCCGTGATCTTCACCAACTCAGAGCGCGAGGTCCCGAGGTGGTTCGAGTGAGCGCGACCGGGTCGGTCGGCCGCGACGCTCCCTCCTACAGCGAGGCCCAGGTCATCGGCAGCTCGATCGTGGAGCGGACCGAGGCGGACGTCGACCAGGAGATGCTGACGGTCAACATGGGCCCGCACCACCCCGCGACGCACGGGGTGCTGCGCCTCCTCGTGAGCCTCGAGGGCGAGGTGGTCCGCGATCTGAAGCCGATCATGGGCTACGTCCACACCGGGATCGAGAAGAACTGCGAGGACAAGAGCTACTGGAAGGCGATCCCGTTCGTGGAGCGGATGGACTACCTCGCCTACTTCTCGAACATGGAGGCGTTCGTCGGCTGCGTCGAGCGGCTGATCGAGCTCGAGATCCCGGAGCGCGCCAAGTACCTGAGGGTGATCCACATGGAGCTCGGCCGGATCCACTCGCACCTCGTCTGGCTCGGCACCTCGGCACTCGACCTCGGAGCGATGTCGATGTTCTTCTATTGCTTCCGCGACCGCGACCGCCTCCTCGACCTGTTCGAGATGTCGACCGGGCAGCGGATGCACACCCGCTACTTCCAGGTCGGGGGCGTAGCCGAGGACATCCCGGTCGGCTTCGCCGAAGCGGTGCTTCGGTTCTGCGCCGAGTTCCCGACCCGCGTCGACCAGTACGAGGCTCTGCTCACCAACAACGAGATCTTCCTCAACCGGACCCGCAACGTCGGCGCGGTCCCGAAGGAACGGCTGCTCGAGCTTGGCGTGACGGGACCGTTGCTCCGCGCCGCGGGCGAGCCCTGGGACCTTCGCAAGGCCGCCCCGGAGCTCGCCTACGCGGACTTCGACTTCAAGGTTCCCGTCGGCACGGTCGGCGACGGCTGGGACCGGTTCAAGGTCCGGGTGACCGAGATGCGGGAGTCGGCGCGCATCGTCCAGCAGGCGGTCGAGGGGCTTCCCGAGGGGCCGTGGATCGCCGACGACCGCAAGTACGTCCTCCCGCCGCGGCACGAGCTCTCGACCTCGATGGAGGCGCTGATCCACCATTTCAAGCTCGTCACCGAGGGTTACCGGGTGCCGCCGGGCGAGGCCTACTACGCGGTCGAGTCGCCGCGGGGCGAGATCGGCTGCTTCATCCTGGCCGACGGCTCCGCGAAGCCGGCCCGCGTTCATTTCCGCGAGCCGTCGTTCGTCAACCTCCAGGCGCTGCGCGAGATGTGCGTCGGGGGCTACCTCGCCGACCTGATCCAGAACCTGGCGATGCTGGACCCGATCCTCGGGGGGATAGACCGATGAGCGACGCGTGGGTCCCCGAGATCCTTCCCACCGACGATCTCTCAGCCGCCGAGCGCCACGGCCTCATCGCGTCGATGCGGCCTGAGGACGCCGAGCCCGTGCCCGAGCTCCACGAGGTCGACGTTCCCGACGACCTGCGAGAGGAGATCGAGACGGCGATGGGGCGCTATCCCGAGCTTCGCTCGGCCTCGATCCCGGCGCTCTGGGCCGTGCAGCGCCGGTACGGCTGGTGCTCGCCCGACGGGATCCGCCAGGCGGCGGCGGTCATGGGACTCACCCCCGGCTACCTCGAGTCCGTCGCGAGCTTCTACGACCTCTTCCAGCTCGAGCCCGTGGGGCGCCACCGGGTCCTCGTCTGCACCAACATCTCCTGCTGGATGCGCGGCGGCGACGAGCTGCTGGACGCGTTCTGCGAGGCGGCGGGGTGCGACGCCGACGAGGCGGGCCATGGCGGGGCGAGCTCGGACGACGGCGAGGTCTTCATCTCGGGCTTCGAATGCCTCGGCGCCTGCGACATCGCGCCGATGGCCTCGATCGACGAGCGCTACTACGGGCCGCTCGACCCGGACGACGCGGCGAAGGCTGTTTCCGAGCTCCGCGCCGGCTCCGAGCCCATCGCCGAGAAGGCGCTCGCCAAGCGGCCGCTCGCGGGCGGCTCCGGCGAGGGCGACTTCCGTCTCAAGATGGGCGACGGCGATGGCTGAGAGCCGCGTGCTCCTCCGCGGCGTCGACGACCCGCGGCTTCGGACGATCGACGGCTACCGCCGCAACGGCGGCTACTCCGCGCTCGAGCGCGCGTACCGCGGCATGGACGCGGACGAGCTGCTGTCGGAGCTCGAGCAGTCCGGGCTCCGCGGGCGGGGCGGCGCCGGATTCTCGATGGGCAAGAAGGGCCAATTCCTCCCCCGCGGCGGGATGGACAAATACCTCTGCTGCAACGCCGACGAGTCGGAGCCGGGGACCTTCAAGGACCGCGAGCTCATGTTCAAGAACCCGCACCTGCTGGTCGAGGGCGTCGGCATCGCCGCGCTCGCCGTCGACGCTACGCGGGCCTTCATCTTCATCCGCGGCGAGTACGCGGAGGTCGCCGACGTGCTCGACGCCGCCGTCGCCGAGGCCTACGAGGCCGGCTTCCTCGGCGAAAACATCCTCGGCAGCGGGATGAGCGTGGAGCTCGTCGTCCACCGTGGCGCGGGCGCGTACATCTGTGGCGAGGAGACCGCGCTGCTCGACTCCCTCGAGGGGAAGCGCGGCAACCCGCGGCTCAAGCCGCCGTTCCCGGCCGTGCAGGGCCTCTATGGCGGGCCGACGCTGATCAACAACGTCGAGACGCTGATGAACGTGCCGTTGATCGTCTCCAACGGCCCCGACTGGTACAAGCGGCACGGGACCGACCAGTCGACCGGCACGAAGGTCGTCTCGGTCTCCGGTTGCGTCCAGCGTCCCGGCAACTACGAGATCGAGCTCGGGGTGCCCTCGCGGGAGATCATCTACGACCTCGCAGGCGGACCGGGCGACGGCCACCGCGTGAAGGCCTGGTTCCCGGGCGGCTCCTCGGCACCGGTGCTTACCGAGGACGATCTCGATCTTCCCTACTCGTTCGAGGCGATGGCGGAGGCGGGTTCGATGCTCGGCTCAGGCGCCATCATCGTCGCCGACGAGACGGTCTCGATCCCCGAGCTGGCGCTGCGGACCGCGCGCTTCTACCACCACGAGTCGTGCGGGAAGTGCACGCCCTGCCGCGAGGGCACGAACTGGACCGTGAAGATGCTCGAGCGGGTCGTGCGCGGCGACGCAACGCCGATGGACCTCGACATCATCTCCTCGGTCCAGGAGAACATCATCGGGCACTGCCTCTGCGTGCTGGGCGACTCGATGGCGATGCCCGTCGGAGCGATGGTGAAGAAGTTCCGCGGCGAGTTCGAGGAGGCGATCGAGCGAGCCCGCGAGACGCCCACGTATCCGCCGGACGAGCGCGACACCGACACGCCGCCTGTGCCCACTGGACTGGCTGCATGAGCGCCGGCAACGAGATCACCCTCGTCGTCGACGGCGTCGAGGTGACGGCCACCGAGGGGGAGATGCTCGTCGACGCCGCCAAGGGCGGCGACGTCGAGATCCCGGTCTTCTGTTACGAGCCGAAGCTCGGCCACCCGGTCGGCGCGTGCCGCATGTGCCTCGTCGAGGTCGAGGGCATCCCGAAGCTACAGACCGCGTGCTCGACCCCAGTCCGCGACGGCATGGTCGTCTACACGCAGACGGACCGGGTGATCGAGGCGCAGAACGCCGTCGTCGAGTTCCTGCTCGTCAATCACCCGCTCGACTGCCCTGTCTGCGACAAGGGCGGCGAGTGCCCGCTGCAGGACATCGCGATGGGCTGGGGCCCCGGCAAGAGCCGCATGACCGATCCCAAGCGCCACTTCCAGAAGCCGGTCCCGCTCTCGCCGCTCGTTCGGATCGACCGCGAGCGCTGCATCCTCTGCTACCGCTGCGTGCGCTTCAGCCAGGAGATCGCCGAGGACGAGCAGCTCCAGCTCCTCGCGCGGGGGGCGCACACGTACGTCGGCACGTTCGACGACCGCCCCTACATCGCGCCGTTCCACGGCAACGTGATCGAGCTCTGCCCCGTCGGCGCCCTGACCTCCGAGGCATACCGCTTCCGCGCCCGCCCGTGGGACATCGAGGACGCGGGGTCGGTCTGCACGCTGTGCCCCTCGCAGTGCAATGTGAAGTTCACGGTCCGCGACGAGGAGGTGAAGCGCGTCCTGGCTCGCGACAACCACGACGTCGACGACGGGTGGCTGTGCGACAAGGGGCGCTTCGGCTTCCAGATGATCTCCTCGCCGGACCGCCCCGGACGGCCGCAGATCCGCGCGGGCGGAGCGCTGCGCGACGCGACGTGGGCGGAGGCGATCGACAAGGTGGCCGAGGGCCTCGGTGCGGCTCGCGGCAAGGTCGCCGCCATCGTCGGCGGCTCGGCGACCAACGAGGAGGGCTATCTGATTCAGCGAATCGTGCGGGGCGCGCTCGGCTCGCCCCACGTCGACTCGCGCCCGGAGCGAGGCCCCTCGCGCGAGCTGCTCGCCGAGCTCTCGCGACCCGAGCGCGCGGCGTCGATCCGCGAAGTCGGTTCCGCCGACGCGATCCTCGTCCTCGATTGCGACCCCCTCCACGAGATGCCGATCCTCGACCTGCGGATCCGCAAGGCGGTGCGGCTCGGCGGCGCGAAGCTGGTGGTCGCGTCGGCGCGGCCCACGGCGCTCGACGGCGGCGCCGAGGAGGTCGCCCGATTCGAGCCGGGCGGCGCCGCCACGTGGGCCGCCTCGCCGCCTGACGAGATCGCGCGCGTCCTCGAATCCGCCGACAGCGCGGTCGTCCTCTACGGCGAGCGCGCCGTCGACGGCGAGGGCGCGGCGGCCGTGCTCGAGCTCGCGCGCCGCGCGGGCGCCACGCTGATGGAGGTGCCGGCGGGCGCTAACGGCCGCGGGCTTCGAGAGGCCGGATGCCTTCCCGGCGTCGGGCCGGGCCTTGCCGAAGCCGGTGGCGGCATGACCGCCGACGAGATCAAGGCGGCGTTGGCGGCCGGCGAGATCGAGGGGCTGATCCTGTGGGAGGCCGACCCGCTGCGCGACCTACCCGACCCGAAGGGCTGGCGCGCCGCCCTCGGCGCCGCCGACTTCGTCGTCTCCGTCTCGATGTTCGGCAACGAGTCCGGAGGCCACGCCGACGTCCACCTGCCCGCGGAGGCGTACGCCGAGAAGGAGGGGACGGTCACCCATCCCGACGGTCGCCTCCAGCGGGTGCGGCCGAACGTGCCCGCCCCGGGCGCCGTGCGCCCCGGCTGGGAGGTGCTCGCGGAGCTGGCCGCCCGGCTGGGCGACGAGACGGGCATCGATTCAGCTGCGGAGGCGCTCGAGGCTCTCGCGTCGGAGGTGTCGTTCTACGCCGGGATCACACCGGATGAGATCGGCGGCCTGGGAATCAGATGGCAGGAGCGAGGGGATGGGGCGTCGGGCATTGCCCCGGTCCCACCCTCCTCGGCTGAGCCGCAGCGCTCTGCCGCCGAGGATTCTGCCCTCGTCGAAGGTTCGTCCGGAGCAACGCCCGACGCCCCTGAAGGACAAGGACTGAAACTCGGCACCTATCGGGACCTTTGGGCTGCCGAGGCCGCGGAGCGATCTCCCGCCCTGCGGTTTCTCGTCCCGAGCCAGCATCTCGAGCTCGCCCCCGCCGATGCCGAGCGCCTCGGCGTCGCTCAGGGCGATGAGGTCGACGTGCGGTCGAACGGATCGAGCCTGCGCGCCTGGGTCGTTATCCACGAGCGGATGCGGGACGGCGCCGGGTTCCTGATCGAGGGCCTGGCGGAGAACAGCGCCAACGTTCTCGCGGGGGCGAAGGCCGTGGAGGTCAGCAAGGTGGAGGAGCCGGCCGGGTGACCGTCATCCCCCTCGCCGACCCGAACTTCGCCGAGGCGACCTGGATCCTGATCGTCAAGTCGATCGTGATCTTCGCGGTCGTGATGGGCATCGTTCCGCTCCTCACCGTGGCCGAACGGAAGATCCTCGGCCGCTTCCAGGCCCGCTACGGCCCCAACCGCGTGGGTCCCGTAGGTCTGCTCCAACCACTGGCCGACGCGGTGAAGCTGATCTCCAAGGAGCACTTCCAGCCCCGCAACGCCGTCGGGCTCCTCTGGGTGGCCGGGCCCGTGCTGGTCGTGTTCTCCGGGCTCACGGCGCTGGCGATCATCCCGTTCGGGAACGTCCAGGACGGCTTTGGCCTCTACGGGATCGACGTGCCGATCGGCGTCCTCTACTTCTTCGCCTTCAGCTCGTTCGCGTTCTACGGCCTCCTGCTCGGGGGCTGGTCGTCGGGCTCCAAGTACAGCTTCCTGGGCTCGATGCGCTCGGCGGCCCAGCTCATCTCCTACGAGATCTCGATGGGGCTGGCGCTGCTCGGCGCGATCATGATGGCCGGGTCGCTCTCGTTGACGCAGATCGTCGAGGCCCAGGGGCGGATCTGGTACATCGTCCCGCAGCTCGTCGGGTTCCTGATCTTCATGATCGCCGGGTTCGCCGAGGCCAACCGGGCGCCGTTCGACCTCCCCGAGGCCGACGCCGAGCTCGTCGCCGGCTACCAGACCGAGTACGGGGGCATGCGGTACGGCGCCTTCGCGATGGCGGAGTACATCGAGATGTTCGTCATCTCCGGGATCGCCGCCACCTTCTTCCTCGGCGGCTGGCACGGCCCCGGCCCCGGCTGGCTCGACCCGATCTGGGTGCTCGTCAAGATCCTCGCGCTCGTCTTCGTCTACATGTGGGTGCGCGCGACGCTCCCCCGCCTGCGCTACGACCAGCTCATGTCGCTCGGCTGGAAGGTGCTGCTGCCCCTGGCGACCCTGAACGTGCTGGTGACCGCGGTACTGGTGACGGTCACGTGAGCGGCCCCGGCAACGGTGAACGTCCCGCGTTGGGGGCTATGGAAGGCAACGAGGGACGTTCGCGGTATCCCTACCTCCCCGACGAGCACGTCGTCGAGGTGCAGCGCGGTCCGGAGCCCGGGGGGCCGAAGGGGGCATACCGCGCCTTCGGCGAGACCCTGCGCGGTCTCAAGACCACGTTCGCGCGGATCGTCGAGGGGCCGGTGACGATCCAGTACCCCGAGCAGAAGACCCCGGTCTACCCTCGCTTCCGCGGCCGCCACAAGCTCCACAGGTTCGAGGACACGGGTCTCGAGAAGTGCGTTGGCTGCTCGCTCTGCGCCGCCGCCTGTCCCGCTGACTGCATCCGCGTCGTCGCCGCCGAGAATGACCCGGCCGACCGCGTCTCGGCGGGTGAGCGGTACGCGGCCGTCTACGAGATCAACCTCTCGCGCTGCATCTTCTGCGGCTACTGCGAGGTCGCCTGCCCGTTCGACGCGATCACGATGGGCCACGAGTACGAGATGGCCGACTACAACCGCGAGGACCTGATCTTCACCAAGGAGATGCTCCTCGCCGAGCCGGTCGAGCGCACGCCGCTGCGACGGGAGGGGGAGTGACGGCGTTGGCCGCCACCGAGCGGGATGTCGAAAACGCCCACCGTGCGCACGAGCTGGTCAGTGCCGGCGACGTCGAGGGCTTCATGGCGCTCTGCGACCCCGACGTCGAGTTCGGGTCGTACATCGGGCAGATGGAGGGGCGCAGGTATCGCGGGCGGGAGGGCGTTCGGGAGTGGATCGCGGAGCTGCGGGAGAGCTTTCCCGATTTCGAGACCGCCGTGCAGGACGTGGAGGCTGTCGGCGACGACCTCGTGATCGAGGTGAGGCTGAGTGGCTCCGGCGCGGCGAGCGGTGTGGGGCTCGAGCAGACGGTCTACCAGCGCGTCACTCTGCGCGAGGGGCTCGTGACCCGCTGGAACTGGTTTTCCACCCGCAGGCAGGCGATGAGCGCGAATTGGGAGTTCGGATAGCCGTGGTCCAGATCTGCTTCTTCGTCGGGGCGATCGGCGCGCTCGCGGGGGCGATCGCCGTGGTCCTCCTGCGCAACCCGTTCTACAGCGTGCTCGCGCTCGTCGTCCACCTCGTGTCGCTCGCGGGCCTGTTCCTCCTGCTGCACGCTCAGTTCATCGCCGCGGCGCAGGTGGTGGTCTACGCCGGAGCCGTGATGGTGCTCTACGTCTTCGTCGCCGCCTACGTCGGCCAGCACGAGGAGCCTCTGTACGAGCCGATCGCCGGCCAGCGGGTCCTCGCGCCGCTGCTCGGCGTGGCGCTTTTCGTTGAGCTCTCGATCGCCGTGCTGGGGACCGCGCTCAGCTCGATCTCGAGTGAGGGGCCGAAGATCTCGGACTCCTTCGGCGCCCCGGCGTCGATCGGCAACCTCCTGCTCGAGCGCTTCCTCGTCGTCTTCGAGGGAGCCTCGATGCTGCTGCTGGTCGCGGCGGTTGGAGCTGTCGTCCTGGCGGCGAGGACGGAGGGACGTGGAGGACCGCGCCGCCTCACGTACACGAAGCCGAGGAGGCGGCGCGCTAGCCGTGGACGTCTCCTGGTACCTCGTCCTCTCGGCGCTTCTGTTCGCCGTCGGAGCGTGCGGCGTGCTGCTGCGCCGCAGCCCCCTTGTGATCCTGCTCTGCCTCGAGCTGATGCTGAACGCCGGCAACCTCGCCCTCGTCGCCTTCTCGCGCTCCGTGGGCAACGAGGAGGGGCAGGTGTTCGCCCTGATCGTCATGGTCGTGGCCGCCTGTGAGGTGGTGGTAGGGCTCGGGCTGATCGTCGCGATCTTCCGCCGCAAGCTGCCGCTCGACATCGACGACCTGCGGAGCCTCCGAGGTTGAGCGCGACCACCTACGGCTGGCTCGTCCTCGCCTTCCCGCTGGCCGGCTGCCTCGTCTGCGCGTTCGGCTACAAGAGGCTGCCGGGTCGTAGCGCGGGCTGGATCGGGACCGCGGCGATCGGTCTGTCATTCCTGGCCTCGATCCAGATCGTCGTCGCGCTCCTCGACCGCACCGAGAGCCACCGCCAGCTCACGTCCACGCTCTACCACTACGCACAGGGCGGCGGCCTCGACATCAAGGTCGGGATCCTCGTCGACCCGCTGTCGATCTTCATGTGCCTCGTGATCACGGGTGTCTCCACGCTGATCCACCTCTACTCGATCAGCTACATGACGTCCGACCGCGGCTTCGCCCGCTACTTCAGCTACCTCAACTTCTTCGTCTTCTCGATGCTGCTGCTGGTCCTGGCCGGCAACTTCGTGATGCTCATCATCGGTTGGGCGTTCGTCGGCTTCGCGTCCTACGCGCTGATCAGCTTCTGGTACCGGCGCAAGACCGCCACGAAGGCGGGAATGAAGGCGTTCGTCATCAACGTTCGTCGGCGACATCGGGCTGGTGCTCGCGACCTTCTTCGTCTTTCGCGAGCTCGGCACCTTCGACTTCCTGAGCGCCTTCTCGAAGGCGGAGCACACGTTCCACACCAATCAGGGCGTGGTGATCGCGATCTGCCTGCTGCTCCTGGTGGGCGCCTTTGCGAAATCGGCGCAGCTTCCGCTCCACACATGGCTCCCCGACGCGATGGAGGGCCCCACGCCCGTCTCGTCGCTGATCCACGCGGCCACGATGGTGACGGCGGGCGTCTACCTGATCGCCCGCATGCATCCGTTCTTCGAGCTGGCGCCCACGGCGGCGGACATCTCCGCCTGCATCGGCCTCGCCACGCTGCTCTTCGCCGCCACCGTCGCCCTCGTCGTCACCGACCTGAAGCGGATCATCGCCTACTCGACGATCAGCCAGATCGGCTACATGATCATGGGCGTCTCGATCGGCGCGTACGCGGCGGGCATGTTCCAGCTCATGGCGCACGCCTTCTACAAGGCGCTTCTGTTCATGGCGGCGGGCTCGGTCATCGGCGCCATGGCCGGCGAGCAGAACATCGACCGGATGCGCGGGATGCGCAAGGCGATGCCGTTCACCTCGCTCCTGCTCATCATCGGCGCCTTAGCGCTGGCGGCGTTCCCGTTCACCTCCGGCTTCTTCTCCAAGGACGACATCCTCGCCTCGGCCGCGAGCCTCGGGGGCTGGTACATCATCTTCACGATCGGCGGCTACGTCGGCGCGGTGTTAACGGGCTTCTACGCGTTCCGCATCGTGTTCCGCGTCTGCACGGGTGACCCTTGTCCCGAGGCGAAGGAGCTGGAGGAGGGCCACCTGGCCCACGCCGAGCCGTTCAACCCCGCGAGCGGCGAAAAGGAGGACACCGACATCGGCTTCCCGGGCGCCGAGCACCACATCGCCGAGCGGGAGGTGCCCATGAAGGTGGCGATGAGCATCCTGGGTGTGCTGTCGCTGTTCGGTGGCCTGATCGAGGTCCCCGGGCTCGACGAGGGGATCCGGAACTTCCTCGCCGGCAGCTTTCTTGACTCCTCCCTGTACGAGCGGATCTCGCCCTCGATCGCCGACTCGTGGATCGGGCTCGCGATCGGCGGCGCGATCTCGATCATCGGCATCTCGATCGCCTACTACTGCTACGTCCGCAAGCCCGGCGTGACCCTCCGCCTGGCCGAGCGGCTGCCGCGCCTACACGCCTTCCTCGCGGGCAAGTGGTACTTCGACGAGCTCCAGGACGCTCTCGTCTACCGGCCGGTCATCGCCATCGGCCGGTTCTCGAACGCGGTCTTCGAGCGGGTCGTCGTTCAGGGGATCGTGAACGGGACCGTCGGCGTCGTCCGCGGGGTCGGCGTCGTCGTGCGTGGATCGCAATCGGGGTTCGTTCGCGCCTACGCGCTGCTCCTCGTCGGCGGGTTCGCCGCCCTCGCCCTCTACTTCCTGATCGTGTCGAGCTGATGGGGGGCGTCCGATGCTGAGCGCGCTGCTCTGGCTTCCCGTTGCGGTCGGGCTTCTCTGCTTCGTGCTACCTCGGCGAGCCGTGGGCGCGGTGGCGACGGTGGGCTCCCTCGCGACGCTCGGCATCGCGATCGCCCTCGTCGCCGACTTCCAGCTCGGCACCTCCGCGCTCCAGCACACCGTGAACGTGAGCTGGATCCCCGGCCTCGGGGTCCGCTACTCGCTCGGCGTCGACGGGCTCAGCATCTTCATGGTCCTGCTGACCGCGCTCCTGTGGGCCGGGGCCACGGTTTGGAGCGCCTTCCGCGCCCCGGAGGGCCGCGAGCGCGTCTACTTCTTCATGCTCGCCCTCGGGGAGACGGCGGCGCTCGGCGCGTTCCTGGCCCAGGACCTGCTGCTCTTCGTCCTCTTCTTCGACCTGATGCTGGTGCCGTTCTGGTTCCTGATCGGCGTCTTCGGCGGCGAGGGGCGGATCGCCGCGACGACGAAGATGATCGTCTACACCCTCGTCGGATCGCTCCTGATGCTGGTCGCGGCGATCGCCACGGCCGTGCTTTCCGCCGACTCGATCGGCCACCTCTCGTTCTCGATCGCCGACCTTCGGGCCCACGTCCTCGGGACCGGCAGCCAGGAGTGGATCTTCCTGTTCTTCGCCGCCGCCTTCCTGGTGAAGATGCCGGCGTTCCTCGTCCACGGCTGGATGCCCGACGCCTATCGCGCGGCGCCCCTCCCCGTGCTGGCGCTCCTGTCGGGCGTGCTCTCGAAGGTTGGCGCCTACGGGTTCCTTCGGGTCGTCCTGCCGCTCTATCCGCAGGCGACGACGCACTTCCAGGAGCTCATCCTCCTGATCGCTCTGGCGAGCATCCTCTACGGCTCGGTGATGGCCTTCACGCAGACGAACGTGCGCCTCGTCGCCGGGTACTCGTCGGTGGCGCAGCTCGGCTTCATCACCCTCGGGATCTTCTCGCTGCGTCCGGAGGGCGCCACCGGCTCGGTGCTCCAGATGGTGAACCACGGGCTCGTGGTCGGCGCGGTCTTCTTCATCGTCGCGATCCTCTGGGAGCGCTCCGGCACCGAGGACCTGACCCGCCTCGGCGGCATGGCGAAGAGGGCGCCGGTTCTGGCGGCACTCTTCCTGATCGTGGCCCTCGCCACGCTGGCCATGCCCGGCTCAGCCAACTTCACGGGCGAGTTCTACATCCTGCTCGGCGTCTTCCAGTCGAAGATCGTGTTCGCGTTCGTCGCGTCGATCGGCGTCGCGCTCGCCGCCTACTACTCGATCCGCCTCTTCCAGCGGACGATGCACAACCGCCTCCCGGAAGGAGTCGAGTCGCGCGAGATCGGTTTCCGGGAAGCGCTGGTGATGGTGCCGCTCGTCGCCTGCATCGTCGCGCTGGCGCTCTACCCCGGGCTGATCACGAAGCGGGCTGACACGTCGGCGAAGGGGAGCGTCGCCGCGGCCACCGCATCCGATCCAGCGGGCGTCGCGGTCGCGAGCGTCCGGAGATGAGCGCCTTCACCGCCCCGCACATCGACTACGGCGGGCTCTCGCCCGTCATCGCTCTCTCCGCGGGCCTGTGCGTCGTGCTCATCGTGGGCCTCTTGACCCGCGGTCCCCGGCAGCGGACCGCCGTCTCGATCGTCACCCTGGCGACGCTCGCCGTGGCTGGGGCTCGCTGCATCGTCCAGTGGACCGACGCTCCGACCGCTCTCGTCGCCGGCGCCCTGCGCGTCGACGACCTCGGCTTGGCGGCGACCATGATCGCCATCTTCGCCGCCGCCTTCGTCGTGCCGCTGAGCTGGCGCGAGGACGCCTTCGAGCGCCCGGTCGGACCTGCCGGGCACGCCGAGTTCCAGGCGCTGCTGCTCGCTTCGGTGCTCGGGATGACGCTGCTCGCCCAGGCCCAGAACCTGATCACGGTCTTCGTCGGGCTCGAGCTGCTCTCGGTCCCGCTCTACGTGATGTGCGGGTCCGCGCTGCGCCGTCGGCGGTCGCTCGAGTCGGGCCTCAAGTACCTGATCGTCGGCTCGCTCGGCTCGGCGACGCTTCTGTACGGCCTTGCGTTCCTCTACGGCGGCTCGGCCTCCACCGACTTCCAGGGGATTCGCGACGCGGTGGGCGGCGGCCTGGGCGATGACCCGCTGATCCTCATCGGCATCGGCCTCGCGGCGACGGGGCTCGCATTCAAGACGTCGATCGCCCCGTTCCACCAGTGGACGCCCGACGTCTACCAGGGTGCGCCGACGCCGGTGACCGCATTCATGGCGGTGGCGACCAAGGCGGCGGCGTTCACGGTCTTCGCGCGCTTCTTCCTCGTCGCGCTCGGCCCCGCCGCCGACAACTGGCAGCCGGCCCTGGCCGCGCTCGCGGCGATCTCGATCGTGGTCGGCAACATCGGCGCCCTCGGCCAGGACTCGCTCAAGCGGCTCCTCGGTTACTCGGGAATCGCCCAGGCCGGCTACATGCTCGTCGGCCTCGTCGCGGCGAGCGCGGTCGGCGTCAACGCACTGGTCTTCTACCTCGGGGCCTACACGCTCATGAACCTCGCCGCTTTCGCCGTCATCGTCGTTCGCGAGCGCGAGACGCGGTTCGGCGACGACATCCGCGCCGTGCAGGGTCTCGGTCGCGAGCGCCCGGAGCTCGCCTGGCCGCTCACGATCTCGATGCTCGCGCTCGCCGGCCTGCCTGCGACGGCGGGCTTCATGGGCAAGCTCTACCTGATCGAGGCGGCCGTGGGCTCGAGCTACACGTGGCTCGGCGTCATGATCGCGATCGGGACGATGATCTCCCTCGCCTACTACCTGCGCGTCGTGGCCGCCGTGTGGATGCGGCCGGCGGCGGCGCCGGTCCCCGGCGAGAGCCCCGACACCCGCGAGCTTCCGGCCATGGCGGGCGGCTCCCCGGAGGCCGACGACGACGAGCCGCTCGCCGCCGAGCCCGCGTCAGCGCCGGGTCGCTGCTGGGTGATCGTGGCGCTCGCCGCGGGCGCCGCGGGCGCGACGGTCTTCTTCGGAATCATTCCCTCGCCGCTCGTCGACTGGGCCAACCACGCCGGCGCCGCGATCTCCGGGTTCATACCCGGCTAGCGATGCTGCACCACGTCTCGCTCGAGGTCCCGCCCGACGAAGTCGAGCGAACGGTTGAGTTCTGGACGCTCCTCGGCTTCGAGCGGCTCCCGGCCCCCGACGCCATCGCCGAGTACGTCACCTGGCTCGAGCGTGACGCCAACCAGATCCACCTGATCCATACCCCCGAGCCCGCCGTGCCCTCGCTCGGGCACCCAGCGGTCGTCGCCGCCGACTTCGAGGAGGCGGTCGCGGCGCTCCGCGAGGCGGGATTCAGGGTCGAGGAGGCTGAGCAGCTCTGGGGCGAGCCCCGCGCGTTCGCGGTCGCGCCGGCTGGTCACCGCGTCGAGCTGATGAGGGCTCCGCCGGCGGTGGGGTCGGCAGGCTAGACGCCGTCTCGGAAGGCTCTTCGCCTGGGCGCAGGTGGAGCTCGTCGGCCGCCCTCGCGAGCTCGTCGAGCTTGGCGGCCTCCTGTCGCGGGACTCCACCGTTGAGCGCGCTGCCGGCGCTCGTGCGGATCCTCAGCGCCAGGTCGATCGTCTCGCCGGCGAACTCGCGGTACGCATCCCGGGACGCGGCCAGCTGCTCGTTCAGATAGGCGATCAGCGCCGTCACGAGGAACAGCGCCGGCACGAAGACGAGGGCGCTGGTGAGCGCCGTGTGTCCGTTCTCGTTGACCGCGAGGGCGAGGGTCAGGCCCGCGGCGGCGAACGCCGCGTGCGCGGCGACCGCCCGCCGCGCTGCGAAGACGTAGGCCGCATAGGCGAGGACCACGAAATAGGCAGCGCGAAAGACGGGGCTGAAGACGATCAGGGAGACCGTGACGGTGACCGTTCCGGTCGCGGTCGCGGCATGGAGCCAGATATCGCTCATGCGCGACCAGGGCGCGAAGTAGAGCCCGGCTCCGATCAGCAGGATCGCCACCGTCATCAGGTAGCCCAGCGGAGCGGGGCGCGCGTCGAGCAGCAGCGTGCTCGGCAAGGAGAACGCCGCGCCGGCCATGAAGAGCACTCCGGCCAGCCGGCCGTTGGCACGGCGCAACGAATCGCCTGTCGCCGGGACGAGGGAGGTGTTCGAGCGAGCTTCCATAGACGCGGCCTGCCTTTTCCACCCGCAGGGAAGCTTTGGACAAAGACGGTCACTTCCCTTATCGGAACCGGAGTGACATTCCTGAAGCCGGGCGCGCGCACGCGAGGCGTCGCAGCGCACCTCTAGGATCGGCGAATGCGCTATCCGGTCGAAGAGTTCACCGCCTCCGAGCGCGCCGTGCTCTCCGCGCACTTCACCAACCTCGACCGGCCCGTGTTCTGCCTCGTCAACCTGCCCGAGACGATCAAGGGAGCGCTCTTCGCGCGCTATTCGCGCTACTCGGGCTCGCTTCGGCGCCTGTTCC
This sequence comes from uncultured Actinomycetes bacterium, assembly GCA_963771655.1. Lineage (GTDB taxonomy): Bacteria > Actinomycetota > Thermoleophilia > Solirubrobacterales > 70-9 > JAWVFM01. The sequence continues at coordinate 553,466 of CAVYUG010000004.1, read as the reverse complement.
TCGACGAGTTCGCCGCGGACGTGCCGGAGGGCGGGCGCCCGCTCGACGGCGCCGAGGGAGAGCGCGCCGCCGGCCTCTACGAGCGGGTGTTCATCGGCTACGGCGACGATTCCATCGCGCAGGTCGGCGGCGCGCATCTGGCGTGCGAGTACGCGTCGAACCTGCTGACGAAGCTCCTCCAGCGGGGACGCCTCGCTGCCTATCTCGAGCAGTCCACCCGCTACATCCCGTACGACCAGCCGCTTCCCGGGGGTGGCTACCGCTATTGGGGCGACGACCGGCTCGGCCCCGAGTACGGCGTGGCGATGGACGAGCTGTTCGCGATCTACTCGCGAGGCCTGGAGCGGGTGCAGACCTGGGCGGCCGAGCGCTGGCCTCGCGAGGATGCCGAGCCGGAGGGCGCCTGGCGAAGCTCGGTGCGGGCCAAGGCCCTCGACCTCCTCCGCGGGCTGCTTCCCGCGGCGACCCTCAGCCACGTCGGCGTCTTCGCGTCCGGCCAGGCCTACGAGCAGCTCGTCATGCGCCTCCTCGCGTCGCCCCTGCCCGAGGCCAATGCGTACGGGCAGATGATCCTGCGCGAGCTCAAGAAGGTGATCCCGAGCTTCGTCGCGAGGCTCGAGCGTCCCGAGCGCGGGGGCGAGTGGATCGGCTACCTGCGCGAACGCCGCGAGGCGGCGGAGGCCGTTGCGGCGCGCCTCGGGCTCGATCGGCCTGAGCCGGCCGATGGCCCCACCGTGGAGCTCGTGCACACCGACGGGAGCGAGGACGACCTCGTTGCCGCATGCCTATACGAGGCGGCCGCGGTCGGCGAGCCGGCAATCCGGGAGCGGGCTACCGCCCTCGGTGCCGATGAGCGCGCGGCCCTGATCGGCGAGCTGGCGGGGGAGCGCCGTAACCGCCGCCACCGGCCCGGGCGTGGATGGGAGGCCGTTCGGTATCGGTTCGAGATCGTCTCCGACTACGGCGGCTTTCGCGACCTCCAGCGCCACCGCCTGCTCACCTGCCAGTGGCAACGGCTGAGCCCCGACCTGGGCGCAGGAGTGCCCGAGGAGCTTCGCGAGGCGGGGGTCGGCGGCGAGTACGAGCGCGGCCTCGAGATCTCGCGCGCGGAGTTCGAGCGGCTGGCCGCCACCGGGCTTCGCGACGAGGCGCCCTACGCGCTCTGCCTCGGCTACAGGATCCGCTACGTCCTCGACCTCAACGCCCGAGAGGCGATGCACGTGTGCGAGCTGCGATCCGCGCCCGAGGGCCATCCCACCTACCGAGCGGTCGCGCAGGCGATGCACGAGCGGATCGCAGCGGTACATCCCGCGATCGCCGGCGCGATGAGCTACGTCGACACCTCCACCGAGCCGCGACTCGAACGCATCATGAGCGAGATCCGCTCGCACCGAAAGCGGGTCGCCGCCGACCTCGCCGACGCGGCCGCGGCCTGACGCCCCTCAGCGGCGGCGCTTGCGCTTGCGCTTCTGCGTCGGGCCGCTCGAGGACCCCGCCCCGTTGGTGCCGGCGTCAGCCTCACGGCCGGTGCCCTCGACCGTGTCGCGCTCGCCCTTGGTCTGGGCACGCTGCTGGCCGGGCGCTGGCCACGGCACCGCTTCGCCGGCGTCCCAGGCGGGCGGGCGCCCGTTCGGAACGCGGTCGATGAAGATGAGCCCGAGCCAGCCGAGCCACAGGGCGAGGAAGATCGGCGCCTGCGGAAGCAGGATGAGCGCCGCGCCGAGCGCCATTCCCAGCGTCCCGAAGAATCGGGTGAGCAGGCCCACGCGATAGGCCCAGAGCGCCGTGTAGACGACTGCCCCGATCATCGCGAGCGCAGCCGGGAAGATCACGTTCGTCGCAAGCGTGACCGTCGAGTTGTCCTCGGCGATCTTCGTGGCCTCGGCGTCCCCGACCTTCCCGTCGGTGGTCACGCTGGTGTCGACGTTGCTCTGTCCAAGCAGGGAATCCGAGGCGACCGAGGTATCCACCGACTGAGTGCCCTGGTCCGTACTGCCAATCAGGCGCTTCTCCTGGCTCTGGGGATACGAATAGGCCCTGAAACTCCCGTCCGCCATCTCGACCTCGAGCCTGTTGTCGTCCGTGTAGACGGAGACCTTCGAGACCTCTGACGGCCGTGGGCCGCCACCTGTGACGAACTGCTTGTACGGCAGTACTTGCTCCGGCGGCTTCGCCACGTAGTCGGCGGCCGCCTGCTTCAGCCCGACACCGTTGATCACGCCCTGGACCCCGATCAGGATCGGCCCGATGAAGCAGAGGGCGATGAACGCCGGCTGGACGCGCGGGCTGCGAACCCGCGCTGCCGTGAACAGGAAGGCCAGGGGGATGCAGAAGAGGGCGAACCCGATCGCGCTGATGACCGCCGAGAAGACGAGGGCGCTCGCGTGGTCGTTGAAGGCCATGAACTGCGCCCCGGTGCTGCTCGGCGCCGGAATCTGCGCGCGGGAGACGAACGAGACTATGAGGAGGGCAACCGCAGCGAATGCCGCGATCCCCGCCGGGACGGCACGGGCACGCTCGCGCTCGAGTACCTGCTGCTTGCTCATGGCCGCTTCGCTCAGTCCTCGGCGCGGTGCGGCGTCGGCTTGGCGGCGAGCGGGCGGAGTTCGGAAAGCTCGAGGCGCTCTCCGGCGGGCCGGATCGCTGGGCTCTCCTCGTCGGCCGGGGCGACGATCCGCGAGACCCGCTCCCCCGCGGTCAGCACCAGGTCGAGGAAGGGGGTCGCGAGCCGCAGTACGGCCTCGACCTGGTCGCGGCGGCGGATCTGTTCCGGTGTCGAGGGCATCGTTCGGCTAGCCACGCTCGTGAAAGAAGAAGCCGGGTAGGGCGCCCTCGATGACCTCCTGGGTCATCCGCTGGGCGACCTCGAGGTTGCCGGTGCGCACAGCGATGTCGTCAAGCGTCACGATCCCCACAAGCGAGCCCCCGTCCACAACTGGGAGACGCCGAATGCGGTGCGTGACCATCAGGGCCGCCGCCTCCTCGAGGTCCATGTCAGGCTCGCCGGTGACGAGCGGACGGGAGGCGTGCTCCCGGATGGGCTCCGAGCGGGGTCGCTCCTCGGCGAGAGTACGGAGCGTCAGGTCACGGTCGGTCACCATGCCCACCGGCCCGCCCTCGGGATCGCACACGACCACCGACCCTACGTTGCGGTCGCGCATGAGCTGCGCGACGCGCAGGACGTCCTCGTCGAGGCGGGCAGTGACCACGCCCGGCGTCATGATCTCGCGGAGCTGCACGGGGCGCAAACCGTAACCGACCAGCCGCCGAACGTCCCGCGCTACCGCTCATACCCCCCACCCGGGGACGTTCGCTCGTTGGTGGGCTCTAACATCGGCTTGGTGGAAGGAAGCGAGGGCTTCAACCTCTTCGGCGACCCGGACGAGCTGCGCGAGCGGCTCGGCGAGCTCGCCGAGCAGATGCAGGGCGCCCAGAAGGTCGCCTGGGCCGACAACGCCATCAAGCTGGCCGTGGACCTGACGGTCGCGGCGATCAACACGATGGACCTCAGCGGGTCCAGCGACGAGCAGGCCGTGCAGGTTCGCGACGCGATCCGGATTGTCTTCCCCGAGGCCGTCACGCTCGTCCGCGAGGCCCGCGAGGGCCTCTCCTAGCTCTTCGGGCACGGAGTCGGCACACCGCGCGCGCCACTCGGGCAATCGCGCCGCGTAGCTTCGGCGCCATGCCGACGCGATCGCCCATGCGCTTCGAGCGGGGCGCCGCGACCATCGAGTACGTCGGCCTGGTGCTGCTCGTGGCGTGCCTGATCGCGGCGGTGGTCGCGCAGGTCGCATCCTCGCCGCCGACCCGCGAGGCGCGCGAGCTGGGCTTCACGCTCGCGCGAAAGCTGCGCTGCGCGCCGGCGCTGCCGGGACCCTGCTGGCAGGACCCGCTGACGGTCGCGTACGGCCGCCCGCTGGCGGGGGGCGTGCGGGCGCTCGCGCCGCCCCCTGAGATCGCTCGCGCACCCGACGGCGCCGCGTTGCTGCCGGTCGACTTTCGCTACTGCCGCAGGGAGAGCTGCGCGATGCCCGGCTCGCGGTACGGGCTGACGGCCTCGAACCGCCGGGTCAGCGACTTCGTCTCGGTGGCCGACCACCGCCGAAGCGCGGGCGTGGTCGAGATCACCTACTGGCTCTACCGGCCGTTCGTCGGTTGGTCGAGGGTGACTCGCAATGCGACGTCCGCGCAGGTCGCGGACCTCGCCAAGACCCCGCTGCTCGAGACGGCGGTACCGAAGCTGGTGCCCCTCGAGACGGTCCCGGGGCGCGACTCCTACACCTTCCGCGCCGGCGAGGAGCCGCCGTGGCGGGGGCGAATCAGGACGAGATACCCCGGCTGACTCAAGGACCGCGTCAACGCTAGCTTTTCGGCCGCAAGGGCTGGAGTCCGAAGAGCGGACGACCGCAATCGTGGCGTGAGCGAGCGCGGAGCCGGCGGACCGTTGGCCTCCTCCTGGTCGTCCATTGCCAGCATCCGCTGGCGCCAATGTTTCACGCTTGCTTCTCGCGCAAGGGAGCAGCGGGCGCAATGCGTCGCAGATTGCTCCAACCCGAACCCTTTGGCTGATCAGCGCGCTGGATGCTGAAAGCGGGACCTGAGGCTGACGAGCGTGCTGACGGAGAGATTGGCGAGGGCCATTGCTCGAGCGATGGCCTCGACGGCGTCAAGCTCTCGAGGGCTCAGCCAACTCGCAACCTCTGCAGCCACATCGGGCGGAACGGGGTCGGAGAAATGTGATTCGGCCCGGGCAGTCGCATAGAGGACCGCGGCGCGACTGCGATCATCGAGCGCTGCGAGGTCGTCGAGGCCGATCGCCGCAAGCTCATCGGATGTGACGCCGGACCGGAAGGCCCAGCGCTCGTGCACAAAGGCGCAGCCGCTGCATGCGTTGACCCGGCTGACGGCAACCATGACCCGCTCCCGCAGCTTGGGGTCGAGGCGCCCCCGCAGGTAGACGGCGGTGAGCGGGCCGGCGCGGCCCAGAACTCCAATCATGTCGCTCAGCGCCTCACCCGGCGAGGCGAACGTGCGCGGTGCGGGAGAAGGGGCGGCAGAAATGGCGATATCCGTCACGTCGACGAAGCGCTGACCTCGGTGACCGGTATCCCGACCTCGGCCCTCACTCGCTCCGCGAGGGCGCCCGCGGACTCCCATCTCGTCTCGCGCCCGGGCATGATCACGACCTCGTTCGGCGGGAACTCCCGTAGGCCATCGAGCACCGAATCGATTGGCTCCGAGATGTCGGCCCGCCCGCGCCCCTCCACTCCCGCATCCCTCAGCGTCTGGAGGGCAGCATCCACCCGGTTCCTGGCGAGGTCGAGCTCTTGATCCATCTCATCAGTGAGGTCGCGCAATCGCGACGAGGCCACCACCGGGGCGACGATCAGGACCTCGGTGGGGATGCGCTCCTTGCGACGACAAACCTCGCGACACGGAGCGGGGTCCTCGAGTCCCTGGTTGGCGACCACCAACACCCGGTGCCGAGGGCCCTCGCTCTGGCTCTTGAACTCCAGGGGGCCAGCCGGTTCCCCAACCTCCCGAATCGCGAAGAGGAACATCGGGATCCACAAGGCCACGGCGACCACGATGCCCGCGACCGGTCCGCCGAAGCGAAAGACCGCCAAGCTGACCGCGAGCACCCCAAAGGTGTACAGAGTGGCCGGAATCCCGACGAGGTCCGAGTCCAGCCATCCAGCCACGCGCCTCCTCCAGGGCGATCGTTCGAACTCGGCGTCGGTGGCGTCGGCTGGCGTAGCGATCTCCGTCGGGATCTCCTGCTTGCCGATCATCATCGCACCCCGCCGGGTGGGGTTGTTTCGCTTTCGATTTACAGGGACGTAGGGTGAGCGAGGGGACTCGAACCCCCCCCGACCGCCTGGACCACAACCCGAGGCCACGCGGCTTCCTCGGGTCCGATCTGGCTCTGTCAAGCCATATCGGTTCGCTCCGATCACCTCAGATTTGCTCAGGTTGGTACCACGCGTGTCTGCGTCGTCCGTTACGGGCATCCGATACGGAACGGGGTAGCCCCGAGGGTGAACTGATCGGGGAACCTGTATCTCGCCCCGCTCGGGCGATGCGAGCCCTACCGACCGCCGCTTCCTGGCGCGGCGGGCGGCGCTAGCGAGAGCTCAGACGGGCTCGCACGATTGCCGAACCAGCCTGTTCGTGCACGCGGTGAGTCTCGCGAATCTCGACGTCCTCAAAGCCGGCGCTCTCGAGCTCGCGACGAAACTCCGCCGCGGCGAGTGCGCCAGCGATGCATCCCGTCCACTGCGCCATGTCGCGCCGCGTCGCACCGTCCATGCCCTCGTCGGCGACGACGTCGGCGACGGCGAAGCGCCCTCCTGGGCGCAGTACCCGGGCGGCCTCGCGGAATACCGCCGCCTTGTCGCTGGAGAGGTTGATGACGCAATTGGAGATGATCACGTCGATCGAGTCGTCGGGTAGCGGCACATCTTCGATCGTGCCCTTGACGAATTCGACGTTCTCGACTCCGGCCTCGCGCTGATTTCGGCGGGCGAGATCGAGCATCTCGTCCGTCATATCGAGGCCGTATGCCTTGCCGGCGGGGCCGACTCGACGCGCTGAGAGCAGAACGTCGATGCCTCCGCCGGAGCCGAGGTCGAGGACCGTCTCGCCCCTGTGAAGATCGGCGACAGCCGTAGGATTGCCGCAGCCGAGCGATGCGAGCTGCGCGACGTCCGGTAGGAGGTCACGATCCGCCCTCCCGTAAAGGTCCGAGCCAAATGCCTCGCGCTGCTCGTCGGTTATGACGGCAGCGTCATCGCAGCACGACGCCGACGCGGTGCCCGCTGCCATTGCCGCGGCTGCGTAGCGTTCGCGGACGACTTCGCGCACCTTCTCGGCCTCGGGCACCTCGCCTGCACTGCATCCGCAGCCGGCGTCATGAGTTTCGCCGCAGCATCCCGCCTTGGCCTCAGGCCCGCAGCAAGTCTCCTGGGCGGCCGGAGAACAACAACTCGTGCTCTCGGCCTCGACGGTCATCAGCTCATCCATGCGCTCAATTCCTCCAACGCTTCCGGCTTGACGTAGTAGTAGGCCCAGAGCCCCTGGCGCTCCGAGCCGACGATCCCCGCCTCGCGGAGGACCTTGAGGTGATGCGAGACGGTCGGCTGCGAGAGCTCGAACAGTGGGACGAGCTCGCAGACGCAGACCTTCCCGGCGTGCTTGCGAAGGACGTCGACCAGCTGCATCCGGATCGGATCGCCGAGCGCCTTCGCCACGCCCGCGATCCGCTCCGCCGCCGCACGCTCGATGTCGGGATAGACGACCGGCTCGCAGCAGGGCTCGCCGGGCGGACGCTTTTGCTTCGGCGTCAGCTCGAGATCGATGCTCATCTATTTGAATATATCAATTCAATTGGCTAGCTTTGATGAAACCTGTCGGTCTGAGGAGGTGTTAGGTGAAGCTTCAACTCGATCCGGGGACGCGCGCCCACGTCGACGCGGGACTCGCGAGCCTCAAGGATGAGTTCGCGGGGATCTTCTCCGCCGAGACGGTCGACCGCTGGGTCGATGACTCCCTCGAGCGGCTCTCCGCAGCGCGGTTTCAGGACTTCGTGCCGCTCTTCGTGCACCGCTTCGCCCGTGAGCGGCTGCGGGCGCTCGCTCAGTCCGAGGGTAAGGTGACCAAGGAGGTGCCCGAGGTCCTGTTCGTCTGCGTCGCCAACGCGGGCCGCAGCCAAATGGCTGCCGGCCTCCTTGACAAGCTCGCCGATGGCAGGCTCCACGTTCGCTCCGCCGGCTCCGACCCAGCCGATGAGCTCAACCCCGCCGTCGTCGCGGCGATGGAGGAGGTTGGGGTCGACATCAGCAAGGAGTTCCCGAAGCCGCTCACCGACGAGGTTGTAAAGGCGGCCGACGCCGTGATCACGATGGGCTGCGGCGACGCCTGCCCGATCTACCCGGGCAAGCGCTACGAGGACTGGGAGCTGGAGGATCCGGCGGGCAAGGACCTCGAGGCCGTGCGGGGAATCCGCGACGGGATCGAGCGGCACGTCCGGACGCTGCTCGGCGAGCTGCTGCCGGATGGCTGAGCCTGGGGGCAGCTCTGAGGTCGCCACCGAGCCTGGCGACGCCGGCGTAGTCGGTCGCCTGTCGAGGCTCGACCGGTTCCTGCCGCTTTGGATCGCCCTCGCGATGGCCGGCGGCCTGGCGCTTGGCTCACTGGTGCCGGGGCTCAACGACTTCCTGGACACCCTCAAGGTCGGGACCGTCAGCCTGCCGATCGCGCTCGGTCTGCTGCTGATGATGTACCCGGTGCTGACCAAGGTCCGCTACGAGGACATGGGCAGGATGCGGGGGGACGGGCGGATGTTCGGCGTCTCGCTGTTTCTGTCGTGGGTCGTCGGCCCCGCCTTGATGTTCACGCTCGCGTGGCTGTTTCTCGCCGATGAACCCGCCTACCGGACCGGGGTCATTGTCGTCGGCCTCGCGCGCTGCATCGCGATGGTGCTGGTCTGGAACGACCTCGCAGGCGGAGACAACGATCGTGCCGCCGTCTTGGTCGTCTTCAACGCGATCTTCCAGGTCGTCGCCTACGCGCTCCTCGGCTGGTTCTACCTGAACGCGCTCCCAAACCTGCTCGGACTCGACACCCAGGGCTTCCAGGTCTCGGTTTGGGAGGTTGGACGGACCGTGCTCATCTTCCTCGGGATCCCGCTGACCGCGGGCTACCTGACACGGCGATGGGGCTTGCGCGCGCACGGCCGGGACTGGTTCGAGTCGACGGTCATCCCGCGAATCGCGCCGATCACGCTCTACGGCCTGCTGTTCACCGTTGTGCTGCTGTTCGCGATCCAGGGTGATCACATCACCGCCAACCCGCTGACCGTCGCGCGTATCGCGCTGCCGCTGCTGGCCTACTTCACCATCATGTGGGCGCTCGGCTTCCTGACCGGACGGGCTATGCGCCTCGGCTATCCGCGAACCGCGACGCTCGCCTTCACGGTCGCCTCGAACGACTTCGAGCTGGCGATCGCGGTCGCGGTCGGGGTGTGGGGAGCCAGCTCCGGGCAGGCACTCGCCGGCGTCGTCGGCCCCTTGATCGAGGTCCCGGTGCTGGTGAGCCTGGTCTACGTCGCGCTGTGGCTGCGCCGGCGCTGGTGGACTGAGGAGGGGCCGGTGCCGGTAGCCGAGCCGCTGGGCGAACCCGTCGGGCGAGCTGTGTAGGCCTGGATGAACTGCCTCGACTGCCGTCCAGAGGAGACCGCCGCCGTCGCCGTCTGCGGTCGCTGCGGCGCCGGGCTGTGTACCGAGCACTTGGTTGAGTCCGATGAGCACCTCACCTTCAGCATGCCGATCAACCGCCCGGTCGCCAGCGAGCCGCCGGCGCGCAAGCTTCGCTGCGAGCGCTGCGCGGCTGCCGAGCGAGGCCAGCTGGAGAAGAGAACCGCATGACGCCTCGCGCAGGATGACCGCACGCGTCGGGATCAACGGCTTCGGTCGCATGGGGCGCCTGGCCCTGCGCGCCGCTTGGGGCTGGCCGGAGCTCGCGTTCGTCCACGTCAACGAGCTCCATGGCGATGCGGACACCGTCGCCCACCTGCTGACGTTCGACTCGATCCACGGTCGCTGGTCTGAGGACGTCCACGGCGACGGCGAGGCGCTTCTCGTCAACGGAACGAGGCTCGGCTACAGCAACGCCTCCGATCCCGGCGATGTCCCCTGGGGCGAGCTCGGCGTCGAGGTCGTCCTCGAGTGCACGGGAAAGTTCCGCACGCGGGAGCTGCTCGACGCCTACTTCCAGCAGGGCGTGCGCAAGGTCATCGTCGCCGCGCCGGTCAAGGGCGACGCGCTCAACATCGTGCGTCGGTGTCAATGACCACCTCTACGAGCCCGAGCTCCACGATCTCGTGACCGCGGCCTCGTGCACCACCAACTGCCTCGCGCCGGTCGTGAAGGTGATCCACGAGGAAATCGGCATCCGCCACGGGCAGATCACGACCCTTCACGACATGACCAACACGCAGACGGTGATCGATTCTCCCGCACAAGGACCTGCGCAGGGCCCGCGCGGCGAGCGCGTCGCTGATCCCGACCACGACCGGATCTGCGACTGCGATCGGGCTCATCTTCCCGGAGCTCGAGGGCAAGCTGAACGGCCTCGCCGTGCGCGTGCCGACTGCTCAACGCCTCGCTCACCGACTGCGTGTTCGAGGTGGCGCGGCCGACGACGGTCGACGAGGTCAACGGTCTGCTCGAGGAGGCTGCGAGCGGGCCGCTGGGCGGCATCCTCGGATACGAGCGACGGCCACTGGTCTCGGTCGACTTCAAGGACGACCCGCGCTCGGGGATCGTCGACGGACCCTCGACCATGGTCACCGACGGTACCCAGGTGAAGGTCCTCGCCTGGTACGACAACGAATGGGGCTACGCCAACCGCCTCGTCGAGCTCGCCCGCACGGTCGCAACGACTCTGCCCACGAAGGAGACGGTTGTCGTCGCCGAGGGAGCCGATGGCTAGCACCGCCGGAGCGCGCAGCCCTCGGCGCCGCGCAAGAGCGGCGGCGGGACATGCGCAACTACATCTTCGTGACGGGCGCGTACTGGACCGACACGCTCGTCGACGGGGCGATCCGGACGCTGGTCCTCTTCTACTTCGACCAACTCGGCTACACGCCGCTCCAGGTGGCCTCGCTCTTCATCTTCTACGAGATCGCCGGCATCGTCACCAACCTCGTCGGGGGCTGGCTCGCGGCTCGCCTCGGCCTCAAGATCACGCTCTTCATGGGCCTGGCGATCCAGGTCACGGCGCTCTGCATGCTCGGGTTCGCACCGCCGTCGCTGCTCGTCGTCCCCTACGTCATGGTCTCCCAGGCGCTCTCGGGCGTCGCCAAGGACCTCAACAAGATGAGCTCCAAGAGCGCGGTCAAGCTCGTCGTGGCCGAGGGCGACCAGGGCTCGCTCTACCGCTGGGTCGCGCTCCTGACCGGATCGAAGAACGCCCTAAAGGGAGTGGGCTTCTTCCTGGGTGGCCTGCTGCTGACGCTGTTCGGATTTCAGAGCGCCGTGCTGGCGCTGGCGGTGCTCGTGCTCATCGCCCTCATCGTGACCTCGACCTCGATACGTGGCCACCTGGGTCGCCCTGACGCGAAGGCAGAGTTCAAGCACATGTTCTCCAACAACCGGGCGGTCAACATCCTCGCCGCCGCGCGCATCTTCCTGTTCGCCGCCCGCGACGTGTGGTTCGTCGTCGGCCTTCCGTTCTTCCTCTACTCAGAGCTCGGCTGGAGCTTCTGGCAGGTCGGAACCCTCCTTGCCGCCTGGGTGATCGGCTACGGCGCCGTTCAAGCGGCGGCGCCGCGCTTCGTTCGCCGTCATGCGGGCCCGGGCGGCGAGCCCGATGGGCGGACCGCGGTGTGGCTCGCGTTCGGGGTGGCGATCTTCCCTGCCGCGATGGCGGTTGCCCTCAACACCGGCGTCGACCCGACGCTCGCGATCATCTGCGGGCTGATTCCGTTCGGCGTTGCCTTCGCGATGAACTCCGCGGTTCACTCGTTCCTCATCCTCGCCTACGCGGACAACGAGAAGGTCGCGATGAACGTCGGCTTCTACTACATGGCCAACGCGTTCGGGCGCCTCGCCGGCACCGTCCTCTCAGGTCTCCTCTATCAATGGCAGGGGCTCACCGCCTGCCTATGGGTATCGAGTGGATTCCTCGTCGTGGCCGGTTTGCTTTCGGTTCTTCTTCCGACCGAGGTTGCGAGGAAGACGCGACCAACGCAGCTGTCGCAGGCAGCCTGATGCCGACCACGAACTCGCCCGCTCGGGCGACGCAACCCCGAATCGGGGCGGCCGTCCGAGATCGATCGCTTCAGCGCGACCTCGAGCTCCTCTGCCGCCAGCCGAGCCCTGATCACCTGCGGTCGCGTGCCTCATGGCTCGTGTTGCTCGATTGGAAGCCCCGCCGCTTCCCAGCCCTTCCACCCGTCGGTGATCTCCGCCGCACCACGCCAGCGGGTCAGCTTCGACCGGTTCGCGTGTTGACAGAGATAGATCGTTCCGGCTGTCCTCGGCCAAAGAGCGTGGCGCAGTAGCGAGACTCGCGTCGCGCCCGGCGGCCAGCCGTGACGGCGGCGTTCGGCCTCCGTCCTCAGGTCGAGGATCTGGGCCTCGCCGCACCGAGCCGCCTGCCAAGCCTCACTTGCGCTCAGTCCTGTCATCCGGCTTGCCCGAGCTGCTCTATTCCCGAGACGGTGAGACCCCGATGACCTCGCCAGAGATCTCGCAGACTTCCGCGAGCGTGTTGTAGACGGTGCCGTACGTGGCGAGGTTTCGCTGCAGAAGCTCGACGCGCTCGGGCGGCTCTTCGGTGACCACCCGGAGCTCATAGCCAATCCGGACGAACCTCGGCGGCGTCTGTTGGCGCTCGGCTTCGACGCGCACCGAGGCTCCCTGCCGGCGGAAGGGAAGCATCTCGGAGAAGCGCTCGACGTTCTTGAGGAGGCAGGCGGCAAACGCGCTGCAGAGAAGCTCCGCGGGGCCGGGAAGCTCGTTGCCCATCTGGGGCGAGCTGTCGAAGGCGATCGTCGCTCGTTTGGTCGAGATCTCCGAACGACCCGGCTGCGCGATGCGGGCCTCCACCTCGTATTTCTGCTGGTCGTTGGCCACCCTCACCTCCGTTTGGGCTGGACTCCACGGTAAGTGCCCCGAGAGGCGCCGTCATCCGCGTCCAGCCACGGGAACGATGCGTAGTTCGCCGTGGCGGGCAGCGACACCCAGTGAACGCGACGAAATGCGCGATGACGTGATCCAGGCGGCCACCAGACCCCTTAGCCGCGCACAATCCTCCACTGCCTCGCTGCTCCCTCCGCGTGAAAGCAAGCGTCTGGGGGGAGGGTCGCGAGACGCCCGGAATGGACAAGGAGCAGGAGCGCGGGTCCGGCTTGGCTCTGGACGCCCACTTCGCGGGCTGAGCGGTCGTCTCGGCTTTGCCGCCCAGGCAGTGCAGGGTTACTAACTGGCTCTAGATACCTTTTGTCGGGTGGTCACGCGTCACGCGTCACGCCACCTCGGCGCAGGTCGCAGCCCTCGCGCGGACCCCGCTCCTCGACGCGGCCGTTCCCAAGTTGGTTCCGCTCGAGACCCTGTCGGGCCGCGACTCCTACGTCTTCCGCGCCGGCGAGGAGCCGCCCTGGCGGGGGCGAATCGGGACGAGGTACCCCGGGCTGACTCAAGGACCGCGTCACCGCTAGCTCTTTCAGCCCGCAGGGCTTCACGCCTGCTTCTCACCCAATCCGGGAGCGAGTAATGGGGCCGGGCCGCCACTATTGCCGTCGTCCCGTGCGACGCCTGCGCCGCATGGGCCAGCATGATCGCTCGCGGCTCAATCCGATCGCGATGCGCGAGACTGACTCGCCAGGTCCCGTCATTGGAGGTCTGCGATGTCCGAAGGTCAAGCCCTCAGGAAAGCCGCCGAGCAAGAGGCCGAACGGCTCGCCCACGATCCCGAGCTGGGAGAGGAGTGGCTCCGTCAGGAGAGCCTGATCTACGGCGGGCTGATGGCAATCGGCATCGTCATGGTGCAGGCGCTGCTCCCCTACCCCGTGGATACCTCCGCGACGACCTGCGTCATCGCCTTCGCGGTCGCGATCCCGCTGCTGGCCGCCCTGATCGTGGTCAACCGCCAGGAACAGTTCCGGCGCCGTCGGACCAGTTCACGCATTGTGGCCGTCGCAAGAGCCGTCGCTCAGGGCGCCGCCTTCGTCGGACTGGTCGCCGGGTTCTGGCACCTCGATTGGATCGCCGGTGCGGTGATTCTCGGAAGCTCTCTCGTTGCGATCGGAGTCCACTCCGCAGGTTTTACGGCCTTGGAGTGGCAGTCCCCAAACCCCGCCCGGGAGGATCCGCTCGGCGAACAGCCCTCACCGGACGGTGAGGCCGAGGGTTCGTAGTCCGCCCTTTGAGACCAACCACACCGCGTGCCCGCCTCTCGCGCAAGGCGGCAGTGGCCCGGCACGTCATTACCGGTACTAGGAGTCGGCGCGGCGTCGCTCCGAGCATCAAGCGGCTCGGTCGGACGCCAACCGTCGACCGTGGGCCGACGATGACACTGAGGTCAGCCTGACGGCAGCGCGCCGAGGGCTCGCTTTGTGAGAGCTTGCCGGGTCAGTGAAGGCGATCGTCCAGGACGCCTATGGCGGGACCGAGGTGCTCGCGCTGCGGGAGATCGAGAAGCCGGCGATCGCCGACAACCAAGTGCTCGTCGCCGTCAAGGCGGCGGGCGTCGACCAGGGCGTCTGGCACTTGATGAGCGGGCTTCCGTACATGGTGCGGATCATGGGCTTCGGATTGCGGGCGCCGAAGCTCCCCGTGCGCGGTACCGAGGTTGCGGGGCGGGTCGAGGCGGTCGGCGCGGCCGTGACCCGGTTTCGGCCCGGCGACGAGGTGTTTGGCGTCTGCGAGGGCTCGTTCGCCGAGTTCGCGCCCGCGCGCGAGGATCGCCTGGCGCCGAAGCCGTCGAACGTGAGCTTCGAGCAGGCGGCCGCCGTCCCCGTCTCGGGCGGCACCGCGCTTCACAGCCTCCGTGACAGGGGCGAGCTCGAGGCCGGACAGCGGGCGCTGATCATCGGCGCCGGCGGCGGCGTCGGGACGTTCGCCGTCCAACTGGCGAAGGCCTTCGGCGCCCACGTCACCGGCGTCTGCAGCCGGAGGAAGGCGGAGCTCGTCCGGTCGATCGGCGCCGACGAGACGATCGACTACACCCGCGAGGACTTCGCCGACGGCCGCCGCCAGTTCGACCTGATCGTCGACACCGCGGGCCGCCGCTCGCTCTCGCATCTTCGCCGCGCGCTGACCGCGCGGGGCACGCTCGTGATCGTCGGCGGCGAGGGGGGTGGGCGGTGGACCGGCGGCTTCGGGCGCCAGATCCTCCGCGCCCCCCTGCTCTCGCTGTTTGTCGGCCAGCGGCTTCGGCCGGTGACCTACCAGGAGCACGCCGAGGACCTGGAGGCGCTGCGGGAGCGGATTGAGGCGGGCGAGGTGATGCCGGTCGTCGGCCGCACCTTCCCGCTCGCCGAGGCCGCCGAGGCGATCCGCTTCATGGACGCCGGGGGCGCCGGCGGCAAGGTCGCGCTCAGCGTCGGGTCGGGTGCCTAGCGGATTCGTATCGGTCGGGTAGGCCGCCCGCCTTTGCCGGCCGCGTTTCGCGCGAAGGAGGACCGACGCGACGCAGCCTTCGCCGCTGCCACCTACCCTGATTTTCGACGCGGGCTGTCGCGCGAACCGCTGCCGCTTCGCCGTGGCGCGGCTGACGCCGTTCTCAGCCGAGGTTGAAGGTGAGCACGACCTTGGACTGGGCTCCGTCGGCCTGCTCCGAATCAAGCGGCGAGTCCGGGTCGAACATAGCCCGGACATAGCTGCGGGCCCAGCTGCCGCCACCACCACCGCCGCCGCATGCACCGCCCGAGCCGCCGCCGCCATAGCCGCCGCCGCCGCCGCCGTGTCCTCCGCCGCCCGCTCCGGTGGTCCAGCCGGCCGCGGCCGGGTCGACCGCGTCCAGGTTGACCCATCCGACCGTGGAGCTCAGCTTCCCCTGACCGCCATAGCCGCCGAGGCCATCGGTCCCAGCGCCTTCGTCCGTGTCGCCGGCGCCGCCCCCATCGCCGCCGCTTCCACCCTGACCGACGGCGCGTCCGCCGCCGCTCGGACCGGCGCCACTCTGGTCGGTGAGCGCGTTACTCGCGATCGCCACGCCCCCGCCGCCGCCGCGGCCCACGCCGCCGCACCCCCTCGCGCCCCCGCCGGAGCCGCCCGCCACCACCTGCAGTCCGCCGGGGAAGTCGGTGATCCGCGAGATCGCCTGCGTCGAGACGATCGTCGAGGCCCCGCCCTGGCCGCCTGAGTTGGCGTGCTCGGAGCCGCTGGCGCCGACGTAGAGGTAGAGCTCGTCACCGCTGAGCGCGCCGACCGACGGGACCGAGATCGCGTAACCGGCGTAGCCGCCGAACGCGCCGTCGTCGCCTCGATCGCTCGCGCCCTTCGCTCCCCGCCCACCCCATGCTTGGACCCAGAGCGGCGTCGGTGAGTCGATCGGCCGTCCGAGGCCGGACTGGAGCTGGCTCACCATCGAGTCGACCGAGAGCGTGGTCGAGCTGGTGTAGGTGCACTTGATGTACGGCAGGCCCGGCTGGCAGCCGGCGGGCAGCCCGTAGCCGGCGTCGTCGATGAAAAGCGAGGCAGAAGTGAAGTGCCGAGGGACGTGATCGTCGCGCTGGCGCTCGAGGTGGGAGAGGTTTCCGGTCGCCCTGTGGAGGAGCTTCGCCGGGTAGCGCACGGTCCTCGTCTTCCGGTTGTAGTGGGGGGCGCCGAGCTTGAGGACGACGGTGTCCTCGTCGTCTGAGGCGTCGAGCAGGGTGAGGGCGGCGTTGGGCGGAACCTCCTCGAAGCCGAACCGAGCCCAGGAGCGGACGAAGCGCCCGACAGGGATCTGCCCCGTCCGACGTGCCGGTCGATCGTCGAACCACACGACCTGGGGGGCAACGCCTCGGAGCTTCAGGGCGAGGTGGTGCGCTCCCTTCACCGGCTTCAGCGTGCCCCGCTTCGCGGTCTGAGTGATGAGCCGGCCGAGGCCCTGATCTGCCGGTGAGCCCGGCTCCTGGGCCAGGGCGGCGGTGGCGCCCGCCACGGCGAGCGCGAGCGTGAGGAGCACGGTGGCGGCGCCGCGGGTCACACACCTGCCTATCGGGCGCTCGCGGGCGCGCCTTGAGCTTGAGGCACATCCCGGGCCGTCGGCGCGCTTCCGGTTCCGCGTGAAAGGAGGCGTCTGGGGGGAAGGTCGCGGGTCGCCCGGACTGGACGAGGAGCGGAAGCGGGACCGGCTGTGCGCTCGGGGCGCCCGCCTCGCGGCCTGAGCGGTCGTCTCCGCTTAGCCGCCCAGCGAGGTGCAGGGTTACCAATTGGCTCTACATACCATTCGTCGGCTGGTCGAGGGTGACTCGGGATGCGACGTCGGCGCAGGTCGCGGACCTCGCCAAGACGCCGCTGCTCGAGACGGCTGTTCCCAAGCTGGTTCCGCTCGAGACCCTTTCCGGCCGCGACTCCTACGTCTTCTGCGCCGGCGAGGAGCCTCCCTGGCGGGGGCGAATCGGGACGAGGTACCCGGGCTGACTCAAAGACCCCGTCGCCGCTAGTGCGGTCGGTGGAGCGCTGTCCATGCCGGGCTCAGTCGCGCGGGCGAAACGCGACGAGCGGGAGCACGTGCACGGCTCGCCGGCGGGCGGATACCGAGCCGTCATAGCGAAAGCCGGTGAGCTTCGAGAGGATGGCGCGGACAAGCGGAGCGGCGACACGGTTGCGTCGTTCGTAGGCGGCCAGCACGTCCGCGGCCTCGTCCGACTCGAGCTGGCGCACCCGAGGTTTGAATCGAAGCCGGGCGATTCGCACCTCGAACGGGTCGCTTGCCAAGACGTTCTGGTACCACTGAGAGCCTCGCCCGAACCCGGACATCACAATCGCCTCTTGGGCCGCCGCGTCCCATGCAACCACCTCGAGGACCGTGCCATAGGCGCGACCGGTCCGCCGGCCACGGTGAACGAGCAAGAGAAAGCGGTGGCCCAGCACCCAACCAGCGTGTGCGGCGTAGAGGGCGACCGGCGCTCTGAGCAACCACTTCACAACGCGACCAGGTCTCATCGGGTCGAGACTACGCGCTGCCGCCGGAACTACTCCGGAGTCTGAAACCCGCTGGGCGACAAGGACGTCAGAGCTGAGCCCCCAGGCGCTGGCGACGCTTCGATGCTCCGCCACCCAATCTCCCGGCCGAGCTGCGGGGACAGCTCTATTGGCCTGCAGCCACCGACGATGGCCGGCCAGCGCGACCAGACGCGCTGCCACGCTCGGGAAACGACCGGATCGACCGCCGCTCCCCGTGGGTGAGGCTGACCAGGCAAAGCTTTCCGCCCGGGACCAGCAAGCGACGGGCCTCCGAGACAACCGCCGCCGCTCGGATCCGGTCGTAGGTGCGCGCGACGCGATTTTGGGGCGAGTACGTTCATCCAGGCTTTGTTGCGATGTAGAGGTGGACGCTTCCGCAGCCGCCGATCTCCCGCTCACGCACCCGAAAGCCGAACTCGCCCAGCAACCGGTCCATGTCGCGGATGAGGTCCCCGGAGCGCTTCCACATGCTCACCACCGCGGCGCCGAGGCGGTTGCCGTCGCTGGGGTAGTTGACGTCGATCAAGACGAGGCGCCCCCCGGGGCGCAGCACGCGGCGCAACTCCGACATCGCCCGTTCGCCGTCGGGGTACCCGCTGAAAGACATCGTGTTGACGACGGTGTCGAAGCGCCCGTCGGCGTAGGGAAGCGATTCCACGTTGGCCTGCTGAAGCTCGGCCCGGACTCCGGCGCGCTCCAGGTTGCGACGCGTAATCGCAACCATCTTCGCGTTCAGATCGACACCGCTCGCCTCCACCCGTCCCGCGTAGCGAGTAAGCAGCCAACCGGTGCCGAAGGAGACCTCAAGTACTCGCGGACCATCGATGTGTGGGAGCGCGTGACGAAGCCACCTCCGCCAAATCGGTAGCACCCTGACGGCCAAGTCATAAAGGCGAGCGAACCGGGAGTAAGCGCGGTCGAATGACTCGGTGAACGTTCTCGTGTCGCGAGGTTCGGTCGAGTAGCGCCGCGAGGCCATCGATGGAATTATCGGGGCGCCCGATCAGCGCCTCTGCCGAGGCACGGCGAGATCCCGCCGGAGAACGACTAAGGCTGGCTGAGCTTCTCGATCCGGATGTTGTCGCGGCCCTCGGTACCCCGGCTGCCTCAAAGACCGCGTCACCGCTTGCTCTTCAGCCGCAAGGGCTGGGGCCCCAAGAGCGGACGACCGCGATGGTGGGTGAACGAGCACGGAGCCGGCGGAGGGTTGGCCTCCTCCTGGTCGTCCATTGCGAGCATCCGCGGGTGCCGATTGTCCTCCCGGGTCGGGACCGTGACTAGCGACCCAGTGTGCGCAGGAACTGGCGAGCGCTGGCGGGCACCCTGTCGAGGAGTTCGCGGGCATCGGTGAGTCCCGTGCGCAATTCCGCATCGCCGGATTCGATCGGCAGCATCGAATCCTGGAGCTCGGCGATCCTCCGGTTCGCATCGGTCGACGCGGTTACCGCCCGCTCAACGAAGGCACCCACCCCCTGCGAGCTCAGCCCCGGTGACGGCAGGTCGAACCCACGCTTAGGGAGCGCGCACCGCTCGGCGAACCCATTGTGCGTGCGCTGGGCTCGCCCGAAGGCCTTTTGCACGGGCCGATACAGCTCAGTCTCGAGACGGTCTGCGGCATCGACGGCGAGCAGCTCAAAGGCCTCACTCAGGCACGCGACCGCGAGCGCGAGCTGATCGATCGCAGCCGCGAGCTCGTCGAGGATCTGTCCCCTGTCCTCGAGTGCGGTTCGCGCCATCTCCGCGAGGTTAGGGTGCCTGCGCCCTCGCGACGCATCCGCGCGGCGGCGAGTCGCTAGTCGCTGCCGCTTCTCGCGCGGAGCGGAGCCGCGTCTTAGCTCGAGACGGAGAGCAGTGTCTTAAACGGTGCCGAGCGCTCCTCGATGGCCTGGTGTACCCCGCTGGCACGGGCTAGGGGCTCGATCGCAGGGGCCGGCTCGCGCAGCGCACCCCGGATGACCAATGTGGTGACGGCGGCGAGCGCGTCCGAAACCAATCCCGGGCACAGGTCGGCGGTGCCGCCGACGTTGAGTCCGCTCAGGGTCCGCGTATTGAGCCAGACGTCGTTGCCAGAGATCGGCGGATCGTCGCCGCTGGCATTTCCGAGGATGAGGTGGCGCCCGAAAGGCGCCAGTCGGTTGAACGCCGTCGTGCGCAGGGCACCGCCGACCGGATCGATGACGACATCGACAGCACCGTCCTCGCTGAGTTCGTCAAGGCGGGCGTCGAGCTCCTCGGCGATGACGACCTCGCTGCATTCCGCGGGTCCTCGCTCCGGGTCGCGGCCGACTACGCCGACGACGAGCGCGGCAGGGTGAAGCGCGGCAAGACGAGCCGTGATCGCGCCGAGTCCGCCGCCGACGCCAAGCACCAATACTCGATCGCGTTGCTTGAGGCCCGCCAGATGATGGAGTGCGATCCAAGCAGCAACGCCGTTTGAGATCACGGCGGTAATTCGCTTGAGGTCCGCGTCTTCGGGCAACGGGGCGACCATGAGGTGATGGGCGACGGCGACCTCGGCATATCCTCCGGCACGCTCGGTACGCCCGAAATCGTTGAGCAACGCGGCGACCGGCTGACCGG
This sequence comes from uncultured Actinomycetes bacterium, assembly GCA_963771655.1. Taxonomy (GTDB): domain Bacteria; phylum Actinomycetota; class Thermoleophilia; order Solirubrobacterales; family 70-9; genus JAWVFM01. The sequence goes on along the minus strand of CAVYUG010000004.1, from coordinate 533,205 downwards.
AAGCGAGCCCTTCGACGCCGGGCCCGACGGCGCGGATGCGGCCGGTCACTTCGATGCCGGGCACGAACGGCAGCCCGAGCGGGAAGGCGCCGGAGCGCAGCATGGTGTCGACAAAGCCAACGCCCGCGTACTCAACATCGACGCTCACTTCGCCTTCGTCAGGCTCTGGAATCGGCCGATCGACGAGTCGGAGGTTCTGCGGCGGCCCAAACTCCGCGACAGCGACGGCGCGCATCATGGACGGGCTCATGACCTCGCCTCCGCGGCAATGCCCAGGGCAAGGCCATCGCGCCCGCAACCGTCGGCCGTACCCGCCTCGCTAGCGTAACCGGCGAAACCCGGACAGATCTCTGCAGGTGACCTTCGAATGTGCTCCGCAGCCTCCTGACCCCGAGTCTCTTCTACGAGTCCGATGCCGAGAGCATGCCAGTCGGTCTTCGAGTTCATATGCGCTCCCTTCCCAGACTCGCGAATTCGGGTGCTTTGTATCGAGGCGCCACCGCCCAGCCTAGGAGCCGGCGCCCGCCCGGGGGGCGTGTGCGACCCGAATCTCAACCGTCATCCCGAAGAACTTGTGACCGGACACCGTGCACCAGGCCTCGACGTCCTCGGTGACGGTGCCGACATCGAGTCGCTGTGACTCGCCGGGGTCGAGCATCCTCGTGCGTGTCGCACCGCCGTAAAGCGCGAGGTCATGGGCCTCATCCCCGCCGTTGACGACCCTGAGAACCAGGTGCGTCCCTGGGTCGACCTCGACGACGTCGGGCGTGACGTCGAAGCCGAGGGTGGCGTCGACGAGCTCGACGCGAACGACTCTGGTGCCGCCGCCGAGAACGCGCTTGGTAGTGATCGTGTCGAAACCGCCCGCAAGTGCGACGGCTGCGAGAGCGACGAGAGCGAGCGCGAGCGCGACGGCGGTGGCGAGGAGCAGCCGTCGGCGGCGCGGCCTCATTGGGTCTTCTCCGATGACATCGACGCCAGCCCTCTCGAGGTTGTACTTGCATTCGTCTCCCGATCGACCACGGAGATCCCGGCCGCGCGGAGTGGAGCCGTCAGCCGGTCGAGCGCGAGCAGATCCTCCGGACCGAAGACGCCGGTTCGCCCCTGAGCACCCCCGCGATCGTCGATCAGCGCCTCGGCGAAGACGACGGTGCTCTCCGCCGCCCCCCGGTAGTCGCCTCGGCACTCGAGCGTGCGAGCGGCGATCCGCCGGCCCTGCTTGAGGACCGCGACCCAATGCGCCACCGGCTCTCGACTTGGCTCGGCGCCGTTGGTTGTGGGGTTGGAGCCGAAGGCGGCGCGTGGGAGCCTGGAGATGATGCGGGCCTTGTTGAGGAGGAGCATCGCGCGATGGGCGGTGCCGTCGGCGATGCAGACGTAGGGGCTGACCGCTCGACCCGCGGCGACGGCCCCGAGCCAGCCGGCATCCGCCTCGGCAAACCCCAGGCAGCGCCGGCTGCCGAACGGCTCGGGAAGGGGGACGACCGCGGTCCGGTGGCGTCCGCGCCCGGTCACGTTGCGATGGGCGAAGTCGCCGCCCGCCGGGCCACTCGTGCCGTTGGTCGAGACGGTGAAGACGAACTCGACCTCGTCGGCCTCGGGATGGGCGGCGAGGAGCTCTGCGGCGATCAGGTTGGTGAGCCCCGGGGCGATGCCGGCGTTCATGACGACGGTACCTCGCGCGGTCGTCGTCTCCTCCGCGAGCTGGCGGCCCGCCTCGGCCGGCATCGCCGAGACGTTCAGCAGCAGCCCGCCACGGTCGAGGACGGCCCTCTCGGCCCGAAGCCCGGGGTCGGGCACCGGATTGACGACGACGTCGGCCTCCCCGATCGCCGTGGCGACGGTCTCAGGCTCATCGAGGTCGACGTGCCGGAAGATCGGGTGTTCGTCGGGGCGGCGACCGCTTCGCACTACGGTCCACCCCGCCCGGGTGAATCCCTGCGCGAGCAGTGATCCCAAGACACCCTGGGATCCGATGACCAGGACTCGACGCCCTTGCGCTCCAGATGATCCTGCCATTGCCGTGCTCCTTTCAAACGGGGTGGCTTCGAAGGTCCAGGGTTACACTCCGTTTGGCCTGCGTCAATGACCATTTCTTCCCAGCAGAAACGGACCAATCTCCCCGAGGACGAGACCGAGGCGTACCCCGCCGACCTGCTCGTCGCGCTTGATCGCTCCCAGCCGCGCGCCCTGCGTGCCCAGCTCGAGCGCGGGCTGCGCGACGCGATCCAAGGGGGCCGCCTGGCGACGGGCTCGACGCTTCCGCCTTCGCGGACGCTCGCGCGCGAGCTGGGGGTCGCGCGCTCGGTCGTCGTCGAGGCGTACGGCCAGCTTGTCGCCGAGGGCTATCTCGAGGCACGCCAGGGCTCAGGCACCCGCGTGCGTGCGACGGACATTACGACGAGCCTCGCCGGCCCCGAGCGCGAGCGGCAGGATGGCGTCAGCGTCCGGTTCCTCAGCGGCCTTCCCGACCCGGCGACCTTTCCGCGCCGGGAGTGGCTGAGGCAATACCGCGCGGTGATGAGCGCCGAGCCCGACGCGGCGTTCGGATATCCGACCCCACAGGGCGCGATCGAGCTGCGCCGGGCGCTGGCCGGCTACCTGGGAAGGGTCCGCGCGGTGCGAGCGACCCCGGCCGAGCTCCTGATCTGCGGCGGCTTCGCCCAGGGGCTGACGCTGACCTGCCGTGTCCTCCGAGATCGTGGGGTCACCTCCATCGCCGTCGAGGATCCCTGCTTCTCGTTCCACCGCCGGCTGATCAGGGCAACCGGGCTGGAGCCGATTCCAGTGTCGGTCGACGAAGACGGCATCGACGTTGGCAGGCTGAGCGCCCTTTCGGTCGGCGCGGTTCTGCTCGCTCCGGCTCACTCATATCCCACCGGCGCCGTCCTCTCCTCCGACCGCAGGGTTGAGCTCATCGACTGGGCCCGCTCGACCGATGCGCTCGTCATCGAGGACGACTACGACGCCGAGTTCCGCTACGACCGCACCCCAGTTGGCGCACTCCAGGGCCTCGCCCCCGAGCACGTCGTCTACGGTGGCAGCGTCAGCAAGATCCTCAGCCCGGCCGTGAGGCTTGGCTGGCTGGCCGCGCCCGACTGGCTCATCGGCGAGCTCGTGCGGGCGAAGTTCCTCGACGACATCGCGACCGAGACGCTCGGCCAGCTGACCCTCGCTCGGCTCATCGACGATGGTGGTCTCGCCCGCCATCTTCGTCGCGTGCGACCGATCTATCGTCGCCGGCGCGACACCCTGCTCGATGCGCTCGCGACCTCTCTGCCCGATGCCACTCCGGCGGGCATCGCCGCCGGCCTGCACCTGTTCGTCGCGCTCCCACAGCAGTACCGGGAGGAGGATCTGATCGAGGCGGCGCGCCGGCATGGCGTCCACGTCGACGGCGCCGCACGAAATTGGGCCGACCCCAAGGCCGCACCGCCAGCGCTCGTCGTCGGATACGCAACCCTGCACCAGGCGAGCGCCGCGCGCGGTATCGCAGCCCTCGGCGCCGCCTACCACTCGCTCGCGACGCGCGCCGAGTGAGACGGCGCAGATGGCAGCCCTCGCGCGGACGCCCGGTACCCCGGCTGAGCTCGCCCCCCCACGTCACCAGACGGCATCGTGGTGCTCCATCACGCCCGCCCCGCGGACCACGTCGAGGCCACCGGGGAGCGTGCCGGTGAAGCTCCCGAACGGCTGACGGTAGCTGTAGCGCACGCCGAGGAGCGACTCCTCGCGCCGACGCTCGGCCTCGCTCGTGAACTCGAGGCGGGCGCCGTCGTCGAAGACGATCCCCTCGAGCCCTTGGAACACCACCGGCCCGGGCTCCGACGGCTCGCCGGTGACCCAGATCGCGCGCTCGGATGCCTGCGGCGGGTCGTTGACCCCCTCGACGAGGTTCCAGGCCACCGACGCGCCGTCGGCGAGCTCGCCCACCCCGGCGGACCAGCTCCAGACCGTGTGCCGAGGATGGAAGCCCGAGGTCTCGTCGGTGACGCCGAGCGCCTGCAGCCTCCAGCGCCTGTCGGCAACACGCAGGTCGCATTCGACCGGGACGCCTGCGAGCTTGCGCGTCCAGACCTCGCCGCCCTCGCCCGTCGGGCAGGTCACCTCGACCGGCCTCCCGGGCCCCACCCGCATCGAGGCGTTCGCCTCGCGCGCGACGATCGCCATCCGCTTGGCGTCGCCGCGCACCTCCCCTCGCGCGCCGGGGACACGAAGCTTTGTGCGCTCGGCGAGCTCTCCGCTCTGGCGATCGAGGATCGCCCAGAACGTCTGCGAGAGCGGCCCTATCTCCACCCGGGCGGCGCACGCCATGACCTCGTCGGCGAACGCGGCGACGTAGACCCAGCGCTTGCGCCAGCGCCCGCCGCGGCGTACCGGATGCACTCAGCTACTCGATCTTGGCCAGGAGATCGCCGGCGGCCACGGCGCCACCCTCGGCGATCGGAAGCCCGGTGACCTTGCCCGCGCGATGCGCCGTGATCTCGTTCTCCATCTTCATCGCCTCGATCACGCAGACGAGCGCCCCCTCCTCCACCTCGTCGCCCTCGCCGACGGCGACCTTGAGCACGGTCCCCTGAAGGGGCGAGACGAGCGCCTCCGTGGCCGCCGAGGCGCCGCCGCCTGACTTTCGCTCGCGCTTCGGCGGCCTGCGCCCTCCACCCGAGGCCTGCGCGGCGCCGCCGGTGGGTCCGACCGCTCCGAACACCTTCACCGCGTGAAGGCGGCCGTCGACCTCGATCTTGTAGGTGCGCTCGGCAAGCTCCCCGGCGCCGTCGTCCTCGGCGGCCTGGGCGACCTCGGCGACCTTTTCGGGCGCGAGCGCCTTCAGCCACTTCTTGTCGCCCACGAGGTCGCGACAGGTCTCCCCCTTCGCCCACTGCTCGGTCGCGAGGATCGCCTGGTGGAAGGGAATGAGCGTGGTGAGAGGCTCGATCCGGTACTCGCCCAGGGCGCGGAGCATCCGTGCCGTCGCCTTCTCGCGGTCGACGTCCCAGGCGATCAGCTTGGCGACCATGGGGTCATAGAGCGGCGTCACCTCGGACCCGGCTTCGAGGCCCGAGTCGACGCGGACGCCCGGCCCCGCGGGCTCGACGTAGCTGTCGATCCGGCCCGGCGCGGGCGCGAAGTTCTTGTGCGCTGCCTCGGCGTTGATCCGGCACTCGATCGCGTGGCCGCGGACCTCCACCTGCTCCTGGAACACCGACAGCTCCTCGCCGGCGGCGATCAGCACCTGCTCGCGGACGATGTCGACGCCGGTGACCATCTCGGTGACGCAGTGCTCGACCTGGATGCGCGTGTTCATCTCGAGGAAGAAGTACTCGTCGCCGTGCTGGATGCCCTCGACGGTGCCGGCGCCGCGGTAGTCGACCGCGCGCGCGGCCTCCTTTGCGATCCGCCCGATGCGTGCTCGCATCTCGTCGTCGACCTTCGGCCCCGGCGCCTCCTCGATCAGCTTCTGGTGGCGGCGCTGGATCGAGCAGTCGCGCTCGCCGAGGTGGATCACGTTGCCGTGCGAGTCCGCGAGGACCTGCACCTCCACGTGGCGCGGGTCGTCGAGGTAGCGCTCGAGGTACACGCGCGGGTCGGAGAAGAACTTCTCTCCTTCCCGGGATGCGCCCTCGAAAGCGTCGGCCAGCTCGTCCTCGGAGTTGGCGACGCGAAAGCCCTTGCCGCCGCCTCCACCGGCGGCCTTGCACGCCACCGGGTAGCCGATCTCGGCGGCGGTCTTCCGCGCCGCCTCCACGTCCTCGGAGGGCTCGGTCGCGCCGGGGACGATCGGGACGCCGGCCTCCTGCATGATCTCCCGAGCCCGGGTCTTCGACCCCATCGCCTCGATCGCGGTCGCGGGCGGGCCGATAAAGACGATTCCGGCGTCGTCAAGAGCCGTCGCGAAATCCGCGTTCTCGGCCAGGAAGCCATAGCCGGGGTGAATGGCCTCCGCGCCGGCCTTTTCCGCCGCCTCCACGATCTTCTCGATCGCGAGGTAGCTCTCGGCGGGGGTCGCGGGGCCGAGGAGGTGCGCCTCGTCCGCGTAGCGCACGTGTGGGGCATCGCGATCGGCCTCCGAGTAGACGGCGACCGAGCCGATCCCCATCTCGCGAAGGGTCCGCATGACCCGGATCGCGATCTCACCCCGGTTCGCGACCAGGACCTTCTCGAACATCACGCCCGCAGGGCTCGCGCGCGGCCCTGAATAACGGCTCCCCGCCACACCCTCCCCCTGTGCTGCCGCGCGCTCACAGCGCGGGAGTCTATTTAGGCCGCCTGCAGGCGCCGCTCGGCCTCGCCCATCCAGATCACCTGGTCGCGGCCCGGGCCGACGCCAACCAGGCGGACGGGCACCCCCGTGCCCTCGCGGACCAGCTCCAGGTAGTCCCGCGCCTCGCGCGGCAGCTCGGCCTCGCTGCGACAGGCGCCGATGTCGCCGTCGAATCCGGGCAGCTCCTCGTACTCGGCGGTGGCCGCGTGGAGGATCGACTGGTGGTATGGGAACTCGTCGAGGACCGCGCCCTCGCCGGAGCGGTAGCGCACGGCGACGCGGATCGGGTCGATGCCCGCCAGCACGTCGAGCTTCGTGATGGCGAGCGCGCTGAGCCCGTTCAGACGGGCCGCGTACCGAAGGGAGACGAGGTCGAGCCATCCGCAGCGCCGCGCGCGGCCGGTCGTGGTGCCGATCTCACCGCCGCGTTCCTGAAGCTGTCGCCCGATGTCGTCGTCGAGCTCGGTCGGGAAGGGGCCGGCGCCGACCCGGGTCGCGTAGGCCTTCGCGACTCCCCAGACCTCGTCGATGTCGGTCGGAGCGACGCCCGCGCCGACGCAGGCCGCCCCGGCGATCGGGTTCGAGGAGGTGACGAAGGGATACGTGCCGTGGTCGAGGTCGAGCATCGCGGCCTGAGCGCCCTCGAAGATGACCGTCCGCCCGGCGTCGAGGGCCTCCCAGCAGAGCTTCGCGGTGTCCGCGACGTACGGCTCGAGCCGGTGGCCGTAGCGGAGGTAGTCCTCGGCGATCGTGTGCAGGTCGAGCTCGGGATCGCGCTCGAACGGACGCAGCATTTGCTTCTTCGGCTCCATCGCCGCGAGGATTTTCTTCCGAAGGATCTTCGGGTCAAGGAGGTCCTGGACCCGGATGCCGAGGCGCGCCGCCTTGTCGGCGTAGCAGGGGCCGATGCCGCGCTTCGTCGTGCCGATCTCGAGCTTGCCGAGCTTGGCCTCCCCCGCCGTGTCCAGCTTCACGTGGTAGGGCATGATCACGTGAGCGTTGGCGGAGATGCGCAGGCCCGACGTGTCGATGCCGCGCTGACGAAGGTCATCGAGCTCCCCGATCAGGACACCCGGGTCGACGACGACGCCGTTGCCGATCACGCACAGCTTGCCGGGGTAGAGGATCCCCGAAGGGATCAGGTGGAGCTTGAAGACCTCGCCATCGCGAATGATCGTGTGGCCGGCGTTGTTGCCGCCCTGGAAGCGGACGACGGCGTCCGCGCGCTCGGCGAGGAGGTCGGTGACCTTTCCCTTTCCCTCGTCGCCCCACTGGGTCCCGACGATGACGATTCCTGGCATTTCAGGTGTGATTATGAAGGGGCGTCAGGGCCCGGCGGCTACGCCACTCGGTAGCGCAGGTCGTCGCCGAACAGGGGCAGCGGGTCGCCGCAGATCTCCACCAGCCGCGAGACCGTCCGCTGGCCGATCTGCTCCTCGAGCTGCTCGACGCGCAGATTGGTGGTCACGACCATCGACCTGCGGGCCTGGTAGCGCTCGTCGACGATGGCGTAGAGCTGTTCGAGCACCCAGTCGGAGCTCTTCTCGGCGCCGAGGTCGTCGACGTGAAGGAGGTCGACCGAGGTGAGGCGGTCGAAGAACGCCAGGTAGGAGTCCTCCCGCGAGTCGGCGTCGTAGGTGCGGCGGATCTGCGCCAGGAGGCGCGGCAGCGAGTAGACCCCGACGCTCCGGCCGGCCTCGATGGCGTGACGGGAGACCAGCATGGCGAGCGTCGTCTTGCCCGTGCCGACGTCGCCCATGAGCCACAGCCCGCGACCCTCCGTGAGGTTCGTGTCGAGATCGCTGAGGTAGGACCTGATCCCGGCGACGACGGTTCGAGCCCGCGGGTCGCGCGCCATGTCCGAGACCGGGGGGGCGTCGAAGCTGACCGAGCGGTAGCGCGCGGGGAGGGTCTGGTTCACGCCCCGGGCGCGCGCCTGGTTCACGCGACGAGACCGGCACTCGCATGGATGCGCGACGTCCTCGTCGTCGACGACCCAGCCACTGCCGTCGCACGCCCCCACCGGGCACGGGGCCCGGAGCCTTTGAACCTGCGCGCTCACTCGTCGGCAGCCTCGACGAGCGGCGGGCCCTCGCCAGGCTTCTGCTCGACCGGCCGCCCCGACCCGTACGCCTTGTTGAGGAACGACGCGTAGTCCTCCTGGAACGCCAGCTCGACGGTGTCCGTCGGTCCGTTGCGGTTCTTGCGAACGATCAGCTCGGCGATCCCCTTGAGCCGCTCGCGCTCCTCGTCGTCGACCGACTCGTCCCAGTTGCGGTAGTAGTCCTCGCGATAGATGAACGCGACGAGGTCGGCGTCCTGCTCGAGGTTGCCGGACTCGCGAAGGTCCGAGAGGATCGGCCGCTTGTCGCGCCCGGTCCTCTGCTCCGGGGCCCGGGAGAGCTGCGAGAGGGCGATGACCGGAACCTCGAGCTCGCGCGCGAGGAGCTTCAGGCCGCGACTCATCTGGCCCACCTGCTCGACGCGGTTCATACGCGGGTCGTCCGCCCGCATGAGCTGGATGTAGTCGATGATGATGAGGCCGAGCCCCCCCTTTCCCTGCTCGCGCTCTCGGGAGTGGAGCCGGCGCGCCTTGCCGCGGAGGTCGAGGATCCCGAGGTCGGACGACTCGTCGATCCACAGCGGCGCGTCCTCGAGCGCGTTGCATTCGCGCAGCACCCGGTTCCACTCGCGGTCGCCCACGGCCCCCTTTCGGAGCTTGTCGGAGGGGATCTTCGCGCGCCGGGCAATGAGGCGCTGCGCGAGCTCCATCTCCGACATCTCGAGCGAGAAGAACGCAACCGGCTTCTGCTCCTTGACGGCGACGTGCTCGGCGATGTTGGCCACGAGCCCGCTCTTGCCCATGCCCGGACGGGCGGCGACGATGATCAGGTTGCCGGGCTGAAAGCCGCCGGTGATCGCGTCGAGGTCCCGGAAGCCCGACGGGGTGCCGGTGATGGCACTGCCCGCCTTCGCGACCTTCTCGAGCCGGTCGACCTCGTCCTCGAGGATCTTGCCGAGCTCGCGGAAGTCCTCGGCCTGCTCGTCGTGAGCGACCTTGAAGAGCAGGCTCTCGGCCCGCTCGACGAGGTCGCGAGGCTCGCCCTCCCTCCCCTGGACCGAACCCTCGATCTTCCTCGCGGCCTCGAGGAGCCGGCGCAGGAGCGCGTTCTCGCGGACGATCTTGGCGTAGTGCCCGGCGTTGAGCGGGGCCGGCGTGGTCGACGCCAGCGCGGCGACGGCGTCGCGGCCGCCCGCCTCGGCGAGCTCACCGGTCTGGGTCAGGTGCTCGATGAGTGTCAGCGAGTCGACCGGCTCCCCGCGCCCGTTGAGCGTCTTGACGGCGCGGAAGATGATGCGATGACGCTCGCGGTAGAAGTCGTCATCGGAGAGACGCGCGTCGATGATGACCATGTCGAGCGCCTTCTCGGAGACCATCATCGCGCCCAGCACCGACTCCTCGGCCTCGAGGTTCTGGGGCGGGACGTTGGTCTGGGCGGTTGCCATGGTCAATGCGGCGCCGGCTTCCGGCGCGTCCGTCTATTAGAGGGCCCGGGGCGGCGGATTTCGTCCCTTTGCGCCCTCAGGCCGAGCAAAGCACAGGCGGGCACTGCCCGCACGGCGCAAAGGCGCGATTTGCGGACGCTTAGTCCTCGGCCGCGACGATCGTCTTCACGCGGGCGGACGTGCCCGAAGGGAGCTCGATCTCAACCAGGTAGGTCCCGAGCGCGCGAATCGGCTCGGAGAGCTTGATGCGCTTGCGCTCGACGCGCAGCCCACGGGCGTCGGCGATCGCGTCGGCGATCTCCTTCGCGGTGACCGAGCCGAAGAGGCGCCCGTCCTCGCCGGCGCGATGCTGGATCGTCAACACGGTCTTGGAAAGCAGGGCGGCGGTCTCCCCGGCGCGCTTCTCGGCCTCCTCGGCGGCTCGCTCCGCGGCCTCCAGGCGCCGCTGCGCCTCGGCGAGCGAGGCATCGGTCGCGGGCTGGGCCAGCTTTCGCGGCAGGAGGTAGTTGCGGAGGTAGCCCGGGGACACGTCGACGGCCTGACCGGCCTCGCCGAGGCTCTCGACGTCCTTGAGGAGGATCGCCTGCGCCATCGCCCTAGCGCTCGCCCACGTACGGCAGGAGCGCGATCTCTCGCGCGCGCTTCACGGCGACCGCGAGCTGGCGCTGGTGCTCGCGCGAGAGCCCCGTGACCCGCCGCGAGCGGACCTTGCCGCGGTCGGAGAGGAAGCGCCGGAGCAGGTTCAGGTCCTTGTAGTCGATCTCCTCGACGTTGATCCGCGTGTACTTGCGAGGGCGCATGCGGTCCGCCGGACCGCGCCGTCGCCGCGGGGGACCCGTGCGCTCGCGAGGAGCCGGCATCAGGCCCTCGCTCCGGGTTGAATGTCGCTGGGTAGTGCGTCCATATTCACGCGTACGCGCCGCCGGAGGGCGGCGCGAAGCGCGGATGATAGCCGCAGCGCGAGGGCGCGCAGCGGGGATCGAGGCTTGAGGCTAGAAGGGAATGTCGTCGTCGGAGGTCCCGACCGCCGCCGGCTGAGCGTCCGTGAAGTCAGACGTATCGGCCGGCACGTCGGACTCGGCCGTGAACCCGTTCCCGGAGCCCTGGCTCGGTGCGTCCCCGCGGCTGCCGAGGAACTGGACCGAGTTGGCGATGATCTCGACCGATTGGCGCTTGTTGCCGTCCTGGCCCTCCCACTCGCGCCACTCGAGACGACCCTCGATCGCGACCGGGCGCCCCTTCGTCAGGTAGTTCGAGCAGTTCTCGCCCTGCGCGCCCCACACGGTGACGTCGAAGTAGTTCGGCTTGTCGACCCACTCGCCGCTCTGGTCCTTGCGACGGCTGTTGACGGCGACTCGCAGCTTGCAGACCGCGGTGCCGCTCTGCAGGTGTCGTAGCTCGGGGTCGCGGGTGAGGTTTCCGGTGATGCAGACGACGTTGATGTTTGTGGCTGCCACTTCGATGGCCCCTTCCTCAAGTTCGCTTGATCGTCAGGAGTCTAAGCAGCGAACCGGCGCGTTCTCTCCCCCCGCCGGGGCCGAAGCCGCAAGCTGCGGGGTTACGAAGGCTCGGGGGCGGGCGGGTCGGGCTCGCTCGAGCCCTCGGCCTCCGGCTCGTCCGCCGCAGGCGCCTCCGGCGCCTCGGCCGGCGCCGCCTCGGTGACCGGCTCGGCGGGTGCGGCTTCCTCGGCCTCCGCCGGCGCTGCCGGCTCGGTGGCCTCCGCCGGAGCGGCCTCGGCCGGGGGACCCTCCGCCTCGGGGGCCGCGGGCGCGGGTGGTGCCTCCGCCGCCGCGTCTGGACGTCGGGCGCCGCGAGGCGCGGGCGCGCCGCCGGGACCCGGCGCCGGCGGCGCGACGACCGGGGAGCGCGCGTCGACCTTGAAAATCCGGAAGCGCAGGACCCCGTCGGCGATCTTGAGCTCGTGGTCGAGCGAGCGCAGGAGCGGCGGCTCGCTCTCGAAGCGGAAGAAGCGATAGTCGGCCTCGGTCCGCTGGCGGATCTCGAAGGCCATCTTGCGCATCCCCCACGCGGTGTCGTGCTTGATCGTCCCCGCCGACTCGATCCGCGAGCGGGCGTCGGCGACGATCTGCTCGCGCCGGTCGTCCGGAACCTCGGGATCGAGCATCAGCACGAGCTCGTACTCGGGTGTTTTGGTGGCTGCCAAGGCGGCGGATGACTATAGCGGCCGGCTTGTGGCGTTCCGCTCGGACGGGGCGGGTGGCGCGAAGGCGGGGTTGTTGCTGGCTATGGAGGCGTTGGCACGGATCCGCTGGGCGAATCTGGGCCGGGTCGTCGCCGTCGTGGCCGCGGTCGCGGTCGTCATCGCGGTTGGGCCGGGCCTGCTCGAGCGCCCAAAGCCGCCGCCGCTCGCAGCCAACATCGGCCTCCCGGAAGCGGCGAAGGAGGCGAACGAGGCCCGAGTTGGCGCGTTAAGCGTGCATAGCACCCATAAAGCGACAAACACGGAGGATCTGGCCGCGAGACGACGGGTCAGTGCGAGGGGCCGAGACGACCACGCCAGCGCCCCGCACCACGCCGGCGGCCGGCGCGATCGCCCAGCCCGCGAGAGCCACCGCCCCCCTCGCCGCCCCGACCCTCGCCCACAGCGCGGGAAGCGCTCCGAACGGCACGCCACCCACGCCGTGCCGGCCCCAGCGGCGCCGGCGTCCCCTCCCCCAGCCATCCCAACTCCACCGCCGGTGCCTCCATCGGCGCCGATCCCGCCGCCCACGCCGGCACCACCGCCGCCCGCCCCGAGCCCGGGCGGCCGCCCGCCGTTCCCGCTACACCCGCTGTAGGCAGCGGGTGGAGCTCAGCTAGTCGCCGCGGCCCGCTTGGAAGCCCGCTTCGCCCGCACGTCCTCGATCTGCTCGGCGATCCAGACGCCCGGGTCGCGGCGGCGGACGATCTCGCGCAGGCGCGACGCGCGGAGCTCCCGCTCCTCGGCCGACATCGTCAGCGCACGGTGGATCGTGTCGGCCTGCTCCTGGATGTCGAACGGGTTGACGGTGAGCGTGCAGTCCCCGAGCTCCTCGTGGGCTCCCGTGTTCTCGGAGAGCATCACCACGCCGTCGCGGGTGTTGACGGCGGGAGCCTCCTTGGCTACGAGGTTCATCCCGTCGAACAGGGAGTTGACCATCAAGAGGTCGAAGTGCTTGTAGCGCGCGACCGCGTCGGCGAAGTTCTCGTAGATGCGCAGGTCGATGGGCATCCAGTCCGTCGTGCCGTGCCGGTGGTTCACCACAGCCACCAGCGCCTCGATCCGCTCCAGGTACTCCTGGTACTCGGGGACGTCGGTGCGTGAGGGCTGCAGGTGGGCGATGAAGGTGACCCGCTCGCGGAACTCGGGGTGCTGCTGGAGGAAGACGTCGAACGCGGTGAAGCCGCGAAGGACGTTCTTCGAGAGATCCGCGCGGTCCACGCGGATGATCAGGTGGTCGCGCCTGCGACGCAGGAGCTCATCCTCGTAATGGGCGACCTCGTCCGACGCGGCGGCTCGCTCGAGGCGGCGCGCGTCGATCCCGAGCGGGTACGCGCGCACCCACGTCTCCCTGCCCTCGTGGATGACCGCGCCTCGCCCATAGTCGACATCCACCTCCATCAGCTCGCGGCAGCAGTGCAGGAAGTTGCGGCAGTACGCCGTGGTGTGGAAGCCGATGATGTCGTTTGCCAGGAGGCCGCGGTAGATGGCCTCGCGCATCCGCGCCGGCAGGATGCGCCACGAGTCGGGCTGCGACCAGGGGATGTGGACGAAGTGCTGCAGGAAGACATCTGGTCGCGCTTCGCGGATGAGCGCCGGACAGGTGTAGAGGTGGTAGTCGTGGAGCATCACCAACGGCTCCGTGTCGTCGGCGATCGAGCTGACCACCGCGTCGGCGATGTCGGCGTTCACGACCTCGTAGCCGAGGTCCCACGCCTCGGCTTCCTCCCTGCGGATGTCGGGCGCGTTCGAAAGGTCCCAGAGATAGTGCTGAATGAACCAGAGGATCGGGTTGGCGATGACGTTGTAGAAGCGGTCGTAAGCCACCGCGTCGCTCTCCACGAGGAGAACGTCGTAAGAGACCTCGTCGAGCTCGACCTCCACGGCCTCGCCGGCCGCCTCACGACTGACAGCAACGTCCTCCTCGGTCATCGCCGACGCGATCCAGAGCGCGCCCCGGTGCGCGACGAGACCGGAGAGGGCGGTCACGAGGCCGCCCCCACCCCGGTGAACCGTGCGCTCGCCGCGCTCGTCCAGCTCGAACTGCGCCGGCCCGCGGTTCGAGACGATTACCAGGCGCTCGTCGTCGGGCATGAGGGCATGATTACCCGTTCCGGCGGCGAGTGGGTGGCTCAGACGTCGAGCTCACCCATCAACTGCAGCCAGTCGCGGAGCAGACGCGGGGTCAGGAAGCGCTCGCGGGCCCGCTCCTTGCCGGCTCGCCCGAGGCGCTTTGCGAGCTCGGGGTCCTCGAGGATCTCCAGCGCGCGCTCCGCCGCCTGCTCGGGGGTCGACACGAGATAGCCGGTCTCGCCGTCGGCGATCTGCAACGGGATCCCTCCGACGTCGCCGCCGATGGTCGGTCGCCCCTTCCACAGCGCCTCGGTGACGGTCAGCCCGAACCCCTCGCGAAGCGACTTCTGCATCACCACGTCCGACTGTGACTGAAAGGCGTTGACCTCGATCGCCCCGACGTTGTTGAGGTTGTTGAGGATCTTGATATCCGGGTCGCCATCGGCGTGGCGGAAGGTGGAGTGGAAGAACTCCCAGCCCTCGGGGTCGTCGGTGGCCATCGAGCCGACGAGCGCGAGCTGGACGTCCGGCCGCTGCTCGCGGATCCGGCGATAGGCGTCGATGACCCCCATCGGGTCCTTCCACGGATCGAACCTCGAGACCTGAGTCACCAGCGGGCGCTCGGGATCGATCCCGAACTGCTCGCACACGAAGGCCGCGTCCTCGGGCGAGAGGGCCATGTTCTTGGGCGAGAGCGGGTCGATGGCCGGGGGGATGATCTGTCTCAGGCCCCCGTCGAGCCCGGCGGGGACGTACTGCTCGAGGTGCCAGACGCTCGCGTCGTAATCGGAGATCAGCGGCTTGAGGCGCGCGAGCGTCTCCTGATTCGGGGTCGAGAGGTCGATGTGGCAGCGCCAAACCCAGCGCCGCGCCGCATCGGGCGCGTTCATCCGGAGGCCCGCCGGCTGCGGGTCGTGGACGATGATGAGGTCCCAGTCGCCCTCGAGCCCCTGGGCGTTCATCACGTTGTAGGCCTCGAACACCTCCCACTGCTCGTCCGAGATCGCCTGCGGATCGCCTTGAAGCGAGTTGTGCATGAGCTTCGTGACGTTGAAGAACTCCTCCCGCCCGAGGATCACGTGCCAGTGGGCGTCGAGGCCCACGTCGCGCATGAGCGGCACCAGGGTGTAGAGGATCTCCGACACGCCGCCCCCGAATGCGGTCGCGCTCACATGGAGCACCCGCTTGCCGTCGAGCGCCTCCGCCAGATCGCGAATCTCGGCCACGAGGCCGCGGCCGGCCAGATGCGTGTAGTCGGCGAGCGAGCGGGGGCCGAGGGCAACCTCCTGGAGCACGGTTGCGGAAAGCTACGCCTTTTTCGCGTCGCAGCGGTCCGGTTAGCCGGAAACGGTCTCTGGCCGCGTCCCGAGCTTCACGTCCACGTTCATCCGCTGTCCGCCGCGGATGATCGTGAGCGTCGCCGTGTCGCCGGGGTCGAGCTGGGCCACGAGGATCGGCAGGTCGCTCGCCTTGGTGATCGGGTGGCCGTCGACCGCGACGATCACGTCGCCTCCCACCTTGAACTCGGAGCCCTGGAAATGGATCGTCTTGTGCGAGCCGCGGAGGTCGGCGCCCTCGGCCGGCCCGCCCTGGATGATCGACGAGATGAGCGCCCCCCTCTCCGAGTCAATGCCGAGCTTGTCGGCGAGCTGGGGGTAGAGCTGCTCCGTTCGCACCCCGAGGTACGCGTACTGGGCGTGGCCCATGGCGCGCAGCTGCTCGAGCGAGCGGTCAACGAGCGCGATCGGGACTGCGAAGCCCACGCCCTCGTTGCCACCCGAGGTGGTGTTGATCTGCTGGTCGATGCCGAGCACGTCCCCGCTGGCATCGAGCAGCGGGCCGCCGGAGTTGCCTGGGTTGATCGACGCGTCGGTCTGGATCGCCCCCTCGATCTTGAAGTTGGAGAGCGAGTCGATCGTGCGGTCCGTCGCCGAGACGATCCCCACCGAGAGGGAGTTGTCCTCGCCGAACGGGCTGCCGATCGCGGCAACCGGCTGGCCGACCTGGACCTTCTCGTTCGTTGCAAGCGTGAGCGGGTGGAGGTCGAGGCCCGCCGGATCGACGCGCAGGAGCGCCACGTCGGCGTCCGGGTCGAACCCCACAACGTCGGCCGGCACCTGATTCTGGTCGGTGAACTGAACGTACACCTGCTTCGCCTTGTGGATCTCGCCCGAGGTCCCGCCGGCCTCGGCATCGGTGACGACGTGGGCGTTGGTGGCGATCTCCCCGTTCGAGTCGATGACAAAGCCCGAGCCCTCGGCGGCCGATCCGCCCCCGCCAAGTATTCCGCCGCCGATCGCGTGGCCGAAGAAGGAGCGGATCGTCACCACTCCCGGCGCGGCCCCGGCGTAGATCCGCTCCGCGTCGAACCCCGGCGCGCCCGTCTCGATCGCGACGCGCGGAAGCGTGGTCGACGGTCCCGACGCGGACGGGCCCGCCGACGTCGTCGGCCCATCACCGCCGTCGGCGTCGCCGCCCCCGCATGCGGCGAGGGCGGCCACGGCGGCGATGAGCGTCGCCGCCAGAGCCGGGCGTGCGAGCCTCACGCCCGGTTGCTCCCGGCGGTGGGCAGCCTCAGCGTGAATTCGGTGCGCCCGCGCCGCGACGAGAGGTCGAGCGCCCCGTCCATCCGGTCGGCCAGCTCGCGCGCGATCGCGAGGCCGAGCCCCGATCCGCTCACGCGGTCCGCGGTGTAGAAGCGCTCGAAGATCCTTCCGCGCGAATGCGCATCGACCCCAGGACCGTCGTCGGCCACCACGAGGATGGCGCTGCCGTTGCTCGTATCTGCGCTCACTGCGATGGAGGTTCCCGCCGGTGTATGGGTGAGGGCGTTGTCAATCAGGATACGCATGATCTGAGCCACCCGGTCTGGATCGGCGTTGGCGATGGCCCGCCGCTTGGGCCGCACGGTGATCGGCGAGTCGTGCCGCTCCGCCGCCGGCGTGAACTCGGCGCTGACACGCCCGGCGATCTCTCCGAGCTCCACGGGCTGGGCGCGGATCTCCATCGCATCGGCGTCGAGCTTCGAGAGGTCGAGAAGGTCGGCGGTGAGCTTCGTGAGCCGAGCGATCTGCTCCCGCATGTTGCGGACGAACTCCGCGCGTGCGGCCGGGGCGGGGTCCTCGTCCTCAAGGAGCTCCGCGAAGCCCGCCAGCGAGAAGATCGGCGTGCGCAGCTCGTGGGAGGCGTTCGCGATGAACGCCTTGCGCGCGCTGTCGAGCCGGGCGAGCTTTCGCTGCATCTCGTCGAGCGCGGCCGCGAGCTGGCCCACCTCGTCGCCTCCGAGGTCGGGGATCGGCGTTCGGAAGTCGCCCTCGGCGACCTTTTCCGCGGCCGTCTCGAGCCGTCGCAGCCGGCGCGCGTGGGCGCCCGCCACCAGCCAGCCCGCCCCGAGCGCGAGGGTCAGGGCGATCCCCCCCGCGATCAGGATCTGCCGCTTGATGAGCGCGACGTTGTCGGCCACCTCCGCCAGGGGGGCCGAGAGCACGAGCACCCATCGCGGGCGCCCGCCGCGCGCCACCGCGATCGCGGTCTCGCCGATCTGCTGCGAGGCAACGGTCTCGACCGCCGTGCCCGGACGACCGGTCGCCGCCGCCGTAACCGCCGCCGGATAGCTCGGGGCGATGGCGGTGCGCTCGATCTCGGAGTCGGCGATGACGAACTCAGGACGCGGCCCCTGCGAGCCCGATCGGACCCCCAACAGGGACGCCCGCGCGTCGGCCTTCTGCGCGGTGGCGCTGACGATCCTCTCGAGGCGCGCCTGGGAGGCCGCGGAGTCGAGCGCATCTGAGAAGCGGGCGCCCTGCGAGATCGCAACCCCCTCGAGCCGCTCGAGCTTCGACGCCGTGAGGCTCGACTCGAGCTGCGGGACCACGTAGAGGTAGACGAAGCCCACCGCTGCGGCGGTGATCGCGAAGAACAGCAGCACGAGCCTCGTGCGGACGGAATTCATCCGCCGGCGTCCTCATAGCGAGCCGGAGGCGAGCGGTGATTCGAGCTTGCTCGAATGCTTCCGGTGCCGGCGGGCCGTGCCACGGGGTCAGTCGTCGTCGCGAAAGCGGTAGCCGACGCCCCGCACGGTCAACAGGTACTCGGGAGAGCTCGCGTCGCTCTCGAGCTTCTCGCGCAGGTGGCGGATGTGGACGTCGACGGTGCGTGGATCTCGATAAGCCGAATCCCCCCACACCCGCTCGAGGAGCATCGGCCTCGAAAAGACCTTGCCGGGGGAGCGGGCTAGGGTCGCGAGCACCTCGAACTCGACGTAGGTCAGCTCGGCGCGCTCGGCGCGGATCGTCACCGTGCGGCGCTCGAGGTCGATCTCGAGGTCGGCAACGGAGATGGCCCCGTCGGCTCCGGTGCGCTCCCCGATCATGTCCGCGCGGCGGAGGGCCGCGCGGACGCGGCTGCGGAACTCGCGGACCGAGAACGGCTTCGTGATGTAATCGTCGGCGCCCATCTCGAGGCCGAGGACCTTGTCGACCTCGTCGTCGCGCGCCGTGAGCATGATGATTGGAACCTGGCTGTGGCTGCGCAGCCTCCGACAGACCTCGATGCCGTCCACCCGCGGCAGCATGACGTCGAGGACGACGAGATCGAACCGCTGCTCGGCGAAGCGGTCGAGCGCCTCCCGGCCGTCGTGCGCCGGAATCACCTCGTAGCCGTCGCGGCGCAGCGGGTAGGCGAGCAGCGTCTGGATCGCCTGCTCGTCGTCGACCAGCAGGATCCGCGCCGAGGCGGATGGCATGGGGAGAGGTTAGCCTCGGTCGCTGAGCGTTCCCGCACGCGAGCGCCCGCCCACCGTGGTCGACCTACGCCTGTACCGCCTCAGCTTCCTGCCCGCCGTCGCGGCGGTGGTCGCCCTGCTCTTCTCGCTTCAGTCGCAGCCGGGGCCACTCCGCCCACTGGTCGCGCCCGCGGGGTTCGACCGCGGGGCCGCCGCGAGCTACGCGCGCCAGATCGTCGCGGAGGCGCCGAGCCGATCCCCCGGCTCGAAGGGCGACTCCGCCGCGGCGGCACTCGTCGAGAAGACGTTCAAGAGGGTGACCGCCGGGCAGGTCGTCGTGCAGCGCTTCGGTGACGGGGGGTCACTCACGAACGTCATCCTGAGGCTGCCGGGTGAGAGCCGCAACGAGATCGTGCTGATCGCGCCGCGCGACACGGCCGAGCCTCCCGGAGCGGCATCGAGCGCGGCCGCCACCGGAGCGCTCGAGGAGCTCGCCTCTGCCGTCGGCACCTCCCAGCACACGAAGACGATCGTCCTCGTCTCCACCGACGGCTCTTCAGCGGGCGCGTCGGGTGCGGGTGCGCTCGTCGACGGCTACCTCGACCCATCCCTGGTGGACGCGGTCGTCGCCCTCGAGCAGCCCGGGTCGGAGAGCGTGCGCCAGCCGTACGTGCTCGATTCGTCCACAGGCGCCCAGAGCGCGGCGATACAGCTCGTTCGCACGGCCGAGCTCTCGCTCCTCGACCAGACGGGGCTTCACGCTCACGAGCCCGGGCCGTTTGGCCAGCTCGCGGCGCTCGCCCTCCCCGGCGGCCTCGGCGAACAGGCCGTGCTGATCTCGAGGGGCCTCGACTCGATCGGGCTCTCGTCGGCCGGGGAGCGCCCCCTATCGCCCGCCGATGATCTCCTCGACGACTTCTCCGCCAAGACTCTCGACCGGTTCGGGCGGGCTGCGTTCGACCTCGTTCTCGCTCTCGACGCCGCCCCCGGCCGGCCTGTCCATGGCCCGGACGCCTACCTCGAGGTGGCCGGCAACCTGATCCCCGGCTGGGCTCTTGCGGCGCTCGCGCTCGGCCTTCTCATCCCCGCGATCGTCGCGGCCGTCGACGCGCTCGCTCGCGCGGGCCGGCGCGGAAACGCGGGCTCGGCGCTCGCCTGGGCGTCGCTGCGCTCGGTGCCGCTGCTCGTGGCCCTGGCGCTCCTCTACGTACTGGCCCTCACCGGGATCGTCCCGCGGCCATCGTTCCCCTTCGACCCCGGCCGTTACGCCGTCGGGCCGAGCGAGCTTCTGGCGCTCCTGGTTCCGGTGACCGCAGCGCTGGGGGTCTGGTGGTGGCTTGGCCGCAACCGTTTGCCGGTTCGGATGGCGCCCGAGGCCGCGGCGGCCGCCCTCGGGCTCTGGAGCGGCATCGCCCTGCTCGCGGTGTGGCTCGTGAATCCCTACCTCGCGCTGCTCCTGGTCCCCCTGGCCCATCCGTGGGTGCTCGAGGCGCGGGCCGGCCGGCGCGGCCGGCGCCCGCGCAGGTGGCCGTCCGCGGCAGCCATCGCCGCGGCGTGCGTGCCGCTCGTACTCGGGGCCGCGAGCGTGGCCGGGCGCCTCGACCTCGACGCGGGCGTCGTCTGGTCGGTCGCGCTGTCGATCGGGGACTGGGGCATCCGCGTTCCAATCGCGATCTGCGGCTGCGTGCTGGCGGGATCAGTGGCCTCCCTCGTGGTCGTCGCCCGTGCCGGCGCTGAGGCCGGACCGCCGGGGCCGGCGAGGGCCCCTCGTGGGCGGGAGATTGCATACGAAGCTCACACCGACGCCGAGGCGGGGGGCCAGCCGGTGTGGACAAATTCCCTATCGGGTAGCGACGAGGGGGGACCGATCAATGCAGCGGAGACGAAGCGAGCCCCAGGGCCTGACGGGGACACACGGATTGCTCCCGGAGGGGAGACTCGAGCACTTGACCGGACTGATTCACGCAGGGGAGTACCGCGTCGACGCGCAGGCGGTCGCACGAGAGATGCTGACGAAGGCGAACCTGATCAGGCGCGCGCGGATCGAGCTCGCGACCGTCCGAGCTGATCAAAGCCCGACGGCGCCACCTCGGCGCCCTCCGGGCCCCGGAGCACCGTCCCAGCACCTCTGAGCACCTTCCCCAGCAGCGTCAGGCGCGTTCCCGTGGCGCTCACCGCTCGCGACGCCGCCTCGAGGCCCGCCGGCGGAATCGTCGCCACGAGCTCGTAGTCCTCGCCGCCCGCGGCCGCGACCTCGATCGCCTCGACGGGCGCGTGTTCCGCGAGCGCGGTGAGCCCCGGCGCGACGGGAAGGCGCTCGAGCGCGATCTCAACGCGTACCCCGCTCGCCTCGGCGAGGTGGGCGGCATCGGCGCCGAGGCCGTCGGACACGTCGATCATCGCGGTGGCGCCGGCGGTCGCGAGCGCGCGGCCCGCGCCGAGGCGCGGCTCGGGCTCGAGCTGGCGCCGCATGAGCTCCGCCGCGACATCCGGCTCGAGGTGCTCTCGGAGGCCCGGCTCGGAGAGCAGGAGCAGGCCCGCGGCGGCGGCGCCCAGCGTTCCCGTCACCACGATCGCGTCGCCCGGCCTGGCGCCCGCGCGGCTCACGAGCTCCTCCGCGGAGCCCGCGTGGCCGACGACCGTGAGGCCCAGCCACAACACCGGCGCGCGGGTGACATCGCCGCCGACGATCGCGACGCCATGCTCGCCCGCCACGCCGACGAGGCCGGCGCCGAGCTCGAGCAGGTCCTCCTCGGCCAACCCCTCCCGGATCCCGACGATGACGTACGCCTCGCCCGGCTCGGCGCCCATGGCGGCGAGGTCGGAGAGCGCGGCCGCCATCGCCTTCGCGCCGACCGTGCGGAGCGGCGCGGTGGCAAGGTCGAAGTGAACTCCCTCGACGGCGGCGTCGACGGATGTGGCGGTGGCCCCGTGCGGAACCGTCACGGCCGCGTCGTCGCCGCTGGCGACGGCCACCCGGTCGCTGCTCCCGAGCCCGGCCGCCCCTCCTGCTTCGGCGAGCGACCGCAACCTCGCGATCAAGTCGAACTCGCCGTTCATCTGCGTCTAGGGCGCGCCGCCGCCCCCGCCGCCCCCGCCACCGCCGCCGCCGCCGCCCGGCGTCGGGAGCGGGCCCTGGCCGGCGCCTGGCGCATAGAGGTTCGGCGGGTAGCCGCCGCTCGAGCCCGTCGACGACGGTTTGCCGCCGCCGCCGCTCGAGGTCGAGGGGGTCGACGGGTAGCTGGGCGTCGCGTAGGTGGTGCTGGACGACTTCGAGGGCGCCGACGATGTGTACTGCCCGTAGTAGGGCGAGAGGCTCGGCATGCTCGCTGGCCGCTCGAAGGGCTGGCACGACCCGGCCGTGGCGGCGTCCATGTATTGGCGCCAGATCGGGCCGGAGGTCGGGCCGCCGTAGCCGGTGGACGCCCGCGAGAGCGGATGACCCGTCCACACCGCCGTCGCATAGTCGGTCGTGAAGCCGACGAACCAGGCGTCCGAGAGATCCTGTGAGGTTCCGGTCTTGCCGGCCTGGCCATCGCTCGGGCAGCCGGAGAGCGACGTATACCCGGCGCCGGTGCCGCTCGAGATCACGCCCTCGAGGATCTTCGTGACCTCGTAAGCGACCCCGGGGCTCAGGACGCGCTCGCCCTCGTCCGCGGCGGCGGTCTCCGTCTTGCCGTCCGGGAATTCAACCTTCGCGATCGCGGTGGCCGGATGGTGCACGCCCCCGTTCGCGAGAGTCGCGTAGGCGTCCGCCATCTCGAGCGGAGTGACGCCGACGCTGAGCCCGCCGATCGCGTCGGCGGGCGGGATGAAGCAGTTCGGCCCGAGCTTGCACGGGTTCTGGTCGGATTTGATCCCGAGCGGCGAGGTGATACCCATCTGGTAGGCGGTCTTCGCGAAGTTCTCCGGCCCCACGTCGAGCCCGAGCTGGGCGAAGACGACGTTCACCGAATCCCGGGTTGCGTCCGTCAAGTCGTAGGTGCCGCCACCCGGCTCAGCGTTCGCGACCTCCCAGCTGCCACCCCCCGGTATGGAGAGTGTCTTGGGGGAGTTGCCGTTGTAGTACGTGGCGTTCGGGTCGGCGCCGTCCTTGATCGCCGTGGTCAGCACGAAGGTCTTGAACGAGGAACCGGGCTGGCGGTGAGCCTGGGCGGCGAAGTTGAACTGGGTGTTCTCCGAGAAGCGCTGGGTCGAGGCGAGGGCCACGATCTCACCCGTTTCGGGGTTCACCGAGGCGAGCGCGGAGGCCGGGCCGCCGCCTGAGTAGCAGACCGAGCAGGCGTCGACCGCCTGCTGCGCCGCCTGCTGGAGTCGGGGCTGGAGCGTCGTGTAGACCTTGAGGCCGCCGTTCTCAACCGTGCCCAGGCCGTACTTGTCGACGAGCTGCTGCTTGACGAGGTCGAAGATGTAGGGCTGAGTGATCCGGTTGTACTTCTGGCTCGGGTCGAGCCCGAGGCCCGCGTGGACCGCGTCGGCGTAGTCCCTCGCCGAGACGTAGCCCTGTTGCTCCATCGCCAGCAGAACGTCGTTGCGGCGGGCGATCGCGGCGCGCGGGTTGAGAAATGGGTTGTACTGCGACGGCGCCTGGGGAAGCCCGGCGATCATCGCCGCCTCGGCCAGCGAGAGCTCGCTCGCATGCTTGGAGAAGTAGGTCTCCGCGGCCGCCTCGGCCCCGATGGCCGTCGCGCCGTTGTTCGTGCCGTAGGGCGCGGTGTTGAGGTACTTGTTGAGGATCCAGGCCTTCGAGTGCGCATCCTCCTCGTCGTTCGCGAGGTGTGCCTCCTTGATCTTGCGCTCGATCGTCTCCTGCGGGTCGGCGATGTAGAGGTTGCGGACGAGCTGCTGGGTGATCGTCGAGCCGCCCTGCACGGGCTTGCCGCCGGCGAGCAGGTCCTTCACGCCGGCGCGAACGATGGCCTCGGGATCGATGCCGCCGTGCTCGTAGAAGTTCTGGTCCTCGATCGCGACCGTGGCGTCCTTCAGGTCCTGGGGGATCTTGGACCCGGGGATCGGCTGGCGGATGTTGTCGGCGTGGATCACGCCGATGCGCGTGCCGTCGGCGGCGTAGACCTGCGTTATCCGACCCTTCTTGATCGGCTTCAGCGACCCGAGCGCGGGCGCGGAGTCGTAGGTCGATATCACCCAAGCGGCGGCGGCGCCGAGCCCGATCCCGCCGATGGCGGTGATGATCCCGATCCCGAGCAGGATCTTCTTTCCGGGCGAGCCGCGCCGGCGGCGAAGCCGTCTGCGCTGGCGTTGCGTCATGGAGCCGTCAAAGGGTAGCCACCCGGCATCGTCGGCTCCGCACCTACGTCAGGACCCCGGCCGCCCGGAGCGCCTCGTGTGCGTGCTCGCGCAGCTTCGCCTCCTCGGCGCCGGTCTTCGTGCGCTCCGGGTCGCGGCGGCCGTGGACCTCGAGGCGGATGCCGTCGGCGGTGATCTCCGCGACGTCCACGGTCGCGATCTCCGCCGCCTCGAGCGCGGAGCGGGCCCGGCCGAGGTCGGCGCCGGGCGGCACCCACACCGACGCCGCGGGAGGCGCCGTTCGATCGCCGGTTGAGCGGTTGAAGACGACGTTCGTCACCACCCTCTCGTTCGGCACGACCATGAGTCGCCCGTCGCCGGGGTCGAGGTAGGTGTAGGAGAGCGTCAGGTCGTCGACCCGGCCCGTCTCGTCCTCGATCGTCACCGAGTCGCCGATGCGGATCGGCTGGGTGATCGCGAGCAGGATGCCCGCCATCGGGTTGGCCAGGACCTGGCGCGCGGCGAGCCCGATGATGAGCGTGAGGACGGCGCTCGAGGCGAGGATGCCCGGTGGCGAGACGGTTGAAGTTCTGGAATCGCGACAGGGCGAGCGCGGCGCCGATCAGGATGATCACGACGAATACGAGGCGGCGGACCACCCGCAGCCGGGTCTGGGCCGCCCGCGAGACGCCGCCGTCGCCGATGCGGGCCGCGACCCCGCGCCCGCCACGGCCGATGACGAGGCGGTCGACGAGGAAGGCGACGATCACCGCGACCGCCATCGTGATGATGGCCGAGACGGCGTCGCTCGACAGTGAGATCGCGGCGAGGTTCACCGAATGTGTTTTCGCCCCGTCGACCTAGGGTTCCTGCCATGCAGGCCGTCCTTCTCGATGCGCTGGGCACGCTCGTGGAGCTCGAGCCGCCGTGGGAGCGGCTTCGCGGGGACCACGAGCGCGCGCGCCGTGCCTTCGAGACCGAGATGGCCTACTACCGCGAGCACAGCATCGAGGCGCGGGATGAGGCGTCGCTCGCCGATCTCCGGAGCCGGTGCGCGGCGCTTCTCGCTCAGGGGCTGGCGAGGGAGGTCTCGGTCCCGGAGATGATGGACGCGATTCGGTTTCGCGCCTTCGACGACGCCGCGCCGGCACTCGGGGAGCTGCGCGGGCGGGGCCTTCGCCTTGTGGTCGTCTCGAACTGGGACTATGCCCTGCCGGAGGTGCTCGAGCGGGTGGGGCTGCTCGGGTTGCTTGACCGGGTCGTCACATCGGCATCGGTCGGAGCGGCCAAACCCGACCCCGCGATCTTCCGCGCTGCGCTTGAGGTGGCCGGCTGTGGCGCCGCTGCGGCGCTCCATGTGGGAGACAGCGGCGAGGAGGACGTCGCCGGGGCCGAGTCGGCCGGCATCCGGGCCATCCTGCTGGACCGCTCGGGCAACGGCGACATCGCTTCCCTCGCGGATCTCGCCGCGCGATTGTGAGCTCGGCCCGGCTATGGGCGGTCTCAACTCACAAAGGACGAATTCGGCGTCCATACCATGCGCTCGGTGACCACCTCTTCCTCGCTGCCTCCCCCTAACGTGGGCGCGCCGGCAACCGATCCGTCCCCGCCGCCACCCGCGCCCGATGCGCCGGCCTGGGGCCCCTCGAGGACGATCCTCGGCATCGTCGTGCTGCTCGTCGCCGTCGTGCTCGAGGGCGGCGTCGTCGCGATCTTCGACCCCGGCCTGAAGGACGTCGGCGCCAAGCTGGTGCTCCAGGCGATGCTCGCGGTGACCCTCGTGGCCGTGGCATTCGTCATGCCCGGGGACGGAAAGCCCGTGCCACGAGAGGCGCTCGGGCTTCGAAGGCCACCCGACGGAACCAGGCCGGCGGCGCGAACGGCGCTCATCGCCTACGGGGCGTACTTCGCGTTCGTCATCGCCTACGCCAACATCGTCCATCCGCATCAGAAGGACCTGACGCGCGCGCTCGGCTTCAACCACGGCACGGTTGCCGCGATCGTGATCGGCCTGCTCGTCATCCTCGCCGCCCCGCTCTCGGAGGAGATCTTCTTTCGCGGGTTCGTCTTCCGCGGCATGAGGCGCACGCTGCCGTTCGTCGCCGCGGCCGCGATCTCGGCGGTGATCTTCGGCGTCTTCCATTACACCGGGACGTCGAGCCTCACGGTGCTGCCCCAGCTGGCCGTCCTCGGGCTCGCGCTGGCCTGGATCTACGAGCGGACCGGCTCGATCTTCCCGACGATGGCCGTCCACGCCGTCAATAACGCGCTCGCCTTCATCATCCTCACCTCATGAGCCCCGCCGATCCGACATCCGGCGGCTCCGCGATCAGGCTTCGCGGGTTCGTCAAGCGCTTTGGCGAGATCACCGCCGTCGACGGCCTCGACCTCGACGTCCCGTACGGCACGTGCGTCGGCCTCCTGGGGCCAAACGGCGCCGGGAAGTCGACGACGATGAAGGCGCTCACGGCGCAGGTCATCGCCGACGCCGGTGAGCTCGAGGTGCTCGGCCATCGGCTCCCCGGCGATTCGAAGCAGGCGCGCGCGGAGATGGGAGTGGTGCCGCAGCTCGACAACCTCGACGTGTCGCTGACCGTCGATCAGAACCTTCTCGTGTTCGCGCACCTGTACAGGGTCGGTGCGGCCGACCGGAACGACGCCATCGAGCGCGCGCTCGAAATCGCGATGCTCGCCGACCGCCGCCACTCGCAGGTCGCGGAGCTCTCGGGAGGCATGCGCCGCCGCCTCCTGATCGCGCGCGCCTTGATCCATCAGCCGCGGCTGGTGCTGCTCGACGAGCCCACCGTTGGCCTCGACCCGCAGGTCCGCGTGGGCATGTGGGCCCTCATCGACCGGATGCGCGCCGAGGGCGTCTCGATCCTCATGAGCACGCACTACATCGAGGAGGCCGAGCGCCTCTGCGACCAGGTGACGATCATGTCGCACGGGAAGGCGGTCGCGGTGGGGCGGCCTCGGGAGCTCATCGCCGAGCACGCCGGGACCGAGGCAATCGAGGTCTACGGGCCGCCGCAGCGCCTGGCGGAGGTCGAGCGGCTCGCCGGCGAGCGCGGATGGTCGAGCCGGCGCACCGGCAC
Source organism: uncultured Actinomycetes bacterium (assembly GCA_963771655.1). Classification (GTDB taxonomy): domain Bacteria; phylum Actinomycetota; class Thermoleophilia; order Solirubrobacterales; family 70-9; genus JAWVFM01. The sequence goes on along the minus strand of CAVYUG010000004.1, from coordinate 506,098 downwards.
CTCGGTCTCGATCCTGCACTCGAACGGCACCGCCGAGCTCGAGGGCATGCGCCGAGTTACGAACCTGGAGGACGTCTTCGTCCTTCTGACCGGAGAGGAGATTCAGTGAGGTGCTTTAGCACCGAAAGCAGCGTGTCAGGCGGCGAAGCCGCCGCAGGAGGTCTGGCCTGATGTCCGTCGCCGAAGCGACCCGCCGCCTCCACCGCCTCGAGCCGACCGCACTGCGGGGAGTGATGGTCAGGGAGGTCGTCAACTTCTCCTCGTTCTGGCGCTCGTCGACTTTCTCCTCGACCGTCGACCCCACCATCTATCTCCTCGCTTTCGGGTTCGGGTTCGGCTCGCTGGTGTCGAGCGTCGCCGGCGTGCCCTACATCGAATTCGTGGCCACCGGGATCGTGGCCACGACCGTGCTCTTCGCCGGTGCATTTCCCGCGATGTACTCGACGTTCGTCAAGTACGAGTTCCAGCACACCTACGACGCGATCCTCGCCGCTCCCGTCGACGTCGAGGAGCTCGTGACCGGCGAAGCGCTCTGGATCGCGGCGCGAGTGGGCGTGTACGGAACGGCGCCGATCATCGTCGGGATCATCTTCGGCCTCGATCCGAGCTGGGGCATGCTGCTGGTGCCCCCGATCGCCGCCCTCTCCGCCTACGGATGGGCATCGTTCGGCATCTTCATCGCCGCCAAGGCCGACAAGATCGAGAGCTTCTCCTACTGGCAGAGCGGCCTTCTGACGCCCATGTTCCTCGTCGCCGGGACCTTCTTCCCGCTCAGCGGCCTCCCGCAGTGGGCCCAGGTGCTGGGGAACCTCAACCCCCTCTACCACTGCGTCCAGCTCGTGCGCGACTCGGTGTTCGGCGACTGGAGCTGGGCCACGCTCGGCCACTTCGCCTTCCTCGTCGGATTCGCGCTCATCGCCTGGCGAATATCGATCCGCTATATGGAGCGCAAGCTCATCCTCTGAGCCTCCTACAATCCCGGCCCGTGAAGGCTCGCCTGACGCTCCCCGCCGCCCTCGTCCTCGCCGCGCTCGTCCCGGCCGGAGCCGCCGCCCAGTCCGGCGGCCCCTCGCTCTCGACCGCTCCGACCACGTCGACGGCCGATCAGGCTTCGAGTCCGGCCGCTCCCAGCGGTGCCGTGCCGGCGACGATGTTCCTGAACGTCGGCGGCAAGAAGAACGTCCAGGTGGGTGGCCGCATCAAGGCCAAGGGGCGGATCCGCCCGTTCGTCCCGGGCCAGCGGGTCGAGCTGCGCATCGCCCGCCAGGGCAAGATCATCCGAAAGCGGACGATCCCGATCAAGCCCGTCGCCCATTCGAACCAGGGGCGCTTCCGCATCCGCTCGGGCAAGCTGATCAAGGCGGGCCCGTATCGAGTCACGGCCGTCCACAGGGGGACCGCCGAGCAGGCGGGCTCCCGCAAGGTCTCGAAGTCGCTCGGCGTCCACTACCCCGACCTCGACCCGGGCGCGCGCTCCTCCAAGGTCAAGATCTTCACCCGCCTCCTCCACCACGCGGGTTACTACACGCCGCGCTCGAGCTACTACGGCTCAGGCGTCGGGCGGGCAGTTCTCGCGTTCCGAAAGGTCAACCGCATGGCCCGCACCGAGAACGCGACCGCTGGCATCTTCCACACGCTCGCCAAGGGCAAGGGCGGCTTCAACCTCAAGTACCCGGGCCGTGGCTACCACGTCGAGGTCGACATCTCGCGCCAGGTGATGGTCATCGCCAATCACCGCAAGGCGCAATACATCATCCCGGCCTCGACCGGCGCCCCCGCGACGCCCACGATCCTGGGCCGCTATCACGTCTACAACAAGACGCCGGGCTACAACTCGGAGGGGATGTACTACTCGAGCTACTGGCACAACGGATACGCGGTCCACGGCTTCGACCCGGTCCCGACCTACAACGCCAGCCACGGCTGCGTGCGGATCCCGATCCCTGACGCGATCTTCGTCTACAACCGCATGCCGATCGGGACCGAAGTCGACGTCTACCACTAGGAACCGGGCCCTCGCCAGGCAAGAGGTCGTCGCTCGTCGCCTTCGTCGCCTCGGCCGACCTCGACCGCTCGCACGCCTTCTACGGCGACGCGCTGGGACTGAAGCGCACCGAGTCCAGCTCCTTCGCGAGCGCGTATGACGCGAACGGCACGCAACTCCGGGTGACGCGCGTGGACGAGCCCGTGCGAGCCCCGTACACGGTGCTCGGCTGGCGGGTCAAGGACATCTCGGCGGAGATCGAGCGGCTCGTGAGCTACGGCATCCAGTTGAAGCGCTACCCGAACCTCGAGCAGGACGGAAGCGGGGTCTGGACCGCCCCGAGCGGCAGCCGGATCGCATGGTTCGAGGATCCCGACGGGAACGTCCTCTCGTTTCAGCAGGCGAGCTGATGCCAGCGGACCTCGACGCCGCGCGGGCCACGCTTCTCGCCGAGCTGCGCGGGCACGCCCTCATCATCGGCGAGGTGACTCTCTCGTCCGGAAAGAAGGCGTCCTATTACGTCGACGCACGGCGGGCGCTCCTGCGGCCGGCCGGGTTCCGCGCTGCGGGCGAGCTGATCGCGGCCGAGGCCCTCGAGGTCGGGGCCGAGGCCGTCGGCGGCCCGGCGACGGCGGCGATCCCTCCCTCGTGCGCAGCGCTCGCCGTTCCGGCGGGCGAACCGCTCGTCGGCTTCTTCGTCCGCTCGGAGCGGAAGTCGCACGGCCTCCAGCGTTGGGTTGAGGGGCCGGTGGAGGAGGGCACCAGCTGTCTCGTCGTCGAGGACACGGTGACGACCGGCGGCTCGACCGTCCGAGCGATCGAGCGGATGCGCGAGGAGGGGCTCGAGATCGCGGGCGCGGTCGCCGTGGTCGATCGCCTGGCCGGCGGCGGCGGCGCGATCGCCGAGGTTGCGGGGAGCTACCGGGCGCTGGTCACGATCGACGAGATCTACCCCGACCGGCCGGACCGCGGCTAGAGGCCCTCGCCGCCGATCGGCACGTCGCGGATCGAGCGGGTGATGTCGAGTCCCTGGTCGTACTCGTCCGCGGGGGTGCTTCCGGCGTTCGCCGCCGCGACCACCGTGTAGTTCACGAGGTGGTCGCGGCGAAGCGCGACGAGCGTAACCCGCTGCGGCACCCCGCTCGCATCGGCGACCGCCACTGCGCTGACGACGGCGGAGTCGAGCGGCGTCCCGCCGAGCTTTGTCAACTCGTCCGCCCGGAGCTTCCCCTCGTACCCGGGAAGGCCGGCCAAGGCCGCCATGGCGAAGCGGTCGATCGGTACGTCGAGCGTCGCTCCGGTTCGATCGGCCGTCACCGACACGGCGACGAGCCGGTCCGGAGAGCCCACTACGAGCGAGTCGCCGGTCCGCTTCGCGCGCCATTCGGGCGGCACGCCGAGCGAGAGGCCGCTCACGTAGTCGCGGTAGTGACGCCAGCCCGCCGGCAGCGGGGCGGGGGGCTGCGCCGACTCGGGCTTGGTATGGGGATGGAGCGTCGTCCCGCCGCCGCAACCCGCGAGCGCGAGAAGCGAGAGGGCGGGAGCGAGAACGCGGCACTTACGCGCGAGCATCCGAGGCGCCCCGACCAGGATTCGAACCTGGGGCCTACTCCTTAGGAGGGAGTCGCTCTATCCAACTGAGCTATCGGGGCCACGGCTGAAACAGTAGTTGGATGGCCGACGCTCAGATGATCCTCGTCGCCGGTGCGCTCATGGCGGCCGGCCTGGCGGCGTCGCTGGCCGCCGGGCGCCTGCGGGTCCCAGGGCTCGTGCTGTTCCTCGGTCTCGGGATGGCGATCGGTTCCGATGGCCTCGGCTGGATCGACTTCAGCGATTACCGCCTCGCTCGGACCATCGGGATCATCGCCCTCTCTTTGATCCTGTTCGAGGGCGGTCTGAACGCGGGCTTCGAGGCGCTGCGGCCGGTGCTCGCGCCGGCCGTTTCTCTCGCCGTCGTCGGCACTCTGGCGACGGCCCTGATCGCGGGATTGGCGGCGACCTGGCTCCTCAACCTCTCCCTTCTCGAGGGGCTTCTGCTGGGATCGATCGTCGCGTCAACGGACGGCGCCGCGATCTTCGCACTCGTGCGCGGCTCCGGACTCAAGCGGAGGGTCGCGCTCAGCCTCGAGGGGGAGTCGGGGCTGAACGATCCGCTGGCGGTGCTCCTGGTCATCGGGTTGATCGACTGGATCCAGCGGCCCGGCTACGGATGGGAGGATTTCGGCGCCCTGCTCGCGAGGGAGGTCGGCGTTGGCCTCGCGGTCGGGATCGTGGTCGGCTGGCTGGCCGTGCAGGCTCTTCGCCGTGTGCGCCTCGGCACGGAGGCCGCTTATCCGATCGCCACCCTCGCGACGGCAGCCGTTGCCTACGGCGCCGCTGCGACCGTCCACGGCTCGGGCCTTCTCGCCGTCTACATCGTCGGCGTAGTGCTCGGCAGCTTCCCGTTCCCGGCGAGGCGGGCTGTGCTGGTCTTCCACCAGGGGCTGGCCGGGCTGGCGCAGGTGACGATGTTCCTTGTTCTCGGCCTCCTCGTGTTCCCCTCGCAACTCGGCGACGTCGCCCTCAAGGGCACGACCCTCGCCCTCGTCCTTGTCTTCCTCGCGCGGCCGCTCGCCACCTTCCTCGCCACGATCAAGGCCGGTTTCAGCGGGAGCGAGAGGGTGGTGCTCGCCTGGGCCGGCCTCCGCGGGGCGGTTCCGATGGTCCTCGCCACTTTCCCGGTGCTTGCCGGGGTCACCCGGAGCCACGAGCTCTTCAACGTCGTGTTCTTCGCCGTCCTCGTCTCGACGCTCCTGCAGGGTGCGAGCTTCGAGCCCCTGGCAAGGGCGCTCGGCGTTACCGCCGAGGACGACGCACGCGAGCCGAGCGCGCGCCCATCGAGCTCTCCGATCGCCCGGATCTCGACCACCCGGCCCTGGACCGAGGCCGACGGCGATCCGTCCTATCCGCGGACCGTCGCCGGCATTCCGGTCGCGACTCAGCTACTGACTCGGATCGACGAGCCGGGGGCCGTCGTCGCGCTGAGCGATGGTCGGTACGCGTTCACGGGCCCGGTGACATCGATCGGCTCCGCCACCGCCGTGAATGAGGCGGCGAGGCGCCAGCTCAGCAACGCGCGAACCGACGGCGACCGATCGTGGTGGCGCCAGGTGATCGGCGCGCTCGCGCGGGGATCGGCCTGATGCGTCCACCGATTCGGCGAGTCCACCCAAACCGTGTAGGTTGGCCAACGTGACTCCCGTGTCTCGTCTGGGGGTTGCGCTGATCGCTGCGATCGTGCTCGGCTCGACCTCGCTCGCAACCGCCGCCCAAGCGGTCCCGTTCGCTCCCTACGTCGACGAGACCGCGGACGACCACTTCCCGCTGGCGAAGTTCGCGGGGCAGACGGGGGTCCGCGAGTACACGCTCGGGTTCGTGGTCGCCAAGGGGCCGGGGTGCAGAGGTTCATTCGGCGCCGCCGGGCTCGGCACCGCGGACCGTCTGGCCCGGGTCCAAGCCCTCCGCGCGGTGGGTGGCGAGGTGATCGTCTCCTTCGGGGGCGCAACCGGGGCCGAGCTGGCACGACGCTGCAAAACCGCGAGGTCGCTGGCCAACCAGTACGACGCGGCGGTGAGGGCGTTCGGCGTCTCGTCGGTGGACTTCGACATCGAGGGGAGGACGCTCGACAAGCGGATCGGCCTCGACCGCCGATCGAAGGCGATCGCGATCCTCGAGCGGAGGCACCCGGCGCTGGAGGTGTCCTTCACGCTGCCGGTCGATCAGCGCGGCCTCACCGGCGACGGGCGGGCCCTGATCCGATCTGCGCTCATGCACCGGGTCCGGATCGCCGTGGTCAACATCATGGCGATGGACTTCTTCAATTCCCAGGCCGTGGGCCACATGGGGGAGTCGGCCGTGCAGGCCGCCAACTCCAGCCTTGACCAGCTCGCCGCCCTCATGCCGGGCACGCCGGGACCTCAGCTCGCGGCCACCTTGGGGATAACGGTCTTGGTTGGCGTCAACGACGACCCGAAGGAGATCTTCACCTTCGACGACGCTCACACCGTAGGTGCCTACGCGCAGAGCAAGGGCATCGGCCGCCTGTCGATCTGGTCCGCGAAGCGCGACAAGCCCTGTGGCCCCGACCAGAATCCCGCCCGCCCGCACGAGGATTGCCACGGCCTGCAGCGGCCTGCTGGAGCGTTCTCCTCGTACTTCGCCTCGCTGGGCTGATCGCCTCAGGTGAACCGGCGCCCGAGCGTGGGGCGCTGCTTAGACTCGGCGCCGATGCGGGCTCGGGGGCGAATCGGCGCGGCGGCGCTCGTCGCCTGCGCGATCGCCGGGCTGCTCCCCTCGGCAGCGTCCGCAGATAACTACAGCGCGACGATCCGCGAGACGAGCTACGGGATCCCGCGGATTCTCGCGCACGACTGGGGCGACCTCGGTTACGGATACGGCTACGCCCTGGCAAGCCAGCAGATCTGCACCATCGCCGACGCCTACGTCACCGTCGACGCGAAACGGTCGCGCTACTTCGGACCGGATGGGAGCTGGGTCTTCCAGGGCAACGGGTTCCGGTTCAACAACCTCGACTCGGACTTCTTCTTCCAGAAGGTGATCGACGACCGCACGATCCCGAGGCTCCTGCGGAAGAAGCCGCCGCTCGGCCCCAGGCCCCAGATCATCGAGGCCGCCCGCGGATACGCCGCCGGGTACAACGCCTACCTTCACAAGACGGGCGTCGAGAACCTTCCCGATCCCCGGTGCCGCGGCGCCGAGTGGGTGCATGCGATCACCACGGCCGAGGTCTTTCGACGCTTCTACCAGCTCGGCTTGCTCGCGAGCCAGGGTGTCGCGATCGACGGGATCGCCCAGGCGGCTCCGCCGCTCGGAGCTTCCACAGCCTCGGACGAGGAGTCCGGCGAGACGACGCTCACGCCGGCTCAGGTCGCGAAGCTCGGCCGCCGGCTCCACCCCGCGATCGGCTCGAACGCCTACGGGCTCGGGAAGGACGCCACGCGGACGGGCCACGGCATGGTCCTCGGCAACCCCCACTTCCCGTGGGTCGGCTCGGAGCGGTTCTTCGAATCGCAGCTCACGATTCCCGGGAAGATCAATGTCTCGGGCGCCAGCCTCATCGGGGTGCCGGTCATCAACATCGGCCACACGCGGCACCTGGCCTGGAGTCACACGGTCTCGACGGCCTACCGGTTCACGCCGTTCGAGCTGACCCTCGTGCCGGGGTCCCCGACGACCTACCTCTACGACGGCCAGCCCCGGCAGATGACCCGCGAGGACGTCTCGGTCATGGCTCGGGCCCCGGACGGCTCGCTCTCCAAGAGGACGCACACGTTCTACTCCACCGTCCAGGGGCCGGTGATCTCGAGCCTCGTCGGCATTCCGCTCCCGTGGACGCCGGTGACCGCCTTCGCGATGCAGGACGCGAACGCCGACAACTTCCGTTACCTGAACCACTTCTTCGACGTCAACCGCGCCCAGTCGACCGGCCAGCTCTACCGGATCCTGAAGCGCGACCAGGGCGTGCCGTGGGTGAACACGATCGCGGCCGACTCCAAGGGCCGCGCCCTCTATGCGGACATCTCCGTCGTCCCCCACGTGACCAACGCCGAGGCGCAGTCGTGCAACACGGTCCTCGGCGACGCCACCTTCGCTGCGCTGGGGCTCCCGGTGCTCGACGGCTCGCGCTCGGCCTGCGAATGGGGCTCCGACCCCGACGCGGTGGAGCCGGGCATCTTCGGCCCCTCGCACCTGCCGCACCTCTTCCGCTCCGACTACGTGACGAACTCGAACGACAGCTACTGGCTCGCCAACCCCGCGCGCCCGCTGGAGGGCTACGCGCGGATCATCGGCGACGAGCGCACGCCGCGCACGCTGCGGACCCGCCTCGGCCTGATCATGGTCCAACAGCGCCTCGCCGGTACCGACGGCCTGCCGGGGAGAGGGTTCACACTCGCCGACCTGCGGAAGACCGTCTTCGGCGACCGTGTCTACTCGGGCGAGCTGTGGCGCGACGGCCTCGTGAGGTACTGCGAGCAAAACCCGACGATGATCGGCTCCGGCGGCCCGGTCGACGTGAGCGGCGCGTGCCCCGTCCTCGCCGACTGGGACCTCCACGCCAACCTCGCCTCACGCGGTGACGTCCTCTTCCAGCGCTTCGCCACCCACCTGCTCGGTGCGGTCCCCGTGGTGGGGACGCCCGGCGTCTACTCGACCCCGTTCGACGTCTCCGACCCGGTGCACACGCCGAGCGGCCTCAACACGTCGAATCCGCTCGTCGGCCAGTCGCTCGCCGACGCTGTGACCGATCTGCGGAGCTCGAACATTCCGCTCGACGCGCCCCTCGGCAAGTACCAGTACGTGGTCCGGAACGGGAGGCGGATCCCGATCCACGGAGGGCCGGGCGACCCGAACGGCGTCTTCAACGCGATCAACGCGCACTTCGTCGACGGCGAGGGCTACACCGACATCCCGCACGGCTCGAGCTTCGTGATGGCGGCGAGCATGGCCGGCCGTTGCCCGAGGGTCTCGACGATCCTCACATACTCGCAATCGGAGAGCCCGCGCTCCGCGCACTACGCCGACCAGACGCGCCTGTTCTCGCACAAGCGCTGGGTCCGCGACCGCTTCTGCGCGCGCCAGATCGCGCGCGACCCGAACCTGAGGGTGATCAGGCTGGACGGCGGCGCGCGCATCCGGCCGCCGGGTCACCGGTAGTCGGGGAGTCGCCGCGCCCGCCAGAATGGGCGGCGATGTCGACGCCGTGGAGGCTGCTCGGAGCTCCGCTGGACTCCTCCGGAGACGGGCGCGGCGAGGAGCGCGCACCCGCGGAGCTTCGCGCCGCGGGCCTGGCCGACCGTCTCGGCCTGCGCGATGCCGGCGATGTCGCATCCCGGCTGCGCGACTCTCGCCGCGACGTCGCCAGCGGCGTCATCGCCGCCGACCAGCTCGCCGCCGCCTCCGCTTCGCTGCGCGACGCGGTCGCGCAGACCCTGCGCGACGCGGAGCGGGCGTTCGTGCTGGGCGGCGACTGCAGCCTGCTCCCCGGCGCCCTGGCCGGGGCGCGCATTGCCTCAGGGCCGCTCGCCCTGTGGATGGTCGATGGGCATCCCGACGCCCACGACGGGCAGAGCTCGGAGACCGGAGAGGCCGCCGACATGGACCTTGCCATCGTGCTCGGTCGAGGCGCGCCGCCGCTGACGGAGCTCGCGGGCACCGCGCCGATCGTCGCGCCCGAGCGCGTGGCGCTGGTCGGACACCGGCCGGCGAGCCTCGGGGCGGAGGTGGCGGCCGAGATCGCTCTGGTCCCGGCGGCGGTCAGGCAGACCACGGCGCCCGAGGTCCGCGCGCACGGGGCCGCGGCGGTCGCCGAGGAGACCCTGGCCGCCGATGCGGGACTGCCCGTCTGGCTGCACCTCGACGTCGACGTCCTCGACTCGGCCGAGCTGCCCGCCGTGAGCTATCCGCAGGCCGTCGGCCTGACGTGGGACGAGCTGGTCGAGCTGATCACCCCGATGCTCGCCTGCCCGACGCTCGTCGGCGTCAGCCTCGCCGACCTCGACGCCGACCACGCCGAGGCCGCGGAGCACGCGCGGCGAATCGTCGACGCGCTCCATCGCGCCTGGCCGGCTAACGGCTGACGGCCCTAGCCGCCCTCGGCCTCGCCCGCCTCGGCCTCCTCGTCCCCCTCCGGCTCGGCGTCCTCGTAGAGACTCTCGGCAGCAATCTCGCCCAGACGGCGATCGAAGAGCTTGACCGAGAGGTAGAAGTCGTCCCCGAAGCCATGCAGGGCGTCGACCGCGACCAGCGTGAACCGTCCCTTGAAGACCGCTGCCTGATCGACCACCTCGTCGTCGATCTCCGCCGTAGCGGCGACCGCGCCGCGGACCATGGGCAGCCCCCAAACGAGAGTGACGTCGCCGCCGCGGCCGCCGTCGGTACGCCACGAGCCGATGACGTCATCGTTCAGATCGATACGCCATTCGGGGTTGTCGTCGGCCGTCACGTCGGTGAAGTCGGCGCTGGCTCTGATCTCCGAGGGCTCCGTCTCCTCGTTGTCGTCAGCCGGGACGAACGAGACGTGACCGAAGTACTCGATCGGGTTCCCCTCGGAATCCTCCGTCCTCGCGGTGAGTGGCAGGTAGACCCGTCCGCCCCAGGCACGGTCCGGGAACCACTTGACCGCCTCACGGTCGAGGGAGCCACCGGCCTCGTCGGCCAGCGGCTCGGCCGCCACGGCGAACTCCTCGAGGAGGCGGTCGGCCCAGCGGCCGTAGGGCTGGCCCTCGTGCGGCGCGTCGGCGATGAAGGCGGGGAACGGGCGTGGGGTCGGCGGCATCGGCGGGCACACTACCCGCCCGGCTCACAGAGCCTCGAGACCCGCCCGCAGGTCGGCGGCTGCCCGCTCCGGCGGGTAGACGTTGATGTCGACGCCCGTCCCCAGCTCGAATCCGGCGCGGATGGTGAGTCGCGGCACGAGGTCGAGGTGCCAGCAGAACTCCTCGGCCCCGCGCGGAGCGGTCCGCACCCAGAGGTTGAGCTGGGGCGACGCGCCGAACACGGCGCGCAATGCGCGCAGCGCCCGATGCAGCAGCGCCGCCCCGACCTCGCCGTCGTGCTCGAACGCCGGCGCCGGTTGTCGCGGGACGAGCCGTAGCTCGAACGGCGACCGGGAGGCCCACGGGCACAGGAGCATCGCCTCGTCGTCGATCGCGACGAGGCGATCGCGACGGCGCACCTCCTGGGCGGCGACGTCTGCGAGCAGGTGGCCGCCCATCGTCCGCTGGTGATAAGCCGCGACTCGCTCGCGCTCGCGCGCAATCTCCGCCGGGACGAATCGCATCGCGTAGAGCTGGGCGTGTGTGTGCTCGAGCGAGGCCCCGGCCTCGGGGCCCTCGTTGACGATCAGATGGACGTACGAGGAGTCCGCAGCGTGAGCGCGCATTCGCTCCCGCCAGCCTGCGACGGCGGTCCCGAGCTCGGACTCGTCGAGCGCGGCCAGCGAGGTCTCGTGGCGCGGCACGCTCACGATCACCTCGTGCGCCCCCTCGGCGGGCAGCGCGCGGAAGAGGTCGGCGTCCATCTGGCGAGTTGAGGCGCGCAGTGGATCGGCCGAGCTAGCCAAGCCGGTCTCGGGCTCCCGGGCCGCCCCGCCATCCGCACGGGAGAGAACGGGGTAGAGGTTCGGCACGGCACGAACGCGCCACCCCGCGGTATCGGGCGCGCCGCCCCCCGGCCGGTCGGCCCAGACCTCGGGCGGGGTGCGGTCCTCCCGGCCCTCGCAGAACGGGCACTTCTCCGCAGCGTCGGGGCGCGACTCGGCGACCGCCGGGGTGAAGGCGTCGGGTCGCTCCGCGCGGCCCGGGGCGAGGATCGCCCTCAGGCCGGTGAGCTGGTCGATGCGGACCTCGGGCGCGCTCAGGTCGAGTCGGTCCCGCGGCTCTGCAGGTTCTTGGTCGACTGCGTGAACGCGCTCAGCATGTCGATGGGGAGCGGGAAGATGATCGTCGTGTTCTGCGTCACGCCGAGGTCGAGGAGCGTCTGCAGGTAGCGGAGCTGGAGCGTGGCCGGGTTCTTGGAGATGATCTCGGCCGCCTGGCCAAGCTTCTCGGCCGCCTGGAACTCACCGTCCGCGGCGATGACCTTTGCGCGCCGCTCGCGCTCGGCCTCCGCCTGACGGGCGATCGCGCGCTGCATGTCCGTTGGGAGCTCGACGTCCTTCACCTCGACGGTCGAGACCTTCACGCCCCACGGCTCGGTCTGCTCGTCGATTATCTGCTGAAGCTCGATGTTCAAGCGCTCGCGCTCGGAGAGCAGCGAGTCGAGCTCGGCCTTGCCCAGCACCGAGCGCAGCGTCGTCTGGGCGATCTGCGTGGTGGCCAGGAGGAAGTTCTCGACCTCGGTCACGGCCTTGTTGGAGTCGACGACGCGGAAGTAGGCGACGGCGTTCACGCGGACCGTGACGTTGTCCCTGGTGATCACCTCCTGCGGCGGCACGGTCAGCGTCACCGTTCTCAGATCGATGCGAACCATCTGGTCGATGAACGGGATCAGGATGATCAGCCCGGGGCCCTTCTGGGCGATGAGCCGGCCAAGCCGGAAGATGACGCCGCGCTCGTACTCGCGCAGGATCCGGATGCTCGCCGCGATGAAGATCACGACGAGGACCACGAGGACGATCACGACACCGAGGGCGACTCCCATTACCTATCTCCTTCGTCGATCGGGCTCACCTGGAGCGTCAGGCCCTCCACGGACTCGACTCGGACTCTACTTCCGATCGCAACCTCTCGGGCAGCGCCTTCCCGGTCGCTGAGGCGAGCCCGCCAGAGCGTCCCGCCGAGGAACACCTGCCCCGCGGGGTGGAGTGGCTGGCGCACCTCGGCGATGCCGCCGATGAGCTCCTCCCTGCCGGTCCGCTTCGGGAGCCGCCGTGCGCGGAGCACGCGCTCGACGGCGACCGCGATGCCGCCACCGAGAACGACGGCGACGGTGACGACGACCCAGGGCGAGATCTCGAAGGCCGACGAGCCCGTGTTGTAGAGCAGGAGGCCCCCGGCTATCAGCGCCGCGAGGCCGCTCACCCCCAGGATCCCGTGGGTACCGAAGTGGGCCTCGGCGATCAGCATGCCGACCCCGAGCGCGAGCAGCACCACCCCGACGAAGTTGACCGGGAGCTGGGCGGAGCCGTAGAACCCGAGGAGAAGCGAGATCGCTCCCAGCGTTCCCGGCAGGATGAGCCCCGGGCTGAAGAGCTCGATGCCGAGGCCGAGCAGGCCGGCCAGGATCAACAGATACGAGACGTTGGGGTTGACGATGATCTCGAGCAGCTGGTACTGCAGCGGCAGGTCGTGGTTGGAGATCTCGAGCCCGGCGGTATGGAGCACCTGAGCCTTCGGCCCCTTCACGTGGAAGCCGTCGATCTTTCGAAGCAAGGCCTCCTGGGAGGGAGCGATCACGTCGATGAGGCCCGCGTCGAGCGCCTCGCGCGCGGTGAGGTTGGTCGCCTTGCTCACGAGCTCCTCGGCGAGCTTCGGGTTGCGGCCGTGAACTGAGGCGAGAGCGCGCATGGAGGCGGCGGCGTCGTTGACGATCTTCCGCTGGAGGTCCTGGCTGCCGCCCCCCGCGCCGATCGCGATCGGCGTCGCCGAGCCGATGTTCGTCTCGGGAGCCATCGCGGCGACGTCGGCGGCCTCGGTCATGTACGCGCCGGCGGACGCCGCCCTCGCCCCGTTCGGGTACGTGTAGACCACCACCGGCATCGGTGCCGCCTCCATGTCCTGGACGATCGCGCGGAGGGAGTCGACGAGCCCGCCGGGAGTGTCGAGGCGGATGATCGCGATCGCCGCGTGCTGGCTCGCGGCATCGTCGAGCGCGCTCGAGATCCACTTCTCGGTCGCGGGGTCGATGGTCGCCTGCAGCTGGATCGAGTAAGCGGTGCCTTGCGAAGGGGCGGCGGGCACGGACGCGGGGAACGCGACGAGGAGGGCCGCCGCCGAGGCGGCCAGCGCGATGAGGTGCGCCAGCCGGCGCATGCTCAAAGCTTAGGCTGAACGTCCCTCGATGTCGGCCATAGCCCCCAGCGAGGGACGTTCGCGGGAGGGGAACGGTCAGCCGGCGTAGCGGCGCAGGTCGGCGGCCAGCTCAGCGCCCGACGTATAGGGGCCCTGCCTGAGATGGACGAGCTTTCCGCGCCGGTCGTAGAAGGCCGTGCGCGGGTAGCCGGTAATGCCCCCTTGCGTCGCCGCGATCTCGCTCGAGTGGTCCGAGAAGCTCGGGTAGGGGAGCGGGCGCTCGCGCAGGAACGTCCGCGCCGCCGCGGGACTGTCCTCGGCGTCGACGCCGAGGAATCCCACTCGCTTGCCGAAGCGGACAGCCGCGTGGGCGAACAGCGGGAGCTCCCTCCTGCAGGGCTCGCACCACGAGGCCCAGTCGTTGACGACGACCGGATAGCCGCTGAGCCCACGCAGGCGCGCCTCGTAGGCGTTCGTGCCGCCCGGGAGGAGGCGGTCGCCCCGGCGATAGATCGCCGCGAGCGGGGGCGGGGCGCCCCGCAGCGCGGCGCGATAGTCGGGATGGCTCGCCGGGCCGGCGTCCGGGCTCGCTCCGCAGCCGCTGAGGAGGCCTGCCAAGCCGCTCGCCGCCAGGCACAAAACGAGGCAAAGTCCCGCTTGGGGAGCCGTCTTTCGGAGCGCGGTGCTACCTTTCATATCGGTCCCGCACATCCTCGGGGCCGCGGGGAGCTGCCGGCTCGGCAGAGGGGAATCGTCAGGCGAGCCGTCGGAGCCTCGGCACCTTAGCGCGCCCTCCGCCGCTTCTTTTTTTGACCGGCGGGCGCAGGAACAGGTTCTCGATGTCAGATACCACCGGAGTTGCCGCGGGCGCGTCCACGCGGCTGAGCACTGAGGAGATCGAACGCGTCTCCGCGTTCTCCCGCGAGCCGATCCTGCTCGACGGCGAGGGGCCCGAGGACCTCACCCCCGGCACGGCGCGCCGCATGGCGGTCGACGCCGCGCTCGCCGAGCTCGACGAGGGAGCGGAGGCGCCCTCGTTCGATTGGCGCCGCAACTACTCGCTCGTTCTCGGCCTCGAGCGCCTGCTCGACTCCGAGCGCCCCACGCTCCTTGACGGTGCCGAGCTGTCCGAGCACCAGGTCGACGCGCTCTCGGGCACCCTCGCGGCGCTCGTCGCCGACCTCGAGGACCCCGGCTCGAACGGGCGTGCGAACGGTGATGTCGCCGCTCGCGCGGCCGCGAACGGAGCCTCCACCGACGCTGAGGAGGCAAACGGCGCCGCGACGGTGAACGGCGCCGAGGAGGTCGAAGACGCGCTCGCGCCCGACGAGGAGGAGCCCGTCGATTGGGAGGAGCCGGGCGCCGAGGACGAGGAGACGATCTCCGAGGCCCCCGACGATCCCGGCGCGGACCGCCGCTTCTGGTTCGAGCACGCGACGGGGGCCGGCAAGACCGTCGCCGCCGTCGGCTTCGTCGAGGCCTCGCGCACCGGTGGAATCCTCATCCTCACCCACCGCCGCAACCTCGTCGACCAGTTCATCGGCGAGATCTCGGACCGCGGGTACGCGGACCGCCTCTCGCCGCCGCTCCTGAACGGCGCCGACCACCCGTACGGCCCGGTCACCGTCGAGACCTACCAATGGTTCGTCCGCAACGCGGGACGCGTGTCCGACGTCTACTCGATCGTCATCTGCGACGAGGCGCACACCGCGCTCGGCGAGAAGACCAGCGCCTGCATCCGCCAGTGGCCAGGTCCCGTCTTCATCGGCATGACGGCGACGGGCGCGCTCATCGCCCGCCACGTCGCCGACCTCTTCCCCACGCAGACCTCCCGCTTCGACCTCGCCCAGGCGGCCCGACGCGGCGTCATCGCACCCCTTCGCTGCATCCGCATCCCGCCCGGCCCCGGGGTTCGCACCCTCGCCAAGGTGCCGCTGCGGCGCGGAGAGGTCGACCAGGACTTCGACCAGGAGGAGCTGGCGAAGCTCCTCGACCAGGGACCGTTCAACGTCGCGATCGCGGACCTCTACCGGTCGCGCTTCCGCCGGGTTCCCGGCGTGCTCTACACCGCCGGCGTCAAGCACGCGACCAACGTCGCGAAGGCGCTTCGGGAGGCGGGGATCAACGCCCGCGCCGTCTCGGGGGAGACGCCGAAGCGCGAGCTCGCCGAGATCCTCGCCGCCTTCGAGCGCGGCGAGGTCGACGTGCTCTGCAACGCGATGCTGCTCGCCGAGGGCTGGAACTCGCCTCGCGCCACGATCTGCATGCATCTCGCGCCCACCGCCTCACGACGCGTCTACCAGCAACGCGTGGGACGCGTGACGCGCCGCAACCCCGGCAAGGAGTCGGGGCTCGTCATCGACTTCGTCCACCCGGCAACGACCCACGACGAGACGATCGTCACCCTCCACAGTCTGCTCGACCGTGACGTCTATCGCGGCGGCGCGGTGGTCGTGGGGCCGGTCCGCAGGGGGCGCGGGCGCCGGATCAGGGTCGAGCGGCGAGTCGTCCCCGTGTCCGACGATCCCGAGCGGCGTCTCGCCGTGCTGGAGCGCGAGCTCTGGCGGATCGCGGTCGAGAACCTCAACTACTCCGAGCAGCACGCCTGGGCGGCGCTCGCCGGCGCCCGCGTCACCTCGGCCAACTGGCGCCGCGCCAAGGCCATGCTCCAGCACGACCAGGCGAAGGAGCTGCGCCGCCGCTTCCTCGTCACCTGCGTCCAGCGCAACCGCAACCACCAGCTGCGGCTGAAGGCGCTCGGGGAGATCGCTGCCCTGCGTGAGGCCGAGCCCTTCGACGACGCCGTCGACGTGGTCGCCACCTGGCCGCGCGACGAGCGCCGCGCCGGCGCGAAGGCGTTGCTGCAGGCCCTCGCCGAGCGGCGCATCGGGCGCCGCGACCAGGCGCAGGCCTGGGTCTGGCGACTCGCCGAGACGACCCGCGACCTCCACGAGCAGTACGCCGTGCAGCGCTGGCCGGAGACGAAGCGCCTGCTCGGCCTCTTCGTCAACTCCTCGGCTCGCGCCCACGGCCGCAACGCCCGCCGCCTCGTCCACGCCGCTCGCCAGCAGGACCGCCGCCTCGCGATCGCGCTGCTGGCCGCGGCGGTGGCTCATACCCCCGAGGCCGAGGAGGTGCTGCGCGGGGCGCGGATGCGCATGGCGCGCAAGCCCTCCGCCGTGGCGCGGGAGCTCCTGCGCAACTTCCCGAAATCCGGATCGAAGCGCCGCAGGCGGCGCGGGAAGGGCGAGGCAAACGGCGGCAACGGACGCGAGAAGCTCGCCGACACCGAGGATGCCGTGACCGAGGCGTCCGAGGACTGAGCGGTCGTGGCGGAGCCGTGCCTCACCGGCGGCTGTCTTTGCGGCGGAGTCCGCTTCGAGCTCACCGAGCCGGCGCCGGCCGCCGGCTACTGCCATTGCACCCGCTGCCAGCGCCGGACCGGCACCGCGTCATCGGCCCAGGCGCGAATCGACGGCGGGACGTTTCGGTTGTTGCGCGGCGAGGAGCTGGTCAAGGCCTGGCGGCACCCCGAGGGCGGGTTCGAGAAGTGCTTTTGTGGCGAGTGCGGCGCGCATCTCTTCAGCCGCAACCCCGACGACCCGCACGAGATGAGCATCCGCATGGGCGCCTTCGACGGTGACCCCGGCGTGCGGCCGAGCTGGCGCACGTTCGTGGCCTACGCGGCGCCCTGGGAGCCGGTCCCGGAGGACGGCTTGGAGCGCTACGAGGAGGGCAGGCCGCGCTGAGGCGCGACCAGCTGCACCTCGCCGGCCCCAAGCGCGACGCTTCCTGAGCCCTCGATCTCCACGACCAGGTTGCCGTCTCGATCGACGCCCGCCACCGTGCCGGTGCCCGAGCCCGCCGCGCCGCCGGCGCCCTCCCAGCTCACCTCGCGTCCCCGGAGCGCGTCCCGCCGCGCGAAGGCCGCGATCGTCCGCTCTCGCGGCGCCTCAACCCACGCCTCGAGGCGCTCGCAGAGCGCGTCGAGCATCGCCTGGGCCTCGACCCCGTGGCCGACCGACGTCGCCGGCCACCGCAGATCGCCGGGAAAGGCATCGTCGGCGATGGCGAGGTTGATTCCCACCCCGATCACCGCCCACTCGGGCGGGCGGGCCTCGATCAGGACGCCGGCGACCTTCCTCCTCTCGATCCAAACGTCGTTTGGCCACTTGACCCGGCATTCGACCGGCGCGAGCGCCTCGATCGCCTCGCACACCGCCACCGGAACCGCGAGCGGCAGGAGTGAGTGACGCCTGTCGAGCGGCCGCAGGATGGCGCTCGCCAGCAATGCGGCCTCGGGTGGCGCGCTCCAGCGCCGCCCGGAGCGGCCGCGGCCGGCGGTCTGCTCGTCGGCCGTCACGACGGTGCCTGACGGCGCGTCGGCGGCCGCGAGCTCGCGAGCGAGGTCGTTCGTGGAGCCGGCGACGCGGAGATGCCGGCGCGGCTGGCCGAGCGCGCTCACGCGACCTGTAGGACCACCTCGTCGAGGGGGCCGAGCGCCAGGTCGGCGGCCGCGCTCCCGCGGTTGACGGCGAGCGCCGCGCTTCCGGACGAGTCCAGGTAGAGGATCAGCGCGCCGTCGGGGGCTTCGGCGAAGGTGCGGGTGAAGATCGCCTCGCGGTCCTCGTCGCCGGTGGCGACGCGCACCGGGCGCCCCAGCTTGAGTCCGGATTCCGGAAGCTGGGCCTCGGCGAGATCGAGGATCAGGTTCCCGAAGCCGTCGACACGGCTGACTCGGGCCCGCACGACCGGCCCGGCCTCGATCAACGCCGCCGAGCCCTCCATCCGCACGAGGTCGGCGGGATCGAGCGCCTCCCCGGCCTCGTCCAGCGATGCCCCGGCCGCGAGATGAGCCGCGACGGGGGCGAACACGTCGCGACCATGGAAGGTCGCCGAGATCGGCTCGAGGCGGAACCGGGAGAGCGTCACATCGGCCGCCCCGACCGCGCCGCCAAGGCGCTCGGCCGCGGGCCAGAGAAGGCCGTTGTCCGGGCCGACGAGCACTCGGTCGCCCTCCGCCACACGTACCGCGACGGCGCGGCGCGGGGTGCCGACGCCGGGATCGACGACCGCGAGATGCACGCCGTGCGGGGCGTACGGGAGAGCGGCGGCGAGCACGAGGCCCGCCCCGCGGACGTCGTGGCGGTCGATCCCGTGGGTGAGGTCGATGACCGTTGCCTCGGGGGCGATCCGCGCGATGACGGCGCGGCACACGCCCGCGAACTCGTCGCGATAGCCGTAGTCGCTCAGGAAGGTGATCGGGCGGGCCACCGGCCCAGGTTGTAGCGGGATCAGGTCGCGATCGGCGCCGGGCGCCCCAGGAGGTAGCCCTGGCAGTAGTCGACCCCCGACTCGTGGAGCAGCTGGAGCGTCGTGGCGTCCTCGATCCCCTCGGCGACCGTGCGGGCGCCCATCTCCCCGGCCATTGCCACGATCGCCCGAATGATCGCGAGGTCCTCTGGCCGCTCGCGCGCGCCGCGCACGAAGGTGGTGTCGATCTTCAGGTAGTCGACCGGCAGGTGGCGGAGGTACGTGATCGAGCCGTAGCCGGTGCCGAAGTCGTCGAGCGCGAAGCGGCAACCCAAACCGGCGAGCCGGTCTGCGAACGCCATCGCCGCGTCGAGGTTCTCGATCGCCGCCGTCTCGGTGATCTCGAAGATCACCCTCTGCGCGCCGTCGCCGGCGAACTCGAGGTCGTCGGCGAGCTCGGCGGTGAGGAGCTCGTCGCCGAGCGAGGCGGCCGACAGGTTCACCTCGGCGACCCGTCCGTTTTCCGCGAGCCTTATTCCCTGCTTCGCCATCCAGCGGTCGACGATCCCGATCAGCCCGGTCCGCTCGGCGTCGGGGACGAACTCCTCGGCAACGATGACCTCCCCGTCGCCTCCGGGGCCCCGCAGGCGCACGAGCAGCTCCTCCTGCGCGAGCACGCCGAGCTGGTCGAGGATGGGCTGGCTGTAGGCGAGGAGGAACTCCTCGGTCAGGACCCCTCGCAGGTGCTCCTCGGTCTCCTTGCGCTCGGTGACGTCGAACGCCACCGCGAACCAGGTGGTCCCGTCCGAGCGGGCGCTCCAGTGAAGCCAGCGCCAGCCGCCGTCGCGGCAGCGATAGCGGTTCTCGAAGTCGACCAGCTCCTGGTCGGGATTGGTGACCTTGGCCGATTCGGCGGCCGTCCGCTCGACGTCGTCGGGATGCACGAACTCGATGAACGGGCGCGACATGAGCTCCTCGCGGCTCCAGCCGAGGAGACGCTCCCAGCCGACGTTCAGCGAAGTGAAGTACCCGCTTGAATCGGACGTACAGAGGAGGTCTCGGCCGATGTCGAAGTCGCGGCCCGCGGCCCGCGCCGCGCCCACGACGTCCTCGGGCCCGAGCGATTCAGATTCGGGTTCCACCGGCGCTACCCCATTCCCCATGTACCTGGTTTCAAGTAAACCCTACGCACTCGGATCCTAGGCGTCAACGGACTTCCGCGCAGCCACGTCCGCAAGCAGCGCGTCGACCAGGCCGCCGACGTCGTGACGTGCCGCCTCCACCGCGACCTCGAGGCCCGCCTCACGCGCCGTCTCGCTCGTGATCGGGCCGATCGACACCACCCGGGCCCCGCCAGGCATCTCGTCATTCAGCGCTCCGACCAGTTTGCGCACGGTCGAGGACGACGTGAAGGTGACGTAGTCGGCGTCCCGGGCCGCCTCGACGGCTGCCGGGTCCGGCGGCTCGGCCACCGTCTCGTAGAGCGCGACGAGGTCGACCTCGGCGCCCCGCTCGCGGAGCGCGTCCGGGAGAACGTCGCGAGCCTCGGCGGCGCGGGCGACGAGCACCGGCTTGCCGCGAACCGGCAGCTCCTCGAGCGCCTCTGCGAGGGCCTCCGCCACGGCGCGCTCGGGCACCACGTCGGCGATGACGCCGTGCTCGCGCAGGGCCGACGCGGTCCCGGGCCCGATCGCGGCGACGGTCGCGCTCGCGAGGGCTCGCGCGTCGCGGCCCTGAGCGGCCATCGCGTCGAAGAGCAGACGCACCCCGTTCGCGCTCGTGAGGCACACGAGGGCGTATGAGTGGATGCTCGCGACGGCCGAGCGCACCGCCTCGGAGTCGATTCGCGACTCGATCCGGATCGCCGGAAGCTCGACCACCTCGGCGCCGAGGGAGCGCAGGCGGCCCGCGAGGCCGCTCGCCTGCGCCCGCGCGCGGGTCACGACGACCGTGCGCGCATGGAGGGGACGGCGCTCGAGCCACGCGATCTGCTCGCGCCGCGCCGCGACCGGCCCGATGACGACGATGGCGGGCGCCTTGAGCCCCGCGCGCTCCGCGGCGCCCGGAAGCTCGGCAAGGGTGGAGACGAGCGCGCGCTGCCCGGGCAGGGTTCCCCGCTCGACCGCCGCGGCAGGCTCACCTCGATGGCGCCCCGCCGCGATCAGCCGCTCGGCGATCTCGCCGAGGCGCTTCACGCCCATGTAGAGGACGAGCGTGCCGGGGAACCGCCCCAGAGCGTCCCAGTCGAGCGCCGAGGACTCCTTCTCCGGATCCTCGTGGCCGGTGACGAAGGCGACGGCGGAGGCGTCGTCGCGGTGGGTGACGGGGATCCCGGCGTAAGCCGGCGCGGCGACGCCGGCCGTCACGCCGGGGACCACCTCGAACGGAACTCCGGCGGAGGCGAGCGCCTCCGCCTCCTCGCCGCCCCGGCCGAAGACGAAGGGGTCGCCCCCCTTCAGGCGCACGACACTGCGACCCGCCCTGGCGAGGTCGACGAGCCTCGAGCCGATCTCCTCCTGGGGGACCTCGGCGCTCCCCGGCCCCTTGCCGACGTCTACGAGCTCGGCGTCGGCGTGGGCCGCGTCGAGCAGGCCGGGCGGGATCAGGCGGTCGTGGAGGATCGCATCGGCGCTCGCGACGAGCTCGAGGGCGCGAACCGTCACCAAGCCCGGGTCCCCGGGCCCGGCTCCGACGAGGTAGACGACGCCGGCGCGCGCGGCACTCATGAGGCGGCTTCCTCGCCCGCTCGCTCGAGGATGTCGCGCGCGCCCGCCGCCAGCATCCGCTCGGCCAGGGCCTCGCCCAGCGCGGCCGGCTGGTCGGAATCGCCCTCCACGCGGTCGCGGACCCACTCGGACCCGTCTGGAAGGCCGGCGAACCCGCGGACGGCGAGGACCCCGTCGCCGAGGCGCGCGCAGACGCCCACCGGGGTGTCGCAGGTCGCCTCGAGGGCCGCCACTGCCGCGCGCTCGGCGGTGAGCTCCACGAGGGCGGAGCGGTCCGTGATGGAACCCGCGGAGGAGGCCGCCTCCTCGTCGCCCTCGCGCGCCTGCAGCGCGAGCGCCCCCTGGCCCGCGGCCGGCGTCATCTCCCCGATCCCGAATGCGAACGCCACCTCGCCGCCGCGACCGAGCCTCCGCAGGCCGGCCAGCGCCAGGACAAGCCCGTCGCACTCCCCCGCGGCCAGCTTGGCGAGGCGCGAGTCCACGTTGCCGCGAAGCTCGACGATCTCGAGATCCGGGCGGGCGGCCGCGAGCTGCGCGCGGCGGCGCAGGCTCGCGGTCCCGATGCGCGTGCCCTCGGGGACGTCGGCGAGCGAGCTCGCCGATCCGATGTAGGCGTCGGACGGGTCCTCGCGAGCGGGCACCCCGGCCAGCACGAGCTCGCGCGTGCCTTCGCCGGGCAGGTCCTTGGCCGAATGCACGCCGAGGTCCGCCTTGCCCGCCACCAGGGCCGACTCCACGCCGCGCACGAAGCGCGACTTGTCCCCCGGCTCGGCGTCGGTCGATCGCACCGCCACGAGCTCGGCGCCCCCGAGCTGCGTCGCGACCGTCTCCGCCTGAGCCAGGGCCAAAGCGCTGCCTCGGGTGGCGATGCGAAGCCCGGCGCCGGCCGGCGTCACTAGTGCGACGCGTCGCGCCGGCGCCGCTCGGACCCGATCGAGCGGACCTCGGCGTCGGCGTCAGCGAGCGGAGCCTCCTCGGGGTCGAGCCCGAACAGCTCGCGCAGGGCGTGGACGTAGACGTGGGAGTCCTCGTCGGAGCCCCGCTTCAGCCGCAGCGTCGGCTCATGGAGGAGCCGGCTGGCGACCGCGCGGGCGAGCGCCTCGACGCGAGCGCGATCGGCGTCGCTGAGCGAGTCCCACCGGGACTCGTTCTCCGCCAGGACGGAGGCGACCACCTGGTCGGCGCGGCGCCGCAGCGCGGCGACCGTGGGCAGCGCATCCTGCGTGCCGAGCCAGCGCTCGAACCGGGCGCCCTCAGAGCGGAGGAGCGCCTCCGCCCGCCGGCCCTCGCCCTCGCGGCCGCTCGCGTTGCGCTCCACCAGTGCCTGGAGGTCGTCCATGTCGTGGACGCTCACGCCGACGAGCTCGCGGCACGACGGGTGAATGTCGCGCGGGACCGCGAGGTCGATCAAGAGAAGCGGCCTGCCGTCGCGGGACGCGATGACCTCGGCGAGGGCGTCGCGCTCGATCACGTGGTGTGGCGAGCTCGTCGACGCTACGACGATGTCGGCCGCCTCCATCTGCTCCGGCAGGTCCTCGAAGCGGACCGCGCGGCCGCCGAACCGCTGGGCCAGCCCGATCGCGCGGTCGTAGCGGCGGTTTGCGATGAACACCGCCTCCACCCCGCGGGCCGCGAGGGCCCGGGCCGTGAGCTCGGCCGTCTCGCCCGCTCCCACGACGAGCACCCGCCGCTCAGCCAGGTCGCCGAGCGTGCGCTGGGCGAGCTCGACGGCAACTTGGGGAACGGACAGCGCGCCCTCGCTGACTCGAGTCTCCGAGCGAGCCCGCTTGCCGCCCGCGAGGGCCCCGCGGAAGAGGCGGTTCAGGACGGGCCCGGTGACGCCCTCCACCAGCGCCAGCTCGTATGCGCGCTTCACCTGGCCCTGCACCTCGGCCTCGCCGAGGATCATCGAGTCGAGGCCGGCGGCGACGCGGAAGAGCTGCATCGCCGCGTCGGCCCCGCGCAGCGAGTAGAGGTGCCCGATGAGCTCCGTCGGCCTGGTGTCGGCCTCGCGCGCGAGGACCGTGAGCGCCCGCGACTCAGCGCCCACCGGGTCCGCGGCGAAGAGGTACAGCTCGGTGCGGTTGCAGGTGGAGATCGCCGCCGCCTCGTGGACCTCAGCGGTCTCGACCAGCTCACGGATCACGCCGGCCGCGCGCCCCTCCGGAAGCGCGAGACGCTCGCGCAGCTCGAGCGGAGCGGTCTTGTGCGAGACGCCGAGGGCGAGCAGCTCGCTCACGCCGGCACCTCCTCACGGTCGGGCTCGGGCCGCGGCTCCGCGCTGCGGCGCTCCGCGAGGTCGGCCAGCTCGCCCAGCTCGCGATCGATGCGGGAGAGCCTGGCCGCCATGATCGAGACGTAGATCAAGAGCAGCACGAGGAAGACGAGGTAGGCGGCGGCGACGTACTTGCCCGCCTCGTCGAGGGGCAGGGCGGGCATCAGCTGCCGGCCGTTCCGCTCGGCACCGGCGGGGCGATCCGCGATCCGCCACCGGCCACGCCTTCGGTGCCCTCGATCGCCCGCCGAAGGCGCCGCAGCCGGCCCCGCGCCGCCTTGGCGGCGAGCTCGAAGCGCACGAGCGTCACCCACAGAAGCGCCGCGCCGGCGAGGCAGACTCCAAACGTGAGCATCATCGACCCCGGCAGGCCGCCGTTCGCCGTGGCGAACACCCGCGGGTGGACCAGCGGCGCCGCCGCCCGGACGGCGAGGAAGTTGAGGGGCACGAAGGCGCCGGCGGTGATCGCGAAGACCGAGGCGTAGCGGGCCTGCCTGTCGCGGTCCGCGATCGCGTAGCGGAGCGGGTAGTACGTGCAGTAGAGAAGGAAGACGATCAGGAAGCTGACGAGCGTCGGCTCGTCCCACACCCACCACTTGCCCCACGAGGCACGGGCCCAGATGGCCCCGGTGAGCAGCACGGCGACGCCGAAGATGACCGACATGTGGATCGCGACGTAGGACCGGGCGTCCCATTTCGCATCGCCGCTTCGCAGGTGCAGGATCGCGAAGACCGCGGCCACGACGAACCCGACGAGCGCCGTGATCGCCAGCGGCACGTGGAGGTAGAAGATCTTCTGGATGAAGCCCTGGTCGGCGTCGTTCGGCGCGTAGAAGAATGCGAGGGCGTAGCCCGTGCCGAGTAGGGCGACGGCGCCGAGCGCGGTGTACTTGAGGCTTGGCAGCTTCATCTGTGCGGGTTGATCGGCCTCAGTCCTCGACGATGAAGTCGAACACCGCGTAGCCGATCGCGGCGAACGTCAAATCGTAGAGAGCGAGGACCCCCAGCCACTTGCCCAGCTCGCCGTACGAAGGACCTCCTGCGGCCAGAAGCGGCGCGGCCGCCTTGGCCGCGGCGATCATGAGCGGGACGAGGAGGGGCAGCAGCACGAGCGGAGCGACCAGGTCGCGGGCGCGTGAGCTGGCCGCGAGCGAGGAGACGAGCGCGCCGACCGCGGCCAGCCCGACGTCCGCCAGGGCGAGCACCGCGACCAGGGGGCCGATGCCCGCCCACGAGTCGAGGAAGAACGCGGCGAAGACGGGCACCGCGATCAGCTCGAGCGCCGCGAGGTAGACCAAGAGCGCCACCGCCTTCGCTCCCCACATTGCGGTGACGTCGACCGGCGCGAGCCTGACCGCGTCGAACCCGCCCTCGTCCCGCTCGGCCACGAACAGTCGGTTGACCGCGATAAGGGCGGCGAACAGCACCGTCGCGAGGAGCACGCCGGCGGCGAGGCTGCCCGAGAGCGAGTCGCGGTCGAGCCCGTAGCGAAAGAGGACGAAGGTCGTCACCGCGAACAGCGCCATCGCCGGCACGGACTCGAGCGTGCGGAGCTCGACGCGGAGGTCCTTGGCGAGGATGGCGCGGAAGGCGGCCACGGTCATGCCCGTCCCGCGTAGATCGCCCGTGCGTCGCCCGGAGAAAGATCCCGCGCCGAGCCCTCGTAAGCGACGGTGCCGTCGGGGCGCAGGGCCAGGGCACGATCGGCCTCCTCGACCGCCGCGTCGACGTCGTGGCTGACCACGACCCGGGTCCGGCCCGGCGCTCGGGCTAGCAGCGAGGAGACCAGGTCGGCGGCCACCGGATCGAGGTGGGCGGTTGGCTCGTCGAGGAGGAGCAGCTCGGGCTCGTGGAGGACCGCCCTGCAGGCCGCCGCGCGCTGGAGCATGCCGGCCGAGAGGTTGCGCACGAGCTCGTCCCCGGCTCGGTCGAGCTTGACCGCGGTGAGGAGGCCGGCAACACGGTCGCTCGTGGCGTCCCCCATGCCGTGCAGGCGGGCATGGAACGTCAATGCCTCGACGAGGGTGAGATCGCGATAGAGGAGGGGCTCGTGCGCCAGGAGGCCCACCTTCCCGCGGACGCGCCAGGCTCCCTTCGGCAACTCGTTGCCGAGGACGCGGGCGGTCCCGGCGGTGGGGCGAAGGAGGGTGGCGAGCATGCGCAGCAGGGTCGACTTGCCCGAGCCGTTGGCCCCGAGGACGGCGAGGGTGGCACCCGGCTCGAGGGACAGTGTGACGTCGCGCAGGACTGGCCGCTCGTTGAACTCGCGGCCGAGGCCGGTCAGCTCGATCGCGTGATCGAGCGTGGGCCCGGCCTCAGGCGTGGTCGCTTCGAGCTGGCTGGGAAGGGTGGTGGACAAGCGTTTGAGATTGTCCACAAATCCCGCCTCGGGATGCGAGTTGTAGTCGGATAGCGACTACAACTCGCCAGCTAGCGGCCCTTGCGCGTCGTGCGGGCCGTCACCCTCATGAGCGGGATGCCGCCATCGCGAAGGGCCTTGACGCGCGTGCCGTTGCGGCCGTAGAGCAGCTTCGCGGAGGCCCTGACCGCCTTGCCGAGCGTCTCGTCGTAGGGCTGCCACCAGAAGTCGCGGGTGAGGCCCGGCTCCCAGGCGACCGTCTTGATGTTCACGCACTCATAGAAGCCGAACTTCGAGTGCGAGCGCCCGATCCCGGAGTCCTTGACGCCGCCCCACGAGCACTGGCACGCGGCGTGCGTGTAGGAGTGGTCGTTGAGCCACACCATCCCCGACTCGATCCTCCGCGCCATCCGCTCTCCCTTGGCCCGGTCGCGCGTCCAGACGGAGGCGCCGAGCCCGAAGTCGGAGTCGTTGGCGCGCTCGATCGCCTCCGCCTCGTCGTCGACGACGGTGATCGGCAGCACCGGGCCGAAGATCTCCTCGCGCATGATTCGCATGTCGGCCTCGACGTTGGTCAGCACGGTCGGCGCGATGAACTTGCCGGAGAACCCGGGCACCTCTCGCGGGCCCCCGTAGACGAGCTCGGCTCCGGACTCGACGGCATCGTCGATGAGGTCCGTGACGACCCCGTACTGGTCCTCGGAGACCATCGGGCCGATCTCGGTGTCCCAGCGGGTTGGGTCGCCGACGGTGAGCCGCTCGGTCTCGCGAGTGACGCCCGCCAGGAACTCGTCGGCAGCGTCGCGGACGACGTAGGTCCGCTCGATCCCGGAGCAGGTCTGACCGGCGTTCGAGAACCCGCCCCAGACCGCGCCCGAGATCGCGTTGGCGAGATCCGCGTCGGCGCACACGATCTGCGGGTCCTTGCCGCCGAGCTCGAGCACCGAGCCCTTCAGGTTCCTTGCGCAAACCTCGCCCACGTGCCTGCCCACCTCGACCGAGCCGGTGAAGAACACCTTCGCGACGCCCTCGGCCTCGCAGAGCGCCTCGCCGATCGCCCCGCCGCCGTGCACGACGCGCACGAGACCCTCGGGAATGCCGGCCCGCTCGAGCACCTCGCGGATCCGCTCGCCGAGGAGCGGCGTGAGGCTCGCCGGCTTCAGGACGACGCCGTTGCCGGCGGCGAGCGCGATCACGACCTCGTCGAACGGGATCGACCAGGGGTAGTTCCAGGGCGAGATGATCCCGATGACGCCCATCGGCTCGTAGGTGAGCTTCGCCTTCTTGGTCGCGAAGAGCGGCTGCGACATCGAGAGGGGCTCGTCGGCGAGGATCTTCGGCGCGTTCTTCGCGCACCAATTGAGGACGTCGATCGTGGGGACGACCTCCATCGTGTAGCTCTCGGTGATCGGCTTGCCCTGCTCGGCGGTGAGGAGCTGCGCCACCTCGTCGACCTCGTCGACGAGCACGTTCGCGGCGCGCCGGAGGTACCGCGCCCGGTCGGCGAGCGAGAGCTCGGCCCAGAACGGTTGAACCTCGGCGACCTCGGCCACAACGCCGGCGACGTCGCCCGGCCCGATGGTCTCGACCGTCCCGACGAGCTCACCGGTGGCCGGGTTGAATGACTCGAGGGTGCCCATGCAGGGGCGATTCTACGAGCGTACGGCGGGGGCGGGCTCCCCGTCCGACGGCCTTGCGAGTTCATGGCCGGCGGCCCGGGGTTCCCGCCCCCGCTGCACGAGCGCCCTGGCTAGAGGTTGCTTCCCGGCTCCGGCTCGCCGGTCTCCTCCGCGCGCTCGACCTTCTCGCAGGACCCGTTCGGGTTCTCCTGCGTAGCGTCGGTGATGACGTCCACGTTGTCGAGCTTGGCCCGGTCACGGCCATCGCCGCAGGTGACGTTGTCCGGCTCGCCATCACGCGTGTGGATGAGGTCGTTGCCGGGACCGCCGTCGACGGTATCGACGCCCTCGAGCGGCACGTCCGCCTTCGCGAGCGCCCACATGCGGTCGTTGCCGATTCCACCGAACTCGGTGTCCACGCCGACCCCGACGCCCATCCGGTCGTTGCCCGCTCCGCCGTCCTCGGTGTCGTTGCCCGACTTGCCGTAGATCGCGTCACCCTCGGTGCCGCCGGCGATCTGGTCATCGCCCTTGCCGCCCACGAGCAGGTCGTGGCCCTCGGCGCCGTCGAGCACGTCATTGCCGTCGTAACCGATGGCCTTGTCGCGGCCGAACCCGGCATCGACGTTGTCGTCGCCCTCGCCTGCGCGGACGCGGTCGTTGCCGCCGAGCGAGTGGATCGTGTCGTTCCCGGCCCGGGACGCGATCCTGTCCCTGCCGGGCGAGCCGACGATGTCGTCGTCGCCCGGTGTCCCGACGATCGTGAGCGCGGCCGCTCCGGACGCAAGCGCAAGCGCCCCCGCCGCGACCACGATCCCCAGCTTGGTCTTGAGGTAACTGTGCATCAGCACTCCCCCCTGGTCGTTTCCGACCCTCGAAACACCGGGGCGGAGGAGTTGGTTGCGGTGGTCCGGGTAGGTTCACGCGGGGATACCGACCGGGAGGTAGAGATGAACGAAGTTCGGCGAAGGGCACGCGCAATATCGGCCATTGCGGCCGTGATAGCTGCGGTCGCGGCCGCAGCACTGACGGGTGGGGCCTCGGCCGCCTCGAAGACGTTCCACCACTGCGGTTCGCAGAATCACAGCGGCGCTGGCTGGTACCACGTACGGGCTCACGGGCTCGCGTGCGGCCCGGCTCGCGAAGTGGCGCGTACGTTCTGGAAGACCGGCGAGCACAGCTTCAACGGCTGGTCATGCCACACACGTCAGGTAGGAGAGGAACTCTGGAAGGCTCATTGCACGCGGCCGAAGCACGGCGGGCTGCAGATCGTGCGCTTCGAGTACGGCGCCTGACGCCGGTCCATTTAGGGCCGTCCTGGTTAGACCCGCTCCTGAAGGGTCTGCCCAGGACGGTCTCTATCGCACGCTTAGTTGCGGTCTGAGCGGCGGCGGCGCAGCTCGTCCAGGCGCTTGCCGAGCTCCGCTTCGAGACCGCGATCGGTCGGCTCGTAAAAGCGCTCGTCCTCGAGGCTCGGAGGCGCGAGCGGCTGGTCGGCGACGCCCCCGGGCTCGTCGTGCGGGTACACGTACCCCTCTCCGCGCCCGAGCTTCTTCGCTCCGGAGTAGTGGGCGTCGCGCAGGTGGTCGGGAGGGAGCTGGGCTCCGTCCTTCCGAATGTGGGCGCTAGCCCGCCAGATCCCGACCGCGGAGGCGTTCGACTTCGGCGCCAGCGAGAGGTAGGCCGCGGCCTGGGCGAGGTTGAGGGCGCACTCCGGAAGGCCCACCCGGTCGACCGCGGCCGCGGCCGCCGTCGCGATGACGAGCGCATTGGGGTCCGCGTTGCCCACGTCCTCCGACGCGAGGATGACCATCCGCCGCGCGATGAACCTCGGGTCCTCCCCGCCCTCGAGCATCGCGGCGAGGTAGTAGAGCGATGAGTCGGGATCGGAGCCGCGGGTGGCCTTGATCCAGGCGGAGATGTAGTCGTAGTGGCGATCGCCCTCGCGGTCGTAGAGGATCGCCTTGCGCTGGAGCGCGTCCTCGGCCTCGGCGACGCCGACCGCGCCGTCGCCCGCCGCACGCACTGCCTCGACGGCGCGCTCCAACGCCGTCAGCGCGACCCGAGCATCGCCGCCCGAGCGCTCGGCGATCAGCCGCAGGGCCTCGTCGGTCACCTCCGGCGCCGAGGCGATGCCGCGCTCGGGATGGCCGAGGGCGCGCCGAAGGAGACCCTCGAGGTCGCCCGGACCGAGCTCTCGCAGCTCGTAGATCTGGCAGCGCGAGAGCAATGCCGAGTTGACCTCGAAGTAGGGGTTCTCGGTCGTGGCGCCGATCAGCGTCACGAGCCCCTCCTCGACCGCGGGCAGGAGCGCGTCCTGCTGGGCCTTGTTGAACCGGTGGATCTCGTCGAGGAAGAAGATCGTCGCGACGCCGGCCTTGCGGCGCTCGACCGCGCGCGCGAGTACCTCGCGGACCTCGGGTCTCCCGGCCGCCACCGCCGAGAGCTCCTCGAAGGCGCCGTCCGCGGAGGCGGCGATGAGCCGCGCCAGCGTCGTCTTGCCCGAACCCGGAGGCCCGTAGAGGATGGCCGAGTGCGGCTCGGCCGCCTCGATCGCGGTCCTGAGCGTCGAGCCGGCCCCGAGCAGGTGCTCCTGGCCGACGAGCTCGTCGAGCGACGCCGGACGCATCCGGGCCGCGAGCGGCGCCGTTTCGAGCGGCACGCCGGTGCGCGGCTGCCCGACGTCGGGGTCGGTATCGAACAGTCTCAAGACGCACCCGAGGGTAACCTCAGGTAGGTGGAGGAGATTGCCGTCGAGAACGGGTCGGCGCTCGGCGCGACCGCCGTGCAGCTCCTCGGTGACCTGATCAGCATCGACACCGTCAATCCCCCGGGCAACGAGGAGGCGGCCACCTCGATGCTCGCCGACCATCTCTCCGGTGCCGGGTTCGACTGCGAGCTGCTCGGCCCCGAACCCGGGCGCACGAGCCTGTTGGCCCGCCTCCGAGGGGAGGGCGACGGTCCCACCCTCTGCCTGCTCGGCCACGTCGACACCGTGAGGGCGGACCCGGATGATTGGAGCTTCGACCCGTGGGCCGGCGACGTCGTCGACGGCGAGGTCCGCGGCAGGGGCGCTCAGGACATGAAGGCGCAGGTCGCGGCCGAGGTCGCGGCCGCCGTCGCGCTGGGCCGCGCCGGATGGCGCCCGCCGCGCGGCGAGCTCCTCATCGCCGCGGTCGCCGACGAGGAGACCGGCGGCTCCCTCGGGGCGCGATGGCTCTGCGCCGAGCATCCCGAGAAGCTCGCGCCGGATTACGTCCTGAACGAGGGCGGCGGCGTCGTCTTCGAGCTCGACGGTCAGCGCTTTTACCCCTTCTGCACGGGCGAGAAGGGAATCATTCGCTTCAAGCTCCGCACGCGGGGGCGGGCGGGGCACGCGTCGGTGCCCACCATCGGCGACAACGCGCTCCTGAAGCTCGCGCCGCTGATCTCGAGCCTTGCTTCACAGCCACCGCTCGAGGCGACCCCCGAAGGGGTCGCCTTCCTCGGCGCGATGGACGGAAGTGACCTCGAGGGCGCGGGCGCCGGTGAGCTCGAGGCCGCGCTCAGCCGTCTTCGTGACCGCTCGCCGGAGCTCGCCGGCTTCCTTGCCGAGCCCATGCTCCGCGTCACGATGACCCCCACCCGGGTGTGGGCCTCCGAGAAGGCGAACGTCATTCCGGCCCAGTCCGAGGTCCTGGTCGATTGCCGGGTCCCTCCCGGGCTCGGCGAGGACCACGTGGCCGACCGCATCACCGGGGTTCTCTCCGACGCCGGCCTCCCCGAGCACGACGTCGAGTTCACCGAGCGCCATGTCGGCAACCGGTCCGAGGCCGACGGGCCACTGGCCGACGCGATCTCGTCGTGGATCGAGCGGGCGGATCCGGGCGCCGGCGTGGTGCCGATCGCGATGCCCGCTTTCAGCGACTCGAACTGGTTCCGGCGTGCCTTCCCCGATGCCACCGTCTATGGGTTCTGCCCGCAGCGGGAGATGGATTTCGTGGAGGCGTTCTCCCTCGTCCACGGCGCCGACGAGCGGGTGAAGGCCGCCGACGTGGAGTACGCGGCGACGTTCTTCCGCGATGTCTCCCTGGAGCTGCTGGGAGCATGAGCGCGACCGGCGAAACGCCGCCGCTTCGGCTCGGCGGCATGGCGCTGCGGAACGGCCTGCTCATCCACGGGCCCACGCGTTGGGCGGCTGCGGCTCGCACGCCCGACGGGCGCATCGACGTCGCCTCCGGCCCGAAGCCGGTGCTTCGCCGCGGCGCCCTTGGGCGCCTGCCCGTGTTGCGCGGCCCGCTGAGCCTCGCCGAGGCGTTCGCGGTGCTGCCCGCCGCGCGTCGCGGGCTGCCTGCGGCACGCCTGCCGTTCGAGGACGGCCGCGTCATCGCCGCCGCGGCGGCGGCCACCCTGGCGAGCCTCGTCGTGCGCCGCGCGAGGCCGACGACCATCGCGCGCGAGGGCCTCGTCTCCGCCCTCGGCGTCCTGCCGGCCCTCGCCGCGCTGCGCGACCGTGACCTCGCGTCGTACCATGGCGTGGAGCACAAGGCCATCGGCGCGTACGAGCACGGCTCGACCGACCCCACGACGGCGCCGAAGGAGCACGACCGCTGCGGCTCGAACCTCATCGCGCCGCTCCTCGTCCTGTCGGCGGCCGGGCAGCTCATCGTGGATCGCCTCGTGCCCCGGCCGGGACCGATACCTCGAGCGGCCGCCGGGCTTGGGAGCGTCTCCGGGGCTGTCGAGCTCTTCGCCTACGCCGACCGTCGCCCGGCGTCCCCGGTGGGGCGCGCCGTGCACGCCACCGGCCGCGAGATCCAGCGCGTCGTCTCGACGCGCGAGCCCACGCCGGAGCAGCTCGAGGTGGGGAAGGCCGCGCTCGACGAGATTCTGCGCGCGGAGGCGGCGGCTGAATCCGTTCAGGCAGGCGCGCCCGCTGCCGATACCGTTTAGGCCACGTCTCAGGGGCCTCGTTCGGCATGGGCACACTCGCGATCTTCAACATCAGCTGGTACGAGTTTCAGAACTACGTGCAGGTGTGGGGGCCGCTGCTCCTCATGGGCCTGCTCGTCTACATCGTCTGGCGGACCTTCAAGCTGATGCCGCGGACGAAGCCGCAGGAGATCACGCCGCGGTCGAAGAGCGCGGTTGGATGGCCGGACGTGGCGGGGATCGACGAGACGAAGGACGAGCTGCGCGAGGTCGTGGAGTTCCTCTCGGACCCAAAGCGCTTCAAGCGCCTCGGCGCGACGGTCCCGAAGGGCATCCTGCTGCACGGGCCACCCGGCACCGGAAAGACGCTTCTCGCCAAGGCGGTCGCGCGCGAATCCGGCGCCACGTTCTTCAGCCAGTCCGCGTCCTCGTTCATCGAGATGTTCGCGGGGCTCGGCGCGGCGAGGATCCGGCGCCTCTTCAAGGAGGCGCGGGAGAACGCGCCGGCCATCGTCTTCATCGACGAGCTCGACGCGGTGGGCGCGCAGCGCGGCTCGGACATCTCGGGAGAGCGCGACCAGACGCTCAACCAGCTACTCGTGGAGATGGACGGCTTCGACGCTCGCGACAGCGTCATCGTCATGGCGGCGTCGAACATGCTCGAGAAGCTCGACAAGGCGTTGCTTCGCCCGGGCCGCTTCGATCGCCAGGTCTTCGTCCCGCCGCCCGACATGAAGGGCCGCCGCCAGATCCTCGACGTACACACGCGCGACAAGCCGGTCGCCCAGGACGTCGACCTCGAACGCGTGGCTCGTCACACCGCCGGCCTTACGGGGGCCGACCTCGCCAACCTCGCCAACGAGGCCGCGATCCTCGCCGGGCGGGCGCACCGCGAGTTCGTCGCCCAGGCCGACTTCGAGAACGCCTTCGAGCGTGTCGTGGCCGGGCTCCAGACCCGCAAGGTCATAACCGACCACGAGAAGCGCGTCGTCGCCTGGCACGAGGCCGGTCACGCGCTCGTCTCGGAGCTGCTGCCCACCGTCGACAAGGTTCAGAAGGTCTCGATCGTTCCCCGGGGGAAGGCGCTCGGCTATACGCTCAACCTCCCCCAGGAGGACCGCTATCTCAAGTCGCGCGCCGAGCTGATCGACTACATGAAGGTCCTGCTCGCCGGCCGCGTCTCCGAGCAGATCACATTCGGCCGCATAACGACCGGGGCCGCCGACGACCTGGCACGGGTCACGGCGATCGCGCGGTCGATGGTCTACGAGTACGCGATGGGCACCCAGATCCGCTCGCACCAGCTTCCGGCCGACGACATGTCGACCTCGGAGGCCCTGCGTCGCACCCGTGACGAGGAGGTGCAGGCCATCGCCGAGGAGGCCTATCGGGGCGCGCACCGCCTGCTGGTCGACAACCGCGACCTTCTCGACGAGATCGCGGAGCAGCTCATGCGCAATGAGGTCATCGAGCGCGACGAGATCGTCGAGATCCTTTCGCGGCGTCGCGTGGAGCGCGCCAACGAGGCGGAGCCGGACCGCGGCCCCGAGCCCGCGCCCGAGGTGGCGGGCGAGCGGACCGAGGTCCTCGCGTCCAAGCCGCCACCGCCGCCCGAATAGACTTCGCGCCGCATGTTCGGCCTGATCGACCACGTCGGTGTCGCCGTGGGCGACCTCAACGCCGCGATCGCACTGTACGAGGGAACGTTCGAGATGCCGCTCGTGCACCGCGAGACGGTCGACGAACAGGGCGTGGAGGCCGCGCTCCTGGACGTCGGCGACGGCCACGTCGAGCTGCTGCGCCCGCTCGCACCCGATTCCCCCGTCGGCAAGTTCATCGAGCGCAGCGGGCCGGGCCTCCATCACGTGGCGTACCGGGTCAAGAACATCGACGCGACGCTCCAGCGCCTCACGGACGACGGGATCGAGCTGATCGACAAGACGGCACGGCTCGGTATCCGCGGCTCGCGCGTCGCGTTCCTTCATCCGCGATCGAGCGGGCGGGTGCTGACCGAGATCGTGGAACCGGCGGAAGAGCATTGATGGCTGAGTTGACGAAGGTCGAGATCGGACTCGGAATCGGCCAGGTCGTGACGGCCCGCCTCGACGAGGACGGCCTCAGGGCGCTTCGCACGGCGCTCGAGGAGGGCGATGGCTGGCACGAGATGACGACCGAGGACGAGACCCTGGTCATCAACCTGAGCACCGTCGTCTTCCTGCGCGTCGCCGATCGCTCCCACTCGATCGGGTTCGCAGGAAGCTAGGAGCGCTCGTGCGCCGCCTGGCGTTGCTCGCGGTCGCCGCGATCGCCGGGGTCGCCCTCTGGTGGCGAAAGAACCCCTCGGCCTGCCCTTACAGCCAGCGATTCTGGGTCGAGGCCCCTCACCCGCTGATCACGCAGGGCGCGGCTGCGCCGGGTTCTTGACCCGTCCCCAGGCGAGCGGGTCCTCGAGATCGGGCCGGGAACCGGCTACTACACGCTCGACCTCGCCGAGTGGGTGGGCCCGGACGGCCGGGTCGACATCTTCGACATCCAGCGAGAGATGCTGGACCACACGATGCGCCGCGCCGCCGAGCGCGGGCTCGAGAACCTCCATCCGACGGAGGGCGACGCCCGCTCGCTCCCCTACGAGGACTCCTCGTTCGACGCCGCGATCCTCACCACCGTCCTCGGGGAGATTCCCGACCAGGAGGCTGCACTGCGGGAGCTCGCGCGCGTCCTCAAGCCGACCGGCCGCCTCGTCGTCGGCGAGCTCGCCGGCGACCCGCACTTCGTCACGCCCGGCGCCCTCGAGGCGCGGGCGAAGGCGGCCGGCCTCGACCTCGTCCGGCGCGAGGGGCCCTGGGTCGGGTACTTCGCCCGCCTCGAGGGCTGAGATGCCGTCGCTGGACCGCCGCGTCCTTCGAGCGATGCGGACGCGTGGGCACTCGCCCGCGGCCGAGGCAACCATGATCGCGATCGGGCGGCTGGGCGAGTGGGGAGCGGTGTGGGCGGCGATCGGTCTCGCCGCCGCGGCGGCGGACCCCGCGCGCCGCGGCCGCTGGCTCCGCGCCGCCGCGATCGGTCCCGGAGCGGTCGGGATCAACTTCGCCGTCAAGCTCGTCGTGGGACGCCGGCGCCCCGACCTGCGCGGGCTGCCGCCACTCGCCGGCGCGCCGAGCTCGCTCTCCTTCCCATCCGCTCACGCCACCTCGTCGTTCGCGGCGGCAACCGCGTTCGGGCGCGTGGAGCCGCGGACGCGACTGCCGCTCTACGGTCTCGCGAGCGCGATCTGCGCCACCCGGCCGTACCTCGGCCTCCATTACCCGAGCGACGTCCTCGCCGGCGCGGCCCTCGGCCTCGCGATCGGGGGGCTCGTGCCCGGCGTCGGCGAGCGCTCGCTCGAGGAGCGCCTAATCGACCTCGTCGCCGCCAGAGGCGAGCCCACGTGAGGATCGGCATCGTCGGGCTGCCGAACGCCGGCAAGTCGACCCTCTTCAACGCCCTCACGCGGGCCGGAGCGGAGACGGGTGACTACCCCTTCACGACGATCGACCCGAACGTCGCCGTCGTCGCGGTTCCCGATGAGCGGCTCGAGGCGATCGCCGCGACGCTCGGCTCCTCGAAGGTCGTGCCCGAGACGGTGCAGTTCTGGGACATCGCGGGGCTCGTCCGCGGGGCCTCCGCCGGCGAGGGGCTTGGGAACCGCTTTCTCGGCGCGATCCGCGAGACCGACGCGATCTGCCACGTCGTGCGGGCGCACGACGCCGGCGGCGTCCCGCATCCGGAGGGCCGGATCGACCCGGTCGCCGACGCCGAGCTGGTGGAGACCGAGCTCCTGGCCGCCGACCTCGAGCAGGCGGAGGGCCGGCTGGCCCGGGTAACCAAGGGCGCCCGATCGGGCGACGCGCAGGCGGTCGCCGAGCGCGACTGGCTGGAAGCGGTGGTGGAGGCGCTGGCCGGCGGACGCCCGGTGCGCGACGTGCCGGTGCCGCAGGCCGCGGCCGACGCGCCTCGCAAGCTCGCGGCGCTGACGTCGAAGCCCGTCCTCTACGTGGCGAACATCGCCGAGGGTGAGGACGAGCCGCCGGCCGCGCTCGCGAAGCACGCGGCGGACCGCGGCGCCGGCGTGGTGGCGATCAGCGCCCGGGTCGAGGCGGAGCTCGCCGACCTCGGCGACGACGAGGCGGCGGCCGAGCTGCGCGGCGAGCTCGGGATCGCCGAGGCCGGCCTCGAACGCGTGATCGCCGCGGCCTGGGAGCTGCTCGACCTCATCGCCTTCTTCACGGCCGACACGGGGAAGGAGGCGATGGCCCGGGCGCTGCGACGCGGTGGCACGGCCTGGGAGGCGGCGGGGAAGGTCCACACCGACATCCAGGCGCGGTTCGTCCGCGCGGAGGTGATCGGCTGGAGCGACCTGGTCGAGGCCGGGGGCTACGCGCCCGCCCGGGACAGGGGCCTGCTGCGAATCGAGGGTCGGGACTACGTCGTCGAGGACGGCGAGCTGGTCCATGTCCGCTTCTGACGCCGGATAGGGTGCGCGGGATGCGGACGGAGGCACGGTTCCCCGCGATCCGAGAGCGGGCGGGTCACTACGAGAGCTTCTACGTGAAGGCGAATCGGCCCGGTGGCGGGCAGGCCGCGTGGATCCGCTACACGGTCCACAAGCGACCGGGCGAGGATTTCACGGCCTCGCTCTGGTTCGTCTTCTTCGACTCGGCCGGCGCCGCGCCCCGAGCCGCGAAGTCCACGGTCAACGCGTCGGACCTCGGTGTCCCGGAGGGTGGCTTCATCCGCATCGGGGCTGCGTCGGTCGAGCCGGGGCGGCTCGTCGGCTCGATCTCCCTTCCGGATGTCGAGGCGAGCTGGGACATGCGGTTCTCCGATGGCGCCGACCCCCTCCACCACCTTCCGCTATGAGCGCCTCTATCGGACGCGGCTGCCGAAGACGAAGTTCCTGAGCCCGTATCCGGCGACGAAGTTCGACGGCGAGGTGGCGATCGACGGCGAGCGGGTGGCGATCGACGCGTGGCCGGGGATGGTGGGCCACAACTGGGGCACCGAGCACGCGGAACGGTGGGTCTGGATCCAGGGGTCGGGCCTCGGGGGCCGCGAGGGGGACTACATCGACGTCGCGGCCGGCCGGATCAAGGTCGGGCCGTGGACGACGCCCTGGGTGGCCAACGGCAGGCTCGTGCTCGACGGCGAGCCGCTGCGGGTCGGCGGCTTCGACCGCGTCTACGGGACCGAGTTCCATGAGGAGCCGACAGGGTGCGAGTTCACGCTTCCCGGCAAGAACGTCTCCATCACGGGGCGCGTCGCGGCGCACAAGAAGGACTTCGTGGGATGGATCTACGCCGACCCGAAGGGGCCCGAGCACAACACGCTCAACTGCTCGATCGCCGACTTGAAGCTCACCGTCGAGCGCCCTCGCCACAAGGCTGCCGTAGTCGAGCTCGACGGCGCCGCCGCCTATGAATTCGGCTCCCACGACGACACCCGCGGGATCCCGCTGCAGCCCTACCCCGACGGCTGAGAGGGCCCGCCGGTGCCTTGCGGGAGGCTCGGCACGGTGCTCGGGGCCCGCGCCGGCTGGGCCTTCGCGCGCACCCGCTTGAAGCTCATCCACGTGCTGTAGGTGCCGAGCCGAGACTGAAGCTCCGGGCCGGTCACCCGCGAGCTTGCTCGAGAGCCGACAACGCGCGCGTAGACGATTCGCGGCGAGGTGCCTCGCTTCAGCACCCTGATGCGTCGGAGATGGCCCGAGTAGAGGCCGCTGAGCCTCGCGGCGAAGCTGGCCGGCGATAGCCGGTGCAGCCTCCAGGTGTGGAGGGGGGAGGCGCCGTCGAAGGGATCGCGCACCCCCTTCAGGTACGGCACGGGATGGGCGCCCACGAACGCGAACTGGATGCTCTCGGTGTGACCCCCGGACGTCGACGAGTAGTAGGTGGTCGCGATCCGCTGGTGGTACTTGACGATCTTGCCGCCGCTCGCGCGGACCGCGCGGTTGGTCGCGGCGATCTCACTCGACTTGCCCTCGTAGACCTGGCTGCGGGTGTCGGCGTAGACGTCAAAGGAACCGCGGTGCTTGGCCGCGAGGGCAAAGGTGCGGGCCGCGACCGCCTCGGCGCGCAGGGCGGGCTGCGGCCAGCTCGGGATCGCCTCGTTCGGCACCACGCCCATCGTGTACCCCTCGAGCCCGACCCTGTTTACGAGCTGTATCCCGCCCCCCCCGCGCGCGACCAGGCGTCCTCTGTAGGTCCCCTTCCCGGCGACCCGGATCGGGCCGCCCGCCGCCGCGGCGCGGTTGCCGCAGCCGGCGAGGTGGCGCCCGGCTGCGTTCGCCAGCGAGACGCGGGAGCCGGCGGCGAGGAAGCGATAGGACCGCCGCGGGCGCAGTTGCCGGCCGCACGCGGAGGTCGCGCTCGAGAACGCGACCGAGCTCGTCCCGGCCGACAGCAGCACCCTGACGGTGCGGCCCTTGACGTGCCCGAGATGCGTGCCGCGGTAGTAGTGGCCGAGCATCTGGCCGTAGGTCCGTCCGTGGCGCGCGAAGCCGTAGGACCCGTATGAGCTCATTCCCACGCCGTGGCCCCACCCCCGCCCCTTGACGAGCCACGACCGCGCGCTCGCTTCGGCCGGCGACAGCGCCAGAGTCGCTGCGAAGAGCGCGAGGGCGCCCACGGCTGCTCGTTGCCCCGGCTTCATCGAGTCGGGCGAGGGTAGTCTGGATCGAAAGCGGTTTCGGAGGTGAAGATGAGCATTGCCACGGATGAGCACGCGGTTCTCGACGGCGTCCCCACCGATCTCTACGTCGGCGGCGAATGGAGGCCGGCGAGCGGACGGGACAGCTTCGCAGTCGAGGACCCCGCCACGGGCAAGACATTGTGCGAGATCGCCGACGCGACGCCGGAGGACGCGGTCGCGGCTCTCGACGCGGCGGTCTCCTCGCAGGAGGAGTGGGCCGCGACCGCGCCCAACGAGCGCGGCGAGATCCTCTGGCGCGCATTCGAGGCGCTCCGCGACCGAGCCGACGAGCTTGCGCTCCTGATGACGCTCGAGATGGGGAAGTCGGTGGCCGAGTCGAAGGCTGAGATCGCCTACTCGGCCGAGTTCTTCCGCTGGTTCTCCGGCGAGGCGCTGCGCATCGACGGCAACTACAAGGTCGCGGGCAACGCGCAGAGCCGCGTGCTCGTCATGCGCCAGCCGGTCGGGCCGTCGTTCTTCATCACGCCATGGAATTTCCCGATGGCGATGGGCACGCGCAAGGTCGGCCCGGCGATCGCCGCCGGCTGCACGATGGTGTGGAAGCCGGCACAGCTGACGCCCCTTTCTGCCCTGGCGCTCGTGAAGCTGCTCGAGGAGGCGGGCCTCCCGCCGGGCGTCATGAACATCGTCACGAGCTCCTCGTCGGGCGCCGTCGCCGCCCCGGTCATCTCCGATCCCCGGCTTCGCAAGCTGAGCTTCACGGGCTCGACCGAGGTGGGCCGCAAGCTCATCGAGAAGTCGGCCGAGAACGTGCTCAAGGTGTCGATGGAGCTGGGGGGCAACGCCCCCTTCCTGATCTTCGAGGACGCCGACCTCGACGCTGCGATCGAGGGCGCGATGACCGCGAAGATGCGGAACATCGGCGAGGCCTGCACATCGGCCAACCGCTTCCACGTCGCCGGGTCGATCGCCGACGAGTTCACTGAGCGCCTGGCAGAGCGCATGGGGAGCCTAAAGGTCGGCCGCGGTACCGAGGGCGACGTCGACGTCGGGCCCCTGATCGACGACGATCAGCGCTCGAAGGTGGCCGAGCTGGTCGAGGACGCGGTCGGCAAGGGCGCGAGGGCGGTTGTCGGCGGCAGCGCCGTGGACGGCGCCGGCTACTTCTACGAGCCGACCGTGCTCGGGAACGTCAGCGACGACGCGCGCGTCCTGAGCGAGGAGATCTTCGGACCGGTGGCGCCGGTGCGCTCCTTCGACTCCGAGGACGAGGCGATCGCCGCCGCGAACGACACCGAGTACGGGCTCGTCGCGTACGTCTTCACGCGGGACCTGAAGCGCGCCCTGCGTGTCTGCGAGCGCCTCGACACGGGCATGATCGGCCTCAACCAGGGCATGGTCTCGAATGCGGGAGCGCCCTTCGGAGGCGTCAAGCAGTCCGGCATCGGCCGCGAGGGCGGCAACGAGGGCATCGAGGAGTACCTCGAGACGAAGTACGTCGCCGTGAACCTCTGAGGGCTGCCTGCCTAGCCGCCGACGTTCTTCAGGAACGGGATGAGGTGGGCCACGAAGGCGTTGGTCGCGAAGCCCACGACCGCCGCAAGCGCCGCGACGATGGCCATCGCCCGTGATCGAGGATCCCGCCTCAAGACGATCCTCAGGCCAGCGCGGTGGCATAGGGTCTTGCCAACCGACCGAGGAGGAGTTTGGATGTACGCGCGAGCTGTCAGG
Source organism: uncultured Actinomycetes bacterium (assembly GCA_963771655.1). Classification (GTDB taxonomy): domain Bacteria; phylum Actinomycetota; class Thermoleophilia; order Solirubrobacterales; family 70-9; genus JAWVFM01. The sequence goes on along the minus strand of CAVYUG010000004.1, from coordinate 465,043 downwards.
TTCACCGACGTGACCCCCGACCGGATCGAGGCGATCAAGGCGAGGGTCCAGGAGGCCGGCGGACCCCCAGAGGGGGTCGATTCGACCGGGATGAAGCTGCTCTTCGACGCCTCGCAGGGGACGGCGATCTTCGTCGGCTTCTTCGACAGCGAGGAGAAGATGCAGGCAGCGGGCACCGTGCTCCAGAACATGGACACCGGTGACACCCCCGGCACCCGCGCCTCGATCGACCAGTGCGAGGTCGCGCTGGAGATGGACGCCTAGGCGCGCGTTGGGGGCTCTCGACCTCGACAGGCTCTCCTGGCCTGAGGTCGAGGCCGAGCTCGAGGGCGGTCGCGACACGGTCGTGATCGCCCTCGGGGCGACCGAGCAGCACGGGCGGCACATGCCGCTCGCCACCGACGCGCTGCTGGGGGATCACCTCGCGAGGGAGCTCGCGGAGCGCCTCGACGCGTTCGTCGCACCGACCGTGCGCGTCGGGTGCTCGAGCCATCACCTGGCGTTCCCCGGAACGCTCTCGCTCACGGACGAGACCTTCCACGCCATCGTCGGCGACCTCGTGAGCTCGCTTGCCCGCGGCGGCTTCCGGCGAATCGTCCTCGTCCCGACGCACGGCGGCAACTACGCGCCACTCGCCCAGGCGCTCGAGCAGCTGCCGGCGGAGCAGCGGAGGCGGGTCGTCGCTATCACCGACCTCGGCGTTCTCTTCCGCGTGGCGGAGCTGGGGTGCGACGAGTTCGGAGTGCCGATGGAGGCGGGCGGGCTCCATGCCGGCGAGTGGGAGACCTCGATGCTCGCCGCGACCCACCCCGACCTGGTCCACATGGACCGCGCCGAGGCCGGCTACGTGGGCGACCTCGAGTCGGCGGTCAAGGGGATGTTCGAGAGCGGCGTGAAGTCGATCTCCGAGAACGGCGCCGTCGGCGACCCGACGGCCGCTTCAGCCGAGCACGGCCGCCGCTACTGGGAGGCCGCGATCGGGCTGGCGTTGGAGGAGATCGAGCGCCAGTCGGGCTAGCGCCCCATCAGCATCCGCATCAGCCCGCCCTGCGAGGACTGCTTCTCGAGGTAGCACTGGTGGTGCTCCTCGGCGCGCCAGAAGGTCGCGGCGGGCTCGATGACGGTCATGATCGGCTTGCGATAGTGCTCCTGGGACCGCGCGATGACCCGCTTGACCATCTCCGCCTGCTCGTCCGAGTGGGCGAAGACGACCGACCTGTACTGGAAGCCCACGTCGGGCCCCTGGCGGTTCATCTGCGTCGGATCGTGGATGGCGAAGTACTTCGCCACCAGCTCCTCGAAGCTCACCTCGTCGGGGTCGAACGTGACCTCGCAGACCTCCGTGTGGCCGGTGGTTCCGGTGCAGACCTGCTCGTAGGTGGGATTGTCGACGTGGCCGCCCTCGTAGCCGACCGCGGTGTCGACGACGCCCGGGACCGCCCGGAAGTTCTCCTCGACCTGCCAGAAGCAGCCGGCACCGAAAGTCGCCTTCTCGGTGCGGGTGGGGGCCTGGGACTCGCTGGTGGGTGCTCCGTTCTCAGTCATGTCATGTAGTCGCTCGAGGGCCCCGATCGTTACTCGTGCGGGTGGGCCATCCCGTGGTAGTCGAGAGCGTTCGCGAGGGTCTCCTCGTCGACGCCCTTCTCGATCGCGACCTCGCGGAGGGTGCGCCCCGACTCGGCGGCCTCCTTCACGATCTCGGCCCCCTTGTCGTAGCCGATGTAGGGGTTGAGCGCGGTTGCCGCCGCGAGCGTCGCCTCGGCGTGGCGGGTCGCGCTCTCGCGATTCGCCTCGACGCCGCGGACCAGCTTCTCGTCGAAAAGGCGCGCGGCGGAGGCGAGCAGCATGATCGACTCGAGCACGTTCGACGCGATCAGCGGGATCCTCACGTTGAGCTCGAACTGCCCCTGCGAGCCCGCGATCGTGGTCGCCACGTCGTTGCCCATCACCTGGTTGCCGACCTGGAGCACGACCTCGCAGATCACCGGGTTGACCTTGCCGGGCATGATCGAAGACCCCTTCTGGAGCTCGGGCAACCGCAGCTCGGCGAGGCCCGCGCGCGGGCCCGAGCCCATCAGCGCGATGTCGTTCGCGATCTTGGTGAGCGAGACGGCGACGACCTTGAGCATCCCGGAGAGCTCGACGAGCGCGTCGCGGTTGGCCTGCGCCTCGAACGGGTCGGCGGCGGGCGAGATCGCGAGGCCCGTCTCCTCCGCGAGCTTGGTGCGCACGCGGGCGGCGAAGTCGGAGTGGGTGTTGAGGCCGGTGCCCGTCGCCGTGCCGCCGAGCGGGATCTGCGCGACGCGGGCGCGCGTGTCCTTGACGCGATCGGCGCCGAGGCGAATTTGCGTGGCGTACCCCTTGAATTCCTGGCCGAGGGTCACCGGCACGGCGTCCATGAGATGCGTTCGGCCCGCCTTCACCACGTCGGCGAACTCGTCGGCCTTGCGCTCCAGCGAGCTGGCGAGCCCGTCGAGCGCCGGAAGCAGGTCGCGGTTCACCTCCTCGAGCGCGGCGAGATGGACCGCCGACGGGAAGACGTCGTTCGACGACTGGCCCATGTTCACGTGGTCGTTCGGATGGGCGTCGTCGCCGGCGAGGTTCGCGATCACCTCGTTCGCGTTCATGTTCGACGAGGTGCCGGAGCCGGTCTGAAAGACGTCGAGCGGGAACTGGTCGTCGTGCTCGCCGCGGGCGATCGCATCGCCGGCCTCGGCGATGCGATCGGCGAGATCGGCGTCGAGCAGGCCGAGCTCGGCGTTCACGCGAGCCGCGGCGGCCTTGATCCGCCCGAGCCACCGCACCACGGGCGTCGGGATCGGCTGGCCCGAGACCGGAAAGTTCTCGATCGCCTTGCGGGTCTCGGGGCCCCAGAGCTCCGTGGAGACCTCGGTCGTTCCCATCCCCGAAGACATTACCGGCGCGCTCCTAGAATCCGCCGCACGTGAGCGGATTCCGGCCCGTCGATCCGAAGCAGTCGTTCCCGGAGCTCGAGGAGCGCGTCCTCGAGCGATGGCGCGAGAGCGACGTCTTCGCGCGCTCGCTCTCGAATCGCTCGGGCTCACCGGTCTGGAGCTTCTACGAGGGCCCGCCGACGGCGAACGGGAAGCCCGGATCCCACCACGTCCTGTCGCGGGTCTTCAAGGACATCTACCCGCGGTACCGCACCATGCGCGGCTACCAGGTCCCGCGGAAGGCGGGCTGGGACTGCCACGGGCTCCCCGTGGAGCTCGAGGTTGAGAAGGAGCTCGAAATCTCCTCGAAGCGAGAGATCGAGGAGCTGGGGATCGCGGAGTTCAACCGGCGCTGCCGCGAGTCGGTCTTCCGCTACGTCGCCGACTGGGACCGCCTGACGGAGCGGATCGGGTTCTGGATCGACCTCGACGACCCCTACGTGACGATGACGAACGACTACATCGAGTCGGTGTGGTGGTCGCTGCGCCAGAGCTGGGACTCGGGCCGCCTCTACCAGGCGCACAAGGTCGTGCCCTACTGCCCGCGCGACCAGACCGCGCTCTCGAGCCACGAGGTGACCTACGAGGGCGCCTACAGGGAGGTCGAGGACCCGGCCGTCTACGTGAAGCTGCCGGTCACCGAGCCCGTGCCGAGCGACCAGATCCCCGAGAGTCCGCTCGAGCCCGGCGACAACCTGCTCGTCTGGACGACCACGCCCTGGACGCTCATCTCGAACGCGGCGGTCGCGGTCGGGCCCGAGATCGAGTACGTCCGCGCGCGCGAGGGCGGGGAGGTCTACGTGGTCGCGCGAGCGCTGGTCGAGCGGGTCCTCGGCGAGGACGCCGAGGTGCTCGCGCACCTGCCCGGCACGGCGCTCGCGGGCACGCGCTACGAGCCGCCCTTCGCCTACGTCACCGACTACGGCCCCCGGGGGCACACGGTGCTGGAGGCCGACTTCGTGACGACCGACGAGGGGACGGGCCTCGTGCACACCGCGATCGCCTTCGGCGAGGACGACTTCGCCCTCGGGGAGCGGTACGGGATCACGCTTCAAAACCCCGTCCGCCTCGACGGCACGTTCGACGAGCGGGTGACCGACTTCGCGGGGCGGTTCGTCAAGGAGGCCGACGACGACATCGTGAGGGCCCTCGATGCCTCGGGCCGCCTCCACCGGGCCGAGCGCTACGAGCACTCCTACCCCCATTGCTGGCGCTGCGGGACGCCGCTCCTCTACTACGCGAAGTCGAGCTGGTACATCCGCACGACCGAGGTCCGCGACCGGATGCTGGCCGAGAACGAGGCGACGGGCTGGTACCCCGAGCACATCAAGCACGGCCGGTTCGGGAAGTGGCTCGAGGGGAACGTCGACTGGGCGCTTTCGCGCGAGCGCTACTGGGGCACGCCCCTGCCGGTGTGGGAGTGCACTGCGGAGCGTTGCTCGGAGCGGTTCTGCGCCGGCTCGGTCGCCGACGTTCGGGACCGCGGCGGCGAGGTGCCCGACGACCTCCACCGGCCATACATCGACGAGGTGACGCTCCGCTGCGAGGCCTGCGGAGGCGAGATGCGCCGCGTCGAGGAGGTGATCGACACCTGGTACGACTCGGGGTCGATGCCGTTCGCGCAGTTCCACTATCCCTTCGAGGGGGAGGAGGAGTTCGGCGAGCGCTTCCCGGCGGACTTCATCTCCGAGGCGATCGACCAGACCCGCGGCTGGTTCTACTCGCTCCTCGCCGTCTCGACGCTCGTCTTCGACCGCTCGTCCTACCGCAACTGCGTCTGCCTCGGGCTGATCCTCGACCCCGAGGGCCAGAAGATGTCGAAGAGCCGCGGCAACGTCGTCGACCCCTGGGACGTGATCGGCCGCCACGGGGCCGACGCCTTCCGCTGGTACCTCCTCACCGCCCAGCAGCCGTGGGCCGGCTACCGCTTCTCGACCGAGACGATCGGCGAGTCCCTCCGTCAATTCCTGCTGACCCTCTGGAACACCTATTCGTTCCTGGTTCTCTACGCGAACGCGGACGGCGCGAGCCGCGAGGAGCTTGCGGCCGCGCAGGCGAGCGAGACCGACCTGGACCGCTGGGTGCTGTCCCGCCTCCAGGCGACGACCCGGACCGTCATCGAGCGAATGGACGACTTCGACTGCACCACGGCGGGGCGGGCGATCGCCGACTACGTGGAGGAGCTCTCGAACTGGTACGTGCGCCTCTCGCGGCGACGGTTCTGGGATGGCGACCGAGCGGCGCTCGGCACCCTCCGTCATTGCCTGATCGAAGTGGTGAAGCTCCTTGCGCCGTTCGTGCCATTCGTCGCCGACGACATTCACGACAACCTCGCCGGCGGAGACTCAGTCCACCTGCAGGACTTCCCGCAGCCCGACGAGGCCCTCGCGGACCCCGACCTCGAGTCGGCCATGGTCGCGGTGCGGCGCACGGTCGAGCTCGGCCGAACGGCCCGTGGCGATTCCCGGATCAAGATGCGGCAGCCGCTTCGGCGGGCGATCGTGGTGGCGAACGAGGCCGAGCGCGAGGCGATCTCGGCCCATAGCCCCCTCGTGGCGTCGGAGTTGAACGTCAGGGAGATCGAGTTCGTTGCCACGGAGTCCGAGCTCGTCGGCTACGAGGTGAAACCGAACTACCGAACCCTCGGCCCGCGATTCGGGAAGGACATGCCCCTCCTCGCGGCTGCCGTCGGGGCCCTCGACGCGGAGGGAGTGGCAACGGCCATCCGCGAGGGCCGCGAGGTCGGCGTCAACGTGGGCGGGCGTGACCACACGCTGGGGCCCGATGACATGACGCTCGTGATGAAGCCGCTCGAGGGCTACCAGGTTGAGGCCGCCGCCGGCCATGCGGTCGCCCTCGAGCTCGAGATCGACGATGAGCTGCGGCGGGAGGGCCTCGCTCGCGAGGTGGTCCACGCGGTCCAGAACGCCCGCCGCGAGGCCGGCCTCGAGGTCACCGACCGCATCTCGCTCACCCTCGGCGGCGACGACGACCTCGTCGCGGCCGCCCGCGCCCACGAGGCCTACGTGACCGGCGAGACGCTCGCCACGTCCGTCTCATATGACGGCGCCGGCGACGGGGCGGCGACCATCGAGGGGCGCGAGCTGCAGATCGGGGTGGAGCGCTCCTAGCCGCGGTCGTGCGCCGGCACGTCCGGGTAGCGGAACCGGCGCTGGATGGCGAGCAGCACCACCACGGAGGCCATTGCGACAGCGCCGAGGACGACGCTCAGGACCAGCGTCCCGGCACTGAGGACGCCGTCGCTCGATGCGGCGGCATATGCCCAGATCCCAATCGGCACGTAGAGGAAAACGGCCGTGAAGACGCCGGGATTGGGGCGGTCTTCCATCACCGACGGCAGGGCGTGGAAAACGATCGCGTTGATGAGGCAGAGGGCCGGGAGGGCGAGGGCGAAAGCCGGCGCCCGCCAGCCCACCATCGCGGCAGAGATCCCGAAGATGATCAGGAGAGCGTTGACGGCCCAGAAGTCGGTCCACGTCGGCGCCACGCCGATCCGCGGCGCGAGGAACCTCGCGGCCCAGCCCTGCCAGCCGAGCGCGTGCTCCTCGACCACGTGAAGGGCGCTCGCGGTGACGAGGACCCAGAGGACCCAGTCGTGCACGCCGGGCTAGGCCAGCGCAGGCTCGAGCTCGGCCTCGAGGCGGCGCTTCGGCATCGCGCCGATCACGCGCTTGGCCTCCTGGCCGTCCTTGAAGAGGATGAGGGTGGGTATCGAGAGCACCTCGTAGCGCGCCGCCGTCTCCTGGTTCTCATCGACGTTCAGGCTCACGACATGCAGATCGTCGCGCTCGGCGTCGATCTCCTCGAGAATCGGGTGGACGACGCGGCACGGCCCGCACCAGGGAGCCCAGAAGTCGACCAGGACCGCATTCTCGGAGTCGACGACCTCTGATTGGAAGGTGGCGTCGGTTACGTCGGGGAGCTTGCCTGTCAAGTGGATCTCCTAGCTGCGATTAGGTTCTCTGCCAATACTATACATACTGAAGTAAGGGCCGAGGGCCGGACGTTACACCGGCTCGGCAGCATACGCGCCGCGGTGGACTCAGCGCCGGCGCAGCCGCATCGCCGGGACCCTGAGCGCGGCCTCGAGCACGATGTGGCCGCTCATCTTCGACTCCCCGACGCGCCGGTCGTGGAACGTGATGGGCACCTCGGCGACCCGGAACCCGGCGCGGATCGCCCGGTAGGTCGTCTCCACCTGGAACGCGTAGCCCGCGGTCGAGATCGAGTCGAGGTCGATCGCCTCGAGCACCTCGCGCCGGAACGCCTTGAAGCCACCGGTGAGGTCATGGATCCCCACGCCGAGGAGCGCGCGCGCGTAGGCGCTGCCCCCGCGGCTGATCGCGCGCCGCAGCGGGCCCCAATCGGCGACGCCGCCGTCGTCGACGTAGCGCGAGCCGAGGACCAGGTCGCTGCGCTCGAGCCCCTCCAGCAATCGCGGCAGGTCAGCCGGGTCGTGCGAGAAATCGGCGTCCATCTGGGCGACCCTCCGCGCGCCGCCTGCGAGCGCGGCCCCAAAGCCGGCGATGTAGGCGGGGCCGATCCCGTCCTTCGCGGGGCGGTGGATGACGGCGACGGCAGGGTCCGCCGCGGCGAGCCGATCGGCGATCTCGCCGGTGCCGTCGGGGGAGGAGTCGTCGACTACGAGCACGCGACGCGAGGGCGGCAGCCGCTCCAGCGCGGCGGAGACGATGGCCTCGATGTTGTCGGCCTCGTCGTAGGTGGGAATGACGAGCCAGGTCTCGGCAGCCGGATCGGGCATCGCGCCAATCTAGACAGCGGGCCTCTATCTAGAGTGAAGAGCGCCGTGCGGAACGCCGAGATCGCCAGCGCCTTCGCCGACCTGGCGACCCTCTACGAGCTCGACGGCGCCGTCCGCTACCGCGTGCTCGCCTACCGCGAGGCGGCTCGCGTCATCCGCCAGAGCCCCGTCTCCGTGGCCGAGCTTGCGCGCGAGGGTCGCGCGACCGAGCTGCCCGGCATCGGCAAGACGCTGCAGGACAAGATCGTCGCCCTCGTCGAGACGGGCGAGATCCCGTCGATGACGAAGCTGCTCGCCAAGTACCCGCCCTCGCTGATCGAGGTGACCCGAGTGCCCGGGCTCGGCGCGAAGACGGCGCGCCGCCTCTACGACGAATCTCGGGGTCGACTCGCTCGACGAGCTGCGTGCGGCCGCCGAGGGGCAGAGGATCAGGGGCCTGCGGGGCCTCGGGCCGAAGGCCGAGGAGAACGTGCTCGCCTCGCTCGAGCGCCTCGGCGGGGAGGGCGCCTCCGAACGCGTGCTGCTCTCGGAGGCGCTCCCGGTCGCCGAGGAGCTCGCCGAGGCCCTGCGCCTCGAGGACGCCTGCGAGGAGGTCGAGGTCGCGGGATCGGCCCGCCGCATGGCCGAGACGTGCAAGGACATCGACCTGATCGCCACGGCCTCCGACCCGGTCGCGCTGGGCCGCTCGCTGGCCACGCACCCGCTCATCGCCGCCGCGGGCAAGCCCGGTGCCGCCGGCATGCGAGCGACGACCAACAACGGCATCAAGGTCGACCTGAGGATCGTCCCGCCCGAGGCCTACGGGAACCTCCTTCAGCACTTCACAGGGTCGGCGGAGCACAACGTGAAGCTCCGCGAGCGCGCGGTGAAGATGGGGCTCTCGGTCTCGGAGAACGGCATCGTCGACTCCGAGAGCGGCGACGTCGCCCGCTATCGCACAGAGGCCGAGGTCTACGAGCGGATCGGCCTGCCCTACATCGAGCCCGAGCTCCGCGAGGGCGGCGGCGAGATTGCGGCGGCCGCCGAAGGCGAGCTCCCCGACCTCGTGTCCATCGACGACATCCGGGGGGACCTGCACTGCCACACGACCCTCTCCGACGGCAAGGCGTCGCTCGAGGACATGGCCGAGGCGGCGCGGGCGCGTGGCTACGCATACCTCGCGATCACCGACCACTCCGCCTCGCACGGGTTCGGAGACCACGTCACAGCCGAGGCGCTGGCGGAGAGAATCGAGGAGATCCGCGTCTGGAACGAGAAGGCGCCGCGCGGGTTCCGCCTCCTCGCCGGCTCGGAGGTGAACATCGGCACCGACGGCGAGCTCGACTACCCGGAGGAGCTGCTGGAGGAGCTGGACTGGGTCATGGCGAGCGTGCACACGTCGTTCCGGATCTCGCGCAAGGCGATGACCGAGCGCGTGATCACGGCAATCGAGAACCCGCTCACCGACTGCATCGGCCACCTCACCGGGCGCCTGATCAACCGCCGCGAGCCCTACGACATCGACGTCGAGGCCGTCGCCGAGGCCGCGGCGCGCACCGGGACGATGCTCGAGATCAACGGCAACCCCAACCGGCGAGACCTCTCGGAGCGCCACGCCCGGCTCGCGGCCGACGCGGGCGTGCTCATCTGCGTCAACACCGACGCCCACCAGATCCGCACCCTCGAGAACATGAAGTACGGGCTCGGGACCGCCCGCCGAGCCTGGCTGACCGCGGCCGAGGTCGCCAACACGCGACCGCTGCGGAGCCTGCGGGCGCTGCGGCCGCGAAAGCGGCGTCGACGACCCGCGAACGTCCCTGAACACCGCGCATAGCCCCCAGCGAGGGACGTTCGCGGGTTGGTCAGCCCACTGGCGGCGGGGGCGGGTGGCCGGCCGGCATGCGGTCGCGGCCGAGCCCGGGCGTACGGACCAGGCGGAGCGGCTCGAACGCGTTCGAGGGCTCGACGAAGAAGCGAACCCCGTCGCGCTCCTCGATCGCCGTCACGGCGGCCTCGCGATGGCGCCACGAGAGCGCGACGCCGATCGCGTAGCCGGCGCCGATCGCCGCGATCTGCGGCGCGATCGCCGCGAGGCCGCCGGCGAGGATTGCGAAGACCGCGATCGGCCACAGGCGGGCGAACGCGATGCGGCCCGGGCTCTCCATCGGCAGCGAGGTCGTCGTGCGCGCTCCGGCGAGCACCCGCCGAACCTGGTCGGCGGTCCGCCGGCCGCGGCCGAGCCACACGCCGGCCACCGCTGCGAGGAACCACCAAGCACCGGCCACGATCAGCGCCGTCTGGTCGGCGTTCTGGGCCGCCACGAGGACCGCGATCGTGCCGAGCCCCGTGGCGACGGCGGCGACGAGGAAGACCGTGACGCGGAGGAGGTCGACGAACGGCATGCCGTCAGGCCTCCTCGGCGAGCGCCCTCAGGACGTCGAGGAAGCCCTCGGTGCCGTCGACCACGATGTCGGAGCGCTCGGCCAGCCCGTCCGGCGCCTCCTCGGAATCGATGCCGATCCGCACCGCGGCCTCGAGCTCGCCCGCCCGCGCCATCTCGCCCAGGGCATCGAAGGCGTCGAGGTCGGTGCGATCGTCGCCTCCGAATAGCGCGAGGTCGAGCCGCGCGGTCCGCGAGCAGCCCTCGCACGGCCGACCCCTTGTCGACCGCGTCCGTCGGGCGCAGCTCGAGCACCTGCCGTCCCCAGTGGGGGAAGAGACCTCGCTCCTCGGCGTCGGCCGCGATCAACTCCGCCTGCCGGCGCGCGCGCTCTGGCTCCTGCGCGCCGCGCCAGTGAAGCGCCTGGATCGGGCCCTTGTCCTCGTGGCGAAGCTCTCCGAGGTCAACGCCCTCGATGAGGCTTCTGGCGAGGGCTCCAAGCTCCGCGACCTCCTCGTCCGTCGCCGGGCGGTCGGCGCCGGGCGCGAGGATCTCCAGGCCGTGGTTGCCCGCGTACGTCGCCTCGTCGACGCCCACCATCCTCCGCGCCTCGAGCGTGGGCCGGCCCGTGACGAAGGCGACCAGGGCAAAGCGCTCGCAAAGGTCCGCCAGAACCCTTCGAGTCTCGTCGGGGACGACCGCCGCCGAGGGGTCCGCGACGATCGGGGCGAGCGTGCCGTCGACGTCGGAGAGGATCGCCGAGCGGCCCGGCTCGCCGCGAAGCGGCGCGAGCAGCGCCGTGGCGTCGGCTCCCAGCACCCATCTAGTATCGCCGTCCATGCCGCGGGAGCGATGGCTGAAGCTCGGGGCGATCGCGACGGCGGCGGGGGCATTCAGCGCCCTTTTCGGGGTGGGCGGCGGAAGCGTGATCGTGCCGCTCCTGATCTTCTGGCTCGCGTACGGCGAGCGCGAGGCGACCGGGACGAGCCTCGCGGCGATCGTCGTCATCGCCGCGTTCGCGGCGATCGGACAGGGGATCGAGGGCAACGTGAGCATCCCGAAGGGGCTGCTCGTCGCGCTGCCCGCGATCGGCGGCGTGATCGCCGGCACCGCGCTCCAGCAGCGAATCTCGGAACGCCTGGTGGCGCTCCTGTTCGCCGTCCTCATCGTCGCCGTCGCCGTCGAGCTGATCATCCCCTGATGGAGTACGTGCTGGCGGCGGCATTCGGGTTCGCGGGCGGCGCCGTGGGCGGCCTGCTCGGCGTCGGCGGGGGAATCCTGTTCGTTCCCGGCCTCGTGATCTGCCTCGACCAGACTCAGCTCCACGCGGAGTCGACGTCGCTCCTGGCGATCGTGCCGGTGGCGATCGTGGGAGCGTGGCGGCAACACGGCTACGACAACGTGCGGCTCCGCGACGGCATCGTCATCGGTGTCCTCTCGCCGATCGGGGTGCTGATCGGCGTTCTCGTCTCGAACGCCGTATCGCAGCGGGCGCTGGAGCTGGCGTTCGCGGTGCTGCTGCTGCTCGTGGCCGCCCAGCTGATCCGTCGGGCGGTGGCGGCGCCCGTCGTTCCAGAAAACGGGCACCGAGGGGGGCAAGCTCGGTCGGGACGGCCGCTCTGATGCGGCTAATGCCCCCATACGGTGGACGAGCCGCATCACGACCGAGTTTGACTCTCCCTCGCTGACCCGTCCCTTCCTCAGGCCCCGTGCTCGAGGGCGTTCTTGACCGTGGCGTCCAGCGCGTTCAGCCGGTAGAGCGCCAGCGCCTCCGCCGACGGGAAGCCGCTTCGCGTTGCGCCCCCGCTCGGCCGGCCCCGAGCCGGCCCCTGATCGGCGCCGTGGTGGCTGAGCACGCATCCGAGCAGCGCGAGGCGCCGGCGCTCGTCGAGGTCGCGCGCTGCGGCGCCGACGATCTCGGCGCCGATCGCGAGGTGCCCGAGCGCGCGGCCCTCCTCGCTCACCTCGATCTCCGCGCCGAGCGTGAACTCCCTCACCTTGCCGACGTCGTGGACGAGGGCCGCGGCCATGAGGAGGTCGGAGTCGAGCTTGGGGTGAAGCTGGCAGACCTCCGTGACGAGGGTCCCGACCGAGACCGTGTGCTCGAGCAGGCCGCCGAGGTACGCGTGATGCCCCGCGCGGCTGCACGGGGCGCGCCGGAACTCGCTGCTGACCGGCTCGCTCATCAGGGTGCGCTCGACGACGCGGGCGAGGCCCGGGTCATGGACCTCGCGAGCGAGGTGCTCGAGGAACCCCTCGAGCTCGTCGATCGAGCGGTAGGCGGCGGGCAGGAACTCGGCCGGGTCGTAGCGGCCGGGCTCGATCCGGCGCACGTCGTCGAGCTCGGTCACGAGCTCGCCCCGGTAGCGCTCCGCGCGCCCGGCCACGCTCACGGCGTCGCCCCGTTCGAACCGCATCCCGATGCGGTCCGCCTCGCGGAAGACGCGGGCCTGGACGGCGCCGGTCCTGTCGCGGAGCTCGAGCGCCAGGTAGGTGGACCCGTTCTTGGAAGTCAGCCGGTCCCGCCGGACGCAGGCAAAGCGCCCCTCGAAGCGGCGGCCGGGCCGCAGCTCCGACACCGTCGCGAGCTCCTGATCGCGCGGCGCGGACGGGCGCTCGACGGCTGCGGCTTCCATCGCGTCGATGTTGAACCGGCGCTCGGACGATAGATTCGGCCGGTGAACGCGCTCGATGCGCTGATTTGGGAGGGCGAGCCGCCGCCGCTGCGCTCGCCCGTGCTCGTCGCGGCGTTCGCGGGCTGGAACGACGCCGCCAGCGCGGCCACGGCCGCGATCGAGGCGGTCGCGGCGGCGCTCGACGCCGAGCCGCTCGCGCGGATCGACCCGGAGGAGTTCTACGACTTCCAGGTCAACCGGCCGACGATCCGCCTCACCGAGGGCCAGGCGCGCCACGTCGACTGGCCGTCGAACGTGATGCTGAGCGCGCGCGTCCCCGGGGCGGAGCGCGACCTCGTGCTGCTGTCCGGGATCGAGCCGAACGTGCGCTGGCGCACCTTCACCGACACGATCGTCGGCGCGGCTGACCGCCTCGGCGTCGAGATGGTCGTGACGCTCGGCTCGCTGATCGCCGACGTCGCCCACACCCGCCCGGTGCCGATCACGGGCCTCGCCTCGGATCCCGACCTCGTCGAGCGCCTCGGGCTCTCCCGATCGACCTACGAGGGGCCGACGGGGATCGTGGGGATCGTCCACGACGCCTGCCGCCGCCACGAGATCACCTCGGCGAGCCTCTGGGCGGCCATCCCCCACTACGTGGCGGCGGTGCCGAACCCCAAGGCCGCCCTCGCGCTGCTTCGGCGCCTCGAGGGCTTCACCGGCGTCGCGATCGAGGCCTCGGAGCTCGAGGATGCCGCTGACCAGTTCGACGAGCAGGTCGACCGCGCGGTTGCTGCGAACCCCGAGATCGCCCAGCTCGTCACGCAGCTCGAGGAGGCGCAGGCCTCCGAGGAGCTCGACCTGGGCGGCGACGTGCCGTCGGGCGACGCGATCGCCCAGGAGTTCCAGAAGTTCCTACGGCAGCAGGGGTCCGAGGAGCCGCCGGCCGAGGACTCCTAGGCCTCGCTGGCCGGGCAGATCAGGCGGTAGTCGCACCACGAGCAGATCTCATAGCTCGGGCGCGGCTCGAAGTCCTGGGCCTCGATTCCGGCGGCAACCTCGAGCACCGTTCGCTCGACCCGCTCCGAGTCGTCGGGGGCGGTGGGCACCGTGACCCGCTCGTCGTCGAGGACGTACCAGTAGCTCCCCGACTCGGGGGTCACCTCCCACGCCTCTCGCGCGCCGAGCCGGTAGAGCGCGATCTGCACGTCGTCGGCCAGCGCGGCGACGCCCTTCGCCTCCCCCGTCTTGTAGTCGATCAGCTCGTACCCGCCGTCGGGAAGCCGATCGACGCGGTCGACGCGGCCCCTCAGCTGATGTGGGCCGATCGCGAACGCGAAGCTCCGCTCGAGCCACACGGGGCGCGACTCCGCGCGCTCGTGGCGCTCGTGATAGCGCGCGAGGGCCGCAACGGCCCGGTCGCGGTACTGAAGCTCGTCGTCGGACGATCCGAACCCCGTCCGCCGCCACCCGGCCTCGAAGAGCGCGAGCAGGCGGTCGAGGCTCCCCGGGGCGATCCCGGGCCCTCGCCGCCCCGGTGGAGCTCCTCGCTGTGGAAGCGCTCGAGGACCTGGTGGATCAGGATCCCGAACCGCTGGTTGATCGTCGGCTCCTGCGGGATCGCGAAGACGCGGGCGAACTTGTACTTGAGCGGGCAGGTGCGGTAGAGGTCGAGGTCCGATGCCGAGAGCGCCAGCCCGTCGCCACGGCGGGGGATGAACTGCTCGAGGCTCGGCTCGCGCTGCGATGCGACGAGCTCGCGCCGCGCGGCGCGGTCGCGCTCCTCGCCGATGACGTACGGAGTCGAGCGGTGACGCCTCGAGCGCGGCCCGCTGCTCGGGGGTGGCGACGCGGGCGATCAGCTCGTTCAGGGCGGCGAGCGCCTCCGCGGCGGGCTCGGTGCCGGGACGCTGGATCAGCGCCGCGAGCTTCAAGAGCTCGAGGTAGCGCGCGACGGCCGCGTCGACGTCGGCGGGAGTGTCCAGCCGCATCTCCGACAGCGAGGAGCCCGCGCGCCACGAGGCCTCAAGCACCTCGTCGCGGACCATCCGGTAGGTCGCGTGGAGGCCCTCCGCCGGGCCGAAGAGCTCCTCCTCGTGGACCTCGGCGTCGTCGCCGGCCACCGCCGCGATCGCCTCGTAGGCGGGCGAGGGGGCGGTCGCCCCGTCGGGCCCGGAGTCGGGCCAGGACGCCACCAGCGCCCGCCGGGCCCGGGTCGCCGCAAGGTAGCCGAGGGCCGGATCGCCGCCGAGCGCCGACCTCGTGAGGCCCAGGAGATAGACGTGGTCGAACTCGAGCCCCTTGACCTGTGGGGCCTCCGCGATCACCGCGGCGCCCGGCGCCGGGGGCGCGGTGGCGGCGAGATCGAGGTCGCCGGCGTCGGCGATCGCGCTGAGCTGGCGGATGAAGTCGCGCACCGACCCGCGGGGCTCGCGCCGCGCCCACTCGCTGGCGCGCTCGGCCAGCCTCGAGAGGCTCTGCAGGCGCTCCGCGGCCTCGGGCGTGGCCGCGAACAGGCGCTGGCGCCGTAGCCCGACTCGCTCGATGAGGCGGCGCACGAACGCGTCGGGCCGCATCTCCTCCATCGCCGCCTCCGCTGCGCCTCGCAGCCGGAGGAACGCCTGAATGCGGTCTCGGGCCTCGGGCCCGAGCTGCGGGCTCTCGAGGGCCGCCTCGACCGCCGAGACCATGTCGAGCTTGCGACGCCGCGCGATCGTCGAGCACCGCGCGAGGTCGACCGACCTGAGCTCCACCGGCGGCCGCGTGAGCGCGCGGACGACGGCGGCCGAGTCGGTCGGGTCGGCAAGCAACCGAAGCCACGCGAGCGCGTCGCGGACCTCGGGACGCCCGTAGAGCGCCGCGTCGCCGAGGAAACGGACCGGGACGCCTCGCTCCTCGAACGCAGCCGCCGTGACGCGGGCCTCCCGCCACCCCGAGCCGGCGATGACGCAGATTCGCTCCGGCCGCACCGTGCCGGAGGCGATGAGGTGCTCGACCTCGCGGGCGGCCGCCTGAGCTTGTGCGCGCTCGTCGCTGCAACGCCAGAGCCGTAGGCTCGCCGCGCCGTGCTCATCCGGCGGGACGGCGCCGCCGGCGCCGGCGCCGTCCACCAGCGCGCGCAGAGCGAGGCCCGCTTCGGCAACGGGGCCAGCGGTGCGGACCGATGCCGGGAGCTCGACGAGCTCCGCATCGCGGAAGCGGGCCCTGAAGTCCGAGAGGGCAGCGTTGCCCCCGCCCGCGAGCCCGTGCGTGGACTGAGCCGGATCGCAGGCCGCCGCTACGTTGCGATGGAGCGCGATCGCGTCGATGAGGCGCCGGTCGGCTCCGGCGGCCTCCTCCAGCTCGTCGACGAGGAGGAAGGGGAAGCGCTCGGCGATCGCGGAGCGAACGTCGCGACGGTCCTCGAGTAGCCGCGCGAGCGTGAGGATCGCGTCGGCTGCGTCAAGCCCGCCGCTGGAGCGAAGGAGGGCATCGTGGCGCTCGTACAGGTCGGCGAACTCCGCCTCCCGCCGTGCGAGCTCTCGATCCGCGGCGCCCGCGTCGCCGCGCTCGAGGGCCCGCGCTCGCTCACGCAGGTCGGAGGGCCCGAGCC
Source organism: uncultured Actinomycetes bacterium (assembly GCA_963771655.1). Taxonomy (GTDB): domain Bacteria; phylum Actinomycetota; class Thermoleophilia; order Solirubrobacterales; family 70-9; genus JAWVFM01. Next base: position 448,740 of record CAVYUG010000004.1, on the reverse strand, counting down.
CCTCGCGCTTGACGGTGTCGATCCGCGCCAGGAGGCGCCTCAATAGACCGGCCGGATTGCCGCGAATCTCGTGACGGCGGAGCGGCAGCTGGTCGAGATGGTCGAGGACGAGCGCGAGCCGATCGGCTCGACCGAGGGTGGCGAAGAACGGGTCGAGCCTCGCCTCGAGCGCGTACTCCGACAGAAGACGGGCGGCGGCCGCCTCGAAGGTCGTGATCGTGAGCTCCTCGTGCGGGCCCTCGAGCATGTCGTCGACCCGGTCGCGCAGCCGCGACGCTCCAGCGCGCGTGCGCGTGAGGCACAGCACGCGGTCGGGCGGAACGCCGCGGTCCGAGAGCGCGATCAGGCGGGCGGCCAGGGCGTCGGTCCGGCCGCTTCCAGCCGGACCGGTGACCAGCATCGGCCCCTCGCCGTGCTCCGCCACCCGGCGCTGCTCGGGTGTCAGCTCGAACGGCGAAACTGGCCTGCCTTCCTCCACGCCGCCACAACCTAGCGCCGCCCCCAGTCTCATCTAGCCTGGGGGCGATGGCCACCGACCCGGCGCAGATCACCGATGCTCTCGCGGGTGAGCTCGGCGAGCGCTGGCTCGAGGCGTGCCGGCGAATGGCCGACGGGATGCGGGAGGAGCTCGCGGCTGCTCCGGGGATAGCTGAGCGCACCGTGTACGAGGGCGTGGGCGAGGGCGGCGATCGGACGCTCGAGCTCGATCGGCGCTCCGAGGACATCGTGTTCGCCGAGCTGGAGAGCCTTCACTCGCTCGGCCTCGACTTCCGCGCCGTCTCGGAGGAGCGGGGCGAGGTGGTCTTCGGCGCCGACAGCGGCGTGGTCGTCGTGATCGACCCGATCGACGGGTCCCTGAACGCGCGGCGGACCATCCCGGCCTTCTGCCTGAGCATCGCTCTCGCCACCGGCCCGACGATGGCCGACGTCGAGCTGGCGTTCGTGCACGACTTCGGCACCGAGGAGGAGTTCACGGCACACCGCGGCTCGGGGGCCCGACTCGGCGAGCGCCCGATCGAGGCGCGCGGGCCGGGCTACGGGCTCGAGGTGATCGGGGTCGAGGCGGCGAAGCCCGAGCGGGTGCTCACGGTCGCGCGGGAGCTTTCAGGGGCCGCGTTCCGCCTCCGGTCCGTCGGGTCGATCGCGATAACCGTCTGCTGGGTGGCGGCCGGGCGGTTCGACGGCATGCTCACCACGCGCCCCTGCCGGTCCGTCGACGTCGCGGCCGCCCAGCTCATCGCCACCGAGGCCGGCGCCGTCGTCGACCTTCCGCCCGCGGGCCTCGCCGAGGCCGACCTGGGGCTCGACGCGCGCTACCACGTCCTCGCCGCGCTGGAGCCCGACGGCCTCGAGACGCTCCGGGGCGCGCAGGAAGCCGTCGACGCCGCCTCGACATGAGCCGGCGCGGCGTCGTCGAGTGGGGGCTCGCCGAGCGGATCGCGCTCGGCGTCGCCGGAGAGGCCGGCCTCGAGGGTGCGGCCGCGAGCCCGTTCGCCCCGGACCGCCTGGGTGAGGCCTGCGAGGACGCGACGGAGCAGGTTCGCGCCTATACGGGCCTCGACGGGACGGGCGTCCCGCGGGGCGAGGGCATCGGGCGCGCCGAGTGGGCGCGCAGCGCGCTGCGCACGATGCGCGAGCTGTCGGCCCCGATCGAGGAGCGCCTGGCCTCGGGCATCGACGTTCCCGGCCCGCTCGGCGCTGCCGCTCGGCGTGTGGCCGGTGCGGCCGCGGGGGCCGAGGCGGGCGCCGCCGTGGGCCTCGGGGCGCGCCGCGTGCTCGGCCAGTTCGACGTCGCCCTCGGCCCGACCGAGCGTTCTCCGCGGCTCTACTTGGTGGGGCCGAACCTGGCGGGAGCGCATGCCGAGCTGGGGGGCGACGCCGGAGCCTTCGTCAGCTGGATCGCGACCCACGAGGTCACCCACGCGGTCCAGTTCACCGCGACGCCCTGGCTCCGCGACCACCTTCGCGGCGAGCTCCGGGGGCTGCTCGACGCGGCCGCGGAGGGACTCGGCGGAGCGGAGATCGCCGCGCTCGCGCGCAAGCTGCTCACCACCGATCCGCGGCGGACGCTGCGCGGCCTGCTCCGAGGCGAGCTCGCGACCGCGCTCGCAGGGCCGTCCCAGAGGGCCCGGCTCGAGCGCCTCCAGGCGGCGATGACCACGGTCGAGGGCTACGCGGAGCACGTCATGGACGCGGCGGACCCCGCGCGCGTCCAGGACCGCGCTCGCCTTCGCGAGCTACTCGAGGAGCGGCGCCGGTCTCGCGGTGGGCTCGGCGAGGTCGTCGTGCGCCTGCTCGGCCTCGAGCTCAAGCTCCGCCAGTACCGCGTCGGCAAGGAGTTCTGCGACGGCGTGGTCGCCGAGGGCGGGATGGAGCTGCTCAACCGCGTCTGGGCCTCACCCGAGGCCCTCCCCAGCGCCACTGAGCTGTCGGCGCCGTCGCGATGGCTCGAGCGCACCGCGGCGGCCCTCGCCTGAGCCCACGCCCGTAGGGGCGTTCGGCGTAACCGGAGGCCGGCCCCGGGTTACAAACAGACGTTCGGGTACCATGCCCGGACATTCCTTAGAGGTAAGGACATTAGTTCTAAAGAAGCCAACCCAATAGGGGGTTCCGAGCACATGCCAACCAACGGCACCAAGACCACGAAGACGAGCGGTCAGAGCACCGCAAAGACGACGAGCGCCGGATCCGCCGGCGTCGCGTCCGACAACACCGCCACCTACGTTCGCCAGACGGCCGAGCGCACGGTCGACGTTCCCGTCGGGGCCGTTCTGACCGTCGCCGATCGCGTCAACGACGCCGTCGAGCCCTGGACCTCGCGGACCAGCGCCGAGCGCGAGCTCAAGAGCATCCGCAGCCAGGTCACGCGCGAGTTCAACAAGCTCGAGCGTCGGGGCACCAGCGCCCGCCGCAAGGCGACGCAGCGCGCCAAGACGACCCGCAACCGGTTCCGCCGCGACCTGACCCAGCGCCGGCGCCAGGTTGAGCGCACGCTGAAGCGCAACCGCACCGAGGTCGAAAAGCGCGTTCGCAAGGCCCAGACCAGCGTCCAGGACCGCGTCTCGACGCTGGTCTAGGACACTCGGCCTGCTTTCGGCGGGCCAAGGCTTAGCCCGGGACGCGCCGCGCGAGGTTGCCGGCGCCCCGGTGGGATCTGTCCGCCACGCGGGCAGAAACAGCAACCTCTCCTCCCCGATCGACCCGCCCTTCGAGGCGGGTCGATCTTTTTCGGGTCTCTGTCAACATGAACGTGTGAGCCCGACCACCAATGAGCAGGTAACCGACGCCCTCCGCGCCGTCATCGACCCCGAGTTGCGGCGCTCGATCGTCGACCTCGGCATGGTCCGCTCGATCGCTATCGGCGACGAAGGCGGCGTCGACGTCGTCGTCTCGCTGACGACCCCCGGCTGCCCCATCCGCGCCCACTTCGAGCGGGCCGTGGTCGAGACGGTCAGCTCCCTCGACGGCGTCTCGCGGGTTGGCGTCGGCTTCGACGTGCTCTCGGACGACGAGAAGGGTGCCCTTCAGCGATCGCTCGGGCGCAACGGCCTGCCCGAGGGCGCGCTCGCCCAGGTCAAGAACGTCATCTGCGTCGCGTCCGGCAAGGGCGGCGTCGGAAAGTCGACGATGACTGCCAACCTCGCGGCGGCGCTCGCGGCCGAGGGTCACTCGGCCGGGGCCCTCGATGCCGACGTCTACGGCTACTCGATCCCGAGGATGCTCGGCACGGAGGGGCGGCCGGACGTCAACGGCGAGCGGAAGATCATCCCCCTCGACGGCCCGGCCGGCGTGAAGGTGATGTCGATCGGCTTCTTCGTCGAGCCGGATGCCGCCGTGGTCTGGCGGGGTCCCATGCTTCACAAGGCGATCCAGCAGTTCCTCGAGGACGTCGCGTGGGGGGAGCTCGAGTACCTCCTGCTCGACCTGCCGCCGGGGACCGGCGACGTCTCGATGACGCTCGCACAGCTGCTCCCGCAGGCGAAGGTCGCGATCGTAACGACGCCTCAGCTCGCTGCTCAGGCGGTCGCCGCTCGCGCGGCCGAGATGGCCGCGAAGGTCGACCTCGAGGTCCTCGGCGTGATCGAGAACATGTCCGGCTTCACCACCCCCGACGGTCAGCGCTTCACGATCTTCGGCGAGGGTGGCGGCCAGCTGCTCGCCGACGATCTCGACGTGCCGCTCCTGGGCAAGGTGCCGCTGTCGGAGGACCTCCGCGCGCACGCCGACGCCGGGACGCCCCTCGTGCTCGCCGAGCCCGACGCGCCCGCCGCGCAGGCGATCCGCGCCGCGGCACGCGGCATCGTCGCCGCGACGCCTCAGGAGCTTCCGGTCATGCAGGCGGTGCCGGCCGCGGCGCCGGCGCCGGCGGTCAGCGGGACCGAGCTCCCGATGGCGGGTTAGCGCGCTCCGCGGCCTCTCGCAGCCCACCGATCGCCTCGTCGAGCCAGTTGCGGAAGAACCGTCGGCCTCCGGCCGCGTCCATCACCCTGTCGCGGCGGCGCACAGGGTCCATGCCGAACTCGGCGTGGACGAAGGTGCCGCCCTGAGCATCGGTGAGCTGCCAGTGGACGAACATGCCGCTGACCGTGCAATGCATGCGGATCTCGCGAAGGTCGTCGAGCTCGTCGATCAGCATTCGCGGCTCGTCGTGCCCGATGACCGGGTGATGGGTGACCATCACGAAGCGGCCGCCCTCCTCGTAGCGCTCACCCTCGATCTCGAGCACCCGGGGGAACCACTCCGGGTAGCGCCGCGGGTCGCCCACGAGCTCCCAGACGGCCGCGACCGGCGCGTCGAGCTGCGCATCCTCGACGACGGCGGACATGCCCCGACCCTACCGCGCCGCGGCGGCCGCGGCTACGCGTTCGAGTAGTACTGAGCGTTGATCTCCGTGTACTTGGACCACTCCTCGGGGAGCTGGTCCTCGGCGAAGCAGGCGTCGACCGGGCACGCCTCGACGCAGGCGTCGCAGTCGATGCACTCGTCGGGGTCGATGTAGAGCTGCTCGACGCCCTCGTAATCGGCCTCGTCGGGCGTTGGATGGATGCAGTCCACCGGGCACACCTCGACGCACGAGTTGTCCTTCTGGCCGATACACGGCTCGGCGATGACGTAAGCCACCCTGGATCCCTTTCTTGCTTCTCGATCGCTCTCTTGGTGCCCGCCCCGAGCCACATGGCCCGTGCGGAGCGGACATTCTAGGCAAGACTGAGCCGGGCTAGAGTCCGCGGCGTGATCCTCCTGACCGGAGCCACGGGAACGGTGGGCGGGGCCCTTCTGCCGCGACTGCTCGAATCCGGCGAGCCGGTGCGCGCCCTCGTCCGCGACCCGCGGCGACTCGGCCGCCATCGCGTCGAGGTCCAGCTCGCGCTGGGCGACCTGGCCAGGCTCGGCGATACGCGGCTGCGCCGTCAGGCCCTGCGCGGCGTCGACACCGTGATCCACCTTGCGGCCGCGATCAGGGACCAGCCCGGCGCGCCGGTCGAGGAGGTGACGGGCCTCGCCACGGCGCGGCTCCTGCGGGCCGCCGAGCAGGCGGGGGTCGAGCGCTTCATCTTCTTCTCGGCGATCGGCGCCACGCCGTTTCAGCGCACGCGGTTCTTCCGCGCCAAGGCGCTCGCGGAAGAGGCCGTGGAGGCTTCGCCCCTCGCGACCACCGTCTTCGCCCCATCGATCGTCTACGACCGAGACGACCCCTGGGTGACGACGATGAGGCGGCTGTCGCTACTGCCGCTCCTGCCGATATCCGGGGCCGGCAGGGCGGCCTTCGAGCCGATCTGGGCGGGGGACGTGGCGGCGGCCGTGATGGGCGCCCTCGAGCGCGGGACCACGGGGCGCCTGGAGGTCGCCGGGCCCGAGACCCTCACCTACAACCAGATCGCGCAGGTGATCGCGGCCGCCAGCGGCCGGCCTCGCCGCCTGCTGCACGTGCCGCTCAACCTCGTCCGATTGACCCTGCGGGGCATGAGGCGCGTCTTCGGCGACGCCGTCTTCGCCACCTGGGAGGAGGCCGAGCTTCTCGAGGTGCCGATGGTGAGCGCGCGAGGGACGGCGGATGCTCAGTCGCTTGGGGTGGCACCAAGATCGATGAGGGACGTGCTGGGCGCCTAGGAGCGTACGCGGGTGAGTTGACCCGAACTATTCGGGCAAACCCGCCCGCGTAACGCGGAGCCGACCCGGAACCGGCGCCTAAATGCCGGAGGCCCGGCGCAAGCCGGGCCTCCGATAAACACTCGCCTGTTGAGGCGAACTACATCATGCCGCCCATGTCCGGCATGCCGCCACCGGGCATTCCGCCGCCGTCCTTCTCCGGCGGCTCGGCGACGATCGCCTCCGTCGTGAGGATGTTCTTGGCGATCGACGCGGCGTTCTGCAGCGCCGACCGGGTGACCATGGTCGGGTCGATGACGCCGGCCTTGATCAGGTCGCCGTAGTCGCCGGTGTCGGCGTCGAGGCCCTCGCCGGGCTTCAGGCCGCGGATCTTCTCGACCACCACCGAGCCCTCGAACCCGGAGTTCTCGGCGATCTGGCGGATCGGCTCCTCGAGCGCCTTGCGGATGATCTCCGCGCCGGTTCGCTCGTCGTCGTCGGTGTAGCCGTCCGGCTTGATCGCGCCCTGGGCGTTCAGGAGCGCGACGCCGCCGCCCGGCACGATGCCCTCCTCGAGGGCCGCCCGGGTCGCCTGCAGCGCGTCCTCGACGCGGTGCTTCTTCTCCTTCATCTCGGTCTCGGTCGCGGCGCCGACCTTGACGACCGCGACACCGCCGGCGAGCTTGGCGAGCCGCTCCTGGAGCTTCTCGCGATCGAAGTCGGAGTCGGTGTTCTCGATCTCCTGGCGGATCTGGTTGATCCGTCCTTCGATGTCCTTCTTCTCGCCTGCGCCGTCGATGATCGTGGTCGTGTCCTTCGAGACGACCACGCGACGGGCCCGACCGAGCTGGCTGACCTGGGTGTTCTCCAGCTTCAGCCCCATCTCCTCGGTGATGACCTCGCCGCCGGTGAGGACGGCGATGTCCTCGAGCATCCGCTTGCGGCGATCACCGAAGCCGGGCGCCTTGACGGAGACGCCGGTGAAGGTGCCGCGGAGCTTGTTGACGACCAGCGTCGCGAGCGACTCTCCCTCGACGTCCTCCGCGACGATCAGCAGCGGCTTGCCGCTCTGCATCACCTGCTCGAGCACGGGCAGGAGATCGCGGACCGAGCCGATCTTCTGGTTCGCGATGAGGACGTAGGGGTCCTCGAGAGTCGCCTCCATCCGATCCTGGTCGGTGATCATGTACGGGGAGATGTAGCCCTTGTCGAACTGCATCCCCTCGGTGAACTCGAGCTCCATCCCGAAGGTCTGGCCCTCTTCGACGTTCACCACGCCGTCCTTGCCGACCTTCTCGATCGCGTCGGCGATGATGTTGCCGATCTCCTCGTCGGCGGCCGAGATGGCGGCGACGCGAGCGATCTGGTCCTTGCCGCCGACCTCCTTGGACTGCTTGTCGCGCAGCTCGTCGACGACCTGGTCGACCGCCTTCTCGATGCCGCGCCGCAGCGCCAGCGGGTTCGCGCCGGCGGCGACGTTCTTGAGGCCCGAGTGGACGATCGTCTGCGCGAGCACCGTCGCCGTCGTCGTGCCGTCACCGGCCACGTCGTTGGTCGCCGTGGCGACCTCGCGAACGAGCTGCGCGCCCTGGTTCTCGAACACGTCCTCGAGCTCGATCTCGCGGGCGATCGTCACGCCGTCGTTGGTGATCGTGGGGGCGCCGAACTTCTTGTCGAGGACGACGTATCGGCCCTTCGGGCCGAGCGTCACCTTGACGGCGTTGGCGACGCCGTCAACGCCCGCCTGAAGCGCTGCGCGCGCCTCGGCGTCGTACTTGAGCTCTTTGTGAGCCATCTTTCTTTCCTCCTTCTTAAGCCTTCAGGCCTCAGACGACCTTGGCCAGTACGTCGGACTCGCGAAGGACGAGCACGTCCTCGCCGTCGACCTTGATCTCGGTGCCGCCGTACTTCGAGTAGAGGACCTCGTCGCCCTCCGACACGTCGAGCGGCCGGCGCTCGCCGTCCTCGTAGGCGCCGTCGCCGACGGCGAGGACCTTCCCCCTCTGGGGCTTTTCCTTGGCGGTGTCAGGGAGCAGAATCCCGCTTGCGGTCGTCTCCTCCTCCTCGATGGCCTGGACGATCAGTCGATCGCCAAGCGGCTTCAGGGGCATTTGCTACCTCCGTTTTGACTTCAAAGTGCTTGCAGCGGCTTGGCACTCTATAGGTCAGAGTGCCAATGCCCTCAAGTGTAGCGGCCGGAATCCGGCTGCTCGCCTAGCCTGGCCGGGCACGTCCGACCGGCGTCAGTTGCGCCGCGGCGTCTCGCCGTTGCCGAACTGCGAGGGGGGTGATTCGACGATCTGCGAGAACCGGATCACGGTGACGGTGTCGTCGTCGGCGATCTCGCGCCCGTAGATCTGGGCGAGGAAGGACTTGGCCTCTTCGAGGCGGCGGAACTCGGGGTTGTCGTGCTCGATGTCGCGCGGCGAGAGCTCCTTCGCGCGCTTCACCTCCACGTCGTCGATCACGGCGGAGAAGATCTTCTCGCGCGGCGAGTGCTGGTAGCCGACGGTGACCCAGACGACCTGCCCACGCTGGTACTTGCGCGACTTGTCGCCGAGCCGGATCGTCGCCGTCTTGCGCGCTCTCTTGAGCTGGTCGATGAACGCCGGCGAGAAGAAGTTGAGGGCGAGGAGGCCGCCGGTCATCGGGTCATCGGCGCCTACTCTATCCGCCGAAACCCTCCTCGCCGATCAATGGGACGAATCGGCAGGGGCCGATCACGCGGCGCTCGAGGCGGGGTCCCGCGTCGCGCTCGACGCGCCGGAACGCCGTCAGCATGTCGGCTCCCCGCTCCGCGATCGGGATCACCATGCGGCCGCCGGGAGCGAGCGCGGCGACGAGCCCCTCGGGCAGCGCGGGGGCGCTGGCGGCGACGGCAATCGCATCGAACGGCTCCGCGCCGCGCACCCCTGCGCTCGCGTCGCCGGCGATCACCTCGGCGTTGTCGATCCGGAGCGCGGCAAGGGTTGCGGCCGCCTGCTCGGCCAGCTCGGGTATGCGCTCGACCCCGGTGACGTGGGCCGCCAGGACCGCGAGAACGGCCGTCTGGTAGCCGGAGCCGGCGCCGACGTCCAAGACGCGCTCCGGCCCCTCGAGCTCCAGAGCCTGGCAGGTGGCCGCCACGACCCACGGCTGGGAGATCGTCTGGCCGTGCCCGATCGGAAGCGCGCCGTCCTCGTACGCGCGGCGCTGCCAGCGCTCGGCGACGAACCGCTCGCGAGGCACCGCGGCCATGGCCTCGAGCACCCGCTCGTCGGAGATGCCCCGGTCGCGCAGCTGCGCTTCGACCATCGCCCCCCGCGCGTGCGAGAACGGGTCGGCCGGCGACGTCAAAAGATGTAGCTGCGAAGCCGGCGCGGCTCCACCACGGTGACCCGCCCGCGCCCGACCGTCACGACTCCCGCCCGCTCCAGCGTCGCGAGGAACCTGCTGACGCTCTCGCGCGAGGTTCCAGCGAGCTGCGCCAGGTCGGCCTGGTTCATCCGCACCGTGACGCCGTGGCGGCCCACCGGCGCGGCCTCCTCCGCGATCAGCTGCAGAAGGACTCCGGCGACGCGGCTCGGGACGGTCTGGAACGACTGGCGCGTCACCCGCTCGTTGGTCTCGCGCAGGCGCCTGGTGAGCGCCACGATGAGCTTCGCCGCGATCTCGCCGTGGTCGGCGACGACCCGGCGCATGTCCGGAGCGGGCAGAGCGAGGAGCTCGCTATCGGAGAGCGTCTCGACGCTCGCCGACCTGGTGCCGCCGTCGAGCATCGCCAGCTCACCGAAGATGTCGCCCGGCCCGAGAGTCGCCAGGGCGATCGCCCGGCCGTCGGGGTGCTCCCGCGTGACTCGGAGGTCGCCCGAGCGCACGATGTAGCAGGCATCGCTCGAGTCGCCCTCGTGGAACACGCGGACGCCCCTCGGAAACGCGCGCGGCACCGTGACGCTCGCCACGCGCTCGAGCTCGCCCGGCGACAGCTCGTCGAAGAGCGGAATCCGGGCGAGGAGGCCCGCGATCTCTCCGGTTGCCCCCATCGGTCGATTATCGCGCCTGGAGCCGCTCAGGACTGGCAGCGCTCGCACCAGTACGCGGTCCGGTTCGCGTCGCCCTGCCCTCGCGAGCGGATCGGCGTGCCGCAGGCCGGGCAGGGCCGGCCCGCGGCCCGGTAGACGCTCCGCGGGCGCCTTCCCGACTCGAGGCCGGCACGCATCACCCGCTCGGCCTGTCCGATCAGGGCGTCGGCCTCGTCGAAGGTCAGCTGATCGGCTCGGCGCCATGGGCTGACCCGGGCCCGAAAGCACGCCTCGGCCTTGATCGCGTTCCCGATTCCGGCGATGACCCGCTGGTCGAGCAGGGCGTCGCCGACCTCGCGCCCGCCCTCGGCCAGGAGCCGACGGGCCGCCGAGGGCCGATCGAACCGGGGTCCCAGCGGGTCCGGGCCGAGCTGCAGCAGGCCCGGGTCGGCGCGGAGCCTCGATTCGGAGACGACGCGCAGGAGCTTGCCTCCGAACTGGGCCGCCACGGCCGCGTCGGAGGTGAGGAGCAGCCAGGCTCGGCGCCGCGGGCGCGGGCCGCCCGGTCGCACCACCCAGCTCCCGTTGATGCCGAGGTGACTGTGAACGGCGAGGCCGCCCGAGAAGAAGAGCAGGAGGTGCTTGCCCCTGGCCTCGACCCTCTCGAGCGTCCGACCGGCGAGCTCGGAGGCACGCGCACGAGCCGGGGAGCGCGGATCCGGCGCCGACGCGAGGTCGATCAGGTGGTCGCCGAGCGCGGCCTCGATGCCCCGCGCGTGGCGATGGATCGTGTCGCCCTCGGCCACGCGAAGAGTCTGGCAAGCGGGGAGCGGGGATCGCTCGATCCGTCTCGGCGGAGCTGCGCGGCACGAAGCGCGAGCAGGTCGAGCACCTCCGCACAGCGGACGAACGGATCGGCGACGGTCCGCCCGCCGTCGATTTCGAGCGCGGCGCAGGGCTCTCCATCGACCTCGGCGACCAGGCAGCGGCCGCGAAGGGGCGGCGAGGAGTCCAGGTGCGCGAGGCGCTGCAGGGTGTCCGTGTCCGCGACCGCGGCCGGCCGGATGGTCACTCGGTCCCTTGCGGCCCTCACGGGCGTCGCCTCTCGTAGCGCTGGAGCAGTAGTGGGCGGCCCCAGCGGTCGTCCTCACGGGTCGCCGTGACCTCGAAGCCCAGGCACCGGTAGATCCGCGCCGCCTCGGTGAGGTCGCTGAACGTCTCCAGGTAGACGAGCTCGTACCCAGACTCGTCGGCCTCGGCGAGCGCCTCGGTGACGAGCCGCCGTCCGAGGCCCGCCCCGCGAAGCTGTGGGCGCAGCAGCACCCATCGAAGGCATGCCACCCCACGTGACTCCTCGGTGAGCGCCATGGAGCCCGCGAGGGCGCCGTCGCGTTCCACGAGCCACACGCTGCCGCGCTGCGGCCACCCGGCGTCGACCGCCGTCCTCAGGTTGTCGATGATGTCGGTGACGAAGGTCGGCCCAAGCCGGTACTCGCCCCTGTAGACCTCGCCGTGCATCGCCGCGATCGCCTCGGTGTCACCCGGGCGAAGCTCTCGGCGCACGGCGAACGATTCGCTGGTCGGATCCATCTCGGTCTTCAGCACGCGCATAGTGTCGCGCGGCTCTGCTATCAGTGCAAGACAGAATTGGACTTCCGTCCATCACGATTCGTGATAAGTAAGGGACGATGGAGCTGAGACAGCTTCGCTACTTCGCCGCGGTCGCGAACCGGGGAGGGTTCACGCGCGCCGCGGATGACCTCCACCTCGCCCAGTCGGCCCTCTCGCAGCAGGTGAAGCGCCTCGAGGCCGAGCTCGGCGTTGAGCTTCTCCTCCGGACGACTCGGCGCGTCGAGCTCACGCAGGCGGGCGAGATCGCCCTCACGCGCGCGACGAGAGTCCTTTCGGAGGTCGATGCCCTGCGCAGTGAGCTCGACGAGCTGAGCGGGCTGCTGCGGGGCCGCCTCGTGGTCGGGGGCGTGCTGCCCGCCGGGGGCATCGACCTGCCCGCGCTGCTACTCGAGTTCAGTCAGCTGCATCCCCAGGTCGAGGTTCAGCTCGTCGAGGGCACGGCGACGGACATGGTCGAGCGTCTCCATCGCGACGAGATCGACGCAGCGATCGCGATGGTGGATCCGGAGGAGGCGCCGGACGACCTGGTCGCGGAGCGGCTGGGCGAGGAGCCTCTCGTGCTGGCGATGTCGCCAGGCGATCCGCTCGGCGAGCGCAAGCGGATTCGCTTCGTCGACCTGCACGGGCAGCCCTTCGTCTCCTTCCGCGTCGGGTCGGCGGTGCGCGGCGTGGTCGACCGCGCGCTGGCGGAGGCCGAGGTGGAGCCGAGGATCGCGTTCGAGACCAACGACCTCTCGATGATGCGAGCGGTCATCGCTCGCGGGCTGGGCGTCGCGGTCGTGCCCGAGACGGTGGCCGAATGGGGCGGCCCGGGACTCGCCTGGCGACCGCTGTCGCCGCCCCTTCGCCGCCCGGTTTCCTTCCTCTGGCGCCGCGACCGCCATCAACCTCCGGCGGCCGCGGCCTTCATCGACTTCGTGCGCGAGAGGGCGCCTAAGCGCACGTAGCCGCGCGGCTCGGTTAGAACGGCGTACAGGTCCCGAACCGGCAGAAGCTGCCGGCCGGGCACGCGTTGCCGCATGCCCCGCAGTTCTGGTCGTCGAGCGCGAGGTTGGCGCACCCGCTGCCACAGCAGGTCGAGCCGTTGATGTCGCAGCACTTCCCGTTGCAGCATTCACCGGTGTCGAACGGACCCGTGCATTTCGCCCCGCACCTGTGGCAGTTGCCCGGGTCCGACTGCACGTCCACGCACCGTCCATGGCAGTTGGTGAGACCCTTGCGGCACCGTCCTCGGCACTCCCCCTCCGAGCAGACCTGACCCGAAGCGCACCGCTTCCCGCATTTCCCGCAGTTCTTCGGGTCCTCCTGGAGGCTCCGGCACCGGCCCTCGCAGCACTCCTCCCCGGCCGGGCAGGCGTGCCCGCACTCTCCACAGTTCGCCTTGCTCTCGTTCAGGTCCGTGCACTGTCCTTCGCAACAGGCCTCGCCACGAGGACAGCGGCAGGGGCCGGACCCGTCCGGACCCGTCCCGGTACCGTCGCCGTGGACGCACTCCCCGCCGACGCACGTCGTTCCGACGGGGCACTCCTTCCCGCAACGCCCGCAGTGCCGCGGGTCGGTACGGGCGGGCACGCACCGCCCCGAGCACACGATGTGGCCCTCGGGACACACGCATCGCCGGCGCCGCCGGCGGCCGATCCGCCGGCAGACGAACGTCTCCGGGCAGCAGCGGTCTCGGCAGGCCACCCGGCCGTCCGGACAGATGCAGACCTTGCGCCCACCCCGTCTCCGGCACTTGGCCTTCTTCGGGCAGCAGCGCTCCCCGCACCGCTCGTAGCGGCAATGAAGGGTGATCTGATGCGACGCCAAGGCCGGTGCAGCCGCGAGGCCGGCGAGGGTCGCCCAGGCCCCACCCGCGCGCACGAGGAGCTCCCGGCGGGCCAGCGAGACGCTGCCCGGCATCGGCTCCCTCGTCAGCGGCTCTGGATCGGATCCCCGGAGGGCGGAGGCCACGAGCGCCTCGATGGCGGGCCCGCCCGCGGCGACTTCGCTCGCGATCGTGCCGTCCGAGGCAACCAGAACCGCATTCGGCGTGCCGGCGGCGCCGTAGGCGGCGGCCACGTCCTCGCGCCTCTCGACAGCCGCGATCTCGAGCTGGGCCCCATGGGCGCGCTGCCAGTCGGCGATCCGCGGAGCAAGCGCGATGCAGGGCCCGCAATCGGGGTCGGTGAAGATCAGCAGCACCGGGCTTCCTCGCCGCAGGAGCCCCTGGAGCGAGACCGCTTCCCCTCCCGCCGTCAGCTTGAAGGGAGGCGCCTCGCTGCCCGGAGGAAGGCCGCGGGCGGCCCTCGGGCTTGCGCGCCTCGGGGAGAACCGGATGGCCACCATGACGACGGCCAGCGCGGCCGCCGCCGACGCGGCGGTGAACAGGGGATCGCCCCCGCTCGCCACGAAGGCGGCGACGCTCAGCAGCGCCCCGTTTCGAAGCAGCGTCCATGGGCCGGCCTGCGCGGAGTGAAGCTGGCCGAAGCAATGGCAGTCCGGCCTGGCGCCGCGCAGGAGGCTGGCGGCGATCGCCGTGCAGAACAGCGCGAGCAGCGCGAGGGCCGAAATCGCTCCCGCGACGAGGACTTCCCAGGCGCCCGCGACGCCGGCGCAGAGCAGCACGGCGGTGGCGAGCTCCCAAAGGGGCAGGAGCGTCCCGGCGGGCGCGGCAAACCGGCGGGGGACGCCGAAGGCCGCCACGGCCGTTCTCGAGCCCTCGAGGTCGGCCAGCTTCGCGGCTCCGGCGATCGCGAACACCGCTGCAAGCAGCAGCCCGGCCAGCGCCGGCGCGGCGCTCATCACTCACCCATTCCGTGCTGCTCGACCGCGCTCACGCGCCTCCCCTCGGCAGACACCCAATACTAAGCCGAAATCAGGCCCGCTCGGGCGGTATCGGCCGAGGGTATGATCGCCGCAGGACCGCGCGGGACTGCTCGGTCCGATGACCTCAAAGGGGGACGACATGAAGTCCAGCTCACGTTGGCGACCGACACCGTCGTTCGTGATCAGCTGCCTGGCGCTCTTCGTCGCGTTGAGCGGCACCGCCGTGGCGCTCCAGGGCCAGAACCGCGTCAAGAGCAACGACATCGCGCCGAACGGCGTGCATCGCAGCGACATCAAGAACCACGCGGTCAACGCGGCCAAGGTGAAGAACGACAGCCTGACCGGCGTCCAGATCAACGAGTCGACGCTCGACGGCTCGCAGATTCCGGGCACCACCGGCGGTGGCACGCCGACCGGTCCGGCCGGCGGCGACCTCACCGGCACCTACCCGAACCCGGACATCGCCGCCGGTGCCGTTGGGACCACGGAGCTCGGTGGTCAGGCCGTCACCTCCGCCAAGATCGCGCCGGACGCGGTCGCATGGGCGGAGATTCAGGACCAGGCCGTGCGCGCCAACACCCTGGGCACGACCACGGTTCGCAACGTCGCGGTCAACGTCGCTGCCAACGCCAATGCTCTCGGCGGAGCGAGCTGCAAAGCGGGCGAGAAGGTGCTCTCCGGCGGCGTGGGCACGTCCTCGTACAGCCAGTTCGTCACCGATAGCCACCCGACCGGCAGCGACGGCAGCACCAATCCGACCGGCTGGATCGCCGCCGTCCACAACTCGGCTGCCACAGCGGGCGTCATCCATGTCTGGGTGCTCTGTCTTCAGGGCTAGACGAGTGCCCCCTGCGATCCGGACTCGAAGGGCGGGGCCTCCGGCCCCGCCCTTCGCTCATCCGCTCAGGCTGACGCCACCAACCGGCGCGGCTGGCGGCTGAAGCCGGCCTCGATCAGGACGTCCTCGAGGCCGGAGCCGATCACGGGCTCCCCGTCGAGGCGCTCGATCCCCAGGCGGGGGATGACCTTCTCCTGCGCCGCCCCGGCGAGCTCTGCGATCGCGTCCCTGAGCTCGTCGCCCTCGATTTCCGCGAGCCGCAGGATTCCGCGCCCGCCGCGCTCGACGTAGAGCACCGGCTCGCCGTCGCGGATGAGGACGAAGGCGCCAGGGGTGCGGCTGGGGCGGCGCGCGTCCTCTCGCTTCGGCCACGGCAGCAGCGAACCGAACGGGTTGGCGGGGTCGGTCGCGGCGAGTACGAGGTACTCGCCCTCGCCCTGCGGCAACCCGCGGAGGCGCTCGACGGCCCCCGCCAGCGCGAACTGCGCCCCCCCGAGGCCCTCGACGAAGTAGCCGCGCCGGGCGGTGCCGAGGACCTCGAGGTTCGTGAGCTCCCCGTAGAGGCTCGCGAAGCCGCCCGGTACGCCCTCGGCAAGGACCGCCTCGCGGGTCACGATCCCGTAGCGCTCGAGCATCAGCTCGGCCTGGGCGCGCATGCGCGGGCCCGCCCCAGGCGAGGCGTCGAACAGCGGCGCCGTGAGCGACCAGCGCCCGGCCACGGCCTCGCCGGCGCCGCGCCGGCGCGACGAGAAGCGCCTGCCGCGTCGCTCGGCGGAGCTCACGGCGCGCAGGCGACGCGCGCGCAGCGGCGCGAACGCGTCGTTCGTCACCTCCCCCGCCCAGGCCAGGTCCCAGAGCGCCTCGTGGAGCTCCTCCACCGAGACGTCGATGACGCCGACGAGGTCGGGCCAGAAGGAGGGCAACGCGGCGAGCCGGTCACGGATCGCGTCGTGGACGGGCCCCGTCGGCGACTCCACCTTCGCGCTCGCCGGCGGCGGGCCCGCCACCCTGACGTCCTCGCGGAAGTAGATCGCCACGCGGCCCGTGCTGCCCAGGGCGCCGGCACCGACCCAGACCAGCTCTCCGGCCGTGCAGAGCTGGTCGATCCAGCCGGGGCTATACGCGCCGAGGCGGCGAGGGAGGATGTCGCGCTCCCAGACCTCCGGCGTAAGGGCGACGCCCTGCAGGGGCACGAGCGCTTCGCGAAGGCGATCGGGGCCGGCGCCGGCCGGGCGATGGGCGTCGACGTTCATCCAGCTCGGCAGGAAACGCGCGAGCTCGCGCTGATCGACGGCCTCCGCCTCATGGCGCAGGTGCGCGAGCGAGGCCCGCCGCACCCTGCGAAGCACCTCGGCGTCGCACCACTCGCGCTCGGTCCCGCCCGGGAGGAGCTCGCCGCGCACGAGGTCGCCCGCGCGCTCGAGCTCGCGAAGCGCCGGTGAGGGGTCGGCGCCGTAGCGCTCGGCGGGTCGCGCGGTCGGGAAGGGGCCGTGGGTGCGCGCGTAGCGGCGCACGAGGACGACGAGGGGGTCCTCGACGGGCTCGAGGAAGCCGTCGGGAAGCCCCGCCGGGGGAGGCACGCCGAGGGCATCGCGGTAGAGCCCCGCGTCCTCGGCGGCGATCCAGCGCTCCTCGCCGGCGACCCTGACCCGCGCGGCACGACGCTCGCGCTCGAGCTTGGAGAGCATCGAGGCGGCGGAGAAGCCCTCGGCCGTGCGCTCCTCGCATTCGGCCTCGGTGAGATCGCCGAGGCGGCGCAGGATCTGCTGGAGCGCGTCGCGGTCGCGGGCGCGCGCCTCCTCGCGAAGGTGCTGAAGGGAGGCCTCCACGTCGCTCGAGGGCCTCCGGGTCGATCAGCTCCCGCAGCTCCTCCTGGCCGAGCAGCTCGCGGAGGAGGTCGCGATCGAGGGCGAGGGCGGCCGCGCGGCGCTCAGCGTTGGGCGTGTCCCCCTCGTACATGTACGTGGCGACGTAGTCGAAGAGGAGCGACGACGCGAACGGCGACGCCGTCGGCGTCTCCACCTCGACGAGCGAGACCTTGCGCGAGCCGAGATCGCGGAGGAGATCGACGAGAGCCGGGACGTCGAGGACGTCGCGCAGGCACTCGCGGTACGTCTCGAGGATCACCGGGAAGCGCGGGAAGTCCTTCGCCACCTCCAGGAGGCTCTGAGCCCGAAGGCGCTGCTGCCAGAGCGGCGTGCGCTTGCCCGGGTAGGCGCGCGGGATCAGGAGCGAGCGCGCGGCGTTCTCGCGGAAGCGGGCGCCGAAGAGCGCCGAGCCGGACAGCTCGGCCACCACCAGGTCCTCGACCTCGTCCGGCTCGATCAGCACGAGATCGGCCGGGGGCGGCTCGTCGGCATCCGGCAGGTGGACGACGATCCCGTCGTCGGACCAGATCGCGTCGGCCTCGAGGTCGCGCTCCTCGCGGATCCGCCGCGACAGCGCGAGCCCCCAGGCGGCGTGGACCCTGCCGCCGAACGGCGAGAGGATGCACAGGCGCCAGTCGCCGATCTCGTCGCGGAAGCGCTCGACGACGATCGTCTCGTCGGAGGGGACCACCCGAGTCGCGGCCTGCTGCTCGCGCAGGTAGGTCACGAGGTTCTCGGCGGCCTGGCGATCGAGGTCGTACTCGGTCGCGAGCGCCTCCGGCTCGGAGGTAACCGCCTCGCGCGCGAAGGCGCCGATCGCCTTCCCTAGCTCCGCCGGGCGGCCGATGCCGTCGCCCTTCCAGAACGGGACCGCCCCGGGGACTCCGGGTGCCGGCGTGACGATCACGCGGTCGCGGGTGATGTCCTCGATGCGCCAGGTCGTCGCGCCGAGCAGGAACGTCTGGCCGGGCCGGGCCTCGTAGACCATCTCCTCGTCGAGCTCCCCGACACGGCGGCCGTCGGGGAGGTGGACGCCGTAGAGCCCTCGGTCGGGGATCGTGCCGGCGTTCGTGACGGCTAGCTGGCGGGCACCCTTGCGGCCGCGGATCGTGCCACCCGGGCGGTCCCAGACGAGCCGCGGGCGCAGCTCGGCGAAGCGCTCGGAGGGATAGCGGCCGTCGAGCATGTCGAGGACGTTCTCGAGCTGTTCGCGACCGAGCTCGGCGAACGGCTCGGTGGCGTGGACGATCCGCTCCACCTCGCCGACGTCCCACTCGTCATCCGCGCACATCGAGACCAGGTGCTGCGCGAGGACGTCGAGGGGGTTGTGGGGGATGATCGTCTCCTCGATCTCTCCTTCGCGCATCCGCTTCGCGACGACCGCGCATTCCACGAGGTCCCCGCGGAACTTCGGGAAGATGCGCCCGGTCGACACCGCGTCGAGCGTGTGGCCGGCGCGCCCGATCCTCTGGAGTCCGCGCGTCACCGACTTCGGCGACTCGATCTGAATGACCAGGTCGATCGCCCCCATGTCGATCCCGAGCTCGAGCGACGAGGTCGCCACCAGGCACGGAAGCTGTCCCGACTTCAGAAGCTCCTCGACGACCAGCCGCTCCTCGTGCGCGAGCGAGCCGTGATGGGCTCGGGCGATCTCCACGAACGAGTCCGCCGGCACGCGCCGGCTTGCCGTTGCCGGCGTGCTCGGTCGCCGGGAGCTCGCCTCGGGCTGATCGTTCGCCAGCTCGTTGAGGCGCTTGGCGATCCGCTCGGCGGCCCGGCGGTTGTTGACGAAGATCAGCGTCGAGGTGTGCTGCTGGACCAGCTCGAGCAGCTCCGGGTAGATCGCCGGCCAGATCGAGCGCGGGTTGGAGCCGGGGTCGAGGTTCGGGTCGATCGCGTCGGGATCGGGGTCGCCGCCCGGGGTTCGCCATGTCCTCGACCGGCACGCGGATCTCGAGGTCGAGCGCCTTGCGCGTGCCCGCGTCGACGATGGCGCAGTCGCGCCCCGGGCCGACGAGGAAGCTCCCGATCCGCTCGAGCGGGCGCTGGGTCGCGGAGAGGCCGATCCGCTGCGGGTCGGCCCCGCCCTCGCTCGTCACCCGATGGCTGAGCCGCTCCAGCGTCAGCGCGAGGTGGGCGCCGCGCTTCGAGGCCGCGACGGCGTGGATCTCGTCGACGATCACCGCCTCGACCCCGCCGAGGATCTCCCGCGCCCGCGAGGTCATCATCAGGTACGAGCGACTCGGGGGTGGTGATGAGCACGTCGGGAGGCTTTCGCAGCATCGCCTGGCGCTCGCGCTGCGGCGTGTCGCCCGTGCGAAGGCCGACGGTTATCTCGGGGCCGCCGATACCCCGCAGCGGCGCCCTCAGGTTGCGCTCGACGTCGTAGGAGAGCGCCTTCAGGGGCGAGACGTAGACGATGCGGACCCCTGAGCCGAGCCGCTCCGGGTCACGAGCGAGGCGGTCGATCCCCCACAGGAACGCCGCGAGCGTCTTGCCCGAGCCCGTGGGCGCGCAGATGATGGTGTTCTCGCCGGCCGCGATCCTCGGCCAGCCGAGCTCCTGCGCGGGCGTGGGGGCCTCGAAGGAGTCCTCGAACCAGCGCCTGACGGGCGCCGAGAAGGGCTCCAGGGCTGATTCCGGGGTCCGTTTCGCGTCGGTGGCCAACCCACCGATGGTACGGATCGGCGGGACCGGAAGGGCCCCGCCGCCCGCGAGCGACTTAGCCCGATGAGGATCGCCCAGTTCGCGGGCGAGGTGCACGCCTTCGATCTGGAGGAGCCTCGCGCCGAGGTCGCGGGCCTGCCGAACGTCACCTTCCACATCGGCGACTCGCACACCCTCCTCCCCCGCCTTGGCGCAGCTCGCCGACCGCGGGACGAAGGTCGACTTCGTCCTCGTCGATGGCGACCACACCGCCGAAGGCGTACGCCGAGACGTCGAGGACGTTCTCGCGTCGAAGGCGATCGTCGACACCCTGATCGTCCTCCACGACACGGCCAACCCCGAGGTGCGGGCGGGACTCGACGCGATCGACTACGCGACCAATCCGAAGGTCTCGTGGGTCGATCTCGACTGGCTTCCCGGGTTCGCGTTTCACGAGGGCCGTCGGCGAACGAGCCCTGGGGCGGCCTGGGCATCGTTCTCGTCGACGAGGAGCGCGGGCCGGCCGGGGAGCTCAGCGTGGCTCGCTACGCCCACTCCACGGCCGAGCTGCTCGCGCGCGCGCGCTCTCGCGCATAAAAAACGACCGCCGCGACCCGACGACCGCGGCGGTCGGCCCGTACGGCTCTGCCGTCGGGTGGCCGCCACCGCAAGGGCGGTCACCGACGGCTTGAGCTGTACTAGCTCACGCGATGGCGCGCCTTGAGCGCTTGATGCTCCGCGGCGCTTCGAGATGTTGTGCCGGACAACTTAGTGCCACCTCACGTGACCGTGCTTGCACCCACGCCGCGCCGAACCCGCCGCCGGGGCGAGCATCTGCGCGACGTTGCACGGCCGCCGGCGAGCTGGTGGTGAACGCCCATCGCGACGAGCAAGCGACTTCGCGCCCGGCAGACCTGGCCGGGTGTGAACTGCGCCTGCCGACCTGCCGGTGCCGGCGTCCCCGCGCCGTCGCCGTCACGACACCTTCGTCGGCCTGACGGCGATCTCCGTCCGCCCGCGCCGACCAGGATGACCCGATGTTCAGGATGTGCGAGCAACGCCAACTCTGGTCGAGGACGATGCTGACGACGCCGGTCGAGTTGTCTGAACGTCTCGAGAACGCCTCCGGGCCGGTTGTGAACCCGTTCGCGAACGCACCCGCGTTGCCACCCGCAGGCACTCCGCCCTCCGGGTCGGTGTTCCCGGCACCGGGTGCTGCGACCACCCGGACGCGACGTCGCCCCAGACGTGGTACTCCTCGCCGAATTCGGATTCCCCACACCGCACGCGGTGGGGATGTCGACCTCGACCGTGTTGCTGTTGACGATCGACGTTCCCCGCAACGGTATTCGTGCAGACGCCCGGAGTTGGCGAACGAGTAACCGAGGGTGAAGGTCCCCCCGGCTACGGGACCCGGCCCTGGATCGAAGGCGATCGTCGTATCAAACATGAAATCGGCCTTTGTGCTGTCCCCCCGCCGAGGATCGTGACCGCGGTCAGGTCGGGGATTGTTCGAGAACCCGCCCGTGCCCGGAGCCGTCGCCCGTCATCCCGCGTCGATGCTCCGGCGTACCGCCGCCCGCCCATCCCGCGAGGCAGGCCGGACCCGAACCGTCGCCCGCACGATCGGGTTCCCCGGAGCCCGGCTGCAGCTGCGAGTCCGAACTTGACCGTGACGACATTTTGCCCGAGAACGTGACCGTCGGGTGAACGGAGGAACACCGATGGTGTTGGCCGCGAACGTCGTGCCGTCCTGGCGCGCTCTCGCCGTCAGAAAGCACGCAGCTCCCGCCGGAGGGTACCGCACCCACGCGCTGGTCCATCGTGTAGTTGATCTCGTTGCGTGCCGGCGTTGACCGTGATCCCCTCGAGGTCAGGGGAGGTGAATCTGCGCCCCCGGGTCCCGTTGTGGGTGTCCGAGGAGCCGTTCAGCGCCCGTCGAGTCTGTTGGAGTTCCCTGGCCGTTGGCGGCGTTCACCACCGCGCCGTCGTCGTCGGCCGTCACGTAGGTCCGCTGCTGCGGATCGATGAACGACGACGAGTAGGTAACGTTGGCGCAGGTTCCGTTCGCATCGCGAGTGGCGCTGTCCGCCCGCGACCTCGTCGTTCCAGAACGGGAAAGCGACTCCATAATTGCCGGCGAGGAACAGGCTCCGCGTTCGGCGTGCTCCCGATCTGCTTGTCGAAGCAGACCTGGATCACCGTCGTCCCGGTGGTCGAATTGACGGACGAGATCTGCGCCGAAGCCGTAGGTCCGGCCGAAGCGTCGTGGTGCCCGGATCGGGTCGGCCATCGCCGCCTGCGCCAAGCCCGCCGCCAAGAGCGGAATCGCGACCGCCGCGAAGGCGATCAGCACTCGAAATCGAGTGCGCCTTATTGCTGCTTGCATCTGGGGGGATTCTTTCTCATTGTGCGAGCCCGCCCGGGATTCCCGGATTGCACTCGCGGTTTTGCGGACTTATAACACGAGTAATCGGGTTCGTGAAACAAACAAATCTTCTAGCCGCGCTGATATCGCCCCAGCGAGGCCGTTACTCCGCGTCCCTCTCAAAGCCTGCAGTAGCTGACTCCCTGGTCATATCAGCGAAAGCTCCCTGCGCTCCCGCCAGTTCCGCAGGGCCGTTTATAGCACATATGTTCGGGTTCGGCCCGAGCGGCGGCGGCCGGGCGCCCGCGTCTTCCGGGGCACCAGCGTGATCTTCTGCTTCGCCGTCGCCTTGCTGCCGGTACCGTCGGTGAGCTTCAGAGTGAGCTTGCAGGGCGTCTTCCCCAGCTTCTTCAGCAGCTTCTGGTTCGCCTTGCTGAGCTTGATCTTCACGGCCGCCTTGCCCTTCGCGGCGATGCTGGCCGAGAACGAGGCGAACTTGACCTTCTTCCTCTTTGTGGCCACCTTCTTCTGGGAGATGATGGTCCCCTTGGCCTGGACCGCGAACGAGTTCTTGGTCGACGAGCTTCAGCTTGCCCTTGCCGCTCTTGTTATCGTGAGCTTCTTGCCGGCGGCCTTGACCTTCGGGTTCTTCATCTCGGGGTGGGGGTGGGCCGCCGCACATCGCCTTGCTCGGCTTCGGCGGAGCACCGAACCCCTGGTAGCGCGCGACGAGGCCGTCGACCGTGGTGCCCCCTGGAGGCTGAGGTCATCGCCCGCGACAAGGATGCGGCCGGACGAGTCGATTGCGAGCCCGCGCCCCTCTGCGCCACTCGCCTGTAAACGGACCCCTCGTGGCGAACGCCTGAGCCGCCGTTCGTCTGCAGGCCCCAGACGCCGATCTCGGCGAGGCCCGAGTCCTGCAAGTGTCCTGCCCCGATCACCCGGTCGCCGCCGGCGATGCCGACACCCTCGGCGCCGACCGGAGTCACCGATCGAGCCCAGGTTCGCCGAGGGGAGCCGTCACCGGCGCCAGCGGCGCCGAAGCCTCCCTGGAGCTGGCCCGCGCAGGTGAGGCGGACGAAGAGCGCCTTCCGCTGGACGTCCTGCCGTGTCCCAGCCGGCGAGGGCAATGCCGCCGGCGGGGTCGAGGACGGCCCGTCGTTGAGCGTGGAGTTGTGCGCCACTTACGGGTGGAAGTACCAGTAGACGCCCGGGCAATGCGCGCCGGCGGGCGTCGCGGTCCCGCCGAAGCTCGTGTCGAGCACGCCCTTCGAAGTCAGGCGCGCGGCGAACGCGTTGACGACCTGCTTCGCCGCCGGGCCGACGGCCCCGGAGATCACGATCGGCCAGTCCTGCTGCACCGCGACGGACTTCGCGCTCGAGTCGGGGCCGAGGTCGACGATGGCACCTCCGCCCGAGCCGAAGGTCTTGTCGAGCTTGCCCTGTCGAGTCGAAACGGATAGACCGCGATCCGCCGGAAGCTGTCGGTGAACCGGACGTCTCCGGCGGCGACGACCGTGCCATTGGGTCCGAGGGCGACGCCGAAGGCGCGCCCGCTCGGCACGGTCTTGACGACCCCGCCGGAGCCGAAGCTCTTGTCGAGCACACCCTTGTCGGTGAGCCGCACCATGAACATCCCGCCGATCGTGCAGGAACCCGCCCGGCTGGGTGCAGTTGTCGCCAGCGGCGACGATGCTGCCGTCGCCCTGGATCGCCACGGAGCCTCCAGCTCGCCTGGCCCGGCCGTGGCGACGCCGCCCTTGCCGAAGCTCTTGTCGAGCTTGCCCGACGGGATCGAACTTGACGACGAGCGTGTTGGCAGCCGGCGCTCCCGACGGCGAACGGCGCTCCCGTCGGGCTCGGCGGCGATGGCGTTGATCGACGTGCCGGCGCCGAGCTTGGCGAATCCACCTGAGCCGTAGCCGGCGTCGAGGTCGCCCGCGGCGCCGAGGGTGCTCGGCAGCGGACGCGAGGAAGGCCGCAACGTCGTTCAACGGCCAAGCTGACGAAAGCGCCCTGCGGCGTCGTGGCGTCCCGCGCCTCGAGTCCCCGCCCCCCATCCGTCGCGGGGAGTCACCGCTCCGCGACCTGCCGCGCTCTCAGCCCGATTCCGAGGATGAGCAGCTTGCGAGAGGTCCCGTCGCCGTTCTTGTTCGACGCGCTCGCCTGGACCTTGAGCCGGCCGTCGCGCTGGAGGTCGGCGGTGGCCTGCGAGTCGAGGGCGAGCCCGACGAGCTTCGCGCGGTCGCGGGCTCGTGTAGTCCGCGCTGGCGACCCGCGTCCTCGTCCTCGATCAGCCGGAGCCTGCCTTCGCAGTGGTGGGCGCCGAGGCAGCCGAGCCAGACCCTTGCCCTCCGGCCGAAGTGGCGAAGGCCCGGTCCGCGTCGAGGCTGACCCGGGCGTCCCGAGTCTCCGCATCGGGCCCAATCAGCCGGCCGTGGGCTGTCTTCCCCTGCCCGGAGTCGTCTTTGCACTTGATCCGCGACCCCCCCCCCGAGCGCACCGCTCTTCGAGCGGCGGAGGCGACGGGCGGCGGCGTCGGTGAGGGGCGCACCGATGAGAGGGAGCCCCGGTTGCGGCGAAGCTTGTAGCTCCCCTTCTTCGCCAGAAGGGTGCCGTCACCGCTTGGCGCGGATGGCGAGGCTCCCCGAGCATCCGTTGCCGTTGAGGCAGCCGACGTAGACCTTGGCGGCGCTCGCGGAGCCGTTGGAGGAACGCGTCAGTCGCGAGCAACTGGCCTTGGACTTCTCGGCGGGCGCTGGCCACTGGTCGTGGTGGATATGGGGTCGGGTCGCCACCGGGGGTCGTGCCCGCCTCGAGTTGGACCCGACGAGCCGGTAGTGGTAGGTGGTGTCGGAATCGAGGGCCGTAAGGGATGCTGTGACCGGGACCGCCGCCGAGCCGCTGCCGGCGCCGGCCAGCTGGTGCTCTGACCGTAGCCCGCGCTCGTCCCTAATCCGAAAAAAGCGGTAGGTCGTGTCCTGGCCGTTGGGGTCGACGGTTCCCGAGACAGTGGCGCTCGACTGGCCGACGTCGCTGGCGTCGCCCGTCGTCACCGTGGGGGGCTGCGGAGTCGCGCCGCCCCCGCAGACGTTCGTCGCACCCGGCGGCGGCCCGAAGCCGAGGTAGCGCGCGACGAGGCCGTCCTGCGCGACGCCGCTCGGGCTCAAGTCCGCGCCGGCGACCAGGATGCGCCCTGACGAGTCGATCGCAAGCCCGCGCCCGTCCGCGCCCGTGGGCGTGGTCGTAGCGAAGGCGCTCGCCCCGTTCGTCCCAAGTCCCCAGACGCCGACGTCGGAAAGACCGGAGTCCAAGTAGCGCCCGGCGCCGACAAGCCGGTCGCCGCCTACGACGCCGACCGAGTTGGCGCCGGTGGGCTCCCCGGAACCTGAGCTACCCGACGGCACGGTCGCGACGCCGCCGGAGCCGAAGCCGACCTGCAGCTGGCCCGAGCACGTGAGGCGGGCGAAGAGCGCCTTACGCTGCAGGTCCTGGGTGTCCCAGCCGGCCGCCACGATGCCTCCCGCCGGGTCGAGACCCGCGTCGTTGAAGACCGAGTTCCCGCCCGACACCGGATGGAAGTACCAGTAGACCCCGGGCGTGTTCGCCCCGGGGGGCGTCGAGATGCCACCGAAGCTGGAATCGAGACCGCCGTCTGAATCGAGCCGGGCGACGAAGGCGTTCACCGCCTGCTGGGTGCCCGGGCCCTGCGAGCCGCCGATAACGATCTTCCCGTTCGGCTGCACTGCGATCCCCCGTGCGGCGGAGTCCTGGCCGAGTGGAGGGACGTCGAGACCGCCATTCCCGAAGCTCGAGTCGAAGCTCCGGCCATCGGAATTGATGCGCGCGAGGACCATCTGCCTGAAGCCGTTGCCGGCGCGAATGTCGCCGCCCACGACGATCTTTCCCCCCGGGGCCAACGCGAGAGCAAGTGCCCGCATGGTCCCCGCCGTATGGACGACGCCACCGGCGCCGAAGCTCGAGTCCAACGCGCCATCCGGGTTCAGGCGCGCGAGAACGAGGCCCCCCGTGCCGCAGAAATAGGTCGGGTTCGAGCAGTCGTCGCCAGCGACGACGACCTTGCCATCGGACTGGATCGCGACGGCCCGAGCGATTCCTGGTGCGATGGTCGCCGTCCCGTTGCTGCCGAAGCCGCTGGCGAGCTGTCCCGAGGAGGTGAGCTTCGCGGCGATGATGCTCGCGCCTGAACGGCCAACCGCGATCGCGCTTCCGTCGGGCTCCGCCGCGACGTCGTAAAGCTCCGTGCCAGCGGCGAGCCGAGCGACACCACCGGAGCCGAACGTCGAATCGAGCTCGCCGGCGGCAATCGCCCAGGACGGCGCTGCGGCGACCGCTATGAGCGTGATCCCCGCCACGGCTATCCCGATCCATCGCCGCCTCACTCGCGGCGACACTAGCACTACGCCTCGTAGCCGACGAAGTTGACCGTGCCGCCGGCTGAGAGGCGGACGTCGATCGCTCTCGTCGGCTCCACAAGAGGGATGTCGTGGTAGATCGGCGCCCCGCTCTCAGCCGCGACGGCGAGCGAGATCGGCGGAGACGCGGCGCCCGGGTCGACCTCGATCGTGCCCTCCGAGGCATCGAGGGCGGCGGCGAGCACGAGGCGACGGGTGGGAGCCGGAGGATGGATCCGCAGCCGAGACGAGGGGCTCGGCAGCCAGAGGACGTAGTCGCCTGTCCATGCCACGCCTTCGCTCGGCATCGTCTCCATCGTCCACGGCCTGATGAACGCAGGACGGCGGTCGATGCGGACGCGGCGTCAGGATCAGGTCGAGCCAGGCGCGGGAGAAGGCCGGCGCGAGGTCCGGCCGTTCACGGCCGAGGACGTGCGCCAGCGCCAGCTCGTCGGGGCGGACCGGGCGCTCTTCGAAGAGCAGAGGGTCGTAGCTCGACGCGACCGACGTGCGCGCCGAGGTCCTCGAACGCGAGCTCGAAGTCGTGGTAGCTGACGCCGCGGCCCCAGCGGGCGAGGGCCTCGGCCTCACGCCCGTCGTGGACTGCCTCGTCCATCGCCTTGCGGAAATCGGGGCGCTCGGATCGGCGCCAGTAGCGCAGGGCGAGGTCGTCCGGCAGCATCGTGAAGAAGGGCAGCCGGGTTGTGTGGTGGTCGAACGGGAAGAGCCGGTTCGGCGCCTCGCAGACGACGATCACGCCGCTCCGGCGACGGTCGCCTCGCGCGCGAGCGCGAGCAGCATCGAGGCGCTCGTCGAGGGTGAGGTGCTCGAGCACCGCGTAGAGCAGGAAGACGTCGATCTCGCCCGTGCGGGCAGCGACCGCGTCGACGATCTCGCCGACCGGGTGATGGTGCAACTCGACGTTCTCGGCCCCGCATTCCGCGACGAAGCGCCGGCCGTCGGCGACGTACTCGGCCTCGACGTCGACGCCGATCACCCGCTCCGCGCGGGTCGCGAACGCGCAGCTGACGGGGCCGTGGCCGCAGCCGAATTCCAAGACCGTCGCTCCCGCGAGCGGGAACGTCTGGTCGACCCAGGGGACGAGGTGATCGCGAGCGCGGCGCAGGCGGTTGATCGCGCTGTTCGGATCGTCACCCCAGAAGGGGTCGGCCGGATCAGGCTCGGCGCTCAAGGGCGGGTAGCGTAGGCGCTCGCTTGAACCGGCCGCTGAGAGGCGTCGATCGAACGTGCGGCAATCGTCGCCGCCGTATTCATCGGCGGGGCGATCGTCCGCCTGGCGTTCATGCTCGGCTACGAGCCGGCCTTCCTCGGCATCCCCGATTCGGGCTCGTACATCACGTCGGCCCACCAGGGGCTCTTCAGCGACCTCTATCACCCGGCCGGCTACCCGCTCTTCGTCCGCGTGGTCCACTGGATCTACCCGCACGTTGGGCTTCTTTCCCTCGTTCAGCACCTGCTCGGCCTCGCGACGGCCGCGCTCTGGTACGCGACCGTGTGCCGGATCACGGGTGGACGGCTGCTGGGCCTGATTCCGGCGGTCGTGGTGCTGTTCGACGGCTTCGGCATTTACGTGGAGCACGCACCCCTCAGCGACCCCTTGTTCGGCTTTCTCGTCGCAGCCGCCGATCTACGGGGCGGTGCACGCGGCGCACGGACCCGTGGTGGGCGCCTGTGCGCTGGTCGGCGCGGGGATCGTCGCCGCCGGGACGGTGCGGTCGGTGGGATTCGTCCTCGCCGCGCCGATCGCGGTCTGGCTCGCATTCGCGCGCGACCGGCGACTGGAGGCGGAGACTCGCGCCGGCGGGTGATATCCTCGCGGCCACGATTGTTGGTGCCTACTGCTACGCACTCGTCCAGGGCTCCGAGACCAGCGTCACCGGGCTCACCGTGAGCTGGGGTCGCCTCGTCTACGCTCGCTCCGCGCAGTTCGCCGACTGCTCCCAGTTCACCCCGCCGGCCGGGACGCGGCGACTCTCGGCGAAACACAGCCCGACGGGATCGCGGCTAGGGAGACCTCACGAATACCTGACCGGCTTCCCCGACCGCGCCGTTGAGCTGCCGCCGCCGAACGGACGCTCGATCAGCCCTGCATGGCGGGTGTTCGGTTCCCCGCCGTCTGGGAACTGCCAGCCCGCCGCGTTTGGCCGCACGGCGATACTCCACCAGCCCCTCGACTACATCGCCGCCGTCGCCCGCGACTTCCACTACTTCTGGGTGGACGATCACAGCCCCTTCATCGACGCCGCCGGCCGCCTCGATCCGGGCGTCGTCTCCGCGGCCGCCGCCGACCACCCGAAGCAACCTCACCGTCGACAGCGTCGTCCCCGGCGCGCTCCATCGGACCGACCTCGAGGTGGACCTGCGGGGACCACTCGTGATCATCTTGCTGCTGGCGCCCGTCGGCGCGCTTGCGGCCTGCCGCGGCGGGCGGGAGCGCCGCGACGTCGCGCTTCTGGCGGCAGTGGGCTGGCTTCTCCCGTTCGCCTCCTCGTCGCCACTGCCGGCGCCGATCCGCGCTATCTCCTCCCCGCATATGGCCCGCTCGTCGCCGCGAGCGTGATCGGGCTGCGGCGCGTCCCCAAGCGCGTGCGCGAGGCGCGCGAGCGGGGCGGGTGTCTACGTCGCAGTCGCCCACGGGGGCGAAAGTATGATCGGCGGGGATGGCGCTGGCCTTCGCTGAAGACCGGACCTGGCAGATGTCGCCGGGGGAGCGCGCGGCGGTCGAGGGGGCCCTGGGCGAGTTCGGCCCGCGCTGGCGATCGAGGTCGGGACCGCCGAGGGCGCGGGGCTGCGGCGGATCGCCGCCTACTCCGAGGAGGTCCACTCCTTCGACCTCGAGCCACCGAGCCTCGAGCCGCCCGAGAACGCGGTGCTCCACACGGGCGACTCGCACGAGCTCCTGCCCGCGTTCCTGGCCGAGCTGGCCGAGGCGGGGCGCAACGTCGACTTCGCCCTCGTCGACGGGGACCACAGCGCCGCCGGGGTCAGGGCCGACGTCGAGGCCCTGCTCGACTCGCCCGCCACCTCACAGACGGTGATCGCGATCCACGACACCGCCAACGAGGACGTTCGCAGGGGCCTCGACGCCGTTCACTACCGCGCCTTCCCGAAGGTCGTGTACGTCGACCTCGACTTCGTTCCCGGCCGCGTGTGCCGCTATCCCGAGCTGCGACACGAGATCTGGTACGGGCTCGGGCTGGTTGTCGTCGACGCCAGCCGGCCGGTGTACGCGGACCCCGACCAGCCGCCACCGTTCACGGGTACATGGAGGGGAGGGTGCGAGCCGCGGTTCTACCCGGCACCGCCGCTTCTCGCGGCGGTGCGGGAGGCGATCGTCGCCCGGGAGGACGGCGACGGCGCCGCGGACCCCGGAGGAGATCGGGCGCTCGGCGGTCGGCTCGTGGGGCTGGGAGCTGCTCCGCGAGCGCGAGCGCAGCGTCGAGCTGCAGAGGCTCGCCGGGGTCATGAGCTCGCCGAGCTGGCGGATCACGGCGCCGCTGCGACGGGCGAAGGCGCGCGGGGGGCGCTGGCGGCGTCGCTGCGCGGGCGGCCCTGAACACGGGCGTGGCGCGGATCGCCTTTGTCTCCCGGGAGGTCCACCCGCTCCGGCCGGGCGGGATCGGGCAGTTCGTGACGGCGGCAGCGACGCTCCTTGCGGACGAGCTCGACGTCCTCATCCTCACGACGGCGATGTGCGAGGAGGACTACCGCCGCCTCCGGGACGCGGGCGACGAGCGGCTGCCCCCGGTGCCGATCGAGTTCGTCCCCGAGCCGACCTGGCCGGAGCTCCAATCGCACTTCTCGCTGATGCACGCCTACAGCGCGCGCGCCTACGCGCGGCTTCGCGAGCTCTACCCGGAGGCGGGCCGGAGGTGATCGAGTTCCCCGACTACATCGGCGAGGGCTTCGTCACCGCGCAGGCGGCGCGGACCCTCGACCCGTTCCTCGCCCGCTCCCTCGTGTGCGTGCGCGCCCACACGACGGGGGAGCTCTCGGCGATCCTCGACGGCTACCGCGATCCGGAGTTCGCGGCCCGCGCCACCTGGGAGCTCGAGCGCTACGCCTCGCCCACGCCGACCGCCTGATCTGGCAGGGCGGCGACGTGCTCGGCGCCTATCGCCGCTTCTACGGGGCGGAGCGCCTGGCGCCGGCGGTTCGCATCCGCTACCCCTACCTCGGCCCCGTCGCCGAGGAGCGCCGACCGCGACTTCACGCTCGGCCCCGAGGAGCCGCTGCGGCTGCTCTACGTCGGCCGGCTCGAGCGGCGGAAGGGGATCCAGGACCTCGTCTTCGCGATCACCCGGCGCGAGAGCGACGACGTGCGGCTCACCATCGTCGGCGGCGACCCCCGACCGGCCCGCTCGGAGTCTCGATGCGCGACCAGATCCTCGCGCCCGCCGCGGAGGACCCGCGGATCGAGCTTCACGACTCGGTCGACCGCGCCGAGCTTCCGGCCTCGTGCGAGGCCATCACGCCGTCGCCGTCCCGTCGCTGTGGGAGTGCTGGCCGAACGTCGGCCTCGAGTCGCTGCACCTGAACCGCCCGCTGCTCGCGACGCCGGTCGGCGGCCTGACCGAGATGGTGGAGCCCGGGGCTTCGGGAGTGCTCGCGCGCACCACCGGGGCGCAAGCGCTCGACGATGCCATCACCGGGATCCTGAAGAGCGGGAGGCCTTCGCCGAGATGGTCCGCGAGGGCGGTCCGGCTCGCCGCGGCCGCGAGCTCGCCTCAAACAGCGAGATCCGCCGCGCCTATCGCGACCTTGCCGACGAGGCGGCGCGCGGACGACTTCGCCCTCGCGCGCCGCAGCGAGCCGGCGAGCGGCCGCCGCTCGTCTCGGCGATCGTGCCCTATCACGGGATGGCGCGCTACGTCGGCGACACGATCGAATCGCTCGTCCGCCAGACATATCCCAGGCTCGAGATCGTGGTCGTGAACGACGGCTCGTTCGAGGAGGAGGACTGGGTGCTGGGCGAGCTGGCGACCAAGTATCCGCTGCGAGTCGTCACCGAGCACAATCGCGGCCTCGGCGCCGCGCGCAACCTCGGGATGACCGTGAGCAGGGGCCGCTACGTCTTCCCGCTCGACGCCGACAACCTCGCCGAGCCCGAGTTCGTCGAGCGCTGTGTCGAGGTGCTCGAGGCTCGGCCCGAGCTCGCCTACGTGACCTCCTGGAGCCTTTACGTCGACGAGGCGGGCGCAGCCCGCTGGGGCAACGACTCCGGCTGGCAGCCGATCGGGAACGAGTCGGTTCTCAACGATGAGCGAAACGTCGCCGGCGATGCCGCGGCGCTCCTGCGCCGGCGACTGTTCGAGCGCTTCCGCTACAGCGAGGAGCTGACGAGCTACGAGGACTGGCACCTCTACCGCCGGCTGGCGCGCGCCGGCGAGATGGGGGCCGTGATCCCCGAGCGGCTGATCCGCTACCGGGTCCGCCTCGACTCGATGCAGGCCGAGGTGGCGGAGCCGAACCGCGAGCGTCTCCTCGCCGAGATGGATGCCCAACTGCGAGAGGAGGAGATGAAGTGGACGTCGTCGAGCGCCTGACGCTCGAGGCGGCGAGCGAGGAGACGCTCATCGCCACCGAGCATCGCCACCGCTACGAGCTGGCGGCCGAGCTCCTCGCGGGTCAGCGGGTCCTCGATCTCTGCTGCGGATCGGGCTACGGGACGGAGATCCTCGCCGGCGCGGGCTGCCGGGTCGTGGGGGTCGACAACGACGCGGCCACGGTCGACCTCGCGCGGGTCACGGTCGGCAGGCGAACGGACGCCGAGTTCGAGGCCGCCGACGCGCTCGCCTACCTGCGAGGCGCCGACGCGCAGCGCTTCGACGCGATCGTCTGCTTCGAGGGGCTCGAGCACCTGCCGGACATCGAGGCCGTGCTTGCGCGTCTTCGGGAGCTGGCCGGGGAGGGGATGCGAGAGGTCCTCTCCGTCCCCAACAGCAAGCTGTTCGAGGAGGACAACCCCTACCACCTGACCGACTTCGGCTACGAGGAGGCGCGGGAGGCGTTCGCCGGCTTCCCCGCGACCGCGATGGTGCCCCAGTTCCTCGCGGAGGGCTCGCTGATGCTGGCGCCCGACACGCCGCCGACCGCCAACGGCGGCGACCCGGACGAGCCCGAGCCGGCGCTCTGGCTGGAGGACCGCCGCGAGCCCGAGTACGCGAACCACTTCATCTTCTGCGTCAACTGCGACTTCGAGGCGGTCGCCGAGCGCCACCGCGGCCGGCTTCGCCTCGAGGCCGCGCCGGTCTACAACCGCTACGTCCGCAGCCTCGAGCACACGGTCCAGGAGCTGTGGCGCATGAACAACCAGCTGACGCGCGTGCGGCTCGGCACCTCGGGCTCGGCCGCGGCCTCGTACCTGGCGAAGCTCGAGAAGGCGAAGGCCGACTACACCGAGGAGCTCAGGAACTGGATCGGCCGAAGCCGCCTCGCCGAGGCGCGCATCGTCGAGCTCGAGGCGGAGCTCGCCAAGGCGCAGAAGGCACTTGGCGCGCCGCGCGAGGAAGGGCTACCAGGGAGGCTCCGGCGCAAGCTCCGCTAGGTGCGGTGTGCGCCCAGGGCTCAGTGAAGCGCCGGCTCGAGGTCCCGAGCCTCGATCAAGCGGCGATCCGGGAGGGTGAGCCGGATCTCCCCGTCGGTGTCGAGGAGGCGGCGGGGACGAACGAGCGTGACGCCAACAAGCTGGCCGTCCTCATCGAACCGCAGCGCGTGTCCTTCGGGGCTCTCATCAACATCGACCCCTGTCGAAGGGTCTCCGACGTGCAGATAGAGAACGTCGCCACCGGAGTCGTAGACGACGTTGTCGAACTCGATGCCGGCGATCGTGACGGTCATGCCTTCGATCTCCTCGGGAACATGGTGATGATACGGCCGTGCTCCGGGTCGTCCCACACCACGACGACCTTGAGCCATCGGGATGGGCCGACCTTCTTCAGGTAGTGCCATTCCTCGTTGCGATCGGGCCAGTAATGGATCTCGTACGGCTCCACGAGCTCGCGCCGCAGGCCGGCTAGCACCCACTCTTCGTCGAGCTCCGGATGGCGCTCGCGAATGTGCGACCACCTCTCCTCGGCGAGGATGACCTCGCGACCCCTCCGGTCGCGGACCGACAACGCGCTCGATTCCTTTCCGCGGGGCACTCACAATGGAACCCCGCGACCCGCGTCGGCGCCCCGGCCTACCAGGGAAGCTCCGGCGCAAGCTCCCCTAGCCGAGGCGCGTCGCGGTCACGCTCCGACACCTCGGGCTCCGCGACCGGCCACTCGACGCCCACCTCGGGGTCGTCCCAGGCGATGCCCGCCTCGGTCGC
Organism: uncultured Actinomycetes bacterium; assembly: GCA_963771655.1. GTDB lineage: Bacteria > Actinomycetota > Thermoleophilia > Solirubrobacterales > 70-9 > JAWVFM01. Next base: position 414,738 of record CAVYUG010000004.1, on the reverse strand, counting down.
CGGGTCGTAGAGGCTCGAGAGCTTGTAAGCCACGTCGGCGACGTCGGAGAGGACGCAGAACCCGTGCGCGAAGCCGACGGGCACGAAGAGCTGGCGGTGGCGCTCGTCGTCGAGCTCGTACCCCTCCCATCGCCTGTAGGTGGGCGAATCGCGGCGCAGGTCGACGGCCACGTCCCAGATGCGCCCGCGGGTGCAGCGCACGAGCTTCGCCTGGCCCGGGCTCGTCTGGAAGTGCAGGCCGCGGAGGATTCCTGCCCGCGAGCGCGAGTGGTTGTCCTGGACGAACTCGACGTCGATGCCGAGCTCGCGCCATCGATCGGCGCTGTAGGTCTCGACGAGGAAGCCCCGGCTGTCGCCGTGGACCTCCGGCTCGACCAGGACGAGTCCGTCGATCTCCGTGGGCGCGGCCTTCGGCATCAGCCGAGCGCCCTGCCGTACTGGCGCTCGTAATAGGCGCGGTACTCGCCCGAGCGGATCGGGCCCCACCACCACTCGTTGTCGCGGTACCACTCCACGGTCCGCCGAAGCCCCTCGTCGAAGCCGACCTCGGCCCGCCACCCGAGCTCGCTCGCGAGCTTGTCGGAGGCGAGCGAGTACCGCCGGTCGTGCCCGGGGCGGTCGCGGACGTGCTCGATCAGCGACTCGTCTCGCCCGGCGAGGTCGAGGATCCGCCTGACGACCTCGATGTTGGCGATCTCGTCGGGCCCGCCGACGTTGTAGACCTCGCCGGCCGTTCCGCTTTCGAGGACGAGGTCGATCGCCGCGGCGAAGTCCTCGACGAAGAGCCAGTTGCGAACCTGCATGCCGTCGCCGTACACGGGAAGCCGGTCGCCGGCGAGCGCGTTGAGGACGCAGAGCGGGATCAGCTTCTCCGGATGCTGGCGCGGGCCGTAGTTGTTCGAAGCCCGGACGAGCAGCGCGTCGGCGCCGTAGGTGTGGTGGAAGGCGCCGATGAGGAGGTCGCCCCCGGCCTTCGACGCGGAGTAGGGCGATGAGGGGTCGAGCGGTGAGGCCTCGGTGAACGACCCCGACTCGATCGACCCGTAGACCTCGTCCGTCGAGATCTGGAGGTGGCGGATCCCCGCGGCCCGCGCCGCGTCGAGCAGGACGAAGGTCCCGAAGACGTCGGTCTGGATGAACTCCCCGGGCGATTCGATCGAGCGGTCGACGTGCGACTCGGCGGCGAAGTTGACGATCGCGTCGACACCCTCCACCGCGGCGGCGACGGCGTCGCGGTCGGCGATGTCGCCCTCCACGAGCTCGAGGCGCTCGGCGTCGGCGCCGTCGAGGTTCTCCCAGCGGCCCGCATAGGTGAGCTTGTCGAGGACGCGGACGCTGTCCCCGGGATGGCGGTCGAGCCGCACGCGCACGTAGCCGGAGCCGATGAAGCCCGCGCCCCCCGCCACCAGCACCTTCATGCGGGGGCTCCGATTCCAGCGCGCTCGCGCTCGCCCAGGTAGGCGGCAAGGCCCGCCCTCCAGTCGGGGAGGCGCCGGGCGCCTCGGCGCTCGGTGCCGAGTACCGAATAGGAGGGCCTGGGCGCGGGCCGCGCGAGCATCTCCGTCCTGCCGCCGAGCACCCGGCAGTCGACGTCGGCCTGGTCGAATATCTCCTGGGCGAAGTCGAACCACGAGGCCTGACCGCCGCCGGCGATGTGGTGGATCCCGAACTCGTCGCTCTCGATGAGCTCGGCGAGGGCGGCCGCCAGGTGCCCGGTGTAGGTCGGGCAGCCCACCTGGTCGGAGACCACGACCACCTCCGGCTGCTCCCCGCCGATCCGCAGCATGGTCTCGACGAAGTTTCGGCCGCCCACCCCGAACAGCCAGGACGCGCGAACGACGAAGTGCCGCTCGTTGGTGCTCGCGACGGCGGTCTCGCCGGCCTGCTTCGAGCGACCGTAGGCCGAGATCGCTCCCGTCAGGTCGGATTCGACGTAGGGACGTCGCTGGCGGCCGTCGAAGACGTAGTCCGAGGAGGGATAGAGGATCGTCGCGCCGACGCCTGCGGCGGCCGCGGCGAGAAGCCCGGCCCCCACGTCGTTGACCCGCATCGCTGCGGCCTCGTCGCTCTCGGCACCGTCGACGTCGGTGTAAGCGGCGCTGTTAACGACGGCGTCGGGCCGGTGACGGGCGAGGGCCGCCTCCACGGCCGCCGCATCGGTGATGTCGAGGTCACTGTGCCGAAGGGCGACGACCTCGTGCCCGCGGTCGCGGCAGGCGGCGTCGAGGTCCCGGCCGAGCATTCCCCCGGCTCCGGCGATCAGCACCCTCACGGGATCGTGATCTCCGAGTTGTCGCCGACGATCATCCGCATCGTCTTCGGGAGCCCGTCGCCGCGCTCGAGGCTGACGTTGCGGCCAAGAAGGCTCGCCTCCATGCGGGTCCCGAGGCCGGAGACTCGAGCGCCGGCGAGCAGGATCGAGTGCTCGACCTCCGAGCCGGCGATCATCACGCCGGGACCGACGGAGGTGTAGGGGCCGATGTAAGCGTCGCGGAGCTCCGCCCCGGCGCCGACGATCGCCGGCCCGCGCACCAGCGTGCGCTCGAGGCGCGCACCCTCGTCGATCACCACTCTCCCCTCGACGCGCGAGTCGATGAGCTCCCCGTCGACGCGCCGCTCGATGTCCTCCAGGACGAGCCGGTTCGCCTCCAGCATGTCGGCGAGCTGGCCAGTGTCCTTCCACCAGCCCGTGACCTTGTGGCTCTCAACGCGGTGGCCGTCGTCGATCAGCCGCTGGATCGCGTCGGTGATCTCGAGCTCGCCCCGGGCGGAGGGCTCGATGGCCCGGGCGGCATCCAGGATCGCCGAGCCGAACATGTAGACGCCGACGAGAGCGAGGTTCGTGGGCGGGTCGGCCGGCTTCTCGACGAGGCGCACGACCGCGTCCCCGGCGAGCTCGGCAACACCGTAGTTCTCGGGGTCGGGGACGCTCGTGAGCAGGATCGAGGCGTCGGGCTCCGAGCGACGGAACGCGTCGACGAGGTCGGCGATGCCGTCCCTCAGGAGGTTGTCGCCGAGGTACATCACGAACGGGTCGCCGCCGAGGAAATCCTCGGCGGTCAGCATCGCGTGGGCGAGCCCGCGTGGCTCGTCCTGGAGCACGTACGTGATCTCGGCGCCGAAGCGCGAGCCGTCGCCGGCGGCGGCCTTGATCTCCTCGCCCGTCTCGGGCGCGATGATGATCCCCACCTGCTGGATCCCGGCGCGGACGAGCGCCTCGATGCCGTAGAAGAGCACGGGCTTGTTCGCGACGGGGACGAGCTGCTTCGCCGAGGTGTGGGTGATCGGCCGAAGCCTGGTCCCCGCGCCCCCCGAGAGGATCAGGCCCTTGAGATTCTCCATGACGCGGGGAGGCTACCTGCCATCAATACGCGCCCCCGAGCTTGCTGTGGTCCCAGCTCGCGACGCGAACCGCCCGGAACCGGATCGCCACCCGCTTCCGTGCCTGCGCCTCGAGGGCCACCGCTGCGTCGCCCTCGACCGAGTCCAGGCCCTCCGCGTAGCGCACGGTCAGCTGCTTCGCGAGGTCGAACACGGCGTCGTGGTCTCGGTGGATCTCGGCCTCGGCCTCGATCTGGACGCCGCGAAGCTCCACGTACTCGTGTCCGGTCTCGATCATCAGCGTCGCCCGCGGGTCGCGCTCGAGGTTGCGGACCTTCTGCGACTTGGCGTAGGTGTAGATCCAGATCTCGCCGTCGCGCGGCACGTACCACAGGGGCATCACGTGCGGCCAGCCGCGCGGTCCGAAGCTCGCGACGACGACCATGCGCTCCGAGTCGAGTAGCTCGCGCTGCTCGGCTTCGGTCAGCTCAATCTGCGCGCGCCGGCTGGGCAAACTACTTGCGGGCGCCTCCGGCGCCCTTACCCGCTGCTTTCGGGGTAAAGCCCCTCACCGGCATACCCGGAGGCTACGCTGCGCCGGCTGTGCGGGTCCTGATCACAGGCGGTGCCGGATTCGTCGGCGCGAACCTCGCGATCGCGCTCGCCGAGCGTCACGACGGCTGGGAGGTGGTCGCCCTCGACAACCTCCACCGGAGCGGGTCGGAGCTCAACCTCCCGCGCCTCGCCGACGCCGGCGTCGAGTTCGTTCGCGGCGACGTTCGCGACCGCGCCGGCCTGCTGAAGCTCGAGCCTCCCGACGTCCTCGTCGAATGCTCGGCCGAGCCCTCCGCGCTCGCCGGGTTCGACGGCGACACCTCCTACGTCTACGACACGAACCTCACCGGTGCCTACAACTGCCTGGAGCTCGCGCGCCGGTCGGCCGCCGGATTCCTGTTCCTGTCGACGAGCCGCGTGTACCCCGTCGCCGGCCTCCGCGACATCGCCCTGGAGGAGGCGCCGACACGGTTCGAAATCGCGGCCGAGCAGAAGGCGCCCGGGGTTTCGCCGCGGGGAATATCGGAAGCCTTCCCGCTCGCGGGGGCGCGCACGCTCTACGGCTCGACGAAGCTCGCCGCGGAGCTTCTCGTCGCCGAGTACACGGCCGCGTTCGGCATGCCGGCCGTTGTCGACCGGTGCGGCGTGATCGCGGGGCCGTGGCAGATGGGCCGGGTGGACCAGGGCGTGTTCACCTACTGGATGCTCGAGCACCACTTCGCGCGGCCCCTGCGCTACATCGGTTTCGGAGGCTCCGGAAAGCAGGTGCGCGACCTGCTGCACGTCGATGACCTGGTCGACCTCGTCGACGAGCAGCTCGCCGACCTTCCCGCGTGGGCGGGCGAGACCGTGAACGTCGGCGGCGGGGCGGGCTGCAGCCTGTCGCTGGTGGAGACGACCGAGCTCTGCCGCGAGCTGACGGGCAACGAGGTCCCCATCGAGCCCGAACCCGAGACCCGCCCCGGCGACGTGCCGCTCTACGTCTCCGACTGCTCGCGGCTCGCCGACCGCACCGGCTGGCGGCCGAGGAGGGACGCGGGGCGGATCCTCGCGGACATCCACGGATTCATCGAGGCCAACGCGGATACCATCGATGCCGCTCTGGGCAACGGCCCGGAGCGCCATGGTTAGAGGAGCGACGGCAGTGCCAGGGGCCATAGTCACGGGATCGGGGGGCCTCGTCGGCTCGGAATCGGTACGACGTCTGATCGGCGCCGGTTACGACGTCGTCGGGATCGAGAACGACATGCGCGCTCGCTTCTTCGGGGCCGAGGCCTCGACGCAGCACGTCACCGACTCGCTCACAGAGGCCCACCCCGCCTTCCGCTCGATCGAGGCCGACATCCGCGACCAAGGGGCAATCGAGCGCGCCTTCTCCGAGGTCTCGCGGCTCGAGCTCGTGATCCACGCCGCCGCCCAGCCCTCCCACGACTGGGCGGCGCGCGAGCCCCACACCGACTTCGAGGTCAACGCCCTCGGGACCCTCAACCTGCTCGAGGCAACCCGCCGCCACGCCCCGGGGGCGAGCTTCGTTTTGATCTCGACCAACAAGGTCTACGGCGACCTGCCGAACTCGCTGCCGCTGGAGGACGTCGGCTCCCGCCTCGACCTTCCCGAGGACCATCCCTACCACTCGGGCATCGACACCTCGATGTCGATCGACCGCTCCACCCATTCGCTGTTCGGGGTCTCGAAGGCCGCTGCCGACCTCCTGACCCAGGAATACGGGCGCTACTTCGAGCTCCCCACCTGCTGCTTTCGCTGCGGCTGCATCACCGGGCCCGTCCACGCCGGGGCCGAGCTCCACGGCTTTTTGGCCTACCTGATGAAGGCGACCGTGACCGGCACCCCCTACACCGTCCACGGCTACTCCGGAAAGCAGGTCCGCGACAACATCTCGGGCGCCGATCTCGCGGAGGCCTGCCTTGCCTTCCACCGTGACCCCCGGCCCGCAGCCGTCTACAACATGGGCGGAGGGCGGCAGGCGAGCTGCTCGATGCTCGAGGCGATCTCGGCCTGCGAGCGGATCTCAGGGCGCGAGCTTCGCTGGACCCTCTCCGAGAAAGCCCGGATCGGCGATCACCGCTGGTGGATCTCAGACCTCGAGCCCTTCAAGGCCGACTACCCCGGCTGGGCCATCAGCGCCGACGTCGACTCGCTCCTTCAAGAGATCCACGACGCCAACGTCGAGCGGTGGAGCGGGGTCCGGGCGTGATGCTCTCGGTCGTCATCCCGGCCCACGACGAGGCCGACTCGATCGCTTCGACCCTGCGCTCCACGAGCGCTGCGCTCGACGCGGCCGGCGTCGACTACGAGCTGCTCGTGATCGACGACCACTCGAGCGACGGCACTTCGGCGGTGGTCGCCTCCGTCGCCGAGACGAACCCCCGGGTGCGCTGCCATCGCAACCGTGCCGACCGTGGCTTCGGGCTCGCGGTCCGCGCCGGGCTCGATGCGTTCGAGGGCGACGCGGTCGCGGTGATGATGGCCGACGGCTCCGACGATCCGGCCGACCTCGTGACCTATCACCGCCTCCTCGAGGAGGGCTACGAGTGCGCGTTCGGATCGCGCTTCATGGCCGGCTCGCGCGTTGTGGGCTACCCGCGGGTGAAGCTGATGGTGAACCGAATCGCGAACCGGGTGATCCGGATCCTCTTCCGCCACGCTTACAACGACACCACCAACGCCTTCAAGGCCTACCGGCGGGAGGTCATCGAGACCGTTCAGCCGCTGCTGTCGAACCACTTCAACCTCACCGTCGAGCTGCCGCTGAAGGCGATCGTGCGGGGGCACAGCTTCGGCGTCGTGCCGATCGCCTGGCGCAACCGCCGTGCCGGCGACTCCAAGCTCTCGATTCAGGAGATGGGCAGCCGCTACCTGTTCATCGTGCTCTACGTGTTCCTCGAGCGGCATCTGAGCCGCGGCGACTACCGGCGGGATTCCGCCCCGCGGCCGCCCGCGCCCGGGAGCGCCGAGGCGTCGAGGTCGTCGGGAAGCCGTCCCTCGTCGTAGAGCTTCTCCAGGTGGACCTGCATCGCGAGCGCGGCGGCGGGACGGAGCTCGGGCAAAACGTCGTCCCACGCGGCGTCGAGCAGGCGCTCGCGGGAGCGCTCGCCGCGGTCGAGCGCCGCCACCAGCTTGCGCTCCCGGTCGAGGCGGTGGGCCCGGTACTCGGCGAGCCTCGCGGCGGGGTCGGTGATCCACGGCCCGTGGCCGGGACAGAGGAGAACGAAGCTCCGCTCGCGCAGGCACTCGAGCGAGTCCAGATAGGCGGCCAGCCCGCCGCCGCCGGGGAGCACGATGCTCGAGCCCTCGCCGAGCACGAGGTCGCCGCAGAAGCAGACCTCGCCGAGGACGAAAGCCACGTGGTCGACGGCGTGGCCGGGCGTGGCGATGACCTCGAACGGCCCCACGCGCTCGGGCGGCGGGCCGGCCGGCCTCGTCGAGGCCTCATCCCGCGCCTCGCTCCATTCGGTCGCCTCGGCGACGCGGCCCCAGAGCAGCGGAGCCCCGAGCGCCTCGACGCCGGCCGAGTGATCGGCGTGAGAGTGGGTGAGGACCACGCCGGCGATCTCTCCGCCTGCGGCCGCGACGACCCTCTCGTGGTGCTCCGGATCCGCGGGACCGGGATCGATCACGTACACGGGACCGGTGCCGACCACATAGGTGTTCGTGCCCGCGAGGGTCATCGGCCCCGGGTTCGGGGCGACGATTCGCCGGATGTCCGGGTGGCTGGGAGCGGCCTCCAACGCGGGCGCTCAGGACCCGCTGCGGACCGCCGCGGCGACCGCGGTGCGCGTCTCCTCGGGCTCGAGGACGACGAGGTCCCCGACCCCCTTGAGGATCTCGCGCACCAGCCACTCCGGCGAGCCGTACGGAAGCTCGACGACGGCGGCCCCGTCGTCGAGCTCCTCGACCACGGTCCGCTCCTCGCGGAGCCAGCGCGAGCGCTCGGGCGACACCCACACGCGGGCCACGCCGGCGCTGCCGACCTCGCCGCGGACCAGCCACTCCTGCTCGGCGAGTCGCTCGTCGACCCCCTCGCGCGGCTCGAAGCTCTCACCGGTGGGCGATGCCTCCTTGATCCGGTCCAGCCGGAAATGGCGGGTATCGTCGCGGGCCAGGTCGAAGCAGCCGAGGTACCAGCCCTCCGGGCCGCTCACGAGCTGGTAAGGCTCGACCCGGCGCTCCGTGAACTCGTCCTCGTTCTCCTTGTAGTAGTGAAGCTCGAGGACCGTGTGCGAGCGGATCGCGTCGTTGACGGTGGCGACGACCTCAGAGTCGTCGCTGCCGGGTGCGATCTCGAGCCCCTCCTCGGAGGGGTCGCGGCCCAGGGCGGCGACGATCTTCTCCCGGGCGCTCCCCAGGCCGGCCTGCGGCAGGTGGTCGCCGAAGAGGTCGATCGCGGCGACGAGGGCCTTCGCCTCGAGTGGCAGCAGCCGCGCGGGGCGAGCGAAGTTGTCGCCGTACGTGTCGGGGTCCACCTCGATCTCGTCGCCGACGATCTCGGCGTAGAGAACGTACGTGCCGCCGCCGAAGTTGACGACGTTCAGCACCTCGAGGTCCTCGCGAAGCTCCTCCTCGGTGAGGTGGAGGTCGGCCAGGACCTCGTCGATCGGCAGCCGCCTCGCCTCGCGCGCAGCCCCGATCAAGAGCCCGGCGAGGGTGACGAGCCGCGCGAAGCGCTCCGGGCGGATCACCGACTCGGTGCGGCCGTTAGAGCGTCCGTGGCCGTCGCGGGCGGCCGCGAGGCCCTCGGCGACGGGGCGTGAGGTGATTGCCGCCGTCTCGAACTCGCCGGCGTGGCGCGAGCGCAGCAGCGCCAGCCGCTCGCCGGCCTCGGCGGCGAGCTCGTCGGGGATGAGCAGCCGGGCGTTGTCCCGCCAGCCCAGGACCCAGGAGATGAGCTGGCGGCGGGAGGCGTACTCGGTCTCGTAGATCGAGCCCCGGGCCTTGCCCACGCCATCGGCGGGCGTCGGCTTCCGCAGGGTTCCGTAGGCGCCGAAGTCGCGCTCGACCAGCCAGGCGATGCGCTCACGCACGAAGATCGCGGCCGTCCCCTCGATCTCCCCCATCTGCCACGCGGCGCGCGACGCGTAGTCGCGGCGGTCGAAGTCCTGCGGCGAGGTGAAGTCGTGCTCGGCCTTCGACGCGTAGGAGACCTTGCCCCGGATCCGCGAGAGCCTGAAGACGCGGACCGCCTCGCGCTCGTGCGAGTGGCCGATCAAATAGAACTGCCCGTCGCGGAAGACGAGGTGGTAGGGGTCGACCTTGCGATCGGCGACGTCGTCGCGCTGCATCGTGTAGTAGCTGAACTCGATCGTCTTGCGGCGCGAGATCGCGGTCTCGATCTTCGCCAGCCGCATCGAGAGCTCGCGACCGCCCGCCGAGGGCTGGAGCTTGACGTCGATCGGCGCGGCGTCGCGCTGGGTGAGCGGACTCGGCCTCCCCCACGAGACCTGCTGGAGCGCGAGGCGCAAGGGCTCCGCGTAGGCGAACTCGCCGTCGAGCAGACCGAGCGCGGTCCGCAGGGCGGCGAGCTCCTCGTCGGTGAACTTGATCTGGGGGAGGTAGTAGTTCTCGGGAGGAAGCGCGTAGAGCTCCGCCTCGAAGAACCCCTCGGCCGGCTTCTGAACCTGCAGCGAGATCCCGAGGCTCTCGAGCTCGGCCCGATCGGCGTAGAACCGCCGTGCGAAGGCGTCCTCGTTCATCGAGCTGTAGCCCTCGACCTCCTGCTTGATCTCGAGCGCCGAGACCGGACGCCGGTTGGCCATGAGGAACGAGATCAGCGAGAGCTGGCGAATCAGCTTCTCGGTGTCCTTGGCCATCAGACCCTAGATGTGAGCGCGCGGCTCAGAACACTGGCTCCGCGCCACACCCTCCCCTTATGGTGCCGCGCGCTCACGTGGGCAGAATAGCCGCGCCCATGAAGCCGCTTTCGGCGGATCGCCGCAATTTGCGAGGGCCCGGGATGGCCCTTGGCGCCCTAGTCGTCGTCTCGACGGCCCTGATCCTCTATATGAATCGCGGCACGACGTTCTGGGTCGACGAGCTCTTCTTCTTCCAGAACAGCAAGGGCCTCGATCCGAACACCCTCCTCGCACCTCACAACGGGCAGCTCGTGCTCGTGGCCCGCTTGATCTACGCCGGCCTGTTCGAGGCGTTCGGGCCCGACTACACCGTCTTCCGCATCGTCGCGGCGCTGGGTGTCGCCGGGGTCGGAGTGCTCGTCTACCTCCTGGCCCGCCCGCGCGTCGGTCCCGTCGTCGCCCTCGCGCCGGTCGCGGTTCTCCTCGTCTTCGGGTCTGCCTGGGGCGAAACCGTGAGCCCGAACGGCATCCTCAACGTCTATTGCCTTGCGGCCGTCCTGGGGGCGCTCTTGGCGCTCGACCGAGGCGGGCGCTTCGCGGACGCGCTCGCCTGCGCGCTCCTGACCATCTCGATCGCCTCTTGGTCGTTCGGCGTCGCGGCGTGCGCAGGCATCGGGATATGGCTCCTCGCCACCGGGGGTTGGCGCCGCGTGTGGATCGCCGCCCTGCCCCTGGCTCTCTACTGCGCGTGGTACGCGGCGCGCACCAGCTTCGTGCCGCCGGCCCCGACGACGGCCCTGCACGCTGACCTCGCGAACCTCCTCCTGGCGCCGAATTTCGCGGTGCAATCAGCGGGCGCCGCGGCCGCCGGGCTCTTGGGGCTCGACTACGGCTTCGGTCAGCCCGGCGGCGGCCCGCCCGGGCTCGACTTCGCATGGGCGCCCGCTGCGGCCACCGGGGCGGTGATCGCGCTCGCGATCGCGCGCCGCCGAAACGGCGCCGGCCGAATCGCCTGGCCGCTGATCGCGATCGTCGCGTGCTTCTACGTCCTCATCGCGGCCGGGATCACGTATGGGCGGCTCCCGGGGGCGGGCCAATACACGTATCCGGTCGCCGCCCTGGGGGTCCTTATCGCGGTCGAGATCCTGGCCGGCATTCGCCTCGGAGCGGCGGCGATGTGGGGCCTCCTCGCGGTCTCGCTGTTCGCGGTCGCCGCCAACGTCATGCTCCTTGAGAGCGCGGGCGACTATCTGCGCGGGTACTCGGGAGCGGTCCGCGCCGAGCTGGGAGCGATCGAGCTTGCGCGGCCCGCGCCGCCGCCCATGCTGATGCTCTCCACCGGGGTGCTCGGGTCCCCTCTCGTCGCGGGCACCGTCTCCCCCGGCCCCTATCTCGATGCCGTCGATCGAATCGGGTCGTTCGCCGACACCCCTGCCGCGATCGCCGCCGAGACCGAGGAAGTGCGGGAGGGCGCCGACGCCGTGCTCGCCCAGGCCGCCGGCGTGCACGCCGCCGCCACACCCAGGCCGGGGCCCAGCCTCACCTGTCACGTCACAAGGCGGGGCGGATTCGCGCTCTCGCCGGGAACGACGCTGCTGTCGGCGCCGTCGGCGGGCGGGCTCCGGCTGCGCCGCTTCGGATCCGCGTATACGGTTGACGCGGGCACCGTTCCCGCAAACGGGTTCGTCGCCGTCCGAACCTCCCGCGACGCCTTCCCGCCTCCATGGCGCGGGCAGGTAGTCCCCTCTGAGCCGATCACGATATGCCGCTAGAGCAACGAGCCTCGGCGCGGCGAGATTGGCGAGTGGTCGGCTACCTGGAGGGCAGGGGCGGCTGGGTCGCGCTGGCGTCAGCCTGCGCGTGCGCGATCGCCCTCCTCCTCTACCTGGGTCGTGGCACCACCTTCTACCTCGACGAGATCACCATCTTCTCGGAGAGCAAGGGGTTCGACCTCCGGTATCTCCTCAGCCCGCATGACGGACAGCTGATCCTGCTGGCGCGCCTCGTCTACTCGGCGGTCTTCGAGCTCTTCGGGGCCGACTACGCCCTCCTCCGGGTCATCGACGCCTGCGGGGTGGCGATCGTCGGCGCCCTGCTCTACGCGCTCGTCCGCAGGCGCGTTGGCGGCGCGCTGGCCCTTCCCGCAGCGCTCGTCGTGCTGTTCTTCGGCACCGGTTGGGAGGTGGTGCTGTCGCCGGTCGGGATCCTCAACGTCTACTGCCTCGCGGCGGGCCTCGGGGCATTGCTGGTGCTCGACATGGGCGGGCGCTTCGCCGACCCGCTTGCGTGCGCGCTCCTCGTCGTCGCCGTCTCGAGCTACTCGTTCGGGGTGGCGATATCGGTTGGGGTCGCCGTGCTCGTCCTGGCCCGGCCCGACAGGTCGCAGCGAGCGTGGGTCTTCGGCGTCCCGCTGATCCTCTACGCGGCCTGGACGATCGCGAAGTCGAGCCTGGCGGGCCCGCTGTCCGGCGCGACCGGCTTCGATCTCGCGGACATCGCCACGTTCCCGGCCTTCGCCGCGGAGTCCATCGGCCACATCACGGGCGCGGTCCTCGGCGTCAACTACAACTTCGCGCAGCAGAACCCCGCGCTCGCGCCGCCCGACGGCTCCTGGGGCGTCGTGCTTGCGATCGTCATCGCGGTCGCGGCCGCATGGCGGTTCCGCCGGCGGCGGCTCTCGACGATGGCGCTGGCGCTGATGGCGATCCTCCTCGTCTTCTGGCTTGCGATCACGGTGGCATCCGGCTTCAGCCGGCCGCCGTGGAACGGCCGCTACCTCTACCCCGGGGCGATCGTCCTGATCCTGCTCGGAGCCGAAATGGCCCGGGGGATCCGCGTGACGCCGCGGCTGGCCGCGGGGGCGTTCGCCGTCGCCGTGGTGGCGCTGGCCGGGAACATCGCGTTCCTCCGCGACGCCTCGACCTTCCTGCGCTCCTACAGCGAGAGCACGCGCGCGGACCTCGCCGCTGTCGACATCGCTCGCGATCACGTGCCGCCGCTCTTCATCCCGTCCGCCGGCGTCCTGTCGGACCCCCGGCTCGCGGCCTCGGTGCAACCGCTCAGGTACCTCCCGGCAGTCGCGCGCAACGGGTCGTTCGCGTTCAGCCCGGACGAGCTCCGTGGCGCCCCCGAGTCCGATCGCGCGGACGCCGACGCGATCCTCGGCCAGGCCTACTCGCTTCACGTGGTGCCGGCTGCGGCGCCGGCGAGCCTTCGAGGGTGCGCCCGGGTGGGATCGAGCGATTTCGCGCTTCCCCGCGGGGGCGCACGGATCCTGGCGCCCCGGGGCGGCGAGCTGGTGCTGAGGCGCTTCGCCGACGCGCCGACCGTGCAGGCGGGAAGCATCCCCTCCCGGCATTTCGCGGCGATCCGTCTCCCCGCCGACGGGGCTCCGGATCCCTGGCGTGGGCAGCTGACGCCGGCTCAGCCGATTACCGTCTGCGCGCCGTGAACTACGAGCGCCTCTACGCCTACCGCTTTCGCGATGTCGACCAGGCCTCGCGCGAGGCCGTGTGGCAGCCGATCTCACGCTTCATCCACGCCGAGCTCGGCCGGCCCGAGGTCGTGCTCGATCCGGCGGCGGGCCGTTGCGAGTTCATCAACGCGGTCCCCGCAAGGGAGCGCTGGGCCGTCGACCAGGTCGCGTTCCCGGAGCGGGCCGTCGAACCCGGTACCCAAACGCTCGTCGGGAGCATCCTCGAGGTCGAGCTCCCCGAATCGCACTTCGACGGGGTCTTCCTCTCCAACTTCCTCGAGCACCTGACCTCACAGGAGATGGTCGCCAGCGTGCTCGAGCGGCTCCGCGAGACCATGCGCCCGGGTGGCCGGATCGCGGTGATGGGCCCGAACTACCGCTACTGCCACAAGGAGTACTGGGACTGCGCCGACCACACGCTCGCGCTCACGCACGTCGCGGTCGCCGAGCATCTCTACGCCGCGGGGTTCGAGGTGGTCAAGGTCGTCCCACGATTCCTTCCGTACTCGTTTCGCGGACGCCTTCCGGCGTCGGCGGGGCTGACCTCCCTCTACCTGCGGGCGCCGATCGCGTGGCGGGTCCTGGGGGCGCAGTTCCTGGTCGTCGGCGAACGCGGCCGTGACTGATCGCAGGACGCGCAACTGGCTCCTGGCGGCCCTTGGAGCGGCGACCGTCTCCATCGCCCTGACGCTGTGGCTCACGCGAGGCTCGACCTTCTCCTTCGACGACCTGTTCTTCTTCAACGCGAACGGGGGATTCGACCTCGAGGTCTTCGTCAGCCAGCACAACGGGCACCTGGTCTTCGTACCGCGCCTGGTCTGGGCGATCATCATCAAGCTCTTCGGAGCGGACTACACGGCCTTCCGCGTCACCCAGGCCGTGACCGTCGCGGGCGTCGCCCTCCTCGTCTTCGCCCTCGCGCGGCGGAGGGTGGGGAACGCGGTGGGCTTCGCGCTGATGCTGCCGCTGCTGTTCTTCGGCTCGGCCTGGGACGCAACGATGATGGTGCTCGGGCTCCCATCCGCCCTCGCGCTGCTCTTCGGCCTCGCCGCGATCTGGATCCTGACCAGCGGTCGCCGCTACGCGGACCCCGCCGCCTGCATCCTTCTGATCCTCTCGGTCGGCAGCTTCGGCGCGGGGCTGGCCTTCGCCGTCGGCGCCGCAGTCGTCATCCTCGTCCGCGCCGACCGCCGGCGCAGGGCCTGGGTCTTCATCGTGCCGATCGCCCTGTACGCGGTGTGGTACCTGGCGAAGCCCGGGCTGACCGGCGCGGCCTTCGGATCGGGCGCCGAGGTGAAGCTCGCGAACGTCTTGACGGTGCCGCAGTTCATCGCCGACGCGGCGGCCTCCACCGCCGCCGGGATCGCGGGCCTCGGCTACAGCTTCGTCCCCTCGGCCACGGGCGCACCGCCCACCGTCCTCGCGTCAAGCTGGGGCCCGGCGCTCGTGGCCCTCGCCGCGGTCGGGGTCTTCCTCGCGCTCTGGCGCTCGCGACGCCCGGAGCGCATTTGGACGTGGATCGCGGTCCTCGTCACATTCTGGGCCTCGATCTCCCTCGCCTTCACCCCGCTCCGCTCGCCCGGGTCGACCCGGTACCTCTACCCGGCCGCGGCCGCGGCGCTGATCCTCGCCGCCGAGGCTCTGGGGTGCTTCCGAATGAGCCGTCGCGCCGTCGCGATCCTGTTCGGCGCGGTTGTCCTTTCGCTCGGCGCCAACCTCGCGACGATGCGAGACGCGGGCAACTACCTGCGGACCACGGGTGCCGCCGAGCGAGCCGATTTCGCCGCCATCGAGATCGCCCGGGCCGTCGTGCCGCCCGACTTCGTGCCGACCGTCGGCTCGCTCGCCGGGCCGCTCACCGCCGGCGGCGTGCAGGCCGGCGCTCACCTAGCCGCGGTCGATCGCAACGGGTCCTTTGCCGACACGATTCCGGAGCTCGCCGCCGCCCCAGAGGGCAACCGCGAGGAGGCGGACCACGTCCTCGCGGAGGCGCTCGGGCTTCGGCTCCAGCCCGCCTCGCCTCCGGCGAACCCGGGGGCCTGCGCGCGGATCGCCGGCGCCGATGCGTCGGCGGGATTCGAGCTTCCGCGCGGCGGCGCTGTGCTTCGCTCCGATCCCAGCGGCGGGATCACGCTGCGCCGCTTCGCCGACGCCTACGCGATCCGGCTCGGTGCGATCCCATCGAGCTCGTACGTCGAGCTCGCGATCCCAGCCGACCTCGCGCCGCAGCCGTGGTGGGGCCAGATCCACGGGACGAACGAGGTCACCGTCTGCCCTGCGCCGAAGTAGGTTTCCGCGGATGACGACCGGCCAGGAGGCGCCGTTCCCGCCGCCCGACCTCGTCTACCGCGTCTATCCGGTGGACGAGTGGAGCGACCCGCTCGCCGTCTACGAGCAGATGGGCGCGGAGACGAAGGCCGCGATCGTCGAGCTTCTCGGCGATGAATGGTCGTTCACGGGGAAGCGCGTGCTCGACTTCGGCTGCGGTGCCGGGCGGACGCTGCGGCACTTCCTCCCGGAGGCCGAGGAGGGCGACTTCTGGGGGGTCGACGTCGATGAGCCGAGCATCGACTGGCTGCGAAAGAACCTCTGCCCGCCGCTCTCGGCTCGGCGAATCGCGCACGGGCCTCCCGCCGGGCTCGAGCCCGGTTCGTTCGACCTGGCCTGGGCGATCTCGGTCTTCACTCACCTGCCTCAGATGACCTCGCTGCAGTGGCTCCTCGAGCTGCACCGCCTCCTGAGGCCCGGCGGACTGCTCATCGCCACCTACTACGGGCGCTGGAACTCGCAGTTCCTGGCCGGTGAGCCCTGGGACGACGACAAGGTCGGGATGAACGTGCTCCAACACACACGGCCGTGGGACGAGGGTGGACCCGTGGTCCTGATGTCGGACTGGTGGGTGCGCGCGCACTGGGGACGAGCCTTCGAGATCCTCGAGGTGACGCCGCAGCTCCACAACTTCACCTGGCTCCTCATGCGCCGTCGCGACGTCGAGCTGACGACCGAAGACCTCGAGCGGCCGGAGGACGATCCACGCGAGGTCGCCGCCCTTCGCCACAACCTACGCCAGCTGCAGCGCGAGGTGGAGGAGCTCAGGGATCGGATCGGCTCGGTCCGTCGCGGCTACGAGACGACGCTCAGCTGGCGGCTCACCCGGCCCCTCCGAGCGCGCCGTGGTGGCGGATAGGCTCTCCCGCGATGCTCGGAGCTGACACCTTCGTCAGCGCGCTGTTGCGCATCGTCGGGACGGTCGCCGTCCTCGCGGCGGTCTACTTCTTCATCGTGAAGCCCGTGCTGCACACGACCGAGAAGGTCTCGCGCGATGTCAACCACAGCTTCAATCAGTCGTTCCACCAAGGTCAGGCCCAGCAGAGGGCTGCACGAAGGCAGACGAATCGCGCGCTCCGGCAGGCCAACCGCGCCGTCCGCCAGGCGGGGATTCAGGCCTCGCAGGCGACCGTCAAGGTCCAGAAGGCCGTCAAGGGCCAGACCGGCGTCGCGGGCCTGCCGAAGCACGCGCAGAAGGTGATTCGCTGCCTGCAGAACGCGAACGGCGACGTCACCAAGCTCGCGAAGTGCCACTAGCGCCGACGGCGGTTTGAGCCCCGCCGGCCCGGCCGCCCCGCAAGGCCGAGAGGAGACCGTCCCGGTCGCCGCGCCGCGTGCCCTCGGCGTCGGAGCCCTGCTTGCCTCCGCCGGCCTGATCGGCGCGTTCGTCGCCCTCGGCCTCAACACGATCGCCGTGGCCCGCATCGAGGGGCCGCACGGAACCGGCCTCGTCGCGCTCTCCACCCAGGTCGTATTGATCACGACGCTCGTCGCGGGCATCGGCCTGCGCACCAGCGTCGCCTACCGGGTCGGGGCGCGGCTCTGGTCTCCCCGCGGCGCGATCCACGGAGCAATTCGGGCGTCGCTCGCGCTCGGGGCGGTGGGCGCGGTGGTCGGGTTCGGGGTCTACCTGCTCCTTCGCCACTCCGCCATGAGCGACTTCAACCCGCTCATGGCCGCCTGTCTCATGGGGGTCCTGCCGTTCGTCCTCGTCTGGTGGATCGTGCCCGCCGTCCCGCTGGCGATGGAGCGATTCGAGGAGTACGCCCTCGTCACACTCTCGGCTCCGATCTGCGTGCTGGTCGCCTGCCCGATCGGGGCCGCTCTCGGCGGCTCGACGGGAACGGTGATCGGATTTGCGGCCGGCTACCTCATCGGAGGCTCGCTCACCGCGGCCTGGGCGCTGCGGCTCGCGGCCAGGCCCGAGGCGGCCGGAGGTCCGGACGAGGGTGTGAGGGCGGCCGGGGGATTCGGGCTCCGGGCCTGGGTGAACGACCTGTTCCAGTTCATCAACGTCCGTCCCGACCTGTTCGTGCTCAGCGCCTACTTCGGGGCGGCGGTCACCGGCGTCTACGCGATCACCGTTTCGATCACGGCGCTCGTGTGGGTCGTCTCGCAGCCCCTTGCTTCGGTTGTGCTCCCGCGAACCGCCGGGCTCGACTCACCGATCGCCGAGCCGCGCCTCGAGACGAGCGAGCCGCACATCACGGCCGTCCGCCACGCGGTGTTGGTGTGCGCCCTCGGCGTGGTCGCGTTGATCCCCGCGCTGCTGATCGCGCCGACGGTCTGGGGGCCGGGCTTCAGTCGAATCCCCGAGCTCGGGTTCATCATGGCGCCGGGCGTGGCGCTTCTCGGAGTGGCGCGGGTGATGGTCGCCGCGTTCACGGGGCGTGGCGCTGCCAACCATGCTCTCGCGGTGGGATTCGTGGCCTTTCCACTGACCTTCATCGCGTACATGCTCGTCATCCCGGATCACGGCTCGACCGGCGCGGCGGTGGTGTCGTGCGCCTCCTTCATCGCGGTCTCGATCCTCTCGGCCGTCCTGTTCTTCCGCTCGACGGGTGCTCGCCTCCGCGACGCGCTCATTCCCCGGCGGGGCGACCTGCGCTCCTACTTCGTGCTTGCCGGCCGCGTCAGAAGCCGCCGCCTCGGCCGCCACCACGACTAGCCGGTCGGAAGAACGTGGTTGGGTCCCAGAGCTAGGCGGCGCGAGACGCGAAGTAGGCGGAGCCGTCGATGCCGCGGTCGAAGCGCGACCACGCCTCGCCGTCGGCGAGCTCGCGCTCGATGCGATCGAAGCTGCCGAGCCGGCCGCCGAGGTTGTCGATCATGTGGACCAGGGTCGCCTCGCGGGTGCACGGAAGGACCGGCGAGCCATTCTCGAGGCTGCCGTGGTGGGAGAGGATGATGTGGAGGAGCCCCCGGGCCAAGGCGGGGTCGAACCCGTCCAAGGTCTCGATGGCGCGGCGCACCAGGTAGTAGCCGAGGGGGATCTCGCCGTGGAGACGCCCAAGATCCGTCAGGTCGATCGCGAGCGGGTCGGCGTTGTAGGCCTGGGTCTTGCCGATGTCGTGGAGCAGCGCGCCGGTCACGGCCAGGTCGCGGTCGATGCCGCCGAACGCCGACGCGCACGCGCTCACCCCCTGGGCCACCGACAGCGTGTGGTCGAGGAGGCCGTGGCGGTAAGCCTGGTGATAGTGCTTGGCCGCCGGAGCATCGCGGAAGCGCTTCCAGATCCGTGACTCCTCGGCGAAGAACTGGTCGAGCAGGCGCCGAAGGTCAGGACTCTGGATCGTCGCGATGAGGTCGCGCAGATCCGATTCGAGCCGCTCGGGCGGGACCTCGGGGCCCTCCGCCAGGTCCGCTGCAGCGAACTCGGCGGCGGCGGCGGCCCGCATCGACTCGATCGTCACCTTGGGGCCGTAGCGGGCGTGGACGTTGAAGCGTCCCGCGATCCGCACCGCCGTGCCGGGGGCGGCCGCTTCGAAGAGCTCGTCGACTCCATCCCAGGCGACCGCCTCGACGGTGCCGGTGCGATCGCCGACGAGCAGGCGGAGCCACTCGCCGCCGTCGCGCTTCGAGCGGCGCTCGCGCTCGCGGACGGCGAAGATCCCGTCGACCCGCTGGCCGTCGGCGAGCTCACGGACGGTCGACGGCGCCGCGGCCGAGCCATTGACGGCGGCGGGGAGCGCGAGTGTCGGCTGATCGCCCATCTGCGGCCAAGGTAAAGACGGGGCCGGACGGCGCCGCCTCTCTAAAGAGGCACCGGTGGGGCTCATCTCTCCCTCGGTGAGTCGCCCTGGGGTCCCCTTGCTGACGGGCCCTAACCTGCGGGAGATCCCCAGGCCACGTTCGAGCGAAGGAGATGTCGAATGGAGACGCGCAAGCTTGGAACCCAGGGTCTCGAGGTTTCAGCCGAGGGCCTCGGCTGCATGGGAATGTCGGCCTTCTACGGGTCGACGGACGAGGGCGAGGCGATCGCGACGATCCAGCGCGCTCTCGAGCTCGGCGTCACCTTCCTCGACACCGCGCAGCTCTACGGGCCGCTGACGAACGAGGAGCTCGTCGGCCGGGCGATCAACGGGCGCCGCGAGGAGTGCGTCATCGCCACCAAGTTCGCGCGCCGCATGGATGACGCGACGGCCGGGGACATGGCGACGCGTCGGGCCCGCTCGACGGCTCGGCCGAGCACGTGCGCTGCTCGATCGACGTTTCGCTCGAACGACTCGGGACCGACTACGTCGACCTCTACTACCAGCACCGCGTCGACCCGGACGTTCCGATCGAGGAGACCGTCGGCGCGATGGCGGAGCTCGTCGAGGCTGGCAAGGTGCGCTACATCGGGCTGTCCGAGGCGGCGCCGGAGACGCTGCGGCGCGGCGAACGCCGTGCACCCGATCACGGCGGTCCAGACCGAGTACTCGCTATGGACGCCGCGACCCGGAGGCCGAGGTCCTGCCGACCTGCCGCGAGCTCGGAATCGGCTTCGTCGCGTACAGCCCTCTGGGCCGCGGCTTCCTCGCCGGCCGCTTTCGACTCGCGTGAGGACATCGAGGAGGGCGACTTCCGCCGCGACAATCCGCGGTTCGCGGACGAGAATTTCGACCGCAACCTCGGGATCGTCGAGCGAGTCCGCGCAATCGCGGAGGCGAAGGGCGTGACCGCCGGCCAGCTCGCGCTCGCGTGGGTGCTCCACCGCGGCGACGACATCGTGCCGATCCCGGGCACGAAGCGGCGGTCATACCTCGAGGAGAACGCGGCGGCGGCCGAGATCGCGCTCTCCGACGCCGAGCTCGCGGCGCTCGACGAGGCCGCACCGGTCGGGGTCGCCGCCGGCGAGCGGTACGCGGACATGTCCACCGTGGACGGATAGGAGGCCGCAGGCGGGCGGGCCGGAAGGGTCCACCGCGTGGGTAGCCTTGACGGCGTGCGCCTCGCCCGGACGGCAGTGCCGCTCATCGTCCTCTTAAGCGCCTGCTTCGCGGCGTGCGGGGCCGGCGGCGGCGACTCCGCGCCCGGCTCCGGCTCGGCGGCCACCGACGGCGCGACGACGACGGGACGACCGCGGCGGCGGCGAACAAGGCCGGAGCGTCGTTCGACTGGACCCGCTTCGGGTTCGACATCGGCCGCTACAACGCGGCGCCTCACGGGATCAGCGCCGCCGCCGTCGCCAAGCTCGGCGAGCGACAGATCACGCTCCCCGGGACGGTCGACTCCTCGCCGATCTACCTGAAGGGCGTCACGGCGGGCGGCGCGACCCGCGACCTCCTCGTCGCGACGACGACCTACGGGCGCTTGATCGGCCTCGACGCGAGCACGGGAAAGACCGTCTGGACCTTCACGCCGGAGGGCTACTCCTCGGTCGCCGGCTCGGCGCAGATCAGCACGGCGAGCCCGGTGGCGGACACCAGCCGCAGGTTCGTCTTCTCGGCCTCGCCGGATGGCCAGATCCACAAGGTGTCGGTGAGCGACGGGACAGAGGTCACCTCCGGCGACTGGCCGACCGTCATCACGCGGGACGCCACGCACGAGAAGATCGGCCCGGCGCTGAACCTCCAGGGACCCGACGTGCTGGTTGCGACCGGCGGCTACATCGGGGACGCGCCGCCCTATCAGGGCCACGTCGTGTCGATCGACAGGAGAAGCGGAGCGATCGACCACGTGTTCAACTCGCTGTGCTCGAACCGGCGGTCGATCATCCGGCCGTCGAGCTGCCCCTCGTCGGACTCCGCGATCTTCGGCCGCGGCAGCCCGGTGGTCGATCCGACGACCGGGCGCATCTACGTCGCCACCGGAAACGCCCCGTGGAACGGCAGCGACGACTGGGGCGACTCCGTGCTCGAGCTGAGCGCGCGCGCAAAGAACCTGCGCCGGCACTTCACGCCGGCCAATCAGGCCATGCTGGAGGCGGCGGACCTCGACCTGGGCTCGGCCTCGCCCGCCCTGCTGCCCGAGGGCTCCGCGAAGCCTCGCTTCCTGCTTCAGGGAGGCAAGGACCAAAGGCTCCGCCTCCTCAGCCTCCGCAAGAGCCTCTTCGGCGTCAAGGGCGCCGCGGGCAAGCGGCTCGGCGGGCAGGTGCAGACGCTGCCGACGCCCGGCAGCACGTCGATGTTCACGGCGCCGGCGGTCCTGCGCACCGGAAGGACGACGCTCGTCTTCGTCGCCACCGACGGCGGCACGACCGCGTACCGCCTGAAGGGCGGTCGCCTGCACACGGTGTGGTCGAAGGACACCGCGGGCACGAGCCCGGTGATCGCGGGGCGCCTCGTGTGGGTCTACGACCCGAACGGCGGCCTCAACGTCTATCGGCCCGGCAGCGGCAAGCTCGTTCGCAGCCTCCGGGCGCCGTCCGGCCACTGGAACAGCCCGATCATCGACGGCGGCCGCGTCTACCTGCCGAGCGGCGACTCCAACAGCCACGACACCACCGGCACGCTGAGCATCTACGAGCCGTGACGACGCCGCGATCGGGCGGGCGGTGGGCTGTCGCATGGTGATCGGGGAACGCTTCGCCTGGGCGCACCTGCCGAAGACCGGGGGCGACGCGACGCAGGCGATGCTCGCGGCGGTGCCGAGGCTGGTGCGCTTCGCCGATCCGGTCGACTCTCACGACAAGCACCTGCCGTTCTTCGCCCGCGCCGACGAGGTGCGCGGCAAGCTCCTGGTGATGAACATCCGCCGCCTTCCCGACTGGACGCTCAGCGTCGCCCGTCACAAGGCCAGGGTTGGTGCCCACCCCGACTACGAACCGGTGCCCATGCCCTCGGCCGAGGCGCTCGCCGAGAGCACCGAGGGCGACGACACCCTGCGCTGGATGACCGACGGCGAGCGCTTTCGGATCGACCGCTGGCTTCGCACGGAGCACCTCGCCGACGACGTCGTCGCGCTCCTCGGCGAGCTGGGGGCCCTCGACGGCGAGGTGGAGGCGGCGGTGCGCTCGGTGGGCCGGGTCAATGAGGCGCCGGCGGGGCCCACGCCGGAGCTCACCCCCGACCAGGCGTCGCGCCTCTACGAGCGCAACCCGACCTGGGCCGAGATCGAGCGCGCGGCCTTTGGGGATTTATCGGTGCCATAGCCCGGCCAAATCCCCAAACGGCGTCGTCCGGCCGGCGCTAGCCTTACGCGCCCAGGCGAGGTAGCTCAGTTGGTAGAGCACACGACTGAAAATCGTGGTGTCGCCAGTTCGATTCTGGCCCTCGCCATCGCTGGCCCTCGCGCGAACGTCCCGGAGCCCGGGGTATAGCCCCCAACGAGGGACGTTCGCGGGTGGTGGGGGGCCTGGTTCCTCGCCGCTAGTCCGCCAGCTCCGGGATCGCCTGGAGCACCCGCTGCGTCTCCTCCGCGAGGGCGCTCTCCCACTCCGGCCCCACCTGCGCGAGCTGGACCAGGACTCCGCTTCCGTCCCGGGGGTGGATGAAGAGCTCGTTCCAGATCGGGTCGCCGACCCGGAGGCCGAAATGGGGGACCCCGCGGGCGTCGAGCTCGGCGTGGCTGGCGGCCAGGTCGGGGACGCGGAAGGTGATGTGGTGAAGGCCTCCCGAGCCACCCGTCCGCCGCAGGAAGCTGTCCAGGAACGTCGAGCCCGGCGTGGGGTCGAGGAGCTCGATCTTGCCGCCGCCCGGGTAGGCGAAGGTCGCGGTGCGAAAGCCTGGGTCATCGTCGATACCGCCGTAGAGGAATCGGCCTCCGAGCGCGTCCCGGTACAGGGGCAACAGCGCCGCGATCGAGGGCCCGGCCACCGCGACGTGGTCGAGCACCGCGTCGCCCACCGGAGGTCGCTCAGCCATCCGAGCCCTTCTCCGCTCTCGCCAGCCTCAACGCGGTCTCGACAGCCTCGGCCGCCGAGGCGGCCTCCACCACGCCCGGCGCCTCCCTCATCTCGCCACTGCCGCTGACCGACCAGCTCCCGAGGGTCACGACCGGCCGGCCCAGCGTGCGTGCGAACGCTATCTCGGAGAGCGTTCCCCACTCGCCACCAATTGCGATGACGACGGCGCCCGAGGCAACCACCGCGAGATTGCGGGCCCAACCGACGCCCGCCGCCACGACGCGGGTCACATGCTCGTTCGCGGCCGCCGTCTCCGTGCCCGGCACGATCCCGATCACGTCGCCCCCGGCTCGGCGAGCGCCACGCGCCGCAGCCTCCATCACCCCTCCGAGGCCGCCGCAGACGACCACGACGCCCGCCTCGGCGAGTCGGCGGCCGACCTCCTCGGCGAGCGGCGAGAGCTCCTCGTCGGACCTGCCCTTGCCGATGACGGCGATCTGCGTCACCCCTTGTGAGCCTCCAGCATCGCCCTCATGAGCCCGAGGGCCCCCGCCTTGTGCAGCGGCTCGTTGAGGTTGCCGCACTTGGGGCTCTGCACGCACGACGGGCAGCCGTCGGCGCACGGGCACTCGCCCACGAGCCGCGCCGCGTCGCCGACGAGTCGCTCGAAGAGGTCGAAGCCGCGGCGGGTGATGCCAACGCCGCCCGGATGGCCGTCGTAGACGAAGATCGTTGGGCCGCCGGTCTGGAAGTGGACGTTGGTCGAGAGGCCGCCGATGTCCCAGCGATCGCACATCGCGATCAGCGGCAGGACGGCGATCTGCGAGTGCTCGCTCGCGTGGAGCGCGCCGAGGAGCGCCTCCGGCGCCAGTACGTCGGGCCCGGCGAGCTCGTCCCCGAGGAGGTACCAGAGCGCCTGGGTCGGGAAGTTCGTCTCCGGGAGGTCGAGGCCCAGCAGGTCCACGACAGCGTGGTCGGCGAGGCGCTTTCGCTGGAACCCGATCACCTGATGCGTCACCGAGACCTCCCCGAACGTGAGGTCGACGCCACAGCTCGATCGCCGGTCCGTCTCGGCCTCGACGAACACCTCGGTCTCGACCTTGGGCTGCGTGTACCAGTCGCCGTCGAACGCCTCCACGATCGCCCGGCGCCCCTCGATGTCGAGCTCTCGGACCTCGTAGGAGCGCCCAAGGTGGAGGTAGACCGCGCCGGGGTGCACCGTCGTGAAGGCCCGCTCGGCCTCGACGGCGCCGATCAGCTCGCCCGAGTCGCGGTCGACCACCGCGACCGAGTCCAACGAGGCCGAGCGCAGCGCGATGTCGCCGGCGGGAAAGCCCGGCCCGCGGGGCAGGTAGCGGCCGTCGCGCCCGCGCCGAAGCCGCCCCGCGCCCACCAGCGCCTCAGCTCGCTCGCTCCAGCGCTCGCCGAGGATCTCGTCGTCGGCCTCCGACAGGGGCGCCTCGTACGCCGCGGCGAGCAGGTGGGCGCTCTGGATCCGCTCGTTCGCGTGGTCGAGGATGGCCGCCTCCACCGGCCGAGCGAGGAACTCGTCCGGATGGCGACAGAAGAACTGGTCGAGGCCGTCCTCACCGGCGATGTAGACGGCGAGGCCCTCCGTCCGCCGCCCCGCCCGTCCCCACATCTGACGCAGGCTGGCGACGGTGCCCGGGAACGTGGCGCAAACCGCGGCGTCGAGCTCGCCGATGTCGATGCCGAGCTCGAGAGCGTCGGTCGCGATGACCGCGAGCAGCTCCCCGCCGGAGAGGCGGCGCTCGATGTCGCGCCGCTGGGACGGCGTGTACCCGGCCCGGTACGGCGCGATTCGATCGGCGAGCTCGCCTCGATCAAGCTCGGCGAGCCGCATCCGGACGAACCGCTGGATCAGCTCCACGCCGCGGCGACTGCGCAGGAAGCAGATGGTGCGCAGCCCTCCGACCACGAGGTCGGCCACCAGCTCGGCGGTTTCCGAGAGGACCGACCGGCGGCGCATCGTCCTCTGGTCCAGCACCGGCGGATTCCACATCGCGATTCGCCGGCCCGCGTGGGGCGCGCCATCTGAGTCGACCAGCCGGCAGCCGATGCCGGTCAGCCGCTCCGCGAGCTCCACCGGGTTCGCGATCGTCGCCGACGCGAGGACGAAGCGCGGCTCGGAGCCGTAGACGCGCGCGACGCGGCGCAGCCGCCGCAGCACGTTGGCAACGTGGGAGCCGAAGACGCCGCGGTACGTGTGCGCCTCGTCGACCACCACCCAGCCGAGGCCGGCGAACACGTCCCCCCAACCCTTGTGGTGCGGGAGAACGCCCATGCTCAGCATGTCCGGGTTGGTGAGGATGAGGTTGGAGCGACGGCGGATCGCGGGGCGGTCCTCCTTCGGCGTGTCGCCGTCGTAGATCGCCGGGCGCAGGCTCGAGAGTCCGAGCTCGGAGAGCTTTCGCGCCTGGTCCTGCGCCAGCGCCTTGGTCGGGTAGAGGTAGATGGCACGGGAGCGCGGGTCGCGGCAGAGCTGGTCGAGCACCGGGAGGTTGAACGACAGCGACTTCCCCGACGCCGTTCCGCTCGTGACGATGACGCTGCCGGCGGCCGCGGCCTCCAAGGCCTCCACCTGGTGCGAATAGAGCTCGCGGACACCCGCCTCGCGCAGGCCGGCGGAGAGCTCGGGGGCGATCGTCCGCGGAATCCCGACGGGCTCGGCGTCGCGCGGTTCCTCGGCGCTCACCGCGACCAGGCGCCCGTCGGCCCCGGCCTCGCCCAGCGCGCCCCACGCGGCGTCGAGCGCTGACCGCGCGACGGGAGCGCTAGTCAACGGTGGTCTCCTCCGGCCGGGCGATCGCCGCAGCGACCCGCAGCGCGTCGAGCGCGCTCGCGTCGTGAAGTCGCATCATCTCCACGCCCGACGCGACGGCGAGCGCCGTCGCGGCCGCTGTGGCCCACTCGCGGCGCTCGGGAGCAACGCGGTCCTCCCACGAGCCGCCGAGCACGGCGCCGAGGAAGTCCTTGCGCGAGAGCGCGAGGTAGATGGGTCGCCCGATCGCGCGAAGCTCGGCGAGCCGCCGCAGAACCTCGAGGTCGTCGTCGACCGAGAGGTCGAAGTCGAGGCCTGGATCGAGAGCGATCTGCTCGGGCGCGACGCCGCGCGCCATGGCGCGATCCATCCCCGCTTCGAACCAGGCGCGCAGGTGGGCGACGGCGTCGTCGTATCGGGGGGTCTCCCGCTCGACGCGCGGTGGTCCCTCGATGTGCATCAGCACGTAGCCGCAGCGGCGCTCGGCCACGAGCTCGAGCATCCGCTCGTCGCGGCCACCGGAGATGTCGTTGATCGCCGCGGCCCCTGCATCGAGCGCCGCGGCCGCAACCTCGGCGGAGAACGTGTCGGCGATCACCGGGACGCCGGCCTCGGCCGCCAGCCGCTCGATCGCCGGCACAAGCCGCGCGGCCTCGTCCTCGGACCGCACCTCCGGGCCGCTCCGCGCGGCCACCGCGCCGACGTCGAGCATGTCGAAGCCCGCCTCGACGAGGGCCAGCCCGTCGGCAACCGCGCGCTCCGGGGTCGCGCTTCGCGCGCCGGCGAAGAACGAATCGTCGGTGACGTTCACGATCCCGACCGCCCTCGGCGGCGGGAAGCCGACCTCGGAGTCGCCGAGGCGCCATGCGCTCGAGCCGGCGGCGCCCATCCGGTTAGAGGACCTCGACCCTTCCGGAGTCGAGGTCGTACTCGGCGCCGACGATCGTCAGGGCGCCGCCGCGCACGAGCTCGGCCAGGCCGGGGCTCTCGGCGATCGCGGCGGCCGTCGCCTCGACGTTGGCTCGCACCGCGCGCTCGGCGAGCGCCTCATGCGAAGCCTCGGGCTCCAGGCGGACCAGCCGCTCCACGACCGGGACGATCGGCGCCACGGCGCCGGCGATGCCGTCGCCGGCGCTCTCGGCCGCCACGGCCTGCGCGGTCGCGGCGGCGACGGCCCCGCAGCGGCGGTGCCCCAGCACGACGAGCAGCGGGACCCCGAGCTGCTTCGCGGCGAACGCGATGCTGGAGAGGATCGCCGGGTCGGACGCGGTGTTCCCGGCCACCCGGACCGTGAAGAGGTGGCCGAGGCCCTGGTCGAAGACGATCTCGGGGGGCACCCGGGAGTCGGAGCAGGAGAGCACGAAGTGTGCGGGCGCTGTTCGCGCGGCGACGGCAGCACGGCGCGCAGGATCGATGCCGTCGCGGGCCGGCGCCCCCTCGGCGAAGCGCTCGTTGCCCGCGAGCAGGCTGGCCAGCGCCTCGTCCGCCGCGCTCATACGGCTACCGTAGCGGCCTCCGCGAATGGCCCTGCGCTGCGTCTACACCGACCTCGACGGGACCCTCCTCGGACGCGGCGGCTCCCTTTTCCGCGATGCCGAGGGCGCGTTCTCGATGGCGCAGGCCCGGGCCCTCGAAGCGTGTCACCGCGCCGAGGTCGAGGTCGTGATCATGTCCGGCCGACGCGAGGCGCAGGTGATGGCGGACGCGAGGTTGATCGGGCAGACCTCCTACATCTACGAAGCGGGGTGTGGCGTGGTGATCGACGGGGAGCGCACCTACCTGACGGGGGAATGGACCGTCGACGACGGCGCTACGCCTGCCCAGCGGATGCTCGACGACGGCATCCCCGATCTTCTCTTCGAGCGCTTCCCCGGAAGGCTCGAATGGCACGCGCCCTGGCACCACGACCGGTTCCTGTCGCACCTCTTTCGCGGCAGCGTCGACGTGGGCGAGGCGAATCAAGCCCTGGCCGAGGCGGGTCACGACGACCTTCGGTTCCTCGACAACGGCGCCATCTCCACGCCCGTCGCAGGGGTGGACGTTCCGCACGCCTACCACCTCGTGCCCGGCGGCGCCAGCAAGGCGAAGGGAGTCGCGTTCCACCTGGGCGCCCGGGGCTATGACGAGTCGGAGTGCATCGCCGTCGGCGACTCCCTCGAGGACCTCGACTCCGCGACCGCGGTTGGCCGCTTCTTCGCGGTGGCGAACGGGCCGGCGCGAGATCCGGGCATGCGGGAGGCGATGGCGCGCTTCCCCAATGCTGCGGTCACCGAGGGGGCGATGGGCGAGGGCTTCTACGAGGCGGTCGTCTCAACGCTCATGGACCGGGCCTGAGGCCCACTACCATCGATCGGGTGTCCAGTCAGGCCGTAACGGTCGCCGAGGAGGAGTACCTCCAGATCATGTTCTGGCTGGAGGAGGCGGGCCTGCCGATCACGGGCGCGAACATCGCCCGCGCGATGCAGCTCTCGGCGCCCACGGTGCACGAGATGATCGGGCGTCTCGAGGACGATGGCTACGTCGTCCGCGCCGACGACAAGTCGCTGTCGTTCACCGACGAGGGCCGCCGCCACGCCTCCGCGATCGTGCGGCGCCACAGGCTGATCGAGCGCTTTCTCACCGACGTCCTCGGCATCCCGTGGGACGAGGTTCACGAGGAGGCTGAGCGGCTCGAGCACGCGATGTCACCGGTGCTCGAGGAGCGGATGCTCGCGGCGATCGGCGACGCGAAGACCTGTCCGCACGGGCACCCGCTCGCCGAGGGGCAGCGCGAGCGCGGCGCGCTCCTCGCCGACGTCGAGCCCGGCGCGAGCGTCGTCATCCTGCGGTTCGAGAACGAGGCCGAGGAGCTCTTGCACTACCTGAAGGAGTCCGGCCTCCACCCGGGCCTCGAGGGCTCCCTCGATAGCTCGGACGACGACCAGGTCGTCGTGGCGTCGGGCGGTGAGCACCACGCGATCTCGCGCAGCGTTGCGGAGACGGTCTCAGTGCGCGCCGACCCATCGCCGCCGCCGCGCCCGCCGCTCCCCGAGCAGCTGGTGCTCAGCTCGGATCGCTACGGGCGCTGACGGCGCCGGCGGGGGCTACGACTCGCCGCAGATCTGCCGCAGGCGCCGGTAGAGCACCGCATCCTGGGGGCGCATCAGGTACTCGCGCCGACGGACCTTGGCCTCGTGCTCCCGGATTGCCGCCGCGAGTGCCGAGAAGCGGCGCTCGGCCAGGTTGCGCTCGCCCACCGGGTCGAGCTCGCGCGTTCCTTCCACCATCGTTATCGGGCTCATCCCCCACTCCTCCATGGTCTTTCTTGGTGATCGCGGCGAGAGTAGGCCGCCGGAATAAACCTCGTGTGAACGGTTGGTAAGGACTGCCTACTAGGCGGGGCTCGCGGCGCGCACGCGGTCGAGCGCGCGGGCGATCCGGTCGACGCCCTCGTCGACCTCCCCGACGGGCACGCTGGCGAACGACAGCCGCAGGCTCGAGGCTCCGCCCTCGAGCATGAAGTCGGCGCCCGGGACGAAGGCGACACCCTCGTCCTTGGCGGCGCTGAGCAGCTCGGCGCAGTCGACGTCGTCGGCGAGCGTGAGCCAGAGGAAGTAGCCGCCGCCGGGGATCACGAAGTCGGCCTCCGGGATCCGCTCGGACAGCGCGGCAACGAGCGCGTCGCGCCGCTCGCGCAGGGCGTGCCGGACGATGTCGATGTTCCGCGCGAGTCCGCCCGAGCGGCAAAGCTCGAACACGATCGACTCGGCAAGCATGTTGGGCGAGATGTAGTTCTCGTTGCCGCGCTTCGCGAGCGCGGCGATCTCCTCCGCGGGGCCGACCAGGTAGCCGACACGCACTCCGGGACTGACCGTCTTCGAAAACGACGAGGCGTAGATGATCCGCCCGCCCTCGTCCATCGAGAGCATCGTCGGCATCGCCTCGACGGCTTCGAAGTAGATCTCCGCATAGGGATCGTCCTCGAAGATCCGCAGGTCGTAGTCGGCCGCGAGCTCGACGACCCGGTGGCGCTTGGAGTCGGACAGGGTGCAGCCGGCCGGGTTCTGAAAGGTCGGGATGAGGTGGACGAGCTTCGGCGCAGGGCCGATCTCCAGGGTCTCTTCGAGGTAGCTCAGGTTGATCCCATCGGGGTCGAGCGGCACCCCCGTGAGCGTGGCGCCGCGGCGATGGAGGAGCAGGAGAGTGCGGTCGTACGAGGGCTGCTCGACGATCACCCGATCGCCCGGCTCGACGGCGTGCTCGAAGAGCAGGACGCCGGCCTCGAGCGAGCCGTTGGTGACCATCACCTGGCCGGCGTCGACGCCGTGGAACTCCGCGAGCCACTCGCAGAGCTCCGGATGGCCCCTCCCGGTCCCGTAGGACAGCGCCCGTTCCCAGTCAGATTCGAGCGCCCTCGCGGCCGCCTCGCGCACGAGCTCGCGGGGCAGGATGTCGGCGCTCGGAGCGCCGCGGGCGAAGCTGATGACGTCGGAGGCCATGGACTGCGAGTCTAGATATATGAACGCCCGTCTGGGCATTGCCCTCCTGGGCGCGGCGGGGGCCCTTGCCATCGGCGCGGCCGCGGTGAGCGCAGGAGCGGAGAGCGACCGCCCGGCACCTTCGCGACCGCGCATCAGCGATGACCGGATTCCGTTTGGAAAGGAACGGAAGCGTGAGATGGCGGCGTACTCGCAGCGTCATTACGGCCAGCGCACATGGCGCCTCCGCAACCCCCGCGTGATCGTCCTTCATTACACGACCTCGGCGACCTACGCCCCCGCTCGCAACACCTTCGCCTCCAACGCCCCCGTCCTCGGCGAGCTGCCCGGAAGCTGCGCGCACTTCATCATCGGCAAGAGCGGCGTGATCCACCGGATCGTTCCGCTCCGGATCCGGTGCCGGCACACGATCGGCCTCAACCACACGGCGATCGGGATCGAGATAGTCCAGGAGCAGCTTTCGAGCTCGCATCGCTCCGACCTGGCCATCCTCCACCGCCGTCCGCAGCTCAACGCCGCGCTCCATCTCGTCCGCTGGCTGCAGGCGAGGTACGGGATCAGGGCCCGCAACGTCATCGGCCACGCCATGGCCAACGACAGCCCCTATTTCCGGGACCGCGAGGGGTGGCGAAACGACCACACCGACTGGCAACGGCGCGACGTGGTGACGTTCCGCCGTCACCTTCGCCGCCTCGGCTCGGAGTCGAAGTCTCCGGAGGCGGCACGCTTCAGGTTCGGCCACAGCTTGCGCGGGCGGCCACTCGTCGCCCTGCGCGAAGGAGCGGCGGACGCGGCTCGAACCGAGCTCGTCGTCGGCCAGATCCATGGCGACGAGCCGGCCGGCCGCAAGGTGGTCCGGGCCCTCCGCGCCCGCCGGCACATCCCGACCGATCTCGCCCTCTGGACCGTCAAGACGGTCAACCCCGATGGCAGTCGCCTCCACCGGCGCCAGAACGCTCACGGCGTCGACCTGAACCGGAACTTCCCCTACCGCTGGAGGCGGGCCGAGCCGCCCTCGAGCCGCTACTACCAGGGCCCGCACCCCCTCTCAGAGCCCGAATCGAGAGCCGTCCGTCGCCTGGTCCGCCGCATCCGGCCGGATGTCTCGATCTGGTACCACCAGCCGTGGGGCGCGGTCCTGCGGGACCCGTGCCACGGCGCGAACCGGATCCAGCACCGATACGCGAGGCTCGTCGGCCTGCCGCTCTCGTGTCAGGGGGCAGGCCTGCCGGGCACGGCGATCGACTGGGAGAACCATCGCGCGGGCGGCAGGGCGTTCGTGGTCGAGTTCGGGCCGGGGCCGCTCTCGGCGCCGGCGGCGCGCCGCAACGCGCGCGCGGCCGTGCGGGTCGCCTCGGGCTGACCTACGCGACGACGAGCCGCTTCTTCTTCGAGGAGCGGTTCCCGGCGCGATCGGTCGCCGTCACCCTGAGCTTGTGCCTGCCGATTTCGAGCCTCACCCGGAACCTCGCGTCGCAGCTCTCCGGCTTCTCCCTGTCGACCTTGCAGCGGAGGGTCACCGGCTCGTTGGCCTTCAGCTTCAGCTTGGCGATGCCCTCGCCGCGCCTCGCGTCGATCCGACGATCGCCCTTGATCTTGAGCGTCGGCTTGCGCGTGTCGACCTTGAACGTCCGCCTGAGGGCAGCCGAGGCGTTGCCCGCGCGATCGATCGCGACGATCGAGACCGAGTGGGCACCGTCGGCGAGCGACGTGCCGACGGTGAACGGCGAGCTGCATGGCGTGGGCGGGATCGCATCGATGCCGCACGCGAATGTCGACCCGCTCTCCGAGCTCGAGAACGTGAAGGTCGGGGTCGGGTCGTTCGTGAAGCTCCCAGGCGGCGGGCCGCCGCCGCCGAACGTCACCTTGGGCGGCACCTCGTCGCCGATGTAGCGTGCGAGCGCGAAATCGTTCCCGGTGTCGCCGGCGGCGACCACGCGATCGCGCTGATCGATCGCCAGGCCGCGGATGCGGTCGTTGCCTGCGGTTAGCGACGTCGTGACCTTGCCGACGCCGTTGAAGCTGGTGTCGAGCGCGCCGTCGGCGTTGTAGCGGGCGACCCCGAAGTCGGCGTTGGGGTTGAAGACCGCTCCGCCGGCCACGATCCGTCCCTGCTGGTCGATGGCCACCGAGTTCGCCTCGTCGTCCCCGTTGCCGATCGCAGTCGTGACCTTCCCCGTGCCGTTGAACGTCGTGTCCAGCGTGCCGTTGGGGTTGTAACGGACGAGCGCGAAGTCGTCGTCGGCCCCGTTAAAGGTCTGGCCCGCGACAACGATCCTTCCCTGTGCGTCGATGGCAACCGCGTTCGCCCTGTCGAATCCCGAGGCGCTGATGGACGTCGTCACCTTGCCCGTTCCGGTGAAGGTGGTGTCGAGACCACCATCGGCCCGGTAGCGGACCACGGCGAAGTTGTCCTTCGTGCCATTGAACGTCGGTCCGGCGACGACGATGCGTCCCTGGGAGTCGATCGCAACGGCGTTGGCGCGGTCGAGGCCGCTTCCAACCGGTGTCGTCACCTTCCCGGTGCCGCCGAACGACGTGTCGAGCGTTCCGTCCGTCCGGTAGCGGACCACCGCGATGTCGTCGTTGAGGCCGTTGGAGCTGCGGCCCGCGACGACGACACGGTCCTGGGAGTCGATCGCCACAGCGGCTGCGGCGTCGTCCCCGCTTCGCACGGACGTCAGGACCTTCCCGGCGCCTGCGAAGCCGCCGTCGGGGCTTCCGGTGGATGTGAAGCGAGCCACGGCGAAGTCGCTCGGCCCGCCCAGCCCGTCGTTGCTGGATCCGACGGCGACGATGCGTCCCTGCGAGTCGATCGCGACGCCACGGCCGAGGTCGTCCGTCTTCGTGCCGAACCCCGTGGTCACCTCTCCGGCGCTGCCGAAGCCCGCGTCCAGGCTGCCGTTCTCCTCGTAGCGGGCGAGCGCGAAGTCGTCGAGGGCGGTGCCGTTGATGCTCTGACCGGCGGTGACAATCCTTCCCTGAGAGTCGATCGCCATGGCATGCGCCTCGTCGGTCGACGTCCCGATCGGCGTGATCACCGTGCCGCCCGAGCCAAATCCGGCGTCGAGGTCACCCTCGGCGGCGAGCGCCAGCGCCGGTACGAGGAGCGCCACGAACGCGGCCAGCGCCGGTGCGACGATTTTTCGCGATGCTCGAATAAGCCCTCCTTGGCGCGAGTCTACGACCACACAGGCCCGGGGCGCAACTCCTTACGACCCCAGGGTCTCGACCGCGATCTGGGCGGCCTCGGTGGGGCTCGTGCCCACCCGCACGCCCTTCGCCTCGAGCGCGTCCTTCTTCGCCTGGGCTGTGCCCGATGACCCGGAGATGATCGCCCCGGCGTGGCCCATCTGCTTGCCCTCGGGGGCGGTGAACCCCGCGATGTAGCCGACGACGGGCTTCGAAACCGACTCGGCGATGAAGTCGGCGGCCCGCTCCTCGGCGTCGCCGCCGATCTCCCCCACCATCACGATGAGCTCGGTCTCGTCGTCGGCCTCGAAAAGCGTCAGGACGTCGATGAAGTCGGAGCCGATGATCGGGTCGCCGCCGATGCCGACGATCGTCGAGTTGCCAAGGCCGGCCTGCTTCAGCTCGTTGCCGATCTGGTAGGTGAGCGTGCCCGACTTCGAGACCACCCCGATCGAGCCGCTCTCGAAGAACTGCGCCGGGATGATGCCGACGTTCGCCTTGCCCGGGGAGAGCACGCCGGGGCAGTTCGGCCCGATCAGCCGCACCCCAGCGTCCCGCGCCTTCCAGTACGTCTTGAGCATGTCGTGGACGGGGATCCCCTCGGTGATCGCGATCACCGTCTCCACGCCCGCGTCGATCGCCTCGTCGATGGCCGCGGCCGCGAAGCGGGCGGGGACGAAGACCATCGACGTGTTGGCTCCGCGCTCGGTGACGGCCTCGGAGATCGAGTCGAACACCGGCACGCCGTCGACGTCCTGACCGCCCTTGCCCGGCGTCACGCCGGCGACGAGGTCCGTGCCGTAGTCGCGGTTGCGCAGGCCATGGAAGGTCCCCTCGCGGCCGGTCAGCCCGCTGACGACAAGCTTTGTGCCCTCGCCGACGATGATCGACATCAGCGGGCCGCCTTCGCTAGCTCAACGACCTTCTCGGCCGCTCCGAGCATCGTCTTCTCCTGGTGGAGGCCCGGCAGGCCGGCCTCGTCGAGCAGGCGGAGCCCCTCCTCCGAGTTGGTGCCGTCGAGGCGCACCACCAGCGGCACGTCGAGGCTCACCTGCTTCGAGGCCTCGATGATCCCCTTCGCCACCTCGTCGCAGCGGGTGATGCCACCGAAGATGTTGAAGAGGATCGCCC
Source organism: uncultured Actinomycetes bacterium (assembly GCA_963771655.1). Lineage (GTDB taxonomy): Bacteria > Actinomycetota > Thermoleophilia > Solirubrobacterales > 70-9 > JAWVFM01. The sequence continues at coordinate 379,898 of CAVYUG010000004.1, read as the reverse complement.
TGACCTTCTCGTCGGAGGTGATGACCTCGAGCGCGTCGACGATCGCCTCGGCCTTCGAGCCCCCGCCGGCATCGAGGAAGTTGGCCGGCGAACCGCCCGCCTGCGCGACGACGTCGAGCGTGGACATGCAGAGCCCCGCGCCGTTGCCGAGGATGCCGATGTCGCCGTCGAGCTTGACGTAGGTGATGCCCTTCTCCTTGGCCATCCGCTCCTGGGGGTCCTCTGCCGAAAGGTCCTCGAGCTCGGCGAGGTCCGGGTGGCGGAACATCGCGTTTCCGTCGATCGTCACCTTCGCGTCGAGCGCGATCACCTCGCGCTCGGCCGTGATGATGAGCGGGTTCACCTCGATCAGGGTCGCGTCCTCGGCGATCGCGACCTCGTGAAGGCGCTCGATCATCCTTCCGACGCCCTCGCGGACGTCCTCGTCGATACCCGCGCGCTCGGCCAGCTCGCGTCCGATCTCGACCGTGACCTCCTCACCGGGCTCGATGTGGCGACGGACGAGGGCGGCCGGGTCGCTCTCGGCGATCTCCTCGACGTCCATCCCGCCCATCGCCGACAGCAGAATGAGGAGCTTCTTCTCGGATCGGTCGAGAATGATCGAGGCGTAGAGCTCTGAGGCGATGTCCGACGCCTCCTCGACCCACAGCTCGTGGACCGTGAAGCCCCCGATCTCCATCCCAAGGATGGCCTGGGCGTGGCGGGTCGCCTCCTCGCGGTCCTCCGCGAGCTTGATGCCACCGGCCTTCCCGCGCTTGCCTATGCGCACCTGCGCCTTGACGACGTTGGGATAGCCGACCTCGTCGGCGGCCGCCACGGCCTCGTCGACCGTACGCGCGTGCTGCCCCTCGGGCACGGGCACGCCATGCTTCGCGAACAGGCGCTTCCCGTGGTGCTCGAGCAGGTCCATCGGCGGTCGCGCAGCCTATCCCACGGCCGGGTGTGCCTTACCCCTTGCCATAATGCCGCGTCCGCCTATGGCTCTTCCTGCCCTGAAAACGATCAAGTGGGTCACCACTGACTGCTACGGGACCCTGATCGACTGGGAGAGGGGGATCGTGGACGCGTTCAAGGGCGAGGCGGCCGAGGACGGTCTCAGCTTCGACGAGGGCGAGCTCGTCAAGCGCTTCCTCGAGGTCCAGGCCGAGGTGATGAGCGGCTCCTACGAGCTCTACGCGGAGGTGCTTCGCCGCACCGGGGTGAAGGTCGCGGAGGAGATCGGCTGGCAGCTGGAGCCCTCGCGGGCGCAGTTCCTCCCCGACAGCGTCGGCAGCTGGCAGCCGTTCCGCGAGGCGAACGCGGCGATGGACCGCCTCTCCGGCCGCTACGACGTCGGCATCGTCTCCAACATCGACGACAAGCTGCTCGGCATCTCGAGGCGGCACCTGCGGACCGAGCTCGACCTGGTCGTCACCGCGCAGCAGGTCCGAAGCTACAAGCCCGATCCCGCGCACTTCAAGGAAGCCGCCCGGCGCATCGGCGGGAAGAAGGGGTGGCTCCACATCGCATCCGGCTACGACGCGGACGTCGCGCCTCTGCTGAAGATGAACGTCCCCGTCATCTGGGTCAATCGCCACGGCGAGAAGCTCGAGGGCCGCAAGGCCCCGTCGGCCACGGTCAAGAACTTCCGCGAGGCGGCGAAGAAGCTCGGCGCCTAGCCATCGTGGCCTTCCGCGATCGCGCGGACGAGGCGATGACGGCCCGCGCGCACGAGCGGTTCGCAGCCGACCGGCGCCGGGCCGGGAGGCAGTCCTGGGGCGCCGGCGCGCCGCCGACCTTCGTGGTCATCGGCGGCCTCAAGTGCGGCACGACGAGCCTCCACCACTACCTCGCCCTGCACCCCGAGGTGGCGATGTCGCGGCCGAAGGAGCTCAACTTCTTCGTCGCCGAGCTCAACTGGGAGCTCGGCGGCGATTGGTACGCCTCGCATTTCGACCCCCACGCGCCGGCACGAGGCGAGACCTCGCCGCACTACACGAACCGCCCGCGCTTCGGGGGAGTGGTCGAGCGAATGAAGGGGGTGGCGCCCACCCTCCGCCTCATCTACATGGTGCGCGATCCGGTCGACCGGATGCTCTCCCACTATCTCCACAACCTCGGCGGGGGCTACGACGACCGTCCGCTGCTCGAGGCGCTCGGCGACGAGCGGACCGCCTACTGGCAGCGAAGCCGCTACGCGTTCCAGCTCGAGCCCTTCCTGGAGGGCTTCGGCCGCGACTCGATCGCGATTTTCTCGAGCGAGGAGCTGGCGAGCGACCGCGGCGGGACGATGCGGCGCGTCTACGAGTTCCTCGAGGTGGACCCCGGCTTCACATCGCCCGAGTTCGAGCGCCGGTGGGAGACGGGCAGCGCGAAGGGCTCGGGTAGCTTCCGACTCATGGACCGCGCGGTACGGCTTCCGGGCCTGCGGGCGCTCGACCGCAACTTCGACCGGCTGCCCGAGCGGCTTCGCTGGGTGGTGGAGCGCCTCGTCCACGACCCCGGCGCCGGGCCGGCCGCCAAGCCCGAGCTGCCCGCCGAGCTTCGCGAGCGCACTCGCGCCTTCTTCGCGCCCGAGGTCGAGCGGATCGAGGCCGTCGCGGGCCGCAGCTTCGGCTGGGAGAGCGCGGGGTGACCGAGACGCTCTCTCCCGCGGAGGCCGCGGCGCGCGTGGAGGCCGCCGACACGCTGGGGATGCCGCTCGCCACCGGCCAGCCGCCATCGCTCATCGAGGCGCTCGGCGAGCGCGACGACTGGTTCGAGCTGCGCGTCTACAGTGCGCTCCTCGCGGTGTCGCCGAAGCTCTTCGAGCATTCCGGCGTCCACTACCTGAGCGGCTTCTTCGGTCCGATCGAGCGCTACCTGCGCGACTCGGGCGCGAACATCAGCTTCGCGCCGGCCGACTTCCGCGGCTTCGAGCCGCTAATGGAGGGGCTGCGGCCGCGCGTGATGGCCACCGCGGCGGCGCCTCCCGACGAGGCCGGCCGCGTGAGCCTCTCGCTGCACGCGGGCGCCTTCGTCGACGAGCTGCACCGGGCCGGCGAAGACCCTGCGCGGCTTCTGATCGTGGAGGTGAGCGACGCGTTCCCGCGCACCCTCGGCGTCCCGCCCGAGCATCCACATTCGCTTGCGGTCGAGGAGATCGACATCCTGGTCGAGGGCCACGCCGAGCCATTCGCGTTCCCCGACGCCGAGCCGTCGGAGGGCGAGCGGCAGATCGCCGAGCACGCCCGTCGCTTCATCGGCGACGGCGCCACCCTTCAAACCGGGATCGGCGCCGTTCCGTCGACGATCGCCAAGCTCCTCGCCGAGGGCGCCGGCGGCGACTACGGCATCCACTCGGAGATGTTCACCACCGGGCTGATGCACCTGCACGAGAGCGGAAAGGTCTCGAACCAGAAGGGCCAGTACGACGGCTTCTCGGTCGCCACCTTCGCGGGTGGTACCGCGGAGCTCTACGCGTGGCTCGACGGCAACGAGCAGGTCCGCTTCCTGCCGGTCGACATCGTCAACGATCCATCCGTGATCGGCCGCAACCGCTCGATGGTCACGATCAACGGCGCGATCGCGATCGACGTGCACGGCCAGGTCGTGGCCGACACGATCGCGGGGAGCCAGTTCTCAGGCATCGGCGGCCACGAGGACTTCGCCTCGGGGGCCGCGCACTCGCTTGCGAGCCGCTCGCTCTTGTGCGTGCCCTCGACGGCCACGGTCGGCGGCGAGACGGTCTCGCGGATCGTCCCCTACTTTCCCGCCGCGACCGTGATCACGACCCCCCGCCACCAGCTCGACGTGGTCGTCACCGAGTACGGGGCCGCCGAGCTGCGCGGGAAGACCATCCATCAGCGGGGCGAGGCGCTCGCGGCGGTGGCCCACCCCGACTTCCGCGACGGCCTGCTCGAGGCGGCCGAGCGCGCGTCGGGCGGCCGCCCTACGCTGGTCTCGTGAGCGTCGAGATCGACAACGTCGAGGCCATGCGGCGCGGGTACGAGGCGTTCGCCGAGCGCGGCGTCGATGGCTTCCTCGAGTTCATCGACCCCGAGTTCGAGCTGGTGACCCCGCCCGGCCTGGCGCTCGAGCCGCAAACGTACGTCGGGCACGCCGGCGTCCGGCGCTATTTCGATTCCTTCTACGAGGCGGTCGACGAGATCCGGGTGGAGCCCGACGAGTTCATCCCGGCGGGCGAGAAGGTCATCGTGCCCTTCCGGTTGACGACCCGCGGGCGCGCCTCGGGCATCGAGGCGACCATGAAGGCGGTGCAGGTCATGCACGTCCGTGACGGCCGGGCCATTCGCGCCGAGATCTACCCCACCCTGGCGGAGGCGCGCGAGGCGGCGGGACTAGGCTGATCGCGGTGCGGGTCGCGGTCGCAGCGGACGAGCGCGTGGGGGTCGCCGAGGCCGTCGTCGAGGAGCTGCGCAGGCGGGGCCACGAGCCGCTGCTGCACGGCGCGCTCTCCGAGCAAGAGCGCGACGACTGGGCATGGGCGAGCGAGGCGGCCGCGCGCGACGTCGCCTCCGACCGCGCCGAGCAGGCGATCGTCTGCTGCTGGACCGGGACGGGCGCGTCGATCGCCGCCAACAAGGTGCCGGGCGTGCGGGCGGCGCTCTGCGTCGACGCGGCCACCGCCTCGGGGGCCCGGCGCTGGAACGACGCCAACGCGCTTGCGCTGAGCCTCCGCTCGACCTCGGAGGCCGAGCTGGCGGAGATCCTCGACGCCTGGTTCGGCGCCGGTCCCAGCGAGGACGCCGGCGATCGCCAAAACGTCGCGCACCTCGCCGAGATCGAGGGCGCCTGAGCGATGCGCAGGCTCGTCCCCGACTGCGGCGAGGTATCGCTCGACGAGGCCGTCGAGTCCCTCGACTTCACCTCCGAGGCACGACGCGACCGGCCGTACCTCGTCACGAACTTCGCCCTGACAGTCGACGGCCATGCGACGATCGAGGGGCGGTCGGGAAAGATCGGCAGCGAGAGCGACACGGCGATGCTCGTCGGGCTCCGCACGCGAGTCGACGCGCTGATGATCGGGGCCGGCACGATGCGCGCCGAGCGCTACGGGCCGGTCGACCCGCTGATGGTGATCGTCTCGGGCCGGTTGGATCTTCCGTGGGACGCGCGTCTTTTCACCGAGGGCCGCGGGGAGGTGGTGATCTTCACCTCCTCCGACGTCGAGCCGCCGGAGACGGAGACCCCGCTCCACGTCGAGCGCCACGAGGACGCCGTCGACCTGTCCCGGGCGCTCGCCTACCTGCGCGCTGAGCGGGGGGTGCGCTCCGTGCTCAGCGAGGGCGGCCCGCGCCTGCACGCCCAGCTCCTCGACGGCGGCCTGGTCGACGAGCTGTTCGTGACGCACGCCCCGAAGCTCGCCGGTGGGCTCGGCCCGGGACTCGTGGTCGATCTCGACGAGGTGGAGCGCCCGCTCGATGTCGCGTGGCTTCTCTACGAGGAGGCGACGGGCGAGGTCTTCGCGCGATATCTAACCGGCGTCTAGGCGGGCACGGGAACGGGCGTCGCGATCTCGCCCTGCTCGGTGGGGATGATCCCCTGCTGCTCGCCCCGCTCCTCCCCGCGATGCAGGATGCGAAGGCCGAGGATCGTGGCGCCGAGGAGCGCCGAGGTCCCGAGGCTGATCTGGACGCTGAGAAGGCCCTCGCGGCTCCAGTAGACGTCGCGGAGGTCGAGCAGCAGCGCCGCCTCGTCGAACGTGAGGCCCATGCCGGCGCCGAAGGGGACCGCGAGGGCTCGCTCGATGCGCTCCTCACCCGTGACCAGCGCGCCGGTGCCGCACCCGAAAGCGAGCAGGATGCCGGGGACGAAATGGTGGATGTGATGCCCGCCGACCCGGATGTTCCCGAACGGCCACCAGCCGCCGCGGATCCCGGAGGTCGAGAGCCGCACGAGGGCGAACGCGCCCACGAAACCGGAGAGGATGTTGAAGAGCACGAGCTCGCCGCGCGTCGCTGCCCCATAGCCCTCGATCACGACGGCCACCGTGTCCTGCGTCGCCTGTCCCGCGGCGCCGAGCGCGGCCGCCGGTGTGGGCTCGTGCCTGGCCTGGCGGGCACGACGGCGCCCGAGCCGGATCACCTCCCCGGCGATCACGCTCCCCGCCGTCGCCACGGCGACCCCGGCGAGCCCCAGGGTGATCCGATCGGCGCGGCGGGAGTTTCCGTTGCGGACGAGGGAAGGGCTCGGGAGCCTCACGCCCCAATGATCGCGGCGGCTAAAGACGGACCACGTTCGGCGCCTCGATGCCGCGCGTGACGCCACGGAGGTCGAGCACCAGCGCCGCCCGCTCGACGACCCGCCGGTAGTCGACGTCGGCGTGCGCCGTGACGACGCAGGCGAGGTCCGCTTCGGCCAGGGCGCTGTCGAGGGGCTGCGACGTGAGGGCGAACTCGCCGATCTCGGCCACGTGCGGGTCGTGATAGGTGACCTCCGCCCCGAGCTCGCGCAGCAGCCGGATCATCTTCAGGGCCGGCGACTCGCGAAGGTCACCGACGCCGGACTTGTAGGCGACGCCGAGAAGGAGGACGTTGGAGCCGCGCACGGGCTTGCGCGCGTCGTTCAGCGCCCGCGCGATGCGGTCGACGCAGAAGTGCGGCTGCGCCTGGTTGATCTTCCCAGCGAGCTCCACGAACTCGGTGTAGAAATCGTGTTCGCGGGCCTTGTAGGCGAGGTAGAACGGATCGACGGGGAGGCAGTGGCCGCCCATGCCGGGCCCCGGGTCGAAGCGCATGAAGCCGAACGGCTTCGTCGCCGCTGCGTCGATGACCTCCCAGACGTCGACGTCGAGGCGGTCGCAGAGCTGCGCGAGCTCGTTCACGAGGGCGATGTTCACCGAGCGGAAGACGTTCTCGAGCAGCTTTGCGAGCTCGGCGGCCTCGAGGGTGGAGACGGGCACCACCTCGTCGCAGATGTCCTCGTAAAGGGCGGCGGCGCGGTCGCGGCAGGCATCGGTGAGGCCGCCGACGAGCTTCGGCGTCGACCTGATCGAGTCCTGGCCGCGGCCGGGATCGATGCGCTCGGGTGAGTAGGCGAGGTTGAAGTCGCGGCCGGCTGCGAGGCCTGACTCCTCGAGGATCGGGGCGAGGCGCTCGCGCGTCGTGCCGGGATAGGTCGTGGACTCGACGACGACGAGGCGCCCCTCGTGAAGGACGCGGGACAGACCAGTCGCGGCGGCGACCAGGTAGGAGAGGTCCGGCTCGCGGTGCTCGGTCAGCGGAGTCGGCACGCACGCGAGGAGCGCCTCGCACGCTGCGAGCGCCCTGTAGTCGTCCGACGCCGTGAACGACGGGGCGATCGCGCGCAGCCGCTCCGACGGTACGTCCTCGATGTCGCTCTCCGACCGACGCAGCCGCTCGACCCGGCTCGCGCTGGTGTCGACTCCGATGACCTCGTGACCCGCCTCCGCGAAGGCCGCGGCGAGCGGCAGGCCCACATAGCCGAGGCCCACGATTCCGACCTTCATGCGCTCAGTGTAGGCGTGGAGGCCGCGCGCGCTTGGGTGTGATGTTCCCGCAAATTGCGGGTATGCCCCCGGGGCTGAGGCTCAAGGCACCAGGCCCAGCGCCGATAAACCGAAACGTAGGACCGCCGTACCAATTAGGATGCCCGCCCAGATGAAACGCCTATTCGTCCCCGTGACGCTCGGCGTCAGCGCCGCCCGGCACATCGCCTGGTACGTGAGCTACCAGGTCACCGGCGAAGCCCGCGAGCGGGGCTAGCAAACGCGCTCGAAGTGGGCCGTGAAGGGCTCGAACCTTCGACCTTGAGATTAAGAGTCTCCTGCTCTACCAACTGAGCTAACGGCCCGGTTTTTCGGATGGTAGCGAGCGCCCGGCGGCCGGCTAGGGCGTTGTTGGCGGATAGGCGGCGCTGAACGGATTCTGGAGCTGGCTCGAGCCCGCCGAGCTGCCGCTCGCAGCCTTCGCGCGCCTTCTGGTGCTTCGCGAACTTCGCAGCCCGCTTCTTGATCGCCGCCAGCTGCTTGGAGATCTGCTTCGCCTGCGCCTTCGGCGCCTTCGCGACGGCCTGCTTCGCCGCCACGTCGCCCGCCTTGAAGTCGCCGGCCGCGTACATGTAGAGCGCGAGTTGGCCGATCGTGTTCGCGCTCGGCTGGGCCTCGGCGAAGATGCGCTGCGCCTTCACGGCCCCGTTCGGGTCGTCGAGATAGACGTAGGCCTGCGCCATCTCGCTGGCGAGCACCGCGTCAGGCTTCTTCGCCACCTTCAGGTAGCGGGTCCAGGCGTCGACCGCGGACCCGAATGCGTTCTGCGCATCGGTGCTCACCTGCGGGGGCGCCGTCGGCGAGGACTGCGTGACACCGGTGCGAGCCGACTGGTACTCGTAGCTCGCGAGGTTCGAGAGCGCCTGCTCGTTCTCCGGGTCCTTCTTCAGGGCCTCCTTGGCGTTGTTGATCTGGGTGTCGAAGGCCGACGAGGTCGAGCCGCCGCTGCCCCCGCCGCTGAAGAGGTCGGAGATGCTGCCGATGCCGCCGCTGCCGACGCCGAAGAACACGAAGCCGATCAGGAACGACGCCGCCAGGAAGCCGTAGACAACCTGCACGACGCGCCGCCGCCTGCCGCTGCGAAGGTCGAAGAGCACCGGTGGAGCTTAGTGAGGCCGCTTACCGCCCTGGCGGCGCTCAGCCGGTCTCGCCGGCCGCCGGGTCGGTGGGCGTGACGGGATTCCCGAAGACGCGGGCGAGCACGATCGAGAGCTCGTACAGGATCAGCAGCGGGATCAGCTCCACCATCATCGTGATCGGATCCGTGCCGGGCAGGAGCATCGCGACGATCGCGAGGCCGAGGTAGGCGTACCGGCGGTTCTTCCGCAACTGGTCGATGCTGATGATCCCCAGCCGCGTCACCGCGAGGATGGCCATCGGGACCTGGAACACGAGGCCCATCGCCAGGAGGGTGAGTGTCGCGAACCCGTAGTACTCGCTCGCGCGTACCTGGATGCGGAACTGGGCGTCGTTGAAGTTCAGGAGGAACTTGATCGCCGCCGGCAGGACGACGAAGTAGCCGAAGACGACGCCGCCGACGAACAGCACCGGGACCAGAAGCAGGAACGGGACGATGACCCGCTTCTCCGCCGGGCTCAGCGCCGGGAGGAGGAAGGCGTAGAGCTGGTAGAGGAGGACCGGCAGCGCGAGGATGATCCCGGCGTAGGCGGAGATCTTCAGGGTGGTGATGAACGGCTCGGTCGGGCTGAGCGTGATCGGCACCTTGCCCGGCGGCAGCGGATTGTTCATCAAGTCGAGGAGCAGGTGGTTCTGCCAGAAGCAGAGACCGATCGCCACCAAGAGCACCGCGGCGCAGACGATGATCCGCGTGCGCAGCTCGTCGAGGTGTTCGACGAGGGTCAGCCGCTCGTCGAATCGAGCGGTCCGCAGCCGTGCCATGGGCTACGGGCGGTTCTCGGTGACCACTTCGCCCTGCACGGGCTCACCGGGCTTGCTACCGCTTTCAAGCTCCGGCTTGTCGTCCTCGTCGTCGTCGTCGCCACCCGAGATCGAGGAGCGAAACTCGCGAATCCCCTTGCCGAGCGACTTCCCGAGCTCGGGAAGCCTCTTCGGCCCAAAGATGATGAGGGCGATGACGAGGACCACCAGGATCTCTGGAAGTCCGATGTTGCCTGGCATCTCTTCAGATGGTAACGCGGTCCGGGCCCGGGCTGGATCACCCTGGGTCTTCCCGTTCAAAGTTGAGGTAGTACCGGGACGGAGTCGGTCCCTTCTGGCCCTGGTACTTCGAGCCCGTCGAAGCGCTGCCGTAGGGGGCCTCGGCCGCCGTCGTCATCCGGAGGAACGAGATCTGGCCGATTCGCATCCCCGGGTAGATCGCGATCGGAAGGTTGGCGACGTTCGACAGCTCGAGCGTCAGGTGCCCGTCCCACGAAGCGTCGACGAAGCCCGCGGTCGAATGAATGAGGAGCCCGAGCCTACCCAGGGAGCTCTTCCCCTCCAGCCGAGCCACGACGTCGTCGGGCAGCTTCACACGCTCGAGCGTCGAGCCCAGCACGAACTCCCCCGGGTGCAGGATGAAGGCGCCGTCCTCGGCCACCTCGACCAGCTCGGTCAGGTCCTCCTGGTCGCGCTTGGGGTCGATGTACGGGGTCGTGTCGTTGCGGAATACGCGGAAGAACCGGTCCACGCGCAGGTCCACCGACGACGGCTGGATGCCCCCTTCGAGCAGCGGGTCGATGACGATGCTGCCGTCGGCGAGGGCTTCGCGAATGGAGCGGTCGGAGAGGATCACGCCGCGCGCAGCCTAGTCGACGCCCAGGCGTGGAGACCGGGGGTCGATCACCCGTCCAGAGGCTGGGGGTTCACCCCTAAAGCAGACCGGGGGTCTGGTCGATACGCCTCCCGAGATGGAGGATCGACTCGACAGCCGCCAACCCTCGCGCAGCCGCGCGCTGGCCGTCTCGAAAGTCGACCCCGGCGCCTTCGCAATGCGGTCGGCCGAGAGGGCTCCGCGGCGCGCCGAGGACCTCCACGTCTGTCCCGAATGCGGGTCCGAGCTCGTCCTCCCCATCGACTGGGCGCCGTCCGGGTCCGCCCAGTGGCGGGTCGACCTGCGCTGCCCCGACTGCGAATGGATCGGCGGCGGGATCTACTCGCAGGCGGTCGTCGATCGCTTCGACGAGGTCCTCGACCTCGGCACCGAGGCGCTTCTCAACGACCTCACCCTCCTGGCTCGAGCCAACATGGAGGAGGAGGTCGAGCGCTTCGTCGCCGCCCTCGACGGCGGCCACGTCGTCCCCTCCGACTTCTAGCTGTACCGCTCCACGACGCCGTCCGCGACGAGGTCGAGCAGCTTCCTTTGCTCGGGGTCGATCCGGGCTTCGCTCAGAGCCCGCTTCGCCCGATCGACGCGCGCGCGTGCGTCGGCGCGCACCTCCTCCAGCGCTCCGGTTGCCTCGATGCGGTCGCAGATCTTCGCCGCGGCCTCGGCCTCGAGCCCGCGAAGCTCCAGGCGGCCGAGCGCGGGATCGCGCTCGCGGGCAACGATCAGGGGAAGCGTGACCGTCCCGTCAAGAAGGTCGGTGCCTCGAGCCTTGCCGGTGCGCTCGGCCGGTCCCGATACGTCCAGCACGTCGTCGAGGAGCTGGAAGGCGAGGCCGATCTCGCGCCCGAACTCCCGCAGCGCCCCATCGGCGGCGTCCGGCTCCCGCCCGATCACGCAGGCGCATTCGAAGAGCCGCGCCGTCTTGAGCTCGCAGCGGCGCAGGTAGCGGTCCGCAGGGATCCCGACGTCGAACGCGTCGCGGCGCTGGGCGAGCTCGCCCATCGCGAGGCCCACCGAGGCCGAGGAGAGCAGGGCCACCTGCCGTTCCGCGCCCTCGGCCGCGAGCTCGGCGAACGCGCGCGAGAACAGCAGATCGCCCACGGACGTCGCCGCGCTCCGGCCCGACGTCGCGTAGACGGTTGGACGACCGCGCCGTAGGGGGGCGGCGTCGAGCACGTCGTCGTGGACCAGGGTCGCCATGTGGACCAGCTCGAGCGCCGTCGCCGCCCGCAGCGCCTCCTCTCCCGCTCCCGGACCGGCGCAGAGGAGCACCAGGATCGGGCGCAGGCGCTTGCCGCCGGCGTCGAGGGTGGTCCGCGCTGCGCCGCCCAGCGCGGGGCCATGGTCGCCTACCCGCTCGGAGATGCGCCGCTCAACGGCGGCCATCCTGCCCGGGAGCCAGGCCTCCGAGGCATCGAGCACCATCGTCACCGGGGGTGGGACCGACGACCGACTCACGTCACTTCACACCCGAGTGGATCGCGATGATGCCGCCCGCCAGAACGAGGCAGCGGACCGGCTCGACCCCCGCTTCGGAGATCATCGCGGCCAGCCGCTCGGGGTCAGGGAACCGCTTCACCGACTGCGGCAGGTACGTGTAGGCGTCGCGGTCTCCTGCGATCGTCCCCAGCACCGGGACCAGCCGATCGAACCAGAGCGAGAAGAACCACGACAGCGGTGGTCGGCGAGGCTGCGTGATCTCGAGGACCACCAGGCGCCCTCCCGGGCGCAGGACCCTGACGAGCTCGCCGAGCCCGCGCTCCAGGTCGGCGAAGTTGCGCACGCCGAACCCCACCGTCACCGCGTCGAACGCGTCGTCGTCGTAGGGAAGGTCGAGGGCGTCCGCCCATTCGAAGCGCACCCCCGGCGTGCGGCGTCCGCCTTGCGCCGCGCGATGTCGAGCATCGGCTCGGAGAAGTCACAGCCGATCACGCTCCCGCCGGGGCCGACCCGCCGGGCGAGCTCGAGCGCCAGGTCACCGGTCCCGCAGCACACGTCGAGCGCTCGGTCACCGCGCGCCGACATCGGCCCGCTCGACGGCTCGCTCGCGCCAGCGCCGGTCGAGGCCCGCCGTCATAGCGCGGTTCATGCCGTCGTAGACGCCGGCGATCCGGTCGAACATGCGGTTCACGCCGGTGGCGAATTCGGCCTGCTCGTCGAGGCCCGTGCTCGGCCCCGGCGCGGATTCGGGCATCAGAGAGGCGAGGCTAGTTCAGCGTCGCCAGGTAGTCGGCGATCTGCTGCAGCTTCTCGGGCGGCAGGCTGTTGAACGCGGGCATGATGCCCGGGCCGGCGCGCAGGGAGCGAAGGATTCCGTTACGCGGGATCCGCGCCGCGATGTGGGTCAGGTTCGGCCCGAGGGTGCCGCCGTTGTCGCCGATCTTGTGACAGGCCAGGCAGCCCGACTGGGCGACGATCTCCTTCCCCGCTTCGACCGATTTCGCCGCCGGCTGTTCGATCGCGCTCGGCGGACCCGTGTTCGCGCCCTCGTAGGTGAGGAACGCCATCGCGATGATCGTCAGGCTCATCGCGGTCATGGCCACCGGCCGCCGCTCGGGTCGCCTCTCCGGGCCGCGGTCGTAGAACGGGAGCAACAGGAGCAGGACCATGCACACCGTCGGGATGATGATCGTCGCGAACAGAACCAGGTCCGGGCCCTTCAGCACCCGCAGCAGCTCGAACAGGAAGAAGAAGTACCACTCGGGTCGCGGCGTGTAGGTCGTCGTCGTCGGGTCGACCCTCGGCCCCTGCTCGGCCCCGAGGACGATCGCCATCACGACGATCACGAGCACGACCACGAGCGCCATCGCCGAATCCTTCGCAACGGCGTAGGGGAAGAAGGGCTTGCCCTTCTTCTTCAGGACCTCGTACTCGCGGAGGTACTGCTCCTTGTCGGCCTGATTCACGGCCTCACACCTTCTCGGTCCGCAGGGACTTCGGCTTCACGTCCGCCTTGAGCCAGGGCGGCGCGGTGGTCCCGAGCTTTACGACGAGATAGAGGTGCGCCCCGATGAGGGCGATGATGGCCCCCGGTATCAGGAGCATGTGGATCGAGTAGAACCGCGAGAGCGTGGTGGGGCCGAACTCGGCGCCGGCTCTCAGGAAGTCGGCGAGGTACGGCCCGACGAAGGGGCCGGTCGCCGTGATGTTGTTCGCCACCGTCGTCGCCCAGAACGAGCGCTGGTCGAACGGCAGCAGGTAGCCGGTGAGGGCCATGGCCATCGTCAGGATCAGCAGGACGACGCCGATCACCCAGTTGAGCTCGCGCGGGTACTTGTAGGCGCCGAAGACGAAGGTGCGCGCCATGTGGAGGAAGATGAGGATCACCATCACCGTGGCCCCCCACTTGTGCATGCCGCGGACGAACTCGCCGAGGAAGACGTCGTTGGTCAGGTGGGTGATCGACGCGTAGGCCTGGGTGGCCGAGGGCGTGTAGTACATCGCCAGGAAGACGCCGGTCGTCGCCTGCACGACGAACGCGAACAGCGTCGCCGACCCCAGCGTGTAGAACCAGTTGGTCCCCTTCGGGACCTTCCGGTAGAGCATCCCGGTGAGGAAGCTCGCTCCGCCCGTGCGCTCGTCGAGCCAGCCGAGGAGGTCGGCGCCGCCCTCCTTGGCCCGATCGGTCACGGAGGGCGCCGCGCCGTTGCCGGTGCCGTTCGTCTCGCCGGGCTTGGCGGGCTTTCGCAGGCCTGCGGGGAGCGGAAGCTTCATCGCGCGCACCTCATGGTCACGGCGGCGGGAAGCGTCGAGGGGCGCGGCGGGTAGATGATGTTCCAGATGCCGCCGGTGTACTCGCCGGGGTCGCGAGCGCGCACCGGATCGAGCGAGTTCGTCACGCTGTAGCGCGGGCCCAGCTCCACCTGACCGTTGCGCACGCGCGTCTGGAGGCGATCGAGGGGGCGCACCGGCGGGCCGCCGATCACCTTGCCCTCGAAGTCGTAGACGCCACCGTGGCAGGGGCAGATGAAGTTCCCCGCCGCCGCGACGAACTTCACCGGACAGCCCAGGTGCGCGCAGCGCGTGGAGAGCGCCACGTACGTGCCCTCCTTCTCGTTGAAGGGCGGGCTCGGGTCGGCGGCGCGGACGTAGGCGGTGGTCTTGCCGGTCTCGCCGATCCCGGGAACGATCGTGAAGACGACCGGCCTATAGGTGTCGACGACGAAGCGGTCGGTGGGCCCAACCGGCTCCCAGGTCTCGTCGGGGCGCTCGAAGATCGGCGCAACCGCGAAGCCGATCGCAGGGAGGACGATCGCCGCCCCGGCCGCGGCCCCCAGGCCCTGGCCCATCAGGGTGAGCGCCCGGCGGCGCGTCAGCGACTCGCCCTCGAAGTACCCGGCAGGGTCCGGCTTCGGGACGGCCCCGTCGCCGTTGCCGGTTCCGTTGCTGGTGTCGGCGGCGTCTGCCAAGTTCCTGGGTGGTCCGCCCGGCCCGGACGCGAGGCGCGCTCAGGCCGAGCCGTCGAGGCGGGATTCTATTGCCTCGGCGGCCTCGCCAAGCTCGCCGGTGAGCCCCGCGGCCTCAGCGGCGGCGCGCGCGGCTGCGCGGAGCAGCGAGGAGGCCGCCGGGTCGCCGCTCCGCACGGCTGCCTTCGCCGCTTCATGCTCGGAGCTCCCGCCGTTTCCGATGGCCATCGCGCTCGCGAGCCAGAGCGAATCGGCTCCCTCGTCCCGCTCCCCGTCCTCCGCGAAGAGCTGCGCGCACAGCGAGATCAGGTCGGCGAGCTCCCGGACCGCCTCCAGGTCGCCCAGGCGGGCCAGGCGGTCGAGCCCGAGCGCATAGAGGTGGTCGCCGGCGAGGAGGGCGAGGTCCTCGTCGACCCCGGCAAGGACTCGCGGCCGCCCGTAATGCAGCAGGTAGCCCTCGCGGATCGACTCGACGACGATGGCGTACTGGGCCGGGGCCGATGCGCACCGAGGGCCCAGGGCGGCGAGGGGACCGAGAATCGGCCGTTCGGCCGGCTCGGCCACGTGGTCGGAGATGAGGGTCCCCTCGTCGCGGAGCTCCGCCGCGAGGGTGGCGAGAGCGGCGGCGGCTTCCGATGCGGATTGTCCACCCATGACGGGCATGAGCCGCATCAGGCCGCCCCGACGGCCTGGCGCATGGCCTCCCTCGCCGCCTCGACCGTGCGCTCGATGGCCGCCGAGTCGTGCGCGAGCGACACGAACCACGCCTCGAACTGCGACGGAGGAGCGTAGATCCCGCGCTCGAGCAGACCGCGGCAGAAGCGGCCGTAGGCCTCGAGGTCACAGGCGGAGGCCGCGGCGAAGTCGCTGACCGGCTCGTCGCTGAAGAAGGCCGTTACGAGCCCGCGCTCGGAGGCGACCTGGATCGGCAGCCCGTCGGCCGCCTCACGGAGCCCGCGGGCGAGCGTGGCGGTGAGCTCTCCCAGTCGCTCGTACGCCTCGGAGTCCAGGCGCTCGAGCGTCGCCAGGCCGGCGGCGACCGCCAGCGGGTTTCCCGACAGGGTCCCAGCCTGGTAGACGTCGCCCGCCGGGGCCACCATCGACATCAGATCTCGCCGGCCGCCGTATGCCGCCGCCGGCAGGCCGCCGCCCAGGATCTTGCCCAGGATCGTGAGGTCGGCCGCGACGCCGTAGAGCTCCTGCGCCCCACCCCTCGCGACGCGGAAGCCGGTGATCACCTCGTCGAGGACCAAAAGCGCGCCGTGCGCGTCGGCGGCGCCGCGCAGGTGCTCGAGAAAGCCCGGAGCCGGGGGGACGACGCCCATGTTCGCCGGGATCGGCTCGGCGAGGATCGCGGCGACGTCGCGCTCGGCCAGCGCCGCGTCGAGGCCGTCGGCGTCGTTCCACGCCACGACGATCGTGTCCGCCGCCTGCGCCTCGGTGATGCCGGGACTCGCGGGAATGCCGCCCGTGGCGAGGCCGGAGCCGGCCTCGGCGAGCAGGCCGTCGACGTGCCCGTGGTAGGCGCCCGCGAACTTCACGATCGCGTCGCGCCCCGTCGCAGCCCTGGCGAGGCGTACCGCGCTCATCGCCGCCTCTGTGCCCGAGCTCACCATGCGCACCATCTCGACCGACCCGAAGCGGTCCACCACCTCCGCGGCGAGAGCCGCCTCCCCGCGAGTCGGCGCCCCGTAGCTGGTGCCGCGGGCGGCGGCCGCCCGAACGGCGAGGACGACGTTCGGGCGGGCGTGGCCGAGGATCAGGGGCCCCCACGAGCAGACCCAGTCGATGTAGCGGTGCCCATCGACGTCGATCAGCTCGAACCCCTCCGCGCGGTCGACGTAGATTGGATGGTCGCGGCCGATCGCGCGCATGGCGCGCACGGGCGAGTTGACGCCGCCGGGCATGAGGCCGACCGCGCGGGCGTGCGCCGCGGCGGACTGGCGCGTGTCGAGGCCGCTCAAATCCGCTCCCGGCGCCGCGGGGTCAGCGCGGGGAGGCGCCGCCGTGCCGCTCTTCCCACTCCGCGTAATCCGCGGTGAAGTAGTGGAGGCGGATCTTCTTGAACTCGGTGGAGGAGTAGAGGGTGGCGCGATCCGGCCCGTGGAGGTGGTGCTCGTCGGCGATCGAATCGAGGATGGCGTCGCACTCCTCCTTCGAGCGGCCGTGGGCCATGGTGAAGACGGAGTAGGGCCAGTCCGCGTAGGTCGGCCGCTGGTAGCAGTGCGAGATGCCCCGCACCGCGGCCATCCTTCGGCCGGTCTCGAGGATCCCGTCCTCCGGCACTCGCCACACTCCCATCCCGTTGGCCGAGAAGCCGGCCCGGCGGTGGAAGAGGATCGCGGCGACGCGGCGAAGGATCTTGCGCTCGGTCATGCCCTGGAGGTGCTCGAGGAAGCCCGCCACCGGCATGCCGACCGCGCTCGCCGCCTCGTCGTAGGGCCGATCCGTGACGGCCATCGGTCCCTGGAGCGCGCGAATCACCTCGACGTCGCGATCGTCGTAGGGCTGGCGCTCGAGCTCGCGCGGCGGCGTCGCGTCCACGGCCGTGGCCAGCGCGTCGGTGCCCTTCTCCATCTCCAGGTTCATGTTGATCTTGAAGAGGGTCAGGGTTGGGAGCTGGCGGATCGACTCCGCGCCGGTCATCCGCTGCAGCACATCGAGCGTGCCCGCCAAACCCAGCTCGGAGTCCGGCGGCGTCGCGATCGTGAACCAGAGGTTGAACTCGTGCGTCCGCAGGTAGTTGTGCGAGACACCGGGGTGCTCGTTGATGATCGCCGCGGCGCGGTGGGGATTCTCCGTGTCCACCTTCGCGGCCACGAGCATCGAGTCGTAGCCGAGCGCCCGCGTGTCGAAGATCGGCGTGATCTCGCGGATGATCCGTTCGCGCAGGAGGCGGTCGGTGCGGGCCATCGCCTCCTCGGTCGGAAGCCCCGCGGCCTCGGCGACGCGCGCGTAGGGCTCCGCGTCGAGCGGGAAGCTCGACTGCAGAAGGTTCATCAGCCGCTTGTCGGTCTCGTCCAGTGGGATCGCGGCGCCGCCCGAGCGCGAGCGCACCTTCGGCCGCGGGGTCTTGGGGGCTACCGAAGCCACTCGGCGGCCTCCTTCGCGAAGTAGGTGACGATGGCGTCGGCGCCCGCCCGGCGGATCCCGAGCAGGGTCTCGAGCGCGGCGGCCTCGCCGTCGATCCAGCCCTTCGCTGCCGCCGCCTTCAGCATCGAGTACTCGCCGGAGACGTGGTAGGCCGCGACCGGGGCGCCCGTGGCGTCCTTGACCCGCCGGATGACGTCGAGGTAGGGCGTCGCGGGTTTCACCATCACCATGTCGGCCCCCTCCTCGAGGTCGAGCTTCGCCTCGCGCACGGCCTCGAGCGCGTTGCGAGGGTTCATCTGATAGCCGCGGCGATCGCCGAACTCCGGCGTCGACTCCGCCGCCTCCCGGAACGGCCCGTAGAAAGCCGATGAGTACTTGGCGCTGTAGGCGATGATCGGCGTATCCGAGTGGCCCTCCTCGTCGAGCTGATGGCGGATGGTCCCGATCCGCCCGTCCATCATGTCGGAGGGCGCGACCGCGTCGGCGCCGGCCTCGGCGTGGGAGATGGCCGTCTTCGCAAGCAGCTCGATCGTGAGGTCGTTGTCGACCTCGCCCTCCCGGACGAACCCGCAGTGGCCGTGAGAGGTGTACTCGCAGAGGCACACGTCGGTGATCACGACCAGCTCGGGATGCGCCTCCTTCAGCGCCCGGACGGCCATCTGCACCACGCCCTCGTCGTCGTAGGCGCCGCTGCCCACCTCGTCCTTCGCGGCGGGGATCCCGAACAGGAGCACCGCGCCGATCCCGGCGCTCAGCACCTCGGTCGCCTCCCCGACGAGCTCGGAGATCGAGAACCGCTCCACGCCCGGCATCGACTCGACGCCCTCGCGAACGCCCTCGCCGGCCACGACGAAGAGCGGCTGGATGAGGTGGCGCGGCGAAAGCTCGGTCTCGGCGACGAGGTCGCGAAGCGCCTGCGTGCGCCGCATGCGCCGCATGCGGGTGGCGGGGAAGCTCACGCGGAGGATTCTAGGTGGGAGCCGACCCTAGCCGGCGAAGCGGCGCAGCCCGACGCGAGCAAGGGCCCCGTACGCCACCGCGAGGATCGCCAGGTGGAGGATCGCGATCGCGAGCCCGCCCGCCGAGACGTCGAGCGCACCGGAGAGGGCGTCGAGCGCGGGATGGAACGGAAAGACGTCCCGAACCACCTTGAGGGCGTCGAAGAGCCCCGGGCTCACCGTCCCGGACGGAACGAGCGAGAGGAACGCGACCGGCAGCGAGATCATGAATGCGAGCAGGGAGCTCGCACGGACCTCGCCCGCGAGGGCGCCGATCGCCGCCCCGAAGGCTGCGAACGCGGCCCCCGCGGCCACGATTGCGGCTCCGATCGCGAGGATCCGGCTCCAGTCGATCGCGACGAAGAGCGACAGGCCCGCGAGCATCAGCAGCGTCACCGCGAGCGAGGCGATGATGCCGAGGGCGATCTTCTCGCCGAGCAGCGCCGTGCGACCCACGAGCCCGCGGGTGATCCGCGCGAAGGCGTTCTCCTCCCGCTCGAGCGCGAGCGACCCGGCGACCAGGAGGACGGTCACGAACATCAGCGTGAGCGTGGCCGAGACCGAGATCGCGAAGGCGTCGAGGCTCGGCGGCGAGCCCGAGATGACCTGGGTGTCGACCGCGATCGGGTGCGAGATCGATGCGAGCAGCGGCTTCGCGAAGTCGAGGTTCTGCCGCGCGAGGTTGGCGAAGCGGCTCACCTGCCGGACATCGCTGCGAAGCGGGCTGTTCGGAGGGAGCTGTTCCTCCACATTGCCCAGGATCTCGGCGCTGCGCGCCAGGCCGAGGATGTCGAGGGACTGGCCGAGGAACGACAGCTGTCCGCCGTGGACGATCAGGCCGATGTAGCCCGCGGCCGACCGCACCACCTTCTTCGAGATCTTCAGGTTCGCCTGCGTGACCAAGCTCGAGATCCGGTCCGAGACGAGGCGCGCCTTGACCGGGTCCTCCTCGTTGACGAGGACCTTCACCTGCGGCTGCACCGGGTTCAAGCCGGCGAGCGACTCGAGGTTCTGCACCAGGTCCTTCGGCAGGATCAGGGCTGCCAGGACGTCGCCGGATTGGACCTTCTCTCGCGCGGCCTTCCCCGAGTACACGCGGACGCACTCGATCCGCAGGCAGAGCTCGTTGCGCGCGCCGACGATGTCGAAGTGGCGGCCGCCGAGGACCAGCGGGGTGCCGACCGGGACCTTGTTGTAGAAGGCGACGCGGGGCTTCTCCGGTCCGCGAGAGAGCGCGAAGCCGATCAGGACCGCGATCGCGATCGGGTATACGACCAAGAGCGCCGTCACGAGCGGCGAGCGGCGAAGGATCTGGAGGTCCTTGACCAGCAGCCAGCGCATCGACCGCCCCTAATGCCCTCGCTGGCGCAGGAACGACACGAAGGCGTGCTCGAAGCTCGCGATCGTCTCCTCGCCGCCCTCGCCCGGCCCCTGCACCACCGCCTCGTGAAGCTCGCGCGGCGAGCCGTGGAAGAGCACTTCGCCGTCGGCTATCACGAGTAGTCGCCGGCCGTAGCGCTCCGCCTCGGCGATGTTGTGCGTGGAGAAGAGCACGGTCGTGCCCGCGCCGGCCAGCCCGAGCACGAACTCCCACAGCCGCTCGCGCTGCCCCGGATCGAGCCCCGCGCTCGGCTCGTCGAGGAGCATCGCGACAGGCTGCGCGATCAGGCCGATCGCGATGTTCACTCGCTGCTGCGTCCCCCCGGAGAGCTTCGAGACCGGATCGCCGCGGCGGTCCGCGAGGCCCGTCTGATCGAGCATCCGCTCCACGGTGGCGTCCACGTCGTCCACCTCCTCCAGCCGAGCGAACAGGCGCAGGTTCTCCTCGACGGTGAGCCGCCGGTAGAGCGCCGCCTGCTGCGGGACCCACCCGATCTCCCCTGGCGCGCGGCTGACCTCCCCGCCGTCCGGCGCCCGGATTCCGGCGAGGATCGAAAGCAGCGTCGTCTTGCCGGCGCCGTTCGGCCCGATCACCGCCAGGAGCTCGCCCTTCTCGGCGCCGAACGTCACGCCGCGAAGCGCCTCGCGGTCGCCGAATCGCTTGCGCAGGTCGCGGACCTCGATGACCGGCTCCGCGCTCACAGGCCCATCCTCGCGCTCCGCGCCGAATCACCCTTCCTCGCTCGTCGCTCCGCGCTCACAGGCCCATCCTCGCGCTCCGCGCCGAATCACCCTTCCTCGCTCGTCGCTCCGCGCTCACAGGCCCATCCTCGCGCTCCGCGCCGAATCACCCTTCCTCGCTCGTCGCTCCGCGCTCACAGGCCCATCCTCGCGCTCCGCGCCGAATCACCCTTCCTCGCTCGTCGCTCCGCGCTCACAGGCCCATCCTCGCGCTCCGCGCCGAATCACCCTTCCTCGCTCGTCGCTCCGCGCTCACAGGCCCGGGAACGCTAGCTGGGCCCGATTAGTTTCCCGCCACTCGCCCGTCCTAAGAGGGGAAGCGCAAGACCGAAGGAGGAATCGAGATGGGAAGGATCGTCGTAACGCAGTTCGTCACCGTTGACGGCGTGCTGGAGGACCCGGGAGGGTCGGAGGGCACCGACCGCGGAGGCTGGGCGTTCAAGTACGACCGCGGCGAAGAGGGCGACAAGTTCAAGCTCGACGAGGTGATGGGCGCGGACGCGCTGCTCCTGGGGCGCACGACGTACGAGGGTTTCGCCGCGGCCTGGCCGTCGAGGGAGGGCGAGTTCGCCGACAAGCTCAACACCATGCCCAAGTACGTGGTCAGCTCGACGCTAAGCGACCCGGACTGGAACAACACGACGGTGATCTCAGGGGACGTCGCGAGCGAGGTGGCCAGGGTCAAGGACGCTCACGACGGCGACATCCTGGTCAACGGGAGCGCCCAGCTCGTGGGGGCCCTGGCCGCGAACGACCTCGTCGACGAGTACCGGCTGATGGTCTTCCCCACCGTGCTCGGGGCGGGCAAGCGGCTGTTCGGCGACTTAAGTGAGCCGTCGTCGCTGAGGCTCACCGAGTCGCGGCCGGCGGCCGAGACCCTGATCCTCATCTACGAGCCGGCTCGCGAGGAGGCATAGGCTCAACGTGTGAAGATCCTCTTCTTCGGCGACGTCTGCGGCAAGCCCGGCCGGCAGGGGCTTGCCGCAGCGCTGCCCCGGCTGCGCGACGGCTTCGCGCCGGACCTGGTGATCGCGAACGGCGAGAACTCCGCCGGCGGGGTGGGCATCACCGAGCGCACCGCCAACGACCTCTTCGGCGCCGGTGTCGACGTCATCACGACCGGCAACCACGTCTATCGCCACCGCGAGGTCTACGAGTTCCTCGACCGGTGCGACCGGATCATCCGACCCTCCAACTACCCGGCCGGGAACCCCGGCCGCGGTCACGTGATCGTCGAGGCGGGGGGGCAGCGCGTCGCCGTCATCAACCTGAGCGGCGTCGTCATGCTGAGGGTCGCCCGCTCGCCCTTCGTCGAGGCCGACTCCCTGCTCGATCGGCTCGAGGGCGAGTCCGACTCCGCGATCGTCGACTTTCACGCCGAGATCACCAGCGAGAAGGTGGCGATGGGCTGGCATCTCGACGGGCGCGTCGCGGCCGTGCTGGGCACTCACACGCACGTGCCGACGGCCGATGCCCGCGTTCTGCCGGGTGGCACCGCGCATATATCCGACGTCGGCATGACCGGGTCGCGCGAGGGGGTTCTCGGGGCGCGTCGCGACCAGGTGCTGGAGTCGTTCCGCACCCAGATGCCGGTTCGGTTCGACGGCGCGGAGGGCGACGTCTGGGTCAACGCCGTGGTCGTCGAAGTGGGTGACGACGGGCTCGCGCGCTCGATCGAGCAGGTCCTCGAGCCGGTCGTCCCCTAGGAGCGTCTAGCTCGCTGACAGTCATTCCGCTACGCCGTAGCAAGGTGGATCGCGTCGTTTGGGCGGCTCAAGAACGAGTGGGGGGCTTGAGCCCCTGTCCGAATCGGGTTTGCAGGTTTGAAATATGGGAAGCTGTCCCATTGGGTGGCCGGGCTTAGGCCGATACCTACGGGAAGGCTCAACGGAAGCGACCGAGGAACGGCCCCCCTCGTTTCGCCGGACCCTCCTAGCGCACCGGACGTCCCTGGGTACCGCGCCTAGCCCCCACTGCGGGACGTTCGCGGTCAGGCGACTGGCACCGGGACGCGGCGTTTCATCGCCGCCGGAGCCGGCGCGGCCTCCCGACCAGCATCGCCGATGGCGAGGGCGAGCAGCAGCAGGGGGAAGAACCAGGGGATGTAGAGGTAGAACCAGTGGTGGAGGCAGAGCTCGACCGCGATCGTCACCGCCGCGCCGAGCGCGGCGACCTGCCGGAGCGTCCGCCGGCGCGGGGTGAAGGCGACCGTGACGGCGAGGAGCAACGTGAGGCCCTCGACCACGACGTGCAGGCCTCCGAGGCTCGCCTGCCCCCAGATGCTGAACGGGGAATCGCGGTTGGCCTGACTCGAGAAGGTGCGGTGCCAGAACGTCCCGAGGCCGGGGTCGACGGCCGGGCCCGCGAGCACGAGGGCAGTCACCGCGCCGAACGCGATCGCGAACAGCGCGACCGCTCGCGGGGGCGGTGCCGCGAACCATCGCCGCCAGCCGGCAGGGACAGTCTCGCCGGGCTCGGGCTCCCGGACTCCCACGGCGAGCAGCGGCGCCAGCGCCAGCGCCGCGAACTTGGCCCAGCCGGCGAGGGCCGTCATCGCTCCCCGGCCGGCGGGCGATGCGATCAGGAGCAGGGCTCCGATGAGAAGGGCGGCGACGAGCGTGTCATTGGAGTTCGACTCCAGCGCATAGGCGGTATACGGGTACGACGCCCAGCCGTAGGCGAGGATCACCCCGAGCCGGTTGCCGGCCGGGCCGGGCCGGATCCGCCTGCCGAGGAAGAGGAGCCCGGCGACGGCCAGCAGGTCGAAGGCGACCGAGGCACCGTGGGCCGCGGGCAGGTCGTCCCAGCTTCCCGACCAAGGGAAGGCGAGCTCGAACGGGACGTAGGCGTAGTAGTTGACCGGGCCGTAGGTGTCGCCGGACTGGTTGTCCTGGGGGAAGGCGCCGTCGCCCCAGATCGGCTTCCCGTGCGTGGCGCGGTCGGCGCCGATCACGCCGGCGTAGCCAACGTCGATCACGTTCGAGTCGGCGAGGTTGAGCGCCACCCGAAAGGACAGCAGGAAGATCACGCCGAGCGCGAGCCACCCGGTGGACAGCGTCGGCCGCAGGCCCTCGCCACGACCTCGGAACCCGATCCAAAGCATGCGCGCGAGCAGGTAGAGGAGCACCGGGTAGGCGAGCGGCACGGAGACGCCGATGTCCCCGTTGTTGAAGAAGTAGTTGGACACCCCGAAGGCCAGGAGAACCGCGAGGTCGAGATGGACGATCCGCCGCCATCGGCGCCAGTCGAGGAGGCCGAGAACGAAGAAGCCGCACAGCGGCAGCCACACGTAGGGCGCGTTCACCTTGCGACCGAAGGCGCCCGGGTAGCCGCGCGCCATCTGCCACGCCACCTGGTAGCCCGTCCAGGACTCGGTGATCTCGTGGGTGGCGTCGTCGACCATCACGAGGACGAGCTCCCTCTGGCCCTTGTAGAAGCCAACCTCCCAGTGCGAGTCCTTCGTCTGCGCCGAGGGGTCGAGGCGGCCCCACCTGCGCTCCTCGGCGGCGACCTTCGCGTCCCGCTTGGCGATCGCGATCGCCTCGGCGGGGGCGAGCGTGTAGCCGCCCTCCGGGGGCTCGGACGCCCGCGCCGGGGACGCGACGACCAGCGCCGCGAGCGCGCTCAGGGCCGTCGCGAGCGCGAGGCGGTTCTTCCGAAGGTCCACAGCTTGTTGCCGATGAAGTTGAACGGCATCGCGACGGCCACGGCGATCGCCTGCGAGGCGACGGCCGGCGCGCTCGCCACGTCGACCAGACCGTAGAGCACGGCGAGGTTGACCCCGAGAGCCGCGACGCTCACGGCGAAGAACCGGGCCGCCTCGAACCCCGCGTGGTCGCCGCGCGCGTCGCGGAACGTCCATGCGCGGTTCAGCAGGTAGTTGTTCGTGACCGCGAGGCAGAACGAAAGCACGGCGGCGGCGATGTGGTGCACGCCCGCGGCCTCCACGAAGACCGTGAAGGCGATGAGGTTGATGACGTAGCCGCTGCCACCGACCAGCCCGAACTTGAAGAGCTGGACCCAGTTGGCGGGCTGCCTCGTCCCGAGGTGCACGCGACGCACGATGTCCCAGGCCAGCCCCGCGAGACGCCCGATCGCGCCCCGCTCCTCGGCGGCGGGCGGTGCCTCAGCCGGTGCTTGCGAGGGCGCGGCCATGGTGCACCTCCGTGGCTCCGATCTCGAAATGCCCGTCGACGAGGGTCGCGACGTCGCCCACCGACCAGCGCGCTTGCTCGCCCGGGTCGAACCCCTCGAGGCCGCAGGCGAGGAGAGGCCCGAGCGAGTCGCCGGCGGCGAGGCTGCCGTGGCTGCCGCCGCCGATGTGCGACGCACCGCCCCAATCGACGCATTCGTAGCCCTCGGCGAGCGAGACCAGGAGGTCGCCGGCGTTCGGGGCGCAGAGCGCCGCCCACAGGCGGGCCAACGCGTCGGGGTAGGCGCTCGAGCGGAAGCGGCCGTCGTCGAGGTTGGCGTCGAGCGCGCGCGCATCGCCGTCGAGGTCCCAGGCGACCCCGCGCTCGTCGAGCACGGCTGATCCGGGCCGGAAGCGAAGCTGGCGGCCGCCGCGCTCCACCACGGCCTCCGCCGCCTCCGCGGCCGGACGAGCGTCGGCCCGGAGCAGCGGCGCGCCGTCGGCGTCGGCGAGCCAGGCGGCGAGATCGGCCCCCTCCAGCGTCG
This sequence comes from uncultured Actinomycetes bacterium, assembly GCA_963771655.1. Lineage (GTDB taxonomy): Bacteria > Actinomycetota > Thermoleophilia > Solirubrobacterales > 70-9 > JAWVFM01. The sequence goes on along the minus strand of CAVYUG010000004.1, from coordinate 354,326 downwards.
CCAGCAGGTCCCGCGCTCCCTTGTGAATGCGCCGGCCGTGTGGGCCGTCGGCGAGCACGTAAACGCCCGCGGCGCGCGCACACGGGCTCACAGCCACCTCGGCCTCGGCCTCCCGATCGGGGCTCGGCCGTAGCACGCGCCAGCGCTCGGCAAACGCCTTGATCAGGTCCAGCTCAGCGGAGACCTCGGTCTGCGAGTGATCGGCGCAGACGATCACGGCGTGCTCCGCGCAGAATTGGTCGATCCCGCCGCACGCGTCGACGAGGTCGCCCAGGCAGGAGTCGGCTCGGGCGATGGACTCGGTGGTCGCGAGCGGCCCGAAGCGGTGCGAGTGATGATCGTTGTCGGGGAGCGAGAAGAGGAGGAAGTCGTAGGCGCCATCCCTGGCAAGCTCGCGGCCGACGCAGGCCGTGTACGGGTCGCGGGTTCCGGGGCGAGCCAGGGTCGGCTTGCAGGGGACCCGGCGGCTGGCGTAGAGCTCGCCGTAGAAGAGCTCTTCCGGCCCCCACACCGCGTGACGGAAGCTTGCCGCGAGCGCCACGCGGCGCAGGACGCCCTCGAGGCCGAGCTCGTGGCGCCGCCTTCCTCGGTAGATCAGGAACGGCGTGCACGCCGTCCGCACACCCGCATCGGCGAGGCGCTCGAACGCGGTGCTCACATCGGGCGAGAGGTGAGCCATGTTCATGTCGTAGACGATGTCGTAGAGCGTGCGCACCAGCCCAAGGGCGCGAGTCGCCTCGAACGAGGATCCGTACTCCACGTAGCGACGCTCGACGCGGTGAAACCAGTTGACGCCGCTGATCGCGTGCAGGTCCGGGCGCACGCCGGTGGTGATCTCCGCCGTGGCGACGGGCGTCACCGAAGGGAAGCTCGAGACGCAGTCGTCGACCAGCTGGCCGCGATCCATGAGCGCGCCCAGGTTCGGCGCCAGGCCCTCCGCGACGCACCGCCGGAGCATGTCGCTGCGGAGGGAGTCGATGACGACGAGGACGAGCTTGCGGCCGCTCCGGCCGCTCGTCACCGAAGCACCCTCAAGCCCTCGTGCTTCCGCGAGGCCTTGCGGCGTCGGCCCGCGGCGAGCACGACGAGCCCCGCGAGCCCGATGAGGCTGAGGGGCCCGAACAGGATCGAGAGCCCGGCGAGGATCAGCGCGAAGATGGCGATGAAGGCCGAGACCGCGAGCGGTGAGCCGGCCGAGGAGCGAGAGGCAGCCCCCATAGCGACGTCCCGCGCCACGACGAACGCGCCGATTGCGCACACCGCGCCGGCGAAGTAGCCGGGCCATTCGGCGTGGCCGTTGTCGCCGAGCGAGATCCCGAACAGGAAGCCGCCGGCGACCGCGGCGGCCACCTCGAGGGCGATTCCGAGTCCATCGGAGCGTCCCGGGGCGCCGGCGAGAATGCCGGCCGCCAGGGCTAGGCCCAGCCCTTGGCAGGCGGCGACGAACAGTGAGTCCATGAGCCGGCCAAGGCTAGCGAGCGGCCCGGCTCGGGTCGGGCGCTATCCGAAGTGGGGTGAGCGCCCGCAGCCGGCCAGCCGGACGGTCACCGGGCCGTCCGTCTTGACGTCGAGCTTCGGGTGGCAGTCGAGCCGGGCCCGCGCGGGGTTGACGGTCACGCGCGAGAGGTTCGTCAGGGTGAGGCGCAGGGCATCGCGCTTCCGCGCCGGTCGAGCCGAACCCCAGCCCTTCGACGTCTCGGCGTAGGCGAGCGGGCCGACGTTGCCGCCGGCCAGGACGCCGGCGGTGCGCTGGGTCGGCTTTGGGACTGGGTCGGCGAGGCCGAAGGCCTCGGAGACGGCGTCCACCTTCCCGATCGGCCCCACCCCGCTCTTGTCGCGGAGCTTCAGGCCCGAGAGCCAGTAGGCGTGGTCCGCGACGGTACCGTCGGCGGCGAAGTTCATGCGCGGGTTCACGACGTAGGTGACGTGGAAGGGGTTGCGGTCGGCCTTCGCCGTCCCGAGGAACTTCGCTGCGGGCGCGTACTGGTCGTTCACGGCGAGCAGGAAATGGTCGACGGGCGGCGCGAACAGGTCGTACCGGAAGCGGTAGCCCATGTCGTCGAAGGTCTGCGCCTGAGCGGTCGGGCCGGGGACCGGCACGAGCTCGTCGTTGGTGCCGTCCCAGAGGAGGAAGGGGATGTTGCGAACCGAGGGCAGCATCCGATTGGTGTTCGAGGAAAGGCCGCCCGGCACCGGTGGGTTCGGCGGAACCCAGATCCCCAGCCCCGGCGGGCCGACCGTCGGCTGGGCGCGGGCGAAGAGGTCGGGGAACTGCGTGGCGAACTTGTAGGTCCCGTACCCGCCCATCGAGTAACCGGCGATCGCCGTCCAGCGCGGGTCGAGCCGGTAGCGCCGCGCGACGTCGGCCCATACCTCGAAGGTGTCGGCGCCCGCCTGCCCGTAGTACCAGCCGTCCGGTCCCCGGCCCTCCGGCGTGATCACGATCGACCCGGGCCCCCGGTCGCCGAACTGCGACTGGTTGCGGCTGTCGCCGAACTGGTTGTAGCTCGCGCCGAGCGAGTGCAGGAGCAGTGTGAGCCCGTAGCCGTGCTTGGGCCGCTGCTTGCGCGGGACGTAGATGGCGTACGGCTGGAGCTGGCCCCGCAGCTCCCCGAGGCAGTCCGTGGGGTCGCCGCAGGGGACGGAGTAATCGGCTCCCTGCTCGGTGTGGAAGTGACTGGCCAGGATGCGGTCCATCGGACCGCTGCGCGGCACGCCCCACGGTTTGCCTTCCCCGTCGTCCCGCTTGCCTTCGGCGAGCTTGCGGAAGTCCACGGTGGCGCTGAAGGGCGCCATGTCACCGGCCGCCAGCGCCGCCGCCTGCTGCTTGTCACGCCACCAGGCCGGATCCGTGACGGCCCCGACGCCGCCGCCCGAGCCGATCGCAGGCCACGGCTCGTGGTAGCGGAAGGCCACGTTGAAGAAGGCGGGCGGGTTCGCCGGGGCGCCCGCCCCGCCAGGATGGGTCGCGTCGGCCGAGGGTCCCGGCAGCAGGTATTTGCCGGCGGACGAATCCCAGAGCCCGACGCCCGCGGCAAGCCGGACCTTCCCGGCCCGGGTTCCATGCGCTGTGCGACACCGTCACCTGGACCTGGCGGCGGGCCTTCGAGATCGACACCTTCGGCGCCGGCCCGACGCGCTTGCCCGAGGCGGCGCTGGAGAGGTCGGCCGTGCCGCCGTGGACGGTCAGGAAGAGCTTCGCGGGGCCCGACACGTTGGCGCCGAAGGGATACGCCTGCGACGTGTTCGACGTTCCGATCGCGATGGTGGTGGCGAGAATCGACGGGTCCTTGAGCGCGTTCAACGTCATGCGGAATGCGGTGGCGTCAGGTAGCGGCTTCACGCGAAGCTCGACGAGATCCGCCGCGTTGTTTGCGTAGGCCGGATCGGTCGGATAGGTATAGGTGCCGTTCGGCGCCGAGAAGGTGTTGCCGCTCGACCGCGGATCGCCCGGATCGGGTGCGGCCCGGGCGCCGTGGTCGTCGTAGAGGAAGTCCTGGTAGAGGAACTCGCCCGCGCGGTAGGCGCTCGTTCCCGAGACCAGGATCGGCTTAGCGCGCCAGATCCCGGCGTTCGCGAGCTGCGGCGCCCGCGCCGGCTTCGCGTAGAGGATGTCGGGACCCGGCCGCGGCGACGGGCCGCGATAAAGCGACGAGCTCGCGCCCTGCGCGGCGGCCGGAAGCAAAGCCGCGAGGGCGGCGAGCGTGGCAGCGGCCCAGACCCTCCTCACGCGCGGGAGGGTAATGCCGGGACCGCGAGGGGGCGCCGATCGGGCGGCGGCCTGCGCGCACGGGGACGCGTTCATGCACACTTGGCCGATGCCTGAGCCCGAGGACGTCTCGCCGCCCCGCCCAGCCCCGCGGTCGCAGCCGAGCCGGCGCGCGCACACGTCGGCGCGCGACCTGGAGCGGTATGCCGGGCTGTTCGCCGCGCGCACGCGCGTGATGCGCTCCTCGGCGATGCGCGACCTGATGGCGGTGACGGCACGGCCCGAGGTGATCTCGCTCGCCGGCGGCCTCCCCGACACCTCCACCTTCCCGCCCTCGAGCTTCGCGGCGCAGATGACCCGCATCGCCCAGGAGTCCTCTGCGGAGGCGCTCCAGTACGGCCCGACGGAGGGTTTCGGCCGCACCAAGGAGTGCATCCGACGAGTGATGGCCGCCGAGGGCATGGCGCCCGATCCCGAGGACATCATCGTCACCACCGGGGGCCAGCAGGCGATCGACCTCGTCACCAAGACGCTCATCGACCCCGGTGACCCGGTGATCTGCGAGGCGCCGACCTACCCCGGCGCCGTCCCTGTGTTCTGCAGCTATCAGGCCGACACGATCCAGGTCCCGGTCGATCAGGACGGAATGCGAATCGACCTGCTCGAATCGACGCTCGCGGAGCTCGACCGCCAGGGGCGACGGCCCAAGTTCATCTACACGGTTCCGAGCTTCCAGAATCCCTCGGGGGTCACCCTGTCCGCCGAGCGCGGCCGGCGGCTCGTCGAGATCGCACGCGAACGGGAGATCCTGATCGTCGAGGACAACCCATACGGCCTGCTCCGGTACGAGGGGGACCCGCTCGATCCGCTCTACAAGCTCGACGGCGGGGACTACGTGATCTATCTCGGGACGTTCTCGAAGATCCTCTCCCCGGGGATCCGCCTCGGCTGGGCCGTGGCGCCTCCGCCTGTGATGGAGAAGATCGTTCTCGGCAAGCAGGCGACCGACCTCTGCACCTCAACCCTGACGCAGTACTTCGTCGCCGAGTACTTCGAGGCCGAGCGGTGGCAGGAGTACGTGGCGAGCCTGGTCGAGATCTATCGCCGGCGCCGCGACGCGATGGTCGACGCGCTCGAGCGCCACTTTCCGAGGTCGGCGAGCTGGTCCGTGCCGGCGGGTGGCCTCTTCCTCTGGGCGACGCTCCCCCCGTACATCGACACGACCGACCTCCTCGCCAGGGCGCTGCGGGAGAACGTGGCGTTCGTCCCCGGCGCCGCCGCCTTCGTCGACGGCGGGGCCTCGAGCTCGATGCGGCTCAACTTCTCCGGCTCCTCCGAGGAGGAGATCGTCGAGGGGGTCCGCCGGATCGGCGAGGTCACCGCCGAGCAGGTCGAGCTATACGAGTCCATCACTCGCGAGAGCCCGGTTGACTCGCCGGAAGCGCCCGGCGGCGGCGGCGACGTCCTTCCTTTCGCGAGGGGCTGATGAAGGTCGCCGTTCTCAAGGGTGGTCGGTCACTCGAGCGGCAGGTCTCCATGCGCTCGGGCGCGAGGGTGGAGGACGCGCTCGAGAAGCTCGGCCACGAGGTCGTTCCGGTCGACGCGGGCGGCGACCTCGTGAGGCGGTTGAAGGAGGCGCGGCCCGACATTGCCTTCATCGCCCTCCACGGGGCGGGCGGCGAGGACGGCACGGCGCAGGAGCTGCTCGAGATCCTCGACATCCCCTACACGGGCCCGGGCATCGCCTCCTGCGGGCGCGCGGCCGACAAGGTAGCCGCCAAGCACGAGCTGCGCGCGGCAGGGATCCCGACGCCGGACTGGGTCGCGTTCAATGCCACGGCCTTCCGCGAGCTCGGCGCCGCCGACGCGCTCGAGGAGATCGAGGACCGCCTCGGCTTTCCTCTCGTGGTCAAGCCCGCGCGGGGGGGCTCGGCGCTCGGGGTGCGGTTCGCAGCCTCGCGCGCGGACGTTCCCGAGGCGCTTCTCGCCGCGTTCAGCTACGACGACAGGGTGATGCTCGAGCGCCACGTGTCGGGCCGCGAGCTCACCGTCGGCCTGCTCGACGGTGAGCCGCTGCCGATCGTCGAGGTGCTCCCGAAGGAGGGGGACGAGTTCAGCTACGAGGCGCGCTACGAGATCGGCAGGACCGAGTACGTGTGCCCGGCCGAGCTCGACGAGGCGACAGGTGGCGCGGTCACCGATGCCGCGCGCGCCACCTGGAAGGCCCTCGGATGCGAGGGCTTCGCTCGTGTCGACGTCCTGCTCGGAGATGCCGGCCCCGAGGTGATCGAGGTGAACGCCGTCCCGGGCCTTACCGACACGAGCCTCTTCCCGATGGCGACCGAGGCCGCCGGCCTCGCCTTCGAGGAGGCGGTTGAGCGCATCGTCGAGCTCGCCGTGCGGCGCGCGGGCGCACCCGCCTAGCCGCGTCCGCCGGCGGCGGCGACCAGCCTGGTCATCACCTCGACCGCCTCCGCGGGCTCGAGGTCATTCATGCGGACGAGGGACTGCCAGGTCGGGAAGGAGAGGGCGTGGCCGATGACCCCGGCGACGCGCGCCCGCGGTCGGCCCCGTTCGGGACGGCCGCGAAGAAGGGTCGCGACCGCCCGCTCGAAGTAATCGGTGAACCGGCCCACCGCCCTCGCCATCGCCGGAACCCTCCCCCGGTCGCGCCCGGTTCGGTCAAGCATCTCCTCGGTCTCCTCGAAGTAGGCGTACATCTCGGCGAGGGCTATCCGCAGGCGGGCGTCGGGATCGCGGACGCTCGCCCACGTCTCGAGGTCGGGCATCGGGTGACGCGCGTAGAAGTGCGCCGTGCACGCCTCGAACAGGGACTCGTCCGTCGGGAAATGGCGGTAGACGGTGGCTCGCTGCACTCCCGCCTCCTTCGCCACCCCGCTGACGGTCGTCCGCGCCGGCCCGACGGTCTGATGGAGCCTCGCTGTCGCCGCCGCGATCCGCTCACGTGTCTCGGCCTCCTGCTCGGCGCGAAGGCGCTTGCGGTATACGCGGCCGCGGCGCTTCTTAGCTTCGGTAGACATTTGTGTGTAATCAATCTTGACACATGGGCCGGATCTGTGCTAGGTTCGCGATACACTACCGTTCAACGATTTATTGGAGGAGAGAAGATGAGCGACACGGCACAGAGAGCGCGAACCCTCGAGCGGTTCGACGCATCGCAGGGTCCACGCATCCTCGGGCCGGGCGAGGGCGAGGCCGTCGACCTCCAGTCGGTCGGCGTGCGGTTCATGACCTACACCGAGGAGACGGGCGGCGGCTTCTCCCTCGTCGAGCACCCGATCCCGCCGAAGACGCTCGTCGCGCCACTTCACAAGCACTCCCGCGAGGACGAGTACAGCTTCGTCGTGGAGGGCCGCATGGGCGCGCTTCTGGGCGACGACGTCGTCTACGCGGAGAGGGGCGACCTCGCGTTCAAGCCGCGCGACCAGTGGCACACGTTCTGGAACCCCGATGACGGCCCGTGCCGGATCCTCGAGATCATCTCGCCGGGAGGCTTCGAGCACTACTTCGAGGAGCTCGCGGAGGTGTTCGCCACCGCGCTCTCGCCGGAGCAGATCGGCCAGGTCGGAGCGCGCTACGGCCTGGAGGCGGACCCGACGAGCATCCCCCGGCTCTGCGAGGAGCACGGACTCGACCACCCGATGCTCCACATGGGCTGACTGAGGCAGTAGCCTGCACGACAGGCCGATCGCTTACCCGGGCTCGACGGCATCGCAGCCAGCCCGCCCGAGGACGCTGAGGTCTCCGACTTCGAACGTCGGGACGAACGGAGGAGCGAAGAGAGCCGCCGCTCGGACCGCGAGAAGGTAGAGCAGTCAGTTGAGCCGGTCCTCAGGTCGCCTGCGCAGGCTGGGATGAGCGGCGCCCGCGCCGCCGTGGAGAGGGATGTCCGCGCCGTCGAGCATCTCGCGATCGACCGCGCCGCGAGCGCATTCGTCACCGCCGCGCCGGCGGTGCTCCTCGTCCTCGGCATCGTCTTCAGCTGGGGCAGCCTGCTGCGGCTCGATGACCTCCTGGTCTTCGTCGTCACCTACACGCTGACCGGCCTCGGCGTGACGGTCGGGTTCCACCGGCTCCTCACGCATCGCAGCTTCAGGACCTACCGCTGGGTCCGGGTCGCGGCGGCGATCCTCGGGTCGGCCGCCGTCGAAGGACCGGTGATCGAGTGGGTCGCCACCCACCGCAAGCATCACCGGTTCTCCGACGCGGAGGGCGATCCGCACAGCCCTCACGTCGGCCGCCGCGGCGGGCTGATCGGCGCGCTCGGGGGTCTCGTCCACGCCCACATCGGTTGGGTCTTCAGCGACCCCGAGGTGGCCGACGAGGCCCGCTACGCGAAGGATCTTCTCGATGACCGCGCGATCGTCTTCGTCGATCGGACATTCGTGGTCTGGGCCCTGGCCGGGCTCGCCTTTCCGTTCGGCCTTGGGGTCGCCCTGACGGGATCGGTGATCGGCGGCCTTACCGGGATGCTATGGGGCGGCGCCGCCCGGCTCTTCGTCCTGCACCATGCGACGTTCAGCGTCAACTCGCTGTGCCACTTCTTCGGCCGCCAGCCGTTCGCCACCGGCGACGAGTCGCGGAATCTCGCCTGGCTCGCGCCGCTCACCTTCGGGGAGTCCTGGCACAACGGCCACCACGCCTTTCCAACGTCAGCGAGGCATGGCCTCGAGCGCCGTCAGCTGGACCTCTCAGCGGTCGTGATCAGCGGCCTCGAGCGAGTGGGCCTCGCCTGGGACGTGGTGCGGATCGGACGCGTGCGGATCGACGGGCGCCGGATGCCCGCGAGCTAGTCGTCCTCACCGGCGGCGAAGTCCTCGGGGCTCACCTGGTCGAGGAAGTCCTTGAACTTCTCGACGACCTCCTCGGTGTCCTCGACCTCGTGCTCGAACTCGATCGAGGACTCCTCGATCACGTCGTCGGCCGCGAAGATCGGCGCCGAGGTCCGCACCGCGAGGGCGATGGCGTCGGAGGGGCGAGAGTCGACGTCGATCGACGAGCCGTTGACGGAGATCGTGATCTGCGCGTAGAACGTGTTGTCGCGAAGCTCGGTGACGGCGACGCGCTCGCATTTGGCGTCGAGCTGTTCGAGCATCTCCGAGAGCAGGTCGTGCGTCATCGGGCGTGGCGTCGAGGCGCCCTGGAGCTTCATCAGGATCGCCGCCGCCTCGGGATGACCGATCCAGATCGGCAGGAAGCGATTGCCGTCGACCGTCTTCAGCAGCACGATCGGCTGCTTGCCGACCATGTCGAAGCTGACGCCGTAGATCTGCATCTGCTGCACGTGCCAAGCCCTCCAGGCCGGTCGCTCGCTGGGCCTGCGGCCATTATAGGTTTCGCCTCGTGAGCGGCCCACCCGAAGGAACCGATACTTCCGGGGTGGGGACCGATCGGGTCGAACTGCTTCGGCGCGGCTACGCGGCGCTGAGCCGCATGGACCTCGAGGCGTGGATCGCCGACCTCGATCCCGACGTGGAGGTACACGAGCTTCCGCAGATTCCCGACACGGACGTCTACCGAGGGCACGACGGGGTTCGCAAGTGGTTCGAGAACACGTCGACCCTCGTCCAGTCCTGGGGATGGACTCCCGAGGAGATCCTGAACGAGGCGGGCGACGCGCTGGTGGTACGTTCACGGGTCAAGCTGCTCGGCAGTCAGAGCTCCGTTCCGATCGAGCAGCCGTTGTTCCACGTTTTTCGCTTCAGGGGTGCCAAGGTGGCATCGATACAGGGCTTTCTCGACTCGGCCTCGGCCTTCGAGGCCGCCGGCCTGGAGAGCTGAAGGGGCGCCCGTGTCCCGCGTTCGCCAGCAGAAGTTCATCGAGGCGCCGCGACGAGGTCGTCTGGCGGCTCATCGCCGACGTCGAGCACCACCCCGACTGGTGGCCCGACGTCGTCGAGGTCGATTTCGATCAGATTGCCGAGGGTTGCGAGTACCGCGAGGTCTTGAAGGTCCCCATGGGAAAGGCCGAGCGGCAGTTCCGGATCAATGCCTTCGACGACCCGGAGCGGTTCCACATCAAGTGCGTAAACACCGGCGGCTTCGTCGAGCTCGAGCTGACCGCCGCGCAGGACGGGACCTTCGTCCAGGGTGAGGTCGGGATGGAGCCGCAGACGTTCGGGTTCAAGGTCTTCGACGCCGTGGCCGGGCGCCGCTATTTCACGGCCTGGCTGGAGAAGTCGCTCGAGGCGATGCGCGATGCGGCCCTGAAACGGTCCGCCGACCCGGCGGACTGAGGCTCGTCAATCCCAGCTGGCCTGCGCGCCCCAGCGGACCGTCAGCTGGTAGATGATCGTGACGTCGAGAAGGATCAGGAGAAAGGCCCAAAGCGGGGCTGCCGGGAACCAGACGATCTGAGAGATCGCGTTCACGGACACGAAGAAGATGCCGGCCCACCGCGCGGCCGTATTGCCGGTGAGCAGGCCGAGACCGGTCAGGGCGACGACCGATCCCATGATCAGGTGCACCCAGCCCCACGTCGTGATGTCGGCGATGATCGCGCCGTGGCCGCCGACAACGACGACGTTGTCATTGAGGATGGCGCCAAGGCCCCAGAGAGCGTCGAGGGAGCCCACGACGAACATGATCACGCCCGCGAAGGCCGCCCATCCAGAGTCGGTCTTTCGCCCTCGATCCGCTGCTTCCATTTCCCTCTCCTTGGCTGGCGGGTTGGACCTCGCTGGGAGGTTCGCCGGCGGGGGCCGAAGTCCTGCCCGCGCGGAGGGGGCTTACCGGCCGAGCTTGATCGCGTTCACCTTCGCCCGCGACGTGGCCGGCGCGCTTCGGAACGTGGCGATGACGAAGGGGATCAACCAGGACGCTGCGCTACTCCTACGCGGGCGCCCAAACGGAGATCAAGGCCACAGCAGACCCAACAGACGTGCCGGGGAGCTTGGGTCGGTGCCCAGCGCAGCACCGAAGACCGCCGCAGCTCCGAAGGATCACCGGCGTAGGCTCTGGCGGCAATAGGGCCGCCCTCGGTGAACCGGTCCTGGAGCACGTGGATCAGACGGCGTGGACGAACGCATAAACGAGGGCGCCGCCCGTCGAGAGGGCGACGGCCGCACCAAGCCAGCCCCCGAACCATCCGACCGGCTGTCCCCAGACCGGCTGAGCACGGCTGATCGCGTAACCGAACGGGATCGCAAGGACCAACGCTCCGACTGCCACCCAGAGCACGACCCAAAGGCTAGGCCCGCGCTCGAAGCCGCCAGCCTGAGGGAGTGGGCGATGTCGCGGAGAGAACGTCCGCGGCCCGCCCTCCTACGTGGCCGCTCAGGGAAACCAGGTACGTCCTCGCCGAGTCGGCGGGCTTTCCGGGCCAATCGTTCAGGTTCCTACCCACACACCCTCATGCCCGGGCCGTAGCCTCTGTGTTGCCAATCACTCCCGGATGGCTGCCGGGAATTGGAGCGGCCCGTGCTCACCGCGGGTCGTTTCTCTGGCAAGGCGCAAGGGTAGGTCGAGCGAGCGTCAAGCCTCGCCGTCGACGCCTCTTAGCATGCCATCGCGCCGGCCAGTACGACCCCTTCGTCAAAGCTCGCATTCGGGGTCGGCAGGAATCCAACGGACATCCGGCTGCCTCCGTTGGCGAACCCGAGACCCCTGCGTCATTCCCCTGCGTCCCCGCGGGGGCGTACAGGTTGCTGTAAGGGCCGCCGGGACCGTAGACATGGAATTCCCCTGGATCGCTCGTGCCTGCGTTGGCGCTGTGGCTGCGAACGATGCGGGGCGAGTAACACGCTCGGACAAGCCCTCCAGCTGTGCGCCGACACCGAGCCGTGGTGGGAAGGCCCGCTTCTGGCTTGGTTGCTGAGTGGGCGATCCAGGACTCGAACCTGGGACCTCCTCCTTATCAGAGAGGCGCTCTAACCGACTGAGCTAATCGCCCCGAGGCGCGCATTGTAGAAGCGGCCGGTGGAGCGTCGCTAGGGTGGCCGGCGATGCCGCGAAGGCCCGACATGCCGCCGCTCGACCGGTCGATGCTCGCGCCGGATCCCATCGAGCAGTTCGCGGATTGGTTCTCACGCGCCGAGGCGGAGGTGCCCCTCGCTGACGCGATGTGCCTCGCCACCGTCGACGCCGACGGGGCGCCCGACGCTCGAATGGTGCTCCTGAAGGGCTTCGACTCCGCGGGCTTTCGCTTTCACACGAACTACGAGTCGCCGAAGGCGCGGCAGCTCGAGGCCGCCGGCCGCGCGGCGATCGTCGTCTACTGGCGCGAGCTGGATCGCCAGGTCCGGGTTCGGGGAACCGTCGAGCGATTGCCCGCGGCGGAGTCCGACCGCTACTTCACCACCCGCCCGCGGGAGCGCCAGCTCTCGGCCTGGGCCTCCCCACAGAGCCGCCCGCTCGCTGACCGCGCCGAGCTCGACGCGCTGGTCGAGGACGTCGCCGGGCGCTTTCCCGAGGACGTGCCGCGACCGGAGGGGTGGGGCGGCTATCTGGTTCGCCCCGAGGTGGTCGAGTTCTGGCAGGGCCAGGTCGGCCGCCTGCACGACCGCTTTCGCTACACCAGCCAGGACGCGGGCGAGCGCTGGCAGCTCGAGCGGTTGGCGCCCTAGCGCTGGCGCAGGCGGGCGGCCAGGGCCTCGAGCTCGTCCACGTCGTCGAAGTGGAGCTCGGCGCTGATGCCGCGGCGGGCCGCGCGAACGCGGACGCCGTGCCCGAGGGCCGACTCGAGCTGGTCCTCGGCCCGAGCGAGCATCGCCGCCTGGTCGGGGTGCTGGACGACCTTCGCGCGCCGCGGCCGCCCATCCCCCTTCGCGCGGCGCTCGGTTTCGCGAACCGACCATCCGGCGCGTGCGGCGTCCCGGGCGAGCTGGCGGCGGACGTCGACGCCGCGCGCCTGAAGGATCGCCCGGCCGTGGCCCTCGCTGAGAGCGCCGGACTCGATCAGCCCGAGCGCCTCCGGGGGCAGGTCGAGGAGGCGGATCAGGTTCGAGATCGCCGGGCGGCTGCGGCCGAGGCGGCGCGCGAGCTCCTCCTTCGAGATCCCGAGGTCCTCGACGAGCGTGGCGCATGCGCGCGCCTCCTCCACCGCGTTGAGGTCCTCCCTGGCCACGTTCTCGATCAGCGCCGTCTCGAGCCGGCCCGGCTCGTCCTGATCGCGGATCAGCGCCGGGACCGTCTCGAGGCCCGCGCTCTGCGCCGCCCGCCAACGCCGTTCGCCGGCGACCAGCTCGTAGCGGCCGTCGCCCAGTGGGCGCACGATGAGCGGCTGGACGACGCCAACGGCGGCTATCGACTCGGCGAGGGCGGCGATCGAGTCGGCATCGAATCGGGTGCGCGGCTGGGCGGGATTGGCTCGGAGCACCGCGATCGGCACCTCGCGAAGCTCGGGCTCGACCACCTCGTCCGGCACCGGAAGGATGGCGGCCAGACCCCTCCCCATTCCTCTACTCACGAGGCTCACCCTCAAGCTGAACCTTAGACTCGTCTCCTGGGGCGGCGTGGCTCACCGCCACATGCGTCGCCTCCTCGCGCTCGGTGAGCTCGCGGGTGAGCTCGCGATAGGCGTCGGAGCCGGGCGAGGTCGGGGCGTGCTCGGTCACCGGCAGGCCGTAGCTCGGGGCCTCGGCGACCCTGACGCTGCGTGGGATGACGGTCTTGAACACGAGCTGGGGGAGGTGGTCGCGAAGCTCGCGCTCGACGTCCTGGGCGAGCCTCGTCCGCTCGTCGTGCATGGTGATGACGACGCCGGTCAGAACGAGCGCCGGGTTGAGCTCGCGCCGAATGAGCTCGAGGGTCCCGAGGAACTCGACCAGGCCCTCGAGCGCCAGGTACTCCGCCTGGACCGGCACGACGACGCGCTCGGCGGCGACCAGCGCGTTGACCGCTACGGGCCCGAGCGATGGGGGACAGTCGAGAAGGGTCAGGGCGAATCGTTCCCGGATGGGCCCGAGGCGCTCCCGCAGCCGCGTCTCGTAGCCGTCGATGCGCGGCAGCTCGATCGCGGCGCCCGCGAGGTCGCGCGTGGCTGGCACGATCCAGAGGTTGTCCGGGCCCGCGGGGCGGGCCGCCTCGGCGACCGAGGCGTCGCCGACCAGGCAGTCGTAGGACGAAGGGGCCTCTTCCCGGCCGATGCCGAGGCCGACCGTCGCGTTGCACTGCTGGTCGAGGTCGACGAGCAGCACCTGCTCGCCCGCGGCCGCGGCGCAGGCGGCGAGGTTCACGGCCGTCGTCGTCTTGCCGACCCCGCCCTTCTGGTTCGCGACCGCGTAGACGACTCCCATCGCGGCGCGACGATAGCGAGGCCCGCGGGCGGCGCCGTGAACCTCCGCAACCCATGCCCGGATACCGGGAATGGATTGCGCTAGTTCGGTCTTTGGGCACGGCCCGGGCGGCGCGGGAGGTTGGCCGGGGTCGGCCCGGCCTTCCCGACGACGTGGAGGTGACGGTTACGGCTCGCCGGGTAGGGGCGGACGGGGACGACGGCTCGGGTCCGCATCGCCAAGCGCTCTTCCGCCGCCGCCAGCTCCGCCTCCTCGACGCTGTCGCGGGCGCCCTTCCACGCAACGAGCACCCCGCCCGCCCGGAGCAGGGGCGACGCGAGCTCGGCGACGGTGACGAGGGAGGAGACCGCGCGCGCGGTCACCACGTCGTAGGCCTCGCGGCCTCCTTCGGGCGGCGACCTCACCGCCCATTCCTCCGATCGCCTCGGGACGGCTCGCGCGCTCGCGATCCCGGCCGCGGTCGCCGCCTCGTCGACGAAGGCCGCCTTGCGGCGCACGGACTCGATCAGATCCACCTGGGCATCGGGCAAAGCCGCCGCCAGAGCGAGACCCGGGAATCCGGCGCCGGCGCCCAGATCGGCGATCTTGGTTGCGGTCGCGAGCTCGGGAACCTCGAGGCCTGCCAGCGAGTCGGCGACGTGCACCTCCCACGCGTGGGCCGGGTCGCGTACGGAGCTGAGGGAGCGCGGATCGGAAGCCAGGAGCTCGAGGACGCGTTCCAGCGACCGGCGGGCAGCCGGATCGAGCGCGGACTCGGGCGACGTCAATCCGCGACCAGGGGGGCGACGACGACGCAGCGCTCCGGCTCCGTGCCCTCGCTGAACGTCTCAATCCCGCTGCGGTCCTTCAGATGCTGGTGAACGATCCGGCGCTCGGTCGGGCTCATCGGCTCGAGCTCGATCTCCTTGCCCGACTCGAGGGCCCGCTCGCCCGCGCGGTCGGCTTGACGCTCCACGGCCTCTCGGCGCTCCTCGCGGTAGCCGGCTGCGTCGACCGACACGCGCTTGCGGTCTCCGCTTCCGGCGAACGCCGCCCGGTAGCAGACGAGCTGGATCGCGTCGATGGTGTGACCTCGGCGGCCGATGAGGACGCCGAGGTCCTCGCCCTCGATCCGCCCGCTGATCTCGTCGGCGTCCTCGCTCACCTCGACGCCGGCGTCGAGGTCGAGCGCCTCGACGACGCGCTCGAGGATCGCGCGCACGCGCTCCGCGGGCTCGGCCGGTAGTGCGGCGCTGTCGGGGGTCATCGCGGCGAGTCTATTCGCGCCGGATCAACGGCGGCGCTTCTTCTTGCGCGGCGGGGGCGGCGGCTTCTTCATCGCCGCCTGCTGCTCGGGCGAGGGCTTCTCGGGGGCCGGGATGATCTTCTTCACCACCGCCTGCTGGCCCATCGTCCAGAGGTTGGTCGTGATCCAGTACACGACGAGCCCGGCGGGGAAGTTGATGATCAGCGGGGTGAAGATGACGGGCAGGGCGAACATCATCACCCGCTGCGCGCCCTCGGCCGACGCGGCCATGATCGAGGTCGAGCCGACCATCGTCACGAAGTAGAGGGCGAGCAGGATGATCAGGGTGGCGCCCGTCGCCGGATCGGAGAGATTCTCGATCCCGAGCCAGCCGGCGCCGTGGATCTCGGTCGTGAACTGGTCGCCTCGCAACAGGTAGAAGAGCGCGATGAAGATCGGGAGCTGCAGCAGCAGCGGGAAGCACGAGGCGAGCGGGTTGATCTGGTTCTTCTTGTAGAACTCCATCATCTCCCGCTGCTGGCGCTGCTTGTCGTCCTTGTAGCGCCGCTGAATCTCCTTGATCTGCGGCTGGAGCGCCTGGAGCGCGCGCATCGAGCGGATCTGCCGCAGCGAGAGCGGCAGGATCGCGAGCCGGGTCACGATCGTCAGGCAGACGATCGCGAGGCCCCACGACAGGCCGACGTTGTCGTGGAAGAAGGTGACGACCGTGTTCGCGATCGTCACGAACGGCCGCAGGATGACAAGCGGCTCGTTCCGGGTCCGGATCTCGAGCTCGAACGCGCCCTGCTTGTCCTTGGCCCCGTCGACCTGGATGTAGTAGGTCTTGCCCTTGTCCGCGGTGAAACCGACCTTGCTCTGCGTCCCGCACGCGTTGTCATCGCTTGCCACCTCCTGAAGCGAGGGGAGCGAACTACCCGTGTAGATGCCGAGCGTCGTGTCGAGCGTGCTTCCGCAGGTCTCGATCACCACGTCGCTGGTGCTCGGCGAGTCCCAGCGATACCAGGCGGATGACCCGCCCGGAGTGCCGGCCGGCGTCGGTTCGCCCGGTTCCTTCGTAAACCCCTTGTTGCTCCCGGTCACGTTGATCGGCAGATCGCCCTTGAGCACCTGCGCCTTCGCGAAGGAGTCGTTCTTCTGGGCCGAGGCGCCCGACTGGCCGAACGCCATCGCGGCGCTCACGAGCCAGGCGACGACCATCGCCGAGGCGATCCACACCATGGGCCTGGGCAGCGCGCCGAGCTTGCGGGTTCTCGCGAGGGGACGCATCAGAGGAGCTCACCGGGTCTGCGGGCGTGGCTCGGCCGTGGATCAGCTTCAGCCGCGGCCTCGCGGAACACCGTGCGCGCCTCCACCGGGTCGTATCCCCCGTGGCTCCACGGGTTGCAGCGAACGACGCGCCAGGCCGCGACCACGGAGCCGCGCAGGACGCCGAGCTCGCGGACCGCCTGCTCGGCGTACGCAGAGCAGGTCGGCTCGTACTTGCAGCGGCGGGGGAGCGCGGGGGAGATGAGGCGCTTGTAGGCGAGGAGCGGAAGCAGGAAGAGCGTCGTCAGGCCGCTCCGGGCGCGCTGCGCAAGGCGTTTCACGTCGAACGGTCCTTCACGTCGTCGACGAGCTCACGCAGCGCCTCGGTCACGCCGGTGGTGCGGCTACGCGCCACCAGCCCGGCCGCCTCGGGCCGGGCGACGACCACGAAGTCACCGCCCTGGACGAGCGAGTCGCCGAGCGCCCAGAACGCCTCTCGCACCGCCCGCTTGACGGCGTTGCGCTCGACAGCGCCCCCCACCTTCCGGCCGACCGACACGCCGAGCCGCACGTCGTCGGCGGCCTCCGCGTCCGCCTCGCGCGGGAACGCATACAAAACGAAGAAACGGTTGCCGCGCGAGGAGCCCTGGCGGAACACGCGGTCGAAGTCGCCGCTGCGGGTCAGCCGCTGGCGACGGCGCGAGGCGCCGCTTCGGGCCATCAGGGGGTGAGCCGCTTGCGGCCCTTGCGGCGGCGCCGGCGGATCACCTCGCGGCCCGCGCGGGTCCGCATGCGTGCGCGGAACCCGTGGGTGCGGGCGCGCTTGCGCTTCTTGGGCTGGTAGGTCCGCTTCACAGTCGACGGCGCTCGGGGGCCCGCGGTGGTTCGGCCGCGGCGGCGAGCCAGTATAGGGGCACGACCCAGACCCCCCGCCCGGTGACGACGTGGCCGCGGTCGAGCGTTTTTCGCGCGTTATGCGCGGGCCTCTCGGCGGGGCGGGGTGACGGTCGCGTGGCAGCTCCTATGATCGCCCGCCGTGCCTCTTCGTCCCGCCTCCGACCTCGATTCGATCTGGATGGAGGTGCGGGAGGCGCTCGCCGAATCGCTTCCACCGTCGACCTTCGAGCTCTGGCTCGAGCCCCTTCGCCCCGTGTCGCTCCGCGCGGGGACGCTCGAGCTCGAGGCGCCTTCGTCGAGCCGCGAGTGGGTCGAGCGGCGCTACGGCGGCCTGATCGAGCGCGTCTCCCGCGAGCGGTCCGCTGACATCGAGCGGGTGGAGCTCCTCGGAGCGAAGCGCGCGGAGGAGCTCGATGCCGACGTCCCGCCGCTGAAATCGAACCCGCTTCACACGTTCGACAGGTTCGTGATCGGACCCGGGAACCGCCTCGCCCACTCGGCCGCCCTGGCAGTCGCCGAGTCCCCGGGCGAGGCCTACAACCCGCTCTTCCTCCACGGCCCGCCCGGGCTCGGGAAGACACACCTGCTCGGCGCCGTCGCAAACTACCTCGCCGATCGCAGGCCGGATCTCTCCGTGCACTGCACCACGGCGGAGCGCTTCACGACCGAGTTCGTCACCTGCCTGCGAGAGGACGGGCCCGCGGCCTTCAAGCGCCGACACCGCGACGTGGATGCCCTCCTCATCGACGACGTCCAGGCTCTGGAGGGCAAGCCGAAGACCGAGGAGGAGTTCGTGGACACCTTCAACGCCCTCCACCTCGCCGGCAAGCAGATCGTCCTCTCGAGCGACCGCCCACCCGAGGCGCTCGAGCATCTCGCCGAGCGCCTGCGCGACCGCTTCCACTGGGGCCTCACGGTGGAGCTGGCTCCGCCCGACATCCGCACCCGCGTCGCCCTTCTCTGGCGAATGACCACCTCGCTCCCCCTCCCCCTCGACGATCCCGGCGCGCTGGCGGTGATCGCCGCGTCGGTGCCCGACAACGTTCGACGGCTCGAGGGTGCGATGACCCGGGTCGCCGCGCTGGGCTCGATGTTAAGCGAGCCGCTGACCCACGGGCTGGTCGACCGCGCGCTCGGCGCATCCTCGGGGCGCGATCCCGCGCCCGCGGACTCCAAGCCCAGGACCGACGCGATCAAGGAGGCGGTGGCCGAGGCGACCGGCCTCGATCCGCTCGAGCTCAGCTCGTCCTCCCGCGCCCCGCGGATCGCGCAGGCGCGGCAGGTCGCCATCTACCTGAGCCGCGAGCTCACGAACGCGAGCCTCGCCAGCCTCGCCCGGGACTTCAAACGCGACCACGCGACGATCCGCCACGCGATCCGCGCGGTCGAGGGCCGGCTCGAACCCGGCTCGCCCACCGCCCGCACCGTCGAGCGGGCCCGGGAGATACTCGGGATCGCTCGAGCGCCGAAGCCTCAAGCGCCCCCGCTCCCCGGTCACGATCCCCACCCCCGTCACACCCCCGCCAACCCGCATCAGCGCTGATGAAGGCATCCCCCACCCCCACCCATCCCCATCATCAATACATCTGACCCAAGTAGTTAGATCAGGAATTCACAATGAAGCTTTCCCTCTCCCGCGAAGACCTCGTCTCCAGCCTCTCACTCGTGACTCGGGCGGTTTCCTCGCGCACCACGCTTCCCGCTCTGGGCGGCGTTCATCTCGCGGCCGGCGACGACCGGCTCACGCTTCGCGCGACCGACCTGGAGCTTTCGCTCACGTGCAAGACCGAGGCCTCCGTGGAGACGGCCGGCGAGGTATTGCTCCCCGCCCGCCTTCTCGGCGACGTGGCACGGAGCCTCCCCGCGGGGTCCGTCGAACTGTCGCTGCGGCCCGACCAGCGCGACGTCGAGATCGTCGCCGGCTCCGCGCGCTTTCACCTCAAGATGCTGGCATCGGAGGACTTCCCAAAGCTCCCGGAGCCCAGCGAGGACGTCGTGACGCTCCCCGCCGCTCCGCTCGCCGAGACGATCGACCTCGTCGCCCGCGCCGCATCGCGCGACGAGGTGCGCCCGATCCTCACCGGCGTCCTCGTCTCCGGTGAGGGCGACACGCTGACGATGGTCGCCACTGACTCGTACCGCCTGAGCGTCAAGCACACGTCGCTCTCCTCGCCGCTCACGGCGAAGGTCGAGGCGAACGTCCCGGCCAAGGCACTCCGCGAGCTCGCTCGCGTCATCGGGCAGGAGAACCCCGAGGCCGTCGACCTGTCCCTGGCGCGCAACCAGGTGGTGTGCCGCACCGCCGGCGTGACCATCGCGTCGCGGTTGATCGAGGGCCAGTTCCCCAGCTGGCGCCAGCTCATCCCCGAATCGTTCGAGCACGAGGTGAGGCTCCCGCGGTCGGAGCTTCTGGACGTGACCCGTCGCATCGGCCAGCTCGCGCAGCGCAACGCTCCGCTCCGCCTCGCATTCTCGGACGGTGAGGTGACGGTCGCTGCCGAGACCCCGGAGATCGGCGACGCGAGCGAGGGGATGCCCGCTCCCTACAGCGGCGAGGCGATGGAGATCGCCTTCAACCCGCAGTTCCTCATCGAGGGGATCGAGAGCGTCGCGACCGAGGAGCTCGTCCTCAAGCTGAGCTCACCGCTTCGTCCCGGGTTGCTTCAAGCTTCCGGCAGCGACGATTTCAGCTATCTGGTCATGCCGATTCGGCTCAACGTCTAGCGGTGATGCGTTGGAGGGGCGCGCACCCACCGTCGTCTCCTCGCTCGAGGTCTCCGGCCTTCGGAACCTCACAGCGGCGAGATTCGACCTCTCCTCGAGCCTGACCCTGGTCCACGGGCCCAACGGGGCCGGGAAGTCTTCGCTGCTCGAGGGGATCTGCCTCGCGCTCACGGGCCGCTCGCCGCGCACGGCCAGGCGCCGCGAGACGATCGCCTTCGGCGCCGACCTCGCCCGCGCCGAGGCCCTCGTCTCCGCCGCCGAGGAGCGCTTCCGGTTCCTGTGGTCCGCCGACCGGTCGGGCGAGACACGCCAGCTCCTCGACGGCAAGCCGATCGGCTCACGAGCGGCGTCGATCCGCCCCGCCCTCGCCGTCTTCGTGCCGGATCGCCTCGAGCTCATCAAGGGCGGCCCGGGCCCGCGGCGCGCGCGGCTGGACAGGCTTGCGGCGGCTCTGCGGCCGGCGCGGGCGGCGGCGCGCGACCGCTACCGGGCGGCCCTCGCCCAGCGCAACGCGCTCCTCGCGGGCGCGCGCGGGGTCGAGCCGGCCGGGCTCGACGCCTGGGATGCCGAGCTCGCCGAGGCCGGCGCGGAGCTCATACGCGCACGGGCCGAGGTCGCGGAGGGGATCGCCGGCGAGTTCACCGCCGCGGCCGATGACCTGGGCCTCGGCGAGGGCGCGATCATTCGTTACCGGCCACGCAGCGCCGCGACCTCGTCGGCGGAGCTAGTGGCGGAGCTCGCCGAGCGGCGCGGCTCCGACCTCGCCCGCGGATGGAGCGGCCATGGGCCCCACCTCGACGAGCTCGAGGTGACGATTGGCGGGCGCGCGGCCCGCCGCTACGCCTCGCAGGGCGAACAGAGGGCAGCGCTCCTCGCCCTGCTATTCGCCGAGCGCCGGGCGCTCCTCGACGCGCGACTGGTCCCGCCGCTGATGCTCCTCGACGACGTGATGAGCGAGCTCGACCCCGAGCGCCGGCTGCGCCTCGCAGGCCGGCTCCGGGAGGGTGGTGGGCAGGCCCTCGTCACGGCGACGGAGTCCGCGCACATGCCGACCGAGATCGCCCGCGAAGAGCTGGCGCTTCGCGCCGGGCGCGTCCAAACGCGCGGCCTCAGCGCGGCGGCGTGACGCGGCGCGCACGACCGCGCGCGGTCGGCTCGGCGCTCAACGCGCTGAAGGGCCAGACGGCGCCGGCGACCCCTCTCGCCACGGTGCAGCTCCACTGGCCCGAGGTCGCCGGCCCCACGATCGCCGCCGAGGCCGTTCCGGTGGCGGAACGGGAGCGGATCGTCACCGTCGCCTGCCGCTCCTCGGTCTGGGCCCAGGAGCTCGACCTGATGGCGCCCGAGCTTCTCGATCGCCTGAATCAACGCCTCGACGACCCGATCGACGGGCTCCGGTTCACGGCCGACGCGGCGCGTCACGACTAGCGCCGCACACCCGAGATCCTTTTGTCCGTGATTTGCAGGGCTTTTGTTACAGACGTCTCGGTTCTCTGACGGGCGTTCCTGATAGACTTATGTCCACTACTCGAACACCCCGAGTCGTCTGCCGCAACGGTCAGAATTCGCGTCAGCCGGTCCGGGGTTTCCTCTGATCGGAGCGGACAGGCCTGTCGACGATCGCGTGCCGCCCGCCAGCGAAAGGACTTAGTGGCAAAAAGCGCTAGCAAGCCCTCGACCGGGGCGACCAAGGCGAAGAGGGCGGGCGACGAGGGCGCCTACACCTCGGACGAGATCACCGTTCTTCGCGGCCTCGAGCCGGTCCGCAAGCGCCCGGGGATGTACATCGGATCCACCGGGCCGCGCGGCCTTCACCACCTCGTCTACGAGGTGGTCGACAACTCGGTCGACGAGGCGATCGCGGGCCACTGCGACCGCATCGAGGTCACCCTGCACCCTGACAACAGCGTCACCGTGGTCGACGATGGCCGCGGGATCCCGGTCGACGAGCATCCCGAGGAGAAACGGCCCGCGGCCGAGGTCGTGCTGACGACGCTCCACGCCGGCGGCAAGTTCGGAGACGGGGGCGGCTACAAGGTCTCGGGCGGGCTGCACGGCGTCGGCGTGTCGGTCGTCAACGCGCTGTCGGAGCGACTCCACCTCGAGGTGAGCCGCGACGGCCACCTCTGGACCCAGGACTACGAGCGCGGCGACCCCAAGGGCGACCTGAAGCGCGGCAAGGCGAGCAAGAAGACGGGGACGACGATCACGTTCCTCCCCGACGCCGAGGTCTTCGAGGAGGTCAGCTTCGACTACGCCACTCTCGCGGAGCGGCTTCGCGAGACGGCGTTCCTGACCCGCAACCTGCGGATCGACCTCGTCGACGAGCGCGGCGCCGGGCAGCGCGAGACCTTCCAGTACAAGGGCGGCATCGTCGACTTCGTCGCGCACCTGAACGAGAACAAGGACGCGCTGCACCGCAAGGCGATCTTCTTCGAGAGCGAGACCTCCGACGGACAGGTCGAGGTCGCGATGCAGTGGAACTCGAGCTACCAGGAGTCGGTCTTCAGCTTCGCGAACAACATCAACACCCACGAGGGCGGCTCGCACCTCTCGGGCTTCCGGTCGGCGCTCACGCGGACGATCAACGCCTACGCCCGGCAGAAGGGCCTGCTCAAGGAGAAGGACGAGAACCTCACGGGCGACGACGTCCGCGAGGGCCTCACGGCGGTCATCTCCGTGAAGCTTCGCGAGCCGCAGTTCGAAGGCCAGACGAAGACCAAGCTCGGAAACCCGCCGGTCGAGGGCCTCGTCAAGGAGACCGTCAACCGGAAGCTCGGGGAGTTCCTGGAGGAGACCCCCGCCGACGCGCGCCGCATCGCGTCGAAGGCGGTCGATGCCGCGCGAGCCCGCCAGGCGGCTCGCAAGGCCCGCGACCTCACCCGGCGGAAGTCCGCGCTCGAGAACTCCACGCTGCCGGGGAAGCTCGCGGACTGCACGGTCCGCGATCCGTCGCTCGCCGAGCTCTTCATCGTCGAGGGCGACTCGGCCGGCGGGTCGGCGAAGCAGGGTCGCGACCGCAACACGCAGGCCATCCTCCCGCTCCGCGGCAAGATCATCAACGTCGAGAAGGCGCGGATCGACAAGGTCCTGATGAACCAGGAGATTCAGAACCTGATCACGGCGGTCGGGACCGGCGTGCGCGAGGAGTTCAACATCGAGGACGCGCGCTACCACAAGGTGATCCTGATGACCGACGCCGACGTGGACGGCGCTCACATCCGCACTCTCGCCCTGACCTTCATCTACCGCGAGATGCGCGAGCTGATCGACGCCGGCTTCGTCTATATCGCGACGCCCCCCCTCTACAGGATGCGCAACGGCAAGCAGGACACCTACATCGAGAAGGAGTCCGAGCTCGAGGAGATCCTTCTTCGCGACAAGGTCGAGCGGTTCGAGATCGTCGACGGGGCAGGCAAGAATCACAAGCTCACCGGCGCCCGCTGGCAGCGGTTCAACCGGCGCCTCAACGAGTACGAGGGCTGGTCCGAGTCGCTGCGGGCGGAGTTCGGCCACGACCTCGTCGCCTTCCTCGCCGAGTCCCGCCTGCTCGACGAGGGCGCCGCCACCCTCGCCGGCGCAAAGAAGGTGATCGAGGCGCCGGATCCCGAGGGAGAGCCGTTCGAGACCGAGCTCGCCGAATCGTCGGCCGACGAGCTGTCGGTCCGCGCGGTGCACCGAGCCAGCGGGCTGGCCCGGACGCATCGGCTGACCGCGGCGCTCTTCGGTTCAACCGAATACCGCCACCTGGTCGAGGTCCACGCCGAGCTCCTGAAGCAGGTGGGCCAGCCGCCCTTCTCGATCAAGCTCGGCGACCGGACGGCCGACGCCGATTCGTTCGCCGAGCTTCGCCGGTGCGTCCTGGAGCTCGCGCGCCACGGGGTGCAGATGCAGCGCTTCAAGGGCCTCGGCGAGATGAACGCCGAGCAGCTTCGCGAGACGACGATGGACCCGCAGACGCGGACCCTCCAGCGCGTCACCATCGACGACGCGGCCCTCGCCGAGCGCATCTTCACCGACCTGATGGGCGACAAGGTCGAGCCTCGGAAGGCGTTCATCGAGAACCACGCGAGGGAGGTCCGGTTCCTCGACGTGTAGTCGGGGCCGGTAGAGAGATGGAGGCTGGACTCGACGCCCTGACGGGCCGGATCGAGGAGCGCGAGCTCACAACGGAGATGCGCTCGTCGTACCTCGATTACGCGATGAGCGTGATCGTGGGGCGGGCGCTCCCGGATGCCCGCGACGGGATGAAGCCCGTCCACCGGCGCGTGCTCTACGCGATGCACGACCTCGGGCTGCAGCCGAACCGGGCGTACCGCAAGTGCGCGTTCATCGTCGGCGAGGTGATGGGCAAGTACCACCCGCACGGCGACACGGCGATCTACGACACGCTCGCACGGATGGCGCAGGAGTTCTCGCTGCGCAACCCGCTGGTCGACGGGCAGGGCAACTTCGGCTCGATCGACGACGACCCGCCCGCCGCCATGCGCTACACCGAGGCGCGGCTCTCCCGCCTCGCGACCGAGATGCTGCGGGACATCGAGGCCGAAACCGTCGACTTCGGCCCCAATTACGACGAGTCCCAGCAGGAGCCGCTCGTGCTGCCGGCGCGGTTCCCGAACCTGCTCGTGAACGGGGCGGCCGGGATCGCGGTGGGGATGGCCACCAACATTCCGCCGCACAACCTGCGCGAGACCGTCGGCGCCGTCAAGGCCTACATCGAGAACCCCGACATCGACCTGGCTGGGCTCATGGAGCACGTCAAGGGCCCCGACTTCCCCGGCGGCGGCATCATGAGCATGGAGGGCATCCGCGACGCGTACGCATCCGGCCGCGCCTCAATAAAGGTTCGCGGCCGCGCGCACGTCGAGCCCCTCAAGGGCGGCAAGGAGGCGATCATCGTCTCCGAGCTGCCGTTCATGGTCAAGAAGGGCGGCGACGGCGGGCTGATCACGAAGATCGCCGACCTCGTCCGCGAGAAGAAGATCACCGGCATCTCGGACCTCCGCGACGAGTCGGATCGCTCGGGTATGCGCCTCGTCATCGAGCTGAAGCGCGGCGGCGACCCCGCGGCGGTGGTGCTGAACCAGCTCTACAAGCACACCGCGATGCAGACCTCGTTCGGCGTCAACATGGTGGCGCTCGTCGACGGCGTGCCGCGCACCCTGAGCCTCAAGGAGTGCATCCAGCACTACGTCGGCCACCAGCGCGAGGTCATCGTGCGACGCACGCAGCACGAGCTGCGCCGCGCGGAGGCGCGCGCGCACGTCCTCGAGGGCCTGCTCATCGCGCTCGACAACCTCGACGCGGTGATCGCCCTGATCCGCGGCTCCGCCGACCCCGACGAGGCCCGCGCGGGCCTGATCGAGAAGTTCGAGCTCAGCGACACCCAGGCGCAGGCCATCCTCGACATGCGCCTGCAGCGACTGACAGCGCTCGAGTCGGGCAAGGTGCGCGAGGAGCACGCCGAGCTCATGAAGACGATCGCGGAGCTGCGGGCGATCCTCGGCGACCCGGCGCGCATCGACGCCCTCATCACCGAGGAGATCGGCGAGATCGGCGAGCGATACGGCGACGAGCGTCGCACCGAGATCACCCACTTCGAGGGCGACATGAACGTCGAGGACATCATCGCCGACCAGCAGATGGTGATCTCGATCACGCATTCCGGCTACGCGAAGCGCCTCCCGCTCGTGACCTACCGGCAGCAGCGCCGTGGGGGCCTGGGGGTCACGGGCATGGACATGAAGGAGGACGACTACATCGAGCACCTCCACATCTGCTCGACGCACGACTTCCTGCTCTTCTTCACCAATCGCGGGAAGGTCTACCGCCTGAAGGTCTACGAGCTCCCCGAGGGCTCGAGGACGTCGAAGGGCCGTGCCCTCATCAATGTGCTGCCGCTGCGCGAGGGCGAGAAGGTGATGGCGGTGAAGCCCACCCGAGACTTCAGCGAGGGCGAGTATCTCGTCTTCGCCACCGCCAAGGGACTCGTCAAGAAGACGAAGTTCACCGACTACAACACGAAGATCAAGGCCGACGGGATCATCGCCATCAAGGTCCGCGACGGCGACGAGCTCGTCCAGGTGCGGCTCACCTCGGGCGACGACGACATCCTTCTCGTCTCGAAGTCCGGGCACGCATCGCGCTTCTCCGAGAAGGCCGTGCGGGCCATGGGCCGGGACACATCCGGGGTCAAGGGCATGAACGTGACGGGCAAGATCGGCCGCGAGGCGAATCGAGTCCTGGCGATGGATATCGCCCGTGACGAGTCGGAGCTCTTCGTCGTCACCGAGAACGGCTACGGCAAGCGCACGTCGGTTTCCGAATATCCGGTGAAGGGCCGCGGCACGAAGGGCGTGCTCACCGCGAAGCTGACCGAGAAGAAGGGCGGCCTCGCCGGTGCGCTCATCGTCCGCGAGCACCAGGACCTGCTGTTCATCTCGCAGAACGGGATGGTCCAGCGCACGCAAGCGGGCGGCATCTCGCAGATGGGCCGCGCGACGCAGGGCGTGAAGGTCATGAACATCCGCGACGACGACCGCTTGGTCGCCGTAGCGCTGGTCGTGGAGTCCGGCGGCGCGGTGGGCGCCGAAGCGCCCCCCTCGCCTGAGCTCGACGGCGTCGACGACTGACGGAAGCGTCAGGCGACGGCCAGGTACGGCTCCCAAGCCATCGGGACCGTCGGGCTCGCGATACGGATGAAGATCGTCGGGCCCGGCGCCTTCGGCCGGTTGCGCGGGTGCATCGAGACCTCGCGCGGAAGGCGGTTGCCCTTCTTGCGGTTGCACGGCGCGCAGGAGGCGACGATGTTCTCCCACACCGACTCACCGCCCCGGCTCCTGGGGATCACGTGGTCGACGGTGAGGCCGGCGTGCGCCTCGCGGCCGCAGTACTGGCAGGTCCACGCGTCGCGGGCCAGGACGGCCTTGCGTGTGATCTTGCGTCGATGGACGTCGCGGGGAACGCGCACATAGCGGACCAGCCTGATCACACAGGGCCGGGCGAAGACGAGGCGCTCCGAATGGAGAGCCCCGGCGCCCTCCTCGAGCACCTCCGCACGCGACTTGAGCACCAGCACCGCCGCGCGCCTTACCGTGCAGACGTTGATCGGCTCGTGGCTTGCGTTGAGGACGAGAACGCGGCCGGACGCGACGCCCGGCCGCCGAACTACCTCGGGGTCGCCATCGTCGGTGTCCCGCACCCCCCGCTCCGCTACGGCGACGCTCGCCATGGTGCGGAAAGGATACGGATTGCGCCCGCCGGCTCCGTCTTCCGACGGGCTCAGCCGGAACGGAGACCGAGTTCGCCGATCGGGTAGCTCCCGAGGATTCGAACCGACTCGGCCTTGCCGCGGAGGCCGTCGATCGCCTCCGCCACCGCGTCATCGTCCTCGCGGCCCTCCAGGTCGACGAAGAACATGTATCGCCCGAGCCCCTGCCGCAGCGGCCGCGACTCGATCCGGGTCAAGTTCACCGACCGCCGGGAGAACTCGGTGAGCGCCTCCACGAGCGCCCCGGGATGGTCCTGGCCGAGCTCCGAGAACACGAGCGTCGTCCGCCAGTCGCCGGAGCCGTCGATGGCGGTCGCGGCCGGGGCGATCCAGATGAACCTGGTCACGTTGCCCGCCTCGTCCTCGATCCCGCTGCGCAGGACCTCGCAGCCGTAGAGGTCGGCGGCCGACGCCGCGCCGATCGCGGCCCACGGCTCGGAGGTGAGGCCCACGCTCCTGATGGCTTCGGCGCTCGAGGTCGTCGCAACCACCTCGGCGCTCGGAACCTCAGTGCGGAGGAAGCGCGCGCACTGCGCGAGCACCTGCGGATGGGAGAGCACGCGCTCGATCGCGCCGAGCTCGACGGCCTCGCGCGCCACGAGGCTGTGCCGGATCGCCTGGTCGTGCTCGCCGGCGATCGTCACTCCCTCGACGTCGAATGCCAGCGCGTCGAGGGTGGGTCGGACGGAGCCCTCGATTGAGTTCTCGAACGGGACCAGCGCGAGGTCCGCCGCCCCCTCGGCGACGGCCGAGATCGCCGCGTGGACCGTCTCCAGCGGCACCCGCTCCACGTCGCGGCCCGCCGCCGCGGCCTGAACCGCGTCGTCGGAAAAGGTTCCGGCTGGCCCCAGGTAGGCGACCTTCATGGATGCGAAAGGTATCCGGCGTCTAGGCGAAGGTGACGTTGTAGGTGGCGTTGTTGTTGGTGGTGACGTGCTCGCCGACCACGGGCGCCACCTTCACCTGGATCGTCAGCGCGGCTCCGCTCGGAACGGAGCCGAGCGCCACGTCCGCCGTACCGGTGCCCCCGGCGGCGACGCTGCCGATCGTCGTCTGCTTGGTCTTGCTCGCGCCCCCGCCCGTGACCTTGACGCTCACCTGGATGTTGTGCTCGGTGGAGTCGCCCTGATTTTGGACGGCGATGGCGAGGGTGTTCGGCGGAGCCGACGTGACAGCGGTGGTGCCGTTCGGCGTCAGCGTCGAGCCGTTGAGGGTCGCGGTCGAGATCCCGGTTCCGTGTACCCCGCTGACGGAGCCCCCGCCGCCTCCGCCGGACACCCCGATGCCGGAGAGGATCCCCGCGATCGTTGTCACGTCGAGCCATTTGGTCTGGGGATCGGGGAGGAACTGGCTCGGGGGCGCCTGCTCCGAGATCCCCTGGTCGGCTAGCGCGTTGTCGATCTCGCTCTGGGCACGGGAGTAGACAACGTCGCTCGCCAGCAGCTGCTTCATCTGGGCGACGACGTGCTTCGCGGTCGTCTCCCCTGACCCCCCGCCGGCGAGCTCGTCGGCGATCCCGTTGAGCGCGTTGGCGCGGAGGTCGTAGGCGAGCGCGAGATCGGCGTGCGCGGCGCCCAGCTCGTCGGGCGTCGAGAGCTCCTGGGCACGGGCCGAGAGGGACGAGGCGGTGCCCGCGTCGGTCTTGAGCTCGGTCTGGAATTCGAGCTTCGAGCCCTTCGGGTTCTGTAGGTGCTGGAAGAAGCCGCTCGAGAGCTGGTCCGTCTGTGACACGAGCGACTTCAGGTCGGCGTCGAAGTTCTCGAAGCTGCGCGTCTTCCGCGCGTCAAGGCACCCCTTCACCCCCAGCACGATCAGGATCAGGACGACGAGCCCGATGACGGCCGCGATGCCCCGCCGCGCCATGACCTGGCGGTGGCGCTCGGCCGGGTCTCTGCGCGCGGGCCGTGATCGGCGTGCGGCGTAGGGTGATTCGTCGTCGATGGCCATCGTCGAAAGCGCCCGATTGCAGGCGCCTTTCGTGCCGAGAGTATTACCGCTGGAGGACCCGGGACCTGGCCGTCCGCTTGCGGGCAGGAGGGCGCCCGCCTGCGGCGAACCGTGAAGGTTGGTGGCGTCTGACGTCGTTCTCGGCCGGTTCCGCATCCTCGAGCGCATCGGCTCGGGAGGGATGGGCGTCGTCTACCGCGCTTTTGACGAGCGCCTTCAGCGCGAGGTCGCCGTCAAGGAGATCCCCGGAGCCGACTCGGAGCGCGTGCTGCGGGAGGCGAAGGCGGCGGCCCGCCTCAACCACCCCGGCGTCGTCACGCTCTATGAGTTCGGCGCCGAGGCCGAGAGCGCGATCCTCGTGAGCGAGCTCGCCGCGGGTGCTCCGCTGGGGGAGCTGGCGGCCTCAGGAGAGCTCACCGACCGCGACGTCGCCGAGGTCGGCATCGACGTTTGCGACGCTCTTTCCCATGCGCATTCGCGGGGTGTCGTCCATCGCGACGTCAAGCCGGCGAACGTGGTCGTGAACCGCAACGGATCGGGCACGGACGCGAAGCTCATGGACTTCGGCATCGCCTCCCTGGCCGGCGAGGCGCGGCTCACGGGCACCGGCGAGGTGGTCGGGACGCTTGCATACATGGCGCCCGAGCAGGCCGACGGCGGCGAGGTCGGCGATCCGGCCGACGTGTACGCCCTCGCCCTGACGCTGTATGAGTGCTGGACCGGGTTCAACCCGGTCGCCGCCGGAACGCCGGCCGCGACCGCCCGGAGGATCGGGGCGCCCCTGCCGCCGCTCGCGGGTGAGCGCCCGGACCTCCCCGCGGACCTCTGCGCCGTGATCGACGACTGCCTGATGCCCGAGCCTGCGATGAGGCCGGAACTGCTCGGCCTCGCCGACGCGCTGTCCGGCGGACTCGAAGAGCT
The DNA here is from genome assembly GCA_963771655.1 of uncultured Actinomycetes bacterium. Taxonomy (GTDB): domain Bacteria; phylum Actinomycetota; class Thermoleophilia; order Solirubrobacterales; family 70-9; genus JAWVFM01. Next base: position 324,108 of record CAVYUG010000004.1, on the reverse strand, counting down.
CGACCACGAGCACCGACTGCCCGCGGGGGAGGCGGCCGGGTCGGCGCGCGGCAGGAGCGGCCGGGTGGCCCGTCTCGCGGTCGCGATCGGCCTCATGGCCGCGCTCTGGGCCCTCGCCGGGCCGGCCCACCTGCCCGGCCTCGCCCTCGTGATCGGCCTGCTGTGCGCCCCGGCGGTGATCTTTGCCGCGGCGATCGAGCGAGCTCTGATCCCCGTTCTGGCCCCGGCGCTCGGCGCCGCCACCCTGGGCATCGCCTACCCCGCATTCGCCGGAAGGCAGGGCGAAGGGCTCGAGCGCGCCGCGCTCGGCGCGCTCGGCTGGTTCTGGCTCGCTGCCGGGGCTGTGGTTCTGGGTGTCGGCCCTCACATCACGCCGGTCGCCGGCTCCGGATGGACGCACTCGGCCTCGGCGGCCTACCACCAGGTCCTGGTGCCGCTCGGAGGCCTTCACTCGCTCGCCGCGGCGGCGGCGTTCAGCCTCGCGGCCTGGGCTGTCGGGCCGATCCTGCGCGCGAGCCACCTCGCTCTGGCGCTCGTAGGGGCGGTGCTTTGGGCGGCGGCCCTGACGGCCGCCGTCCACGCAATGGTGCCCGTCGCGGCCTCGACTCCGATCGTCGCCCTCGCCGCCATCCTGCTCGTGATCTGGCTCGGTCGCCGCTCGCCCGGAGCCGAGCCAGGGTGGCGGCGGTTCGTACCCGCACCACTAGGATTCTCCGGGGTCGCGTCGCCGTTGCAGGCGCCCCAGGAGCGAAGCCATCAGCGTCCTTAGAAACCTTGAAGCGCGCATCGAAGGCCTGGTCGAGGGCGTCTTCAGCCGCGCTTTCTCATCCCAGGTCCAGCCGGTGGAGATCGCCAGGAAGCTGGCGAAGGAGATGGACGCGCACAGGACCGCCTCGGTTTCCCGGGTGTACGTTCCGAACCAGTACACGGTCTGGCTCTCACCCGAGGACCACGGGAGGATCGAGGGATATGAGCGTTCGCTCGGTCAGGAGCTCTCCGGATACCTGCTCGAGCACGCCCGGCGCAACGACTATGCCCTCCTCACGCGGCCCGAGGTGGAGCTCAAGGTCGACGAGAGGCTCCGGCTCGGAGAGTTCGGCATCCAGACCCGCCTCGTGAAGCCTCCGGCGCGCCAGGGCGAGGCGCCGGCACAGGGCGAGGAGGGCCACACGATGGTCTACACCGTCCCCCCGAAGGCCTCGCGCGCCAGCGTCAGCCGGCCGGCGGAGCGCCTCGTCGACACCAAGGCGATCGTGTCGCTCGACGATCGCCGCTACGTGCTGGACGGCCCGGTGGCCGTTCTGGGCCGATCACGCGAGTGCGATTGCGTCCTGAACGATCCGAACGTGTCGCGCCGGCACGCGGAGCTTCGCCGCTCCTCGAACGGCGACTGGCAGGTCGTCGACCTCGGCTCGACCAACGGCGTGAAGGTCAACGACCGGCTCGTGGACCGCTCCCGCCTATCACCCGGCGATCACGTGACGCTCGGAACCACCCACTTCACGTTCGACATCGAGCAGTGAGAGCGACTCCGCCGGCTCCTCCGCTCCCGCCGGAACAACTAGCCCACGGCTACGCCGCGGGCTTTTGATTCTGCTCCCGCGTCCGGGGCCGGCGCGTCCTGACGGCGGGGAACACCTTTAGCCTCCCCCTGCCTTGAACACCGATCCGATCGCAGTCGGCCTCAAGTTCGCCTTCCTGGCGGTCCTGTATTTGTTCCTGCTGTGGGTGGCGCGCAGCGCCCTGCGGGAGCTTCGAACCTCGGCGCGCCCCGCGCCGGAGGCGACGGGCGTCCACCCGATCGGCCCCGGGGGGCGCGCTGCGCCGACCGACGCTTGGCTCGTGGTGCAGACCGGCGGCGGGCTCCAGCCGGGTGAGCGCTTCGACCTCTTCGGCGGCCTCGCGATCGGGCGCTCGAGCGAGGCCGATGTGAGGATCGAGGACCGCTTCGCGTCGGGCATCCACGCGCGTTTCTACTCTCGCGGCGGCAGCTATTACGTTGAGGACATGAAGTCCACGAACGGCACGTTTTTGAACGGCGCCCGCCTCGATGGGGAGGCGCGGCTGGGGGACCTCGACGAGGTCCGGATCGGCGACACGGAGCTCCGGTTCGAGCTCGACGTCCCCGGGATGGACCAGCCCGTGGACGCCGGAGCGCCGTAGATGCTCCTCGTCGTCGAGGAGGCCTACCGATCCGACGTCGGTAGGCAGCGGAGCGCGAACGAGGACTCCTACTACGCCCGCGCTCCGCTTTTCGCGGTCGCCGACGGGATGGGCGGGGCGCAGGCGGGGGAGGTCGCATCGCGCATCGCGGCGGAGTCGTTCTCACCCGACACCAAGGTCGAGCCCTCGCCCGAGACCTACCTGCGCGGGATCGCCGAGGATGCGAACGCCCGGATCCACCGGCTGGCGCAGGCCGACTCCTCACGCTCGGGGATGGGCACGACCCTGACCGCGGCCCTGCTCTCCGACGACGAGCTCAGCCTGGCGCACGTCGGCGACAGTCGCGCGTACCGGTGGCGGGACGGCGAGCTGAAGCTCCTCACCTCGGACCACTCGTTGGTCGAGGAGCTCCGCCGGCAGGGCCGGCTCACCGACGCGCAGGCCGAGGATCACCCGCAACGCTCGATCATCACTCGCGCGCTTGGCCCAGAGCCCCAGGTCGAGGTCGACACGATGACCTACCGCGCGCGCCCCGACGACGTGTACCTGATCTGCTCCGACGGGCTCACGACCATGATCAAGGAGGCGGCGATCGCGCAGATCCTCGCCGAGTCCGGCACGCTGGAGCAGGCGGTTGATCGCCTCGTCTCCGAGGCAAATGCGGCCGGCGGTCGCGACAACATCACGGTCGTCGCGTTTCGCCTCGACGAGGGCGATCCCTCGCGCGCGGCGGACGGCGCCACCCTGGTGGGCCCGGCCGCCGAGGAGGCCGGCCTCACGGGCGAGGCGGTTCGCGCCGGCACGGCGGAGCACGAGGCCCGGCGCGGCGCCGCGCTCGGCGGCGCCGCGGCTCGACCGGCGACCGCCGGGCGGCGGAGCAGGCGTCGCGCCCTGCTCGTGGCGCTCGCGACGATCGCGATCTCGGTGGGCCTCGCCGTCTTCGCGGTCTGGGGCATCCGCCAGATCTACTTCATCGGGACCGACCCCGGCGGGCGAGTCGCGCTTTATCGCGGCCTCCCCTACGAGCTTCCCTTCGGCCTCAAGCTCTACTCGGAGCAGTACGCCGCGCCCGTTCAGGTCTCGAGCATCCCGAGGTCCGAGCGCGGGAGCGCGACCGACCACACGTTGCGCTTCCACGACGACGCGGCGAGCCTCCTGAAGCACCTGACGGCCGCGGCCAAGCCGCCGAAGCCGGTGCGCGTTCCGAAGCCGCCACCACCGCCGAAGCCCAAACCGAAGCCGAAGCGAGGGAAGCCGAGCGGGCAGCAGGGCGGCCAGAACGCCTCGAAGAAGCCTGCGAGCGGCGGCTCGGCTCAGAAGAAGAAGCCTCAGGCCGGGGCGAAGCAGTGAGCGCCCGCAACCGCGAGCTCCTCGCGCTCATCCCGGTCGCGTCTCCTGGTAACGGCGGGCTTCGCCGCCGTTCTCATCGTCGAGAGCAACAAGATCAGCGACATCGGCCTCATCTACGGCGGCTACTTCCTCGCCGTCTGCGTGGGCGTCCACCTCTTCCTGCGGATCCGGGTGCCCCACGCCGACCCGTACCTCTTCCCGCTCTGCGCGCTGCTCGCCGCGGTCGGCCTCGTCGTCCTCTTCCGGATCAACGACACGCTCGCCCTACGGCAGGCGTCGATCTTCGTCGCGGGCGCGGTGCTCCTGGCCGCGACGGTGGTCTTCCTTCGCGACTACACGAAGCTCGAGCGCTACCGGTACCTGATCGCGATCCTGGGGATCCTGCTGCTCCTGGCCCCGCGCCTGCCCGGGGTCGGTGGGCTCGTGAACGGCGCCTACCTCGAGATCAAGCTCGGGCCGCTGGCGTTCCAGCCCGCAGAGCTCTCGAAGATCTGCATCGTCATCTTCCTCGCGAGCTACCTGCACGAGCACCGCGAGCTCCTGAGCGTCGGCGCGCGGCGGATCGTCGGTCTCACCATCCCGCCGCTCAAGCACTTCGGGCCGATGCTCGTCGTCTGGGTTGCGGCGATGGCGATGCTGTTCCTCATCCGCGACATCGGCAGCTCGCTGATGTTCTTCGGGGCCTTCCTCGCGCTGCTCTACATCGCCACCAACCGCCTGAGCTACGTGGTGGTTGGCCTCGCGCTGTTCCTCGCCGGCGCGGTGATCATCGCGGGGCAGATCACGCACATCCACGACAGGGTCGAGATCTGGCTGCACCCCTTCGCCAAGCCCGAGCCGTTCGGCGCCGGCCAGATCCAGCAGTCCCTCTTCGCGCAGGCCGACGGCGGCCTCTTCGGAACCGGCCTCGGCGACTCCCTCCTGCGACTTCCGGGACCGTTTGCCCCGCACTGCTCGGTGCCGTTCCCGGACTGCGGCAGCATCCTCCCGGCGCCGCACACCGACGAGATCTATGCGGTGATCGTCTCCGAGCTCGGCCTCTTCGGCGGGGTCGGCCTCGTCGCCGTCTACGCGCTGATCGGCGCACGCGGCTTCAAGACCGCCGTGATGGCCCCCGACGGGTTCTCGAAGCTCCTCGCCGCCGGCCTCAGCACCGTCTTCATGCTCCAGGCGTTCGTGATCGTCGGCGGCGTCGTGAAGCTGATCCCGCTGACCGGTGTGACGCTTCCCTTCGTCAGCTACGGCGGCAGCTCGGTCATCGCCAACTTCATCCTGCTCGGCCTGCTGCTCGTGATCTCCGAGCGCGCGCGCCGCCCGCCTCCCGAGCGGCCACCCGGCGATCCCGTGGTCGGAGCGCTCCCGTGAACGCGCCGATCGTCCGCGTCTACGGGCTTCTCCTCCTGCTCCTGGCGCTGCTCGTCTGGAAGACGTCGCAGTGGGCGGTCTTCGACGCCGACGCCCTCAAGGACAACTCGGCGAACCGGCGCCCCCTGATCGAGGCGCAGACGATTCATCGCGGCGACATCAAGACCGCCGACGGAACCGTCGTCGCCTCAGAGCTCGCCGGTGGGAGGCGGCCCGAACCCGGTCTACGTGCGCGACTACCCGGCGGGGTCGCTGTTCGGAAACCCGGTCGGCTATAGCTTCATCCAGGCCGGGCAGACCGGACTCGAGCGCTCGGAGAACGACGCCCTCGTCGGCAACCAGAACGAGTTCTCCTCGATCATCGACCAGCTGCGCGGCCTCACGCAGCAGGGCGCCAACGTGACCCTCACGATCGACGCGAACGTGCAGCGCCTCGCGACGGACAGCCTTAACTCGGCGATCGCGAGCACGCCCGGCGCGTCGGGCTTCGGCGGGTCCGCCGTCGCTCTCGACCCGACGACGGGAGCGATCAAGGCGATGGTCTCGGTGCCCGGCTTACGACCCGAACAAGGCGAGGACGTCGGCGGGGCTTCGCGAGCTGAACAACGCCAAGGGCCCGTCCGCGATCGTCAACCGCGCGACCCAGGCGCACTTACCCGCCCGGCTCGACGATGAAGGTGGTCACCGCGACCGCGGCGCTCGACTCCGGCGAGTTCACGCCGATCTCGGTGCTGAGCGGCGCGTCGCCGCAGACGATCGGCGGCGTGCCGCTTTCGAACGCGGGCGGTGAGCAGTTCGGCGACATCGACATGACGACCGCGCTCACCTACTCCGTCAACACCTACTTCGCCCAGGTCGGCGAGAAGCTCGGGCCGGCGACGATGTTCAAGTACATGGACCGGTTCGGGTTCTTCCATGACCCGCAGCTCGACTACCCCGACCAGCAGATGGTCCCGAGCGGCGTCTATTCCACCAACGGGTCCCACCTTTTGGCCCAGGGCCAGCCGATCGACATCGGGCGCGTCGCGATCGGGCAGGGCCAGCTCCTCGTGACGCCGATCCAGATGGCGGAGGTCGCCGCCGCGGTCGCGAACGGCGGCGTCCTCGACAAGCCCACGTTCGTTCAGGAGGTCAACGACGCCGACGGGCGAACGATCAGCTCGCTCCACCCCGAGGCCCAGTCGACCGTGATGAGCACGAAGACGGCCGACGAGCTGACGAGCGATGATGACCAAGGTGACCCAGGAGGGAACGGCCGCCGGGCTGACCGTGGAGGGCCTGCCCTTCGCCGGCAAGACCGGGACGGCGGAGATCGGCGACCCGGCGAACGGGATCAACCAGCCATGGTTCATCGGCTTCGCGCCGGCCACCGATCCGAAGGTCGCTGTCGCGGTGACGCTCGAGCGCTGCCAGGGCTGCTTCGGCGGCCAGGTGGCGGGGCCGGTAGCCACGAAGATCATGGACGCGGTCCTCAACGAGGGAGGCTGAGGAAATGGCCCCCCTCGCCACGGACACCGTCGTCGCCGGTCGCTACCGGCTGCTTCACCGCATCGGGGCCGGCGGCATGGCCGACGTCTGGGCCGCTGACGACCGGATGCTCGACCGGAGCGTGGCGCTCAAGTTCCTGCTGCCCCGCTACACCGAGGATCAGCAATTCGTCGAGCGGTTCCGCCGCGAGGCTGCGGCGGCGGCTGGGCTTCAGCATCCGAACGTCGTCAGCGTCTACGACCGCGGCGAGCACGACGGCGTTCCCTTCATCGCAATGGAGTACGTGGAGGGCGCCTCCCTGAAGGACCTCGTCGACCGCGGCCTCTCGGTCGGAGAGGCGATCGAGATCACGCGCCAGGTTCTGGCGGGGGTCCGGTTCGCCCACTCCAAGGGCATCATCCACCGCGACCTGAAACCGCAGAACATCCTCGTCGACGGCGAGGGTCGGGCGCGGGTCGCCGACTTCGGGATCGCGCGCGCAGGCGCTTCGGAGATCACCCAGACGGGGTCGGTGCTCGGCACGGCGCAGTACCTGTCTCCCGAGCAGGCGCAGGGCCTTCCGGTCACGGCCGCCTCCGACCTCTACTCGGTCGGCGCGATGCTCTACGAGTGCCTCACGGGCCAGGTCCCCTTCGACGCCGACACCCCCGTCGCGGTGGCGCTGAAGCAGGTCTCCGAGCAACCGCGCCCGCCGAGCCAGCTCAACCCGCAGGTCTCACCGGCCCTCGACGCGATCGTGCTGCGAGCGCTGGCGAAGGACCCGGAGAACCGATTCAATTCGGCCGACGAGTTCCTCCGCGCGCTCGACTCCGCCGAGGCGGATCCCTCCGGGCGCGGGCTGGGCGACACTGCGTCCTACACGGCGGCCACCGCGGCCGCGGGAACGGCTGCGGTCGGAGCAGCCGCCGGCGCCGCCGTGGGGACCGCGCTCGCCGACGCCGACACGCAGCCCCCGCCCGGCGAGGGTGAGCCGGACGACGAGGGCTTCTGGACCCGCAACCGCATCATCGCCGCGGGAATCATCGCCGCGCTGCTCATCGCCGGCGCGCTGGTGTGGTTCTTCGTCCTGCGGGACACGACGTCGCAGGTTCCGGTGCCGAAGGTGACCGACCTGATTCAGCAGCAGGCCGAGCGCAAGCTGAAGAAGAAGGGCTTCGACGTGCAGACCGCGCTCGCCCCCAACCAGCGCCCGCCCGGGACGGTCCTCGAGCAGGACCCGCGTGCGGGCACCGTCGTCGACGAGGGGTCAACCGTGACGCTCACGGTCTCGAGCGGACCGGGTGTGGGCACGGTGCCGAACGTCGTCGGCAAACCGGTCGGCGTCGCGACGAAGATCCTGGAGGAATCCCGGTTCAAGGTCAAGGTCGAGCGCCAGCACTCGGACCAGTCCGTCGGGAAGGTGATCGCGCAGGATCCGGCGCCCGACTCGCACAGCCCGCGCGGTTCGTCGGTCACGCTCACCGTCTCGCTCGGCCCGAACCTCGTCACCGTGCCCTCGGTCGTCGGGCAGCAGCAGGCCGCGGCCGAGACCGCGATCCGGCAGGCCGGCCTCAAGCCGCGCTCCGTGAACCAGAACGCCGATGAGCCGGCGGGCACGGTGGCCGACGAGAGCCCGACGGCCGGAGCCTCGGTCGACAAGGGAAGCGTGGTCACGATCACGGTCTCGAACGGCGCCGGATCGGTGGTGGTGCCGAACGTCGTCGGCCAAACCGAATCCTCCGCTCGGAGCACGCTGAGCTCGAACGGTGTCCGCAAGGTCATCGTGCAGCATCAGACGACCACGGACGAATCGCAGGACGGGCGCGTGACGAGCCAGTCGCCGACGGCCGGCACGCGCATCCGCACGAGCGACAGCGTGACGATCTTCGTGGCGGTGTTCAAGCAGCCGACGACCACCACGACGACGCCGACGACCACGACGACGCCGACGACCACGACGACGCCCGGCGGCGGCGGGACCGGGCCCTAGCGTGAGGGTCGCGGTCCTCCGCGGCGGGCGCTCGAGCGAGCATGAGATCTCGCTCAGCTCGGGCGAGTCGGTCGCCGCGGGCCTGCGCGAGGCCGGCCATGATGTGGTCGACGTCGTCATCGGCCGCGACGGCCGCTGGGCCGCCGACGGAGCCGAGGTCGAGCTTCGCCCCGGTGGCGGGTTGCTCGACTGCGACGTCGCCTTCCCGGTGCTTCACGGCCCGTTCGGCGAGGACGGCACGGTTCAGGGACTCCTGGAGTGCCTCGACGTCGCCTATGCGGGCCCGGGCGTCCTGGCCGCGGCGCTGACCATCGACAAGCTCACGTTCAAGCGCCTTCTCGCCTACGAGGGCATCCCTCAGGTCGAGTTCTGCGAGGCCGGGGAGGAGCGCTGGCGGGAGCGGGCGGCCGCCATGACACGGCCCCTCTGGGTCAAGCCGGCCAGGCTCGGGTCGAGCGTCGGCATCTCGAAGGTGTCGAACCCGGAAGCCGAGCTCGACGAGGCGGTCGCCGAGGCCAGGGACCACGACCCTCGGGTGATCATCGAGGCCGACGCGCAGGCACGCGAGGTGGAGTGCTCGGTGATCGGGAACGCGGAGCCCGAGGCCTCCCAGCCCGGCGAGATCGTCGTGCACGGCGACTGGTACGACTACGAGCGCAAGTACGTCGAAGGCGGGATGGAGCTCGTGGTCCCCGCCCCGGTCGGCGACGACGCCGTCGCCAAGGTGCGCGAGCTGGCGGTGCGAGTGTTCAAGGCGACCGGCTGCACCGGCCTGGCACGCTGCGACTTCTTCGTCCGCGAAGACGGCGAGGTGCTCGTGAACGAGCTCAACACGATCCCCGGGTTCACCTCGACGAGCGTGTTCGCGAAGCTCTTCGAGGCGGGCGGAATCGCATATCCGGACCTCTGCGACCGTCTGGTGAAGCTCGGGATCGAGCGGTACGAGCGCGAGCGCTCCTACCGGTACTGAGCGGTTCAGGGTTGGCAGCGAGGGGCACGCGAACCGGGCGTTCGCCGATTCATTGTGGGGTTGTGGTCGCCATAGCCACACCAAGTCCACAACGAACCGCCGATCCGCCCCGGTGCGCTCCCTTCGCCGCCGTTCCGAAGAACCAAGCCGTCTACTGATACAGCTTCGCGTCGTCGATCTCGACGCTGTAGTTGCCCGGGTCGCCGGCCAGGCTCGTGATCCAGATCAGGTAGTAGCGCGACTCCTGCGTCGCGGCGAGCTGGAACGTCTGGGTCGTGTCGTTCACGTCGACCGCCCCGGTCAGGCCGGCCCAGCCTCCACCGGGCGGCGCGCCGCTCGGCGGCCCGGTCGCGGCGCCGTAGATCTTCGCCGTCCAGCCACTCTTCGGGGTGCGGACCTGAAGGCTGCGCGCGGCGACCGGGCCGCCGGCGTCGAGGATCAGGCCGACGCCTGGCTTCCCCGAGAGGCTCAGCGCGGGACCGGTGTCGTAGGTCTCGGTGCTCCAGCCCGTGCCGGTCGGATTGCCATCGGTGGCGAGCCCGACATCCTGGTCGTGCTCGCCGCCGGTGCCGTCGGGATCGAAGGCGATGGCCGCTCTCGACGGTGATCTCCTGGCCCGAGACGACTCCGCCTCCACCTCCGCCGCCACCACCACCGTTGCCGTGACTGCCCCCGCCGCCGGTCGCCGCGGCGATGATGAGCGCCGCGGCCGTAGCGGCGAGCACGAGGAGGATGCCGACCACCGAAACGCGGCGGCTCGTCAGCAGCTTCCGCCTCTCGGTCGGTACCGATTCCAGCACCGTCGTTGCCTCGCCGTGGGAGCCGCCTGCCCGGGAGACCTCCACCTCGAGCGCTCCCTCGAGGTCGGCGAGCATGTCGTTCATGTCGTCGTAGCGCCTGTCGGGGTCCTTGCCGGTCGACCGCTCGACGACGCGCGCGAGGGCCGCCGACGCATCCGGGCGCATCTCCTGCGTCTCGGGCATCGGGTCGTTCACGTGCTTCATGGCCACGCCGACCACCGTCTCCGCCTTGAACGGAGGCTCGCCGGTGAGCATCTCGTAGAGCAGGACGCCGAGCGAGTAGATGTCCGACCGCTGGTCGACGTCGTGGCCCATCGCCTGCTCGGGGGAGACGTAGTCGGTGGTGCCGAGGACGCGGCCGGTCTTCGTGAGGCCGTCGGACTCCAGCGAGCGGGCGATCCCGAAGTCTGTGACCTTCGCGCGCCCCTCCGCGTCGATGAGGACGTTCTGCGGCTTGACGTCGCGATGGATCAGCCTGCTGGGCATGCGCCGCCGCCAACCCGCGGCCGATCTCGATCGTGTAGGCGGCTGCCTCGTCGAGCGGGAGCTTGCCCATGGCATCGATCCGGGCCTTCAGCGTCTCGCCCGGCACGTACTCGAAGACGATGTAGGGGTAGCCACCGTCCTCGCCCGCGTCGATCACGGCGACGACGTTGGGGTGCGAGAGCTGCGCCACGGCGCGGGCCTCGCGCCGGAACCGCTCGAGCTGGTCGGGCTGGTCGGAAATCTCCTGGTGGAGGACCTTCACCGCCACCGAGCGCTCGAGCGTTTCGTCGCGAGCGAGGTAGACGGTCGACATCCCGCCGCTACCGAGCTTCGACTCGAGCCGGTAGCGGCCCGACAGGACCGCGCCTATCAGCCCGCCCCGAAGCGTGAAGCCCGTGTCGTTCGACATCCCGTCCTATTTTCGACGACAGCGCCGATGCTCGGCGTCAAGCCGGATTCTGGGCGTCGGGATTCAAGCGCGCGTGAACGGCACTAGCTCACGCGGCGCACCAGCTCTACGAGCTCCGGCGGGGCCTTGTGGGGCGCCCCGGAGTCGAACGGCGGCTGCGGGTCGTACTCGATTCCGAGCTGCACCGCCTTGGCGAAGTCCTCGCCGACGAGCCGCGCCGCGAGCGTCAAGGCCATGTCGATCCCGGAGGAGACGCCGGCCGCCGTCATCACCTTCCCGTCCTCCACCACCCGCTCCGACGTCGCGATCGCTCCGAGCTCGCCGAGCTCGTCGAGGTAGGCCCAGTGCGTGGTGGCGCGCTTGCCCTCGAGGATGCCCGCAGCGCCGAGGACCAGCGATCCGGTGCACACCGAGGTCGTCCAGGTCGAGGCCTCGTGCGCGCGGCGGAGCCAGTCGAGCACGCGATCGTCCCTCAGCAACGGCCGGTTGCCCTGGCCGCCCGGCACCAGGAGGACATCGGGCGTCGGCACGTCCTCCAGCGACGCATCGGCGCTGAGGCCGAGGGCCCCGGTGTCGGTGCGCTTGACGCCGGGCTCGGTGGCAACGAACGTGAGCTCGGCCTCCGGAAGCCGCGAGAGCACCTCGTAGGGGCCCACCGCGTCGAGCGCGGTGAGCTCGTCGAAGATGAGGATGGCGACCTTCACTTCCGGATCGACCCCAGGCCGGCGACCGCCCGCCCCACGCGCTTCGCCTCGGGATAGGCATCCCGCAGAAGATCGAGCGCCTTCGCCTCGTCCCCGCCGGCCACGACGCAGCAGAAGCCGCATCCCATGTTGAAGACCTCGTCCATCTCGGCGTCCGCGACGTCGCCCAGCTCCTGGATCAGCTCGAACACCGGGGGCGCCGGAAGCGGGTCGTCGATCTCGAACCCGACGTCGGTGCCGAGACGCAGGAGGTTGTCGAGACCGCCACCCGTGATGTGGGCGAGCCCGCGAACGTCGACCGCCGAGCGCAGGAGCTCCAGGACCGGCAGGACGTAGATCTCGGTCGGCTCGAGAAGCACGTCCCCGAGCGGCCGGCCGAGGCGCTCGTCGTCGTATGGGACGCCCGCGAGTGCCTTGCGCGCGAGCGTGTAGCCGTTCGAGTGAAGCCCGGAGGATGGGAGGCCGATAACCGGATCACCGTCCTCGATGTCGGCCCCGGTGACGATGGCGTCGAGCGGCACGGTGCCGACGCACGTGCCGCCGAGCTCATGACCGCTCACGATCTCGCCGATCTGAGCGACCTCCCCGCCGGTGATCTCGATCCCAGCGAGCTCGGCCCCCCGCGCGAGACCCGATTCCGAGGGCCGCGAACGTCTCGGGGTCGGTCTCGCCGCAGAGCACGAAGTCGAGCATCGCCAGCGGCTCGGCGCCGACGCAGACGATGTCGTTCGCGTTCATTGCGACGCAGTCGATGCCGATCGTGTCGAACCGCCCGAGCTGCTCGGCGACGACCATCTTCGTGCCGACCGTGTCGGTCGACATGGCGAGGCCGGCGCGCTCGTCGAGGCGAATCACGCTCGCGTAATGGCCGGGGAGGGGGACCTCCCGAGATTCGCGATCGAGGCGCGTGCGCTTGAGGGAGGCGACGAGGGCGGCGACGGCGCTGTCGCCCGCCCCCTGGTCGACCCCGGCGTCGGCGTATCGCGGAGATGCGGTCACGATTGGTCGCTCGAGGCCCCCATGGGGGCGCTGAGTGTCCAATTGCTGACATTCACGGCGCCGAACATTCAATCGCACCGCCCGGTCTTCCCTCGTTGACTCGTTTGGCACAAACCCCGCGCGGGTATTCCTCGGCCGTATAGGCAACGCCGCCGGCGTTGGCCGGCGGAGGAGGTCCATTCTGATGGAAGCTGGAGCCGTTTCCCAGCGCGATCCGACGGCCGCCGATGGCGCTCGCACGGGCGATGCCGCGCACGCCGCCGTCCAGGAGATCGCGAAGCAGCGCTGGGCGCCGGCCGACCCGGGACCGCTCGGGCTCGCCGCGTTCGCGCTGACCACCTTCGTCCTCAGCATGTTCAACGCCGACCTCGTCGGACGCTCTGGCGAGCCCGTCGTCCTCGGGCTTGCGCTCGCCTACGGCGGGATCGCCCAGCTCCTCGCCGGAATGTGGGAGTTCCGCACCGGGAACACCTTCGGGGCCGTCGCGTTCAGCTCGTTCGGCGCGTTCTGGCTCTCGTTCTGGGCCCTGGTCACGTTCTTCGCAGCGGACCTCCCCGCGTCGCACGCCGGCGCGGCGATCGGGCTCTACCTATGGGCGTGGGCGATCTTCACCGCGTACATGTTCGTGGCGTCGCTGAGGACGACCGGCGCGGTCGCGCTGGTCTTCTTCCTGCTGGCGATCACCTTTGTGCTGCTCGGCATCGGAAACTCCGGCGCCGACGACAGATCGTCAAGGCCGGCGGCTGCGTCGGCCTCGCCACGGCGGCGGCCGCGTGGTACGCGTCGTTCGCCGCCGTCACGAACTCGACCTTCGGTCGAACGGTTCTGCCGGTGATGCCGCTGAAGCGCTGACCGCACGCGAGAGTGATAAGACGGGCAGCGGCACGGCGCCGCCGCGCGGCGGCCGGCCGCTTCCCGCGACGCCACGGAGGAGACGAGATGACCACAGCAGAGACCCTGACCGCCGAGAGCGTCGAGCGCGACCTCGCTGAGCTGCTCGAGCATGGAGCGGTTCGACCCGCCGGAGGACTTCGTCCGGCAGGCGAACATCAAGGACGACTCCGTCCACGCGGAGGCCGAGCGGGACCCGGCGGCGTTCTGGCTGCGGCAGGCGACCGAGCTTCTCGACTGGGACGCCGAGCCCTCCGAGTCTCTCGACGACTCCAACCCGCCGTTCTACAAGTGGTTCTCCGACGGCAAGCTGAACGCTTCGTACAACTGCCTCGACCGCCACGTCGAGGCTGGGCGCGGCGACCGCGTCGCGATCCACTGGCGAGGTGAGGAGGGCGAGGAGCGGGACGTCACCTACGCCGATCTCCACCGCGACGTCCAGAGGCTCGCCAACGCGCTGTACGATCGCGGCATCGGGGCCGGCGACGTCGTCGGGATCTACCTGCCGATGATCCCCGAGGTCGTCGTCGCGATGCTGGCCTGCGCGCGCATCGGCGCTCCTCACAACGTCGTCTTCGGAGGCTTCTCGGCCGAGGCCGTCCGGGAGCGCATGGAGTTCTCCGAGGCGAAGGCGCTCATCACCGCCGACGCGGCGCGGCGGGGCGGCAAGACCGCCCCGGTGAAGGCGAACGTCGACGAGGAGATGGGCGACCTGGCTTCGCTCGAGACGATCGTCGTCGTGCGGAACACGGATTCGGACTGCCCGATGACGGAGGGCAGGGACGTCTGGTACCACGAAGCGATCGAGGCGGCGGCAGACGAGTGCCCCGCGGAGCCGCTCGACGCCGAGCACCCGCTCTACATCCTCTACACCTCCGGGTCGACCGCGAAGCCGAAGGGCATCCTCCACACCACGGGCGGCTACCTCACCCAGGTCGCGTGGACGCACCGCAACGTCTTCGACCTGAAGCCCGACTCCGACGTCTACTGGTGCGCCGCCGACGTCGGCTGGGTCACCGGCCACAGCTACATCGTCTACGGGCCGCTCGCCAACGGGGCGACGTCGGTGATGTTCGAGGGGGCGCCTGCGTATCCGGACAAGGACATCTGGTGGGAGATCGTCGAGCGCTACGGCGTCACGATCCTCTACTGCGCGCCGACGGCGATCCGCACCCACGTCAAGTGGGGCCCCGAGCACGCCGGCAAGCACGACCTGTCGTCGCTGCGGCTGCTCGGCACCGTCGGCGAGCCGATCAACCCCAAGGCCTGGCTCTGGTACTACAAGGTGATCGGCGGCGAGCGCTGCCCGATCGTCGACACCTGGTGGCAGACCGAGACGGGCGGCATCATGATCACGACCCTCCCGGGCGCCCAGGCGATGAAGCCCGGATCGGCGGGGACCCCGCTGCCGGGGTTCGCCGCGGCCGTGCTCGACGAGGAGGGCAACGAGGCCGAGCGCGACACCCAGGGACTGCTGACCCTGCAGCGCCCCTGGCCGGGGATGCTCCGCACGCTCTACCGCGAGGAGGAGCGCTTCGTCGAGACGTATTTCGAGAAGTTCGGCAAGGAGACGTACCTGGTCGGCGACGCGTCACGGCAGGACCCCGACGGCTACTTCTGGGTCATCGGCCGCGTCGACGACGTCATCAACGTCTCCGGCCACCGGCTCTCCACCGCTGAGGTCGAGTCGGCCGTCGGTCTCGCACCCGAAGGTCGCCGAGTGCGCGGTGATCGGCCAGACCGACGAGGACACGGGTCAGGCGATTTGCGCGTTCGTGACGCTCGAGGGCGATCTCGAGGGCTCCGACGAGTTGATCGGCGAGATCCGCGACCACGTGGCCCAGCGGATCGGCAAGTTCGCGCGCCCGAAGCGCGTCATCTGGGCGAACGAGCTCCCGAAGACGCGCTCGGGCAAGATCATGCGGCGGCTCCTGCGCGACATCGCCGACGGCCGCGAGCTGGGTGACGTCACGACGCTCGCCGACCCGGCGGTGATGGGCAAGCTCGAGACCAAGATCGCCGAGCGCCAGGGCGAGGAGGATTGAACGCGCAGGCGCGATGCGGGAACTCGTCCTACGGGCGCCCGTTTGCCCGAATTATTCGGGTCAACTCGCCCGCGTAAATGGGGCCCAACCCAGCCCCGCTTCCCTAACCAGCAAGAAGTCTCACGCCGTGCGCCCCAGCCGCGCCAGGACTATCCCCGCGAGCGCCACGCGGTAGGCGGCGTACGGCCACAGCGCCCGGTCGCGCTCCACCAGCTCGATGAGGCGCTGAGAGGCGAGAGTGGAGGCGAACGACGCCGCCACGCCAGCCCCCATCGCGCGGCGGAGCGGCGGCTCGACGCCCCGCCGGCGCAGGCGTACGCCCTTTAAGACCGCTGCGCCGACGATCACCGGGAGGGCGACCGTGCGCGAGAGGAGGTTCGCCTGCTCGCGCGTGAACTTGCGAGCTCGCGCCGCCGTCAGCGTTGCGCCGTTTCGCGATACGCCGGGAATCAGCGCGGCGGCCTGCGCGACGCCCAGCGCCAACCCGTCGAGCGCACCGGCGTCGCCCGGGCCTCGCCGCTGCGGGCGGCGATCGGCGAGCGACCATCGCGAGGGAGCCGGCAACGAGACCCGCCGCGGTGACCCGCGGCCCCCCGAGCCGGCTCTCGATCCAGCGCTCGAATCGGTAGCCCGCGATGGCCGGTGGGACGAAGGAGAGACCGACCACGAGCGCGCGCCGCCCGTCGAAGGCGCGGAGCTCCCCGGCGATGCGGCCTCGCTGGCCGATGAGCAAGGCCGCCGCGGCACCGGCGTGGACGGCCACCTCGAAGCTCTTCCGCGTCTCGGCGTCGAGCTCGCTCCAGTGCCAGCCGGCGAGCCAGGGAACGAGCGAAAGGTGGGCCGAGCTCGATACCGGCAGCAGCTCCGCCGGCCCCTGGATCGTCCCGAGCGCGGCGGCGCGACCGGTGCTCAGGCCCTCGGCGTCGGCTCCCAAGAGGCGCGGGCGGCGCGGCGGCGGCGGACCACCAGGTAGACGATGCCGGCGACGATCGCCGCGAGCACTGCGTAATCGAGGTAGTGCAGGTTCGAGCGCCACTCGTCCCAGTTGTTCCCGACCTCGCGGCCGACCAGAGCCAGCATCAGCACCCAGGGAAGGGACCCGGCCGCGGTGAGCAGGGTGAACCGGCCGATGGGCATGCGCGCGACCCCGGCTGGAAGCGAGATGAACGTACGAACGATCGGCATCATGCGCGTGAAGAAGACCGTCGCCGAGCCGTACCGCTCGAACCAGCGATCGGCGCGCTCGAGCTGCGACGCGCTCACGTGGATCAACCGGTTCCGCTCGAGCAGCTCGACCCGGCCGAGGTAGCCGGCGCCGTACGCGATCAGCGACCCGACGACGTTGCCGAGGACGCCGGCGGCGACAACGCCCACCAGCGTGAGGTCGCCCTTCGACACGCTGAACCCGGCGAACAGCATGATCGCCTCGCTCGGCACCGGGATGCAGGCGCTCTCGAGGACCATCAGCACGAAGACGGCAGCGAGCCCCGCCGACCCGATGAAGTCGGTGGCGGCGTTGACGATTGGCGCGAGGACGTCGGCGGTGGGGATCATCAGGCGAGGTTGGCGCGCGGCAGCGCCGCGAAGGGCGGCGCCCAATCTTAGGGACGCGACCCGTGGGCCTCGTCAGCCCGCCCTAAACTCGGCGGTGTTCCATGAGGTGCCTCAGCACCGAAAGCAGCGTCTCAGGCGGCGAAGCCGCCGCACCATGATTGCCCGCCTGCGTGATCCCGTCTACGCGCGGAGGGCCCTTCGATTCGGGGCCGATGCCGTGCTCGCCGCGCTGGCCTTCGGCCTCGCCTTCCGCCTGCGCTTTCTCGACACCGCGGGCGGCATCCCCGAGCGCTACTGGACGATGCTCTGGGGCACGATCGCCGTGGTGGCGATCGTCAAGTCGCTGGTGTTCGAGGTGCTCGGACTCCACCGCGAGTGGTGGCGGTACTTCAGGCTGCCGGAGCTTTGGCCGCTCTTCCGCGCGGTGGCGATCTCGAGCGCGCTCGTTGTCGGCGGCTTCGTCCTCACGCGCCCGTACTCCTACGGCCTTCCGCGCTCGGTCATCGTCTACGACTTCCTCCTCACCTTCATGTTCACGGGCGGAGCGCGGCTCGCGACGCGGATGATCGCCGAGCGCCCGCAGCGGCTCTCGCGCTCACGCAACGTGAGGGGCGTGCTCGTCGTCGGCGCGGGATCCGGGGGACAGATGGTCGTGCGCGAGCTCCAGCTCAATCCGAGCGTGGGCGCCCGGGCGATCGGCTTCATCGACGACGACCCGCGCAAGCGGGGAATGAGCGCACTCGGCCTGCGCGTCCTCGGCTCGACCGACGAGATCGGCGCCATCCTCGACCGGAAGGGCCCCGACGAGGTGGTGATCGCGATCCCGTCCGCGCCCGGAACGCTGCGCGCGAAGGTCGTGAGCGCCTGCCGGGAGCGCGACATTCCGGTGCGGACCCTGCCGACGGTGTTCGAGCTGCTCCGCGGCGGCGTCCAGCTCACCCGCCAGCTGCGCGAAGTGCGGGTCGAGGACGTTCTGGGGCGGGACCCGGTGGTGATCGAGCTCGACCGCGTCGGCGCCTACCTCGAGGACAAGATCGTCCTGGTCACCGGGGCGGGAGGCTCGATCGGATCGGAGCTCTCGCGCCAGATCGCCCGCGTGCGGCCGCGGTTGCTCGTCCTCCTCGACCATGCCGAGGACAACCTGTTCGAGATCGACCGCGAGATGGCCGAGCATTGGCATTTCACGCGAGTGGAGTCGGTGCTCGCCGACTGCCGCGAGGGCGACCGGATGCTGGAGGTGATGCAGCGGTTCAAGCCCGACGTTGTCTTCCATGCCGCGGCGTACAAGCATGTTCCCCTGATGGAGGAGAACCCGCTCGAGGCCGTGCGCAACAATGCGCTCGCGACGCGGGTGGCGGCGGAAACCGCAGCCGTCGCCGGCTGCGCGCGCTTCGTGCTCGTCTCGACCGACAAGGCGGTCAATCCCCGAACCGTCATGGGCGCATCCAAGGCCCTCGCCGAGTGGGTCGTCGAGTCGGCGGGACGGCGGCACCAGAGCACGCGCTTCGTGATCGTGCGCTTCGGCAACGTCCTCGCTTCGTCTGGGAGCGTCGTGCCGATCTTCCGTGCCCAGATCGAGCGCGGAGGCCCCGTCACGGTCACCCACGAGGACATGACCCGCTACTTCATGACGATCCCGGAGGCGGTTCAGCTCGTCATCCAGGCCGGTGACCTCGGGTCGGAGTCGGGCGCGGTCTTCGTGCTCGAGATGGGGGAGCCGGTGCGGATCATCGAGCTGGCGCGCCACATGATCCAGCTCGCCGGCTACGAGCCCGAGGTCGACATCGCGATCGAGCTGACCGGGCCGCGGCCCGGCGAGAAGCTGCGCGAGGAGCTCTTCAACCCCGACGAGCGAGCCGAGCGCACAAGCGCCGAGCGGATCGTCCGCGCGGTGCGAACCGAGCCGCTCGACCCGGATCACATCCAGCGCACGCTGGCGAGCCTCGAGGACATGCTCGCGGGCGGGGACGAGGCGGGCCTGGCCCAGCGAATCGTCGCGCTGGTGACGACGGAGGCTGGAGAGCGGGTCGAGCCAGCCGAGGTTGGCGACTCCTAAGACCCCTAAGATTCCGCCGCGCCCGGCCGTCCGCCCGCGCACGAACCTATGCACCACATCGACCGACTCGGGCCGGCACTCGGCAGCGTCGACGCCCTCGTCGAGCGCATCGGCCCGATCCTCGGAATCGTCGCGTTCGTCGGACTGGCGATCCTCGCGTTCTTCCTCTTTCAGGAGGCACGCGAGATCCGGAGGCTTCGCGAATGGGCGGGGCAGGCACCCGAGCGCGCAGCGGAGGCCGGCGAGGCCCAGCTCGCGGCGAGCGAGGCCCGTGAGGTCGCTGAGTCGGGACCGCCGCCGGGACCATGGCAGCGCTTCAGAGGCCGCGTCGGCGCCGCATGGGACCGGGTCGCGACGGGCTTCGGCGCGCGCTGGGAGGCCCTGGATCGCCGCTCGCCCGTCGATCCTCGGATCGTGCTCGTGGTGGTGGTCGGCGTCATCGTCGCTGCGGTGGTTACAGATGGGTTCGGCCTCCTGTCGTCGGAGGGCGGGGGCGGCAAGGCGAAGGCCGACAAGAGCCCGTCGCATGTGAAGGTCTCGGTCCTGAACGGCACTGCCGAGCCGGGCGTGCCGGCCGTCGCCCATCTCGCTTCCGCCGTCGAGAAGCAGGTTGTGAAGCCCGCGGGCTACGGGGTCGGTCCGGTCACGAACGCGCCGAGCTCCTTCACCAAGACCGTCGTCATGTTCCGGTCGGGTCACGAGGGCGACGCAAAAGCGCTTGCCACCGCCGTTCGCCCGAAGCTCGGGACCACGAAGACGCAGCCGATGACCGCGCCGGTCCAGTCGACCGCCAAGCCGGCTCGGCTCGCCCTCGTCATCGGCCTCGACGACTCGAGCTTCGGACAGTGAGGCCGTGGCCCACCTGATTGAAACCGTGGGCGCGTACGTGGCCGTGCCCGCGGTGCTCGGGCTCCTGCTGCTGCTTCCGCTCTACCTCTCGCAGCATCGCGACCTCGTGCGACTGCGCTGGCTCATGGAGACCAAACCCGACTTTCCACGGAAGGATCTTGCCGCGAGCGAGGCGAGGCTCGACCGCGCCGAGACCGAGCTGGAATCGATCCTCGGGACGGCGCCCGTAACGGCCACGGCGGGCCCGCCCACGCTCGTGGCCCCGCCTCGGGGCGCGCCGTCCGCCGCCGGAGCCCCCGGGCCCGGCACGCCGATCCCGCCCGCCCAGCGCGTCACGGCCGACCGACCGGCTCTCGAGCGCATCACGATGGAGCGGGCCGCGCTCGAGCCTCACCCGCGCTGGCGGCGGCTCGCGTCAGGGCTCACGAGGCCGCGAAATCTCGTGCTGATCGCGATCGTGGCCGTGGTACTCGGCGTCGTGGCGCTGGTTGGCTCGCACGAGCTTCTGCAAAACGACACCGGCACGAGCGGCAAGCGGCACGGCGCGGGCCCGTCGAGCTCGGGCGGGGTGACGGTCGCGGTGCTCAACGGAACATCGCGACCCGGTCTCGCGGGCCCGGTGAGCGCGGCCCTGCGTGAGAACGGGTTCGAGGAGGGAGCGATCTCGACGACGCGCAAGCCGTACGAGCAGACCGTGGTGATGTACGCCGGTGGAGAGAAGGCGGCGGCCGAACGCGTGGCGCAAGTGCTCGGCGTGACGCCGATCCAGAGGATCGATCAAACGACGCGGGCGATCGCCGGGGCGGCCGACGTCGTCGTCATCGCCGGGGCGGACAGGACCAGGCGTTGAGGCTCCGGCCCGCCGCCGGCGCCACCGCCTTCGCAGTTCTCACAGCGGCCTCGCTCGCCGTCGCCGCGATCGTTCTCCACGCGAAGACGGCGAACCTCGAGCTCGAGGTGAAGACGCTTACCCGATGCTTCGAACCGCGGCCCACCGGAACGCTCGCCGAACATCCCTGCCAGGTGCGCCAGGGGCGGAGCGCACCCAAGGTCGCACACTTCTCCTTCTACGTGCGCGACTCCGTACCGGAGGCGACCGTGGAGCTTCTGGGCGCCGACCCACGCCATCACCGGACGTTCGTCCGGGGCAGGCCGCTCGTCGCCGGCCGGGTCTATTCCTTCACCTGGACCGGCCGCGCGGATGGCGGCGGGCACGCGCCCGCCGGGAAATACCGCGTTCGCGTCGATTTGCCCGACCTCGGGCGAAACATCATCTATCCGCCTCCGATCCGCCTCGCTCGCTGATGGCGTCCGCGGGGCAGCTCATCGGAATCTTCATCGCCTGCGGGACGGCGGCGGCCGCGCTCCTTTCGTCGAACCCGCGCTGGCGGTACCGCGCCGTCGCGCTCGCCCTGATGGCGTCGGTGGCGCTGGTCTTCGGCCAGGTCTGGAACACACCCCGGTTCGCGGAGCTCCGCGGGAGCCCCGCCGAGGCCGCCGCGATCGTGATCGGGGCGGCTGGCCTCGTGATCGGACTGGCGTGGGCCTTCCACCGCTGGCGCTGGGCGTTTCCACTCTGCGCGTTCGCGGTGATCGGGCTACGCGTCTCGATCACCGTCGGCGGGCAGAGCTCCAGCCTTCTCGTCCCGCTGTACGGCGTCACGGCGTCCGCCGCGCTCGCCATGGGCGCGGTCGCCTGGCGGCGCGGCCCGGACCCCCCAGCGCCCATCTCCGGCGCCGGGCGCTGGCGCAACCTGGCTCTCTCGTGGCTTCCGCGAATCCTGGCCGCGTATCTCGTCCTCTACGCGCTTCAGGCGACGTACTCCGAGGACCCGTCGAACGCGGTCGAGAACGCCGCCTTCTTCCTCGTGCCCTTCGCTGTGCTGTTCGTCCTGCTCATCGAGGTCGAGTGGACGACGTGGCTCCTCGCGCGGGTCCTTGCGGTCACGGCGGCGGTCGCGCTCGCCCTCGCCGCCCTGGCGATCGGCGAGTACGCGACCAGGCACCTCATCCTCAACCACGACCTGGTGCAGGAGAACGCGATCCACCTCTACTACCGGGTGAACTCACTGTTCCGCGATCCGAACGTGTTCGGCCGCTACGTCGCCCTTTCGATGGTCGCCCTGGCGGCCTATCTGGCCTGGGAGCGGCGCGCCGCCTGGGCGTGGGGAACGGGCCTTCTCTTCGGGATCCTGCTGACCGGGCTGGCGTTCAGCTTCTCGCTCACGAGCTTCGCAGCCCTCCTCGCCGGCCTCCTGGTCGTCGTCTGGAAGCGCTTCGGGCTGGCGTGGGGAGCGGGCGCGCTCGTGGCGATGGCCCTCGCGGGAGGCCTCTTCCTCGCGGCCTCGGGCACGGGCGGTGCCGATCTCTCGAACGAGAAGGACGTGAACAGCACGGTCAGCGGGCGCGTCCCGCTCGTGAGCGGCGGGCTGCGCCTCGCACGCGCCCACGCCGTCTGGGGATGGGGGTCGGGTTCGTTCGGCGCCGCCTTCTCCCGGCACATCCAGCGTGCGAAGACCACGGCATCCCACTCCGAGCCGATCACCGTCGCCGCCGAGCAGGGCGCGATCGGCGTCCTCGTCTACGCCGCGCTGATCGTCGCGTCGCTCCTGGTGCTTCTCGGCGGCCCGATGCGAGCTTCGCCCGCCCGCGTCGCGGTGGGCGCCTGCTACGTCGCCCTCATCGTCCACAGCCTCGGCTACGCCGACTTCGCGACCGACCCGGCGAGCTGGGCGCTGCTCGCGGTTGGCCTCGCCCTCGCAAGGGCCCAGCTGCGCGCCGACGTTCCCTCGCCGGCAGGAGCCTGATGTTCAACTACCTGCGCCGCCTCGCCACCACGGGCGCCGCCTACACGGCCTCGAGCGTCGTCTCGAAGCTCCTCGCGGTCTTCCTCCTGCCCCTGTATACGCGCTACCTCTCGCCCACCGAGTACGGCGCCGCGGAGGTGCTGCTCTCGGGTGTGGTCGCGGCCAGCATCGTCATCCGGTTCGGGATGATCGAGGCGATCCTGCGCTTCTACTACCTGCCCGACGTCTCGCGGCGCGCCGTGGTGGGGACCGGCTTCGCGGCACTCGTCTGGACGGCGACCGCGGGCGCCGCGGTCGGCTTCGCTCTCGCCGAGCCGATCTCGCAAGTCCTGCTCGGCCACTCGGACGCCGCCCTGGTGCGGATCGCGATCGGGGGCCTGTGGGCGCTGACGCTCTGGGAGTACGTGCTTGCGCTCCTGCGGCTCGAGGAGCGCGCCCGCGCCTATTTCGCGATCACGGTCGCGAACGTGCTGGTGACGATCCCGCTGACCGTGCTGCTCGTGGTCGTGCTCGGCGAGGGCGCCGAGGGCCTGCTGATCGCCACCTACGCCACCGTCTTTCCATTCATAGCCCTGCGCCTCTGGGAGGAGCGTCGGCGGCTGCGCCTCCTCCCGGATCGCCCCCTGCTTCGCCGCATGACCCGCTTCGGGCTGCCGACCATGCCCGCGGAGCTCTCCCTCTACTCCCTCAACTTCATCGATCGCATCGTGTTGGCGAGGACGGCGGGCCTTGCGGCGGCGGGGCTCTACGCCCTCGCGGTGAAGTTCGCCCAGGGGATGAACGTGATCGCTCGGGCGTTCCAGCTCGCCTGGCCGCCGCTGGCCTACTCCATCACGGACGACGACGAGGCTCGTGCGGCCTACGCGCTGGTCTTCACGTGGTTCACCGCGGTGTGCGCGTTCGCGGTCGCCGGCTTCTGGCTGCTGGGCCCCTGGATCGTCCGCTTCCTCGCCGCTCCGGAGTTCTTCGGTGCCCACCGTGCGCTGCCGCTCCTGGCCACCGGCATTGCGCTCTACGCCCTGTACCTCGTCCAGGTGATCATCCTCGGCCGCACCGGCCGCACCGAGCTGAGCTTCCCCGCGACTGTCGCAGGCACGATCGTGAACGTCGCGCTGAACCTGGCCCTGGTTCCCTCGATGGGAATCGTCGGCGCGGGCGTCGCGCTCGTGGCCTCGTACCTCCTCATCCTCGCGATCACCTACGTGCTGACGCAGCGGCTGTTCGCCGTGCCGTATGAGTGGCGCCGACTCGCGCTCGTCACGGGCCTCGCCGCGGCGGTTTCGGCCGCCGGCGTCCTCGGGCTCCCCGATCACGGCATCGCGGGCCTCGGTCCTCGGGTCATCCTCTGGGTCGCCTTCCCCGCGCTGCTCGCCGCCGCCGGGTTCCTTACCGCCGAGGAGCGCCGTGAGCTCCGCGCGCTGCTGCGTCCCCGGGCGGTGCTCCGAAGGCTCCGCGCGCTGCGCGGCCGCCCGGCGCCGGAGGGTGCCTCGCCTCCCTACGGGGGCGAGGTCTACGAGGTCGCGATCCGCGACGAGGACTCGCGCTAGTCAAACTCCGGCACCGTGGCGAAGCGAAGGCCCCGCAGGCAGGCCGAGAAGGCCGCGACGAGCGAGTACACCGACGGCGAGGGCAATGTTCTCGAGCTGCGCCAGTCGCTGAGCCCCGGGACGGTCCGGAAGATCGTCCGCCTCTCGGGCCGGGGAGGAGCCACGGCGGAGGACGTCTGGCAGCGAAGGGAGGAGATGCTCTTCGAGCGGCTCGCCGTCCGGTGGGAGATCGCCGGGCTCCCCCTCGACGACCAGAAGATGCTGCTCGGCCGGTACCGCATGGCGACCTCCGGGGAGCGGCAGTGGGTGCAGCGCACGATCTCGTCGCATCTCGAGCGCTTCATCCCGGAGCTCGCGGACGCCGACTAGCGGCCCGCGCGCGCGGCGACGGCCCTCTGGCTCGTGAGGCGGCGGTTGTAGGCCTCGGCGGCCTCGGCCATCCCCTCGCCGCCCCCGCGCGGGCGCAGCGCGCGCCGGGCGTGGAGCCAGAAGTAGCCGGGGCTCCGGCCTCCGATGAAGATCGCGGCGACTGCCCTCGGCACGTAGGACCACGCCCAGAGCACCCGGCAGGCGAGCGCGACGGGCGCCGAGTGGTGCTTTCGCATGTACTGGTCGCGGCTGCGGTGGAACTGCACCACGCGGCGCGCGCTGCCGGCGCGGTCGGTGGCGAGCTGCTCGTGGTGGATGGCCCGCGCGGCGGGGACGTGGAGGATCCGCCAGCCGGTGTCGTGAAGCCGCTTTTGGAAGTCGACCTCCTCCGAGTAGAGGAAGAAGTCCGGGTCGTAGTAGCCGACCTCGACCGCCGCCTCGCGGCGCACCAGCATGGCCGCCGACTGCACCCATCCAACCGCGCGTGCTTCCTCGCCGTGCCCGCTCTGGGTGACGAGGCGCTTGTGGAGGAAGAGCGCCTGTGCGAGCGCAACGGTCAGGGACGGGAAGCGCCACGCGCACGGGATCGGGCCCCCCTCGGGGTCGAGCAGCTGAGCGCCGGCGATCGCCGCGTCGGGATCGCCGCGAAGTGCCTCGAGTAGAGTCGCAGCTGCGCCGGGTTGGACCTCGGCGTCCTCGTTGAGGAGCAGGCAGAACTCGCCGGTCGCCTCGCGCATGACGAGCGAGTTGTTCTCGGCCAGCCCGGCGCGGCGGTCGCGCGCGACGAGGCGAACGTCCGCCTGGGAGCGCACCGCGTCGGCCGAGCCGTCGGCGGAGGCGTTGTCGAGCACGATCACCTCGTGCTCGATTTCGGGCGGATGGGTGCGCCGAATCGCGTTCAGGCACGTGAGCAGGTGCTCGCGCGCGTTGGTGTTGACCACGCAGTAGGAGAGCTTCACCGCGAGAATCCTTGCCGATGCGTGTCGCGCTCGTCGATCCGCCGGCCTATACGCCGCCCTATGACCGCTCCCTCGCGGCCGCACTGGCGCGCGCGGGCGCTGACGTGGAGCTTCTCACGAGCCACTTCGCACATGGCCCCGTGCCGCAGGCCGACGGGTACCGCGTGACCGACGCGTTCTACCGCCGATCGGCGGAGCGCATGGACCAGCGCGGGCGCCGCGCGGTGAAGGGCGCCGAGCACCTCGGCGACATGCTGCGTCTTCGGCGCTCGCTCCAAGCCGACATAGCGCACTACCAGTGGCTGACCTTCCCCGGGCTCGACGCGCATCTGCTGCCCCGGGCGCGCCCGCGAGTCCTCACGCCGCACGGCTGGTTGCGGCGGGAGGCCTGGCACGGGCGCGCCGCTCGAGGCATCCGACGGCTGATCGCCCGGATGGACGCCGTCGTCGCGCTGTCGGAGTACGGCGCGGGAATCCTTCGCGAGAAGGCGGGGGTTGACCCCGATCGGGTCCACGTGATCCCCCATGGCGCCTTCGACTACCTGACGAGCCTCCCCGACGAGGCGCCTCTGCCCTCCGAGCTAGCGACGGTCGAGGGGCCGGTCGTGCTCTTCTTCGGCCTCGTTCGTCCGTATAAGGGCGTGGACGTCCTCCTCGAGGCGTTCGCGGAGATCGAGGGCGCCGAGCTGTGGGTCGTCGGTCGCCCCCTCGGCATGGAGGTGGAGCCACTGCGGGAGCTGGCGGAGCGAGCGAGGGGGCGTGTGAGATTCGTCTCCCGTTTCGTCGCCGACAACGAGCTGCCCGCGTTTTTCCGCCGCGCGGACGTCGTCGCGCTCCCGTACCGCGACGCGGAGCAGTCCGGGGTGCTGTTCACGGCCCTCGCCTTCGGCAAGCCGGTCGTGTTGAGCGACGTGGGCGGGTTCGGCGAGGTGGCCGCCGCCGGCGCAGCGCGACTCGTCACGGCGAGCGACGCCGACGCGCTGGGCGCTGCGATCGCCGAGCTCCTGACCGACGACGTCGCCCGGTCGGAGCTCGCCGCGGCGGCCGCGGCGGCCGCGGCCGGGCCGTACTCGTGGGACGCTGTGGCGGCCCGGACGCTGGACCTCTACCGCGCCCTCGCCCCGTGACGGCCATCGCCATCGCATTCTGGGTCGCGGCCGGGCTGCTCGCCTACACGCACCTCGGCTATCCGCTGGTCCTGTGGGCACTCACGAGGGGCCGCTCGGGCGCCCTTGCTGCGGAGCCCGGCGAGCTCCCGCTCGTATCGCTCATCGTCGCGGCGCGCGACGAGGAGGCAAGCGTGCCGGGCTGGATGGACTCGGCGCTCGCGCTGGACTACCCGCGTGACCGGCTCGAGGTGATCGTGGTGTCCGACGGCTCCTCCGACGGCACGGCCGACGCCGCCCGGAGGGCCGGAGCCGACCTCGTCCTGGTCGTGGAACCGGGCGGGAAGGTTGCGGCTCTGAACGCCGGCGTCGAGAGGGCGCGCGGAGACGTCCTCGCCTTCGCCGACGCCAACGCACGCTGGTCTTCGCAGGCGCTCCGACGCCTCGTCGCCCGCCTCGGGGAGGACCGTGTCGGCTACGTCTGCGGGCAGCTCCGTCTCCGCGGCGGCGACGGCTCGAACCAGGAGGGCCTCTACTGGCACTACGAGATGGCGGTTCGCGCCCTCGAGTCGAGCCTCGCGGGTGTCACGGCGGGGAACGGGGCCATCAACGCGGTGCGCCGTGAGGCCTACATCGCGCTCGAGCCCACCCGCGGACAGGACATCTCGCTCCCCTATGAGCTCACAAAGCGGGGCTGGCGTGCCGTCTACGAGCGGGCGGCTATCGCCGAGGAGCCGATGGCGACGACGCTGGGCTCGGAGCTCGGCCGCAAGCGGCGCATGCTGACCGGAGCCTGGGCGACGCTCCTGCGTCACGGGATGCTCTCGCCCCGCGGGTACCGGCTCGCGTACGCCTTCGAGATCTACTCCCACCGGCTGCTTCGCTACGCCTCGCCGATCCTGCACGTGATCGCCTTCGCGGCCAACGTCGCGCTGCTCGGCGAGGGGGTCATCTACGCGGTGACGCTCGCGGTCCAGGTCGCCGTGCTCGCCGCCGCGGCGCTGGCGTCGGTGGTGCCCCTCCGGCCCCTCCACATCGCCCGCTACTACGTCGTTATGACCGCGGCCAGCGCGCTCGGGCTCTGGGATTACGTACGCCGCGGCGTGCCGACGACGTGGGAGAAGGCGGAGGGGACCCGATGACGCGCGGTCTGCCGCGTGCCGTCGACGTTGTTCTCGCGGGCTTGGGCCTGCTCCTCGCCTCGCCGGTCCTCGCCGTGGCAGGGGTCGCGATCAAGCTGACCTCGCGCGGGCCCGTCATCTATCGCCAGCGCCGCGCGGGCCGTGACGGGCGGGAATTCGACCTCTACAAGCTGCGCACGATGCACCGCGGAGCTGATCCGGTGGGGGTGGGCACCCCGGTCTTGGAGGGCGATCCCAGGGTCACCGGGGTCGGACGCCTCCTCCGGCGGCTCTCGCTCGACGAGCTGCCGAACCTCGTCAACGTCCTCCGCGGGGAGATGGCGATCGTGGGCCCGCGGCCGACGCTGCCGGCTCAAGCCGAGCTCTACTCCCGCGAGCAGCGGCGACGGCTCGAGGTGAAGCCCGGGCTGACGGGCTGGGCCCAGGTCAACGGCCGGGCGGGCATCCCGTGGAGCGAGAGGATCGAGCTCGACGTCTGGTACGTCGACAACCGAAGCATCCGGCTCGACCTCAGGATCCTCGGACGAACGGCGCGACTGCTCGTGACCGGCCACGGCCTCTACGGCTAGGGATCATCTAGCCTCACCGCGGCCCGATGACCCCGATGATCGAGCTTCGCGATTTCGCGCCTGATGATGCTCCGGCGGTGCAGCGTTGGTTCACCGACGAGCGCGTCACGGCCGACCTTGTCGGAAGGCGGGAGTCGTTCACGGCCGACGATGCCCGCGGCTGGGTCGAGCGCGCGATGGACAAAAGTCGCGACCGCAAGTGGGCGATCGTGCTCGACGGCGGGGCCGAGCCCGTCGGCTTCGTCGCGCTGTTCGGGCTGGAGCGCGAGACGGGCCCGGAGCTCGCGGTGCTCGTCGGCGACCCGTCGGCGTGGGGACAGGGCGTGGCGGGGGAGGCAGAGCGGCAGGCCTGCGTCGCCGCCTTCCGGGATCACGGCGCGCACCGGATCCACGCGGAGATTCCGGCGACGAACGTGCCCGCGCAGCACGTCGTGACCCGGCTCGGCTTCCGCCAGGAGGGAACGATGCGCGCCGCGATCGTCCGCGGCGAGGAGCGCGTCGACAACCAGATCTGGGGCCTTCTGCCCGAGGAGTTCACCGGGTGGGAGCAACCGCCGAGCTGAATGCCGACGGCGGCGCCCTCGCTGCCTCGGAGGGCGACTTCTTCCGCTCGCCGGCGTTCCATCGCGCCGAGGGGGTCACGCACACCCTGCGCGTGCGCTCCGGCGGCCGAACCGCCTCGCTTGCGGTGGTGGTGAGGGAGATCCCCGGATCGGACCGCGTCGATGCCGTCTCGGCGTACGGGTATCCGGGAAGCGCGGTGGAGGGCGACGAGGGGGATGCGCCCGCCGGCGCGGACGTCGATTGGAGCGCAACGGGGCTCGTCAGCCTTTTCGCGCGCGAGCGCCTCTCGGGACCGCCGTTCCTCGGGGGTGCGAGCGAGCGGGGTCGTGTCCTCGTTCACGACACGGCGCGCCCTCGCGCCGTCCGCCGGCGCCTCGCCGAGCAGATCCGTCAGAACGAGCGGCGCGGGTACGGGGTTGAGGTCACCGCCGGGCCCCTCAGCTCCGACGGCGACCGGGCGGGTTTCCTCGCCGCGTATACCGAGACCATGCGCGCGGCCGGCGCCGGGGAGCGCTACTTCTTCGACCGCTCGTACATCGATGCGGTGCTGGAATTCGAGCGCTCATGGCTCCTCGTCGCGCGAAGGGAGGGCGGCGAGGGGGCAGCATCCGCCATTGCAGCGGTGTCCGACGGCCACCTTCACTACTTCCTCGGCGGCACGGCCGACGCCGCGCGGGCCGACTCGCCGTTCAAGAACGTGGTCTCGGCGATGCTCGACCTCGCCGACGAGCTCGCCCTCCCGCTCAACCTCGGCGGAGGGCTCGAGCCCGGTGACGGCCTCGAGCGCTTCAAAGGCGGCTTCGCGAACGCCGAGGCGCCGTTCCGCACGCACGAGGTGGGTTGCGATCCCAGCGCCTATCGGAGCCTCGCCGCCGCCGGCACGGAACGGGGAAGCGAAGAGGACGCGACCGAAGCGTTCTTCCCCGCCTATCGGCGAACCTGACCGCGCGCGGGCGACTTTGCCCGAGTAATTCGGGTCAACCTCCCCGCGCAAGCCGAAATGCCGACCGGGAGCCGCCCGCTGGTTGCTCAGCCCTCGCGGTGGACCACGGTCGCCGCCGCCTGGGCGGTGGGCATGACGCCGATGTAGTCGAGGTCGACGTGCGGGGGGCGGGTGACGGCGAAGGCGATCACGTCGGCGACGTCCTCGGCGGTCAGGGGCTTCATGCCCGCATAGACGTTCGCCGCACGCTCCTCGTCGCCGCCGAACCGGACCAGGGAGAACTCCGTCTCCACCAGGCCCGGGGCAACCTCGGTGACGCGGATGCCGTCGGCCAGGAGCTCGAGGCGGAGAGTCCGCGCGACGGCGTTGACGGCGTGCTTCGCGGCGGTGTAGCCGCCGCCGCCCTCGTAGATCTCCTGGCCCGCGACTGAGCCGACGATCACGATGTGCCCGCCCTCGCTCGCCCGGAGCGCCGGTAGGAGCGCCCGCGTGACGCGCACGACGCCGAGCACGTTGGACTCGTACATCGTCCGCCACTTCTCGTCGACGGCCTCCTCCATGCGCTCGAGCCCGTGGGCGCCCCCGGCGGAGTGGACGATCACGTCCACCTCGCCGATCCGCGCGGCCATGGCCTCGACCGACGCCGGGTCGGCCGCATCAAGCGGCAGCGCCCGCCCGGAGACCTCGCGCGCGAGCTCCTCGCAGCGCTCGATGCGCCGCGCCGCGGCGATCGTGTCGAAGCCCACGGCGGCGAGGGCGCGGACGGTTGCCTCGCCGATGCCGCTCGACGCGCCGGTGACGAGCGCGACCGGCCGTTCTGGAAGCTCGGTCACGGCGCCACCACGAGCTCGCCGCTACGGGTTGATCGGGAAGCCGAACTCGCGCCCGGCGACCCCGCGGAACCGATCGCGGAAGTCGGCGAGGGCGTCGAGGGTCTTCGAGCCCTCGTACTTGGGGCAGTTCATCCGGTTGCGCCAGGCGGCGACGGCAACCTGGTCGGGAAGCTGCTTGTTCGGGAACATCAGGATTCCGCTCGGGCTCTTGTCGAAGACGCCCTTGATCGCGAGCTGGTCGGACTCGGGGAGGTCGGGCGCGTACTCGAACTCGACCCGGCTGTGTTCGAGCGAGTGGACGACGTCGAGCAGCGCCGGCTCCTCCGAGTAGGCGCCGTCGGCCTGCTGGAAGGGCGGGAAGACGTGGTTCCCGGAGGTCGGCGGCTCACCGTTGTAGGCCACCTTCGTCCCCGGCTTCACGTGCTTGTGCCCGTAGTCAGGGAGGTTCAGCGTCAGGGTGCAGCCTGCGGCCTTCGCCGCGGCCCCGAGGCTCGCGATCTTCAACGTGGGCGGGGGCGTCCCCTCGCGGTCATCTGGGGTGACGCCGTTGAGGCTGCCGACGGAGAGGTCGACGTGGGCGCTTTCGGGCGTCCCGCTGGACGAGCCGCCCCCGCCGGAGCTCGTGATCGCGATCACCGCGCCCACGAGGATGAGCGCGGCGAGGACGCCCGCCGAGGCGTACCCGACGACGAGCCGCCGGTGCTGCTGGTCCTGCTCGTGCCGCTCGGCGTCGAGCCGCTCCTGGCGCAGGCGCTCCTTCTCTTCCTTTCGCGAGGCCATTTCGGGAGTTGGCGAGGGTAGCGGCTCGGCCTAAGGCCAGGCTCAGGCGGCCGAGGAGGAGCGCCGCTCGGCACGCCGCTCGGCGCCCGGCTGCGCGTAGGCCTCGTCGAGGAACCGCGCGAGCTCCTCGTTCAGGCGACCCGGGTTGAGCCGCCACTCAAGGATCGAGGTCGCCTCGACGAGGCGCGCTCCCTGCATCTCCTCGACGACCATGCCCGAGTCGGAGAACGGGTGCAGCGGGTCGTTGTGGTGCCCGATCACGAGGGCCGGGTGGCCGATCTCCTTGCGCTGCCGGCGGGTCGGCCCGATCTCGCCGAACATGAGGCCACGGAGAACCGCCAGCGACGGCTCCGGGTCCTGGCGGATCCAGTCGAGGCCGACGTCGACGAGGTAGTTGGTTCGCGGAACCCGTCTGGCGCCCGCCGCAACGAGCTTCAGCACCGGCCGCCCGAGCTGAAGTCCGAGCATGACCGGCAGGAAGATCAGCCCGACGGCGGTCAGCGCATGCTCGAGCACGGGCATCTCGATCAGCAGCGCCCGGGCGGACTCCGGGTGGCGATAGGCGAGCTCCAAGGTCACGTTGGCACCGAGGGAGGTGCCGCCGACAACCGGACGGTCGAGCTGCAGGTGCTCGACGAGCTCGGCCACCAGGTCGGCGTAGATCATCATCGAGTGGGCTCGCACGTCGTCTGGTCGGCTGGATGCGCCGTGTCCCACGAGGTCGACGGTGACGACCTTGAAGCCCCGCGAGGCGAGCTCGGGCGCGAGCGGGTCGTACATCCGCCTGTTCATCAGGAGCCCGTGGATGAGCACCAGCGCGCGCTCGCCGTCGCCGTGCACGTCGTACTCAACGCGCTGACCGCGGAACCGGAATTCCCCCGTCTGCATCATCTGGGACGAAAGTCTATGAAGCGGGCAGGACCGCTCGCGCCGCCTTCGCGCGCTCCCACGGTCGCGAGGCGCGCAGGGCAGCGAGCACGGCACGGGTTCCGGGCGCCCGATTCAGGGCGTAGAAGTGGATCCCCGGCGCGCCCGCCGCGAGCAGCTCCTCGCATTGTCGAGCGGCGTAGGCGACCCCGAGCAGGCCCTCGGCCTCGGTGTCTCCACCGAGCTCGCGCATGGCCTGGTCGAGCTCGGGCGGGATCGAGGCGTCGCAGAGGTCGCAGATCCGCGCGACCTGGGGGTAGGTCGCGATCGGGATCACGCCGGGGATGATCGGCACGTCGATTCCCCTCTCACGGGCCGCGGCGACGAAGTCGAAGTATGCGCCGTTGTCGAAGAAGAGCTGCGTGATCAGGAAGCGCGCGCCCGCGTCGACCTTGGTCTTGAGGTAGGCGAGGTCGGCCTCGAGGCTCGGCGCCTCGGGATGCACCTCCGGGAAGCACGCTCCGCCGATCGCGAACTCGTACGACTCCGCGATGAAGGCCGTCAGGTCGGCGGCGCTCTCCAGGCCGCCCTCGGGCGCTTGGAAGTCGGCTTCGCCGCGCGGCGGGTCACCGCGGAGAGCGAGGACGTTGTCCACCCCGATCGAGGCGAAGCGATCGAGGATCGCCGTGAGCCCCTCGCGCGTTTCCCCGACGCACGAGAGGTGAGCCATGGTCTCGAGGCCGTGCTCGCGGTGAACGCGGTCGGCGATCTCGACCGTCCCGTCGCGGGTGGCGCCCCCGGCGCCGTAGGTGACAGAGACGAAGTCGGGCTCCAGCGGCTTGAGCGCCTCGACCGTCGCGAAGAGCTGCTCGACGCCCTCGGGTGTCTTCGGGGGGAAGAACTCGACCGAGAAGCACGGCTCGTCGCCGGCGAGGATCTCGTCGATGCGCATGATGCGGGATGGTAGAGCGGGGGTTCGCTCAGCTCGCCAGGTCCCTTGCGTGCGCCCGGGGTGCGGTGCCTCATCGCTCGCCAGCTGCTTCATCGCGGCTGGCGCCGCGACCGCCGACTAGGCTGAGCGCTCGGCGCTTCGCATCCCGCGGATCGCCCACACGCAGAACACGGCCGCGAGGCCAAGTGCGAGCGCGAAGGCGCCGAGGACAACCG
This sequence comes from uncultured Actinomycetes bacterium, assembly GCA_963771655.1. Lineage (GTDB taxonomy): Bacteria > Actinomycetota > Thermoleophilia > Solirubrobacterales > 70-9 > JAWVFM01. The sequence continues at coordinate 290,357 of CAVYUG010000004.1, read as the reverse complement.
TCGGCTCGCCGGCGATGAAGCCCCGGCCCGTCTCCAAGAGGCGCGTGATCGGGTTGAGCGGCGCGACGGCGCTGATCCAGCCCTTCAGCAGGCTGAGCGGCACGAACACCGGCGCGGTGAAGAGGATGAGGAAGACGGGAATCTGCATCAGCGGCCCGGCCTGGATCGTGCGCAGCCGCATCGCGACGCCCGCGGCGAAGAGCCCCGCCGAGAGGTTGACGAGGAGTGCGAGGATCACGAGGCCGCCAAGGTCCACACCGTCGCCGCCAACCTGCATGCCGGCGATGATCGCGACGACGAAGAGGATCGCCATCGTGATGCACGCGCGGATGAGGGCCGCCAGCGAGTAGCCGGCGACGATCGCCAGGCGGTTCGACGCCGCCAGCATCAACCGCCTCGCGAATCCGGACTCGAAGTCGGCGGCGATCCCGAAGCCCGTGAACACGCCCCCGAACGCCGACGCCTGGAGCAGGACGAACACGAACTGGAAAGCCGTGTAGCCGCTCGAGAAGTCGAAGCCCGGGACCTTCGAGATCGCGGAGAGGCCGCCGGCGAAGGCCGTGAAGAAGAACAGCGGGAAGATGAGCGAGGGAAGGAGCAGCGAGGGGTTCGTGTACATCCGGTGCAGCGTCCGCCACGTCACGATGCCGATGATCGATCGCGTTCGGGCGCTCACGTCCGCACCAGCCTCGTGCGCAGGGCGGCGCTCGCGGCCGCCAGGCCGACCGCCATCACGACGAGCGCGACGCCGAACGCGAGCGCCAGCGCCTCCGCGTCCCATCCGGTCACCAGGAGCGACCGGATTCCCTCGACGAGATACGAGACCGGGTTGTAGGTCGCGATCGCGCGGAACCAGTCGGTCTGGATGAGGTTCCGCGGCAGGTTCATCGAGCTCAAAAAGAGCAGGACGAAGAAGAGCGGGAACATTCCCTGCACCGCCTCGCCGGAACCGGTGCGCAGGGCGACGAAGGCGCCGAGGCCGCCGAAGCCGATCGACATGAGCACCGAGATGGCGACGATCACCGCGATCCCCCCTGCGCCCGCCGCGAGGTCGGCTCCGGCCGCCAGGCCGACGATGAGGTACGCCGCCGCCTGAAGCAGGCCGAGCACGACGACCCCCGCGAGGAGGCCGGTCAAGAGCGAAACACCGCTCAGCGGTGTGAGCGCGAGGCGGTTGAGAAAGCCCGTCTCGACGTCGTTCGCCAGGTCGGTGCCGGCGTTCAGCACCGAGAAGAGCGCCCCCTGCATGAACGGGATCGCGAGGGCGAACGTGAGGTAGGAGTTGGTCGGGAAGCCCGGGAGGTTGGTGGCGTCGGCCAGCCCGCTGGAGTTGACGGCGAGGAGGAAGAGCGGGAAGACGAGCGCCGGGATGATCTGCGCCGGGCGCCGCAGCGTCCTCACCACCGAGCGTCTCGCGAGCACGCCCATCTGGGTGAGCGAGTCCCGCCGGATCACGCGGGGACGGCCTCGGGCTCGGGCGTGTCGGCCTGGTCGGGTTCGCGGGCGCCGCCGGCGCCCTCGAGGGAGCGGCCGGTCTTGGCGAGGAACACGTCGTCGAGCGTGGGGGCGTGGAGCTGGAGATGCTCGACGTGGATCCCCTCGCCGTCGAGCGCCCTCACGACCTCCGCGAGATCTCCCTCGCCGCCTGCGAGCCGCACGGCGACCCCGCGCGGCGGCGCCGTGACCCGTTCCCCGAAGCGCTCGAGAACGGTCCCGGCACGACCGCGTTCGCTCTGATCGGCGGGGATCACCTCGACGGTGGGGCGCCCGATCTCGGCCTTCAGCGTCTCGGGCGTGCCACTGGCCACGATCCGGCCGTGGTCGATGATCCCCAGCCGATCCGCGAGGACATCGGCCTCCTCGAGGTACTGGGTAGTGAGGAAGACGGTCACGCCCTCCTCGGCGGCGAGGCGTGCGACCTCGTCCCAGAGCGCGGTGCGGCTCTGGATGTCGAGGCCGGTCGTGGGCTCGTCGAGGAAGAGGATGCGCGGGCGATGCACCAACGCGAGAGCGAGGTCGAGCCGGCGTTTCATCCCGCCCGAGTAGCCGCCGACGCGCCGGTCGGCCGCCTCGGCAAGGCCCACCCGTGCGAGGAGCTCGGCTCCGCGAGCCTCCCGCTCGGCCTTCGGCAGGCCGTGCAGCGCGGTCTGAAGCCGCATGTGCTCGCTGCCGGTGAGGAACGGGTCGAGGGCGGCCTCCTGCAGCGCCGCGCCGATCTCCGCGCGGACGCGGGATCCTTCCCTGACGACGTCGTAGCCGGCGACCCTCGCGGTGCCCGCCGTGGGGGGTAGGAGGGTCGTGAGCATGAGGACGGTGGTCGACTTGCCGGCGCCGTTGGGACCGAGGAACCCGTAGATCTCCCCCTCCTCGACCCGGAGGTCGATGCCGTCGACGGCCCGGGGGCCCTTGCGAAACTCGCGGACGAGGCCCTCCGTTTCGATGCTCGCGTCTCGATCCGTGGCCATGCCCGCAGGATACCAACCGTTGATTGATTAAACAGTTGGGTAAGTCAATGAATCGGGTGATTCCAGGCGCGATCCGCTGGTAGGCTCCTCGCGATGGGGCACGCAGGGAAGCGAGGCAGGATCTTGGCGGGAGCGGCGCTGATCGCGGCCGTAGCGATGGTGTTCGCTCCCGCGGCCGCGCAGGCCAAGGGGAAGACGGTTTGGCTCTGCAAGCCGGGCCTCGCGAACGACCCGTGCAGGCCGAGCCTCAAGACCGCGAAGTACGCGAACGACGGTAGCTCGCTGGGGGCCTACACCCCGAAGACGGACCGCAAGCCGAAGATCGACTGCTTCTACATCTACCCGACGGTCAGCGACGACAAGACGGACAACGCCGACCTGTCGATCGACCCGGAGGAGCGCTCGATCGCCCTCTACCAGGCAGCCCGCTACTCGCAGGAGTGCCGGGTCTTCGCTCCCATGTACCGGCAGGTGACGCTCACGAGGTTGCTGCAGGGCCCCGACACGATCACTCCGCGGATGCGGAAGATCGCCTACAACAGCGCCCTCCAGGGCTGGAAGACCTACCTTAGGAAGTACAACGACGGCCGGCCGTTCGTCCTCATCGGGCACTCCCAGGGCACGTTCACGCTTCGCCAGCTCATCGCCGAGCAGATCGACCCGAGGCGCGCGCTTCGCAAGCGGCTCATCTCGGCGATTCTGCTCGGCGGCAACGTCCTCGTGAAGAAGGGCAAGGACTCCGGCGGCGACTTCAAGCACATCGGCGCGTGCGACTCCCGGACGCAGACAGGCTGCGTCGTCGCGTGGTCGACGTTCAACGCGCCGGTCCCGGCCGACTCGCTCTTCGGGCGCACGAACGGCCAGCCGGGCCCCGAGTGACCCATGCAGCGATCCTCTGTGCCTATCCGGGCTCGAGGGCACTCCAGACGATCATCCCGACGGCCCCGTTCGCGCCCGGCACGACGATCGGCCTCGCGACGATGCTCGTGGGGTTCCCGACGCCGCCCACGACCACCGCCTGGGCCGAGTACGACCAGGCCTATCGCGGCGCGTGCTCGAGCGCGGGCAACGCCAACGTCCTGCAGATCAGCGACCAGCCCGGCGCTCCGCACCTGAGCGCGATCCCGGACCCGACGTGGGGCCTGCACCTCGCCGACGCGAACATCGCGCTCGGCAACCTCACCGGCATGGTCCGCAGCGAGACGAAGGCCTACTTCAAGCCGTAAGGGCCCGCCGAAGCGACCCGGCGACCTCGCGCATGGCGGCCGGCGCCGCGTGCCCCAGCCCGGCGGCGTTCGCGAATCCGTGCGGCAACCCCGGCGCCCGCTGAAGCTCGACGTCAACTCCGGCCTCTCGCAGGCGCTTGGCGTACTCGATGCCCTCGTCGCGCAGGGGGTCGTAGCCCGCGACGACGACGAGGGCCGGCGGCAGACCGGAGTGGTCCTCGGCGCGGAGGGGCGCGGCGCGAGGATCGCGGGCGGCCGATTCAGGATCGGGTCCGAGGTAGTGGGCGTCGAACCAGTCCATCTCGGCTGTGGTGAGGAAGTATCCCTCCCCGAAGAGCGTGTACGAGGGCCGCTTCCGGTCGCCGACCTGCACGGCGGGGTAGATCAGAAGCTGGAAGCACGGCTCGGGGCCCTGACTCTCACGGGCGTCGAGGCAGCACACGGCCGCGAGGTTGCCCCCAGCGCTGTCGCCGCCCACCCCGACCCGCTCGGGCTCACCCCCGAGCTCCGCCGCGCGAGCCGCAGCGTCGCGGAAGCTCGCGATCGCGTCGTCGGCGGCGGCGGGAAAGCGGCTCTCCGGCGCGAGGCGGTAGCCGATCGACAGGACGCGGATGCCGGCCTCGGTCGCGAGGAACCGGCACACGTTGTCGTGGCTTTCGATGCTCCCGAGCGTCCATCCTCCGCCGTGGAAGTAGACGAGGAGGGGCGAGGGGGTCGGTGCGCCGGCGCCGGCGTAGAGGCGAGCGGGCAGTCGCCCGTCGCCGCCCGCGATCTCCAGGTCCCGCACCTCGGCGACCTGAAAGCGGGCACCGGCGAAGACGCGCGCGTCGTGCTCCAGACGCTCGCGCGCCGCCCCGACCGGGAGCTCCTCGACCGGAGGCGAGGGGTTGAGGTGGTCGAGGCGCGTGCCGAGCTGCATCTCCGGCTCCATCAGCTGGCCGTCGATCTCGATCGGTTTGCCGGCCAGCGCGCGAATCACCGGGCGCGGGAGCGCAACGAGCGAGCGCAGCACCATCGCCTCGACGGTGGGCGGTAGATTCACGCGCGGGTGAGCTCCTCGAGGAGCTCCACGGGCGAGCGCCAGCTCTTACCGGTCGCTCTCCGAAGGCCCACCTCGCACGTCCGGTTCCCGCACAGGTAGGCGTCGAACTGCTCGCCGGCAAGCTCGACCGCCTCGGGCGCGGTCGCGGCGGCGGTCAGCTCCGGATGGAGGAAGCCACGGTCGCCGGCGAACCCGCAGCAGCGCGCGCTCGGAGGCTCAATCACCTCATCGGCAAGCGCAGCGGCCACGCCGGTCAGGCGCCGGGTGAGTCCGAGGTGTCTTGTCGAGCAGGTGGGGTGCGTCGCTACGCGCGCGACCCGGCGTGGCTCGAGGCCGTCGAGCAGCCGCGCGCACCACTCCACGCCGTCGAGCACGTCCAGCTCGAGGTGCCGCTCGGAGGCCTCGGGCTCGAGCTTGCCGCGAATCTCGCGCGCAATGCCATAGGTGCAGGAGGAAGCATCGACGACGATGGGGAGCTCGCCGCCGTCGCTCCAGCGCCAGAGCGCGTCGAACGTCTCCCTCGCCATCCACTCGTGGCCGCTCTGGAAACCCTTCGAGCTCCAGGGCGTCCCGCAGCACCGCCCGGCGACGTCCGGCGGGATCCACACCGGATTCCCGGCCCGCCGCGAGACCTCGACCATCGCCGAGACCACTCCCGAGCCGGGCTCGGCGGGCCCGAAGATGCGGTTGACGCACGCGGGCAGGTAGACGGCGGCAGCGCCCTCCCGCTGAGTGACCGGCAGCGAGCCCTCGGCCGCCGGCGGCATCTCCGCGCTCCATTCCGGGACGAGCTCGCGGCCCACGGCGCGGCGGGCGGCCCGGCTCACGCCCCGCACCGGGGCGTCGCCGGCGACCGAGCTGATCGCGTGGCCCAGTCGCAGGCCCCCGCGAGCCGCCCGCTCGACCGCCTTCCAGCGCCGGGCGACCGCGAGCGCCACCGCCTCCGACCGGCCGGTCTGCTGGCGGCCGCGCAGCTCCTTCACGAGCCTCCCCGTGTCGATGCCGACCGGGCACGCGAGCGCGCAGCTCCCATCGGCCGCGCACGTGTCGATCACGTCGTAGGAGTAGTCGCGGAGGAGCGCCTCGGCGACCGGCGAGCCGGCGGGCTGGCGCGCGATCTCCCGCCGGATGACGATCCGCTGGCGCGGCGTCGTGGTGAGGTTCCGGCTCGGACATACGGGCTCGCAGAACCCGCATTCGACGCATGAGGTGGCGACCTCCTCGATCGCCGGGTTCGTGTGCAGGTTGCGCAGGTGCACGCCGGGGTCGCGGTTGAGGACGACGCCCGGGTTGAGCGCGCCGTCCGGGTCGGCGAGCTCCTTCACCCGCCACATGAGCTCCGTCCCCTTGGCGCCCCACTCCCGCTCGACGAACGGCGCCATGTTCACCCCGGTCCCGTGCTCCGCCTTCAACGACCCGTCGTACTTGTCCAGGATCAGCGCGATGAGCTGGCCCATGAACGCCTCGTAGCGCTCCGTGTCCTCGGACTTGGCGAAGTCGGGAGTGAGCATGAAGTGCAGGTTCCCGGCGGAGGCGTGGCCCGCCACGCCCGGGAGAAAGCCGTGCTCGCCCAGCAGCGCCTGAAGGTCGCGCGCACACTCGGCGATGCGCGGGGGTGGAACGCAGACATCCTCGACGATGAGAGCGTTCTCCGCCGGCTTCAGCTTCCCGAGCAAGCCGTGCATCCCCTCGCGCACGCGCCACGACATCTCGATGCGCTCCTCGTCACGCGTGAAGTCGATCGGCGCGACGAGCTCGCGTCCGGCGAGGAGCTCGGTGGCGGTGCGTTCGGCCTCGTCGAGACCCGCCGCGTCATCGGCCCCCAGCTCGACGAGAAGCGCGGCCGACTCCGGCGGCAGCTCTCGCCACGTCTCCGGCGTCCCGGGGATGTTGAAGCTCGCCGCGATCAGCGATGGCGCCACCATCAGCTCTACGGCCGTCGCACCGGCCGCAACGAGCTCAGGGACCGGCTCGGTGGCGGTTTCGAGGGACGGAAAGTGGATCCAGGAGGTGCTCACAGCACCGGGCACGGGGACCGTCTCGAAGACGACCTCGGCCATGAAGGCAAGAGTCCCCTCTGACCCCACGAGAACGCGGCGGAAGATCTCGAGCGGCGTCTCGGCGTCGAGGAACGCGCAGAGGCGGTAGCCCGTGGTGTTCTTGATCTCGAACTTGCGCCGGATCCGCTCGGCGAGCTCCGCGTCGGCGAGGATCTCCTCGCGCATCTCCGCGAGCCCCGCGGCCAGCTCGGGCTCGGCCTCCGCGAAGCGCTCCTCCGCCCCGGCGGACGCGGTGTCGATCGTGGTACCGGAGGGCAGCACGAAGGTCGTCGAGCGCACGGTGCTGTAGGAGTCGCGCACCACGCCGCACCGCATCCCGCCGGAGTTGTTCGCCACGACTCCGCCGACCGTCGCGATGTCGGTGCTCGCCGGGTCGGGGCCGAGCTTGCGTCCCAGCGGGGCGAGGACTCGGTTCACGTGGCCGAGAACCGTCCCGGGGCCCACCCGCACCCGTTCGCCCCCGTCCTCGACCGCCACGCCGCCGAAATGGCGTCGAACGTCCACCAGGATGCCTTCGGTCTGTCCCTGACCGTTGAGGCTCGTCCCGCCGCCGCGCAGCGTCACCGGGACGCCGCTGCGGCGGCCGTAGGCGAGAACCCCGGCCACGTCCTCGGCGCTCCGGGCGAGCACGACGGCCTTCGGGATCACGCGGTAGGGGCTGGCGTCGGTGGCGTAGCGGATGAGGTCGATCGGCCGGCCGAGGACGCTGCCGGCGCCCACGATCGCCGCCAGGTCCGCGCGTAGGCCCGGCGGCGTTCCGCCCGCGACCCACTCCGGAGCGCGGTCCGGCGCCGGCCCGGCCGCGGGCGGGGCGATGCGCTCCAGCTTGGCCTCGGCCCCCGCCATCGCTCGGGTGGCTAGAAGAGGGCCATCCCCGGGGCCACCTCGACCTCGACCAGGCGCGGCCCGTCGGCGCCGATCGCGGCGGCGAGCTCCGAGTGCAGCTCCTCGCGACCGGAGACCCGCTTCGACTGGACGCCGTAGCCGGCGGCGACGGCCGCGCAGTCGAGCTTCGGAAGGTCGAGGCCGGGCGCCCCGCTCACTTCCTCGATCGACCCGAACCACTTGAGGATCGCGTACTCCGAGTTGCGGAGCACCAGAAAGGTCACTGGCACGCCGTACGCGGCGGCGGTCCAGAAGCCGGTCACCGCGTACTGGACCGAGCCCTCGCCGAGGACGCAGACAACCGGGCGGTCCGGCTGGGCGAGCTGCACGCCGATCGAGGCAGCGAGGCCGAAGCCGAGGCCGCCGCCGGCCCCGAAGTAGTAGCTGCCGGGGCGCGAGATCCGAAGCTGGTTTCGAAGGGCGAGCGTCGAGGAGGGCGACTCGAGCACCACGATCCCGTCCTCTGGGAAGACCTGGGCCAGCGTGTTGTGCACCATGGTCGGCGAGAGCGGCTCCGTCTCCTCACCCGCCTCAGGGGGCGGGAGCGGCTCGGGCGCCTCGCGGACCGCCTCCTCGACGGCTTCGACGAGCGCCTCGAGCGTGAGCCTGACGTCGGCGACGATCGCCTCGCCCATCGGGGCCCTCGACGCCTCGTCGGGGTCGGAGGTGATGGCGACGAGCTCCGTGCCGTCGGCGAGCAGTGGGCCCGGGATGTTCGGGTAGTACGGGAAGACCGAGGTGCCGGCGACGAGGACGAGGTCGTGCGGTGCGAGCATCTCGCCCGCCGGACCGATGGCGGGTGGCAGGCTGCCGCGGAAGTTCGGGTGGCCCTCGGGAAACCCGAGCCGGCCGCCGCCGGGCGGCGGCGTGGCCCACACAGGCAATCGCTGGCGCTCGGCCAGCGCGACCGCGGCGTCCCAGGCGCCGGCCGCGTCGATGTCGGGGCCTGCCACGAGCGCCGGGCTCGAGGCCTGCGCGATGCGCTCGGCGAGTCGCGCCACCGTCTGGGCGGGCGCGACGGCGCGGCCCTCGACTCGGCGCCGGATGACGTGTCGCGCCTCGGAGTCGTCGACCTCGGCATCCCAGTCGTCCATCGGCACCGAGACGAAGGTGGGGCCAAGCGGGGGAAGGCTCGAGAGGTGAATCGCGCGCCCGAGAGCGAGCGGCACATCCTCGGGTCGGACGGCCTCGAAGCTCCACTTGACGAATGGATGGGGGACCCGCGTGGCGTCGCGGTTCGTCAGGTTCGCCTGCAGGGTCATCAGCGAGCGCGCCTGCTGCCCGGCGGTGACTAGCAGTGGCGAGTGGTTCGCCTGGGCGTTGAAGATGGCGCCCATCGCGTTGCCGAGCCCGGGCGCCGTGTGGAGGTTGACGTGCGCCGGACGCCCGGACGCCTGGGCGAAGCCGTCGGCCATCCCCACCGCGACGGCCTCCTGGAGCCCGAGGACGTAGCGGAAGTCGTCGGGGTAGTCGGCGAGCATCGGGAGCTCGGTCGAGCCGGGGTTGCCGAACATCGTCGTCATCCCGCGCTCGCGGAAGAGGTCGAAGGCCGCCTCGCGCACGCTCGCCATCCCACCGGACTCTATGGCCTCGGCTTAGGATCCCGTCGGTGAGCGAGCCCCCCGCCCCGTACGGCGACTACTACCGTGAGATCTACGGTCGCGGTCTCGCCGGTGAGACGCCGTCGATCCCGATCGACTGGGCCGAGCTCGAGGCGGCCGCGGAGGAGGCGATGGACGACCGGGCCGCCGGCTACATCTACGCGGGCGCCGGCACCGGCGCGACGATGCGCGCCAACCGCGAGGCATTCGAGCGCGTTCGCATCGTCCCGCGCATGCTCCGCGACGTCGCCGATCGCAATCTGTCGGTGGACCTCCTCGGCCGCCGGCTGCCCGCTCCGGTGCTCCTCGCGCCGATCGGCGTCCACGGCATCGCCCACCCAGACGGCGAGGAGGCCACCGCGCGGGCAGCGGCCGCCATCGGGCTGCCGCTCATCGTGAGCTCCGCCGCCACGCGCACGGTCGAGCAGATCGGCGAGGCGTCGGGCGAGGGCCCTCGCTGGTTCCAGCTCTACTGGCCCAACGACGAGGAGCTCGCTGCCAGCCTCGTGCGCCGCGCGGAGGCGGCCGGCTGCGAGGCGATCGTCGTGACCGTGGACACCTTCATCCCCGGGTGGAAGCCGCGCGATCTGCAGCAGGCGTGGCTGCCGTTCCTCGAGGGGGTCGGCAACGCCAACTACCTCGCCGATCCGGTCTTCCGGGCCGCGCTCGAGGTCCCGCCGGAGGAGGACCTCGGTGCCGCGATCGGTCACTACATCGGCGTCTACGTCAACCCGTCGCTCACCTGGGACGACCTCGAGCGCCTGCGCGAATGGACCTCGCTGCCCGTCGTCATCAAGGGCGTCCTCCATCCCGACGACGCGCGCGAGGCGGCGCGCCGGGGCGCCCGTGGCGTGATCGTCTCCAACCACGGGGGCCGGCAGGTCGACGGGGCCATCGCTTCGCTCGACGCGCTTCCCGCCGTCGTCGAGGCGGCGGGCGAGGAGCTGACGGTCCTCCTCGACAGCGGCGTGCGATGCGGAGCCGATGTCTTCAAGGCGCTGGCACTCGGCGCCGACGCCGTTCTCCTCGGTCGCCCGTACATCTGGGGCCTCGCGCTCGAGGGCGAGGCCGGGGTGGCAACGGTGCTGCGCATGCTCCTCGCGGAGCTCGACCTCACGATGGCGCTGAGCGGGGTGGCGACCATCGCCGGGCTCGACCGCTCAGCCCTGGCCTGAGCGGCTTTTCGCAACCCCAATTGCACCCAGGCGGCAGAACTTGCCAAGACTTTGGCCATGTCTGCCGCTCGACGAATATACGACGAGGGAGTACGGCGTTTGTACTAACCGATTTGCGGTACAACTGCGCCCAGCGCCTCCACGGTATTGGGATAGGCCCTCGGCAGGCAAGGAGGCGCAGCCGGGGGTGAAAGAAGGGGTAGTGATGAGAAGTCGAGTTATTCGCCTGGCGGCGATGGCCGTCTTGGCAGCGCTCGTCGTCCCGAGCGTGGCAGGGGCAAAGACCGCGCGGAGCGTCTATCTGGTCAAGGGTGGCTGGGCAAGCTCCGCGACGCACACGGGGTTGTGCCTGGAGACGCTCACGTGCCCGAGCGTCAGCAACTCGCAGCACGGGTACTTCCTGAGCACGCGCGTCGGCAGCCTCACGGGTGTCGGAGCGACGTCGAGCGGCTCGTTCACCAGTCGCGCGTTCAAGTACAGGGGCGCGAGCGGACGCAGGGCAGGAAACCTCGTCCTCAGCCTCGGCCGCTTCGCCAAGACGGCGTCGCTGCTGAGCGTCGCGGGCAACAGCGCCCGCTACACGGTCGACATCGTCGGCGCCAAGTCGGGCGCCGCGGTTGCCGAGCCGATCCACAACGCGCCGCTGACCGCGACCGCCTCGTGGACGCGAGTGTCGAAGCGCATCGTCCCCGCGAGCTCGCTGCAGGTTGGGCGCGGCTATCGGGTCTCAATCACCTCGACGTTCAAGAACGGGGCCGACGTGATCCCGGGCGCGAGCGCCGACTACCGCAAGGTGAAGCTGGTCGCGCGGAAGCACGTGCGCAAGCACCATCGTCGTCATCACCGGCGCCATCACAGCTAGGCGCTGCTGCATGTAGGACTGGGAGGGGGCGCCGCAAGGCGCCTCTTCTCATTCCGCGGGCTGGAGCATGGCCGCTGCTGCCGCGAGCTCGCGCCCATGGGTGAGCGAGACCTCGACTCGCACGCCGAGCGCCTCGGCTCGCTCGGCAGCCGCACCTCGGAGGACGACCCTCGGGGCATCCCCGGAGCTCGTCACCTCCACGTCGTGCGGGCTCCACGCCTCGAGCTCGAGCGCCTTGGCGACGGCCTCCTTGGCGCAGAACCGCGCGGCGAGGTGGCGGCCGGGCCGGCGCCGCCGGCCCGCGTAGTCGAGCTCGCTGACGGTGAACAGGCGCGCGGCGAGCCTCGGCCGGCGCTCGAGCGCGCGTTCCAGCCGGGTGATCTCGAGGAGGTCGATGCCGATGGCGCCCACGGCTGGATGATCACCCACCGAAGTACTTCGCGGCCATGAGCGCGATCGTCTGCATCGTCCGCCGGGTGCTCGGACCGACCACGTCGTCGATCCCCGCCAGGTCGAGGTCAGAGTCAAGGAGCCCCCCGCTCGGCAGCCAATAGAGCTCGGCCCCTCTGAAGGCGAGGAGATCATCGTCGCCGGCCATCGCGAGCACCTTCCTGCGCGCCGCAGCGCCCGGCGCCTTCGCGAGCAGGGAGACCTGAAGCTTTCCGCTCGAGCGGTCGGCGTCCGCGCGGTCGAACGGTTCGTGGGAGGCGATCGCCCGCAACCGACGCTCGCTGCGAAGAAACACGGGGACCTCGAAGCCGAGGGTCGCCTCGAGCCCGTTCTCGACCGTCCGCGCGAGGCGGTCATCGCCACCGGCGGCGCCCGCGGTCGAGAACGCGACATTGCCGCTGGTTCGGAACGTCGCGACGTCGCTGAAGCCCATCTCCTCGAATGCGGCCCGAAGGCTGGCGCTCGGTGCTTTTCGCGTCGAGCCCAGGTTCACGGCTCGCAGGAACGCCGCGTAGCGCATCGGCTCGCGCGCCCCGCGCTCAGCTCGCCGCGCGCTCGCGCTCGCGCTCGACGAGCTTGCGCCTGAGGATCTTCCCCGAGGGCGACTTCGGGATCTCGTCGACAACCTCGACCAGCCGGATGCGCTTCTGCGGCGCGACCTGCTCGGCGACCCAGGACATGAGCTCGTCGGCGTCCGGGGCGCCGTCGGCCGCGACGACATAGGCCTTCGGTAGCTCGCCCGCCTCCTCGTCCGGCACGCCGATGACAGCGACGTCGGCGACCGCCGGATGGGTGATCAAAAGCGCCTCGAGCTCGGCGGGCGCCACCTGGAACCCCTTGTACTTGATGAGCTCCTTGAGGCGATCGACGATCTCGAAGAAGCCATCGGCGTCGACGGTCGCGATGTCGCCCGAGTGAAGCCAGCCGTCGGCGTCGACGGTGGCAGCGGTCGCCTCTTCGTTCCCGAGGTAGCCGCGCATCACCTGTGGCCCGCGGATCCAAAGCTCGCCGCGCTCGCCGGCCTCGACGTCTGCGCCTGTCTCCGGGTCGACGAGGCGGCACTCGGTGCTCGCCAGGGGCCTGCCGACCGAGCCGGGCCGGTTCTCCCCATCGGGGCGGATCAGGTGCGTGACCGGGCTGGTCTCCGTCAGACCGTAGCCCTGAATGACCGTACAGCCGAGGCGACCGGCCACCTGCTCGGCGAGCTCGGCGCCGAGCGGAGCGGCGCCCGACATCACGATCTCGACGCTCGAAAGGTCACGCTCGTCGACGGCCGGATGCCTCGCAAGGGCCAGCGCGATGGGCGGGACGACGTAGGCGCGCGTGACGCCGTGGCCCTCGATGAGGTCGAGGAACTGGTCGAGGTCGAACCTGGGCATGGTGACGATCGTCGCCCCGGCGCGGAGTCCCTGGTTCATGATCACCGTCATCCCGTAGATGTGGAAGAAGGGGAGGCAGCCGATGAGGACGTCGTCGTCGGCGATCGGGAAGCTCCCCTGGACCTGGACCAGGTTGGCGACGAGGTTCCGGTGCGTGAGCATCACGCCCTTGGGGAGGCCGGTGGTACCGCTGGAGTAGGGGAGGACCGCGAGGTCGGCGGCTGGGTCAAGCGCCGGCGAAGTCGCCTCCGCGGAGTCGCCCAGGAGCTCCTCGAAGGGCGTCGCACCGTCGGCCTCGCCGACGACGAAGACGTCGTCGACGCCCTCCCGCTCCGCGGCGTCGAGCGCTACGTCGGCGAACGCGGGGACGGTGAGGAGGGCGCGGGCCCCGGAGTCGGAGAGCTGGTGCGCGACCTCGTTCGCCGTGTACAGCGGGTTCATCGTCGTGCACATGCCACCGGCGGCCGCGGCGCCGTGGAAGGCGATCGCGTACTCGGGAACGTTCGGCATGAAGACCCCGAGCACGTCACCCTTCCCGAAGCCGCGATCGGCGAGGCCTGCGGCGAGGCTCGCCACGCGGTCCGCGAGGTCCGCGTAGGACAGCTCGCGCCCGGAGGGCCCGTCGATCAGCGCCGGGCGATCGCCCCGCTCGCCCGCACGCTCGAGCACGAACGCCGTGACGTCGGCGCTCGGGACGTCGACGTCGGGGTCCGCGCTGCGGTAGATCGTCGGTTCGCCCACTCTCCTCGGCGTGAAAACTAGCCCGAATGGCCTGGGCGCTGGGGTCTGATGAACATCGTTGCTCCTCGTGGCCTGCGACTACGCTGCGCACGGATGATGGAAGCGGGCGTCTCGTGACACGGCCGGTCGGGATCGCAAGCCTCGAGCCCATCGTGGCGCCCGACGGCTCCACCGTCCGCGAGATCGCGAGCCCGGGCGCCGGCGCGTTCAACCAGTCACTCGCCGAGGCGACCGTCCCTCCGGGCGGCGAGACCGCCGAGCACCTCCACCGCCGGACGGAGGAGATCTACCTGTTCGTCGCGGGCGCGGGAAGGATGAAGCTCGGCGAGGCGACCTTCGATGTCACCGCCGGCCAGGCGGTGGTCATCCTGCCGGACACCCCGCACAAGCTGTGGAACGCGAGCGGCGAGCCGCTGGTGCTGTTCTGCTGCTGCTCGCCCGCCTATACGGACGAGGACACGGTCCTCATCGAGTAGACGAGGGCCAGGACGAGAAGCGCGGCGAGGACGAACCCGGCGATCCGGCTGTGGATCGCGTACCACCCGACGAGCCCGCCGAGCACCGCCCCGGCGATGCCGAGAAGAGCCCCTTCGATCAGGCGGACCGAGCTCCGGCCCCCGAGCAGGCCGGGCGCGACCGCGCCGAGAATGAGCCCGCCGGCGGCGACGATGACGATGTACTGGCCGAAGTCGAGCAGGGCGCTCGTAGGTTAGCCTCGCCTCAGTGGCAGGGGCCGAACGACCGAGCATCACAGCCCAGATCCTCAACCGCGCGCCCCGCCCGCCGCTCATCTTCGCCTGCATCCTCCTGGTCGTCGCCCTCTTCCTCGGCTACATCGGCGGCGCGGTGCTCGACTCGTCGCACTTCGCGCACCGGGCGTCGGATGCGCTCGACGACCCGGCCGTGCAGAGCGAGGTCTCCAATGCGGTCTCGGACACGATCTCGGGGAGCTCGGGAGGGGCAGTCTCCGCGGGCCAGGTCGGCGGCACCGTCGACTCGGTCATCGCCGATCCGAAGTTCCAGAAGGACTTCCGGGTCCAGGTCGCCAAGGTCCACTCATCGCTCGTCAACGGCGACGCCGACAGCGCGACGCTGCAGCTGAAGACCCTCGGTCCGCTGGTCGCCAAGAAGCTCGGGTTGCCGGCGGGGGTGAGCGTGCCCCCCGTGGGCCTCGAGGTCAAGCCGCCCTCCGGGGTGCTGAGCATCGTGCGGGCGCTCGACTCGCTCAGCTGGCTCCCAGGTGCCCTCGGCCTGGCCGCCCTCGCGTTCCTCTCGTGGCTTCTCTTCCGCGCCGTCGACCGCGCCGACGCGGTGCGAAGCGTCGCCAAGACGATGCTCGTCGCCGGCGTCCTGATGGTGATCGTCTACTTCGCTGCCCGCCTGCTCATCACCAGCGCGGCCGGCGGAACGGGCGCGGTGAACGCCATCGTCGACGCGTACTTCGGAGACTTCGCGTTCGCCTCGCTCATCCTCGCCGGAGCTGGGGTCCTCGGCTGGATCGGGGCGTCGAGGTTCGCGGCCGCGCCCGCCACGAAACGCGCGCCGAAGCCCGCGCCGGCCCCGGAGCCGGTGCCCCCGCCCAAGGCGGCACCGCGCGGGAGGCCGGCAGTTCGCCAGACCGACGAGCGAAGCGAGGCGTCCACGCGCGTGATCTCGCAGCCGGCGCGCGTTGACCTGCCAACCGTGCGCGACGACTCCCCGCCGCCCGGGGCCGGATCGGAGCCGGCGAAGTCGTCCACGAAGACGTGCCCTGACTGCGCCGAGACCGTTCTCGCCGCCGCCCGGGTCTGCAAGCACTGCGGCTACCGCTTTCAGCAGGCTCCCTAGGCAACGGTGCGCGAAACCCCTCAGGATCTCGAAGCCCTCCAGGCGCTTCTCGACCGCAGCTACGCCGGCGCCGGAGCGCACCTGCTGCGCATCCACACCCCCGAGCGGCGGATGACGGCCTCCCAGGTTGCCGAGCGACTCGAGGGCATGTGCCTGCTCGCCGTCGCCACGACTACGGCGGACGGCCGTCCGATCGTCGGCCCGGTCGACGGCGTCTTCTATCGGGGCGCGTTTCACTTCGGCTCCGCCCCCGACTCGGTGCGCTTCCGGCATATCGACGCGAGGCCGCGAGTGAGCGCCACTCACCTCCCGGGCGAGGAGCTCGCGGTGACGGTCCACGGGACGGCGCAGCGAGTTTCGGTCGAGGACGGCTTCCGGGAGGCGCTGCTCGAGATCTACGTCCCGCGCTATGGCACCGACTGGGAGAGCGATTTCCTCGACTCGGGGCCGGTATACGCCCGCATCGACGCGGAGCGCATGTTCGCGTTCGCGATGCGCTAGCCATCTCTCCGATTAGTTTCGTCGGCGCCGGCGGTCTCAGTGGCGAAACCCAACCCCACCAGGAGGAACCACCATGAGCGAGACCGCCACCGACACGGGCATCGTCCAGGTCGGCACCGTCATCGTCCCCGTGAGCGACCAGGGCCGGGCCCTCGCGTTCTACACGGAGAAGCTCGGCTTCGAGCAGCGCTCCGACGTTCCATTCGGTCCAAAGGGCGAGCGGTGGATCGAGGTCGCCCCGCAGGGCGCCGGCACGACGGTGGCGATCGTCCCGCCGCGCGAGGGCGACCCGACGGGCGTCGAGACCCGCGTCGCGCTCTCGAGCCGCGACGTCGACGCGACCCACGCGGAGTTGCGGGAGCGCGGAGTCGACGTCGACGAGGAGGTCTCCCGGATGGGCGATCCGGTCCCGCCCATGTTCTGGCTCCGCGACCCCGACGGGAACTCGATCTTCGTAGTCGAGCGCGACGACTGATCGAATGGACCGGCTGGACGTACTCGTCGGAGAATGGACCATGGAGGCCGTCCCGCCCGGCGGTCCTCCATGGCCGGGGGAGGGTCGGGTCAGCTTCGAGTGGCTCGAGGGCCGGGCGTTCCTGATCGAGCGCTGGCACGTCGACCTCCCGGAGGCGCCCGACGGGATCGCGATCATCGGCGCCGGTGAGCGGGAGGAGGAGCTTCGCCAGCACTACTTCGACTCGCGGGGTGTCCACCGCGTCTACGAAATGACGTTCGACGGCAAGACCTGGCGGATGTGGCGCGATGCGACGAATCCGTTCCCGCAGCGGTTCAACGCCACCATCGGTGACGACGGCCGGACGATCACCGGCAGGTGGGAGAAGGCCGAGGACGGGGAGACCTGGGCCGTCGACTTCGACCTCACGTACTCGAGGGTCGGCTCATAATCGACCCGTGGCGTACGACGAAGACCTGGCGAACCGGATCAGGGAGCTGCTCGGCGGCGAGCGCGACCTGGCCGAGCAGAAGATGTTCGGCGGGCTCGCGTTCCTGATCGGCGGTCACATGGCGGTTGCCGCCAGCGGCCAGGGCGGCCTTCTCCTTCGCTGCGATCCGACGAAGACGGAGGCTCTTGCCGCAAAGCCGGGAGCGCGGCGCTTCGAGATGCGCGGCCGCGAGATGAACGGCTGGCTTCGCGTCGACCTGGACGCCGTGCGGACCAAGCGCCAGCTCGAGCGCTGGGTGAGTCGCGGCGCCGACTACGCACGCTCCCTGCCGCCGAAGCGCTAGGGCCGAGGACGATGTCTCAGGAGAACATCGAGATCGTTCGAGCCGGCTACGAGCACTTTCGAGCGACGCTGGACTTCCCGGCCGAGATCATCGCGCCGGAGTTCGTCTGGGACATGTCGACCTTCGAGGGATGGCCCGAGCAGCAGCAGTACCTCGGCATCGAGGGCGCGCGACAGTTCATGCGCGACTGGCTCGAGGCCTGGGACGAGTGGGAGATCCACGTCGAGGAGCTCCGCGACGCCGGGGACAAGGTGGTGGCGATCCTTCGGCAGCGGGGGCGGGCGAAAACGACGGGCCTCGAGGTCGACATGCACCTCTCCCAGGTCTTCACGATGCGCGACGGCAAGCAGGTGCGAATGGAGATGTACGCGGACCCGACCGCGGGCCTCGAGGCCGCCGGCCTCGCGTAGCGCCTGAGAGCCAGCGGGCTCTACCCGAGGACGCGGTTGAGCTCGTCGCGCTCGCTAGGCCTCGGCGGGCGTTGCCTGCGCGTTCGCCATCGCCACGTGAGCCCTGCTGTCTCGCGTGCGGATCAGGACCAGCGTCGCGACGAACCCCAGGGCGGCGATCACCGCGCCGCCAAGAAACGCGCTCTGGAACCCCTCGGTCAGGGCGTTCGGCAGCGATGAAGCGCCGCTCGCCATCACGTCGTCGGTCCGCGTGGTCGCGATCGTCGAGAGGACTGCGAGCCCGAGCGCCCCGCCGATCTGCTGCGAGGTGTTGATCAACCCGCTCGCGAGGCCCTGCTCCCGTTCCTCCACGCCCGAGACGGCGGCGATAGTGGAGGTGACGAAGCCGAACCCGAGGCCCATCGCCGCCAGGAGCGACGGCCCGAGGATGTCTGCCAGGAAGCCGCCGCCGACTGAAACCTGGCTGAACCAGGCCAGCCCAACCGCGACGAACAGCATTCCCGCAGCGAGGATCGGCTTGAAGCCGAACCTCGTCACGAGCTGACCGCCGAGACCGGCCGCGACGATGATCGTCACCGCCAGCGGCAGGTAGGAGAGCCCGGCGTGGATCGCGCTGTAGCCCAGCACCTGCTGCATGTAGAGCGAGATGAAGAAGAACATCGAGAAGAGCGATGCGCCGAGCAGGATCCCGACGACGTTCGCGCCGGTGAGCGTCCGCAGCCGGAAGATCCGGAACGGGACCAACGGGGCCTTCGAGCGCAGCTCGATGGCGACGAAGGCGCCGATCAGGACCACCGAGAGCGCAAGCAGGCTGATGATCTTGGTCGAACCCCAGCCGGAGCTCGACGCGTCGAGGAACGCGTAGGCGAGGACCGACAGGCCGGCGGTGACGCTGACCGCACCGGCGGCGTCGAAGTGGCGCGTCGTCGACTCCGAGCGGCTCTCCGGAATGAGCCGCGGCGTGAATGCGAGGGCGATGAGCGCCACCGGCACGTTCACCCAAAGCACCCACTCCCAGCCTAGGCCGTCGGTGAGGATGCCGCCGAGGAGGACGCCGGCCGCACCGGCGGAGCCGGCCACGGCGCCCCACGCGCCGAGCGCCTTGTTGCGCTCAGCCCCGTCCCTGAAGAGCGTGGTGACGATCGAGAGTGCC
This sequence comes from uncultured Actinomycetes bacterium, assembly GCA_963771655.1. Lineage (GTDB taxonomy): Bacteria > Actinomycetota > Thermoleophilia > Solirubrobacterales > 70-9 > JAWVFM01. The sequence goes on along the minus strand of CAVYUG010000004.1, from coordinate 271,332 downwards.
GCGGGGGAGACGATGGCCGCGCCAAGCCCCTGAGCCGCGCGCGCGGCGATGAGCTGGCCCTGGTTGGCCGCGAACCCAGCGAGGAGCGACGCGAGGGCGACGACCAGGAGCCCGGCCATGAAGACCCGCCGCCGGCCGAGGAGGTCCGCGGCGCGGCCGCCGAGCAACAGGAACCCGCCGAATGCGATCACGTACGCGTTGACGACCCACGGAAGGTTGGCCTCGGAGAAGTCGAGGCCGGTGCCGATGCTCGGCAGGGCGACGTTCACGATCGACGCGTCGAGCACGACGATGAACTGCGCGACGCAGAGCAGGATCAACGCCGTCCAGCGGCGGTCGAGATATTCCTCGTAGGTCGTCATCTAGCGGCTCCCTTCTGCGGTCTTTCCCGTAGGACGAACGTCGGGCTCGAAATTCGACATGTCCTTGCGATAAGCTTTAACGGAACCTGAGTTCCGGTTTCGCTTTGGCACTATACGGAATTCGGATTCCGTTTGCATGATGGCCGTCACACTCGACAGAACCCGCACTGCGCGGAGGCCGCCCACCGGGCTCCGGGCGGATGCCCGTCGCAACCGGGCGGCGGTGGTCGCGGCGGCGAAGAGGCTCTTCGCCGACCAGGGGCTCGACGCCCAGATGCCCGATGTGGCCAAGGCCGCGAAGGTCGGCGTGGGAACCGTGTATCGGCACTTCCCGACCAAGGACGACCTGATCGCCGCCATGGCGGCCGAGCGCTTCGAGCGCCTCGCCGAGCGGGCGCGGGAGGATCTCCAGAATGAAGACCCCTGGGAGGGAATCGCCGACTTCATCCGCTTCTCGGCGGAGATCCAGGCCGAGGATCGCGGTCTCTGCGAGGTGATGGGCTCCCGCCCAGAGGTGATGGACGCCGCCGCGCAGGCGGCGGGGCTCGGCGAGCTCTGCGAGCAGCTCGTGGAGCGGGCTCAGCGCTCGGGCGACCTGCGAAGCGACCTCGCCTGGGAGGACATCCCGATGATCGCCTGCGGCCTCGGCCGGATCACCCAGGCGACCATGGGCCCTGCCGCGGGCCGCTGGCCGCGGCTCGTCGAGATCATCCTCGACGGGTTGCGAGCGCCGGGAAACGCGAAGCTGCCGACCGTCGGCTGACTACTTCGTACGCAGCTGGACGCGCACGTTCAGTGCCTGCGGCTTCTCGTCGCTTCGACCGACCCCCCGTAGGCGCCGATGTTGCGCCGGCCGCCGTTGGGTCGCGGCTCCCGCCCGACCTTCGACGCCGGATCGGCCGCGTCGATCCCCTTGCTGCCGGGAGCGAGGTGGAAGTTGTTCGCCGCTCGATTGGCGAACCTCGGATCCCCGGACAACATCCCCTTGCCCTTCGTGACGTTGACTGCCGCACCCCCGAGGAGGCTCCACTCGATCGTGCTCTCGGGTGGCTGGGGCAGCGGAGGGCTCGCGCAGTCGGTGCAGACGAAGATCTGAGACGAGCCGCCGTTGCGAGTGATGATGCTGTTGGTCACCTCGATGCTGGAGCCGCCCTCGGTGAAGATTGCGGCCCCGCGCGTGCCCGCCCTGCACTTGTGGTCGGTGATCGTGACGTTCTCCAGCCTCGCCGTCGAGCCGGTTGGGACGATCCCGGTGCCGTCGACGTAGAGGGCGGCGCCGCCGGCGTCGCAGGCGTTGTCGTGGAAGAGGTCGCCGGTGATCGTCGCCGAGGCGTCGTCGTCGATGAAGAGTCCGCTGCCGACTGAGGCGCTGTTGCCGACGAAGCGGTTGGACACGAAGCGGGCCTTCGGCGTTGGCTTGCCCGGGCCGTAGAAGATTGCGCCGCCACCCCAGCCGTAGCCGGCCTGGACGCCGATCTTGTTGCCGCGGATGAGGTTTTGCCGGATGAGCATCGTCGGGGCGTTGAGATAGAGGCCGCCACCATGGTCGCCGCCGCCCTTGTTCCCCTCGACGAGGTTGCGCGTGATCACCGCCTTGACGCCGATCGCCATGCCCGCGCCGCGGTGGGCGGCGTTGTTGCGGATGATGTTGCCGGTCACGGTGACCGAGCTGCGACCGCGGGAGCTGCCGACGGCGATGCCACCGCCGTTCGTTTCGCAGCCGCAGGTGTTGAAGTTCCGCCCGTCGTCGTTGCCCTGGATCAGGTTGTTACGGATCGTGACGGCGCCGGAGTCGACAACGGAGATCCCTGACCCGCTGGCTCCGTTGAACTCGTTCAGCGGCGCGCGTCCGCCCGTGATCGTGAAGCCGTCGATGTTGGAGTTGCCGGCATTGACGAGCCGCAGGGTCGTCCCGCCCTCCCTGCCGTCGATCACCGTCGGGTGCGCAGCCGGATTGCGCCTCTTGAAGCCGGATACGAATCCACCGCGCAGGTTCAGCGTCTTGCCCCTCGCGCTGACCCGCTCGGGATACGTCCCGGCCTGAACCTGGATGGTGTTCCCGCTTTTCGCGGCGGCGACGGCCGCCGAGATCGTCGAATAAGCGCCCGACGGCCCGACGCACAGGACTCGTCCCTTGCACGGCATACCGGCGCCGTTGCCGCCGCGATCGGGGACGAAGGTCGAGGGGGGCGGCGGCAGGACACCGTTCGCCGCGCCGGCGGTCGCGATCGGGATCACGACGAGGAGGACGGCAACCGCCGCTGCACCAGCCAGGCATGCGCGTAGGGGCTTGAACATCAGGTCCGGGCGACGAACCTATCAGCGCCGGTGCGCGCGGGCCGCGAGCGGCCGAGTGGCTCCTCCGAAGCCAGCGCGAGTAAGAGATCTGACAGCCGCGGCCTCGGCGACGCAACTTCTGTCCTCGCCAAGGTTCGTATCGGTACTGGTCCTGCCCCGGGGAGATCCCGGGGCCTCCCCAAACCCGAGCTTGGGTGCGTCGCGAACTGCGGCCCTCAAGAGGAGGTGTGCAGAGAATATGCGCAAGCATGTGACTTGGGTCCTCGCTGTGGCCGTTGGTCTTTCCGCGGTCAGCGTCGCCTACGCGACTGACTCAACGGGCACCGACTTCTCTCAGCTGAAGACGAAGGTCAGCCCGAGGAAGCACGACAAGAGGAAGTTCGGCAAGGCTTCCCTGTTCGTCGAGACCTCGACGCTCAGCAACGCGAACCCCGGGACGCCCACGAGCCCGGGCAACGTTCCGGTCCCGACCACGAACGTGAAGCTGACCTTCGACAAGCAGCTCAAGTTCACGACCAAGAAGCTCGCGCAGTGCAAGGTGAGCCTGGAGAACACAACCACGCGATCGGCGATCCAGCTCTGCAGGAGGGCCAAGGTCGGTGGCGGCAAGGCGACCGCGTGCCTCGGCGCGTCGGGGACCCCGTGCACGTCGAAGCTCGCCTTCCTCGTGACGGCGTTCAACGGCAAGCCACAGGGCGGCAAGCCGACGATCATCCTGCACTCGCGGAACGATCAGTTCCAGTTGACGACTGTCCTTACCGGGACGCTCGACCCGAGGAAGAACACGCTCAACGTTCCGATCCCGTCAAGCGTCTACTCGGTGGCGACGATCACCGACTTCCAGACCACCGTCGGCAAGACGTACTTCGCGAAGACGAGGCACGGCAAGAGGAAGACCTACTACGTCTCCGCCAAGTGCAAGAAGGGCAAGTACACCCTGAAGGGCGCGTTCACCTACCTCGGTGGCGACCCGGTCGACAACGTGAGCACCACGACGCCCTGCAAGACCAAGTAGCGGCGTAATCCCCAGCTGAGCGGGGGAGAGGGGGCGGCTCATGCGGCCGCCCCCTCTGTCATCGCCGAATTGAGCGATTGCAGCCGTCGCCTGCCGCCACTCGGCTGTCGGGCCGGGAATGAGCACCTATAGGGTGGATCGGGTCCGATAGTGGACTTGTGGCACCCATATGAGGAGGAGAAGGCATGACAGCAGATGAAAACGTGGCAATCATGCAGCGCGCTTATGACGCTTTCAACGTGGCTGACATCGACACCCTGACCGAGCTCTTCGACGAGGACATCGTTTGGCATCTGCCCGGGCGGAGCTCGATGGCCAAGGATTACCAGGGCCGCGACGCGACTCTCGCTTATTTCGGCCAGATAGGGCAGGAGACCGGGGGCACCTTCCAGGCCGAACTTCAGCAATTGTTCGCAGGTGATGATGGCCGCGTGATCGGCCTCCAGCGCAGCACAGGGGATCGAGACGGCAAGCGCCTCGACGTCGGCAACTGCATCGTCTTCGAGCTCAAGGACGGCAAGGTTGTCGACGGTCGCGAGCACTTCAACGACCTCTACGCCTGGGACGAGTTCTGGTCGTAAGCCCCCAGCGGGCGCCAGATGGTCTCGCGGGTGAGCTCGCTCGGGAGAAAGTGCTTCAATGGATACGAGCGGTCTGAGGGCTTCCTTGCTTGGACGCCTCCGAGTTGTGAGAACGGTCCGCCGGTTGCCCGCCTAGAGACCCCCAGCGCCTCTCCTCATAACGGACGATCACCGTCTATACCGGCGGCGATACGGACTGGAAGGAAGTAGTGCAATGACGTTTCTTTGGATTCTCCTCGCAATCGTCTACATCGGAATATTCGTCTGGCTGGGTGTCACCACGTTCCGCCGCGGACACACCGTGCTGTTCGTCCTCGGCTTCTTCATCCCGATCCTCTGGATCGTCGGCGCATTCGTCGCCGGGCCAAACGACGAGCGCCCCGCTTCGCCGGCGGAGACGCCAACGACGCCATGACACCCCGATGAGAGAACTCGCGCGGGCCCACGCCGATCAGCCACCGCCGCGGCTTCTCGTCCCTTCGAGTCCCTCGTAGCGCGGGCTACCCAATCACCCCTCCGACATGCTCTCCGTCGTTCGCGTCGAGCGAGGCTAGCGAGCGGGATCCGCTCGCCGCGGCACGGGCACCCGCCCCGCCGAAATGCCTATGGATGCACGGGGATGGCGCTCGATTTGGGCACTGGAGCGTGGTTGGTGCCCAATGGCCGAACGTCTCTCATCTCCGCAGGTCCTACGACCAATGTCGCGTTGAAAACCCGACCCGGAAGGGTCCATCGTTGGGTCCAATCGGAGAGCCATCCAGAGAGGACCAACCCAAATGAGACGGAGCATCCCCATCCTTGCAACAGTGGCGCTCACCGCGCTAGCGGGCCCCGCCGCAGCCTCGGCAAGTGGCGGTGGCGGTGGCGGAACCGTCCGCAGCGCCGGTACGTGCACTGCGGCGAGCACCTCGAAGATCAAGGTCAAGCCCCGCGACGGCCGCCTCGAAGTCGAGTTCGAGGTCGATCAGAATCGCACCGGCGCCAAATGGAAGTGGAAGCTGAAGGACAACTCGGACGTCGTCTTCGACGGCACCGCGACGACCAAGCCCCCGAGCGGATCCTTTTCGGTCGAGCGGAAGATCAACGACTCCGCCGGTGGCGACGCCGTCGTCGGCGTTGCCCGCAACCCCAAGAGTGGCGAGCGCTGTGTCGCCAAAGTCACGATCTGACATCTGAGCCGACCGGTCGACTCGGGGGCGCCTCCCGCCCCCGAGTCGGCCACTGGGCGATTCACACGCGAGAGGGTCGCTGGAGTGGAGCTAGGGGGACTCGAACCCCCGACCTCCTGATTGCGAACCAGGGCGGCGACCGTCGCCGCAAGGGTGCGATTCGGCTTGGTTGAGCGGGATCCGCTCCCCCAGCGCGAAGGCTGCCGGCCTACGAAGTAGTCGTGGATATGCGCGGATATCGCTGGATTTTGGGCACCGGAACATGGCTGGTGCCCGTTGCGCTGCCGTTTCTCGCGCGAAGCGGGAGTGGTTGCGCGAACTGCATGCCCAATAGCTTTCCGTCCCGAGGAACTACGGAGGCGCTGTTTGCTCGCGCACCAGGCGATCGAGCAGGTCAGCGAGCGCTTCGGGGTTTTCGACCATCGGAAAGTGGCCACCGGAAATCTCGATCGGCTCGATGCCCACCAGCTCGCGCGCCATGAAGCGCTCCCAGGCCGGCTCGAAGAACTCATCATCTGTCGCGTAAACGAGCACGGTCGGCACGTCGGGATGACCGGGCAGCGGGTATTCAGCCGGCGGTGCTCCGGGGCGCAGGCGCTCGGCAAGCGCTCGGGCGGTCTCGGGTGGCAGACGCCGATACATCGCTTCGATCGCCGTCTCGGTGTCCCAGACCGTGACGCCTGTCGCGTTCCTGGCGGGGAAGGGAAAGCCCCTGCGGAAGGTGTCGGGCGCGCCGGCGGGCGGCGGGAAGGGGCCGAGCCGCGGGCAGAGATGAACGAGCAACGAGCCCGCGGTCGCTTCGGCCACGAACGCGGCATAGCCGGAGCTCGCCGAGTGCCCAACGACGACGACCGGGCCGGACACGCCCTCGAGGGCCGCCAGGGCCGGGCGCACCCGCGCCTCGAATCCCGCGTCGGGATCGTCGTATGGCATATCCGGTGCCACCGCCTCGTGACCCCGTGCGCGCAGGGGTCCAATCAAGGGATCCCAACATGACCCGTCGTGCCAGTCGCCATGAAGCAGACAGAAGGTGGCCACCGCCGATATCTATCAGGACGTTCGCAGGGAGGGAACCGCCGCGAGGCGGAGGAGATGGCGAGTTGCTTCTATCCGTCATCCACCGAGACGCCCCATCGAGTAGAAGAGCATGGGCTTCACGGGCGCATGATGCTATTGCTGGGGCATGGCGGCCAAGGCATCGGAGCGGTTTGTCTGGGCGGTCGACACTCTGGAGGTCCGCCCGGCCGACCGCCTGCTCGAGGTCGGCTGCGGCCACGGCGTCGCGGTCTCCCTGGTCTGCGAGAGGCTGACGACCGGAACGATCACCGCGATCGACCGTTCGCCCAAGATGATCGAGATGGCCACGCGGAGGAACCGCGAGCACGTCGACGCGCGCCGGGCTGTGTTCGAGGCCATCGCGCTGGAGGACGCGGACCTCGGCGATCGGCGCTTCGACAAGGTCTTCGCCTTCAACGTCGCTCCCTTCTGGCAGCAGCCGGAGGCGGCGCTCGGTGCCGTCCGCGAGCACCTCGCCCGGGATGGGGCCGTCTACATCTTCTGGGACGCGCGCCACTCCGCGCCGGAGCGAGCCCGGGACCTGGGGAATGAGCTGGCCGACCGGCTACGCGAGGGCGGATTCTCCGTCGACTCGGTGCTGGTCGAGGACCTGCGCCCGGTCCCCGCGGTCTGCGCGATGGGGCGGCCCCAGGCAGGATGAACATGGAGGGCCACACCGTGTCGCGTTCCCTCGCGAGCAGCAGCCAGCGTGGTGAATCTCGTCGCTGATTGGGACGAGCAGGAGGCGTCTCCCGTGGCGCGCATCGCACTTCTGCAATCGCGTGCAAGCGAAGGCGCTCAACGGGCACCGACGGGCCGCGAACAATGGGTGTTTTCGAGGCGAGCGAGATGGCGAAAGCCCATGAACGCTGGGCTTCCCGAGTTGGAGCTAGGGGGACTCGAACCCCCGGGCTCCTGATTGCGAACCAGGGCGGCTCTTAGTGTCTCCGGCAGCCGGATTCCGCTTGGTTGAGCCGGATTCGACCGTCGCGATGTCGGCGCTCGCCCCGCGGAATGCCTGTGGATGCACGCGGATGTCGCTCGATTTGGGCACCAGAACGCCGTTGGTGCCCAATGGCCGCAACGGGGAGCCTTAGTCCTGCGAACCCCGATGGGGTGGCCACTACCGCTTTTCGCGCAAAGCAGAAGCGGGGTCAGAGCGGAAACCTATTCAAAGGATGCGTTCGAGGACGAGCATCTTCCGACTGGAGACCAGATGCGCCAAGTCATCAGTCAAGCCCTGGACCCGTTCCTCCGCCTGTTGCTCCCAGCGCTCGATGTTGACGATCTCTGCCATCAGCACGTAATCGGCTGGTTCACCCGCCTGTCCGGGGACATCCATCGGCCGCGTCAATCGCCAATCCCGCATCGTGTCCAACGAGCCCCCGACGATGTCCCGATCGCTGGCCATCAGACGCTCGAAGTCCTCGGCTAGCTCCGGCGAGCGCAGGTAAAACCACATGATTAGTGTCGCCCGCGCGGCCGTCATCGACGGGAGCGTAACTCTGTAGAGCAAGGTTTGCGAGCCTCGAAAAGGCAAGAGGGACAGAGGGACTGACGCCTCGCTTCTCGCGGTTTAGGCTCCTGCCGTGCCCAAGGGACGGCTAGAGGCGTTCAGCGATGCTGTGATTGCGGTTCTGATCACGATCATGGTGCTCGAGCTGCACATCCCGACTGGTACTGATTGGCATGCGTTGGGACACGAGTTGCCGGTGCTCCTGGCCTACGTGCTCAGCTTCGTGTACCTGGGGACCTATTGGAACAACCACCACCACATGCTGGCGGCCGTCTCCCGGGTGAACGGCGCGGGCCTGTGGGCCAACCTGCACCTGCTCTTCTGGCTCTCTCTGATCCCGTTCACCACCGCGTGGATGAGCGAGCACCGGTTTCCGACGATCCCGACCGCCGTCTACGGGATTGTCCTATTCGCCGCCGCGATCGCGTACTTGATCCTGCAGACGACGCTCATTCGCGCTGAAGGAGAGCACTCCAGGCTGCGCGTCGCCCTCGGCTCAGATGTCAAGGGCAAGGTCACAACGCTCCTGTACTGCCTCGGGATCGGCTTGTCGTTCGTTGAAGGCTGGCTCGGCCTAGCGGTCTACATCGCGGTCGCACTGACGTGGCTAGTGCCTGACCGCCGCGTCGAGCGCCATCTGACCACGGCTCCGGTCGAGCCGAGCGAGTAGGCGACACCGTCCCGGACCCGCGCAGGGCTCCCGCGGCACCCAGGGGCCCCAACGCCTGGTTCTTGCCGCGGGCAGGGCGCCCGCTCTCCGTGTGCCGAGCGATAGCCAGATCGGTCGGTGACCGCTCTCTTCCTCTGGACATGGAGCAGCAGCGATGGCGAGCTACGGAGCTGACGCCTCCTTTCGCGTGTGAAAGCGGAGGCGTTCAATGGGCACCAACGGGCCGCCAACAATCGTGTTGTCGGGCGAGCGAGATGGCGAAATCCCTACCGTTTGCGGGCGGTTCTCCAGTGGAGCTAGGGGGACTCGAACCCCCGACCTCCTGATTGCGAACCAGGCGCTCTCCCAACTGAGCTATAGCCCCAGATTCCGGCGGCCGGCCGCCGGAGGGCAAGGATAGCCGCGCAACGGCAAGCGGCCGGTCAGCGGCGGCCATTCAACCGGCCGAGCCGGAAAGCCGATCTAACCTCTGCTCGTGAGCTTTCGCGGCCGCCTGACGCTGTTCTTCGTGCTGATCGTCGTCATCCCGATGGTCGTCGTCGCGGCGCTGGTGGTCGGGGTAACGACGGCGTCGCGCAACGGCAAGGCCGATGCGCGCTTGGACGGTGGCGCCCACACGGCCCTCTCGCTCTATCGCGCCGACCTCGCCACGGCTCGTCTGGCCGCAGGGGCCATTGCACGGGATCCGGCGGTGCAGGCCGCCGTTCGCAGCGGTGGGGGCGCCGCGCTTCGCGACCCTCTGAGCGCCGCGGCGAGCTCGTCCGACGCGCGATCGGTCCTCGTCCGCGGGCCGGGCGCGAGCGTCACCCGCGTGGGACCTCCCGGCGTGGCTGTGGGGAGGGTCACCATCTCGAGCCCCGGCGGCTCGGAGGTCGCATCGGTGCTCGCCTCGACCACCAGCGCGCGCGGGTACGTCGCGAGGGTGCACGGGCTCACCGGCCTCGACGTGGCGGTCATCGGGCCGCGGGGCCGCGCCGCGGGCACCCTCCCGTTCGCCATGAGCGACCTGCCCGAGAGCGGGACCTCGGACAACGTCTCGGTGCGAGGCGAGACGATGCGCGCGACCACCGTCCAGCTTCCGGGCGCCGCCCGCCTCGAGCTGGCGATGGTCGGCCCGGTGACCAGCGGCGGCTTCTTCTCGTCCCGCCCGGCCGTGGCGGCGGCACTCGCCGGCTTCCTGGCGCTGGCGCTGATCCTCGTCGCGCTCATCCTGCGCGCCCTCTCCGGCCAGGTGGGCGCGATGCTCGGCGCGGCGAGACGGATCGGCCGCGGCGACTTCAGCGACAGGGTGCCGGTGGTGGGCCGCGACGAGATGGCGGGCCTGGCCGAGGAGTTCAACAAGATGAGCGATCGCCTGAGCGAGCAGATCGAGCAGCTGCGCCGCCAGCGCGACGAGATCGAGCGGTCGGTGCAGCGGATCGGTGAGGCGTTCGCTTCCGGGCTCGACCGCGGCGCGCTGCTCGAGATCATGGTCGAGACCGCGGTGTCCGCCAGCAACGCGACCTACGGAGTCATCGCCCTCGGCGGCCGGTTGGGAGACGAGGTTGAGGCCGGCAAGGCGAGCCCGGCGCTCAGGGACGCGATCGCGGTCGCCGAGGAGCGGGCCACACGAGGCGGGGAGCCGGCCGAGCACTGCGCCGACGGCGTGTGCGCGCTCGCCGCGCCGATCGCGCGCCTCGGCGACGCCGAGCCGGTCGGGGTGATGTCCGTGGCTCGCGCCGAGCGTCCCTTCGAGCCCGGGGAGCGGGACGTGTTCCGCTACCTGGTCGGGCAGGCCGCCACCTCGATCGAGAACATCGCGCTTCACGAGCTCGTTTCCGAGCAAGCGGTGACCGACGACCTCACCGGCCTCTCGAACAAGCGCCGCTTCCGCGACCTGGTCACCAAGGAGGCCGGGCGCGCCGAACGTTTCGGCCACCCACTTTCCCTGCTGATGCTCGACATCGACGACTTCAAGCAGGTCAACGACACCTACGGCCATCCGCAGGGCGACGAGGTCCTGCGCCGCGTCGCCCGAGCTCTCGACTCCGAGTCGAGGTGGGTCGACGAGCCGGCGCGCTACGGCGGCGAGGAGTTCGCGATTGCGCTGCCGGAGACCGGCCCGGAGGGAGCGGTCGAGGTCGCGGAGCGCGTTCGCGCCAGGATCGAGGCCGAGGAGGTGCCGCTCCGCTCCGGCGATGGCACGATTCGCGTGACCGCCAGCATCGGCACGGCGACAATGCCCGGCTCCGCGAGCGACGTGGAGACCCTCGTGGCCGCCGCGGACGCGGCGCTCTACGAGGCGAAGAAGGCCGGAAAGAACCGCGTCACGGCCGCCAGCGCGCCGCCTGTCGAGCGGCGGGTGTCGAGGGACGCCGAGCCCACGAAGCCCACCTGAGCGTCGGCTGCAAGGCCAAGCCCGGTGGCCGCCGGTGGCCTTGCGGAGCCTGCCTCGGGCGTTAGTCTTTCCCCCTTAGGAGAGCGCGAATGGGCATCCTCGACGAAGCGATCCGCGAGCACCTGGACCTCAAACGCCAGCACGGCGCCGAGGGCGACGAGCTGCAGCGCCTCGAGGACGAGGCGTTCGGGCCGCCCACCCGCCCGGGGGAGCCCGATTTTCCCGAGGCGGAGGTCGCCGACCTTCCCACGGGTGAGGAGGAGGCGCCCACGACCGTCGTCGGCCCCGAGCCACCCGAAGCGCCACCCCAGGGCGCCGGCCAGCCTGAGGCGCCCACGGAGGAGCCTCGTGCGGACGAGGCGCCCCCGGCTCCCTCGCCGGCGACCGAGGACTCCGCTGCCGAGCACGCGGTCGTTGACGATGAGTCGCAGCCCGGGGTGAGCTTCTACGACCAGTCTTTGGAAGACGAGCTCGATCTCGCCGACGTGGACCTGTCGATCGACGACGCTTCCGAGCCTGAGCCCGCGGCCACACCGACGGAGGCGGAGATGCCCGCCCCGCCAGAGCAGCCACCGGCGCCGGAGCCACCGCCGCCGGCGCCGAGCCCCGAGCCGCCTTCCCCTGAGCCGAGCCCCGAGCCCCCTGCCCCTGAGCCGCCTCCCGAGCCCCCTGCCCCGGCGGCATCGACGCCTCCGATCGAGAGCCTTCCGACCGTCGAGCATCCGCTCGAGCCCGCCTCCGATGAGCATGCCGTCGAGCCGGCGTCCGACGAGCTCGACCTCGCCGAGCCGGCCTCCGAGGATTACGACCTCTCAGAGCCCGCGTCCGAGGAGTACCAGGTCGCGGAGCCGGGCGAGGAGCCCTCGACGAGTGAGGAGCCTCTGACCGGCGAGGAGCCGGCGGCGGGGGAGGGCGGCGAGCCCGACTCGGGCGAGGAGGACGTCCTCGCCGACACGCCGGAGTTCCTGCGCGACGCGCCCGAGGACGACGAGCTCTGGTTCGAGCAGGGCGAGCCCAAGGACTTCGACTTCGACTGAGGTGGCCCTCCGCCACTAGTCTCCAGCGGCGGGGCATGGGTGTGGCGGTGGAAAGCGCCGAGCAAGGCAGCGCGCGCTACGGGCGCGAGGTTAAGACCCTCGCCCACGCCCGGCGCGAATTCGCCCGCAAGCGCTCGCCGTGGATGATCCTCGCGGCGATCGCCGGCACGGTGGTCTGGCGCGTGACGCTCGGCCCTCCCACTTGGCAGGACGCCGTGGCGATCGCGGCCTCGGTCGTGATCTATCCCTTCGGTGAGTGGGCGATCCACGTCTACCTCCTCCACATGAAGCCGATCACGATTCGCGGGCGGCGGATCGATCCCCCGGCCGCCCGTTCGCACCGCGCCCACCACGGGGAGCCGACCGACCTCAGCATGATCCTGCTCGAGCCGAAGGAGGTCGGGGAGCTCCTGTTCCTGGCCGTCCCGGTCTCGGTCGGACTGATCGGCCTCGCCTTCTACCTGATCGGCGGGTCCGTGCCGCTGGCGGCGCTCGTCACGGCTGCGCTCGTCGACTACGTCCTGATCTTCGGCTACGAGTGGACGCACTTCCTCATCCACACGGCCTACCGTCCTCGGTCGCGCTTCTACCGGGCGGCCTGGCGAAACCACCGGCTCCATCACTTCAAGAACGAGCACTTCTGGCACGGAGTGACGAACAACGTCTCCGACCGGGTGCTCGGCACGAACCCGGAGCAGCGCGACGTCCCGCGCTCGCGCACCGCGCGCACACTCGATCCGGACGCGGCATAGCGGTTCTAGACGTAGCCGCGGGTGCGCGCCGCTTCGACGACGCGCTCGATCCCGACCAGGTAGGCGCTCTCGCGCAGGTGCAGCCCCTCCTCCTTCCCGCGGGCCGAGACCTCGCGGTAGGCGCGGCGCATGATCGTCCCGAGCTTGTCGTTGACCTCTCGCTCGTCCCAGCGGAAGTGCTGGAGGTTCTGGACCCACTCGAAGTAGGAGACGACGACGCCCCCGGCGTTGGCCATCACGTCCGGAATCACATAGACGCCCTTGTCGGTGAGGATCTCGTCGGCCGCCGGCGTAGTCGGGCTGTTGGCGCCCTCGATCAGCATCTTGCACTCGATCCGGTCGGCGTTGTGCTCGTGGATCATGCCTCCGAGGGCTGCGGGGATGAGCACGTCGCAGGGGACGGCGACTAGGTCCTCGGGATCGATCGCCTCCGCGCCCTCGAACTCGGTGATGGGCTTGCCGCTCGTTACGTGGTCCTGAAGGGCGTTCGCGTCGATCCCCTCGTCACTTCTGATCGCGCCATTCGCATCGGAGACGGCGACCATCCGCGCGCCGAGCTGCTGCATGATCCGCGCGGCCCACGAGCCGACGTTGCCGTATCCCTGGACTACGAACGTGGTGTCCGTGGGGCTCAGCCCGATGTGCGGCGCCGCCTCGCGGAACATGTAGACGCAGCCGCGACCCGTGGCGGCCTCGCGGCCGAGGGATCCCTCGAGGGCGATCGGCTTCCCGGTGACGATCGCGGGCGTGTGACCGTGGAGCTTTCCGTACTCGTCCATCAGCCAGGCCATGACCTGGGCGTTGGTGTTCACGTCCGGGGCTGGGATGTCCCGGGTGGGGCCGAGGACCTTCTCGACCTTGTCCATGAACGAGCGGGCGATCTTCTGCACCTCGCTCGATTCGAGCTTGTCGGCAGGGCAGTTGACTCCGCCCTTCGCACCGCCGAAGGGAACGCCGGCGACCGCGGTCTTCCAGGTCATGAGCGAGGCGAGGGCGCGCACCTCGTCGATGTCCACCTCCGGGTGAAAGCGAATCCCGCCCTTGTACGGGCCGCGCGCGCCGTTGTGCTGGATCCGGTAGCCCGAGAAGACGTGGACCTTGCCGTCGGTGAGCTTGACGGGGATCTGGACCGTGACCTCCCGGTACGGGCTCCAGAAGACCGCCCTCACGTCGTCGGGGATCCCCAGCCTGTCGCAAGCGATCTCGAAGTAGTGGCGGACGATGTCGAGGTTCGAGACCTCCGCGCGCTGTCCCGGCTTCTGCCCGCCGGTCGCCTCGGCGGTCGACTTCGCGTCCTCGACCGCCTGCGGCGACTTGTCGGGATGCTCGCGCTCGCCCACGCCGGTGTCGGTAGCGGTCTCGGTCTCAGCCATCCAGCACTCCTCGAAGGTCCTGACCGCATCCTCTCACAGAGACGTGGCTCGACCGCCGCGTAGCGGGCATGGTCGAGCTCCGGGCCTACAATCGCCGCGAGGGGCCATAGCTCAGTTGGGAGAGCGCTTCCCTTGCACGGAAGAGGTCGCCGGTTCGAATCCGGCTGGCTCCATCCCGCATCTTGCGGGCGGCCATTGGGATTGAGACCGCCTATAGCCGGCTTGAATCCCCAAACGCCGGGCCCGCTTCGTGGGTAGCCTCGGCGCATGATCGAGATCGAGACGCCTCACGGGACCGCGCGAGCGCATCTGCATCCCGTCGACAAACCCCGTGGCGCGCTCGTGCTCGGCCACGGAGCCGGCGGAGGCGTCGGCGCCTCCGACCTCGTCGCGACGACGGGTGCCGCGAACGACCAGTGCGTGAGCGTCGCCCTGGTCGAGCAGCCCTACCTCGTGGCGGGCCGCCGCAGCCCGGCCTCCGCCCGCCAGCTCGACGCGGCGTGGCTCGCCGCTGTCGCGCACCTGCGAGCCGAGGGGTTCGAGGGCCTCCCGCTCATCACCGGCGGGCGCTCGGCGGGCGCCCGAGTGGCCTGCCGAACCGCGGCCGCGGCGGACCCGATCGCCGTGCTCTGTCTGGCGTTCCCCGTCCACGCGCCCGGCAAGGGCGATGATCCGTCGAAGAGCCGGCTGTCGGAGCTCGACGCCGTCGCGGTCCCGGTGCTCGTGGTCCAGGGCGAGTCCGACCCGTTCGGCATGCCTCCCGACGGCCCGGGACGCACGGTCACCCGGATCGCGGGCAACCACTCGCTTCGCGACACAGACGCCGTGGGCGATGCCGTTTCGGACTGGCTCGGCCGGCTTCCCGGCCTGCGAGCATCCTAGGAGCCTTCGCTCGCGGCGGCCAGTGCCCTCTCGACGTGGGAGTCGCCGAGCCGCCGGTGGCGCATCGCCCGAATCTACAGCCCGAGGTCGCGCACCCCGGGCTCGTCCCAGCCCAGGTGGTGCGCCACCTCGTGGCGCACGGTTCGCTCGACCTGGGCGCGGAGCAGCTCCGGGTCGTGGCCGAAGTCCCGCTCCAGGGTGTCCTGGTAGATCACGATGCGGTCCGGATAGTCGTCACGGGCGACCGTGCCGCCGATGTAAAGGCCGTAGGCGCGGTGCTCGCGCCCGCGATTCGAGACGACGACGGGGGTCCGCTCCAGCACCTCTCGGAACTCCGCGGGCAGGTCGTCGAGGGCGCGCATCACGAGCTCGTCGAACTCGCTCGGCGGCACGTCTGGCGGCGGCAACGCGGCCAACGCCTCGCTGCGGTCGACGAGCCGGCGGAACTCCGGCTCCGGCATCTCCCTGCCGATCAGGGCAACGGTCGCCCAAGCGGTCACGAGCACCACGGCGACGGCCCCGGCGATGATCGTCAGCACCCCGCCGAGCCCCGCGAAGGAGGGCGGGTTTAGGAGCAGGAGCACAAGGCCGACGATGAACGCCGTCAGAGCGGCGGCCCGCAGCGGTGGCCCGAGGGACTCCCTCACTCGCGCAGTTCGGCGAACAGGCCCCGCCAGCGCTCCGCGTCTTGGCCCGGCGGAATCGGGAGCGTGATCCGCGTGGCGATGTCCCCGTAGCGGCGCTTGATCTCGGCGACCGCCTCCTCCGGCGTGCCGACGACGGCGAAGGTCTTGACCAGCTGGTCGTCGATGAAGCCGCCGAGCTGGTCCCACTCGCCGCGCTTGGTCATCGCGTTCAGCTCGTCCTGGAGGTCACCCCAACCGTGGAGGTCGAGAACCGGGCGGTAGGCGGGCGTGGAACCGTAGAAGGCGATCTGCGCCTTCACGGCGTCGACGCCCTTGGCCAGCTCCTCCTCGGTGTCGGCGGCGACGACGAAGGCCGGCGCCGTGATCTCGAAGCCGTCGCGGGTGCGCCCCGCCTTCTCGAAGCCCCGCTCGAGCGCGGGCAGGGTCGCCTCTCGCAGGTAACGCTCGGTCGAGAAGCCATGGACGAGCAGCCCGTCGGCCACCTCACCCGCCGCCTCCGTCATCAGCGGCCCGACCCCGGCGACCATGATCGGAGGGTTCCCGTGCGGATTCGGCCCCGGATTGAAGAACGGCGCCATGATCGTGTGGGTGTAGTGCTCGCCGCGGAAGTCGAGCTCCCCGTCGCCCGCCCAGGCGGCCCAGATCGCCCGGATCGCGAGCACGAACTCGCGCATCCGCGCCGCCGGCTTCGACCACTCCATCGAGTAGCGCTTGGTGATGTGCGGCTTGATCTGGGAGCCGAGGCCGAGGACGAAGCGGCCCGCCGAAAGCGCCTGCACGTCGTTCGCCTGCAGCGCCACGGTCATCGGGTTGCGCGCGAAGGCGACGGCGATGCCGGTGCCGATCTCGATCCGCTCGGTCCGCTCGGCGGCGACGATGCAGGCGAGAAACGGGTCGATCTGCGTCTCGACCGCGAACCAGCCGTCGTAGCCCTCGGCCTCCGCGGTCCGCGCTACCTCGGCGGCCGCTGCGACGGTCGCTGCATATCCTCCGGCGTCGACCTTCACGGCTCGCGCGCGGCCTAAGCGTGCATCTCGTAGGCGCCCGCGAGCCCCCGCACCTTCGCCCAGACGCTGGCGAAACGGGCAGCATCGACGGTGGGCTTGCGCACCGCGCCGAGGGCCCACGCCTGCTGTGCGTCGCTCGACGACGCGCGGCCGTGAAGGGAGATCGCGTACGCCGAGAAGTCGCGCACGATGACGTCGAAGATCTGGTCGATCGTGTCCTCGGCGAGACCGCGCAGCGCCGCCTCCTCGAGGATGAGGCCGCCGTAGACGACGAGGGTGAAGAGCTCGCCGAGGGCGAGCATGAAGTCGAGGTCCTTGATCTGCTCGGCGCTCGGCGGCGCTGTTTCGAGGAGCGTCCGCAGCGCGCCGGCCTGCTCCGCGAAGACGGCGACGTTCGCGACGCCGGCGAAATCGCCGTATGGGGCCCGCCAGTCGGCGAACTGGATCTTGCCGAGGCCGCGAGCCGGCCCCTGCCGGAAAAGGAACTCGTCGTCGGCGGGATCGTCGCGCTCGGGTGGCGGCTCGAGGTCCGCGGGATTGAACAGGTAGTTGGCCATGAACTTGAGGACGAGGGCCATGTTCACGTGCACCGTGCCCTCGAGCTTCGGCAGCGCCCGGATGTCGCGGGCGGCCATCTCGAAGTAGGTGTCCTTCTCGAACCCCTTGGCGGCGATGACGTCCCACAGGAGGTCGATCACCCGCTCACCCTCGGTCGTCACCTTCATCTTCGTGATGGGGTTGTAGAGCAGGTAGCGGCGATCCTTGGGGCCGGCGGAGCGCATGTAGTCGATCGCCCTGGCGCCGAAGAGCTTCATGGCCACGAGCCGCGCATAGGCGTCGGTGAACGCCTGGCGAACGTGGGGGAAGTCGGTGACGCGCATGCCGTAGAGCACCCGCGCGTCGGCGTGCGCGATCGCCTCGTAAAGGGCGTGCTCGCAGATGCCGATCGAGGCGAAGCCCAGGTTGAACTTGCCCACGTTGACCGTGTTGAGGGCGGCATCGAACGCCGCCGGGCCGGTGTGCAGGACGTCCTCGGGACGCACCGGGTAGTCCTCGAGCTCGAACTGCGAAACGTACGACTGCGAGTTGACGACGTTCTTCACGAGCCTGTACGACGGATGCCGGCTGTCGGCGGCGAAGAAGACGTAGCCCTCGGGCCCCTCGACGTCGTCGCGGCGGCCGAACACCGACATCATCCGCGCGAGGTTCCCGTTGCCGATGTAGTACTTGCCACCGCTGGCGCGGAACCCATCTCCCTCCGGGGTCAGGACCATGTCGGTCGAGTAGATGTCGGCGCCGTGCGCCTTCTCGGAAAGCCCGAAGGCGAAGATCGCGCCGTCGGAGAGCAGCTCCGCCGCCCGGCGCCGCGCCGCGCCGTTGTCGCTCTGCCAGATCGGCCCGAGCCCGAGGATCGAGACCTGCCACGTGTACCAGTAGACGAGCCCGTAGAAGGCGGTGATCTCGTTGAAGGCGCAGATCCGGGTCGTGTCCCAGCGCTTCTCCGGGTCGCCTCCCGCGTCGGACGCCGGTGTCAGCAGGGTCGCGAAGACCCCCTCGCGCTTTTGGAAGTCGAGGAAGTCGGCGTACCAGACCCGCTCGTGGTCGTGCTCCTTCAGCACCGCCTTGCCGCGCGACTCGAAGAAGTCGATCGTGGCCAGCATGAGGCGGCGAGATGCCGGGTCGAGGTCGAGGCCCTCGTAGGTGCCTGGGTTGAAGAGGACCCCGTCGGCCGCGACCGCTTCGCCGGCATTCTCGGCGGTCGCCTCGAGCTGATCGACGCTGGCCATCGCCACCGGACTCTATGGGGCTTCGGTAGCGTCCGCACCCATGCTGCTCGTCGTCGGCCGCGTCAAGTGCAAAGCCGAGAACCGCGACGCGGTCGTGGCGGCATGCGAGGCGATGCAGACCGCGTCCCGCCTCGAGGATGGCTGTATCCGGTACGGGTTCTTCTCCGCCGTCGAGGACCCGCTTAGCTTCGTTGCCGTCGAGGAGTGGGCCGATCGGGAGGCGCTCGACGCCCACTTCGCCCAGCCGCACCTGCAGGAGTTCGTCGCGAACCTCCTCGAGCTCGTCTCCGAGCGGCCCGAGGTCGCCATCCACGAGATCGCGGAGACGAGGCCGTTCCCCAGCTCTCCTTCGACGAACGGCGCTTCGTGAGCGGGCCGCTCGCCGGCAAGACCATCCTGATGTCGGGGGGCAGCCGCGGCATCGGCCTCGCGATCGCGCTTCGCGCGGCGCGGGACGGCGCCAACGTGGCGCTCATCGCCAAGACCGACGAGCCCGACCCCCGCCTCCCGGGGACGATCCACACCGCGGCCGCGGAGATCGAGGAGGCCGGCGGCACGGCGCTGCCGATCGTCGGTGACGTCCGGTCCGACGAGGCGGTCGCGGGCGCGGTCGTGAAGACCGTCGAGCGCTTCGGGGGAATCGACGCCGTCGTCAACAACGCCTCGGCGATCGCGATCCAGGGCATCGCGGATCTGCCCGTGAAGCGCTACGACCTGATGCTCGACATCAACGCGCGGGGCACCTTCCTTCTGTCCAAGCTCGCGCTCCCTCACCTCCTCGAAGCGGCGAACCCGCACGTGCTGACGCTCTCACCGCCCGTCGACCTCGATCCCCGCTGGCTCGGGGGCCACGCTCCCTACACGCTCAGCAAGTACGGGATGACGATCCTGACCCTGGGGCTCGCAGCCGAGCAGGGCCCCCGGGGGCTCGCCGCCAACTGCCTGTGGCCGCGGACGATCATCGCCACGGCCGCGGTGCAGAACCTGCTCGGCGGTGACGACGCGATGGCGCGGTCAAGGCGCCCGGAGATCGTGGCCGACGCTGCCCACGCCATCCTCGTGCGCCCGGGCGCGGAATGCAATGGCAACTGCTTCATCGACGACGAGGTCCTGGCCTCCGACGGCGTGACCGACCTCTCCGTCTACCGCTACGGCGACGCCGCCGAGGCGGACCTCCAGCCGGACCTCTTCCTCTAGGCGCCGGTCACCGGCCCGGGCGGTGGCGCGTCATTTGCCCGGCGGATTGCGAATCGCCGCAATCACAGCGAGCAGGATCATGCCCGCGATCGCCAGCGAGACGACGGTGAGGAAGTCGAACCCGTCCTTCCCCGCAACCACCAGCGCGCTGCCTCCGAAGAGGAAGACGAACAGCAACCCGACGAAGATGATCGCGCTGCGGACCTCCGGCTCCATCTCGACTCCTAGACCGCCGGCCTGGCCCTGAGCCCGCGGGCCCAGCGGACGAACGGCTTGATCGCGGCGAGGCCGAAGAGGAAGCCGCCGACGTGCGCGAGGTATGCGACGCCGCCCTCGGTGAGCAGGGGTATCGAGATGTGCACCAGGCCGGGGAGCGCCTGGAGCAGGAACCAGACTCCAAGCAGGATGACTGCCGGCAGCTCGATCAGCGTGACGAATATGAATAGGAAGATCAGGGTCAGTACCCGCGCTCGTGGGTGCAGGAGTATGTAGCCGCCGAGCACCCCGGCGACGGCGCCGCTTGCGCCGAACAGCACCTCGGCCGAGTCGGGCGCGAAGAGCGTCAGGACGTACGTCGCCGCCACGCCCGCGAGCAGATAGAAGAGCAGGTAGCGCAACCGGCCGATCGAGTCCTCGATGTTGTTTCCGAAGATCCAGAGGAAGAGCATGTTCCCGATGATGTGGAACCAGCCCGCGTGCAGGAACATCGCGGTGAAGATGGTGACCCACCAGGCAGGAGCATCCAGCATCGTCACGTTGCCGGCGGAGCTGGCGCGCGCGAACTCGTCGGTGCCCTGGCAGACGATCTCGGTCGAGCTCCCGCCGTGCCCCGTGATGCCGCAGTCATCGCCCGGATGCGTGAGGCGGTAGGGAATCGCCCCGTAGCTCGCCAGCGCCTCGTCACGCTTCGATACGCCCGCGCGCTCGAAACCGATATTCGAGGCCTCATCGTTCGGCAGCGTCAGCTCCCAGACGAAGGCCGCGACGTTGAGGACGATCAGCAGGACCGTGACGATTGGAAAGCGCGCCGTCGGGACGTTGTCCTTGAGCGGGAGCACGCGCCGCCAAGCCTAGTTACGCGCCGCGATTCGGAATCGTGGGGGCGGGTAATCCATTGACATGCAGCTTGCGGGAAGGTTGTTCGCCTTGGCATGCGCCTGGATCGCCCTCGCGGTCGGGTTCGTCCTCGCCATGTCGACGTCGGCAAACGGGCGAAGCGTGGGCTCGCGCCTTCACATTCGTCAGGTCTCGGGCAAGCGGTCCTTCCATGGCCGAGTCGTCTCGAGCCGCCACCGATGCGTGAGCGAGCGGCGGGTTCGCCTCCATCACGAGGTCACGGGCCCGGATCCGGTGGTCGCGAGCGCGATGACGCGCAATGACGGCACGTGGCGCGTGCCGGTGCCGAGGAAGGAGTATCGGCCGGCGACCTATTACTACGCGCGCCTCGCGCCGAAGCGCACGGCCGCAACCCGCTGCGCGGGGGCGAAGTCCGCGTACGCCGAGGCTTGGTGAGCGCTCACCCGTCGACGTAGTCGATCGCGACGACCCGCGTGGGCCGGAGCCGTACAAGGAGCTCGCCAGCCACGGCGTTTCGGCGACCGAACTCCTCGGCGCGCTCCGAGCCCTCGTAGCGCGCCGCGATCCTCGTCGCCCACACGAGCATCTCGTCGAGGTGCTCCGAGATCTCCACCTCGCCCGCGACCATGACGTAGGCGAAGGGCGATCGCTCCATGTCGACGCAGATCGCGGCGCGGCCGTCTCTACGCAGCGCCTTCCCCTTCACGGTGGCAGCCGCGGTCGTGAAGATCAGGTCGTCGCCGTCGAGGACGAACCAGATCGGGACGACGTGCGGGCTGCCGTCCTCTCGGACCGTGGCGAGCTTGCCGGTCCTCGTGCCCTCGGCCAGGAATCCCCGGACCTCTTCCTCGGACATTCGCCGCGCCATCGCCGGAAGCCTAGACGCGGGCGTGTTAGCGTCAGCGGCACTCAAACGAAAGGATGCAAATGCGCATCACGAAATTCGCGGGCGTCCTGGCGGTAGCGCTTGCCGCCGTCATCGCGACCGCGGCCATCGCGATAGCCGCGACGCCGACCTCGGTCAGCATCGAGGCACAGCAGGGTGGGTTCTTCGGCTACGTCCACAGCCCGAGGCAGGATCCCTGCGAGCTGAACCGCAAGGTCAAGCTCTTCAAGCACAAGAGGAGTGGCGATGTGAAGGTAGGAACGGACATCGCCCAGCCGAACGGCCCGGACTCGATGTGGTCCATCAACACGGACCTGCGCGGCAAGTTCTACGCCAAGGTCCCGGCCACGGACAAGTGCAAGAAGGCCGTGAGCGACACGGTCCACAGCGAGTAGCCGCCGGGTGCTCTCGTCGGGCGAAGATCGTCGTCAGCCAGACGACGACTTCGCCTGACGCGGGCACCGGGCCGGGTTGTCAGGGCGCGGTGTACGCCCAGACGCCGTCGACCTGGAGCGTGGCGCTGCTCGGAGTCAGGGCGCCGGCCGACGCCTGGACGGCGAACCCGTAACGCGATCCTCCGAGCGCGTAGCCGGCAGCCGAGTTCGGCGCCGCGATCAGGTGCAGCGGATAGAGGCACACTTTCCCCGGCGGAGCGGTGGGGTTGTCGAGGCTGCCGGAGCACGCTGGATCCTCATCGCCCGTCTTTGCCGGATCAGCGGGGCTGAAATTCACCTGCTCGTCGGCGAGGCGCTCCGGAGCCGGGACCGGGAACCCGACGACGCGGAAGTCGAACCCCGCGGGGTTCCCGGCGGTGTCCTCCTCGAGGCCGTAGACGTTGAAGGCGCCGGTGATGGTTTCGCCCGACGGCACCGAGGTCCCGTAGCGTAGGAACGCAATGGGGTCCTGACCGCCGAGCCGCGCTGCGTTTGCGGCGAGGGCTGCGTTGGGCACCGGCCCGAGCTTCGACTCCTTGATCTGCGCGCGGCCGAGGGCGTTGTTCTTGACGCGGTTACCTGGAATCGAGTGCTTACGGATCTGTTTGCCGCTGAGGTGGCTTACCGCGTAGCTCGTGCCGCCGATAGCGACGAAGAGAGCCACCGTCGCGATCACGTTCGCGTATGTGAGGCGCCCACGCAAAGACGCCATCATCGCCTCACGCCGCGTGCGCGGCGGCGACCTCGCGCGCGCTCTCGTCCGCGTGGTAGCTCGAGCGCACGAGCGGTCCTGACGCGACCGACTCGAACCCGAGGTCCCGCGCCGCCCGCTCAAGCGCCTCGAACTCCTCGGGATGCCAGTAGCGCACGACTGGGAGGTGCCGCTCGGTCGGCCTGAGATATTGCCCCACGGTGAGGACTTGGACCCTGTGCTCGCGCAGGATCCCGAAGGCCTCCACCATCTCCTCGAAGCTCTCGCCGAGCCCGACCATGAGCCCGGACTTGGTCACGACCTCGGATCCCGACATCTCCTTGGCCAGGCGCAGCACTCGGCACGAGCGCAGGAAGTTCGAGCCCCGGCGCGCCTTTGGGTACAGGCGGGGCACGGTCTCGACATTGTGGTTGAAGACGTCGGGGTGCTCGTGGACGATCTTCGCGAGCGGCATCTCCTGCCCGCGGAAGTCGGGGGTCAGGACCTCGACCTTGCAACCTGGCGCGAGCATGCGGATCGACCGGATGACGCCGACGAACGCGCTCGCGCCATAGTCGGGGAGGTCGTCGCGATCGACCGAGGTGACGACCGCGTGGCGAAGGCCCATCTTCTTCACCTGGGCCGCGACGCGCATGGGCTCCAGCGGATCGTTCCACGTGGGCACTCCCGTCTGGACGTTGCAGAATCCGCAGCGCCGGGTGCAGACGTCGCCCAGGATCATGAACGTCGCGGTGCCTCGCTCCCAGCACTCGCCGACGTTCGGGCAGTTCGCCTCCTCGCAGACCGTGTGGAGGTTCTCAGCGCCGATCTCGGCCTTGAGCCGCCGGTAGGTCGGCCCGCCCGGGGCCGGGACCTTGAGCCACGGCGGCTTTCGCTCCCGAAATGGACGGCCCTCGACGACCTGCGCTCCACCGGGGTTGGCCCGGGAGCGGGTGACGTGAAGGCGGTCCTCGGCTGCGATCGTCATCGGACCTACCGTACCGCCGCCGCGCCGGTCGTGAGCGCCTCCGTCCCGGGCACGCGCTCGTGGAGCGCCGCGGCACCCACCTCCCGGGCCTCGCGGTCGTACTTGGCGGCGAACCGACGTGCGACCGTCGTCGCGAAGGCGCCGAGATCCTGCTCTGAGCCGAGCTCACGCGTGAGGGAGGTGACCCGGCAGCCCTCGATCCCGCAGGGAACGATCCACTCGAACGGCTCCAGGTCGTTCGAGACGTTGACGGCGAACCCGTGGGTCGTGATCCCGCGGTGCACGTGGACGCCGATGGACCCGATCTTTCGCCGCTCCGCGGTCCAGATGCCCGTGAGGCCGTCGACCGCCTGCGCCTCCACACCGTGCTCGCCGAGGGAGGAGATCACCACCTGCTCCATCCGACGCACGTAGAGGTGAACGTCGTCGCCCATCGCGCGAAGGTCGACGATCGGGTAGCCGACGAGCTGCCCGGGCCCGTGGTAGGTGACCCGCCCGCCACGGTCGGTTTCGCGCACCTCGATGCCCTGCATCCGGTACCAGTCCTCGCCCATCGGCAGCTCGCCGGCGGTCGAACGGCGCCCCTTCGTGTAGACGGGCGGATGCTCGAGGATGAGCAGCACGTCCGGAACGTCGCCGGCGAGCCGCGAGGCCTCGACGCGCTTCTGCGCGCGGCGTGCGTCCTCGTAGGGCATGAGCCCCATGCGGACGATCCAGACTTCGTCCATGGCGCTCAGTCTGCCACCAGGGCGCCCTCGAGGCGGGCCTCGGCGAGCCTCTGGGAGGCCGCGAGCGGGGTGATCCCGCGCTCGGCGGCGATCGCCAGGACCCGGTCGAGCGTCGCCTCGATCCCGAGCACGAGCTCCACCGCCTCCTCCTCGGAATAGCCGCGGATCTCGCGGTACACGTGGATGAGCCCGCCGGCGTTCACGACATAGTCAGGCGCGTAGAGGACCCCGCGGCGCTCGAGCTCCGCGGCGAGCCCGTCGTCGGCGAGCTGGTTGTTCGCGCACCCGCACACGACCGCGCATCTAAGGAGCCCGACGACGCTGTGGTCGATCGCGCCGCCCAGCGCGCACGGCGCGAGGACGTCGCAGTCCACGAGCAGCTCGTGCTCGGGCTCCACCCAACGGGCACCCAGCGACTCGGCGAGTGCCCGCTTGCCCGAGTCGAGGTCGGAGACCACGAGCTCCGCGCCGGCCGCGCTGAGCCGCCGTGCGAGCTCCGAACCGACGTGGCCGAGGCCGGCGATGGCGATGGTGAGGCCGTCGAGCTCCCGCGACCCGAACCGCGCTCGGGCGCAGGAGCGCATCGAGGCCTCGATCCCGAGTGCCGTGAAGGGGCTCGGGTCACCCGACCCGCCGCGCTCCGCGCCGAGGCCGGCAACGTGGGCGGTCCGCTCGGAGATCACCGCGATGTCGGCGGGCGTGACGCCGACGTCCTCGGCGGTGACGTACCGGCCGTCGACGGACTCGACGAGGTCGCCGAAGTCGAGCAGGAGGGCGCGCCGCTCCTCGGCGTCGGGCAGCGTCGACCGCGCGCAGACCACGCCCTTGCCTCCTCCGAGGTCGAGCCCTGCGACCGCGGCCTTGTAGGTCATCCCGCGCGCCAGCCGCAGGGAGTCGCGGACCCCGTCGACGGGCTCCGGGTAGTGCCAGATCCTCGCCCCGCCGAGGGCTTGCCCGAGCGCCGTGGAGTGCACCGCGACCGCCATGTAGAGGCCGCTCCGCCGCCCGCGTCTCACCACGAGCTCCTCGTGCTCGAGCGGAACCGGCCCGATGCCGTTCGGCGCGGTCATTCGCGACGGGGCGCCGTTCGTGCGCGGCTTGGCGACGGTGCTCACGTCCATTGGTTCGCGCTCCGCAACAGACTCCGCTCTTCGTTCGAGCTCCGCGCTCACAGGTCGGCTCCGTAGCCCTCGAGGTGATCCTTGACCGAGCCGAGGAACCTCGCGGCGACCATCCCGTCGAGCGCGCGATGGTCCCACGACATGCACAGGTTCGTCATCGGCCTGATCGCGATCGCCTCGCCGCCGTCGCTCTCGGCGACCACCGGCCGCTTGACCACGGCCTCGAGGTCGAGGATCGCGACCTGCGGCTGGTTGATGATCGGCGTCGCGAGCACGGCCCCGAACTGGCCGGGATTCGTGATCGTGAAGGTCCCGCCGTGCACGTCGTCCGGCTCGAGCCGCTTCTCGCGCGCGCGAGAAGCCACGTCACCGATCGCGGCCGCGAGCCCCTCGAGGCTCAACCGCTGCGCCTGGTGGATGACCGGGACGACGAGCCCGTCTTCCAGCGCGACCGCGATCCCCAGGTTGACGTCATCGTGGCCGACGATCTCGTCCCCGTCAACCGACGCGTTGAGGATCGGGAACTCGGCGAGTGCAGCGACCGTAGCCTCCGCGACGAAGGCGAGATAGGTGAGGTTGACGCCGCGCCCGCGCATCGCCTCGCGCAGCTCGGCACGCCGCGCGACGACGCCCGATAGGTCCACCTCGACCACCGTCGTGCAGTGGGCCGCGGTGCGGCGACTCTCCACCATGTGCTTCGCGATCGCGTGGCGCATCGGCGACATCCGCTCGCGGCGCTCTCCCGCCAAGCGCGTCGCACCAGCCTCCGGCTGGTGCGCGGGCTCGGCCTTGTACGGCGACTCGGTGTGGAGTGGCCGCTCGGCCTCGGCCCCGGACTGCCCGTTGCCCACGTGAGCAAGCACGTCCTTCTTGCGGACTCGCCCGCCGACTCCGGTTCCCTCGATCCGCTCGAGGTCGACGCCGTGCTTGTCGGCGATTCGACGGACCACCGGCGAGTAGAAGCTCGAGCGATCGACCTCCTCCGTCTCGGCGTCGCCGCGCCGCGCCGCGCCGTTGTGCTCGTCCGGGTGCGCCTCGCCGGGCTTCGCGGCCGGATCGATCTCGGCGATCGGCCTCCCCACCGCCACCGTCTCCCCGACCTCGGCGAGGTGGCGGGCCAGGCGTCCGGTCGCCGGCGAGGGGATCTCGACGTCGATCTTGTCGGTCGTCACGTCGCAGACCGTCTCGTCGGCCTCGACCCAGTCGCCGGGCTGCTTGCGCCACTCGGCGATTGTCCCGTCGGCCATCGAGACGCCCATCTGGGGCATCGCGACTTCGACGAGGCCCGTCTCAGTACTTGAGGAGCTCATCCATGGCCTCCTTCATGTCCTCGAGCTGCGGCAGGACGGCCTGCTCCAGCGGCGGGCTGAACGGGATCGGCACGTCCGGAGCGGTCAGGCGGCGCACCGGAGCGTCGAGGTCCTCGAACGCCTCGGCGCTCACGAGCGCCGCGACCTCCGCTCCGACGCCGCACGACTGCGTCGCCTCGTGCGCGACGAGGACCTTCCCCGTCTTCCGCGCGCTGGTGACGATCGCCTCGGTATCGAGCGGGCAGAGCGTGCGCAGGTCGAGCACCTCGATCGACTCGCCGAGCTCCTCGGCCGCTGCCAGCGCGAGGTGGACAGCCGAGCCGTACGCGATCACCGTCATCTCCTCGCCCTCGCGAGCGACGTGCGCCTCGCCGATCGGCACCGTGTGCTCGCCGGCCGGGACGTCGCCCTTGACGTGCCGGTAGAGGCCCTTGTGCTCCAGGTAGCAGACGGGATTCGGGTCGCGAATCGCGCTCACGAGCAGGCCCTTGGCGTCGGCCGCGGTGGCGGGCGCAACGACCTTGAGCCCCGGCGCCTGGAGGAACCAGCTTTCGGGGTTCTGCGAGTGGAACGGCCCGCCCGAGAAGCCGCCTCCCGACGGAAGGCGGACCACGATCGGCACCGCGATCCCCTGGCGGTAGTGGAGCTTCGCGGCGACGTTCACGAGCTGGTCGAAGCCACACGAGATGAAGTCGGCGAACTGCATCTCGCAGACCGGCTTCATGCCCTCGATCGCGGCGCCGGTCGCCGCGCCGATGATCGCGCTCTCGGCAAGCGGGGTGTCGAGGACTCGGTCGGTCCCGAACTCCGCCGCGAACCCGTCCGTGATCTTGAAGGCGCCCCCGAAGGCGCCGATGTCCTCGCCGAGGCAGAAGACGCTTGCGTCGCGCCGCATCTCCTCGCGCAGGCCCTCCGAGATCGCCTGGAGGTAGGTGAGCTCGCGCGTCTCGCCCCTCGCCGAAGCGGTTGCGGGCTCCGCGACGCTCACGACGTCCTCCCCTCGCCGTCGCCGAGCGGCTCCCAGCTGGTTGCGAACACGCCTTCCAGCGCGACCCGGGGCTCGGGCATCGGCGAGGCCAGCGCGCGCTCGGCGCACTCGTCGACGTACGCGCGCACCTCGGCGGCGATCGCCTCCACCTCCTCGGTCTCGAATCCGGCCTCGGCGGCGAGGCGCTCGCGGTAGCGGTCGACCGGGTCGCGCTGCGACCATTCCTCCAGCGTCTCCGGGGGGACGTAGCTCATGTCGTCGTGGGCGCCGTGACCGTGCATCCGCATCGTCCGCGCCTCGATCAACGTCGGCCCGCCGCCCGAGCGCGCAATGTCGACCGCGCCCTTGGCCGCCGCGAGCACCGCCTCGACGTCGTTGCCGTCGACGGTCAGGCCCTCGAAGCCATAGGTGTGCGCCCGCTCGACCGGGTCGACCGCGAACTCCAGCTCGTTCGGGGTCGAGTAGGCGAAGCCGTTGTTCTCGAGGACGAACACGACCGGGAGACGGTGGATGCCGGCGAAGTTCATCGCCTCGTGCCACTGGCCGTTGGCCGTCGATCCCTCGCCGAAGAACGTGAGCGCGACCCGTCGCTCGCCGCGCATCTTCATCGCGAGAGCGAGCCCGTTTGCGACCAGCGCCATGTCGGGGAGCATCGAGACCATCCCGACGCAGCCGAGGGCGCGATCGCCGAAGTGCATGTTCCCGTCCTTGCCGCCGGTCACCCCGCCGGCGCGGCCCATGTAGTTGGCGAGATAGCGGTCGGGCGTCACGCCCCTGACCAGATGTGCGCCGAGGTCGCGGTGGAGGATGCAGACGCGGTCGGTGGGCTCGAGCGCCCACGCCGCTCCCACCGAGATCGCTTCCTGCCCGCGCCCGTCGTAGAAGGAGCCGGGGACCTTGCCCTGCTTGTAGAGGGTGAGCGCCCGCTCCTCCGACGCCCGCATCATCAGCATGTAACGAAGCAGCCCCGCCCGGTCCTCGCGCGTGAGGCCGTCGCCGCTCGCAGCATCCGCGCGCCGGTCGACGACCGCGCTCGCGTCGCTTCTCTCCATCCCGTCCGCCTTTCGGTCGGGGCTCGCCGGTGGGATCTCCACCGCCGGGCCGTGATCTCGCCGCGACGGGATCTCCGGCGCGGCTCCTACGGACTCGAGCGGGAGCCGGGGGTTCCGCCCCTTCTCCCTATGTAAGAACTGCCACGCATTCTATTCCCGCCTGAAGACATTTCAACCCCGCCCGTTCGGCGGCCGGACGATCGTGGGTGCTATAGACCCCACAAGTGACCACTCGGCCTGAGCAGCTTGCGCGCGACCTGTTCGGCGCCTACGCCGAAGGCGACCTCGACACGGTTCGCTCCCTGCTCGCCGACGATGCCGTCACGTACATCACCAACGCCGACGCCGGCGTGGACCGGGTCGAGGGTGCCGACGGATTCATGGCGCGACTACCCGACACCTCAGAGGCCGAGCTCGACGTCGCGATCACCCAGGTCGTGCCGATCGACGACGAGCGCGTGATGACGATGGTGGAGATCAGAGCCGACCGACGGGGGAAGACGCTCCACAACTTCGCCGCCTTCCTCGCCCGCGTGGCCGAGGGCCGCATCGCCGAGCTCTGGATGGTCGACGCGAAGCCGGCCCGAAGCGACGAGTTCTGGTCCTAGGCGCTCGCGGAGCGCCGCCCGACCTAGTCCCGACGGCCTACCGCTTCGGGTAGTTGCACTTGAGGACGCCGGTGAAGGTGACGGCGTCGGAGGCGTCGGCCGAGTACGCCGGGCTAAACCCGACGCCCATCAGCTTGCCGTGCTTGGCGAACCGGACCTGCCCGCTCCCCGGCGACGGGAACGGCGGCCGGTTGAGGTTGCTGTAGCGGGTGCCGTCGGTTGCCGCGAACACGACGTATGGATCCGCGTTGGGCCCAAGGGTGAGGTCGTAATCGTGGAACCCGCTGAACTCCTCGACCCGAACATGGAGGTACTTCTGGCCGTCCGGGTGGGGCGTTGTCGCGAAGAAGCCGCGCTTGTTCCTAACGCACTTCGCCGTGAAGAACGTCGCGACGATGTGATCGCTCGAATCGATGACCCTGAGGTGGTGGGTGCTACGAGCGACCGCCGATGGCGCGGCGGCCAATACCAGCGCCGCTGCAGCGGTCACGATCCCGACCCGTCGGCGTCTTGCGGCGGATCGTGGCTGCACGCTCATCGGTACCGGGAGCGTACTCGCCCCGTCTGGGGGCTCTAGAGGGCCAGCCCGAGCGGCTCCTCCAGCAGCGCCCTGATCCGGGCCAGGAACTCGGCGCCGTCGGCGCCGTAGAGGATTCGGTGGTCGCAGGCGAGGGTGACCGGCATCAGGTGGGCGGTCGCGATCTCCCCGTCGCGCACGACCGGCTTCTCGACGATCGCGCCGACGGCGAGGATCCCGGCCTGTGGCGAGTTGATCACCGCCGAGAAGCTCGAGATGCCGAACATGCCGAGATTCGAGACGGTGAACGTGCCGCCCGAGAGCTCCGGCGGGGTCACCGAGCCGTCGCGCACGCGCGCGGCGAGCGCACGCGCCTCGGTGGCGATCTGCCGCAGGCCCTTGACGTCGGCGTCGAAGACGGTGGGGACGACGAGCGCGTCCTGCGCCGCGACTGCCACACCCACGTTGACGCGCGAATAGAGCTCGAACTTGCCGTCGCGGTAGGCGCCGTTTGCGCGCGGGAACTCGCGCAGGGCGAGCGCGCACGCCTTGATGACCATGTCGTTGAACGAGGGGACCACCTCGCCCTCGCCGGCGGCCGCCTTGATCGCCGCCCGGCCCCTTACGGCGGCCGACATGTCCACCTCGGCGTCGAGGTAGAAGTGGGGCGCGGTCGCCTTCGACTCCGCCATGCGCC
The DNA here is from genome assembly GCA_963771655.1 of uncultured Actinomycetes bacterium. Classification (GTDB taxonomy): domain Bacteria; phylum Actinomycetota; class Thermoleophilia; order Solirubrobacterales; family 70-9; genus JAWVFM01. Next base: position 240,509 of record CAVYUG010000004.1, on the reverse strand, counting down.
GAGCGACCGTCTGCTGGAGCTTCGTGAGCTCGACGACCTGGGTCGTCCCCTTTGCTGTCTCGGGCTTCTCCCGCGCGCCCGGGGTCGGGCCCGCCGCGGCGGCCGCGACGGCCGGAGCCGGCGGCCGGAGTCGACGGCGCCGGAGCCGGACCCGCTTCCGCGGCCCGCTCGACGTCGGCCTTGATGATCCGCCCGCCCGGCCCGGACCCGTTCACGCCGGCAAGCTCGACCCCCCGCTCACGCGCCACCCGCTTGGCGAGCGGCGAGGCTTTGACCCGTCCATCCCCCGCCCCGGTGGATGGGGCGGGTGGGGAAGCGGTGGGGGCGGCGGACGGTGAGCCGGCAGCCGGCTCATCCGCAGCACGGACGCGAGGACGGTGCGATGCAGGGACCGCGGAGCGAGCCGGGGCCGGTTCGCCGTCTGCCGCCCCGGCGGCCGGGGCTTCACCGGCCTCGCCCACCCGCGCAATTACCTCGCCGATCGGCAAGGTGTCGCCTTCGTCAGCCACGATCTCGGTCAGCGTCCCGGCGGCATCGGCCTCGAAGACCATGTTCGCCTTGTCGGTCTCGATCTCGACCAGCTCGTCGCCGAGCGCGACCTCGTCGCCGATCGACTTGATCCAGCGAAGGATCGTGCCCTCCTCCATCGAGTCCGAAAGGCGGGGCATGACGATGTCCTGCGCCATCAGACCGCGCCTTCGAGCGAGGCGAGCGCGGCGCTCACGACGTGCTCCGCGTGCGGGATCGCCGCCTGCTCGAGCCGCTTCGCGTAGGGCATCGGAACGTCGGCGCCGGTGACGCGCTGGATCGGGGCGTCGAGCTCGTCGAAGGCCTGCTCGGAGATCAGGGCGGCGAGGTTGGCGCCGACGCCTCCGTGCGGCCAGCCCTCCTCGACGATGACCGCGTGGTTGGTCTTCGCGACCGACTCCAGGATCGTGTCGAGGTCGAGGGGGCGAAGCGTCCGTGGGTCGATCACCTCCGCCTCGACCCCGTGCTCGTTGGCGAGTGTCTTGGCCGCCTCCTCGGCGACCTGCGCCATCTTGAGGATGCCGACGATCGTCACGTGCGTGCCCTCGCGGCGGATGGCCGCCTGCCCGAAGGGAAGGACGTGATCGCCGTCGTCGGGCACCTCGCCGCGCGCGCCGTAGAGGGTCTCGTGCTCGACGAAGATCACCGGGTTGTCATCGCGGATCGACTGCTTGAGCAGGCCCTTGCCGTCGGCCGGCGTCGACGGGCAGGCGACGAGCATCCCTGGGATCTGAACGAACATCGCCTCGAAGCTGTGGGAGTGGGTTGGGCCGAGCTGGTGGCCTCCGCCCCCCGGCATACGGACCACCATCGGCACCCGCGCCTGGCCGTTGAACATGTACGGGATCGACGCCGCATGGTTGATGATCTGGTCGAACGCGAGCAGCGCGAAGTTCACCGTCATCAGCTCCACGATCGGGCGGAGGCCCGCCATCGCGGAGCCGACGCCCATGCCGACCATGGAGTTCTCCGAGATCGGCGTGTCGCGCACCCGCCTCTCGCCGAACTCGTCGAGGAGGCCCTCGGTCACCTTGAACGCGCCCTGGAAGACGCCGACGTCCTCGCCCATCACGAACACGGATTCGTCGCGCCGCATCTCCTCCGCCATCGCGTCGCGAAGCGCCTCTCGCATCCGCTGGATCACGCGTCCTCGTGCTCCTCGGCCTCGCCCAACCGCTCCTCGAGCGCCTCGCCGCCCTCGCGATCGGCGAGCTCCTCGCCCGGGCGCCGGCCGGCGGTCTGCGCAGGCTGGCCGGCGTACGCCGCGCCGGCCTCGGCCAGCTCGCGCACCCGGTCCTGCTCCGCCGCCTCGCGCTCGGCCTCTCCCCGATGCGGCTCGGGGGTGCGCTCGTCGACCGCGTACCAACCGCGCTCGCCGACCACGTACAGGTTGTCGTAGAGGGATTCGAGCGGCGGCTCGGGGGAGGCGTCGGCGAACGCGACCGCCTCCATCACTGCCTCCTCGGCTCGCTCGCGCATCTCGTCGAGCTCCCCGTCGCCGATGACGCTCTCGGAGGCGAGCCGCGAGGCGAACGCCTCGATCGGGTCCTTCTGGCGCCACTCCTCGACCTCCTCCTTCGAGCGGTAGACCTCCGGGTCGGCAGCCGAGTGGCCGCGGAAGCGGTACGTAAACGCCTCCACGAGCGTGGGCCGCCGCTCCTCGCGCGCCAGCCGCAGGTGCTCGGTGACGATCTCGCGCACCGCGATCACGTCCATCCCGTCGACGCGGGTGCCTGGGACGCCCAGGCCCTCCGCCTTCTTCGAGAGGTCGGTGACGGCTGAGTGGCGCTCGATCGCGGTCCCCATCCCGTAGAGGTTGTTCTCGACGATGAAGACGACGGGGAGCTTCCAGAGCGCGGCCAGGTTCATGGTCTCGCCGAAGTTGCCGGTGTTCGAGGCGCCGTCGCCGAACATGCACACGGTCGCGGAGCTCTCGCCGCGGTAGTCGGAGGCGAGGCCGAGCCCGGCCGCGATCGGCAGGTTGCCGCCGACGATCCCGTAGCCGCCCATGAATCGCCGCTCGCCGTCGAACACGTGCATCGAGCCGCCGCGCCCGCCAGACGTGCCGTCGACGCGGCCGAAGAGCTCCGCCATCACGCGCCTCGGGTCGGTGCCGCGTGCGATCGCGTGGCCGTGGGTGCGGTAGGTGCCGATCAGGTAGTCGTCGTCGCGCATCGCCGAGGTGGTGCCGACGATCGTCGCCTCCTCGCCGATCGCCAGGTGGAGGAAGCCGCCGGCCTTGGCGCGCTGGTACTGGCGGCCCGCTTCCTCCTCGAAGCGGCGGATCAGTGCCATCAGCGCGAGGAGGCGCCGGCAGACGTCGGCCTCGGGCAGAGCGGCGGACTTGCCGTCGGATGCGGCCGTTCCGAGAGTCGTCGTGCCCTCCTCCGCCACTGGCGCGGACGATAACGCGTTGCTCGTCGCCGTTCGGATCCTAGGACGCCGCCGCCGCGGCGTCGTCGAGGCGGTCGTCCCCCCAGAAGACCTCACCGTCGACGACCACGGCCGGCACGCCGCGGACGCCCGCGTCCCCCGCCCGGTCGGTTGCCTCGCGGAGGCGATCCTTGATCGCGTCGCGCCCGATCGCCTGCATCAGGGCGCGCGGATGGATTTCGGCCGCCGCCGCGGCGATCGCCACGTTGTCGACGTCGCCTAGGTCGCGGCCGCCCGCGAACGCCTGCCGGAACGCCGCGAGCGAGAACGAGACGGTCTTGCCGAGCTCCTTCGCGTAGGTCGTGGCCCGCATCGCGGCGAGGCCGTTCGGGGGCCACGGCTCGGGCCAGGCGATCGGCGGCAGGCCGTAGGCCGAGGCGCGTCGCTCGCACTCTGCCATCCCCGCCTCCCGATCGGGGCCGAGGCCCCACGAGGAGCGGTCGAAGCGCTTGAAGAGGCCCCCGAGCAGGACCGGCTGCCATTCGGGGGCTCGAGCCCCCGCCTCGGCGAAGAGCCCGTTGACCCGCTCGGCCGCCAGGTAGGCGTAGGGCGAGCCGAGGTCGAAGTAGAAGACAGCCACCGCGCGAACGTCCTTGGACCCGGCCTATAGCCCCTAGGGAGGGACGTTCGGCGCTTCCTTACGCGTGGATTGCCCAGCCGTCGACCGCGCGCGCCGCGTCGAGGATGGCCTCGGAGATCGTGGGGTGCGGGTGGATGATGCGAGCGAGCTCCTGGTAGCCACCCTCGAGGTCCATCACGGCCACGAGCTCGGCGATCATGTCGCAGGCGCGGTTGCCGACGATGTGGGCGCCGAGGATCTCGCCGTACTCGGAGTCGACGACGAGCTTCGCGAGCCCCTCGCGGTCGTCGTAGACCACCGAGGCGCCGGCGCCGCCGAGCTTGAACTTGCCGACCTTCACGTCGTGGCCGGCCTCCTTCGCCTGGTCCTCCGTGAGGCCGACGCTCGCGACCTGCGGGTGACAGAAGGTGGCGCCGGCCACCCGCTCGGCATCGATCGGATGGGTGGGCTCGCCCGCGATCGCCTCGACCGCGACGACGCCCTCCTCCGAGGCCTTGTGCGCCAGGGCCGGGCCGCGCACGAGGTCGCCGATCGCGAAGACCTTGTCGTTCGAGGTTCGCTGGTAGTCGTCGATCTCGATCCGGCCGGCATCGTCCGTCTTGATCCCGGCCGCGTCGAGGTTGAGCGCGTCGGTGTCGGGCCGCCGGCCGCCGGCGATACAGAGGTGGTCGACCTCGGCCGACGTCTCGCCGTAGGTGAACTTGACCGACGCCTCAGAGGCCTCGACGTTCTCCACCGGCGTGCCGGTCGAGACGGTGATGTTCTGCTTCTTGAACGCCCTCTCGACCACGCGGGCCATGTCCTTGTCCTCGGCGGGAAGGATCTGGTCGAGCATCTCGACGAGGAGCACCTCGGTGCCGAATCGGCCGTACGCCGAGGCGATCTCGGCGCCTGACGCACCGGCGCCGACGACGGCGATCTTCTTCGGACGGGCCGGCAGCGACCAGGCCCCCCAGGTGTCGACGACGCGGCCGCCGAACTCCACGCCTGGAATCGGCATCGCGACCGACCCCGTGGCGAGCACGACGGCCTTCGCCTCGTAGGTTTCGCCCCCGACCTCGACGTTCGCCTCCGAGGTGAGGGATGCCTCGCCCTCGATCTGAGTGATCTTGTTCTTGTCCCAGAGCATCTTCACCCCCCCGGCGAGCGTCTCTGAGACCTTGGCGCGGCGATCGCCGAGCGCCTTCCAGTCGAGCGACGCCTTCGCCTTGATCCCGAGCTCCTCGCCGCCGTTGGCGACCTCGTCGAAGATCTCCGCGGTTCGGAGCAGCGTCTTCGCCGGGATGCAGGCGTAGTTGAGGCACCGCCCGCCCGGCTTGTCCTTCTCGACGACCGCGATCTTCTGCCCGAGCTGGGCGGCCCGAATGGCGGCGACGTACCCACCGGGGCCGCCGCCGATCACGATCACGTCGAACGAATCCGCCATCGCAACCGACTCTATTACCTGGCCCCTGGCGCTCGCCTCTCCGGCATCTGGATCCGCGCCATGGCCTTGACCATGAAGAAGAAGAGCGTCCCGGCGCCGACGATGAGGAGGGCCGCGACGATCGCGACCGCCACGTTCGAGGCGATGATCAGCAGGTTGACGCAGGCGAGCATGAGGAAGACGAGCAGCACGTCGAATCCGAGCACCGCCCAATAGCGGGCTCGCCAGAGCCCATAGGCCGCCATCCCCATGAGGATCGTCGGCCACACGATGTTGATGGCTGGCGGGCGGTCGACGCCCAGGCTCGGAAGGAGCAGATATGCCAGCGGGTTGCCGACGGCGATCACCATCGCGACGACAGCGCTGACGGTGACCACGGTGGGCCGCTCGGTCGGCTCCAGCGGCTCGAGCTGCTCGCGCGCCACGCGGTTCCGGCGCTCGCTGCGCTCGGCCATTGCGGCGCGTCGCTCGGCGGCGGTCGCCCGGCGCTCAGCCACGCGCGCCTTGCGCTTCTGGCGCTCCGTGCGCTTCTGCTCCCGGTTGGCCATTACGCCCTGACCTTCGCCTCGAGGGCCGCCCGAAGGCCCCGAGCGGCGTCCTCCGGGTTCTCGGCGTCGCGGATCGCGCGGACCACGACGAGGCGGGAGGCCCCCGCCGCCACTACCTCGTCGACGTTGTCCGCGCTGATGCCGCCGATCGCGAACCAGGGGACGTCCGCGGCGCGCTCGCTCGCGTGGCGCAGGAGGCCGAGCCCTGTCGCCGGACGCCCCGGCTTCGTCGGGGTCTCCCACACCGGACCCACGCTGATCTGGTCCGGGCGCGCTGCCTCGCCCGCGGCGACCGCAGCATCCACCTGCTCGGCCGAATGCGTCGAGAGGCCGATGACCGCCGCGTCGCCCGCCGCGCGGCGCGCCTCCGCGACGGGAGCGTCGTCCTGGCCGACGTGTGCGCCGTCGGCGCCGCATGCCTCGACGAGATCGGGGCGGTCGTTGAGGATGAACATCGCTCCGTGATCGCGCGCCGCGTCGCGGAAGGCGGCCGCCGAGGCGACGAGCTCGTCGTCGGCGAGACCCGCGTCGCGAAGCTGCACGATGTCGACCCCGCCGCGCAGGGCGTCGTGGAGGAGCGGCCGCGGGTCCTCGCCACCCGGGCGGGCCTCGCAAACGAAGTAGAGCCTCGCCTCCGCGAGGAAGGCGATGCGGATCCTGCGCCAGGCCTCGTCGAGCTGCTGCACGAGCTCGGCGTGGGCTATGCGGCCTCCTTCGATCGTCCAGATCTCCGCGCCGGCGAGGCCGGCGGTGGTCTCGATGCCGCTCTCGGCGCCACGGGCCGCGATCGTCGCCCGCACGAGGACGCGCCGCCCGAGCCGGCGGGTCTCTCGGGTGGTCCTTCGGACCTCCGAGAACGCCTCGGCGAAGCGGTCGAACATCCGGCGTGCGCCGTCGATGCCGTGGTAGACACCGCGCAGGGGCCCGATCGACTGCGACCAGTCGACGACGAGGTCGGGCGCCACGAACGGCTCCAGGAGCGAGTAGTCGCGCTCCACGTACGCGCGCTCGAGCGCCTTCGCCGCCTGGTCCACTAGTTCGTCCATCGCCGGCAGTATCGCGGGACCGGAGCTACCATGGAGAGCGATACGGGAGCCCGCCGATAGGGCTGAGAGGGCGGCATCGCGGCCGCCGACCGTCTGAACCTGATCCGGGTAATTCCGGCGCAGGGATGGTGGCCGGAAGGGCCCGCCCGCCGAAAGGAGATCGTGGCCGAAGCGAGGCCAAGCGAAAACGGCGACTCGGACGCGGACGTCGTCCGTCTGCGACCTCGCGTGCGGCCTGTCGGGCTCGACGCCGTGGTCGTCGGCGGAGGCGTGATCGGACTGGCCTGCGCGTGGCGTGCGGCGCGGGAGGGCGCTCGAGTGCGGGTGATCGAGCGGAACCACCCCGGCGCCGGTGCCTCCGGCGTCGCGGCCGGGATGCTCGCACCCGTGGGCGAGGCGACGTGGGGTGAGCACCAGCTGCTCGGGCTCGCTCTCGCATCCGCGGAGCGCTGGCCGGCGTTCGCGGCCGCGGTCGAGGGCGATTCGGACGGCGAGATCGACTATCGGCAAACGGGGGCACTTCACGTGGCGCTCGACCGCGACGAGGCGGAGGCGCTGGAGCGCCGCTACCAGCTGATGGTGGAGCTCGGCCTCGAGGCCGAGCACGTGCGCCCGCGCGCCGCGCGCGAGCTCGAGCCGGGGCTCGCGCCGAGCCTCGCTGCCGGCGTGCACGCGCCGGGCGAGGCGTCGGTGGACCCACGGGCTCTGGTCGCGGCACTCGTCGGGGCGCTCCAAGCGTGCGGCGGGGAGCTCGTGACCGACAGCGACGTGACGGAGCCGATCATGGACGGCGCGCGCCTGCAGGGGGTGCGCACGTCGGACGGCACGGAGCACCGAGCGGACAACGTCGTGCTCGCGGCGGGCCCGTGGTCGGGGGCTCTCGGCTGGCTGCGCGGAGACGCCCGCCCGCCGGTCAGGCCGGTGAAGGGGCAGGTGATCACGCTCGCCGGACCCCCGGGCGAGCCGGTCTGCTCGCGCATCGTCGCCTCCGAGCGGGTGTATCTGGTGCCCCGTGAGGACGGGCGGCTCGTCGTCGGCGCGACGGTCGAGGAGCAGGGGTTTGACGTGAGGGTCACGGCGGGAGGCGTCCACGAGCTTCTGCGGGAGGCCTACAGGGCGCTGCCGGACATCGCCGAGCTCGAGCTCACCGAGACGATCGCGGGGATGCGCCCGGGCACGCCTGACAACGCGCCGCTGCTCGGCCCCGGAGCTCTCGACGGCCTGCTGCTCGCCACCGGGCACTACCGCAACGGCGTCCTTCTCGCACCGGTGACCGCCGACGCGATCGCCGCCCTCCTGGCCGGCCGGTCACCCGACGCCGATCTGGCGGCCTTCGACCCGGCTCGCTTCGCCGGCGCGGGGTCGCCGCGATGACCATCGAGCTCAACGGCGAGGCGATCGAGCTCGCAACCGGCGCTCGCGTGATCGAGGCGGTGGCCAGGGCGGGCGCCCGAACCGACGTCCGCGGGGTGGCGGTGGCGGTGGAGGGCGAGGTCGTGCCGCGTTCAGATTGGGAGCGCAAGGAGCTCCTCGACGGCCAATCGGTCGAGGTCGTCGCGGCGATTCAGGGGGGTTGATGCTCGAGCGCACCGCAGAGAGAACGGACACGACGCCGGCGTTCGAGCTCGGCGGACGATCCTGGACCTCCCGTTTGATCGTGGGCACCGGCGGCTTTCGCTCGCTCGAGCAGATGGAGGCCGCCCTTCGCGCGTCGGGAACGGAGATCGTGACCGTCGCCCTGCGCCGAGTCGATCCCGCCGCTCGCGGCTCGCTGCTCGACCTGATCGCGCGGTTGGGGCTCTTCGCACTTCCCAATACCGCCGGCTGCTACACGGCCCGCGACGCGGTGCGGACGGCGCGGCTCGCGCGAGAGGCGTTCGAGACGAGCTGGGTGAAGCTGGAGGTCATCGGCGACGATCGCACGCTCTTTCCCGACGCGGTCGAGCTGGTGGAGGCCGTCGAGACCCTCGTCGACGAGGGCTTCACGGTCCTCCCCTACACCAACGACGACCCGGTCCTCGCGCGCCGTCTCGAGGACGCTGGCTGCGCGGCCGTCATGCCGCTGGGATCCCCGATCGGCTCGGGCATGGGGATCCGCAACCCCTACAACGTCGAGATCATCACGGAGCGCGCCGGCGTGCCGGTGATCCTCGACGCGGGCATCGGCACCGCCTCGGACGCCACCCTTGCCATGGAGCTCGGCTGCGACGGCGTTCTGCTCGCGAGCTCGGTGTCGCGAGCCGCCGACCCGGCCCGGATGGCCCGCGCCATGCGCGCTGCGGTGGAGGCGGGTCTCGAGGCTCGCGGGGCCGGCAGGATCCCCCGCCGCCACCACGCCGAGGCCTCGACGCCTGAGACCGGGCGTCCAACGTTCGGCTAAGCCCGCGCATGCTCGACATCCGGCCGGGTATGGGCGAGGAATGGCCAATCTCGTTCTGGGGCCGGTTCTCCGGCACGTCGGGGAGACCGATGCGACCGTGTGGGTCGAGACCGACGAGCCCTGTGAGGTCGAGGTCCTCGGCCACGCCGAGGAGACGTTTTGCGTGGCCGGTCACCACTACGCGCTCGTGAGCGTCGACGGCCTCGAGCCGAAGACGCGAACCACCTACGAGGTCGTCCTCGACGGGGAGCATCGCTGGCCGCCGCCCGACGACCGCTTCCCGCCGAGCGTCGTCAACACGCTCGACGTGGCGCGCCCGCTTCGGATCCTCTTCGGCTCCTGCCGTGTGGCCCACCCCCACCACCCTCCCTACACCCTCGAGAAGGACGAGGATCCGCGCGGCCGGGGGCACGACGCCCTCATCGTCCTCGCTGAGGAGATGCGCGGCGAAGAGGGCGAGCGAGCCCACTGGCCCGACCTCCTGCTCCTGCTCGGCGACCAGGTCTACGCCGACGAGGTCTCCCCGAAGACGCTCGAATACATCCGCCGTACGCGCGGCACCGATCGCCCGCCCGGCGAGGAGGTGCTGACCTACGAGGAGTACACCCGCCTCTACCGCGAGTCGTGGTCGGTCCCGGAGATCCGGTGGCTCCTGTCGACGGTGCCCTCGGCGATGGTCATCGACGACCACGACATGCACGACGACTGGAACATCTCGCGGAGCTGGCGCGAGGAGATGCGGAGGCTCGACTGGTGGGAGGAGCGGGTGACGAGCGGCCTCGCGAGCTACTGGGTCTACCAGCACCTCGGCAACCTCTCGCGCTCGGAGCTCGAGTCGAACGACCTGTACCGCCGCGTGCGGGAGGCCGATGACGGCTTCGGGGAGCTGCGGCAGTTCGCCCACTACGACGACCGCCGGCACGAGGGCGTCGAGTGGTGCACATCGCGCAAGCTCGGGCGGACGAAGCTCCTCGTCGTCGACGACCGCACGAGCCGCGTCCTGGCCGAGGACCGGCGAGCCATCGTCGACGACGAGGAGTGGGAATGGGTCGTCGCCGAGACGGACGACGACTTCGATCACCTGGTCATCGGCCTTTCCGATCCGTTCCTCCTGGCGCCGGCCCTCCACAGCATCGAGGCGTGGAGCGAGCCGGTCTGCGACGGGGCCTGGGGCGGGCTGGCCGCCCGCGCGGGCGAGAGGCTGCGGCGGGCGCTCGACCTCGACCACTGGGGCGCCTTCGGCGAGTCGTTCGAGCGCTTCGCCCGCCTCCTCGAGGAGGTTGGATCGCGGCCGAACGCGCCGGCCTCGATAACCCTCCTCTCGGGCGACGTCCACCATGCCTACCTGGCCGAGGTGGGGTTCCGGGCCGGGGCGGGGGTGAAGAGCGCGGTCACACAGGCAGTCTGCTCGCCGTTCCGGAATGCCCTCGACTCGCACGAGCGCGCGACCATCCGCGCGGCGCTGACCGCTCCGGCGCGGCGAGGTGCCCGCGCCCTCGCACGGGCGGCGGGAGTGGAGGACCCCCGCATCGGCTGGCGGTTCGTCGAGGGCCCCTATTTCGACAACCAGGCCGCGACGCTCGTCCTCGACGGTCGTCGGGCCTCCTGCGCGCTCGACAAGACGGTGGCGACCGATGAGGGCCCGCGCCTCGAGCGGGTGTTCAAGCGGGACCTGACGCCGCCCGAATCCCGCTAGCCCGCCGACGCTTCAGGCAGCCGGGAAGCCGCCCGGCACCCTGCCGAATCCCATCCTGCTACGCTGCCGCGTCGCTTTGTCAACTAATTCAATCGAGAAAGGCAATAATCACCTATGACTTCCCTCCCGAAGGCGCTTGGCAGGCGTCCGGCGAAGGCGGCCGCCGGTGCCGCACTGGCGCTCGCGCTGGCCGGCGGCGTCGCCGCCTGCGGTTCCGCGTCCGGCAAGGACGGCGGCGGCTCGGACCTGAGCCTCGTCGCCTATTCGACGCCAGGCCCCACCTACACGGACAGCCTGATCCCCGCGTTCCAGAAGACCTCGCAGGGATCCGGCGCGCATTTCTCGACCTCGTTCGGCGCCTCCGGCGACCAGTCGCGAGCCGTCGAGTCGGGGCAGCCGGCCAGCGTCGTCCACTTCTCGACCCTCCTCGACATGGAGCGTCTCACCGACGCCGGAATCGTCGACAAGTCGTGGAACCAGAACTCCTACGACGGGTACGTCGAGGACTCGGTCGTCACGTTCCTCGTCCGCAAGGGCAACCCGAAGGGCATCAAGTCGTGGGACGACCTGGTGAAGCCGGGCGTCGAGCTCGTCACCCCGAACCCGTTCAGCTCGGGGAGCGCCAAGTGGAACCTCATGGCCGCCTACGGCGCGAAGCTCGAGGAGGGCGCCTCGAAGACCGAGGCTCAGGACTTCCTCAAGCAGATCCTGGAGCACACCGTCGTCCAGCCGCCGAGCGGCAGCGATGCGCTGAGCACGTTCACCGCGGGCAAGGGCGACGTCCTCCTCTCGTACGAGAACGAGGCCATCGCGGCCACGAAACAGGGTGAGGACATCGACTACGTCACACCCGACGACACGATCCTGATCCAGACCCCGCTCGCGGCGACCGCTGATGCGCCGCAGCAGGCGAAGGACTTCGTGAAGTGGGAGTACAGCCCCGAGGCTCAGCAGATCTGGGCCGACAACGGCTATCGCCCGGCCGAGCCACGCCAAGGTCTTCGACGACGAGGGCGAGCCCGCGACGGCCGAGCTGGCCGCCTAGCGTCCGCTCAGGGAGTCTGGATGCTCGCTGAGCCGCATCACCGGCTGGGGTAGGTCGCCGCTCACGAGGTCGGCGAGCGTCACCGACTCGAGCACCTGGCGGACGTTGGACCGCAGCGCGAGCCAGACCTGCTGAAGCGGCTCCGCGCCGTTTTCGTAGCTCAGGTCCTCGGGGCTCTCGCCCCGCACGCTCGCGAGCGGGCCCTCGACGGCACGGATCACCTCGGCGACGGTGACGTCGTCGGCGGGCCGGGCGAGCCAGTGGCCGCCGTCGGACCCGCGCTTGCTGTGGACGAGTCCCTGGTGCCGCATCTCACCGAAGATGTTCTGGAGGAACGGCAGGGGAATGTTCTGCGCGGTGGCGATCGCCTCTCCCTTCAGGGGCGCGTCCTCGCTCGAATCGGCCGCCAGAGCGATCGCGGCCCGAACGGCGTAGTCGGCCTTTGCCGAGACCCTCATGCGGCCATTGTTTACGAGTCCGGGTCACGGCGGACATCGGCGGCCTCGATGTCGTCGCGGAGGCCCTTGAACGAGGGGGCGCGGAGCGTGCCCGCCTTGGTCCACTCGTTGAACTCCACGCGCGCCACGAGCTCGGGCTCGACGAAATGCGACTCACGGGGCGGCTGGCGGCCATCGAACGGGCTGGAGTCGCGCTCGAGGGGGGAGAGGAGGCGCCCCACCTCGACGAGCGTGCGATCGGTGAAGCCAGTACCCACGCGGCCGGCGTAGTGGAGCTCGCCCTCGTCGTCGAAGTAGCCGACGAGGAGGGCGCCGATACGCCCGGAGCGGCCGCCTTGGCCCTCGATCCAGCCACCGACGACGAGGTCCGCCGTGCGGACGTTCTTGATCTTGATCCACGCCCTTGTGCGGCGCCCGGGGACGTAGGGCGAATCGAGGCGCTTCGCGACGAGACCCTCGAGGCCTCGCTCCCTCGTCAGCTCCAGCAGCTCGCGGCCGTCGCCGACGTGGTGCGCCGGGGACTGCAGCGCGGGCGCATTGAGCTCGAGCTTCGCGAGCAGCTTGCGGCGGTCCGCGTAGGGAAGGTCGAGGAGGGAGCGGCCCTCGAGGTGAAGCAGGTCGAAGGCGATGTACGTGGCCGGCGTGTCCGCCATGCGCCGGCGGATCGTTGAGTCCGACGCGACGTGCATGCGCCGCTGAAGGTGCTGGAAGTCGGGGCGCCCCTCCTCGTCGAAGGCGACGACCTCCCCGTCGACCAGGGCCTCGCGCGAGCCGAGCGCCTCGCGCAGGGCGCGCGTCACCTCCGGGTACTGCGAGGTCACGTCGCGGCCCGTGCGGCTTTCGAGCCGGACCCGGCCGGGCTCGCAGTAGGCGAGGGCCCGCACCCCGTCCCACTTGAGCTCGTACGCGTAGGCGTCCGCGTTGCGGGGGAGGCGCTTGCCCTGCTCGGCGAGCATGGGGGTCATGTGCTCCGGCAGCGGCTCTCGCCCGGGCTCCGCGGGCGGGTCCATGCGATGGATCATCCAGTTGGGCGCCTTCGTGGGGAAGAGGGCGTAGCGCCCCTTCACCCGCTCGCCGCGCAGCTCGATCTCGACCTTGTCGTCGCCGAATTTCTCCGCGACGTAGGTCCCGCGGTCCCAGACCTTCATCGTGCCGGCGCCGTACTCGCCCTCCGGAATGTCGCCCTCGAACTCGAGGTAGGAGAGCGGGTGGTCCTCGGTGCGAACGGCGAGGCGGTTGTCCTTCGGCGTCGGCGGGACACCCCGTGGCAGGGCCCACGACGCGAGGACGCCGTCGCGCTCGAGGCGCAGGTCCCAATGGATCCGACGGGCGTGATGCTCCTGGATGACGAAGCGGGGCTCCCCTCGAGAGCGCTTGCCGGCCTTGCGCCCTCGCGGCTCGGGCGTCTTCGCGAACGAGCGCTTGCGGTCGTAATCGGCGAGTTTGCGCTTCGCCACCCGTCGATCCTAGGACCCGGCAAGCGAACGTCCCGCAGTGGTGGCTATACGAGGCACTCCGGGACGTTCATCGCGAATTCGCGCTACGCGGGAGTCGGATGCCCGTGCTCGTGCGCGCCTCGCTCGCGGCTCGCGGCGCGCCCGCTCGCAACGGCACCGATGCCGCCGAGGACCCCGACGGCGAGGGCGGCGATCGCCCAGCCGGCTCCGGCGACGTCGAGGCCGAGCGCGCTATCGAGCGACCACTGGCCCGCACCAACCCCGGCGAGGGCGAAGGCGGCGGCTGCGAGCAGGAGGTTGTACTCGTAGCCCTTGTCGGTGTTGAAGAACCCGTTCTTGGAGTGAACGCTCAGCACGGCCGCCGTCATGACGCCGATGAGGGCGGCCGCCGCGAACGGCGTGAGCAGGCCGAACGCGATCGCGAGGCCGCCGAAGAGCTCAGCCGCGCCGGCAAACCAGGCGTGGATCCGGCCGGGCCGAAGTCCGATCTGATCGAAGAACCCCGCGGTCCCGTCGATGCCCTGGCCGCCGAACGAGCCGAAGAGCTTCTGGCTGCCGTGGGCGGCGAAGCCGAGCCCGACGACGAGGCGCAGGACCAAGAGTCCGATGTTCATCTGCCGTCTCCTTTGCTTTCGAAGTCCCTGCAATCCGAACTACCCGCCCCGCGTCCCCGTGAAGCGAGCGCCGCGAGTGCGTTCCGTCCGCCATGGAAGGGAACATACGTTCGTGCGAGCCAAGATGGAAGAGCAGAAGCGAGCGCGAGAGCTGCGAAGGCGCGGCTGGTCGCTGCGACGGATCGCGGCGAAGCTCGACGTGTCGATCTCGTCCGTGAGCGTGTGGGTCCGAGACATTCCCGGGCCCAGTTCTCTAGCCGCCTCACCGCGCCTGCGGGCGCCGGGCGCGCAGAGCAGACCACGCCGTGTCGTCCGGGCGAGTCGAAGTCCCAGCGTTGCTCTCGCTGCGGCGAGGTTCTGCCTGTCGAGAGGTTCAACGTCCACGCTGAGCGCCGGCAGTGGTGGTGCAAGGAGTGCTTCAGCAAGTACTTCCGTGTGCGAGGAGCGCTACATCGCACGCAATCGCATCGGGCTCGGGCCAGGCGGCGCGTAATCGCTCGCGAAGTTGTCGAGAGCCACCTCGCTGCGCATCCCTGCCGCGAATGCGGAGAAACGGATCGAGCAGTTCTCGAGTTCGATCATCTCGGTGACAAGCGCGCGGCGGTCTCCGTGCTCATGGCAGCCGGCTTGAAGGCGGATGAGCTTCGAGCTGAAATCGCCAAATGCGACGTCGTATGCGTGAACTGCCATCGCAAGCGGACGGTCACGCGTGCTCGAAGCTGGCGAACCAGGCCGGAATGCCTCGAGCACAACAAGAATCTCGACGACCGCGAGCGCCGGAACATGATTCTGGTTCGCGACGTCCTGCAGCGGTCGACCTGCGTCGACTGTGGGATGGCGGATCTTCTGGTCCTAGAGTTCGATCACGTTCGCGACGAGAAGAGGGGAAACGTCACTCAGCTCGCCCGGCGTGGAGCGGCGCTCGACGTCGTAAGCCGCGAGATCGCGAAATGCGAGGTCCGTTGCGCGAATTGCCATCGCCGCAGGACGCTCGCGCAACGCCACGGGGTTCTTCGGGCCGCGTAATCTCAGATCGCCCCCGTAGCTCAGTGGTAGAGCAGTCGGCTTTTAACCGATTGACGAGAGTTCGATCCTCTCCGGGGGCATCCGCTTCGGATGCTCGCCCACTAGGCTCCGCCGCCGTGGCGCGCCTTCCCTACGTCGACCCGGCCGACGCGCCCGGAGACGTCGCGAAGGCCCTCGAGCGCCTTCCCCAGCTCAACATCTTCCGCATGCTCGCGAACGCCGATACCGCCTTCGTCCCCTGGCTGCGGTGGGCGGGCGCCCTCCTCACCGACCTGCAGCTCGATCCGCTCCTCCGCGAGCTCGCGATCCTGCGCGTGGCCCAGCTCACGCCCCACGCCGAGTACGAGTGGGTCCAGCACGTGCCGATCGCCAAGGCGGTCGGCGCCACCGACGCGCAGGTCGCCGCCATCGAGGCGGGCGACGTCGCGGGCGAGGACTTCAACGAGGTCGAGCAAGCGGTGCTGCGCTTCACGAACGAGGTCGTGAAGGACGTCCGGGCCGGCGACGAGGCGTTCGACGCGCTGGCCGCGCTCCTGCCACCGCGGGAGATCGTCGAGCTCCTGATGGTGATCGGCAACTACATGCTCGTTGCGCGGGTCATGGCGACGGCCGAGCTCGAGATCGACGAGCCGGGGTTCCGCGACGGTGTCAACCCGATCGACCAGGTCGACCGAGCCCGCCGGGGCGACTAGGGCCGCGCGCTAGTGCCGGAAATGCCGGCGGCCGGTGAAGACCATCACCGCGCCGGCCTCGTCGACCGCGGCGACAACCTCGTGGTCGCGCTTCGACCCCCCGGGCTGGATGAACGCGCGGGCCCCCGCGTCCATCGCCACCCTCGGGCCGTCGGCGAACGGGAAGAACGCGTCCGAGGCGACCGCTGACCCCTCGAGCAGGTCCGCTGCGTCCTCCCCGCGGGCGTCGTGGCACTTGTCGATGGCGATCCGCACAGAGTCGACGCGGCTCATCTGCCCCGCGCCGATCCCGATCGTCGCTCCGCCCCGCGCGATCACGATGGCGTTGGAGCGCACGTGCCGGCAGACCTTCCAGGCGAAGAGGAGGTCGCGCCACCCATCCTCGTCCGGCTGCGCCCTGCTCACCACCTCCATCGAGTCCCGGGTCTCGGTGATCCGGTCGGGCTCCTGCACGAGCATCCCGCCGCGGACCCGCTTCACGTCGCGCTCGCGCGGCTCGTAGCCCCGCTGCTCGGTGGCCTCGAGGATGCGGATCGACTCCTTGCGCTGAAGCACCTCGAGCCCCTCCGGGTCGTAGCCGGGTGCGATCAGCACCTCGATGAAGTTCTCGTGCAACCGCTCGGCGAGCTCGCCTTCGACGGGTCGGTTGAAGGCGATGACCCCGCCGTATGCCGACATCGGGTCGCACGCGAGGGCGGCCTCGTAGGCGGAGGCGGCGTCGCCCGCGATCGCCGCCCCGCACGGGTTGTTGTGCTTGACGATCACGCACGCCGGGTCGTCGAACTCGTCGAGCAGTCTGCGCGCCGAGTCGAGATCGAGCATGTTGTTGAACGAGAGCGCCCTGCCATGGCGCTTCGCCACCCGCGACATCACATGGGAGCGGGCCCCGACCTCGACGTAGAGAGCGGCCTTCTGGTGCGGGTTCTCGCCGTACGAGAGCTCGAGGAACTTCTCGTGCGCCATCACCCAATGGCTCGGGAACGCCTCGTAGCGCAGCCCAAACCAGCGGCTGATCGCGGCGTCGTAGCGCGCGGTCGCCGCGAACGCCTCGTTCGCTAGCCAGTGGCGCGTCTCGGCTGAGAGGCTGCCACCCGCCTCCTCGAGCTCGGCGATCACGGCGTCGTAGGACTCCGGCTTCACCACCACCGCCACGTAGCGGTGGTTCTTCGCCGCCGCCCTGATCATCGTCGGGCCCCCGATGTCGATGTTCTCGATTGCCTCCTCCTCGTCGACCTCACCGCCGGCGATCGTCTGCTCGAACGGATAGAGGTTCACGCACACCAGGTCGATCGGCTCGATTCCCTCTGCCTCGAGCGTGGCCATGTGCGCCCGGTCGTCGCGAACGGCGAGCAGGGCCGCGTGAAGGCGCGGGTGGAGGGTCTTCACCCGCCCGTCGAGGATCTCGGGCGAGCCCGTCAGCTCCGCGACGTCGGTGACCTCGACGCCGCCCTCGCGCAGGGCGGCCGCGGTGCCCCCGGTCGAGACGATCTCGATGCCGAGGCGGGCGAGGCCGCTGGCGAACTCGACCACCCCGGTCTTGTCCGAGACGGACACGAGCGCCCGGCGAACCGCCACGGCGCCGCCCGCCGTCGTCGGGCCGGCGCCTCCCTCGGTCTCAGTCGCGTGCGGGTTCATCGAGGTGGACGAGCCTTGGATTATCGGGGTCGAAGCGGATCGCGCCCTCCGCGAACAGGCGGATGGCCTCGGGAAGCAGGTCATGCTCGACCTCGTGGATGCGCTCCTCGAGCTCCCCGCGGTCTCGGTCGGGCGGCACCTCGATGGCGCGCTGGAGGACGATCGGCCCCGAGTCGACGCCCTCGTCGACGAGGTGGACCGTGACGCCCGTGACCCGCGCGCCGTGGGAGAGCGCCTGCCCCACTGCGTCGAGGCCGGGGAACGAGGGCAGGAGCGCGGGGTGGACGTTCAGGATGCGTCCGCGGAAGCGGTCCACGAACACCGGCTCCAGAAGCTGCATGTAGCCGGCGAGGACGATCAGGTCGACGCCGAGCTCGCCGAGCCAGGCCGCCATCGCTTCGTCGCGTGCGGCGCGGTCGCGGTAGCCGGGGCCGGGGAAAGTGGCGGTCGTGATGCCGGCCGCTTCGGCGCGCGCCAGGGCCATCGCCCCGGGCTTGTCCGAGGCCACGCCCACGACCTCGATCCCCTCGCTCCCGTGGAGGCGATCGATGATCGCCTGGAGGTTCGTTCCGGTCCCCGACGCGAGGACAGCCAGGCGGAAGGTCGTCACGCGCTCAGACGCGGGCCGCGGCGGGCGAGAGCGTCTCGAGCGCGAACTTGCCGTCGCCGTCCCCGCCATCGCCGAGCGGGTACGAGCCGGAGAAGCAGGCGTCGCAGTGAAGCTGGGGGTCGGCGCCGATCGCCTCGTGGGTGCCCTCGAGCGACAGGTACGCGAGCGAGTCGGCCCCGAGCTCCTCCGCGATCTCCTCGATCGAACGCTCGTGGGCCACCATCTCCTCGCTCGTCGACATGTCGATGCCGTAGTGGCAGGGGTGGCGGATCGGCGGCGAGGAGATCCGCAGGTGCACCTCCTTCGCGCCCGCCTCGCGCAGCATCCCGACGATTTGGCGAGTCGTGTTGCCGCGGACGATGGAGTCGTCGACGACGACCACGCGCTTGCCGCTCACGATCTCCGGCAGCGGGTTGAACTTCATCCGCAGCCCTCGCTTCCGGAGCTCCTGGCCCGGCTGGATGAACGTGCGGGCGACGTAGCGGTTCTTGATCAGCCCGTCGTCCTGCGGGATCCCCGACGCGCGGGCGAAGCCATTGGCCGCCGGGTTACCCGAGTCCGGGACGGAGATCACGAGGTCGGCGTCCACCGGCGCCTCCCGCGCGAGGATCTCGCCCATCCGCCCGCGCGACTGCTGGACGACGCGCCCCTCCAGGCGGCTGTCGGGGCGGGAGAAGTAGATGTGCTCGAAGACGCAGAACGCGGGATTGCGCGGCTCGACGACCTGCCGCGACTCGAGGCCGTCGGCCGTGAGCGAGACGAGCTCTCCGGGGCTCACGTCGCGAACCAGCTCGGCGCCGATGATGTCGAAGGCGCAGCTCTCCGACGCCACGCACCAGCGGTCGCCGAGCCGGCCGAGCGAGAGCGGGCGGACCCCATTGGGGTCGCGGAACGCCACCACCGCCCGCTTGGTCATGACCACCGTCGAATAGGCCCCTTCGAGGCGGGGCATCACGGCGGCGACGGCGTTCTCGATCGGCCGGTCGGGCGCGGTCGACAGCGCCGCCGCGATGATCTCCGAGTCGGAGGTGCCGCGGAAGGCGATGCCGCGCTCGCGCAACTCGTTGTGGAGGTCGACGGCGTTCGTCAGGTTGCCGTTGTGGGCGAGCGCGACCTCGCGACCGTCGTCGCGCCAGACCGGCTGGGTGTTCTCCCAGGAGGCGCCCCCGGTGGTGGAGTAGCGGACGTGGCCGATCGCCATGTCGCCGTCCAGGGCGCGCAGCTTCTCCTCGTCGAACACCTGAGACACGAGCCCGGTGTCGCGCAGCGTGGTGATGTGCCCGCCCTCGCAGGTGGCGATTCCAGCTGACTCCTGCCCACGGTGCTGCAGCGCGTAGAGCGCGAAGTAGGCGAGACGAGCCACATCGTGCCCGGGTGCGTAGACGCCGAAGACGCCGCACTCGTCGCGGGGCCCGTCGCGCTCGGCCGCCAGGTAGCCAGGCGAGGCTCTCACAAACGGAGGCTAGCAACGTGTCCGGATCAAGCGGGCGGGGGCGCGCGCGGTGCGATTTCTACGAACGTTGCTGTTCGCTATTGTGGCGGGCATGGCCGAGTCAACGAGCCTTGCCGGCCGCCGAGTGCTGATCACGGGGGCCGCCCGCGGCATCGGCGCGGCGCTCGCGCGGCGCCTTCACGAGCGCGGCGCTCGCGTCGCACTCGCGGGGCTCGAGCCCGAGGCGCTCGCCGCCGTGGCCGCCGACTGCGGTGACGCCCCGCACTGGGAATGCGACATCAGCGATCGCGAGAGGGTCGCCGAGGTCGTGGACGAGGTCGTCGAGGCGCTGGGCGGCCTCGACGTCGTGGTCGCGAACGCGGGGGTGGCGTCGCAGCTTCCAATCGTGGGCGGCGACCCGGCGCTCTGGGACAAGACGATCGCCGTGAACCTGACGGGCGCCTACAACACACTTCGAGCGGCCGCACCGCACATCGCCCACCCGGGCGGCTACGCGCTGGCCGTCTCCTCGCTCGCGGCGGCCGTGCACCCGCCCCTCATGGCTGCCTACAACGCCTCGAAGGCGGGTGTGGAGGCGCTCGGCGACACGCTTCGCATCGAGCTGCACGCCACCGGGGCTCGCGTGGGCGTCGCGTACTTCGCCGAGCTCGACACGGACATGACGGCGCGCGGGTTCGAGACGCGCGCCGCGAAGAACCTGCTCCGCGCCCGCCCGGGCTCCGGCGTCGCTCCGCTCGAGCCGGCGATCGACGCCATCGAGCGGGGGATCGCCCGGCGCTCGCGGCGCGTCGGCTCGCCGAGCTGGGTCCGGCCACTGCTTCCGTTCCGCGAGGTCGCCCACCTCGCCGTTGAGCTCGCGCTGCGAAGGCGGGCGGCCGGCGCCGTGGCGATAGCGCAGGAGGAGACGGAGGTCGAGCTCACGACCCCGCAGTGAGCGTGAGCGCGGTCGAGCAGCTCCCGCGCGGGCGCCACGGCCTCGGCAGGGCGGAGGTGCGCGCTGCGCAGCGGGCGCGGATGGTGGCGGCGATGGTGGCATCGATCTCCGATCGCGGATACGTCGAGACGACGGTCGCCGACGTGATCCGCGGCGCCCGTGTCTCGCGTGAGACCTTCTATGAGCAGTTCTCCAACAAGGAGGATGCGTTCCTCGCGGCGTTCGACTTCTGCACGGCTGAGCTCGCCGCGCGGATCGAGGCGGCCGGGACCGGCGAGGGCAACCCCGAGAGAAGGCTCGAGCGCGCCATCGGCACCTACCTGGAGACGCTGCGCGGCGAGCCGGCCCTGGCGCGAACGTTCCTGGTCGACGCCTACGCGGCGGGTCCGCGCGCGGTCCGCCGGCGCGCCGAGGTCACGGCCGCGTTCGTCGCGCTCGTTGTGTCCATCGTCCAGCCTGCGGACCGCGAGGGACGCTTCGCCTGCGAGGCCCTCGTCGGCGCCATCAGCTCGATGGTGACGATGCGCGTCGCAACCGGGGACTTCGACGCGCTGCCGCGGCTCCGGCGGCCGCTGGTGAACCTCGCCCGCCGCCTGCTGACGGAGGCTGAGTGACCCCGAGGGTCCATCCGGGCACCGCGAGGGAGATCGGCCCCCTCGGAACGCTGGTCGCCCGCGCCGCGGGTCGGAGGATGGGCACGGCTCCGCCCAACGTCTTCACAACCCTGGCTCGCAACCGCCGGCTGTTCTGGCGCTGGTTGCTCTTTGCGGGAGGCCTCATGCCCGGAGGCCGCCTGCCGCGGGCGGACACCGAGCTCGTGATCCTCAGGGTCTCCCACAGCTGCGACTCCGACTACGAATGGGACCACCACGAGCGGCTCGGACGCCGCGCCGGACTCTCCACGGATGACATCGCGCGTGTCCGCGAGGGTCCCGGCGCCGAGGGCTGGACCGCGCGCCAGGCGACTCTTCTTCGCGCCACCGACGAGCTGGTCATGGACCGGCGGATCAGGGACGAGACTTGGAGCGAGCTCGAGCGCGTGCTCACAGTCAACCAGCGGATCGAGCTGTGCATGCTCGCCGGGCACTACGCGATGCTCGCCGGAACGCTCAACAGCCTCGGGGTCGAGCGCGACAGGGCGCGAGCGTGATCGGGCGCCGCCTCATCGCGCTCGCGGCGCTCGCGGCGCTCGGGCTCGCGGCGCCCGCGGGGGCCCACGCGGCGCCGCCGGGACCGATGCCACGGCTCGCCGACGGACACGGCATCCACGTCCTCCACCAGCACAGGCGTGGAGCGCGCCAGCTCGAGGCGGAGCTCACCACCCAGGCGCTCCAGCACCCGGTCAACGCGCGCATCCTCTTCCCGCGCTCCTACTTCAGGCACCCCGGGCGCCGCTACCCGGTCCTCTACCTCTTCCACGGCACGAGCGGGCGCCCATCGGACTGGGTGACGGCCGGCGACGCGAAGCGGACTACGCGCGGGCTCCCGATGATCCTGGTGCTTCCGGACGCCGGGTTCGACGGCGACGGCGGCGGGTGGTGCACCAACTGGTACAACGGCGGCGCCTACGGGCCGCCCGAGTGGGAGACGTTCCACATCGCCCAGTTCATTCCGTGGATCGACTCCAACGTGCGGACGATCGCTGCCCGCAGGGGCCGGGCGATCGCCGGGCTCTCGCAGGGCGGCTTCTGCTCGCTGAGCTACGCGGCCCGGCATCCGGACCTGTTCACCTCGGTTGCGGGCTTCTCGGGCGCCGCCGAGATCGATCGCGATGCGGAGGCCATCGCCCTCGTAACGCCGATCATCCAGGCGACCGCCTTCGCACTCGACGGCGCCGGCCCCGACGACATGTTCGGGCCGCGCGTCACGCAGGAGCTCAACTGGAAGGCGCATGACCCCGGGACCCTCAGCACCAACCTGCGCGGAATGCAGATCGGCCTTTGGACCGGCAACGGGCAGCCGGGGCCGCTCGACGACCCGAGCTCGCCGAATTCCGGTGCCGAGGCGATCGAGGCGGGGGTCTTCCAGCTCAACCAGCTCTTTCACGGGCACCTGGTCGACGAGGGCATCCCCAGCGCCTATCACTACTACGGCGCCGGCACGCACACCTGGCCCTACTGGGCTCGCGACCTTCGCGAGTACGTGGGGCCGCTCGTGAAACGCTTCGCGCACCCGCCGCGGCCTCCGCGGGTGATCGGCTATCGCACGGTCGCGAACCCATGGCGCCAATGGGGCTGGCGGGTGGCGCTCCGGCGGCCCGAGCGGGCTTTCAGCTCCCTGTCGGGGGCGGGCCGGAAAGGGTTCAGCCTCACCGGGACCGGGGAGGCGACGGTCACCACGCCGCGGCTCTACGGACCCGGCGCGAAGGTCCGGGTCAGCGAGAGCGGGCCGGCGGGGGCCACGCGCACGGCTCTCACCGCCGGTACGAGGGGCCGCCTCCGCGTGCCGGTGGCCCTGAGCGCGGGCGCGGCGCCGGTGACCGTAAACGTCACGATCAGGCGATAGAGCGTTTGGGGTCCGCTTAGGTGGGCGCGGCTATCCTGGCGCCCGCCTCATGGTGCCGCCTCGCCGCCACCTTCGCGCGCGAGCGCTAGCGCCGCTCGCCGCACTCACGCTGGCCGTCTGCGGTTGCGGAGACGGTGGGGCCTCGAGCACCGTCGCGCCCCCGAAGCCGACGAAGAGCCTGCTCGCGGCGTGGCATGCGCTCGAGCGGGCGCCGTGCCCGGCGCCCTACCTCGCGATCGACCAGAAGACCACCTACTCGCGCGCGGACCTCAGACAGGCGGAGAAGGGCAGGTTCTCGATCAAGGGCCATCCCACGACGCTCGTGCCGCCCATCGATTGGGCGATGGACCCCTACAACAGCAAGTCCTACCGCGGCGTCCTCGCGAGCCTCAAGTGGATCGATCCGGTCATCTACGCCTCGCGCCACGGCAACCGGCGGGCCCTGGCGCAGGCGCGCGACATCGCCCTCGACTGGGTCGCGCACAACCCCCGGCATCACGCGCCGACCGACAAGGCGTGGGAGAACAAGATCATCGGCGACCGGGCGCCCTACCTCGCGTACATCACGCGCGCCGCCGCGTGCCGGCACATGCTGAGCTCCGAGCAGGGCCTGACCCTGATCCAGTCGCTGCGCCAGCACGGGCGCGCGCTGACCGAGAACAAGCTCTACGTGCCCTCCAACCACGGCCTGTTCATGGACTACGGGCTCGAGGCGCTGGCCAAGGAGGCGGCCTTCCTCTCGAAGGCGCATGAGTGGGAGAGGTTCGCGCCGAAGCGCTTCCAGAAGACGCTCGAGCGCCGGATCTACCCGAGCGAGGGGTTCTGGCTCGAGAACTCCTCCTCGTACCACCTCGCGGTCCTGAAGCTCGTGCGCGAGTTCACCGCGCTCGCCGGCAACGCGGCCCCCTCGAGCCTCCGCCAGCTCACGCGCCGGATGACCGACGTCGCCGGATGGCTGATCGAACCCGATGCAAAGCGAGTCCTCCTCGGCGACTCGAACCTGAAGCCGACGCCGCCGGAGGCGTCCGCGGCCGCCCGGGACGACGACGGGATGCTCTTCCTGCGGCGAAGCGGTATCGGCGCCGTCAAGAGCCGCCCGCCCGGTCCGGCCTACCTGCTGTTCGCCGCGACGTTCCAGAACGGGACCCACAACCAGGCCGATGCGCTCACGCTCGACCTCTTCGATCGCGGCCAGCGGATCCTGAGCGACTCCGGCCTCTACGACAAGGAGGACGACCCCTGGCAGGTCTACTCGCGCGCCGCGTACTCGCACAGCGTGATGACGATCGACGGCAAGACGTTCCCGCTCGACAAGAAGTTCCGCTACGGCAGCGGCCTGCGCGCCTCGGGCCGGGGAGACGGCTGGTTCGCGATGGAGGGGGTGAACCCGAACGCCAAGCGGGTGCAGGGCGTGCGGCACACGCGGCTGGTCCTCTACAAGCCGCACGACGCGCTGATCGTGGTCGACTCGGTGCGCTCGAAGCGCAGCCACACTTATCAACGCCTCTTCCAGCTGGGAAAGGACGTGAAGGCCGCGAAGGCGGGCCGCTCGACGGTGAAGCTCCGTGGCAGGCACGGGTTCAGGGGCGAGCTCAGCTCGACGGGCACCGCTCCGGCGAAGGTCTCGCTCTCGACGGGGCAGAAGGATCCCGTGCGCGGCTGGCTCTTCCCGCACTACCGCGTCAAGGTGCCGCGGACCACCGCCCAGTTCACCGACCGGGGCAGGAACGTCGACGAGGTGGCGACCCTCTCGCTGGCGAGGGGCGCGCCCGTGGTGGCGTCGCTGGACGGGCCGGTCAGCCGCTCGGGCGCCTCGGTGACGCTCCGCGTGGCCGGGAGGCAGCGAGGGAGAGTGAGCGTCCGGCGCGTGGGCGATCTCCTCCGCGTCACCGCCCCCTGACCGCCGAACGTCCCTCGTTGCATTCCATAGCCCCCAGGGAGGGACGTTCGCGGCGTTTTAGGGGGACGTGTTGCGGGTGACGAAGCGGCGGATCCGCTTTGCGGCGGGGGAGTGGCCGTCGTACAGCGAGGCGACGTGGCCCGCGTTGCGGGCGATGTACTGGCGGGCGTTCGGGAACGCCTCGGCGACGAGGTGGCCCTCGTGCGGCGTGGTCACGTCGTCGAGCTCCCCCGAGACGACCAGCACCGGCGCCTTCGACGGCTTCTCGCCGGGGGAGACGGGCGGCTCGTAGAGGCCGGTCGGCTTCGGCCAGGCCAGGCACTCCAGGTACTGGTAATCGGAGGCGAGCGCCACCTCGCGCGGGGTGAACGGCGCAAAACGGCTCCGTGGGTACGACGCGACCGCGCGCATGAGCTGGCGGCGGCGCTCGGGCTCGGAGGCGGTCTTCGCCCACAGGAGCGGATAGTCGTTGCAGCCGACCGCGAACTCGTCTGCGTGGTCGTAATGGCCTGGGTGCCAGTAGCCCGGGCGCTGATCGACGGTGAGCTTCCTCCAGGCCCGCGGGTCACCGCCCATGAGCGCCCTCCCGGCGCGGTCGATCTTCAGGTACGAGGCGGGCGGGCCGTAGCCGGCGCCGCCGAGGGCGTCGAGGAGCGGCGCGGCGCCGTAGTGGTTGCGGCGCAGGTAGCGCGCGAGCCGCGCGAGCCGCCGGCGCGGGTGGGGCGGGCACGACGGCGAGCGGTCGCACGAGATGACGTAGGAGCGGATCCCCGTCCGCGGGATGCTCGGGTACCAGGCGCTCTCGCCCCGCGCCGGATAGGCGGAGTCGAGGACCAGCGCCCGGAGGGTCTCCGGGTGGCGGAAGGCATAGGACTGGCCCAGGAACGTCCCGTAGGAGTCTCCGTACAGCGCGATGCGCCCGAGGCCCACGGCGCGCCGCACGGCGTCGACGTCGTCGGCCGCGGCGGACGTCCTGTACGAGATGAATCGCCGTCCGAGCTCGTGCGCGCATTGCGCTGTGGTGAGCCAGTCGGGCCCTCGCCCGAGGTTCAGGTCCGGGCAGCTGATGGGCTCGGAGCGACCGGTGCCGCGCATGTCGACGAGGAGGAGGTCGTGGGTGCGCAGGAGCCGCCCGAAGAGGTTGGTGTACGAGGGCGCGGTGCGCGAGCTTCCGTAGCCCGGCCCACCCTCGACCGCGACGATCGGTGTCGAGCGGCGCGCGGCTCGGCGGTCGTCGGCCGGCCGGAACGCGAAGCCGATCGACGTCTCCCCGAGTGACGCGTCCTTCCGCTCCCACGGGACCCGGATCGATCCGCAGCGGAAGTCGGCCAGGATCGGGCGCCCGCAGCCGTGGAGGTGGGGGCGCGCCTCTGCGCCGGCGCGCGTGGCGGCGGAGCCCGTCGGATCGACGCCGCCGTCGCCGCAGCCGGCAACCAGGAGGGTGAGGACGAGGCCGCAGAACGCGCTCGTTGTGGCCTTGTGGTTGCTAAAGCGCCCACAACCCCACAACGAACTGTTCACGCGGCCGCCGCGGCCGCGTGATCCCCCAGGGACTGCCATGCCCTCGCTGCCCGATCGAGCGGCAGCTCGATCGCCGTGTCACCGACCCGGATCGAGATCTCATCACCGCCGGCGCGACCGATGAC
The DNA here is from genome assembly GCA_963771655.1 of uncultured Actinomycetes bacterium. GTDB lineage: Bacteria > Actinomycetota > Thermoleophilia > Solirubrobacterales > 70-9 > JAWVFM01. The sequence goes on along the minus strand of CAVYUG010000004.1, from coordinate 213,897 downwards.
GCCGGCCTCGACTCCCTCCTCACCAGCCTCAGCAACGGTTCGTGCCACCGCGTCGCCGGGCCCCGCCACCACGAACCTCCCGACGCCCTCTCCGAACAACACGCCCTCGGGGTCGGTCGCCGCCGCAACCTCTACCTCCACCCCGACCTCCCCCGCGATCGCGCACTCGGCGAGGGCGCAGGCGAGCCCGCCGTCGCTGACGTCGTGAGCGACCGAGAGGGATCCCGCGCGCACTGCGTCGCGAACGAAGGCAAGCGTCGAAGCCACCCGGTCCAGGTCGACGTCCGGCAGCCCGGGCTCGAGCCTCCCTCGCTGCTTGGCAACCTCGGAGCCCTGCAGAGAAGCACCGGGCGGCCCGAGGAGCGCGATCGCGTCACCGTCCTCGAGCGCGATGCCGCCGATTCGAGCCGGGTCCGGCAGCTCGCCCACGATCCCCACGACGGGCGTGGGGTAGATCGGCCCGGACTCCGTTTCGTTGTAAAGCGAGACGTTGCCCCCTACCACGGGGACGCCGAGCGCCTCGCAGGCCTCGGCGAGCCCCGACACCGCGCGGTCGAGCTGCCACGCCACGTGGGGCTTCTCCGGGTTGCCGAAGTTGAGGCAGTTGGTCAGGCCCAGGGGCTCCGCGCCGACGCAGGCGAGGTTCTGCGCGCACTCGAGCACGGCCTCGACGGCGCCGCCGTAGGGGTCGCAGGCCACCCGCCGCCCGTTGCCGTCGATCGCGACGGCGATCGCGACGCCGGCCTCGCCGATCTCGAGGACCGCGGCGTCGGCGTCACCGGGCCGCCGCACGGTGCGCGAGCCCACGATGGAGTCGTACTGCTCGAAGGCCCAGCGCTTGCTCGCGATGGTGGGGCTCGCCAAGAGCGCCTCGAGCACCTCGGAGGCCGCCTCCCGCGCTCATCGAGGGTGCCCTCGTTGCCATACATCCACGCTTCGGGCGCAGCCGGCGCCAAGTCATAAAGCGGGCACTCGTCCACGAGGACGCCGACCGGCACCTCGGCCACCGGGTCGCCTGAGTCGAGGACGCGAACCGTCTGCTCCTCGATCACCTCGCCGATCACGGCCGCCCCCGTCTGCCAGCGCTCGCAGACCTCGCGTACGGCGGCGACCCGCTCCGGCGTCACCACCGCGAGCATCCGTTCCTGCGATTCGGAGACCATCACCTCGAACGGCTCGAGGTCCGGATTGCGGAGGGGGACCTTCGAGACGTCGACCTCGATTCCCACCCCGCCCTTGGCGGCCATCTCGCCCCCTGCCGAGGTGAGCCCGGCGGCGCCGAGGTCCTGCAACGCGACGAGGAGATCGCGCTCGAGGAGCTCCAGGCAGCACTCCACCAGCTTCGATTCCTCGAACGGGTCGCCGATCTGGACGGTGGGTCGCTTCTCGTCGCCCGCCTCGAGCTCGGCGGACGCGAGGACGGAGGCGCCGCCGATGCCGTCGCGTCCCGTGGAGGCCCCGAGGAGCATCAGCCTGTTTCCGGGCCCGGCGGCGGCCGAGCGGACCATGCTCTCCGCCGGGGCAAGCCCGACGCACATAGCGTTGACGAGGCAGTTCTGCTCGTACGGCGCCTCGAAGGCGATCTCGCCGCCCACGGTCGGGACCCCGATCGAGTTGCCGTAGTGGCCGATGCCGGCCACGACCTGATCGAGCAGGTACCGCGTGCGCTCGGAGTCGAGCTCGCCGAAGCGCAGCGAGTCGAGCACCGCGATCGGCCGCGCCCCGGTGGCGAAGACGTCGCGGAGGATCCCGCCGACGCCGGTAGCGGCGCCCTGGAAGGGCTCGACGGCGCTCGGGTGGTTGTGCGACTCGACCTTGAAGGCGACCGCCCAGCCACCCGGCAGCGACACGACGCCCGCGTTCTCGCCCGGCCCCATCAGCACCCGCTCACCCTCGGTGGGCAGGCGTCGCAGCAGCTTGCGAGAGTGCTTGTAGGCGCAGTGCTCGCTCCACAAGAGCGAGAACATCGCGAGCTCGACGCCGTTCGGCTCGCGGCCCAGGAGCCGGGCGATGCGGTCGTACTCCAGGTCGGTGAGACCGAGCTCGCGGTGCTTACTCGCCAAGCTCGTACCCCGCGGCGATCAGTGCCTCGCCGGCGATCGCCTCGTACTCGCGGCGGTCGGCCTCCGGCATCTTCGTCCTCCACAGGCCGATCCGGTCCGCCTGCGGAGGCCGCTCCGCGAGGGCGTGGCTCTGCATCCTGGAGGCGGCCGAGATCGTCCCCCACGGCTTCTCGAGGTCGCGGGCCTTCTCCGCCAGGCGCTCTCCGGCGCGCTCGTGGTAGCGAAGCATCACGGGGTCGAAGTCGAGCTCGATGAACGCGGCCACCCGCCGCAGCACCGCCTCGGTGTCCGTGAGGAGGTGCTCGTAGTGAACCTCGAGGTAGTGGTTCACGTGCGGCTGCTGGCGCCGCGCCACCTCGATCCGTCGCCGCCAGTTGTCGGCCGCCTCGGCGATCGTGCTCGGTCCCCAGCTGCGCGGAACGAGGGAGAGGGCCACGTCGCGCCCGTCGCGGATGATGTGGATGAACCGGGTCTCCGGCATCGTCTTCTGGATCAGGCGCATCGAGCGAACGTAGCCCGGCGTCTTGTCGCCCCACCGCTCCTTGTCCTGCGTCTCCGCGTAGAGGCGAAAGAACTCGCGGATGGCGTCGGCGCAGTTCAGGGGGTCGAGCGCGCGGAGGCGAACGCGCAACTCGTCCTCGTCGAGGTGGAAGTCGCCCCAGCGATCGCCCTCGACGATCATCGTCGCCAGCTCGTCGGCGGTGCGCGCTCGCCGCCAGGTCGCCTTGATCATCGGCACGACGAAGTGGGTCTCGCCGGGGATCGCAAGCTCCGGATGCGAGTCGAGCATCAGCCGAAGGAGCGTCGTGCCGGAGCGCGTCGCGCCGCAGATGAACGGAGCGGCGAACGGTGGCTCGCGGAGGCCGGCGACGTTGCGCTTGAAGCGCCTCGACTCGGTGAGGCGGCTGGGCCTGAGGGCCGCGAGCTTCACGAGGAGACCGTCGTCCCGGCGCGCCGATCGGCTGCCGCCCTCTCGATCAGGCCTCCGAGCCCCTCGACCGTATGGCTCCAGCTTCGCTCGTCGCGCACCTGCCGGGCTCCGGCTGCAAGCCGCTCGCGCTCGGCGGTGTCGGCGAGGCGCTCGATGGCCGCCGCCATCTCGTCGAGGTCGGGGTCATACGCGGGGATCCCCGACTTCGCCGTGCCGTTCTCGTAGGAGGAGACCAGCAGCCCGTTGCGCTCGTGCTCGATCACCTCATTCAGGGGCGGAATGTCATTCGTGATCACCGGCAGCCCGAAGGCCATCGCCTCGAAGAGAGGGAGGCCCAGGCCCTCCCAGCGCGAGGGCGCGAGGCAAACGTCGGCGGCCGCGAACGTGCGCAGGTGCTCGTCCGTGGGCTCGTCGCCGAGCCGGAACTCGATCCGCTCGTCGCTGGCGGCGGCATCGCGCGCGGCGTCGGCGCCGCCCTTGCGCTCCACCTGGGCCTTCACGAGGAGTCGCAGGCGCTCGTCGCTCGTTCGCATGAACGCGTCGACCACGGGTTCGATCGGCTTGCGGTGCCCGACGAAGCCGCCCGGGAAGATCACCTGCACCAGCTCGTCGTCGCGCGCCGCCGGCTCGACGGCGAGGAGCTCGGGGTGGATGCCCCACGGCACGTATGGCGTCTCGAGGCCGAACGAGCGGTAGCGCTCCTGCTCGCAGCGCGTCATCGAGTAGACGAGGTCGTAAGCGTCGCGCGCGCCGGGCACGTGCTCGGCGGTGAAGTGCTCCCAGACGAAGCGGCCGATCACGAGGACCCCGCGCCGGCGGAGCTCAGCGAGCTCGGCGAACTGGTAGTTCTGGTCGCACAGGATCGCGTCGATCCCGCGCTTGGAGACCCATGAGGAGTACTCCTCAGCGGTGATGTCGTAGGCGGCGGCGGTGTCGACGCGCGGCTGGTCCCACACCCCGTCGCGCTGAAGGCGTCCCTTCATCGGGCCGCGCTCCTTCTTCGGCCGCGCGAGCACGTACGTCTCGTGCCCGAGCTCCTCGAGCGCCGAGCGCAGCTGGCGCGCGACCACCGGCTGGCCGCGGTTGAACCACTTGGTGACGAGGCCGACCCTCATCGCCCCGAGATTAGCCTCGCCGCCCGGCGGCGCCGCGTCCGCCAACGGTGGTTCGCTTCTGGCGAGCGCGATTCGAGCCTGGCTAGGACGCAGGGAGCCTTAATAGGAGCGCTATTCCGGCGACTGAGGACGACGCCAGGTGAAGGATTGCAGCCGCCAGAACGGGCCATCCGTTGGTTGACGCGGCGCTAGGAGGGCTTCGACTGGCTGAAGCGCTCGCCGCCCGCGAGCGGCATTCGCCGCGCCTTGCGGGGCAGCACCCGGTCGTAGTTGGGAAGCCGCGTCGGCTTCGCGTGGATGCAGACGCGCGTGCCGCCGCCGCCGGAGTTCTCCCACGTCTGCTCCATGTCCGTGAAGCCGCAGGTGTTGAGCATCTCGTTGAGCGCCGGGCGGTTCGGGACCCACCAGTTCGAGGGGTTCCCGGTCTTCTCCGGGTCGCTGGGCTTGAAGAGCAGCAGCGGCTCGTCGGAGTCCATGTCCTTGATCTTGGTCTCGAGGAAGAGGTGCTCGCCGGTGACGCGGCGCAGGCGGAACAGCAGCGAGATGACGTTCTCGACGTGGTAGAGGACGCCGCCGCAGAGCACGACGTCGAAGCTGTCCAGCTCCAGCCACTTCTCCGAGAGGATGTCCATCTGCACGAACTCGAAGCCGAACCGCTCGACGTTCGCCGCCAGGTCGGGCGAGGTGCAGAGGTCGACCCCGACCACCTGGGTCGCGCCCCGCTTCACAGCCTCGGCGCAGTTGACGCCCTCCCAGCATCCGACGTCGAGGAACGTCCTGCCCGTCATGTCGTCGGGCAGGCCGTAGCGCTCCCAGTTGTTGTGGGCGGTAGGAACCTGGGGGACGGCACCTTGGCCGTCGGTCGCGTCGGTGGGCGTCTCTGTGGCGCTTGCCTCGTCCATGCGAGCCGCGGATTGTAGAGAGGCCCAGGAAGCTCAGGACTCGTAGCCGAGCTCGGCGAGGAGCTCGCCGCCATGCTCGCGGAAGGTCGCGAGGTCCGCTGGGTCCATCTCGTTCCGCCACATCCCGACCCGGTCGGCACGCGGAGGCTCAGAGGTGAGGGCGTGGGCCTCGACGCGTGACTCGGCGGTGAGGCCGCGCTTCTCCTCGTCGGCCTCGAGCGGCCGCGCGATCTCCTGCAGGCGCTCGGCGGCGCGCTCGTGGTAGGAGAGCATCGCGGGGTGGAACTCGAGCTCGACGAGGGCGCAGATCTCCCGCAGCTTCGCCTCGGGGTCCGACACTAGGTCCTCGTAATGGACCTCCGTGTAGTGCGAGACCTTCTGCGCGGCCCGCCGCGTGCGGTTGATGCGGTGGCGCCAGCGCCGCGCCACCTGCTCCATCGTGAGGTCCGCGCCGCGCCGCTCCAGCGAAAGCGCGACGTCGCGGCCGTCGCGGATCATGTGGATGAAGCGGGCCTCCGGAAGGATCCGCTCGATCCGGCGCATCTTCATCGCGTAGCCAGGGGTCTTGTCGCCCCATCGGGGCTTGCCCTGCGCCTTTGCGTAGAGGCGGTAGAACGTCCGCACCGGAACCTCCGGCCTGACGAGGGGGCGCAGCTTGCCGAGCTCCCTGAGAAGCCTGCCGTCGTCGATTCCGAAGTCGCCCCACCGCCGGCTCGAGGTCATTACCGCTGCCACGTCCTCGGGCGCGGCCGGTCCCTCGCCGAAGAGCTTGATCACGTCGGGGATGAAATGCGTCTCGGGCGGGATGGTGAGCTCGGGGTGCGAGTCGAGCATCAGCCGCAGCAGCGTCGTGCCGGAGCGGGTCATGCCGATCACGAACGGGGCCGGCGGCTTCGGCAGGTTGCGCTCCCGCGTGCGCCTCCGCCGCCGCAGGTAGGGAATCTTCTCCTGCTGCACAGCCTCCTTTCGCCGCTCGCGCTGGCGCCGCATGCGGCGCTTCCGCATCCGCCGCCGGCGGACCTCCCAGTTGTCGCGCTCGCCGTCCCCCGTGGGGCTCACGAGGCGCTCGCGGCCGGCGCGCCGGTCTCGTAGCCGAGGCCCGACAGCATCGTCCCGGCGATCTCCTCGAACGCCTGGCGGTCGGACTCGCTCATCTGGCGCTTCCAGCGGCTGACGCGGTCGGCGTCCGGTGGCTTCGTCGTCATGGCGTGCGTCGCCATGCGCCGCTCGACGTCGAGCTCGGCCGAATGGCCGTCGGCGGGGAGCGCGCGCTTCATCTCCTCGAGGCGGTCCGAGGAGCGCTCGTGGTAGTCGAGCACAGCGTCGTCCCACTCGAGCTCGATGAACTGGCAGATCCTCCGCAGCGAGGGCTCGGTGTCGAGGATCAGATCCTCGTAGCGGACCTCCGTGTAGTGCTTGAGCTTCGGCGCCGCGTCGCGCGCCTTCTGGACCTTCCGCTTCCATCGCTTTGCCACGTCGGCCGCGGTCAGGTCCCGGACGGTCCGATCGAGGACCGACAGCGCCACGTCCCGACCGTCGCGGATCACGTGGATGAACCGCGCCTCCGGCAGCGCCCGTTGGATCTGCTGCATCTTCCCGACGTAGTTGGGCGTCTTCTCGCCCCAGCGCGGCTTGCCAACGCGCGCCGCGTAGGCCTCATAGAAGGTGCGAAGCGCCTCGCCGGCGGTGAGCTTGCGGCCTCGCTCGGAGAGCAGGCCCAGCATCTCCATGTCCGTGAAGTCGAAGTCGCCCCACTCGCGCGCCGACTTCATCGCCCCGAGGACGTCGGCGGGCGTCGTCTTGTCGGTGCGCTTGAAGGCCTTGATCACCTCCGGCACGAAGTGCGTCTCCGGCGGGATCGTGAGCTCGGGATGGGAGTCGAGCATCATCCGCAGGAGCGTCGTGCCGGAGCGGTTCATTCCCACGACGAACGGGGCGGGGGCGCGCTCGGATGACTTGTCCTTGCTGAAGAGGCCCATTCGGAAGGGTCAGGATGGTAGAGAGGGCGGAGCCGCGGCGACGACGGTCGTCTCGTACCCCAGCTCGGCCAGGAGGTCGCCCGCGAACGCCTCGAACTCCGCGCGGTAGGCCTCGTCCATCTCGGTCTTCCAGACCTCGATCCGCTCCTCCTGCGGCGGCTTGGTGGTCATCGCGTGCGCCTGCATTCGCTCCTCGCCCGTGAGCGTCCGGCGCGAGCCGCGCTGGCGTTCCCGGTTCATCTCCTGCAGCCGCTCCGCGGCGCGCTCGTGGTAGCTGAGCATGACCGGGTCCCAGTCGAGCTCGACGAACTCGCAGACGCCGCGAAGCGCAGGCTCGGTGTCCCGCACGACGTCCTCGTAGCGGATCTCCATGTAGCGGCCCTTCACCTGCTCGACCCGCCGGGCGCTGAGGATCCGGTGGCGCCAGCGCTTCGCCATCCGCTCGGCGGGCACGGGCTTCGAGCCCCGCAGCTCGACCAGCCGGCGGTTGGTCGAGAGCGCCACGTCGCGGCCATCGCGGATCATGTGGACGAAGCGCGCCTCGGGGACCGCGCGACCGAGCTTGGCCAGGGCCGTCACGTAGCGCGGGGTCTTGTCCCCCCACCGCGGCTTGCCGGCGCGCTCGGCGTACAGGCCGTAGAAGGCGCGGATCGAATCAGGGGCGTTGAGCGGCTTTATGTCGCGAAGCCGGGCGAGCAGGTCACTCTCGCCGACTCCCGATTCAGGCAACCCACTCTGAGGTGCGTCCCGGATCGCCTCCAGAACGCGCTCGGGGGTCACGCGAAGGCGGGAGAACTGCTCGATCATGGGCGGCAGGAAGTGGGTCTCGGGCGGAATGGCCATCTCCGGATGGGCGTCGAGCATCATCCGCAGCAGCGTCGTGCCCGACCGCCCGACGCCGACGATGAATGGCGCCGGGGGACCCGGCGGCGAGCCGAGCATCCGGCGGCGCCTCAGATGGTCGCGCAGCATCAGGCTGCCGCGCGGGCTTCGGCGGGCCTCGCCATCGCCGCGAAGAGCCGCAGGCCGTCGGCGGAGCCGGTGAGCGCGTCGACGGCGTGCTCGGGATGCGGCATGAGGCCGAGGACGTTGCCGGCCTCGTTGGTGACGCCGGCGACCGCGTCCACGGAGCCGTTCGGGTTGTCCCCGGGCGCATAGCGGAACGCGATTTGGCCCCGCTCTCCGAGCGCGGCCAGCAGCGAGGGTGAAGCGAAGTACCGGCCGCATGCATGCTTCACGGGAATCGAGAGTCGCTCACCCGCCTCGATCCCGGATCCGAACGCGCGGCCTCCCTCGGCCACGAGCTCGACCTGGCGGCAGACGAAGCGCAACCCCTCGTTCGGCAGCAGCGCCCCGGGCAGCAACCCGGCCTCGCAGAGCACCTGGAAGCCGTTGCAGATGCCGAGCACCGGCATCCCGGCCGCGGCGAGCTCGGCCACCGCGCTCATCGCCGGCGCGAAGCGGGCAATCGCGCCCGCGCGCAGATAGTCGCCGTAGGAGAAGCCGCCGGGGACGACCACCGCGTCGAGGTCCGAGAGGTCGGTCTCCTCGTGCCAGACGAGCCGCGCTTCGCCGACGCGCTCGCAGGCGGCGAGCGCATCCCGCTCGTCGCAGCTACCGGGGAATTGGATGACTCCGAACGTGGTCATGGATGGGTCAACGAGGGAAGCCGTTTGATCGAGTGCACGGTTGAGCGTCTCCACGACGTCGAACTCACCAGTCGGCGGGAGTCCGCCTCCCCTCACTGATTGTTCGTCCCTCCCTCAACCTCGATCTCGTAGTCCTCGACGAGCGGGTTCGCCAGCAGCTTCTCGCAGAGCTCGCCCAGCCGCGCGTCGTCCTCGACGTCGAGCTCGACGAGGCGCCCGACGCGGATTTCGCGCATGCCCTCGAAGCCGAGCGCCGGAAGCGCCCGTTCGACGGCCTTGCCCTGCGGGTCGAGGATGCCTTCCTTGGGGCGGATGAGGACGCGGGCCTTCACGCGGTGAGCGTACCGGCCAGATCCGCGTATCCGGCCGCCTCGAGGGCCGGCCCGAGCTCGAGCCGCCCGAGCAACTCACCCCAGCGCTCGTCGTCGCCGGCGATCACGGCCTCGGGCTCGCGGACGTTGGCCCGCGCCCACCCCCGCACGTCGGCCGGCGCCTCTCGGCCCAGCACCCGGTAGACGGACTCGATCGCCTCCTCGGTCACCTCGCGCAGGTCCTCGTTCCGAAGCAGGAGGTAGCGGTCGCCGAAGAGCCGGCGCCCGTCCTCGTATGCGGACTCGAATGTGAGCTTCCACACGCGCAGGATGTGCTCCACGTCGCTCAGGCCTGCCGGATCGACGCCGTCCTCGCTCGCCATCGCCCCCGAGATCGCGCGGCTCGACCACAGCTTGCGGTCGGTCCGCTCGTCGAATATCTCGCCGGGGCTCGACCATCGCCGCAGGCGCCGCTTCTTGCGCCCGAGGACGATCGACGCGGTCACCGAGCGCGGGTCGCGGACCACGTGGACGAACGCCGCCCCGGGGTCGAGCTCGGCGACGTCGGCGACCTTCCGGTAGAGGCGGGTCTCCTTCACCATCACCTGCGGCGCCATGCCGAGCAGCCAGCGCAGCAGCTCGCGGCAGTGCTGCGGCAGCCGCGGCTCGAGCTCGAGCGGCGGCCGGCGGGGGCCGCCCCAGTTGAACTCCTCGACCGGGATGTCGGGATAGCGCTCGCGCTGGAACCGCTCGCGAAGCTCGCGGGTCTCGGCGAAGGCATCGCCCTCGCGGGCGCCCGAGCCGCCTCCCTCGGTCACGTCCTGCTCGCGAAGGGGCTCGTAGAAGCATCGAAGCTCGGGATCGGCGAGGAGCGCGTCGTAGAGGATCGTCGTTCCCGAACGACGCATCCCCTGGATGAAGATGTTCACGCGGGTGGGGTGCCCGGTGAGGAGAATTCGCGTTCGGAAACGCGCTCGTACGCCTCCACGTAGCGCGCGCGTGTGTTGTCGATCACCTCGGTGGGAAGCTCCGGCGCAGGCGGGGTGTGGTCCCAACCGGTGGAGTCGAGGTAGTCGCGCACGTACTGCTTGTCGAACGAGCGCTGAGGCCGGCCCGGCTCGTACTCGTCAGCGGGCCAGAAGCGCGATGAGTCGGGGGTCAGGACCTCGTCGGCGAGGACGACCTCGGCGCCGGCGTGGGAACCGAACTCGAACTTCGTGTCGGCGAGGATGATCCCTCGCTCGGCGGCGTGCTCCGAGGCCCGGGTGTAGAGCTCGATCGAGGCGTCGCGGAGGTGCTCCATGAGGCCGCGGTCACCGACGATCTCCACCGCGCGCTCGAAGTCGACGTTCTCGTCGTGCTCACCCAGCTCGGCCTTCGTCGCCGGCGTGAAGATCGGCTGCGGGAGCTTGTCGGACTCCTGGAGCCCGTCGGCCAGCTCGATGCCGCAGACGGCGCCGCTCTCGCGGTACTCGCGCCAGCCAGAGCCGGAGAGGTAGCCCCGCACCACGCACTCGACCGGGTACATGTCGAGTCGCCGCACCCGGACCGCCCGCCCGACGACCTCCTCCGGCACGTCCAGCGAGAGGAAGTGATTGGGGCAAATGTCGCCCAGGTGCTCGAACCAGAACACCGACATCTGCGTGAGCACCGCGCCCTTGTCCGGGATGGGGTCGGGCAGGATCACGTCGTACGCCGAGATGCGGTCGGAGGCGACCATGAGGAGGTCGTCGTCGACCTCGTACATCTCCCGGACCTTGCCGCGAGCATGTAGGGTTAGATCAGCGAGCGCCGCGGGCATCGGCGGGCGATGCTAACAAGGGACTCGGGCGCAGAAGGCGAGGCGACGAACAGTGGTACGTAGGGACATCAACGCGGGCTGGCGACTCACGCTAGCGGCGGCGATCGCGAGCGCCGTCGTGGCTCTCGCCTGGCCGGCCACGTCACTCGCCGCGCCGAGCTGCTTCGGCCACAAGGTCACGATTCCCGGCAGGCTCGGCGACGACCAGCTTGTCGGCACGCCCGGCTCGGACGTCATCGACTCCTTCAGCGGCAACGACACCATCGACGGGATGGGCGGGAACGACTTCATCTGCGCCGGCAGCGGCAACGACGTCGTCCAGGGCGGCCCCGGCAACGACAAGATCGCCGGGTTCAACGACAACGACGTCGTCGTGGGCGACTCGATCAACTCGAACGGATCGACGGGGAAGGACTTCGTCATCGGCTCGGCGGGCAACGATCTGATCGTCGGCGACAACTACATGCCCAGGGGCGGCGACGTCAATGGCTCCGGGAATGACAAGGTCCAGGCCGGTCCCGGCAACGATCACGTGATCGGCGATGCGTTCACCACGCAGGGCAACGCAAAGGGCACAGGCAACGACAAGATCCTCACCGGGCGCGGCGTCGACGTCGCGATCGGCGATGCTCTTTCGCCCGACCACGCGGCCGGTAACGGCAACGACTTCATCCGCCTCGACGAGCGCAACGACCTCGGCATCGGGGACTCGGCGGTCCGCAATGGCGTCGCCACAGGGGGCGGCAAGGACGAGATCACGGGGTTCATCGGCGACGACGTCGTGATCGGCGACAGCTATGCCGAGCAGGGCAGCGCGCGGGGCGGCGCCGGTGACAAGCTGCGCGGAGGCAAGAAGGGCAACGACATCGTCATCGGCGACAACGCGGCCCCAGGCGAGGCCTCGGGTGGTGGCGGCGACGACACCGGCGGCGATGCGCAGAACGACCTCGTCGTCGGCGACAACATGCCTCTCGCCGGCAACACCAAGCTGAGCGGCGGCGGGGTCGACAAGATCCGTGGAGGGTCGGGCAACGACGATCTCCTCTCGGAGAGCGGCAACGACCGCTGCATCGGCGGGTCCGGCAAAGACAACGACCTCTCGAAGCCGAAGTGCCCGCGCGGGTCCGGCATCGAGTCGTCGAAGGCGGGGGTGCCGGTGAGCCGCGTCGTCGACGCGCTCCGGCCGTTCTCGCTGTTCCCGTAACCCGCTAGCGCCCGAGCAGCCGGCCGATGGCCATGCGAGCCCGCCGCAGCGGCGGGCGCCGGCGCTGCGGCTTCGCGTCGCGGGTCCGGTCGAGCTTGCGGCGCAGGCGCTTCACCTCCGCTCGGGCCTCGTCGTGGCGGATCATCAGCATGCGCTCCGTCCTCGAGAGCACGTGCATCGCGTCGCGCTCCAGCGCGGCCTGCTCGGCGGCCAAGTCCGCAGGGCTCGGCGAGGCGGGCCTCGGCGCCACCTCGCCCTCGATCGGATCCCCGACGCCGGCTATGAAGTCCCGCAGACGCTCGTCGCGGACCAGGAGGCCCTCCGCGAGGCCGGCCTCGACGGCGTCGTCGTCGGTGACGAGCTCGGCGTAGAGCTTTTCGATCCCGCCGCTCTCGTAGGCCTCGCGCAGGCGACCGCGCATCCCGCCACCGGCCGAGGCCGGGTCGTTCAGCATCGCCTCGACCTTGCGGCGGTACTGATCGAGCGAGCGCAGGGGGAGGTGGAAGATCCGCAGCGGCCAGCGCGGGTACCAGACGAGCCGGTCCTCGGCCTCGTCTCCGCCCTCGGGTCGCACGGTGCGCAGAACGGGCCGGCCGGGCGTCCGCAGCCGCTGCCACGCGTCCTCCGCGTCGCGGCCGGCCGTGACGTCGTGCTGACCGCGGTGGAGCACCATCACGTCCGGCAGCGCGCGGTGGGCGATCTTCGGCCGGAGCATCGAGCGGGCCTCCCGATATATGAGGCGATCGAAGAAGGTGCCGGGGCCGTCAGGGCGGGCGACGAACTCGACCCGCGGCCCGAGCACGACGCCGAACTCGGGCGGCACCGCGGCGAGCGCCTCTCCGATCGTGCCCTCGAGCGGCCACCAGAACTCGTCGGCGTCCCCGTGGACGACCCAGTCGGCGTCGTGGTCGGTGGCGGCTAGGCGCGCCATCCGCGTGACCCACTCGTGCCCACGCTCGGCCAGCTCCGGGCTCGGCTCGACGATCACGCGCGCGAGGCCGGCCCCAACCCAGCGCTCGAGGATCTCCGGCGTGCCGTCGGTCGACGCGTTGTCGGTGACGATGAAGAAGTCGACTCCCTGCGCGCGGTGGTAGCGCAACACCGACTCGATCACGTCCTCCTCGTCGCGGACCTTGAGCGCCATCACGACGCGGGGCGAGCCTCCGGGCATGAGCGGCGCAGGATAGACGCGGGAGCTAGCCGGTCAGCAGCGCCCGTAGGTCCGCGAGCGTGTTGTCCCAGGACAACCGCTCGCGCGCCCGCGCGGTGCCCGCCGCGAGCAGAGCCCTGGCCTCCGGGTCCGCGATGCGCTCGATCGCGTCGGTCAGGGCGCCGACGTCCGGGTCCCACGCCGGAATGCCAGAGGGGGCCTCCTCCTCAGCGGGCACCCCCGGCACGAGGACTCCGTTCTCGCCGTCGACGACCACCTCGTTCATCGGCGGGTTGTCGTTGGTGATCACGGGCACGCCGAAGGCGGCCGCCTCGTAGAGGTGCAGGCCCAGGCCCTCCCAGCGGCTCGGCGCCAGGAAGGCGTCGACGCTGGCGAGCAGGCGGTGGTGCGCATCGGTGGGCATGTCGTCGAAGATCGGCTCGATCCGCCCGTCCTTTCGCACCGCCCTCTGCACCATCTTCTGCCGCTTTTCGACCTGCGCCTTGAGCAGCAGACGGAGCTCGTCGCCGCGGGCGGCCTGGAAGGCATCGAGGGTGGGACGCAGTGGCTTTCGCTTCGTCATGTAGCCGCCGGGGAAGTAGAGACGCACCGTTCCGTCGGCCGGGTGCTCTCCGCGGAAGCGCTCGGCGGCCTCGAGCAGCTCGGGATGCACGCCCCACCGCACCCGCGGCGTCTGGAGGCCGAGGCTCGCATAGCGCTCCCGCTCGCAAGCGAGCATCGAGTAGACGACGTCGAAGGCGCGCGCGGCGCCCTCGACGTGCCCGCGCTCGAACTGCTCCCAGACGAAGCGGCCGATCGTCCGCACGCCGAGCTCGCGGAGCCTCCCGATCTCCTCGAACTGGTAGTTCTGGTCGAAGAACACGGCCTCGAGCTCGTTCTCGCGAGCCCAGCGGTCCATCTCGGAGAGCGGAATCGAGTAGTGCGAGGCCTCGGTGACGCCGGGCTGGTCCCAGACGTCGCCGCGCTCGATCAGCGCCGGCTTGGCGGCGGAGTCCTTCGACGGCCGGGCGAGGACGAAGGTCTCGTGCCCGAGATCGTCGAGCGCCGAACGGAGGTGGCGGCCCACCACGGCCTGGCCGCGGTTGAACCAGTAGCTCGAGACGCCGACGCGCAAGGCTCAGGCGCTCGCGGAGCCGGCAACCGCCGCGACCGGGGCGACCGGCTCGACATCGGCGAAGTTCGGCCACAGCGAGAGGTCGATCTCCGGGCACAGGCCGGCCAGTCGGGCGACGTCGTCGCGCATCCGCCGCACGAGCTCGTCGTGACGCTCGGCCGAGAGGTCCGGCTTCGTCCCCGGCGGGCGCTTGTGCTGGGAGAGCTTGCCCGGGATCTCGTCGAGGGGGTCGATGCCGAGGAACTCCTGTGTTCGGCGCATCTCGCCGAGCGGGTCCTGACGGCAGCGCTCGAACTGGAGGATCAGCACCCTCTCGCGGGGAAAGAGCTCGAGGACGCCGCGGACCTGGTCGCAGTAGAGGCCGCGATAGACCGCCTCGGACATGTGCGAGAGCTCGAACGGCTTCCCGGCCTCGTCGGCGAGCATCCGCTCGCGCTGAATGCCCGAGCGCAGCCGCTCGATCGGGTCGCGGAGCATGATCAGGAGCCGGGCCTCCGGCGCCGCGCGCCTTAGCAGCCGCATCGTCCAGAAGTCGACCATGTAGCGCGGGGTCCATTCGCCGGTGATCGCGCCCTCCGGGCGCGGGAAGAGCGCGTGATAGCGCTCGATGAAGTCGTCCGGTGGCTCGGCGTCCCAGAAGCGATCGAAGTAGTGAAGCTCCTTGCCGGGCTTCGCCACCCGAACCACGCCCGGATGGGAGCGCATCGTCCCGCGGTACCACCACGAGGTCCCGCACCGCTGGGCGCCGACGCCGACGAAGTCGGGCGGGCCCGTGCGCCACCCGGCCGGGCACTCGGGCACCTCGAGCTCCTGCATCCAGCGTGGGATCGGGGTCATTGGGAGGTGAAAGACTAGACAGCGTCATGGGCCGACTTAGCCAGATTCGGCGGGGGGCGCGGCGCGCATTGGGGCGGCTGGGCGAGCCCGAGCGACCGGCGGCGCCGTTCGTCGTGGGCGTCCCGAGGTCGGGCACGACGCTCCTGCGGCTGATGCTGGATGCGCACTCGCAGCTCGCGATCCCGCCCGAGACGCACTTCCTGCCGAAGCTGATCCGCGCCTGCGAAGAGGAGGTTGCGGCGGGGCGCGACTGCCGTCAGCGAGCGCTCGAGCTGATCACAACCCATCGCCGATGGCGCGACTTCGGCCTCGAGCGGTCCGAGCTCGAGGCCCGCCTCGGCGGCGCGGCGCCGCTCCAGCCCGGCGACGCCGCGCGCGCTTTTTACGAGGCCTACGCCGCGAAGCAGTCGAAGCCGCGCTGGGGCGAGAAGACCCCGCAGTACGTGAAGACGATGAAGCGCATCGGCGGCGCGCTGCCGGAGGCGCACTTCATCCACCTGATCCGCGACGGACGCGATGTCGCGCTGTCGATCCTCGGGGTGAGCTGGGGCCCGGACTCGATCGAGGACGCGGCGGTGCAGTGGACCTCGCAGGTTCGACGCGCACGGCGCAAGGCGCGAAGCCTCGCCCATTACGTCGAGGTGCGCTACGAGGGACTGGTCGCCGACCCCGAGCCCGTCGTGCGGCGGGTCTGCGAGTTCGCGGAGCTCCCGTTCGAGCCCGCGATGCTCGACTACCACGAGGGGGCTCCGGAGCGGATGAGCGCCGTGGCGCGCGATCTCGAGCTGGGCGGCGAGCGCGCCGGCATCCCAGCCGCCGAGCGGGAGCGCCAGCATGCGCTGGTGACCGAGGCGCCGCGGCGCGAGCGAGCGGGCCGGTGGCGCGAGGAGATGGACCCGGCCGACGTCGCCGCGTACGAGCGGATCGCCGGACCGACGCTCGCGGAGCTCGGCTATGAGCTCGTCGAACGCTGAGCTTCGGAATACCCCGGCTGGGTATGCTTCACGAACGGTGTCGAGCGCGACCGACCAAGCCGGATACGTCTCCGACAAGGATGCGATCCTTCGCCGCCTCGCCCGCGTGGAGGGCCAGGTCCGCGGTCTGCGGTCGATGGTGGACGACGAGGCGTACTGCATCGACGTCCTGACGCAGATCGCGGCGGCGACCAAGGCGCTCGACGGCGTTGCTCTGCGCCTCCTCGCCGATCACACGAACCACTGCGTCCGCGACGCTGTCGAGCGGGGCGGGGACGAGGCCGACGAAAAGGTGAACGAGCTGGTCGCCGCGATCGAGCGCTTCTCGAGGACTCGCTGATGGAGCAGGCGACGGCGGCGCCGATCCCGGCAGCGGCAGCGACCGCTGCGATGCCACCCGGGCCGTCGATTCCGGCACCGATCCAGACCGCCCGCGTCCTCCTGCGCCCGGTGCAATTCGCCGAGGCCTCCCGCAGGCGCTACGGCGACACCTTCCGAGCCCACTTCCTTCCGGCCGGCGACGTCGTCTTCATCTCCGATCCCGATTCCCTCAAGAAGCTCTTCTCCGCGGACCGCGTCAACACCATCGCCCCCGGCCGGAACTTCGCTCTCGAACCCCTGCTGGGCCCGCAGTCCGTCCTCCTGCTCACCGGCGACGAGCACTTGCGGCGGCGGAAGCTGATGCTGCCCCCGTTCCACGGCGAGCGGATGCGCGCGTACGAGGACGTGATCGAGCACGTGACCGAGCGCGAGCTCGCCACCTGGCCGCTCGGGCGTCCGTTCCCCATCCATCCGAGGATGCAGGCGATCACGCTCGAGGTCATCCTGCGGGCCGTCTTCGGCGTCGGCGAGGAGCGCCACGACGCGCTACGCGACAACCTCGTCGGGATCCTCGCCGCCACCCGCTCGCCCTCAGCGATCGGCATGACGATGCGCCGGCTTCGCTGGCTTCCGCGCTTCAAGCGGACCCGTGAGCTGATCGCCGAGACGGACGAGCTTCTGGCCGCCGAGGTCGCCGAGCGGCGCGCCGACCCCGGCCTCGACGAGCGCGAGGACATCCTCTCGATGCTCGTCGCGGCCCGCTTCGACGACGGCTCGCGGATGGACGGTGCGGAGCTTCGCGACCAGCTGATGACCCTGCTGCTGGCCGGCCACGAGACGACGGCCACCGCCCTCGCATGGACGTTCGAGCTGCTCTACCGCTCGCCCGCGGCGCTCGAGCGGGCTGCCGCGGACGCTCGCGGCGGTGACGGGGCCTACCTCGACGCGGTCGCGACCGAGGCCCTCCGCCTGCGGCCGGTGGTGCCGTTCACCGGGCGCATGCTGCTGGAGGCCGCCGAGCTCGGCGGTTACGAGCTCCCCGCCGGCACCACCGTTCTCGCGTCGATCTGGCTCGCCCACACCAGCGCGGCAAACTTCCCGGACCCCTACGCGTTCAAGCCCGAGCGGTTTGGAGACGGCGGCCCCGAAACGTATTCGTGGGTGCCGTTCGGCGGCGGCACTCGGCGTTGCCTCGGAGCCGCGTTCGCGCAGCTCGAGATGCGCGTCGTGCTGCAGACGGTCCTTCGCCAGGCGGTGCTGGGGCCCGCCACGGACCGCCGCGAGAGGGTCGTGCGGCGAAATGTCACGCTCGCGCCGGCCCGCGGCACTCCATCCGTGCTGCGGGAGCGTCTGGCGGCTTGAGCGGGGTCGCCGCCCTCGCCGCCGCGCTCGCGATGGCGGCTGGCGGAGGTGGCCTGGCGACCGATCTCGACGCCTCCACGCCGCCGGTCCGCGCCGTCACCACGGGTAACCACTCCGAGCTCGTCAAGACCATCGCGATCACCCGCCGGCGCCGGGCCAGGCCGCGGGTCGCGATGTCGCTCGATCCGCGGACGCTCGGCTCGCTCGCTCGCGGCGAGCAGCTGCGACTGAACGGCGAGGTCCAGGTCACCCTGACGTGCTACCGATCGGGCCTACCGCGCTGCATCGGGCACTCCTACTCGTACAGCCCGAAGGTCGAGACCCGCCTCGTCCTCGCCGCCGGGCAGGCGGCGTCATCGGGCCCCGCGGTGATACCGCTCTCGACCTGGGGCGGGCTCACCTGCAGCGCCCGCAGGCCTGACCGCAATCACCATTGCGTGCTCGTCTATCCCCGCATCACGGCAAACATCGGCCGCGCGGCCGAGCTGCCGTGCCCGCTGGACCGCTGCCACGTGAACATGGTGGTCGCTGCCCACGACCGGCACGCCGGACCCCGTGACAGGCTGATCATCGGCACCGATCGGCCCAACGGCACCGTCGAGCAGGACAAGGGCCGGCTGAACGCCATCGAGATCCCGCCGGGCGCTCAGCCGCGGGTCAAGCGCTACCGAGCCACCCGCCGCCGCTCGCGGACGCTCCCCGTCAAGGAGGACGGTGGGCGGCGGGTCGTCTACTCCGTCCGTGTGCCCGGGCTTCGCCGCGGCGACGCCCTCGCGGTCGAGGCGAAGCAGGTGACCGACATCTCCGCGCTGCCCTACGCGGCCTACGTCTCGGACGAGATCGTTCTCGCCCGCAGCCCTCGCGCCGTCGAGCCGGCGCGGCCCAGCGTCGCCTCCGAGCGCGGGTACGCCACGGAGGCGAACGGCTTCAACTGCACCCAGGGCCCCAGCCAGTTCCAGACCCCGTGCACCTCGTCGAAGGCGGGCGCGATCGCGATCAGGCGCGACTCCGTCGGGCCCCCGCGCCGGCCCGCGAGCCCTGTACGTGAACCTGGTCTCGCGCTCGAAGCCGAAGCACGTGAGCGCGGCCCCCGGCGACGTCGCCCGCGTCGGCCGGCGCGGCTTCCTCTCGGTGGTGCGCTACCGGCCCTGAGGCGCTAGGGCGAATCCCGCAAGGCCTCGAGGCGGGCGAAGACCTCGGGAAGCTCACCGAGGTAGTCCTCGTAGGAAAGGCGCGCGATCTCCTCGCCGACTCCCTCGGGCGCGCCCTCGGTGGAGGCGAGCTCGGCGGCCAGGAGCTCCTTGAAGTCGAGGCCCTCGTCGAACGCGCGCTGCGCGGAGGACTGAACCAGCCGGTAGGCGTCGTCCCGGGACATTCCAGCCTCGACGAGCGCGGTCAGGGCCCGCTGGCTCAGCACGGCGCCGTGCGTGAGGTCGAGGTTCGCGCGCATCCGCTCGGCGTCGACCGTCATCTCGGCCACGATGCGCCCGGCGACGTGCTGCGCGTAGTCGAGGAGGATCGTCGCGTCGGGAAGCACCACCCGCTCGGCGCCCGAATGGGAGATGTCGCGTTCGTGCCACAGCGCGACGTTCTCGAGCCCGACCTGCGCGTACCCGCGCAGCACGCGCGCGATCCCGCCAAGCCGCTCGGAGAGGATGGGATTGCGCTTGTGGGGCATCGCCGAGGAGCCCTTCTGTCCCGCCCCGAACGGCTCGGTGACCTCGCGGACCTCCGTGCGCTGGAGGTTTCTCACCTCGGTCGCGAAGCGCTCGAGTCCCGCTCCCGCGAGCGCGATCGCCGACAGCAACTCGGCGTGGCGGTCGCGCGGCACGACCTGGGTCGAGACGTCCTCGGCGCGCAGCCCGAGCGTGTCCATGACGCTGCGCTCGATGCTCGGCGGGACGGAGGCGTAGGTGCCGACCGCGCCGGAGAGCTTGCCGACCGCGACGGCGTCGAGGGCGCGCTCGAGCCGGCGGAGGTTCCGCTCGGCCTCGAAGGCGAGGCCCGCGAGCTTGAGCCCGAAGGTGGTCGGCTCGGCGTGGATCCCGTGGGTGCGGCCGATGCTGAGCGTGTCGCGGTGCTCCACGGCCCTGTCGATGAGCGCGTCGCGGTAGGCACGTGCGCCCTCTCCGAGCAGCGCACCCGCCTCTCGCAGCTGGACCGCGAGCGCCGTGTCGAGCACGTCGGAGGAGGTCAGCCCGTAATGGATCCAGCGTCCCTCGGGGCCGATCGAGGCCGCGACCACGTCGACGAACGCCGCCACGTCGTGGCCGGTCGTTCGCTCCCGGTCGGCGACCGCCTCGACGGTGAAGGCCGCGCGCTCCCGACACGCCGCCGCCGCGTCGGCCGGCACCACCCCGTCGGCCGCCCACGCGTCAGTCGCCGCCAGCTCGACCTCGAGCCAGGCGGCCATGCGCCGGGCGTCGGTCCAGACGGCACCCATCTCGGGGCGCGTGTAGCGGCGGATCACGCTCCGACCGCCGTCAGGAGTTGATGATCCGCACGGCCAAGAGGCCGGCGTTCTTGGCCCCGTCGACCGCGACGCAGGCCACGGGCACTCCGGGCGGCATCTGCACCGCCGACAGGAGGGCGTCGAGGCCGCCGAGGTTCTTGCCTCCGATCGGAACGCCCACCACGGGCAGGTCGGTGTGCGCGGCCGCGACGCCCGGCAGCGCGGCCGACATGCCTGCACCCGCGATCACCACCCTCAGGCCGCGCATCCTCGCGTTGAGGCAGTAGTCGCGGACCTTCTCGGGGTCGCGATGCGCGCTCATCACGCGAACCTCGTAGCGGATGCCCGCCTCCTGAAGCGCCTGCCCGGCAGGCTGCATCTTCGGCTTGTCGTTCTTCGACCCCATGATGATCCCGACGAGGGGCGCATCGATCTCGATCTCCTCGAATGCGGCCTCGACCTCGGGCATCACGTCGGCCGTCGCCACCTCCGCGGTACCACGGTCCTCTAGCTCCACGCCTCCTCCTTCACCGGCTCGCTTGCACTCTCGGGATCGACATCGCGCCCGACGGCCCGTTCGGCGATGTCGGATCGGGCCTGCTTCCCGTCGAACGTGATCAACCCCGCGGCCTCGTAGGCACGCTCGCGTGCGGCGCTCGCGCTCGGCCCGAGACCGGTCACGTTCAGCACCCGCCCGCCCGCGGTCACGAAGTCGCCGTCCCGACGGGCGGTGCCCGCATGGATGATCTCCACGCCCTCGAGCGAAGCGGCCTCGTCGAGGCCGGAGATCACGTCGCCCTTCGAGCTCGACGCCGGGTATCCGGCCGAGGCCAGTACCACCGTCACCGCCCAATCGCCGGAGAACTCGGGCCGTGCACCCGCGAGGCCGCCGGGCTCGCGACTCGCGAGGCAGAGCTCCGCGAGGTCGGAGCGCAGCCGCGGCAGCACGGCCTGCGTCTCGGGGTCGCCGAAGCGGCAGTTGAACTCGAGCACGCGAGGCCCGTCGGCGGTCATCATCAGGCCGGCGTAGAGAACCCCGCGATACGGCGTGCCGGCTCGGCGCATCACGTCGACGATCGGGCGGTGGACCCGGTCGGCGATGGCGTCCGCGCGGTCGGCGTCGATCCCCGGCACCGGCGAGTAGCTCCCCATGCCGCCGGTGTTCGGGCCGACGTCGCCATCGCCGATTCGCTTGTAGTCCTGGGCGGGGGCCAGCGGGACGACGCTCTCGCCATCGCACAGCGCCAGGAGCGAGAGCTCCTCGCCCTCGAGGAAGTCCTCCACGACGACCTCGGTGGCGCCGAACCGCCGCTCGACGAAGAAGGCCTCGACCGCGTCGCGCGCCTCGGCCTCGTTGGCGCAGATGATCACCCCCTTGCCCGCGGCGAGGCCGTCGGCCTTCAGCACGGTTGGATAGGAAGCGGCCGCCAGGTGGGAGAGGGCCTCCTCGCGGTCGCGCACGACGGCGTGATCGGCGGTCGCGACCCCCGCCTCGGCCATGAGTGTCTTCGCGTGAACCTTCGATCCCTCGAGCCGCGCAGCGTCGGCGCTCGGGCCGAACGCCGGCACGCCCGCGGCCTCGAGCGAGTCGACGAGCCCGGCGACGAGCGGCGCCTCCGGACCGACGATCACGAGATCGACCGACTCGCCGCTCGCCGCCGCGACCAGCCCGGGCACGTCGCTCGCCGGGACGTCGAGGCAGCGGGCGTCCGCGGCCATGCCGGCGTTGCCGGGCGCCGCGAGAAGCTCGTGGGGCGCGCCGACTCTCGCGAGAGCTCGAAGGATCGCGTGCTCGCGCCCCCCGGATCCGACGACGAGGATTCGCATGCGGGGCGCTCGAGGCTCGCTAGAGGCTCTTGGTGAAGTCCTCGGCGGGGATGGCGGTCAGCGTCTGGTTCGAGGTCGTGCCGCGCGAGCCGAGCTCGACCGAGACCTTGGCCATGGTCTGCTCATCCGGGGCCTCGACGACGCTGACGAAGTCGTACTGGCCGAGCGTCGCCCACTGGTTCGTGACCTTGACGCCGAGCTGCTCCATCTCCTTGTTGACCTCTTGCACCCGGCCGGGGTGGTTCTTGATCGTCTTCACGCCGTCGGCGGTGAAGCTCGTGAGCATGATGTAGGTCGGCAACTGGGTCTCCTCCTTAGCCGCGCTGGCTGGTCATCTAGCCTGAGCCTACCTTGCGCGGCCATCCGATCTTCGCCGCGGTTTACGACCGCATCGCCGCGATGGCGGAGCGGCGAGGGCTGGGCGCGATGCGGGCGGACCTGGTTGGCCAGGCGGCCGGCGCCGTGCTCGAGCTCGGCGCCGGCACCGGCCACAACCTCGAGCACTACACCCGCGCCGTCACGCAGCTGATCCTGACCGAGCCCGATCCGCACATGGCCAGGCGCCTGCGCGACCGGCTCGCGTCCCAGCCGCCCGCTGTCGAAGCCGCGCGAGTGATCGAGGCGCCGGCCGAACGGCTCCCGGTCGCCGACGCGTCCGTGGACGCCGTCGTCTCGACGCTCGTCCTCTGCACCGTCGACGACCCCGCCGCCGCGATCGCCGAGGTCGAGCGCGTGCTCCGGCCCGGCGGCCGGCTGCTCCTCCTGGAGCACGTGCGCGGTCGGGATCCGCGCCTCGTGCGGTGGCAGGACCGCCTCGAGCGGCCCTGGGGCTGGTTCGCGGGCGGCTGCCACCCGAACCGCGACACCGAGGCCGCGATCGCGGCCTCGGGCCTCGGCGTGGACGGCCTCGAGCGCGACGACCAGCCGCGGATGATGGGGCCGCTGCTGCGGTCGATCGTCATCGGCACCGCAGCGCGGACCGCCGAACGTCCCTCGAGCCCGCCCATACCCCCCAGCGCGGGACGTTCGCCGGGTTAGCCGAGCCCGACGCTCACCTGCAGCGAGTGGCCGTTGCGCGCGACGTGGAGCGTGCTGCCATCCGAGAGCCCGACCTGGGTGACGCCGCCTGCGGCCGAGGTGACGGCGCCGAGCCCGAGCTGTCCCGCGCCGAGGGTGAAGATCGCGGCGGCGTGGAGGTCCCTCGCCTTGGAGGTCCAGCTCACCGTGTCCCGGGCCTGCTTCTGGCGGAGCCTCGGATAGGTCCAGCCTGCGAGCGGCTTGGACCTGCCGCGGACGACGTTGGCCGGCCGGGTGTGCGCGTTCGTCCAGTCGTCGAGCGCGCCCGCCGTCCCCGCGCCGTCGAGCGAAAGGGCGGAGGCAGACCGCTCCGACGCAGCCACCTCGGGGCCGAGCTGGAAGTAGCGGGTGTAGCGATGGGCGCGCTTGGAGCGGACGTCGTCGTAGACGATCAGCGCCAGGCCGGGGTGGTAGAGGAAGAGCCGCTCCTGGCTCGACGCCCTGGCGGTGGAGCATCGGGTTGGTGACGAGGATCGCGTACCAGCCGGCGCCCTCGCCGGTCGCCTGGATCCCGGTCCCGTAGGGCCTCGGCTTGTCACGGTGCCTGTGCCAGAACCAGAGGTAGTCCTGGCCGTCCACCGTGAGCGTCGAGTGGGCGGCCGCGGAGCGCGCGAAGCGCTGGTAGCGGCCGATCGTGTTGTCGTAGATGCCGGTGTCGGCGACGACGCGCTGGTTGCGGTCGTACAGCTCGAAGCTGCCCTCGTCGGCGTGCTTGTGGTGCCAGGTGTGGAAGGACGCGCTGACGACCAGGTAGCCGCCGGTCGACTGGTCCTTGACGACCGCGTAACCCGCGTGGCGCGCGACCCAGAGGCCGCTCTGCCCGTAGGCGATGGCTCCGATCTCGGGAATCGGCGGGACCCAGAAGGTGTCGCCCACCTGGGCCTCGGTGCCCGCGGTGGAGGTCAGCCAGGCGAGCGCCTCGTACATCCTGTTCCGCGCCGCGATGAGCCCCTGGTCGTTCGGCTCCACGACGCCGAGCCAGGTGGCGATCAGCCGCAGCGCGAAGTCGAAGTAGCCGGGGCTGTTCTCCATCCAGACGCCACTTGACTCGTCGAGGCCCCTGTGGACCGCGCGGTGGAAGCGCTTGCTCGCCCGCCGCCCCGCGCGGATGATGCTTGCGATCGGGAGCTGCTTACCGAGGATCGCCAGGCCCATCTCCACCGAGAGCTGGTGATTCGCGATGTCGCTGTGGGTCCTGCGCAGAAAGCGGTCGTCCCGCTTGAGCGAGGCGATGAAGCCCTTCGTCTGCTTCGGCGTCAGGGCGTCCTGGCAGGCGTTCGCCTTGGCCACGTAGGCGATGTACTCGGCGCGGCGCGCGGTGATTCGGTCGCGCCAGGCGATGCCGGGCCGGACCCTGTGCGCCCGCTCGGCCCGGACCCAGCTCCATGCCAGGTCACGGGCCTCGCGGAGGGCCCGGGTCTGGACGGCCGGGCTGTATCGGTCCTTGGGGTCGTGGTAGGCCCAGACGAGGACGTCGATCCAGCTGAAGTCGTAGAGGCTGTGGAGGTAGTTCTCGGAGTGGTTGGGCGAGGCCCTCCAGTTCATGCCCGGGCGAATCCGCGCCGGCATCCGGTGGGTGAGGAGAAACCTCCCCTCGAGCGCGTCGTCAACCCGCGACGGCAGGAAGGTGGACTGGGTGCCCTCGGCGCGGTAGTCCGGCGGGCAGCCGCTGGTCAGGATCGAGGCGCCCGCGCTCCCGGCGGCGCCGAGCAGGCCGACCGCCGCGGCGACCGTCGCGAGCAGCATGAGACGTAGGCGGCCCATCCCGACCAGTTATCGGCACGACCCGCCGCGCGTTTGAGGCCGGCACCGGCCCTTTCGTCTAGGCGGCCTCGGCCACCGAGGGCTCCCCCGCCGGCGCCTTGGTGAAGGTGAGCTCGCCACCGTCGGCACCGACGCGCACGATGTCGCCCTCGCGGACCTCGCCCTCGAGCAGCTTCAGGGCCAGCCTGTCGACGAGCTGCTTCTGGATCACGCGCTTCAGCGGCCGGGCGCCGTAGGTGGGGTCGTAGCCCATGTTGCCGATGAGGGTGCGGGCGTCATCATCGAGCTCGATCCCGATCCCGCGCTCGAGCAGGCGGCGCGCCAGCAACGCGACCTGCAGCTCGACGATCTCGCCGATCTGCGCGCGGCTCAGGGGCTCGAACTCGACCACCTCGTCCAGCCGGTTCACGAACTCCGGCTTGAAGTTGCTCCGTACCCCCTCGAGGCCGCCCGGGATGTTCGAGGTCATGATCAGGATCGTGTTCGTGAAGTCCACCGTGCGGCCCTGGCCGTCGGTGAGGCGCCCATCGTCCATCAGCTGCAGCAGCGTGTTGAAGACGTCGGGGTGGGCCTTCTCGATCTCGTCGAGCAGGATCACCGCGTAGGGTCGGCGGCGGACGGCCTCGGTGAGCTGGCCGCCCTCCTCGTAGCCGATGTAGCCGGGCGGGGCGCCGAGCAGCCGCGCGACCGCGTGCCGCTCCATGTACTCCGACATGTCGATGCGAACCATCGCTTCGGAGGAGTCGAACATGAACTCGGCGAGCGCTCGCGCCAGCTCGGTCTTGCCCACCCCGGTGGGGCCGAGGAACAGGAAGACGCCGATCGGCCGGTCGGGGTCGGAGAGCCCGGCCCGCGAGCGGCGCAGCGCGTTCGCCACCGCCTCCACCGCCTCGTCCTGCCCGATGACCCGCTCGTGCAGGCGGTCCTCCATGTGGATGAGCTTCTCCACCTCGCCCTCCATCAGGCGCGAAACGGGGATGCCGGTCCACTTGGCGACCACCTCGGCCACGTCCTGCTCGGTCACCTCCTCGGCGAGCATCGTGCCGCCCTCGGTGTGAAGCTCCGCCAGGCGGGCCTCCTGCTCGGAGACGATCTTCTCGAGCTCCGGGACCTCGCCGTACTTGAGCTCGGCGGCCCGTTCGAGGTTGGCCTCGCGCTCGGCGCGCTCCGCCTCCCGGCTCGCCTCCTCGAGGCGCGCCTTCGCCTCCTTGATCGCGTCGATGGCGCCCTTCTCGTTCTGCCACCGCGCCGTCATCTCCGACTCCCGCTCGCGAAGCTCGGCGAGCTCCTCGTCGAGCGCCTCCAGCCGGGCCTTCGATGCCTCGTCCTTCTCCTTCGCGAGGGCGGTGCGCTCGATCTCGAGCTGGGTCATCCGCCGCCGGACCTCGTCGAGCTCGGTGGGGACGGAGTCGATCTCGATCTTGAGCCGCGAGGCCGCCTCGTCGATGAGGTCGATCGCCTTGTCGGGCAGGAAGCGGTCGGCGATGTAGCGCTCGGAGAGGGTCGCCGCCGCGACCAGGGCGGAGTCCGTGATGCGCACGCCGTGGTGGTTCTCGTAGCGCTCCTTGAGGCCGCGGAGGATCGCGATCGTGTCGCTCACGTCCGGCTCGTCGACGAACACCGGCTGGAACCGGCGCTCGAGCGCAGCGTCCTTCTCGATGTGCTTGCGGTACTCGTCGAGCGTCGTGGCGCCGACGGCGCGGAGCTCGCCGCGCGCGAGCATGGGCTTCAGCAGGTTCGCGGCGTCCACCGCGCCCTCGGCCGCCCCGGCCCCGACGATCGTGTGGAGCTCGTCCATGAAGAGGACGATCTGCCCCTCCGCCGACTGCACCTCCTTCAGCACGGCCTTCAGGCGCTCCTCGAAGTCGCCGCGGTACTTCGAGCCCGCCAAGAGCGCCCCGATGTCGAGCGCGATTACGCGGCGGTCGCGCAGCGACTCGGGGACGTCGCCGTCGATGATGCGCTGGGCGAGCCCCTCCACGATGGCGGTCTTGCCGACCCCAGGGTCGCCGATCAGCACCGGGTTGTTCTTCGTCCTCCGTGAGAGGACCTGGATCACGCGCCGGATCTCCTCGTCGCGGCCGATCACCGGGTCGAGCTTTCCCTGCGCGGCCTCGGCCGTCAGGTCGCGGCCGAACTTCTCGAGCGCCTGAACGGTCTCCTCGGGGTTCGGCGAGGTGACACGCTCGGGCCGGAGCTCCTCGATCGCCTTCGCGAGCTCCTCACTCGACGGCAGGAGGTTGGCGACGCCGGACGAGCGGTCGGCGAGCGCCAGCAGGATGTGGTCGGTGGAGATGTACTCGTCGCCACCGTCGGCGGCCTCGCGCTCGGCGCGCTGGAGGACCTTGACGAACGAGGAGCTGGGGCGGCTCTCGGGCTCGGCGTCGCCGGAGAGCGTCGCGAGGCTCTGCACGGCGCTCCGGGCGCCGTCGCGAACCGCGGCCACGTCGGCGCCGACCCGCTGAAGGATCGGCACCACGAGGCCGTCGTCCTGCTCGAGGAGCGCGAGCAGGAGGTGCGAGGGCGCGACCTCGGTGTTGCGATGCGCTGTGGCGAGCCTCTGTGCGGCCGCCACCGCCTCCTGGGACTTGGTGGTGAAGCGATCGGGTTGCACCTCTCAGGCTCCCTTCGCGTCGTCCCCGCCGGGCGCCGGGCGCTCGACGGGAATTCGCACGCTTTTCGGCTCGTACGCACCGTACGGGACGATCTCGGCCCGCATGGAGCTCCGTACCCGCTCCACCTCGGCGAGCATCCGCTTCTCGATCTCGGCGGCGCGCCTGCGCATCCGGCGCAGCTCGGCGCGAGCCCGCTCCAGCTCGGCCTCGAGCTCGAGGACGGTTTCGACGCCGGCGAGGTTCAGTCCCTCCTCGGCGGTCATGCGCTGGATGCGCCGCAGGAGCTCGACGTCGTCGAGCGAGTAGAGGCGGGTGTTCTTCGGCGAGCGCTTCGGCTCGATCAGGCCGCGGGCCTCGTACATGCGGAGGGTCTGGGGGTGCATCTCGGCGAGCTCGGCTGCCACGGAGATCATGAAGACCGCCCGGCGCTGGTCGAGCGCACGGTCCCGCTGGCCGCCCTCGGCCCCATCACCGCCGCCGCCCTGGGGGCCTCGCCCTCGGGCGCTCACTCCGCACCGACCTTCGATTGGGCGGACGCGTCACGCAGCAGCCGTTCGCGCGGATCGTGGTCGTTCATCGCCTCGGCGAAGCCGGTGAGGGCCTTCTTCTGGTCCCTCGTCAGGTCCCGTGGGACCTCGATCTCGAGCCGATACAGGATGTCGCCACGGCCTGAGCCCTTGGCCTTAGGCGGTCCCTCGCCGCGAAGGCGCTGGACCGTCCCGTGCTGGGTGCCGGCGGGAATGCGGATTCGCTTCGTTCCCGAGAGCGTCGGGACCTCGACGGTCCCCCCCTCAATCGCCTCGGCGATCGTGATCGGCACGGTGACCTCGAGGTTGCCGTCTGACCGCTGGCGGAAGACCGGCGACGGCGCAACGCGCGTGATCACGTAGAGGTCGCCCGGCGGCCCGCCGAGCGGACCGTCCTCGCCCTTGCCCGCGACGCGGATCCGGGTGCCCTCCTGGACCCCGGCCGGGACCTTGACGCGGTAGCGCTTGCGCTGGAGGGTCAATCCGGAGCCGCCGCACGTCTCGCACGGCGACTCGATGATCTGGCCGCGCCCCCCGCACTGCGGGCAGGGCTGGCTGATCGAGAAGAACCCCTGGCTCTGGTTGTCGACCCCGCGGCCTCCGCAGCGCGGGCAGGTCACGGGCGATGTGCCGGGCTTCGCCCCCGTGCCGTGACAGGTGGTGCAGGCGGCCTGCTTCGGCACGGTCACGGAGACCTCGGTGCCGTTCACGGCCTGGTCGAAGGTGAGGCGCACCTCGGTCTCGAGATCCCGTCCGCGCATCGGCTCCGGCTGGCCGGGCCCCCCGCGCCCGAAGATCGTCGAGAAGATGTCCCCGAGGTCGGAGGTGAAGCCCCCGCCGCCGGCGGGACCACGGCCGCGGCTGCCGGCGAAGCCGCCGAAGATGCCGCCCGAGTCGTACTCCTTGCGCTTCTCGGCGTCCGAGAGCGTGTCGTAGGCCTGCTGAACCTCCTTGAACCGCTCCTCCGCCTCCTTGTCGTCGGGGTTGCGATCGGGGTGGTACCTGCGGGCCAGCTTGCGATAGGCCTTCTTGATCTCGTCGGCGCTCGCCTTGCGGGAGACCCCGAGGACCTCGTAGAAGTCGCGTGCCATCCCCGCCCCCTTACTCGGCGACGACGACCCGGGCCGGTCGGATCACGTGCTCGGAGAGGCGGTAGCCGCGCCCCATGACCTCGACGACGGTGCCGGGCTCCGCGCCGTCGCTGGGCTGGGTCGCCAGGGCTTCGGAGGTGGTCGGGTCGAACCTCTCGCCGGTGGGGTCGAAGGACTCGACTCCGGCGCGGCTGAGGGCTTCGCTCAGCTCCTGGTGGACCAGCCGCACGCCGTCGGCGAGGGGGTCGTCGGCCGGCGCGGTCTCCAACGCCCGCTCGAGGTTGTCGAGGGCGGGAATGATGTCGCGGGCCAGCGAGGTCCTCGCCCTGCGCTCGGCGTCGGTGGACTGCTGCGCCGCACGCTTGCGGTAGTTCTCGAAGTCGGCCTTGGCGCGCTTGGCAAGGTCCAGGTACTCGTCGCGCTCGCGCTTGACGTCGTCGAGTAGGGCGGCGAGATCGCCCTCGACCGCCTCCGCCGACTCGTTTTCGGCCTCGTTTGGCGTCGTTCGGACTTCCCGCGTCCGAAAAGCGCCATCTTCGGCGGTGTTCGCCTCGGCGCTCGTTGCGTCCTCCCTCGCTGCCTCCCCCGGGCCATTCGGAGCACCGGCCGGCTGGCGCTGCTGCCAGTCGGTCGGCGCTCCCGCGGGCCGGGGCCTACGCCCGCTCGTCATCCACAACCTCCGCGTCGACGACCTCCTCCTCGGCGGCGGCGCCGTTGCCGGAGGCCGCTCCGTCGCCGGAGTCGGCCTGCTGGGATGCCGCCTGCTGGTAGAGCTGCTCGGAGACCTTGTGGAAGGCCGCTTGCAGGGCGTCGGTCTTGGACTTGATCTCCTCGACATCGCTCGAATCGAGGACCGCCTTGACATCGGCGATGGCCTTCTCGACCTCCTCCTTGTCGGAGGACGAGAGCTGGTCGCCCATGTCGGCCACCTGCTTCTCAGCCTGGTAGGCGGCGTTCTCTGCGACGTTGCGCGCCTCGGCGAGCTCGCGCTGCCTGCGGTCCTCGTCGGCATGGGCCTCGGCGTCCTTGATCATCTGGTCGACCTCGCCCTCGTCGAGCCCGGAGCCGCCCTTGATCTCGATCTTCTGCTCCTTGCCCGTCCCCAGGTCCTTCGCGGAGACGTTCAGGATGCCGTTGGCGTCGATGTCGAACGTGACCTCGATCTGCGGCATGCCGCGGGGCGCGGGCGGAATCCCGGTGAGCTGGAACTTGCCGAGCGACTTGTTGTAGGTCGCCATCTCGCGCTCGCCCTGGAGGACGTGGATCTCGACCGACGGCTGGTTGTCCTCGGCGGTCGAGAAGATCTCCGACTTCTTCGTCGGGATGGTGGTGTTGCGCTCGATGAGCTTGGTCATCACGCTGCCCTTGGTCTCGATGCCGAGGGTCAGCGGCGTGACGTCGAGCAGGAGCACGTCCTTGACGTCACCCGAGAGGACGCCCGCCTGGATCGCGGCGCCCACGGCCACGACCTCGTCGGGGTTCACGCCCTGGTGCGGGTCCTTGCCGACCAGCTCCTTCACCTTCTCCTGCACGGCCGGCATGCGTGTCATGCCGCCGACGAGGATCACGTGCTCGATGTCGGGCGCGCCCGCGTCGGAGAGCGCCTGCTTGACCGGGGAAACCACGCGCTCGAGCAGATCGGAGGTGAGCTCGGCCAGCTTGGCTCGCGAGAGCTTCATCTCCAGGTGCTTGGGCTGGCCCTCCACCGCGGTGATGAAGGGCAGGTTGATCGTGGTCTCCTGCGTCGCGGAGAGCTCGATCTTCGCCTTCTCCGCAGCCTCGTACAGGCGCTGCAGCGAGTTCTTGTCGGCCGAAAGGTCGACGCCCTGGTCGCGCTTGAACTCGGCGACCATCCACTCGACGATCGCCTTGTCCCAGTTGTCGCCACCGAGGTGGTTGTCGCCCGCCGTGGCCTTGACCTCGAAGACGCCGTCGCCGATCTCGAGCACCGACACGTCGAACGTGCCGCCGCCGAGGTCGAAGACGAGGATCGTCTGGTCGGTGGCCTCCTTGTCGAGGCCGTAGGCGAGGGCGGCCGCGGTCGGCTCGTTGATGATGCGCTTGACGTCGAGCCCGGCGACCTTGCCGGCGTCCTTCGTCGCCTGGCGCTGGTCGTCGTTGAAGTAGGCCGGGACCGTGATCACGGCGGAATCGACGGTCTCGCCGAGCTTCGCCTCGGCGTCGGCCTTCAGCTTCTGGAGGATCATCGCCGAGATCTCGGGCGGCGAGTAGTCCTTGCCGCGTACCTCGACCCGGACGTCGCCGTTGGGGCCGGCGACGACCTTGTACGGGACGATCGTCTCCTCCTCCTTGACCTCGGACTCCTTGCGCCCCATGAAGCGCTTGATCGAGAAGATCGTCGCCTCGGGGTTGATCACCGCCTGGCGCTTCGCGACCGTCCCGACGAGCCGCTCGCCCGATTCGGTGAACGCCACGACCGACGGGGTGGTGCGCCCGCCCTCCGCGTTCTCGAGGACCTCGGGGTCGCCGCCGTCGAGCACGGCGACGCACGAGTTGGTCGTGCCGAGGTCGATGCCGATCGTTCTTGCCATGTCAAAGCTCCTTCGTTCGCACAAAAAACAGGCGCGGGGCCCGTCCTTACCTTGATTTCAAGCTAAAAATCTAAGTCAGAATGTAGCAGATCTACGCACGAAGTCAAGGCGCGCAGGCCCGCGCAGCGCGTCCCCCCGGTCCCGCGAGATCGGATCCGGCGCGACGGCGCTACTTGACGGCGAGCGTGCCCTTCATGCCGGCCTCCTCGTGGCCGGGCACGCTGCAGAAGAAGGTGTAGTTGCCGGCCTTCAGGTCGACGCTCGCGGTTGTCGAGCCCCCGGTGATGATCTTCGTGCCGCCGAGGTCCTTGCCGCTCGCGTCCGAGATCCGGACGTCGTGTCCGACCGGCGAGTCGTTGGTGAAGTCGATCGTGACCTTGCCGGCCGTGGCGCTCAGCGAGCTCTGCTGGAAGGCGAGCGCCCCGCTCGGGTCCGCCGAGACGTCGACGGCCGAGCCGCCGCCCGCTGGAGCGGGGGCGCCCCC
The DNA here is from genome assembly GCA_963771655.1 of uncultured Actinomycetes bacterium. Lineage (GTDB taxonomy): Bacteria > Actinomycetota > Thermoleophilia > Solirubrobacterales > 70-9 > JAWVFM01. The sequence continues at coordinate 181,774 of CAVYUG010000004.1, read as the reverse complement.
GCCCCCGCCGGCGGCGGTCTTGCCGCCGCCCGATCGCGCGCCTCCGCCCGCTGCGGCCGTCGTGCACTTGACCTGGTCGGAGCTCGGCGCGGCACCGGGCTGGAGCTCGGGGCCCGTGTTCACGTAGTTGACGTTGCGCGCCACGAAGTTGGCGACGAGCTCCGCGTTCTGCCCCTGGAGGATCCCGGCCGGCATGCGGCCGCCGATGCCGTGCTCAACGGCGCTGAGAACACGCTGGCAGTTGGCGTCGACGACGCTCTTCGACTCGGGGCTCGTCGCGAGCAGGACGTCGAGGTTCGGCCCGACGACCCCGTCGGTGCCTCCGGCAGCGAGCGTGTGGCAGGCTCCGCAGTTCTCCTTGAAGAGCGTCTGCGCGGTGCGGTCGCTGGAGGGAATCGACTTCTCCGCGGCGCTCTCGGAACCCCGCACCGTGATCGCCCAGTACGGGATGACGATGACGCCGATGACGGCGACGACTCCGAAGATCCAGAACGGGCGCTTGCTCATGACTTCGTCCCGCTGCGGGCGCGGGGCGCGCGGATACTAGATGACTGATCCCCGATCCACGCACCCGCGGATGACGGCGCACCCCATCGCTGGATCGCCACCCGTGACCTCGCCAATAGCGCATGGCTATTGGCTTCGGTCCCGGTCGGCGCCCAGCTCGGCCTGCGCCGCCCCCGCGGGCACGGCGATCGGTAATCAGTCATCGCCCCGAGGAGGCCCGCCGCCCCGCCGCCGGTAGGGACACATCCGAGCCAGGGCGCACTCGTTGCAACGCGGTCGCGGGCGGCAGACGCGCCGGCCGTGCTCGATGAGGTTGATATGGAGCTCGTAAGCGTCCTGGGCATCGGTGACCCGCAGCATCTCGTCGTGCGCCTCGGGGAACGATGCGTTATGGCGGAAGAGGCCGAGGCGCCCGCCGACGCGGTAGACGTGGGTGTCGACGGGGATCTCCGGGCGGCCGAGCGCGAAGATCAACACGCACGCCGCCGTTTTCCTGCCGACGCCGGGGATGGCCTCCAGGTAGTGCATGGCCTCCTCGCGCGGGGCACCGGCCAGCCAGTCGAGATCAGGGGGGTCGCCGATGCGCCGTAGCGCCTCCTGGATCCGCGGCGCCTTGGTGGGCGCGAGCCCGCCGGGGCGAATCGCGTCAGCCACTTCGTCCAGGGGCGCGTCACGCACTTCCTCCCAGGTGGGGAAGCGTTCGCGCAAGCGGTCATAGGCGGTATCTCGATTGACGTCGTTCGTGTTCTGGGAGAGGATCGTGCGGACGAGCTCGGCGATCGGGTGGCCGTGCGGATGGTTGACCTTCGGCCCGTAGAGCTCCCGGAGGCGGTCGCGGATCGCGCGTACTCGACGCTTCGTGGGCCGCCGCCAGTTCGAGCGGGGCGCGCGAGAGGTCGACATTCGAGGCAGGATATGAGCGGGGGCGCCCGAAACGAGTCGTCAACGCCACCTTTACAATCTCGCAACCTTGTCCCGCCCGTTTTCCGCAATCGGCCGCCATCTGCCAGGCGGATGGCTCGACGTGCTCCGGCAGGTTCTCCTGTTCGGCCTCGCCTACATCGTCTACCAGGTCGTGCGTGGCCTGGTCAGCGGTGAACAGGGCATCGCGCTCTCAAACGCCCAGCACGTCATCCACCTGGAGCGCTCGGTGGGCGCGTTCTTCGAGCCCGGGCTCCAACAGGCCCTGCTCAGCCACCACTGGCTGATCGACCTGGCGAACTTCTTCTACCTCAACTGCCACTTCGTGCTCACGACGGCGTTCCTGCTCTGGCTCTACATGAAGCGCAACGAGAACTTCTATTTCGTGCGGAACATGTTCCTGGTGGCGATGGGAATCGCGCTGGTCGGCTACGGCCTGTTCCCGACCGCTCCGCCGCGGATGGTGCCCGGCGCCGGCTTCACCGACACCATCAGCGCCTTCACCCACACGAACCAAGACTCCTCGTTCACGAGCTTCCTCGTCAACTCGTACGCCGCCGTTCCGAGCATGCACATCGCCTTCGCGCTGATGATCGGCGTCCCCGGCTTCGTGCTCTGCCGCACCCCAGCGGCGCGCACGTGGTGGTCGGCCTATCCGATGCTCGTCCTCTTCGTCATCGTCGTGACGGCCAACCACTTCTGGTTCGACGCCGCGGCGGGCGCCGCCGTGGCCTGCATGGCGGCCGTCACCGCCGCGCAGCTCGCCCGCCTGCGGCCCGAGGCTTGGGCCTGGCGCGAGGGCACCGACGAAGCGCCGGCCTAAGCGCGTCGGATGCCTGACGCCGACGACGCGGTGAAGCTGGTGACCGAGCCGGCGAACGTCACACGCCTCGGCGCCACGGGTCCCGAGCAGCGCTTCGCGGTCAAGCAACACCGCGTCATCCGAGCTCTGCGCGCAGCCGGGGCCGGCAAGGCCGAGGCACGCGAGCTCGCGTTGGCGGCGCTCGAGCAGGTCGGCGGGGGAGCCGAGATCCACGCTGCCAGAGGCCCTCAGGCCGGTGCCCGCGGCGACCGAGAGGTCGAGCGCTGGTGGATCCCGGCCGACGCGGTCCGCTTCTAGATTCAGGCCGAGCCGGACCCGGCAGCCTCCGGGCTAGGGCGCGCTCGCCTGGACTCCCCAGCACCACACGGTGAAGACGCCGCCGGTGGGATTGAACGGGCAATGCACCCAGACCGACTTGCCGGTGTTCGCGGGCCCCGCATCCGTAATCAGCGTGTCGAGCGAGTCGAACCCGGCGCCCGTCGCCGGTCCGATTTGGCCCGCGCCGCCGGCCGGAACCCCGAACGCCGTTGCGCTCTGCGGGTTCTCCGTGAAGACGGTGCCGATCAGGTTGCCAGAGGCGTTGTGGTTGACGATTCGCAGCTGGGTGAACTTGTCAGCGTCGCCATCGGTGGTGAGGTCGAAGTTCCCGACGCTCGAGGAGAACAGCGCCTGAGGTGATGTCGCGTCGATCCGCCCATTTCCGAAGAGGATGCGGTTCGAGCGCTCGAAGGCATTCGGGCCGAGCCCGCCGAGCTGCAGCGCGTTGTCGGCGGTGTTGGCCGTATTGGCGGTACTCGCCGTGTTCGCGGTATTGGCGGTGTTCGCCGTATTCGCGGTGTTCGCCGTATTCGCGGTTTCGGCCGTCGTCGCGGTGTCGGCGAGCTTCGCCTTCTTGACCTTGCCCAGCTTCCGCTTGTTCACCTGCTTGCCCTTGATCGTGTGGTTCTTGAGCTTCTTCCCGGGAACGGACCTGTTCTCGAGCTCCTTCCCGCTGATCTTCGAGACCGCATAGGCGGAGCCCCCTATTGCCAAGAACACGGCCACGGTTGACATGACGTTGGCGTAGCTGATCTTCGAAATTGGCTTTCGCATCTGGAGGTCCCTCTCCGGTGGCTGGCGCGGTCGACCCTACACCCCTTTCGACTGCCACGGGAACCGACGGTCGGTAGGTTGCGGACGTGCCCGAGCTTCGCGACGTGCGCACGACCGACGAGCTTCGCGTCTACGCGCGCAACCGGCTGATCACCTCGAGGCTGACCCCGAACGCGATCTCGCTGACGGGGTTCGTGCTGAACGCGGCGGCCGCCGTGCTCATCCTGGAACGTCTCTTCTTCCTCGCCGGCGTCGCCTTCATCGTCGGTTCGATCATGGACACGCTCGACGGCCGCTACTCGCGGATGTCCGGGAAGGGAACCCAATTCGGCGCCTTCCTCGATTCGACGCTGGACCGGATCGAGGAGGGCATCGTGCTCGCCGCGGTCGCCTGGTACTTCGCCGACATCGGCGACTCCGTCGCCGCCGCTCTCTGCGTGGTCGCCGTGCTGGGCTCGCTGATGGTCTCCTACACCCGGGCACGGGCGGAGGCGCTCGGCATCGAGTGCAAGGTCGGAATCGCCACCAGGCCGGTGCGGGTGGTGATCCTCTCGATCGGTCTCGTGTTCGCGAAGGGCGCCGGGATCGGCGACTTCGAGCTCCTCGCGCCGGCCGTCTACGTGCTCGCCGCGCTCACCGCGTTCACGGCGCTGCAGCGGGTTTGGCATGTCCGGAGCGAGATGAAGCGGGCTGAGCCTGTGTGAACGAGGTGTAACGAACCGCCGTTCGAGGCATATATTCGACTCACCCTGCCCGAGGAGGACTTGGCACGCATGAGCACCGAGAGCGAATACGCGCAGAACGGCACCGGCAACGGACGTCGCATCGACGACGGCAAGGTCCGCGTCGCGATCGTCGGCGTCGGGAACTGCGCCAACGCCTTCATCCAGGGCGTCACCTACTACAAGGACGCCGACCCGACGGAGTCCGTCCCGGGCCTCATGCACGTCGACCTCGGCGGCTACCACGTGCGCGACATCGAGTTCGTCGCCGCCTTCGACATCGACTCCGAGAAGGTCGGCAAGGACCTCTCCGAGGCGATCTGGTCGGGGCAGAACAACACGATCAAGTTCGCCGAGGTGCCGAGCCTCGGCGTCAAGGTCGAGCGCGGGATGACCCACGACGGCCTCGGCAAGTACCTGAAGCAGAAGATCACCAAGGCCCCCGGCCCCACGGCGGACATCGTCGGGATCCTCAGGGAGACCCGAGCGGACGTCCTCGTCTGCTACCTGCCCGTCGGCTCCGAGCAGGCGACCAAGTGGTACGTCGAACAGGCCCTCAAGGCCGGTGTCGGCTTCGTGAACTGCCTGCCCGTGTTCATCGCCCGCGAGGACTACTGGGGCGAGCGCTTCACGGAGGCCGGGCTGCCGATCATCGGCGACGACATCAAGTCGCAGGTCGGCGCGACGATCGTGCACCGCTCGCTCGCTCGCCTGTTCCACGATCGCGGCGTCCACATGGCGCGCACCAGCCAGCTCAACGTCGGCGGCAACATGGACTTCTTCAACATGCTCGAGCGCGAGCGCCTCGACTCGAAGAAGGAGTCGAAGACCAACGCGGTCACCTCGATCATGGGCCATGAGCTTCCTGCCGACGACGTGCACGTCGGCCCGTCGGACTACGTGCCGTGGCTCACGGACCGCAAGTGGGCGCATATCCGTCTCGAGGGCCAGAGCTTCGGCGATGTGCCGCTGAACGTCGAGCTGAAGCTCGAGGTGTGGGATTCGCCGAACTCCGCCGGAATCGTCATCGACGCCGTGCGCATCATCAAGCTGGCGCTGAACGACCGCGTGGCCGGCCAGCTCGACGGCCCCTCCAGCTACCTGATGAAGTCGCCGCACACCCAGCGTCCCGACGACGAGGCGCGCGCGCAGACCGAGGACTTCATCCGCGAGCACGCGCGCAAGGCGCCGGGCGAGCGGGCGCAGGAGCTGGCCACCGAGGGCGTCGCGAGCAGCTAGGCCTCGGGCGGCAGCAGCCGCCTATCCTGCGCCGGTGGCCTCCGGCGAACCACTGCGGATCGTCCATGTGACGCCGCATCCCTGGGGCGCGCACGACGAGCTGAACCTGTACGTGGCGAAGCTGGCCGCGGAGCTCGACGCCCGCGGCCATTCGGTCATCGTGGCCGCGCCATCCGAGACTCGGGCGCGGGTGCGTGAGGCGCGTGCCGCGATCAAGGAGGCCGTGGAGCGCGACGGCGACATCGGCGCCCGGTGGGACGGGCCGAGGGTGAGCGACGGCGGTCCCCCCGTGCTCGCGGTGGGGCAGGGGCTGCCCCTACCCGGCGGCCCCCGGCCCCGGACCGCCACGGTGCCGCTCGACCTCGGGCCCACGCTCGAACGCCTCCTGGCGGGCGTCGAGTTCGACATCGTCCACGTCCACGACCCGTTCGCGCCGGGCGCGTCCTCGATCGCGCTGCGCCACTCCCACTCGCTGAACGTCGGGACGTTCCACGCGCCGACCGAGCGGCTGCTCTCGACACAGGTTGCCCGCCCGCTCGTGGAGATCTTCTTCGGGCGCCTCGACGCCCGCACCGCCTCGACCGCGGCGACGCGGGACCTTGTCGCGCGCTACTTTCCGGGCACGTACTCCCTGGTCGAGGCGGGAGCCGACCCGGCCGAGCCGCGCTGGCCTCGCGCCGACGTCGAGCGGGGGTCCCGCCCGGTCCGCATCGCCTTCTGCCTGCGGGAGGAGCGCGGCGCCCTGCGGCTCTTCCTGCGCGCCCTACGGCGGCTTCCGCTCGAGTCCGGGTGGGAGGTGGCCGTCTGGCTCGACGCCGGGGACGAGCCACCGCTTCGGATCGCGCGCCGGCTTCGCGATCGGATCTCGATCACGGGCCCGCGCGAGCTCGGGGCCGAGGAGCTGATCGCCGGCGCCGACGTCGTCGTCCTCGCGTCGGGGGGCCCCCGGCCCGCGCCCGGTCTGGTCCGCCAGGCGCTGGCGTCCGGGGCGGTGCCGGTCGTTTCGTACATCGACGCCTATTCGGAGGCGGTGGGCGACGGCGAGCGGGGCCTGCTCTTTCCGGCCGGGGACCCGATCACGCTCGCGGGCCAGCTTCAGCGGCTGATCGACGATCCGACGGTGCGGAAGTCGCTGGCGGCGGCGGGGCGCGAGGCGACGAGGCCCTGGTCGCAGGTGGCCGGGGACTTCGAGGTCATCTACCGGCGCGCGGTCGCCCGCCGCCACGATCCGGGCGGCAACGTCGAGCTGCGGCGCCGCCTCGCCCGGCGCAGGACGATCAACGTCGACCTGCACATGCACACCGATCACTCGCCCGACTGTGCGACGCCGGTGGAGGTGCTGCTCGCCACGGCCAAGGACCGCGGCCTGGGGGCCATCGCCATCACCGACCACAACGAGATCTCGGGGGCGCTGGCCGCCCGGGAGGTGGCGGAGGCGATCGGCGGCATCGAGGTCATCGTCGCCGAGGAGGTGAAGACGGCCGAGCAGGGCGAGGTCATCGGGCTCTTCCTCGACCGCAAGATCGAGCGCGGCATGACGATGGCCGAGACGATCGCCGAGATCCGACGCCAGGGCGGCCTCGTCTATGTGCCCCACCCCTTCGACCGCCTCCACTCGGTCCCCGACTACGAGCACCTGCTCGACATCGTCGAGGACATCGACATCATCGAGGTGTTCAACCCGCGGGTCGCCCTGACCGCCTTCAACGAGGAGGCGGAGCGCTTTGCCGCGAAGTACAGGATCGTTCCGGGAGCGGGCTCCGACAGCCACGTCGCCCAGGGCCTCGGAAGCGTGATGACGCGAGTCCACGACTTCGATGGGCCGGAGGAGTTTCTCGAGGCGATGCGGGACGCCGACATCGTCCACCGGCGCAAGAACCTCGTCTACGTGCAGGCGCTCAAGTTCCTGCAGACGACGGCGAGCCCCGCGCCGGTGAAGCGCGCCAGGGCCCAGCGGGCCCCCAAGCCCGTGCGCGGGGGGCGCCGCCGGAGCAAGCGCTGATGCGCCGGCAGGAGCGCGGCGCGGCCCGTCAAAGTAGGCCGCGCCGATGAACAACCCCCCAACCACCGACGACGAGATCCAGGAGAAGTACCTGGAGCGGGCCATCCGTGAGCTCAACACCCTCACCCGCCGGCTCCAGCAGTGCTCGCATTGCCCGCGCGGGAACCTTATGCCGGTGCTCGGCTCGGGACACCCCCAGGCCGACGTCTTCCTTCTGAAGCACTCGCCCTCCGCCGCGGAGATCGAGGAGGGGGTGGCGTTCTACGGTCGTGCCGGCAACGCGCTCATGAAGTCGTTCAAGCGACTCGGGATCGATCCGCTTGCCGTTTACGGGACGCTGTGCGTGAAGTGCCCGGTCGCCGACCCCTCGCTGGCCGCGGGGGAGTGCGTGGAGCGGGTCGTCGAGGAGCTCGCGATCGTCCAGCCGCGCATGATCGTGGTGATGGGCGAGCCGGCCCTCATGACCCTGAACGACCTCGGCGTCCCCCTCGCCGAGCGCATGGAGCCGCGCCTCGGCGAGATCCAGAAGCTGACGCCGACGATCGAGGGCCTCTACGCGCCCGACATCGACGCCTGCCTCGACGCCGAGGAGCCCAAGCGCGAGTTCTGGCGCGCCTTCCGGGTGCTCGGCGACTGGTACGCGGATCTGCCTCCGTACTGAATCGACCTGCGTTCTCAGGAGTATGTTGTCGGGGTGGACCTCGAGGACCGAACGATCGAGTCGCTGCCCGAGCGCTGCAGCAATTGCGATGCGACCCTGACGAGCGCCGAGAAGCAGCGGATCCTCGATGCAGAGGCGCCCGTCGCGCTCTGCACCACGTGCGCCGCCGAGGCCGACGCCCTGCCGGACGAAGCGCCGGACGAATCCGAAGCGGCTTACTGAGCCGCTTCGGCCACGGCGATCATCGCCTCGCTGCTCGCCGTCGCGAGGCCGCGCACGACCACCACGTCGAGCGCGTCGTACTCGCCAAGCGGGGCGACCGCCTCCTCGCGGTCGCCGGCCGCGACGCCGACGCTCCCCTCCGGCTCGCCGAGCCGGTCGAAATGATTCCGGTACCCGTCGTGCAGGTCGCGGTAGAAGGACTCCTCCTTGGCAAGCCTCTCCGCGGCGTCGGGCCCCACGGCCGTGCGGACGTAGCCGAAAACCGGCGGCGTGTCCCGCCCCGCGTCCCGCGCCCCCCCTTCCACGTGCTCGCGAGCCGAGCGCGCGAAGCCGGGCGTCATCCAGTTGAAGAACGCACCGTCGTAGGCCCCACCGGCGAGCGCGCACATCTTCGGCCCCATGGCCGCGAGCACCAGCCTGACGCCGCCGAGGACGTCGCGCAGCTCGGGGAGCGCCTCTCGCATGCGCGTGAGCGGCCGCTCGGAGAAGCCGGCGCCGACGCCGAGCCAGAGCCGGTCGCGATCCAGGCCCAGACGGTCGACGTGGCCGGCGATCGACGCCGGGTCGTGGCGGTCGAGGGCCATGACGGCGACGCCGAGGTCGAGGTCGGGCGCCGCCTCCGCGAATGCCGCCAGCGTTTCGAGGCCGAGCGCGCCCGGATGGTCGTTCGACCACATGGAGCCGTAGCCGAGCTCGGCGCAGCGCGCGGCCAGCGGTCGCGCGACGTCTGGATCGAGCCCCGCGGCGACGCCGAACCCGCGGCCGGCCATCACGCCCGCTCCAGCTCTGCGACGCACTCGATGTGCGGCGTCTGCGGGAACATGTCGACCGGCCTCACGCGCCGGAGCCTATATCCGGCCTCGGTGAGCTGAGCGGCGTTCGGGGCCAGAGTCGTCGGGTTGCAGGAGACGTAGACGATCCGCCTCGCCTCGCACTCGATGACCCGGCGGACGATCTTCTTCGAGAGGCCGGCGCGGGGCGGGTCGACCACGACCAGGTCGGGCCTCCCGGCCTCCTCGATCAGCGGCCGGATCCCGAGACGCGCGTCGGCGGTGCGAAAGCGCGCGTTCTCGATCTCGTTGCGCTCCGCGTTGCGCTCGGCGTCGGCGACGGCCTCGGGCACCGACTCGACGCCCCACACCTCGCCGGCCCGCCCCGCCAGCGCGAGGCCGATCGTCCCCACGCCGCAGTACAGGTCGAACACGCGCTCGCGCCCGCTGAGCGCCGCGAACTCGCCGACGGTCGCGTAGAGGAGGTCGGCCATCTCGGTGTTGGTCTGCAGGAACGCCGTCGCGGAGACCTCGACCTCGATGCCGCCCAGCCGCTCGCGCAGGTACTCCTCGCCGGTCGCGCCCGTTGGGCCGTCGGTGCCGCTGCCGGGCCCCTCGACGATGGTGTGGAGGTCGGTCGGAGGGCGCGGGATCTCCACCGGGGCGGTGACGAGGCGGGTCTGGACCTGGCCGGTGCGCCGGCCATCGCGGACGACGAGGTTGCGGAGGGCGCCGCTGCCGGTGCGGGGATCGTAGGGCTCGACGCCGTGCCGGCTTGCCCACTCGACGACGTTTGCGCGTGCTGCGTCCGCTCGCTCGGATGCGAGCCGGCACCCGGCCGCGTCGACGATCTCGCTCCAGCTCCCGCGGCGGTGGAAGCCGAGGGCGAGCTCGCCGTCGGCCTCGCCGAAGGAGTACTCGAGCTTGTTGCGGTAGCCCCACCGCTCGACCGCCGCAACGATGGGCTCCACCTCGAAATCGTCGAGCCTGCCGAGTCGGCGAAGGGCCTCGTCGAGTAGGCGCTGCTTCTCCGCCAGCTGCCGCTCGTAGGGGAGCGCCTGCCAGGGCGCGCCGGGACAGGTCTCGCCGCCGTGCGTGCAGACCTCGGGGATGCGCTCGGGGCTCGGGTCGAGCAGCTCGACGACCGTCGCCTCGCCGAAGGCGCGGCGGCTCCGGTCGATTCGCGCGCGCACGCGGTCACCCGGAAGCGCGCCGGCGACGAAGACGACGTACCCGTCGTGGCGGGCCACGCCGCGGCCCCCCTGCGCCAGGCCGTCGACCTTCAGGTCGAGCGTCTCGCCCCGCTTCGGCTTCGGGCTCCGTGTGGCAGCTTCGGGCACGCGAATACATTGGCAGGGTGAGCGCCATCGACCTGTCGAGCTACCGCGCCCGCGCCGAGGAGTTCTGCGCCGAGCTCAGCCTCGAGCACTACCTGCACCTGGCAGGGCACAAGGCCGAGCTCGAGGTCGAGTCCATCTACGCCCGCCATGAGGACCTGTTCGAGACGCCGGCCGTCGAGGCCCTGCGCGAGGCCGCTGGCGGGTCGAGCGGGGAGGAGGCGAGGCGCCGCCGCTACCTCCTTCACTTCGCCTTCGACGGCATGATCGGAGCGCGGACTCGCCGTGAGCAGGAGGACCTCGCCCGGCTGGAGGCAACGCTCGAGGTGGAGCTCGACGGGGAGACCATCGGCTACCGGCAGGTCGCCTCTGAGCTCGCCAACGAGCCGGATGGCGACCGGCGCGCGGCGCTCGCCGAGGCACGCGACGGGCTGCTCTCCGAACGGCTGAACCCGGTGCACCTGAGGATGCTCGACGCCACGCGATCCTGCTGCGCGGAGCTCGGCTGGGGCGGTCCGGCGGAGGCCTACGCCGAGCTTCGCGAGCTCGACTTCACCGCGCTCCGGGGCCGAACCGACCGCTTTCTCGAGCTGACCGGCGATCCCTATCCGCAGGTGGTCGACCCGGAGCTCGTGCGCGCCGGCGTCCCCGGGCTCGGGCGCCTTCGCAGGTCGGACCTGCCGCGGTTCTTCCGCGCCGTCCACCTCGACGGGCCGTTCGCGGCCGAGCGGATGGTGCCCGCGTTGACGGAGAGCCTGGCCGGGCTCGCGATCGACCTCGCGAAGCAGCGAAACATCACGCTCGACGCCGACAGGAGGCCGACCAAGTCGCCGCGCGCCTTCTGCTCCACCCCCCGCGTGCCCGACGAGGTCTATCTGGTGGTCGCACCGGTCGGGGGGCGGGGCGACTACGACGCGCTCTTCCACGAAGCCGGGCACGCCGAGCACTACGGGCACGTGGATCCGGCGCTCGCCTTCGAATACCGCTACCTCGGCGACAACGCGGTGACGGAGTCGTTTGCCTTCCTGCTGGAGAGCCTCGTGGCGGAACCCGCGTGGCTCGCCGATCGGCTGGGCGCCGGCGGGGAGGCCGCGGCCGGGCACGCCCGCGCGGCGAAGCTCGTGATGCTTCGCCGCTACTGCGCCAAGCTCGGCTACGAGGTCGAGCTCGGTGGCTCGGCCCCCGAGCTCGCGGCGATGCCAGACCGCTACGCGGAGCTTCTGAGCGGAGCGATACGGGTGGAGTGGCCGCGCTCGCACTGGCTCGACGACGTCGACGAGGGCTACTACGTCGTGTGCTACCTGCGGGCCTGGGCCCTCGAGACCCATTGGCGGCGCGCGCTGCGCGAGCGCTTCGGCGAGCGCTGGTGGGAGTCCGCGGCCGCGGGCGGCTGGCTGCGGGAGCTATGGAGCCAGGGCCAGCGCATGCCGGCCGAGGAGCTCCTCGCCGAGACGACCGGCGAGGAGCTCGACTTCGGCGTACTCGCCGCCGAGCTCAGCGGCTGACGACGACCCGGCGCGGCTCTACTTCGTGAGCCGCCGCTCGATCTCGTCGAGGATGCCCTTGCGCGCCTTGCCGCGCTTCTCCTGAGTGCGCACCTTGCGCAGGTCGGCCTTGTTCAGGTCCGTGAGCCGCTTCTTGACCTGCGGCGCGGTGAGCTGGTCGTAGGCGGCGATCGGCCACGGGCCGCTCGCGCCGGCACGGCGACGGAGACGATCCGCTTGGGCGAGCGGCTGGTCGGCGGCGTCGCGGGCGGCTCGGCCGGCACGCCCGGCTGCCTTTCCGACCTGGCGGCGGGCCGGGGCCGTCCTCGACTCGACGTCCTTGCGGGCCTGGTCGAGCATCTTCTCGAGGTCGCGGAGAAGGTCGTCCGTGTACTTGCGGCTGCGGGACACGAGCTTTTGCACCAGCTCGTTCGCGTCATCCCGCGTCATCCGGCCGCGCTTGACCGAGTCGTCGACCACCTCCTGGATGCGATCGCGCGAAAGGGTGACGCTGCGCTCCAGCGAGTCGCGGAACGCCTGCACGCTCTTGTCGGCGCGGGTCGAAGCGCTGCTGCGGCTGCGCGCCGTCGACTTCCGGGCGGTCGACTTCCGTGCGCTGCTCGACTTGCGCGCCGTCGAGCGCTTCGCGCCCGACCGTGCGCTCGTCGACCGGCGTGACCCGCTGGTCGACCTCGTTCGCCTCGGTTGTGTCATCAGCTCTTCCCTTCGTTGCCCATTGGCCCGCCCGTCCCCGCTATCTAACCATCCCTGCCGCGAAGTCGCGCAGCCACCGGGGCGTGATCGGAAAGGCGCACTCGCAGGCCCTCCTCGCGAACCTCCCTCGCATCCTCGGCCCATGCGGAGGGGGCATCGGCGACGTCGAGGCCGCGGACGAGGAGGTGGTCGATCGACTCGGGGGCTGTCGGGCGCCTCAGCCCGTGGCGACGCTCGAGCTCGCCGAACACGGCGGAGTCGGCGGGGCGGAGGTTGAGGTCCCCCCCGAAGAGAAGCGGCGAGCCCCGCGACCACTCAACGGCGCGCTCGGCGGCGCGAAGCACCTCGGGCTCCGCGAACTCGTCCGGTCCGCTCGCGTGCAGGTTCGCGACGCAGACTCCGGACGCGAGACGGGTGAGCGCCATAGCCCTGCGCTCGGGACGCAGGCGCAGCGTCAGCGATTCCCGGTCGACGATGTTCGCTCCGCGCACGAGCGTGAGGTTCGAGCCGCCCTCCCAGGACGCGATGAGGTCGGGATTCCAGGTCGCGATCGCCGACGTGAGCGGCAGTAGCCAGTTGCGCGAGGTGAGGACGCGGTGCGCCGCCGCGCGGCACGCGTCCGAGAATGGGCGAGCCCAGCGCGGCGGGCATTCCTGGAGCAGCGCGACGTCCCAATCGGCGCCGGCGAGGATCTCGGCGAACTCGGCCCGCAGGTCACGGTTCACCTGGATGTGGGTGGCGTCGCGCTCCGGGCGCCCCGTGAGCCGCGAGCGCCATGTGAAGAGCGCCGGGTTCGGCGGGAAGTCGCGGCCGTGAAAGAGGTTCCATGTCAGCGCTCGCACGCGCCTATCATGCCCCGCTTGAAGCGGTACCTCATCACCGGCGAGGAGCTGTCGAGGGACGAGCTCACCGCCCTCCTCGACCGGGCGATCGAGCTCAAGGCGAAGCGCGGAGCCGCCGACGCGCCGCGCCCGCTCGAAGGGCGCTCCGTGGCGCTCCTGTTCGAGAAGCCATCGACTCGAACCCGGGTCTCCTTCGATGTTGGCCTCAGCGAGCTGGGCGCGCACCCGGTCGTCCTGCGAAGCGACGAGCTGCAGCTCTCCCGCGGCGAGTCGATCGCCGACACGGCTCGGATCCTTTCGCTCTACCTCGATGCCCTGGTCATCCGGTCAGGCTCGGACGACACCGTCGCCGGCCTTGCCGAGGCCGGCGAGCTCGCCGTGATCAACGGCCTCACCCCTCGCCACCATCCCTGTCAGGCGCTCGCCGACCTGATGACCCTGCGAGAGCGGTTTGGCGAGCTCGAGGGGCTGAAGCTCGCCTACGTCGGCGACGGCAACAACGTCGCGCGGTCGCTTTGCGTGCTGGGCGGGGCCGCCGGGGTCGAGGTGAGGGTCGCGTCGCCCGAGGGCTACGAGCTCGAGCGCGGGCTTGCGGCGCTCGATACGGGCGACCCGGCCGAGGCCGCGGCCGGCGCCGACGCCGTCTACACGGACGTCTGGGTGAGCATGGGCGACGAAGCGCAGGCCGATGAGCGCCGCTCCGCGCTCGCGCCCTACCAGGTCAACGCGGCGCTGCTCGCCGCCGCGGCGGATCGCGCGATCGTCCTCCACTGCCTCCCGGCGCACCCGGGCGAGGAGATCAGCGAGGAGATGCTCTACGGCGAGCGCTCCGCGGTCTGGGACGAGGCGGAGAACCGCCTCCACGCCCAGAAGGCGCTGCTGGAGCTACTGGTCGGCTGACCCGGTGGCCGCAGGCTTCGGCTTGCGTGGCGGTCCGTCGAGCCAACGAGGCTCGTCGAAGCCTGCGTACTCCTGGATCGCGCCGTAGATGTGCTGGACAAGCCGGGTGTCGTAGACACGCACCGCACCTACACCCAGCGGAAGTTTGTTTCGCTTCCGCCCACTCGACGAGGTCGGGAAGTGATCCAACGTGTGCTTCCGGACGCTGCTGCGTTCGAGGCCGAGAGCCGTGAGCCAACGATCCTCGATTTCGCCGACGCTGATCCCATTGCCGGTGTAGACGTTGAGGCGAAAGGTAATCGCCGAACTCGGAACACCGAGCGACTCGCGCAAGAACTTGCAGAAGAACCGAACCATATGGAGGTCCGAATTCGCGAAGACGAGATCGTTGCGCTGCTTCGACCCTTCAGCCCAATACAACATGCACCCGGCACGGTGGAGGGCGTCGTCTTCGCGCGCTCGTCGCCGCCCCTCCTCCTGAAAGGCGAGTCTGCGCATCCAATTCTTTTCGCGCCAAGTCTTGGCGCGCAGGGCCTGCGCCTCTGCCTCGATGCGCTCGCGTTGAGCAGGTGTGAGTACCAGGTCGGAGGTCCAGAGGTGGACGCTGGCAGGCGAGACTCCGAGGCGCCTTGCGATGACCTTCATCGGCACACCTCTCCGGCGGAGCTTCCGTGCAGCCGCCTTCTCAGCGGGCTTCGGCCGCATAACACATGCTTGGACGGGGAGGGAACATATGTTCTTATCTTAGGCGCGCAAGCGGACGGAAATAGACTCTTCCTAGGGCCCCGTGGTGTAAGGGTCAGCACGCTGCCCTTTCAAGGCAGAAGAGCCGGGTTCGAATCCCGCCGGGGCTATCTCACCCGTGCAGCCCACCATCCACATCGGTCCCCTCACGCTCCAGTCCTTCGGGATCTGCTTCGCGGTCGCGTTCATTGCCGCGGGGGCGGTGCTGGGCCGCCGCCTGAAGGAGCTCGGCAAGCCGGGGGATTGGGCCTACGAGGTTGTCCTGTTCGCGCTCGTCGGCGGGCTCGTCGGGGCGCGGCTCTACTTCGTCATCGAGAACTACGACGAGGTCAAGCACGATCTTCTCGGCAACGTCTTCTCCGGCTCGGGCCTCGTCTGGTACGGCGGCGCGATCGGCGGTGCCATCGCGGTCTGCATCTGGGCCTACTGGCGCCGGCTGTTCAACCTCACGCTGCTCGACATCTGCGCGGTGCCGCTCGCGCTCGGCTACGCGATCGGCCGGATCGGCTGCCAGGTCTCGGGTGACGGCGACTACGGGAAGGCCTGGGACGGCCCGTGGGCGATGGCCTATCCGCACGGCACGGACCCCACCCACCAGACGGTTCATCCGACGCCGATCTACGAGACCCTCGCGATGGGCCTGGTCGCCTACTTCCTCTGGCGCCTTCGCGACCGTTACCGGCCCGGGATCCTGTTCGCGATCTATCTCGTCTGCGCGGGCGTCGAGCGCCTGCTCGTCGAGTTCATCCGCCGCAATCCCGAGACGGCGCTGGGTCTCACGACGCCGCAGCTCACGAGCGTGGTGATGATCGTCGCCGGAGCCGCGTGGATCATCGCCGCGAGCAACCGGGGCCCTCTGGCTCGAACGGCCTGAGGCCGCGGAGCTAGACGGAGCGCAGGAGCCCGCCGTCGAGCGGGATCTGGGCGCCCGTGAGGTAGCCGGCGCGCTCCGAGCAGAGATACGCGACGAGGTCGCCGTACTCCTCGGGCGTCCCGAGGCGTCCGGCGGGCACGTCCTGAGCGGCACCGCGCTCCATCTCCTCCCAGCTCCCCCAGTTCGAGGCGAGCCGCTCGGTGGCGAACCGGCCCGTCAGCACGGTGTTGACGGTGATCCCGTCGCCCGCGACCTCGCGCGAGAGGGTCTTGAGGAGCCCGACGGCCGCCTGCCGCAGCGAGTTCGAGAGGTTGAGGCTCGGGATCGGCTCGCGGGTGGACGACGAGCCGACGTTGACGATCCGCCCGAACCCGCGCTCGCGCATCGCGGGGAGCGCCTCCTCGATCATCACGCGCGGGGCGAGCACCAGCGAGTGAAACGCGGCCTCCCACTCCTCGAGCGAGTTCTCGAGCGCGCCGCCCTTCGGCGGCCCACCGGTGTTGAGCACGAGGATCGTCGCCGGCTCGCCGAACCGCTCCGCCACCTCGCCCGGCAGCTCGCGCATCCGGTCGAGGTTCGACGTATCGGCCGCGAAGCCGGCCGTCTCGCCGTCGGTCGACTCCGCCGCTTCGGTGATCGCGTCCCGGGACCGGCTCGCCATCGCCACCCGCGCGCCCTCACGAGCCAGCGCCTGCGCGATACCGCGGCCGATCCCCTTGCTCGACGCCATCACGAGCGCCACCCTGCCGTCGATCCCGAGGTCCACGAACGCAACCTAGACGATCTAACCGGAGCCGATTGGCGGGGCCGATCAGGTACGTTCCCGGCGTGCCGGAAGCGCCGCCCAAGCCGGAGGAGCACGACCAGCTCTCCAAGGACCTCGTGGCGGCGGCGACCGCGATCTACGGCGCCCATGAGGGCCGCCGCGCCCTCCACGCGAAGGGCATCTGGTGCGAGGGTACGTTCACGGCCACCGATGCGGCCGGTCGGCTCTCCCGCGCCGCCCATTTCAGCGGCGACGCGGTCCCGGCGCTCGTCCGCTTCTCGAACGGCAGCGGCAACCCCGACTCCAACGACGCGAGCCGGGAAGCGCGGGGGATGGCGGTCAAGCTCCGCCCCGACGGCGGCGACGAAACGGACATACTGGCGACGACCGCCCGCGCCTTCTCCAGCCGCACTCCCGAGGGGTTCCTCGAGCTTCTGGAGCTGCGCAAGCCCGATCCCGATACGGGCCAGCCGGACATGGAGAAGCTCGGCGCCTGGCTCGGCGAGCACCCCGAGGCCCAGCCCTCGATCGCGTCGACGATGGGCGTCGAGCCCCCCGCGAGCTTCGCCCGCGTCCACTACTACTCGCCGCACACGTTCAAGCTTCTCGACGCCGACGAGGGGACGACCTGGATCCGCTTTCGCTGGCGGACCGAGGACGGGGAGGAGGAGCGCATCGCCGACGACGACGCCCGCGCCAAGGGGCGCGACTTCCTCTTCGACGAACTTCGTGAGCGGCTGGCAAACGGCCCCATTCGCTTCACCCTCCTCCTCCAGCTCCATCCCGAGGGCGCCTCGCTCGTCGACCCGAGCGAGGTCTGGCCGGACGACTCGGGTCTCGTGGAGGCCGGGACGCTCGAGATCACCGGGCTGGTCGACGACCCGGAGGGCGACGGCCACATCGAGGTGTTCGACCCGCTCCGGCTGGGCGACGGGATCGAGCCGTCGGACGACCCCGTTCTCCACGCGCGACGGACGTCCTATTCGGTCTCCGCGTACCGGCGCCTCGGCGAGGGCTAGCCCCCCGCCCTTGATCGACGCAACCTCCTTCCTCGTCATCGTTGCGACCGCCGCCGTGGCGGGCATCGCGGCGACGGTGCTCGAACCGCGTTTCGCGATCCCGGTCGTGGTGCTCGAGCTCCTGTTCGGGATCGTCGTCGGCCCGGAGATCGCCGGCCTCGCGAAGGTCGACCCGTTCTCGACCTTCTTCGGGAACCTCGGCCTGGGGATGCTGTTCTTCTTCGCGGGCTACGAGATCGACTTCGAGCGCATCAAGGGGAGCCCCCTCGTGAGAGCCGGTGCCGGCTGGGTGCTCTCCCTCGCTCTGGCCTACGGGATCGTGGGCCTCCTGGTGGCCGGCAACGTCATCGTCTCCGACCTCTACACGGGCTCGGCGATCGCGACGACCGCGATCGGGACGCTGATCCCGATCCTCCGCGACGCGGGCGAGACCAAGACCCGATTCGGGACCTACCTGCTCGCCGCCGGCGCCATCGGCGAGTTCGGCCCGATCCTGATCGTCACGCTGCTGCTCTCCACGACGCACCCGCTCCACGAGGCCGTGGTTCTCGTGGCGTTCGTCGTCGCGGCGGTGGTGCTCGGCGTGTTCTCGGTGCGCTCGGCCTACCGCGGCTGGCCGGCGCTCGAGCGCACGTTCGAGTCGTCGAGCCAGCTCGCCGTGCGGCTGGCGGTCGTGCTCGTCTTCGGGTTGGTGGCGCTCGCCTCGCAGCTCGGCCTCGACCTGCTCCTCGGCGGCTTCGTCGCCGGGATGATCACCCGAGTGGCGCTGCGGGGCCACGAGCTCACGATCTTCGAGTCGAAGCTCAACGCCGTCGGCTACGGCTTCCTGATCCCGTTCTTCTTCGTCACCAGCGGGATGGCGTTCAACCTCGACGTCCTCGTCAACGACCCCACCGCCCTCCTGAAGCTCCCGATGTTCGCCGCCCTGTTCCTGGTCGTCCGCGGCGTTCCGGCGCTCGCGCTGTACCGCGACAAGTTCGACCTTCGCGACCGCGCCGCCCTCGGCGTGCTCTGCGCGACCGAGCTTCCGCTTGTCGTCGCGATCACGACCCTCGCTCTGAGCCTCGACGAGATGCGGCCCTCGACCGCCTCGGCGCTCGTCGGCGCCGCCATCATCTCGACGCTCGTCTACCCGCTCATCGGCCTGCGCCTGCGCCGCGACCGGATAGTCCCGGCCGAAAAGCTGGCCTAGAGGCCGCGGAGCGCCATAATTTCGCGCCCGGGCGGTTAGCTCAGCTGGAAGAGCGCCTGCTTTACACGCAGGAGGTCGGCGGTTCGAGCCCGCCACCGCCCATGGCGCTCGCGGCCACGCTCTCGCAAACGCGTGGCGGCGGCAGGAATTGCGCGTTCGGCGCGAAGCCTCTAAGGTGTTCGACGGCGGATTTCCGCTGCAAATGGCGAGGAGTGCTATCCAGGGAAGACTCCGCGCCGGCGCCTTGGCGGGCATGCTGGCGCTCATGCTCGTGGCCACCGGGCTGGCCGCGGCCGCGTCGCCGCGCGGCAGCGGCGGCACCGGCGCGGGCCGCGGGCACCACCATCACGGCCACCACCGCTCCGCGCGGGTGGGCCCACTCGGCGGGCAGGGGATGTGGATCTGGCTGCTGGGCCATTCGAGCGGCGGGAGCGTTAAGGCGATCGCGAAGCAGGCGCACGCTTCGGGCGTCGACACGGTGTTCATCAAGAGCTCCGACAGCACGAACGAATGGAGTCAGTTCACGCCCGGGCTGGTGAGCGCGCTGCACGCTCGCGGGCTCGACGTCTGCGCGTGGCAATACGTCTACGGCAGCCACCCCAGCGGCGAGGCGAAGCAGGGCATCAAGGCGAAGGCCGACGGCGCCGACTGCCTCATGATCGACGCCGAGGCCGAGTACGAAGGCCGGTACACCGCCGCCAGCATCTACATGCGGAAGCTGCGGCACGGCGTCGGCGACCGCTTCCCGATCGCTCTGGCGAGCTTCCCGTGGAACGACTACCACCCCGGCCTCCCCTACTCCGTCTTCCTCGGGCCGGGCGCCGCACAGCACAACGCGCCGCAGGTCTATTGGAAGGCGATCGGGACCTCGCCTCAAAACGGCCTCCAGCACATGTTCATCGAGAACCGGATCTACCGCCGCCCGATCGAGCCCCTGGGCCAGACGTACGACAACCCGCCGCCGCGCGAGCTGGCCGCGTTCCGCCACCTCACGATCTCCTATGGCTTCCCCGGGTACTCCTGGTGGTCGTGGCAGGCGACCAAGCCCTCGGAGTGGCAGCTCTTGGGCCGGCCGAACCACCGAGCGCACGGGTTCAAGAAGACGAAGGTGTATCCGATCCTCCACCGCGGGAGCGCGGGCGATCGGGTCATCTGGGCGCAGGAGCACCTGATCGGAGCGGGCGAGAAGATCGGCGTCGACGGCCGCTTCGGCGCCCACACCAAGATCGCGGTCGAGGACTTCCAGTCGCGACACAACATCACGCCGACCGGGACGATTGGCCCGCTCACGTGGAAGGCGCTGCTCAAGGTGGATCCGGTGCGCGTCGACTGGTCGAAGCCGCACAAGGCGCTGACGAAGGCCGAGACGCCGCCGGGTGGAGAGCCGCTCTCGGCGTCCCTGCCCGCGGTCCGCAACGAGATCCCCCCGCACCCTCCGCACGGCTGACCCAGACGGCTCCGTCCAGCGGCGGTGGCGTATAACGGCTTCGTGGCGACGATCGAGCTGAGCCCCGCCGGACTCCGCCCGGCCGACGTCGTCCGGGTCGCGCGCGAACGCGCCGAGGTGAGGCTCGGCGACGAGGGCAGGGCAGCGATGGAGGCGAGCGCGGCGATCGTCGACCGCCTTGCGAGCTCCGACGAGCCCGTGTACGGCGTCTCGACGGGGTTCGGCTCACTGGCGACGACACCGATCGCGGCCGAGCGCCGCGAGGAGCTGCAGCGCTCGCTGATCCGCTCGCATGCCGCCGGCATGGGCCCGCCGGTCGAGCGCGAGGTGGTCCGGGCGATGATGCTCCTGCGCGCGCGATCGCTGGCGATGGGCTACTCGGGGGCTCGGCCGATCGTGGCGGAGCGTCTCCTCGACCTGCTGAACCGCGACGTCACGCCGGCCGTGCCCGAGCACGGCTCGCTCGGCGCGAGCGGCGACCTCGCTCCTCTGGCGCACGTCGCGCTCGTCCTGATCGGGGAGGGAGAGGTGCTCGGCGAGGCGACCGGACCAGAGCCGCTGACGCTGCGCGCGAAGGAGGGCCTGGCGCTCATCAACGGGACCGACGGAATCCTCGGCATGCTCGTTCTCGCCTGCGAGGACATGCGCTCGCTGCTTCGCGCCGGTGATGTCGCGGCCGCGATGTCGGTGGAGGCGCTTCTCGGAACCGACCGCGCGTTCGCCGAGGATCTCATCGGGCTGCGCCCCCAGCTCGGCCAGGCGGCGAGCGCCGCGAACCTGGAGCGCCTTCTCGCCGGCTCGGAGATCGTGGCCTCGCACCGATACGACGATCCTCGCGTGCAGGACGCCTACTCGCTGCGCTGCGCGCCGCAGGTGCTCGGTGCCGCCCGCGACGCCCTCGCGCACGCCGACCGCATCGCGGACGCGGAGCTCCGTTCGGCGATCGACAACCCCATGGTGCTTCCCGACGGGCGAGTCGAGTCGTGCGGCAACTTCCACGGCGCGCCCCTGGCGCTTGCCTGCGACCTGCTGGCGATCGCGGTCGCCGATGCCGGCGCGATCGCGGAGCGCAGGACCGATCGACTCCTGGACGCGAGTCGCTCGCAGGGCCTCCCACCGTTCCTCGCCGCGGACCCGGGGGTGGACTCTGGGCTCATGATCGCCCAGTACACCCAGGCGGCGATGGTGGCCGAGAACCGCCGCCTCGCCACGCCCGCGAGCGTCGACTCGCTGCCGACCAGCGCGATGCAGGAGGACCACGTCTCGATGGGGTGGGGCGCGGCGCGCAAGCTTCGGGCGTCGCTCGCCAACCTGGCGCGCATCGTGGCGATCGAGCTCGTGTGCGCCGCCCGCGCGCTTGACCTTCGAGCGCCGCTCGTGCCCGCGGCCGGCACGGCCGCAGCGCGCGACGTGGTTCGAAGCGCCGCCGGCGGGCCTGGCGCCGACCGATCGGTCGCGCCGATACTCGCCGCCGTGGAGGGGCTGGTGAAGGAGGGGGCGGTCGTGGCAGCGGCTGAGACCGTGGTTGGCGGCCTCGCATGACCCGAACGTCCCGCACTGGGGGCTATGGGCCGGCACCAGGGACGTTCGGCACCGGGGCGCGGCCGGTGCGCGCGCCTCGCGGCACCAAGCTCTCCTGCCGCGGATGGCAGCAGGAGGCCGCCCTGCGGATGCTGATGAACAACCTCGACCCCGAGGTCGCCGAGAACCCCGACGACCTCGTCGTCTATGGCGGCACGGGGCGCGCCGCGCGCTCTTGGGATGCCTTCGACGCGATCGTCCGCGAGCTCCGGACGCTCGGAGGTGACGAGACCCTGCTCGTGCAGTCCGGCAAGCCGGTGGGCGTCTTCCGCACCCACGAGTGGGCGCCCCGCGTGCTGATCGCGAACTCCAACCTCGTCCCCGAGTGGGCCACGTGGGAGGAGTTCCGCCGCCTCGAGGCGGAGGGCCTGACCATGTACGGGCAGATGACGGCGGGCTCGTGGATCTACATCGGCAGCCAGGGGATCGTGCAGGGCACGTACGAGTGCTTCGCGGAGATCGCCCGGCGCCGCTTCGGCGGGTCGCTAGCGGGAACGATCACGCTCACCGCCGGGCTCGGCGGCATGGGCGGTGCCCAGCCGCTCGCGGTGACGATGAACGAGGGAGTCGCGCTCTGCGTGGAGGTCGATCCCGAGCGGATCCGGCGCCGGCTCCAAACGCGTTACCTCGATGAGGTGGCCGACGATCTGGATGACGCCGTGGCGCGCTGCGAGCGCGCCCGGTCCGAGCGCCGGGCCCTCAGCGTCGGCCTGGCGGGCAACGCCGCCGAGGTGCTGCCGGCGCTTCGCGACGCGGGCTTCGAGGCCGAGATCGTCACCGACCAGACGTCCGCCCACGATCCGCTGAACGGGTACGTCCCGGCCGGCCTCACGCTGGATGAGGCCGACGAGCTCCGCGCCTCGGACCCCGAGGAATACCTGCGGCGCTCCCGCGCGTCGATCGCCGCGCATTGCTTCGCGATGGTCGCCTACCGGGACGCCGGCGCCGAGGTGTTCGACTACGGCAACAGCCTCCGCGCCGAGGCCAAGCTCGGCGGCTTCGAGCGGGCGTTCGACTATCCCGGCTTCGTGCCCGCGTACGTGCGGCCGCTCTTCTGCGAGGGCAAGGGCCCGTTCCGATGGGCCGCGCTCTCGGGCGAGGAGGCCGATATCGCCGCCACGGATCGCGCGGTGCTGGAGGAATTCCCGGATGACGAGGCGCTCGGGCGCTGGATCCGGCTCGCCGGCGAGCGGATCGCCTTTCAGGGCCTCCCGGCGCGGATCTGCTGGCTCGGCTTCGGCGAGCGCGCGCGGCTCGGCCTGCGCTTCAACGAGATGGTCCGCTCGGGCGAGATCTCGGCGCCGATCGTGATCGGCCGCGACCATCTCGACTCAGGGTCCGTCGCCTCGCCGTACCGCGAGACGGAGTCGATGGCCGACGGCTCCGATGCGATCGCCGACTGGCCG
This sequence comes from uncultured Actinomycetes bacterium, assembly GCA_963771655.1. Taxonomy (GTDB): domain Bacteria; phylum Actinomycetota; class Thermoleophilia; order Solirubrobacterales; family 70-9; genus JAWVFM01. The sequence goes on along the minus strand of CAVYUG010000004.1, from coordinate 158,509 downwards.
CTCTTGAACGCGCTCGTGAACACGGCGTCCGGTGCCTCGTGGGTGTCGATCCATCATGGGGGCGGGGTCGGGATCGGCCGCTCCATCCACGCCGGCATGGTGTGCGTGGCCGACGGCACCGATCTCGCGGCGGAGAAGCTCGAACGCGTCCTGACGAGCGACCCGGGGACCGGCGTGATGCGCCATGCCGACGCCGGCTACGAGAGCGCGATCGCGGTGGCACGCGAGAAGGGGGTGCGCGTGCCGATGTTGCAGGACGATGATCAGTGAGGGGGCGTGAGCGTCGAGTGAAGGGTTCGCCACCGTCGAGGTGCTCAATGCTGCACTCGACGTGAATCACCGTGACCGTCCGTCCGATCCTCTCTCTCGGTGACCCCATCCTGAGGCAGCGCTCTCGAAGCGTGGCGCCCGGGGAGCTGGCCTCCCCCGAGATTCAGAACCTCATCGACGACCTGATCGAGACCAAGCGTGCCGCTCACGGCGCCGGCCTCGCGGCCAACCAGGTCGGCGAGGCCGTGCGCGTCGCCATCGTCGAGGTCGAGCCGAACAACCCGCGCTATCCCTACAAGCCGCCGATGCCGCTGACCGTGATCGTGAACCCGGAGATCGAGCCGCTCGGGGACGAGACGTTCCGCGTCAACGAGGGCTGTCTCTCGATCCCCGGCCTCCGCGGCGAGCTCGACCGCCACCTGGATATCCGGGTTCGCTATCTCGACCGTGGCGGCGACCAGCGAATCGAGGTCCGCCGCGGGCTCACCGCCGGGACGTTCCAGCACGAGGTCGACCACCTCGACGGCGTCCTCTTCGTCGACCGCGCTGACCCCCGGACGCTCGCCACGCCGCAGGAGTACGAACGCCATCAGCGCTCGGACTTCGAGCGCCGAGCGCGCGCGCTGGTCGACCGGGTCGGCTCGTGAAGGCGTATTGGTGTGAGCTCGCCTGGCTGGGGGGCGAGATCCCGGAGGCGAGCGTGGTCGTCACGGTTGAGGGCGACCGGATCGCATCGGTCGCGCCGCGCGTGAGCCCACCGCCCGCGGAGGCGTCGCACCTCCTCGGGCTCACGATCCCGGGCCTCGCGAACTCTCACTCGCACGCCTTCCAGCGGGCGATGCGCGGCCGGACCCAGGCGGGGCGCGGCGACTTCTGGAGCTGGCGCGACGCCATGTACGAGCTGGCGGGGCGTCTCGACCCCGAGGTCTACTTCACGCTGGCCCGAGCCACGTTCGCGGAGATGGCTCTCGCGGGCGTCACGTGCGTGGGCGAGTTCCACTATCTCCATCACGCCCCGGGCGGTGTCCGCTACGACGATCCCAACGAGGTCGGCAAGGCGCTGATCGAGGCGGCGGCCGAGGCGGGGATCAGAATGACCCTCCTCGACGCCTGCTACCTGCACGGCGGGATCGGCGCGCCGCCCAACGATGTGCAGCGGCGCTTCTCCGACGGCGACGCCGAGGGGTGGGCGAGCCGCGTCCACGCGCTCTCCGACGGCCCGCGCACACGCATCGGAGCTGCAATCCACAGCGTTCGCGCGGTCGATCCCGACTCGGCCGCGAGGGTCGCCGCTTGGGCCGGCGAGCGCCCCCTCCACGCGCACGTGTCGGAGCAGGTGGCGGAGAACGAGGCGAGCCTCGCGGCCTACGGGCGCACGCCGACGGCGGCGCTCAACGACGCTGGCGCCCTCGGGCGTGCGTTCACCGCGGTGCACGCCACCCACCTCAGCGCCGCCGACCTGAGCGCGCTTGGAGGCTCGGGCGCGACCGTCTGTCTTTGCCCGACGACCGAGCGTGACCTCGCCGACGGAATCGGTCCGGCGAAATCCCTCCGTGAGGCCGGCGCCCGACTGGCGGTTGGCTCGGACTCGCATGCCGTCATCGACCCCCTCGAGGAGGCCCGGGCGATCGAGCTCGACGAGCGCCTCGCCTCCGGCCGGCGCGGCGGCTCTTCCCCCGCCGAGCTGCTCCGTGCCGCGACCGAGGGCGGCCATGCCTGCCTCGGTTGGCCCGATGCCGGGCGCATCGAGGCCGGAGCCCTGGCCGACCTCGTCACGTATCGCCTGGACTCCCAGCGCCTGGCGGGCGCCTCGGTGGAGCACGCGATCCCCTCGCTCGTCTTCTCGGGGACTGCCGCCGACGTCACGAACGTGGTGGTCGGAGGACGCGACGTCGTGCGCGGCGGCGCGCACACGCAGCTCGACGTCGCCGGGGAGCTGGGCGGAGCGATGCGAGTGGTCTGGCGGTGAGCGCGGAGCTCGAAAGAGGAGAGTGGTTGTTGCGGAGCGCGAACTTTGAGGTGTCGTGAGCTCTCTCGTCGTCGACAACATCGGCCAGCTCGTGACCGGCGAGCCCGAGCTGGGCGACGGCCCACTCGGCGTCGTGGAGGGCGCAGCGCTTGTGATCGACGATGGGCACATCGCCGCGATCGAGCGCGCCGGCGCCGGCGAGGCCGACGTGCGCATCGACGCGGGGGGCCGCTGCGCCATTCCCGGCTTCGTCGACAGCCACACCCACCTCGTGTTCGCCGGCGACCGCGCCGAGGAGTTCGCAGAGCGCATGGCCGGCCGGCCGTACGAGGCGGGCGGGATCAGGGTGACGACGGAGGCCACGCGCGCGGCGAGCGCCGAGGAGCTCCGCACGCTCGCGGCCGCTCGGCGAGCCGAGGCGCTTCGCGCCGGTATCACCACGCTCGAGATCAAGTCCGGCTACGGGCTGGACGTCCCAACCGAGCGCCGAATCTGTGAGGTCGCCGCCGAGCTGACCGACGAGGTCACGTTTCTCGGCGCCCACGCGGTCCCGCCGGAGTACGACGGCCGCGACGACGACTACGTCGCGCTCGTGTGCGGCGAGATGCTGGAGGCGTGCGCGCCGCTCTGCCGTTGGGTGGACGTCTTCTGCGAGCGCGGCGCCTTCGACGCCGACCAGTCACGGGCGGTGCTTGAGGCCGGCCGCGCTGCGGGGCTCGGACTGCGCGTGCACGGCAACCAACTCGGGCCCGGGCCCGGCGTCGTGCTCGCGGTCGAGCTCGGCGCCGCCTCGGTGGACCACTGCACCTACCTCGACGACGCCGACGTCGAAGCGCTCGCCGGCTCGGACACGGTTGCGACGTTCCTGCCGGCAACGGACTTCTCGACCCGCGAGCCCTATCCGGATGCGCGCCGAGTCATCGACGCGGGCGTGACGGTGGCGCTGGCGACGAACTGCAACCCGGGCTCGAGCTACACGACCTCCATGGCCTTCTGCATCGCCCTCGCCGTTCGCGAGATGGGAATGACCATCGAGGAGGCGATCGCCGCCGCCACCTCGGGCGGGGCTCGTGCGCTTCGCCGCGCCGACGTCGGGGGACTGGCGCCCGGCATGCGCGCCGACCTCGCCATCCTCGACGCGCCCCACTACGCCCACCTCGTCTACCGGCCCGGCGTGCCGCTCGTCGGGCGGGCGATCGTGGGCGGGCGGCCCTCCGATTGATGTCCGGGATCGAGTTCCGCGAAGTCGCCGCCGCCGATCCATCGGCCGAGGCGTTCAACGGCGCGCTCACGGACGAGGTCAACCGCAGGCAGGGCACGGGCCACGGCCCCACGGCGCCCCTGCGCGAGCTCGATCCGCCGCTCGACGCCGTCCTCGTCGCCTACCGCGACGGAGTTCCCGCCGGGCTGGGCACGCTGCGGCGCCTCGGTCCCACGACGGCCGAGATCAAGCGGATGATCGTGGCGGGGGAGCATCGGGGGCATGGGATCGGACGCCGTCTCCTCGAGGAGCTGGAGCGCCGGGCCCGCGCGCTCGGATGCGGCACCGTGCGGCTCGACAGCGCCGGGGGCCTGACCGAGGCGATCGAGCTCTACCGCTCGGCCGGCTACGAGGAGATCCCGCGCTACAACGACAACCCGCAGGCCCAGCTCTGGTTCGAGAAGGAGCTGGCTAGCGCTTCATGGCGCGCGCGATGACCACGCGCTGGATCTCGTTCGTGCCCTCGTAGATCTGAGTGATCTTGGCGTCACGCATCATGCGCTCGACGGGGTACTCGCTGACGTAGCCGTAGCCGCCCAGCACCTGAATGGCCTCGACCGTGACGTACATCGCCGTGTCGGAGGCGAACAGCTTCGCCATCGAAGTGTAGGTCCCGAGGCCGGGCTCGCCCCGGTCGGCCATCGCGCAGGCTTTGTAGAGCAGCTCTCGCGCCGCGGCGACGCGGGTCTGCATGTCGGCGAGCTTGAACTGGAGGCCCTGCATCTCGATGATCGGCTTGCCGAACGCGAGGCGCTCGTTGGCGTAGCCGATCGCGTAGTCAAGGGCCCCCTGGGCGATGCCGACGGCCTGAGCCGCGGCGCCGAGCCGTGTGCGCTCGAGGGTCGCCAGGGCGACCGAGAGACCGCGACCGACCTCGCCGATCACGTTCTCCGCCGGCACCCGAACGTCGGCGAACGAAGGCTGACCGGTCGGGGAGCCGCGGATGCCGAGCTTGTGCTCGAGCTTGCCGGCGTCGAAGCCGTCGCGGTCGGACTCGACGACGAAGGCGGTGATGCGGCTCGTTTCGCGGTCGGTCTTGGCGAACACGACGTAGAAGTCGGCGACGGTCGCGTTCGTGATCCAGTTCTTCTGGCCGTTGATGACCCATTCGTCGCCATCCTTCACAGCCGAGGTCCGCATCGAGGCGGGGTCCGAGCCCGCCTCCGGCTCGGAGAGGGCGAACGCCGGGGACCGCTCGCCGCTGGCGAGCGTCGGGAGCCAGCGCTCCTTCTGCTCATCGGTGCCGAAGAGCTGGATCGGCAGCGAGCCGAGCTCCTGGATCATGAGGATCAGCGCGCTCGAAGCACACGCCTTCGCGATTTCCTCGACCGCGATCTGGAGCATCAGCGTCCCGGTCCCGGTGCCGCCGTACTCGGTCGCGAACGGGAGCGCGAGAATGTCGTGCTCGGCGAGCAGCTCGCGGACGTCACGGGGGTACTCGCCCCTGGCGTCGATCTCGGCCGCCCGCGGGCGAATCCGCTCATCGACGATCGTCGCGATCGTCTCGCGGAAGTCGCGCATCTCCTGCGGGATCTCGTAGAGGTCGGTTGGCTGGCTGGCGATCGTCACGCTGCGGCCCCAGCGAGCACGCTAGCGGCTTCGACCTCTTCCGCCTCTTCGCCTCGCCACTTCGGCTTGGCGAAGAGATGCTGCACGTCGCCGAGCCGGCGTTCGCGGAAACCGGCTTCGCTGAGGGTGAGGTACATCCGCCAGAGGCGCCGGAAGCGCTCGTCGTAGCCGCGGGGCCGAAGCGCCTCGAAGCCGGCCTCGAAGCGTTCGCGCCAAGCGCGGAGCGTCCGCGCGTAGTGGGGCGTGATGTCGTCCAGCCAGACCGTCCTCATGTCGGTCGAGTCCGCGATTCGGTCCGCGATCATGGCCCGCGACGGCAGGCACCCGCCGGGGAAGATATGCGTGTTGGCGAAGCTCTTCGACGCCTTCTCGATCTCGTAGGAGCCGTCGTCGGTGACGATCGACTGCAGCAGCATCAATCCATCGTCACGCAGCAGCTCCGAGCAGCGGCGGAAGAAGGTGGGGAAGTACTCCCACCCGACGGCCTCGATCATCTCGATCGACACCAGCTTGTCGTAGGTGCCGGGCAGGTCGCGGTAGTCGAGGGCGACGATCTCGACACGGTCGCCGAGGCCCGCCTCCCGCGCGCGCGAGAGCGCCAGCTTGCCCTGCTCGGCCGAGATGGTCGTGGTCGTCACCCGAGCCCCGTACTCGCCCGCGGCGTGGATCGCGAGGCCGCCCCATCCGGTGCCGATCTCCACGAGATGATCGTCGGGGCCGAGGCGAAGGCGCCGGCAGATCCCGTCGAGCTTGATGAGCTGGGCCTCCTCGAGATCCGCGTCGTCGCTCGGAAACCGCGCGCACGAGTAGACCATGCGCTCGTCGAGGAAGGAGGCGAAGAGCTCGTTGCCGAGGTCGTAATGGGCGGCGATGTGGCGGCGAGCGCCGGCCCGCGTGTTTCGCGGCACCAGCCGCAGCAGGCGCTGGACCTGAGTGACCAGCGGCTGGATGCGCCTTCTCCACGCATCGGCGCGCGGGAGCTCGCGGGCGCCGATGCGGCACACCGTCAGCAGATCGTCGGTGTCCCAGACGCCGTCCGCGTAGGCCGCGCCCCAGCTCGCGCTCCCGCGGACCGTGTCGACCCAGAAGCGCGGGTCGTTCACGCGGACCTCGGCGCGCAGGTCGGCCTGGGCGGGTCCGAACGATCGCCGCCGGGAGCCTTCGACGATGTCGACACGTCCGCCCTCGATCCGCTCGAGCACCGCCTCGAGTGCGGCGCGTGCGCCCGCGACCAACGGTCCAGCGACAATCGAAGGGCTAATGGGAAGGGCGCGATCCGACGACGAGTCCGGCATGGGGAGAATGTAAACGGATGAGGGCGCACGAGAGAGATCGATGGCTCGGTGTCGGACGGGCCGGCGGCGTCGAGTCGATGGAGGCGGGCCGGAGTGCGGCGGAGGCGGCGCTCCGCGGCCCCGACCCGCGGCTCCTGATCGTGTTCGCGTCGGAGGAGCTCGACATCCCGGCCGCTCTGGCCGGCATCCGCTCAGCGGCCGGCAAGGTGCCGCTCATCGGCTGCTCGACCGCGGGCGAGATCGGGCCAGACGGGCCTGGAGACGGCGGTGTGATCGTCACCGCGCTCGGCGGTGACGGGTTCGCCGCGACGGTCGGCTCCGGCGAGCGGGCGGCTGACGACCTTCGGCGAGCGGGCGCCGAGGCCGCGGCGTGCGCGGCGGAGGTGAACGGCTCCCACGAGCACAAGGTGCTGATCGTGCTCACCGACGGCCTCGCGGGCGACCAGCAGGAGATCGTGCGCGGCGCCTACGCGGCCGTCGGCGCCGGCGTGCCGCTCGTGGGCGGGTGCGCCGGGGACGGCCTCAGGATGCGGTCGACTCATCAACTGTTCGGTGACCGGGTCCTGACGAACTCCGTCGTCGCGGCGACGCTCGCCTCCGAGGCGCCGCTCGGGATCGGCGTCCATCACGGGTGGCGGCGCGTGGCGGAGCCGATGCTCGTCACCGCGAGCGAGGCGAACCGCGTCCTCGAGATCGACGACCAGCCCGCCCTCGACGTCTACCTGGACCGCCTCGACGCGCCCGCGGAGGTTCGCGACGACGCCGAGGAGTTCACCAGGTTCGCGGCGACCCACCCGCTCGGGCTGGCCAGCCGCCGGGGGGAGGAGCACGTCCGCTACGTGAGCGGCGCCGACTTTTCCACGCGCGCCCTCGATTGCATCGCAGAGGTGCCGAGGGGGGTCCTCGCCTGGCTCATGGAGGGCGACTCCGAATCGGTCCTAGCCGCCGTCGACGCCGCGTGCGAGGACGCGCTCGCGCCCCTCGAGACGGAGGCCCCGCGTGGCCTCATCGCGTTCGACTGCATCGCTCGCCGGCGCGTCCTCGGCCCGGGCATCGAGACCGAGGTAGACCGGATCTCCCTCCATGGTGGCGGCGCGCCGGTGGCCGGCTTCTACACCTACGGTGAGATCGCCCGCACTCGCGGCATCTCCGGGTTCCACAACCAGACCCTCGTGGTCCTGGCGGTGGGCTGATGCCTGACGACGCAGAGGTCTGGGCGGCGCGGCGGCTCGCGGAGTTCCTCGCGCTCATCTCCCGGTTCGACGACGAGGCAGCGGCCGGACAGCACGGCGTGGAGCGGATCGCCGAGGCCTTCGACGCCGAGGTCGGGGCGCTGATGAGGGAGGGGAGGGCGCGATACGCGGTCGGATTCCCACCCGGCGAGGCGCCTGAGGATGCGCTGGGCGCCATCACGGCGGGCGGGTCGCAGAGCCTGCGCGTAGCCGGGCTCGGCGAGTGCCCGGCCGTGGCGGTCGAGCTCGAGGGCCGGCCACCGTCTTCACTCGTCCTCGCGCGCCGTCCCGACGAGCCCTTCTCCACGGCGGAGGTAGCCCTCATGCGCGGCATGGGAACCGTCCTCTCGCTCGGTCTCCGTGGACTCGGGCTCGTCGAGGCGGAACGGCGAATGCGCGCTTCCTCGGAGCGCCAGGCGGCGGAGAACCTGCGGCTTCTGAGCACGCTTCGCGAGCGCCAGGCCCTGCTCGAGCATCTCTCCCAGCTCCAACGCGCGATCGTCGATCGCCGTCCGCTCCACGAGATTCTCCAGGAGGTCGCCGAGTCCGGTTGCGAGCTCGTCGCCGACGACGTCGCCATGCTGCGGATGCGGGATCCCGACGATCCCCATCACACGGTCCTCGTTGCGTCCGTGGGCGCCGAACCCGGCGCGCTCGAGACTAATCGGCGCTCTCGCGCGGAAAGCGGCATTGGCGGAAAGGCCATGCGCGAGGGGCGCCTCGTGGTGGTGGACGCCGTCGCCGGCGACGATGCGGCGAAGGCCTTCCTCACCGCCCACGGAGTGGCGTCGGCGATGGCGGCACCAGTCAGCGAGGGCGGCGACGTGGTGGGCAGCCTGGCGGTGGGCTCGCGCGAGCAGCGCCACTACAACCAGCGCGACCAGCAGATCCTCCTCGCCCTGGCCGAGCACGCCAGCCTGGCGCTCAACCACGCGAAGGCGGTGGAGGAGGCCATCCACGAGTCGCTGCACGACTCGTTGACGGGCCTCCCGAACCGGGACCTGCTCCTCGACCGCCTCCGTCAGGCTCTCACCCGCGCCGCGCGCAGCGACGGCACCGTCGCGGTCCTCTTCTGTGACCTCGACGGGTTCAAGACGATCAACGACAGCCTCGGCCCGAGCGCTGGCGACGAGTTGCTCATCGAGGTCGGGAAGAGGATCAGCAAGTCGTTGCAGCCCGCCGACACGGTGGCGAGGCTCGGCGGCGACGAGTTCGCCGTCCTCCTCGACGAGGTGGGCGATCGAAGCGAGGCGGCACGCGCGGCCCGGCGGATTTTGGAATCGCTCGAGGCGCCGGTGGATCTCGGTGACCGTGAGGTCTGGGCGGGGGCGAGCATCGGAATCGCGAGCGGCACCGGCGATGCCGAGACCATGCTCCGCAACGCCGACCTCGCGATGTACCGCGCGAAGTCGAGCGGACGTGGGCGCTTCGCCGTCTTCGAGCCGCAGATGCACACGGCGGTGGTCGAGCGCCTCGACCTCGAGGTCGATCTGAAGCGGGCGATCGAGCGCGACGAGCTCGTTCTCGTCTACCAGCCGATCTACGAGCTCCGCAGCGAGAGGATCACCGGGTTCGAGGCCCTCGTCCGCTGGCGCCACCCGACCCGGGGCCTCGTGGTTCCCGCCCGCTTCGTCCCACTCGCGGAGCAGAGCGGCCAGATCGGCGCTCTCGGCCGGTGGGTCCTGCGCACGGCCTGTCACCAGGCGGCGATCTGGCGGGCGAAGTACCCCGCGCACCTGGGCCTCGGTGTCAGCGTCAACATCTCCGGCGTCGAGCTGCGCGAGTCCACGATCTCCAAGGAGGTCGCCTCGGCCCTCGGCGCCGCCGGTCTCGACCCCGCGGCCCTCACCCTGGAGATCACCGAGACGGCGCTGATGGAGGACTCCGAGGGGAGCGTCCAGCGCCTCGAGGCCCTGAAGCGCCTCGGCATCTCTCTGGCGGTCGACGACTTCGGCACCGGATACTCGTCGCTGCGGTACCTCCAGAGGTTCCCCCTCGACACGCTGAAGATCGATCGCTTCTTCGTCGACGAGCTGGGTCGCGAGGGCGCCCAGCCGGCGCTCCTCCGCGCGATGGTCGACCTCGCGGACAACTTCGGCCTCGACGTCGTTGCGGAGGGGATCGAGAGCACCACCCAGCGCAACCAGCTGATCGACCTCGGCTGCGAGATGGGGCAGGGGCTTCACCTGTCGCCGCCGCTGCCGGTGGAGGAGGCCGACGCGCTGCTGCTCGGCGCGGGCCTCTTGCCTCGGCCTCGGGAGCCCGGTCCCGAGGGTGTCGCCCACGAGCATGAGGGCGATACCGCCCGCGAGGACGCCACCCAATAGTCGAAGATGCGCGGCCGATGCCGCGCCCGCGCACCATCCTGACCGCGGCGATCGCGGCCGTGCTCGCCGCTCCGGCCGCTGCCCTAGCCGACAACCCGGCCAACGAGCCTCCGTTCGGGGGCGAGAAGCCGCCGCCGCTCCTGCGTCCTCCAAGCCTCGGCGAGGCCCCCGCCGGCTACAGGTTGAGCGCCGCGGAGGCGACGCGAATCGCCGCGGCGGCGAGCGCAGTCCGCGCCGAGCGTGCGGCCGACGCCGTGCCGCTCCGTCCGGTTGCGTACGAGCGCGGGCCGAGCGAGTGGCAGGTGAACTTCTTTCGCGGGACCGGCGAGGCGCGGGAGGAGGTGGCGCTGGCAGTGATCGACGATCGCACCGGCGACGTGCTGGAGGCCTGGCGCGACCAGCAGGTGACGGTGAAGCTCGCCCGCGGATACGAGGGCGCGATCGCGCAGATGGTCAACGCGCCGTACATCTGGCTGCCGCTCTGCGTTCTATTCGTCGCGCCGTTCTTCGATCCGCGGCGGCCGTTTCGGCTTCTTCACCTCGACCTCCTCGCCCTGCTCGGCCTCGGGGTCTCGCTCTACTTCTTCAACAAGGCGAACATCCGCGCCTCGGTGGCGCTGACCTACCCCGTGCTGGGCTACGTGTTCGTGCGGATGCTCGTCGCCGGCCTGCGCCCGAAGCGGCGGGCCGGCCCACTCGTTCCCGTCGTTCCGATCCGGTGGCTCGCGATCGCGGCGGTGGCGCTCGCCTTCGGTCGCATCGCGTTGAACGTGGCTGACTCCCACGTGATCGACATCGGCGCGGCGGGCGTCGTCGGGGCCGACCGGATCGAGCACGGCCGCCCCCTTTACCAGGGGAGCTTCAACGAGGGGCTTCAAATCCACGGGGACGTCTACGGGCCGTTCAACTACCTGGCCTATGTCCCCTTCGAGGAGGCGTTCCCGTTCGGTGGCTCGTGGGACTCGCTGCCGGCGGCGCACGCGGCGGCGATCGCGTTCGATCTCCTCACCGCGCTGGGCCTGCTCGCGCTTGGGCGACGCCTGCGGGCGGGCCCTGACGGCCGCGCCCTGGGGGTGGCGATGTCGTTCGCCTGGCTCGCCTATCCGTTCACGCTCTACACCATGAACGCGAACGCCGACGACGCGCTCGTCGCCGCGACCCTCGTCGGCGCCATGCTCGCGATCGCCTCACCCGCGGGCCGCGGCCTGATGCTCGCGCTCGGCGCGGCCGCCAAGTTCGGGTCGGCGGCGCTCGCGCCCCTGTTCGCGACCGGTACCGGAGAGCGGCGGTTGCGCTCGGCGGTGATCTTCGCCGTGGTCTTCGCCGCCGTCTGCGCTGTGCTCTTCCTGCCGTTCCTCCCCGACGGCGGCCTGCGAGAGCTGTATGACCGGACGCTCGGCTACCAGGCGTCGCGGAGCTCGCCGTTCAGCGTCTGGGGGCTCGCCCCGTCGCTCCATTTCCTGCAGACGCCGGTGCGGCTCGCCGCCGCCGCGCTCGCCGCGGGCCTCGCGTTCTACCCGCGCTGGCGCTCGCCGATCCAGGTCGCAGCGCTCGCTGCGGCCGTGGTGGTCGCCGTCCAGCTCGGCGCGACCCACTGGTTCTACTTCTACGCCGTCTGGTTCCTGCCGCTGGTGCTCGCCGCCGCGTTCGGGGCCGAACGGGTGGTCAGCCGAGCGTCGTCTCGAGCCGGCCGAGCTCGGGCGAGCTGATCACGACCTCGTCGCCGGGCTTGAGCCACACGCGCGGCTCGCGGGCGCCGCCGATGCCCGAGGGCGTTCCGGTGGCGACGATGTCGCCTGGCTCCAGCGTCAAAAGGCGCGAGAGGTGGGCCACCAGCTCCGGGATCGAGAAGACCAGGTCGGCAGTCGATGAGGCCTGCATCTCCTCGCCGTTCAAGGTCAGCGCGAACGAGATCGCGTCCGCCTCGCCGGCCTCGTCGGGGGTGACGATCGCCGGGCCGCAGGGGGCGGCACCGTCGAAGACCTTACCCGGCATCCACTGAGGCGTCGAGAACTGGAGGTCGCGCGCGGAGAGGTCGTTGAGCAGGGTGTAGCCGGCGACGTGGTCGATCGCGTCCTCGGCCGCGACGTCCTTCGCCCGGCGCCCGACGACGAACGCCACCTCGGCCTCGTAGTCGACCTTCTCACTCGCGGCGGGCAGGGGCACGGTTGCGCCCGGCGCGGCGAGGGCATTGCGGAACTTGGCGAAGAAGGTGGGGCTGTCGGGCGGGTCGATCCCGGCCTCGGCGGCGTGGGCACGGTAGTTGAGGCCGATGCAGAGGATCTTGTCGGGGTCGGGGACGGGCGGGCGGAGCTCGACCGAGTCGAGCGCGATGACCTCGCCGTCGGCGCCGGCCACCTCGTCGAGGCGGCCGCCCTCGAGAAGCTCGCGAACACTGGACCCCCCGCCCTGGATCGCATCCCAGCAGTCGACGACGCCACCCTGCCACAGGACGCCCGCGCGATCCCCGCGCTCGGAGCGATAGGTGACCAGCCGCATCGCCGCCCACCCTATCCGCCCCCCACCCCCGCGAACGTCCCCCGCTGGGGGCTATGGGCGTTACCGCGGGACGTTCGCGGTGTGCGGCGGCCGTCCCTAGAATCCGTCACTCGGGCCCCACCCGGCCCGACCCCGTTCAGGGGGCGTAGCTCAGTTGGTTAGAGCGCCGGCCTGTCACGCCGGAGGCCGCGGGTTCGAGTCCCGTCGCTCCCGCTGCATGAACAAGGAGATCGGTTCGATGGAAGATGAGTCCCCCGCGCAGCTCATCGATGCGAGGATCGAGGAGCTCGGCGACTGGCGCGGCGAGACGCTGTCCCGGGTCCGCGCCCTGATCAAGCAGGCCGACCCCGACGTGGTCGAGGAGTGGAAGTGGAGAAAGGCTTCCAATCCGGGGGTTCCGGTGTGGTCTCACCAAGGTCTGATCTGCACCGGCGAGACCTACAAGAACGTGGTGAAGCTCACGTTCGGAAAGGGGGCCTCGCTGGAGGATCCCTCGGGCCTCTTCAACTCGAGCCTCGAGGGCAACACCCGGCGCGCAATCGACATCCACGAGGGCGAAGCGATCGATGAGGACGCGTTCATGGCCTTGATCCGCGCGGCCGTGAGCCTCAACGAGGCCTAACCCGCCAGAAGCCCCTGGAAGGCAGGCTCCTCGCGGAGAGGGTCGAGGTCCGAGTCGCCGTCCAGGTACGGGCGAATCCTCTCCGACCGCTCGATTGCGAGCCGCAGGTGCGCGATCGCATCGCCCTTCCGGCCCGCGAGGCTCTCGCAGCATGCGAGGTTGTAGAGGAGGGCCGGGTACTCGGGGTGCGCCTCGGCGACGCCCCGGGCCTGGTCGGCCGCTTCCGCGTATCGCCCCTCCGTGTAGAGCCGGCCGAAGGGCGCCCAGAGCTCCCAACCGTCCGGCTCGTACGCCTGCCCCGGAGTTGCCCCCACCGCGAGGATCGTCGTTTCCGGCTCGGAGGCGAACGCCGTCCGCTTCACCCCCGGGCGGACGAAGACGAACGTGCCGGTCGGCGCATCCACGGGCTCGCCGTCGAGCTCGAACCTGGCGCGGCCGCTCTGGACGAAGTAGAGCTCCTCGTCCTCTCCCGTCTCCTCGTGCTCGTTGATGATGCGATCACCGTCCTCGCGACCGGTCCACGCGTTGATCCCGAATGAGGTGATGCCGAAGTGCTGGCGGACCGGGCGCCACGGGCAGCGGCCGTCGCTCATCTCGGCGATCTCCTCCAGGTGGGCGGCTGCGAATCCGCCCATGGGCCCTATCCGCCCGCCGACAGATCGCGGTTTTCAGGCACGAACTTACTGGCGATGAAGGTCGCCCCCGCCGGGTCGGCGATCACGGTCATTCGCACCCACGGTGCGTCGAATGGCGGGGCGATCACGTTGCCGCCCAGCTCCTCGGCCTTCGCCGCCACCGCGTCGGCGTCGTCGACCGCGAAGGTGACGCTCCAGTGGGCCGGCGTGTCGGGCTCGGACTCGGGAATCGGGTTGATGGTTGCGACGACGTCCTCGAAGCCGGCCGGGCCGCCCATCTCCCCGACCCGCTCCCGCAGACCCGGGTCGTTCGCCTCGAGGTGATCGCCGTATCCCGGGAGCGTCCACGCGGCCCCGCCGCCGAGGTCGAGTGTGCCCCAGCCGAACACGGAGCCGTAGAACGCCTTGGCGCCCTCCGGATCACGGGTGGCGAGCCCGTTGAAGTTGACGCTTCCATGCTCGTTGACGATCGCCGCGCCCTTCTGGTCCCTCGCCTGCCAGACGGCGAAGAGCGCGCCCTCGGCGTCGCTCAGGACGGCCATCCGGCCCGCGTCCATCACGTCGAACGGCTCGCCGATGACGGTGCCGCCGGCCTCCCTGACCTTCGTCGCAGCGTCGTCGGCGCTGTCGACCCAGATGTACGTGTTCCAGACGGCCCCCGGCGGCGCACCCTCAGGACGCGAGCTGATCGCAGCGACATCGCCACCGCGGATGCGGGCGATCAGGTACTTCCCGGGCGCGTCTGGCGGCATGACGTCCTCGAGGTCCCACCCGAAGACGCCGCGATAGAAGTCGGCGGCCGAGTCCGGATCGGGCTGCGTCGTGTCGACCCAGCACGGAACGCCGGGGATATATCCGTCTCGCTCTGGCATGAGGCTCCTCTCGGATCGCTGAAGGAGGGCCCACCCTAGACTCCATTTAGGCCAGGATATGTCCTCAATAGCGAGGAGGATGGACCGCGAATGAGCCAGACCTCGAGCCGTCTCCTGAAGCTTCTCGCGATGCTCCAGGCCCGGCGTGATTGGCAGGGGACCGAGCTCGCCGAGCGGCTCGAGGTCTCCGGCCGCACGATACGCCGCGACATCGAGCGGCTTCGCGAGCTCGGGTACCCGGTCGAATCGCTCTCCGGCCCGGCGGGGGGCTACCGGCTCCGCGCGGGCACCGCGATGCCGCCGCTGCTGCTCGACGACGAGGAGGCGATCGCCATCGCCGTCGGGCTGCGGACCGCAGCGCGAGCCTCCGTCAGTGGAATCGAGGAGACCGCCGTCCGCGCGCTCGTGAAGCTGGAGCAGGTGCTGCCGGCGCACCTGCGGCGGCGCGTGAGCGCGCTCGGATCCGCGACGTTCACCCTTCCGGTCGGGGGACCGACGGTCGACCCCCAGCACCTGACCCTCATCGCCGCTGCCTGCCGCGACTCGGAGGGCATCCGGTTCGGCTATCGACGTCGCGACGGCGCGGAGAGCCGTCGCGAGGTCGAACCGCACGCGCTCGTGAACCACGGCCGGCGCTGGTATCTGGTCGCGTGGGACCGCGGCCGCGAGGACTGGCGCACCTTCCGCCTCGACCGCATGGCGCGGCCGGCCGCGATCGGCGGGCGGTTCGACCCCCGCCGGCTGCCGGCGGGGGACGCCGCCGCCTTCGTCGAGCGGAGCATCAGCGAGGCGCCGGCACGCTTCGAGGCCCGCATCGTCCTGAGCGTCGCCTCCGACGAGATCCGCCACCGCTTCCCCGCCCACTGGGGCACGATCAAGCCGATCGACGGGAGGAGCTGCGAGCTCAGAACTCGCGATGACGACCTTGACTGGTTGGCGCTTCGGGTAGCGATGCTCGGCGTGGACTTCGAGGTGGTCGAGCCGCCGGAGCTCGCCGAGCACCTGCGCGCCCTGGCGGACCGCCTGCGACGCGCCGCGGCCTGATGCGGGCACGGCGACGCTGCCCATCCGCCTTCGACGATCCGCGTTGACGTAGGGTGGGCTCGTAGGCAATGCATTCAGGGCTGGGGCGAATCAGCATCGGATTGGGCGTCCTCGTCGGCGGGGTGGGGATCGTGCTCAGCGCGCCCGTGAGCGGGCTCATCGACTCGGTGGTCTTCTGGGGCCTCGTGGGCGGCTGGATCGCCGCGATCGGGCTCAACTTGTCGGAGCGCAGAGCGCGTTAGGCGTTGGCTCTCGGCCTACAGGAGCTCGAGCACCCCGCGCAGGATCAGCAGGCCGCCGAGGATCGCCGCGACCCACGTCGCGACGATGCGGCCGCGGCGGGCGAGCCAGTCCTTGAACGATTCGATCCCCGCCTCGGTGCGCTCGGGAGCGACGAGGTAGCCGACGAGTGGCACCTCCAGGAGCACCATCATGATCAGGTTGAAGCCGATGATGAAGAGGACGGTGGGCACGGGCCCCGGGTCCTCGAGGTCCAGGCGGTGGAGCGCGGTTAGGTACGAGACGCTCGGCAGGCTCAGGGCGGCGCCGACGACGAAGGCGAGCCGAGCCGAGCCGCGGCCCAGGAGACGCTGCGGGAGCGGGTCCTTCTTCTCCTTGCCGGCCTGCTTCGCGGCCTTGCGCTCCTTGCGCCATTCGGCCAACCGGTGCCCCCTCACGCTGCCGAGGGCGTAGGCCACGGCGAGAAGGAGCAGGCCGAAGACGATGTCGAGCGCGGGACTGAACGCGTGTTTCGCGGCGTTCTCGGTGCTGGTCCCCTCGAGACTGAAGACGATGACGAGGCCGAGGCTGATGCTCGTGAGATAGGCACCGAGCAGGTAGCCGAACAGCAGGGGCCTGGGCCTCGGCAGCACGAGCATCAGCGTCGTCGCGGCAAGGAGGGTCGGGTTCACCGCCGCCCACGCTGCGAGGAGAAAGAACTCGGCCAACACGACGAACCTACATGCAGCCGCGGGCGGTAGTCCCTACCGAGCAGCGGTTTCTGCGCCGACGGCTGACCGCCCTCGAAGGCACGACGCTGTCGGCGCGGCGAGCGCCTACGTCGGTGCCGCCGAGGCCCCGTCGGTGGCCTTCGCGGGCTGCACCGTCGGGATTTGCCGGCTGAAGACGAGCGCGACCAAGGCGAACAGGGCAAGCACCGCGAGCGCCGTCCGCAGACCGTCGATCCGCGCGGCCTCGTTCTCGTCGACGATGGCGTCCGAGCTCCGCGGGGGCACGTGGGCATCGTCGAGCGCCGTTTGCAGGTCGGCGTCGGAGATGAACGGGGCACCGCCGGCGAGCTCGGTATTGGCCTGCGAGGTGACGCGGTCGGGGACCGCGGGGTTCTGCTCGATGCCGGTCAGGAAGGAGCTGGTGAGGGCGGCAATGACGATGGCGCCCGCGAGCGCGGTGCCGACGGAGATGCCGAGGTTCGTGATCGTGTTCTGGAGCCCTCCGACCTCGCTGCTCTTCGCGTCCGGAACCGACGACACGGTGACGCTCCCGAGCTGCGACGCCAGAGCCCCGATCCCAAGGCCCGCGAGCAGCATCGGCCAGGTCGTGATCTCGGCCCCGGCGCCGACGTCGAGGAGCGCGATCAGCACCACCAATGCAACGAACAACGTGGCGAAGCCGATTCGAACCACCCGGCGCGGCGAGGCGTCGGGAAACAGCTTCGGAACGCCGGCCGCGGCGAGAATGAGCGTGACCGAGAGCGGCAACAGCCGTACACCCGTGTCGATCGCCGACAGCCCCAACGCGACCGAGAGAAACAGCGGCACGGCGAAGAAGAGCCCGCCCTGCAGGAAGTACTGGAAGAAGAACGAGGTGAGCCCCCCGCGAAGGACCGGCACGCGAAGGATCGCGGGGTCGACGAGGGGCTCGGAGCCCCGCGCGATCCGGCGGTTCTGCCATTCGAAGAAGAGCCACAGCACAGCGGCGCCGGCGAGGATCATCCAAACCACCGGCGATAGCCCGAGCAACTCCGGCGCTCCGGGCTTCGGCGTCACGATGCCCCAGGTCCCGGCCTTGAGGATGCCGAGGACAACGAGGCCGAGCCCGAGAGCCGACAGGGCCGTGCCGACCAGGTCGAGCTGCCCCCGCCTCTCGCGCGGTCCCTCCTCCATTCGCCGAGCCAGGAGGAGAATGCCCGCCACGACGACGACCTCGCCCGCGAACACGTAGCGCCAGGAGAGGTAGGTCGTGCAGAGGCCGCCGATGATCGGACCGACCGCGACCGCGATCGCGGCGGCCGACGCGACCAGCCCGTAGGACCGCGGCCTGTCTTTGGCCCCGAAGTTCGACGCCACGAGCGCGACGATGCAGGGAAGGATCAGGGCGGCCCCGAGGCCCTCGAGGCCCGACCAGCCGATCAGCAGCACGGTGAGATTCGGCGAGATGGCGGTGACGAACGACCCAGCGCCGTAGATGATGCAGCCGATCGAGAACGCTCGCTTGCGGCCGATGATCTGGCCGATCTTGCCGCCGGTGATCATGAACGCCGCCATTACGAGCGTGTAGAGCGTGATCGCCGTCTGGATGCCGGTGATCGTCGTCCCGAGGTCGTCGGCAACGGTCGCCATCGAGACGTTCATCACCGAGCTGTCGAGCATCATCAGGAACTGCCCTGCGCAGAGGGTCAAGAGGACGATGCCGGCCGCGCCTTGGCCAGTGTGCTTCGTTTTCATCTCGGGTTCGGTCATAACCAGGTCGACGATGAGCGTGCTTCCTCTTAGCGACGGCGAGCGACGACGGTCACGGCAATGACCAGGGACACCGCGACCAGTGCGCCGAGGGCGCCAAGCCAGTTGATGCCGGTGCTCTGGCGGAGGTGGTCCGCGTAGGCCACGAACGCAATCGGGACGGCGATCGAGAGCACGAGGAGCCCGGCCCGCAGGAGGTCCCGCTTCGTGCGGCCGCCATCCTCATCATCGTCGCCCGTCGCCGCCGCGAGCTCCACCGCGGCCGATTCGCCGCCGTAGAAGCCCAGCGTGCGGGTGCCGAGGCTCCGGGCATGGCTCTCGCAGGCCCAGGCCATGACGATCATGAAGCTGACCGGCAGGACCCAGGTGGTCACCCAGATGACGCCTCCGACGAGGAAGCCGACCGTCGCCTTCAGCCGCCAATGACCCTCCTTGGCGGCCTCCTCGGTCGGGGCGGAGATGAACCCGCCGAAGATGAGCATGACGTAGACGCTTCGCACCCAGACGCCCAGCGACCGCCGCGCGGTCGGCTTCTCTGGGAACGGGGCGTCCGCCACCTGCTGCATAGCTTCCCGGGCGACGTCGATCGTCGGATGCACGCCGCGCAACACCAGCGTCCGCGCGGACGTCTCGATGTCGCGCGGGTCGCGTCCGTAGAGGGCGGCGATCCGTCGCTCCATGACGCCCTCCTGCCAGAGGTAGGCGAGATAACCGGGAACGAGCGCGATCAGAAACGGCGTGCCGGAGACGGCCCCGTCGATGCGCGCGACCTGCGCGGTCTGGATGCGCACCTCCTCGGCGATCAGCGCGCGCGGCTCGTCCGGTCGCTCTCGGCGGACTCGGTCGGCCCACTCCAGCGACGGATCGCCGACCTGTTCGGAGCCGAAGAGCGTGAGCCGCTCGGCCACGTGCTCGGGGTCGCGGTAGGCGATCCGCGCCAGCCGGCGCGACGCGGCCCATCGGTCCCTGATCCGCCGTTTGGGCTTGCCCGGCCTCTCGCCGTCCGGGGGCGTCTCGACCGCTGCATCGGACGAACTCACCGATCCAACCTATCCGACCCATTGGGGAGTCCCGTGCAGGAGCAGGAGCGGCGCCCGCCCACCCGAAAGCCGGTGCGTGCCCAAACGACGCCCCGAGCCGGGCAGACGACATCGCGGCCTACACGCCCGCCGTGAGACGCGGCTCGAGGTGGTGGAGCGGATCGGGGAGGCCTACGGCCTCGTCCTGCTCTTGGTCCTGGTCACCTTCGCGGTGATGATGACCCTGCCGCCCGAGGGCTGGGGAGGCCGCGTCGCGGCCATCGCGGTTGCCGGCCTCACGGCGATCGTCGGGCTCACGAGCTCCGACGTGCGCCCTGCCCGGGTGCGCATAGCGGTCTGGGTCGCCGTTGCCGCGGTCGTCGCGGCGCTGATCGCTCAGGCCATCTCCTCGGTGCGATTGGTCGGGATCGCCTTCGCGGCCGACTCGATCCTGCTGGCGATCACGGCTGTGACGATCCTGCGCCGTGTCCTCGACCGCGCCAGCAGGGTCGACTTCCGCACCATCCTCGGGGCGATCAGCGTCTTCACGCTCCTTGGCCTGCTGTTCGCGTTCCTCTACGTTGGGTTCGCGAGCTCCACGCACACCCAGTTCTTCACCGGCCTGTCCGATCCACGCTCGAGCGACTATCTCTTCTTCAGCTACACGACGCTCACGACGACCGGCTACGGGAACCTCGTCCCGGCCGGAACCGTCGGGCAGTCATTCGCGGTCTTCGAGATGCTCATCGGCCAGATCTTCCTCGTAACGCTCGTGGCCGGCCTCGTGAGCCTGTGGCGCCCGGGCACCACCAGGGCTCCTGCGGACAGCGCCGACGCCTGACAACCGACTGGGAGGTCGACGAGGCCGTCACCGGCAACCGCCAGGCAAGTTTCACCCCGATCGGATGATGCGAGGCGTACGCTTGGCTAGCAGGCTCGACCGCGGCCGCCGACCCACGGCCCGAGCCGATTTCCGATCAGAGGTAGGTTTGAGGATGGTGGCTCCAAACAAGCCCAGCTCGCGGACGACCTCACGCTCCCGGACGCCTGGCCAAGCGGCCCCAGCGGACGTCTTCGTCATCTTCGGCATCAGCGGCGACCTCGCGAAGGTGATGACCTTCAACTCGCTCTACCGGCTCGAGGCCCGGGGGCTGCTCGACTGCCCGGTCGTCGGCGTGGCCTTCGACGACTGGTCCGACAAGGACCTCCGTGACCACGCCCGCAGGGCGATCGAGACCTCGTCCGGGCGGAAGCCCGACCCGAAGATCTTCAACCGGTTCGCCAAGCGCCTCTCGTACCCGGCGGACAGCGCCGACGTTTGACCAAGCAAAGGGTCGAAGTTCACCCCGATGAGATGATGCGACGGCCATGCTTCGCCGGCACGATTGGCCCTTCCGATGAGCACGTCAGCCGCTGAGCGCAGCGACCAGCCCCAGGCGGCCGACGTGCTCGTCATCTTCGGAATCACGGGCGACCTCGCGAAGGTGATGACCTTCTATTCCCTCTATCGCCTCGAAGAGCGTGGGCTTCTCGAATGCCCGATCGTCGGCGTCGCCGTCGACGACTGGACCGTCGACGATCTTCGCGAGCGTGCCCGCACCTCGATCATCGACTGCGGCGAGTCGATCGACGACGAGGTCTTCGCGAGGTTCGCGGATCGCCTCTCCTACGTCGCGGGCGACTTCGCCGACGCCGGCACTTACAAGGCCGTCGCCGCGGAGATCAAGGGAACAGACACCCCGGTCTTCTACCTGGAGATCCCGCCGTTCCTCTTCGGGATGGTGATCAAGGGCCTCGCCGAGGCCGGGCTCACGAGTCGGCGCGCGTCGTCGTCGAGAAGCCGTTCGGCCATGACCTCGCCTCCGCGCGCGAGCTTAACGACGAGATCCATCGTACATCCGACGAGAACCAGCTCTTCCGGATCGACCACTTTCTCGGCGTGATGGGCCTGGCCGAGATTCTCTATCCTGCGATTCGCGAATGCGATCTTCGAGCCGATCTGGAACCGAAACAGTCTCGCCGCGTGCAGATCACGATGGCGGAGGACTTCGACGTCTCCGACCGTGGCCACTTCTACGACCCCGTCGGCGCCCTCCGCGACGTGGTCGTCAACCACCTGATGCAGGTCGTCGCGGCGGCTGCGATGGAGCCGCCCGCCTGCCGTAACGACCCGAAGCGCTGAAGGACGCGATGTTCGCTGTCTTCTACGGCGATGCCGACGCCGACCCGAACCACTACGTGCGCGGCCAGTACGAGGGCTACCGGAAGATCGACGGCGTCGCGAAGGACTCGAAGACCGAGACCTTTGCGGCGCTGCGGCTGGAGATCGACAACTGGCGCTGGTCCGGGGTGCCGTTCTTCATCCGCGACCGGGAAAGTGCATGCCGGTGGACCCAGAGCGAGCTCCGGCTCGTCTTCAAGCACCCGCCGCGCCTGGCTACCGCGCGCAGGGCCGGGGCGGCCGAGCCCGATCAGCTCGTCGTCAGGCTCCACCCGACCACGGGCATCCGTCTGCTCGTCGACGCCCAGCGCAGCGACGAAACCGACCCGAGCAGATCCACCTCGACATGGAGTTCGCCGAGGAGGGCGGCGAGGGCCCGACCCCATACGAGGTCCTGCTGCATGCCGCGCTGATCGGCAACAGCACCCGCTTCACCCGGCAGGACAACGTCGAGGAGACCTGGCGGGTCATGCAGCCGCTGATCGACAAGCCCCCGAGGGTCCACCTGTATAAACCGGGTACATGGGGACCCAAGGCCGCTGACAAGCTCGCCGCCGACTACGGCGGCTGGCACGAGCCCTGGACCGAGTCATGAGTCCCGCGAACAGAAGAGGCCGGCAAGACCCGCTCCAGCGGCTAGCGGCGGCGAGGAGCGGCAAAGCGCCCGCGGCCGGCAAGGAGGAGGGAATGCCCCAGAGCGCGGCGAAGCCGTCGCCGTTCCCGCCCATCGCCGACTACGCGTTCCTCTCCAACTGCCATACGGGCGCCCTGGTGGCAGCCGACGGGACGATCGAGTGGCTCTGCGTGCCGAGCTTCGACTCGCCGAGCGTGTTCGGCGCCCTGCTCGACCGCGGCGCCGGCACGTTCCGGCTCGGGCCCTTCGGGATCAACGTGCCCGTATCTCGCATCTACGAGCCGGGCACCAACACCATCGTGACGACTTGGCACACGATGACCGGCTGGGCCATGGTTCGCGACGCGCTGACGATCGGCCCCACCAAGGGCGACGACGAGGTGACCCCTCACACCCGTCCCCCCGCCGACTTCGACGGCGAGCACATGCTGGTGCGGACCGTGCTCTGCCTCGACGGCGCAGTCGAGATGGAGCTCTTCTGCGAGCCCGTCTTCGACTACGGCCGCAAGCCGGCGGAATGGTCGCTGGCCAGACGGCGACCGCCACGCGGCCGACGCGACCGACGGCGAGGTGACCATCCGCCTCGCGACCGACATGGCCCTCGGGATCGAGGAGAGCCAGGTGCGCGCCCGTCACACGCTTGAGAAGGGCGACCAGGCCTTCTGCGCGCTCTCGTGGGCGGAGGGCCTCGCCACCCCGGCCGACGTCGACGACGCCCAGGGCCGGCTTGCGGCGACCACGGGCTACTGGCGGCGTTGGCTCGAGAGCGCCCGAATTCCGGACCACCACTTCCGCTACGCCATCCAGCGCTCGGCGCTCGCGATCAAGGGGCTCACCTACATGCCGACCGGCGCCACGGTCGCCGCCCTCACGACCTCGCTGCCGGAGACGCCAGGGGGCGAGCGGAACTGGGACTACCGATTCACCTGGATGCGCGACACCACCTTCACGTTGCAGGCGCTCCACTACCTGAACCTCGACTGGGAGGCCGACGAGTTCATGCAGTTCGTCGCCGACCTCGAGCCAAACGACGACGGCGGGTTGCAGATCATGTACGGGATCGACGGACGCCGGGACCTCACCGAGTCGACTCGGGACGAGCTCTCCGGCTACGCGGGCGCGCATCCGGTCCGGATCGGCAACGGTGCCTTCGACCAACGCCAGAACGACGTCTTCGGCGCCGTTCTGGACTCGATCCTCCTCCATGCGCGCCGCTCCGAGCGCATCCCGCGGCGCCTGTGGCCGATCGTCGAGAGCCAGGCGGAGTGCGCGACCAAGGTGTGGCAGAACCCCGACCAGGGGATCTGGGAGGCGCGGGGAGCGCCGCAGCACTACGTCTCGTCGAAGCTGATGTGCTGGGTCGCCCTCGACCGCGCAGCGAAGGTGGCGGCGATCCGCGGAGACGACAAGCGCGAGAAGACCTGGGCGCGCCACGGCCGGCGAGATCAAGGACGACATCCTCGAGCACGGGCTTCGCGACGGCGTCCTGCGCCAGCACTACGACACCGACGCGCTCGACGCGTCGACGCTCCTCGCCGCGCTCTTCGGCTTCCTCCCGGGCAACGACGAGCGCCTCCGAAAGAGCGTGCTCGCGATCGCCGACGACCTGACCGAGCACGGGTTCGTCCTTCGCTACAAGACGGGTGAGACGGACGACGGCCTCTCGGGCAAGGAGGGCACCTTCCTCATCTGCTCGTTCTGGCTCGTCTCGGCGCTGGCGATCGTCGGCGAGCAGCAGCCGGCGCGCGACCTCATGGAACGCCTGCTGCGCATCGGCTCGCCGCTGGGCCTCTACGCGGAGGAGTTCGATGCCGAAACCGCCCGCCACCTCGGAAACTTCCCGCAGGCGTTCTCGCACCTCGCCCTGATCGAGGCGGCCGCACGCCTGATCCTCACAGAGCGCTTGCGGAGATCGGCGGGTGAGGGAACGCCTCCTCGCCCGGGTCGGGCGCTAGCGCCCTCCTGGCGATGTTGCGGGTCGAGGTCTACGGCGATGCGCCGACGATGGGGGACGTCGCCAGTCGGCTCGACCAGTTCGACGGGGTCAGCCGCGTCACCATCGTCGACGCGGAGCGGGCCGGGCACGCGGTTGTGTCGGGTGCGGTCATCCCGACCTCGGCCGATGCGCTGCTCGAGGAGCTCGAACGGCTGGGTGTGGCTCCGACCACGATCACCCTGACCCGCCTGGAGGTCGTTGGACAGGTGGCCTCGATGTCCGACTCCAGCCTCGTCTGGGCCGACGTCCTCGCTGCGGCTTGGCACAGCGCGCGCCCGATCGGGCGGTACCTCGTATTCATGTTGGTCGCCGGCGTCATCGCCTGCTACGGCGTGATCGAGCGCAACACGATCCTCATCGTCGGCGCGATGGCCGTGAGCCCGGACCTGCTCCCGATCACCGCGATCGGCGTCGGGATCGTCGGCCGAAACCGCCACCTCGCGAGCCGCGCGCTGGTCACCCTGCTCCTCGGACTGGCGGTGACGGTCGCTCGCGGCCACGATCCTGGCGTTTGTGCAGAACCAGCTCGATCTGATCCCCGCGGGCTTCACGCTCAGCGACGCGGCCGGCGCCCTCGGCGGCCTCACCACGGTCAGCCACGAGACGATCGTCGTCGCGTTCGTCGCGGGCGCCGCGGGAATGCTCGCCGTCGAAACGCGGGCCAGCGCCGGCGTTGGCGTTGCCGTCTCCGTCACGACGATCCCGGCGGCAGGGTACCTCGGCGTGGCCGCCGGGCTCGGCCAGATCGGTCGGGCCTGGGGCGCGCTCGGCGTGTTGGGCATGAACGTCGCCATGATGGCGGTCGGCGCGTCGACCGCACTCGTCGTCCAGCGCCGCGTTACGCGACGCGTCCGCAATCGCCTCCGCCGAGCCCGGGAGGGCCGCGGGAGCTAGCTGTCGCCGTCGGCCGGATCCGTCGCCGGCTCGCCTGTGGCGAGGCGGAGCAGGAACGGCTGCCCGCCCGCCTCGGCGATCGCAACCCGGGCGATGACCTGCTGGGCGGTCAGCGTCCGCTCGCTCCTTGCCCCTCCGATGAAGGTGAGCCCCCAGCTCAGGACCGTGGTGAATCGGTTCTTGAACCCGGTCAGGAAGGCGAGGTGGACGAAGAGCCACATGAGCCATCCGAGGAACCCGGCCACGCGGATGCCCTTGAAGCTGACGATGGCGCGGAACCGCGAGATCGTCGCCATGCTGCCCAGGTCGCGGTACTTGAACGGCTTCGATCCCTCCTCGCCGCGCACGCGATGCGCGATCGTCCGGGCCGCGTGGATCCCCTGCTGCATCGCGACTTCGGCCACCCCCGGCAGCCCGTCGAGCGACATCATGTCGCCGATCGCGAAGACCTCGGGGTGGCCCGGCAGCGAGCAGTCGGGCAGAACGGCGATCCGCCCCGCCCGGTCGCACTCGGCGCCCGTTGCCTCGGCCAGCATCCTCGCGAGCGGGGATGCCTGGACGCCGGCCGCCCAGACCTTCGTGTGCGCATCGACCCGGCGGACCTCGCCATCGCCCCCCTTCACCATGACCCCGGTCCGATCGATGTCCGTGACGACGCTGCCCGTCTGGATCTCGACCCCGAGCTCCTCGAGCTCCTTGGTCGCCTTGCCGGAGAGGCGATCGCCGAAGGTCGCGAGGATTTCCTTCCCGCCGTCGAACAGCAGAACGCGCGCGCTGCTCGCGTCGATGGAGTGGAACTCGCGCGGCAGGACGCGGCGCGACAGCTCAGCGATCTGGCCGGCGATCTCGACTCCCGTCGGACCGCCTCCGACGACCACGAAGGTGAGCCAGGTGCGCCGCTTGCCGGGATCCGGCTCCAGCACGGCCATCTCGAATGCGCCGAGGATTCTTCCCCGCAGCTCGAGCGCGTCGTCGATCGTCTTCATCCCGGGTGCCCAGCGAGAGAACTCGTCGTGGCCGAAATAGGACTGTCCGGCGCCGGCGGCAACGATCATGCTGTCGTACTCGATGGGGACGATTTCGCCGTCGACCTTGCGCGCGGTCACGTTGCGCATCTCGAGGTCGAACGCAACCACCTCGGCGAGCGCCACCTGGGTGTTTCGCTGCCGGCGGAGGACGTTGCGAATCGGCGGGGCGACGTCGCCTTCGGCGAGGATTCCGGTCGCCACCTGGTACAGCAGCGGCTGGAAGAGGTGGTAGTTGACGCGATCGATCACGGTCACCTCGACCGGCGCGCGCCTCAGGAAGCGAGCGGCGAAGAGCCCCCCGAAGCCTCCGCCGACGACGAGCACGCGGTGCTTCCGCACCGCGCCGTCGGGACTGCCGTCTTCCATCTCGCAGCGAGCATTGCACGCCGCGCCCACTCACAAATCATCCCAACGGGGTGATGTCGGCCGCCGACAGTGGCGGCACCCGATAGCCTCGCCCACGAGGCTCAGCCCGGATGGGAGAAGCAGCTGTCGGAAAGCGAACGGTCGATGGGCTCGCCGCGCTGACCATCTCGAACGGGACTGCCGGCAGCATCGAGGTGGCGTTCGTGCCCGACGCCGGCATGGTGGGGTGCTCCCTGCGCCACCGTGGCGAGGAGCTTCTCGGGCAGCGCGGTGGCCTGGCGACCTACGTCGCCAAACGCTCGACGATGGGGATCCCGCTCCTCCACCCCTGGGCGAACCGGCTCGGCGCAATGCGCTTCGAGGTCGCGGGCCGCGAGGTGAACCTCGGAACAGGGGCCGCGCGGCCCAGCCTCGATCCGAGCGGCCTTCCGATTCACGGCCTGCTCGCCGCCGCAAAGGGATGGAGGCTGGAGCGGCACGAGTCCGACGGCGACACGGCGGTCCTCGCCGCCGGCTTCGACTTCGCCGCCGACCAAGCGCGCATCGCGGCCTTCCCGTTCCCGCAGGAGATCGGGTTCGAAGCGGCCCTCGCCGGGAACGCACTCGAGGTCACGACGACGATCCGCGCCACCGGCGATGTCGCGGCGCCGATCGCGTTCGGCTATCACCCTTATTTCCGGCTGCCCGGCGTCGCGCGCTCCGACTGGGTGGTAGAGATCCCGGTGCGGGAGCGGCTGCGGCTCGACGAAACGATGCTCCCCACCGGGGAGCTGCAACCCGTGGACGTGGAGACTGGGCCGCTCGGCTCGCGCACCTTCGACGACGCCTACCTCGCGCCTCCGGGTCCGGCGCCCTTCGCGCTCTCCGGCGGCGGCCGACGGATCGACGTCTCGTTCGACTCCGGCTATCCATATGCCCAGGTCTACGCGCCCTCCGACGACGACGTGATCGCGTTCGAGCCGATGACGGCGCCGACGAACGCGCTCGTCACCGGAGGGCCCGCGCTGCCGCTCGTGGAGCCGGGTGAGACATTCGAGGCGACCTTCACGATCGCCATCGACGATGTCGGCGGCTGAAGGGGAGCGCGGCCCGGTCCGGGTCGCGGTCGTCGGCCACGTCGAGTGGGCCGAATGCGTGGAGGTCGACCACGTTCCGAAGCCCGGCGAGATCGTGCACGCGGACCCCGCTTGGGAGGCAGCGGCGGGCGGTGGCGCTGTGGCCGCCGTGCAGCTCGCCCGCCTGGCGGGCGAGTGCCTCTTCATCACGGCGATCGGCGACGACGAGCTGGGCCATCGGGCCCGGAGCGGCCTCGAGGCACTGGGCGTTCGCATCGAGGCCGCCTGGCGAGACGAGCCCCAACGACGGGCGTTCGTCCAGCTCGATGCCCAGGGCGAGCGCACGATCACGGTGATCGGAGAGCGCATGGGCCCGTTCGGGGACGACCCGCTGCCCTGGGCGGAGCTCGCGAACGCCGACGGCGTCTACTTCACCGCTGGAGACGCCGCCGCGGCCCGAGCGGCGCGCCGGGCCAAGAAGCTGGTCGCCTCGGTCCGAGCCATCGAGCCCCTCGCGGACGCCGCCATCGAGGTCGACGTGCTCGTCTCGAGCGCGAGCGACCCTGGCGAGACTTATAGGGCCGGCGATCTCGATCCGCCACCTCGCGCTGTTGTGCGCACGGCGGGCGCCGCCGGCGGCTCGGTCACGGTGGCCGCCGCCGCCCCGGTCAAATGGACGGCGGCCGCCCTCAATGGCCCGATCCTCGACTCCTACGGCGCCGGCGACTCGTTTGCGGCGGGCCTGACCTACGGGTTGGCGGCGGGCCTCGACCTACCCGCCGCCATCGATCTCGCTGCCCGCTGCGGGGGGGCCAACATGGCCGTCCGGGGCCCCTACGCGGACGTTCGAGGACCGGCGCCAGAGAAGAACGGCGCCGATGAGGAAGCAGAGGCCGCCCAGGGCCGTGCCCCAGTTCGCGGGGGCGAGCGCGAGCACAGACCCGGTTGAGGGCACCACATAGGACGCGATCGCCGCCACACCGAAGAGAACGCACCCGGCGAGGTTGACCGCCGCCATGCTCCACGCCGGGTCCTCCGCCACCGGCCGCCAGCGCGCCGGAAGCAGGTGCGGCCCGATCGTCGCGCTGTAGGCGAGCGCGCCCGAGACGAGGAAGCACACGGAGCCGAGAACGTCCGGAGCCCAGACGAGCCGGTTCGTCTCCTGCGCCGACAGGCCGTCCTGCAGCGCGTGGAAGGTGCTGAGGTTGAAGAAGAGCGTGCCGATGAACTGGATGGCGGCGCTCCACCAGGGTGCCCCGACGAAGCGGCGGCGCTGCCGCAGCGTTCCCTCGCGCACCTCCAGCAATGCGGCGGTCGTGAAGAAGATGGAGCCGGCGAAGAACACCGCGGCGTCGGCGGCCTCGCCGACGAGCCGCACGAAGCCCGGGAACGGTCCAATGAAGAAGCAGATCGAGCCGATGGCGAAGCCGGAGGCGATCCAGTGATCCCAGTCCACCGTCGCGGAAGGCCGGCGCGCGGGGGTGAGCGCGTGACTGATCACGTGGGCCTCATCAGCGTAGGCCGCCCCTGCCGGGAATCGTGCTCGCCGTGATCTTGCCAGACGGGCGCCGGCGCCTCGCCGCTGATCATCGTCGGCGTCAACGTTGCCTATCTGATCAGCATCCGGTTGCCCGAGCCTGCCGCCGACTGAACCAGGTACCGTGCGGCGAGTGGCTGCGGGCTTCTACGGATGAGAGTGCCCGCACGGAACTGCGACCATCACGTTCGCTGTGAGACGAGCGATCCGGATGTTCACTCGGCAGAACGACGTTGCTCCAGCGTTGTGATCAATCGAAGGGATGTAGCGCGTTGTCGCCCGCGACGAACGGACAGGAGGTCTAAGAGTTGAGCGCATCGGTGGCCGCGCGTCCACCGGCCAGCTCCGGAGGTCCGCGCGTTGCCGGGGTCGATCTCGATCCGCTCGCGCTTCGCACGTTCGTCGAGCGGCCACGGCTCCTGCGGCGCCTGGAGGAGTCGACCCCGCCCATCGTCCTGCTTGACGCGCCAACCGGCTACGGGAAGTCGGTTCTTCTCGCCCAATGGGCCGCTGCCGATCCCCGTCCGTTTGCGTCAGTGACCCTCGTGGACGAGCACAACGACCCGGTCGGGTTCCTGGCGGCCGTACTCGAGGCGCTCGATCCGATCGAGCCTGTCGCGGCTGAGCTCTCGTCGGCGTTGGCAGGCGGCGAGCTCGAGGGCGCCGTTGTGCCGCGCCTCGAACGGGCGCTCGCAGCTCGCGAGGTGCCGATGGTGCTCGTCCTCGACGAGCTCGAGCACATCGAGTCGCCGCCGACAGTCCGGCTTATCAGGTCGCTGGCGGACAACCTGCCTCCCGAATCTCAGCTCGCCCTCAGTACCAGGACCGCGCCCTCCCTCCCGCTGGGGAGGCTGCGCGCGAATCGGCGCCTGATGGAGCTTCGGCGCACCGACCTGGTGATGACGCGGCGCGAGTGTGAGACGCTCGTAAGCCGCCTTGGACTCGAACTCACGCCGGGCGACCTTGACGTTCTCGTGCGCCGAACGGAGGGTTGGCCGGCGGCCCTCTATCTGGCGGGCCTCGCCCTGGCAGACGAAGCCGACACCGGCGCGCTCATCGTGCAATTCGCCGGTGACGACCGGATCGTCGTCGACTACATACGTGACGAGTTCCTGGCGCCGGCCTCGAAGCGGCGTGTGGACTTCCTCCGGCGAATCTCGATCCTCGACCGATTCACGGGCGAGCTATGCGACGCCCTTCTCGAGCGCCGAGGCTCCACCACGACCCTGCGCGACCTGTCGACCCAGAACATGTTGCTGATTCCCCTCGATCGGCGCGACGAATGGTTCCGGTTCCACTCGCTCTTCTCAGGGATGCTGCGGTCCGAGCTCCACCGCAGCGAGCCTGACCTCGAGCTCGAGCTTCACCGCCGCGCCTCCGAGTGGTGGGCCGACCACGGCGATTCGACGCAGGCGATCCACCACGCGATCGAGGCCGAGTGGTTCGGCCGCGCTGGGGAGCTCCTATGGGAGGCCGTTCCGGAGTACATGGCGCGCGGGCGTTACGCGACCGTAAGGCGCTGGCTCGACCGCCTCGGCCCCGACCGCATCGCCTCCGATCCCGCGCTCAGCCTCACTGCGGCGCACGGCTACCTATCGCGTGGCCAGGGGGGGCTCGCCGAGCATTGGAGCGGGGTCACACGCGGGTTGCTCGAGGGCTCGGGTGACACACGCAGGAAGCCGCGCCTCTTTGCCGGCCTCTCGCTCCTTGACGCAACCCTGGCGCGTAACGGCCTCGCGAGCATGCGCGAGCTGTCCGCGGCGGGCGCGGAGTTCCTTCCCGAGGAGAGTCCATGGCTTGCCATGAGCTGCATGACCGACGGGGTCGCGGCGCTCTTGCTCGGCGAAACCGAAGTCGCCCGCCAGAGCCTCGCGGAGGGGGCACGACGGGCCGCGGTCTTCGGTGCCCCCGTCGTGCAGACGATCTGCCTCGCCCACATGGCGCTGGTCGCCGCCGACGAGGACGACTGGCACGTGGCGCGAATGCTCTCCTCTCAAGCAAGCGCCCAGGTGGAGCGATCGGGCCTCGGCGACTACCCGACGATGGCGATCGTCCTCTCGGTGGCAGCCTTCGTCCGAGCGCACGACGGGCAGATCGAGAGAGCCTCCGCCGACCTGCGCGAGGGCCTTCGGCTGCTCGAGGCGCTCGACGAGTTCGGCAGCTGGTACGAGGCGGAGGCGCGGATCGTGCTCGCGCGCACCGCCGTCAAGCTGGACGAGGTGCCGTTGGCCCGGCGGCTCCTGGACGACGCGCGCCGGCGGTTGCTCTCCTTGCCGGACGCACCAATTCTGGAGACCTGGCTCGAGCAAACGGAAAGGGCGCTCCAGACAGTTACGGCGATGGCCGTCCGCGATCTGACCCCCGCAGAGCTGCGGATCCTGCAGTACCTCCCCACGCACCTGTCGTTTCCGCAGATCGCAGTGAAGGCCTACGTCTCCCCGAACACCGTCAAGACGCAGGCGCAGGCGGTCTACCGCAAGCTCGGTCTCGTCCCGCCGGGAGGCCGTCGAGCGGGCCGTCGAGGCGGGCCTGCTGAGCGATGGGCACGCGCGGGCGATGGAGCGATAGCCAGCCGAATCACCTCTATCGGATGATGGCGCCCTGTCCCTCGCAGCGTAGGTTGATATCGGTGGCCACCTCATCGCAATCGGATACGGCGACGAGACGACGGGGCACGAAGCCGCGGAGGAGGTCTACCGGCTCGCCGATGAACTCGCGATCCAGCCCGAGGCGGTTGCCGTGATCACCCGGACAGCGAAGCCCGGTACATGGTCACCACCACCCATCACCCCGCGGCGCCGGCGACCGGGGGACGTTCTGGAACCTCCTCTTTGGGATCCTCACCTTAGTCCCGGTCGCGGCGAGCCGTCGGAGTGGCCCTCGGCGCGACCATGGGCCGCATCGGAGGGGCACATCGAGGGGATCTCGAGGGACGGCCGCAACATGCCAGCCAGGCACCCGCCGCTTCCTGATCGTCACGAGAGTGAAGCCCGGGACGGCGGTCGAGGGCTTGCGCCACTACGGGGGCACGCCCGCGTGGGCATCGATCTCGAGCTCCGCGATCGCCGCCCCAGGAGGCCCTCCACGGCGTTCCGCGGCTGCCACGGCCGCCTAGCCAGGGCTCCGACCAGGTCCGGCGCGCCCCCATGCGCCCCCACTTGCCGCATCGGCCAGCGCGCCGAGTCGAGCCTGTTCGGTTGGCCATCCTCGGAGAAGTCGGCGATCGCTCGATCGAAGGTCTCCCCCTTGCCCAGGTAGGCGCCCATCGCGATCCGGTCGCCGGACCGGGCGTGGGCGCGCGCAGCGTCCACCCGCATACCCGAGCGTAGATCTCGAGCCCTTTCGGCGGCAGCGTCTCGATCTCGACCGAGCGCTTGCCGTCCCAGAGCTGGCGCACGTAGAAGTCGCGCTTCTTGTCGTCCATCCCGATCGCCGGAAGCCAACCGAGGAGGATGTCGCTCGCGGCCTGGATCAGCCACTGGCCCTCGACGACTCGCTCGCCGTGGTTCCCGAACTCGCTCTTGCCGACGTAGGGCTCGAGCACCGAGGCCTCCGCCTCCTTGGGCAGCAGGAAACGGGTCCTGGCCGTCGCGGCCCATCATCAGCACCACCCAGGCGCGGGTCCCGACGCTGCCGACGCCGACGACCTTACGGGCCAGATCGACGAATTGGTAGCTGTCGAAGAGATGGCGGCGGTCGCCCTTGAGGCTTTCGCGGTAGCGGCCGAGGAGCTCACGGATCCGTTCCTCGAGCACCTCGAGCTGTTCGTCCGAGACGAGCTCGCGGCCCGGAACCAGAAGCGGCGGGTCGCTGATGATCCGCGGCTCGCCGTCGACCTCGTGGACCAGGCGATCGAACGCCTTCATGCTGTTCTTCTTCTCGGCCCTCTTGACGTTCTTCTGCGCCGCCTTCAGCCGCGCGGGGCCGACGACCTTGGCCAGCTCGGCGAGCAGGGTGTCGATGTCGAGGCGCGCGTACCAGACGTCGAGGTTTCCCATCGCCGCGAGCTCCCGCATCCCTTCGCGATATGAGCGGACCGCTCTGAGGACGGCGTCACGAGTCTCGCTTGGGGTGAAGTCGCGATCGCGCCCGGCGATCGCGAAGCTCGCGGCGAGGCGCTTTAGGTCCCACTCCCAGGGCCCCGGGAGCGTCTCGTCGAAGTCGTTGACGTCCATGACGAGGCGCCGGTCGGGGGCGGCGAAGACGCCGAAGTTCGACAGGTGCGCGTCGCCGCAGGCCTGGACCTGAATGCCGGCGTGGGGAGTGTCGGCGAGGTCCATCGCCATGATCGCCGCCGCGCCGCGGAAGAAGGTAAAGGGCGAGGCGAGCATCCGCCCGTAGCGGATCGGGACCAGCTCGGGGACGCGTGTCTTGGCCTGGTCCTCGAGCACCTTGACCGGGTCTTGCCGCCGCGCCGGCGCCTTCCACTCTCCGTGGCTGGCGCGCGGGACCTTCTGGCGAGCCGTCTTGCCTCTGGCTGCGCGCTCCTCCGCCGAGGCAGTGCTGACTGGCTTGGCTTTGGCGAGCGTCACCACTTCAGCTCGATCTCGAGCTCGCGCTCGTCGGACTCGACCTCGAACTCCACCTTCAGCTCGACCTCGTCGGGCACATGGACCTTGAAGCTCATGCCGCCGCGCTCGAACTCGATCTCTTCGTCGTCGCCCCCAAGGACGTCGGCGAGCTCCCGGAACCGGGTGGCGACCTCCTTGCGGTTCAGGGTTTCCTTCTGCTTGACCTCGAAGACGTCCATCACTTCTCCTCTCGATTGGGGTGGTCGGATGCGAAGTCGTCGCGGCCGACCGCGATCCGGGCGAGCGAGCGCACGGCCTCCAGGGGGCCGTCGGGCGCGCCGGCCGACGGTGAGGCTCCGGGTGGTGGCTCGCGATCCGGACGCGCAGGACGCCGCGGCGGACGCCAAAGCGCAACGGCGGGTCCAGCTTCGCGGCCTCTCCGTCGATGCCGGCAGCGACCGGGCCGTCCGCCTCGACCTCGAACGTCGGCGCTGTCCACTGGCGCAACTGAGTACGCGGTCGCGGGCCCTCGCCATCACCCGTATCGCGAGCGCGGCGATCCCGAGGACGCCCTCGTCCATGCGCGGCCGCGTGCCCGAGCCGATCGCGTGGCGAAGGCGATAGCGGTTGTTGGACACCAGGATCGCGGCCCGCGAGCGGCGTGTTTGGCCGTCCGGCCCGCGCCAGCGCAGATCGCTCCCCTCCGCATCGGGGCCGAGGACGTCGGACGCCGTGTCGACGAGCGTGCGGAGCTTGGCGTCGCGATAGCTGGAGCGCTGCACCGCCTGTGCGTAGAGGCCGAGCGAGACGTTGTTGACGAAGACGCGGCCGTTTACCTCCGCAAGGTCGACGACGCGCTCGCCGCCGTCGACGAAGGCGTCGAGGCCGCCCACGACGTCGTCTCGGTCGACGCCGAGGTCGAGGGCGAGGTGATTGCGGGTACCGGCCGGGATGCATGCGTACGGCAGCCCGCGTTCGGCGGCGATCGCCGCCACGACGCCTGCGAGCCGTCGCCGCCGGCCATCGCGAGACCGTCCGCGCCGCGGGCGACGGCATCGTTCACGAGCGTTGCGAGGTCGTCCCCACGCTGCAGCTCGATCGGCTCGATTTCGCGCTTCCGCGCCTCGTCGGCGACGTGGAATCGCGCCGCCTTCCCTCCACCCGACTTGGGGTTGAAGAAAGCACGGGGCGCTCGGGCCTCGGGGCGCTCGGAGGGCGACCCTGACTCTGAACGCGGTGCGGGCGGCGGCCATCGACGCGAGCGCGGCGAGCGCGATCGCGAGCGTCTCCAGCAGGTGGCCGCCCAGCGCGACGATGAGCACGGCGCCGGCGAAGGCGAGCAGGGCCACGGTAAGGCCGGCAACCCTCGCAGCTCCCGCCTGAGCACCCCGTACCAGGTAGCCGCGCCCGCGGCCACGACGCAGGCGAGCACCGCGAGCACGCGCGCATCGCCCGCGAGGGCGAGCGCGATCAGCCCGACGACCAGCGCCGCGAGCACGAGCGCCGCGATCGCTGCCCCTCGTCGCGAGGTCATGGGATGCTCCATGCGTGGAGGCGCAGCACCCCGGGCGCCGCCGGGCATCCTGGCTCGAGGAGGCCGAGCGGCTCGACCTCGCCGTTTATGCGGCGATCGCCCGCACCCCGACACCTCGCCTCGACCGCGCGATGGCCCGCCTGTCGGCGGCAGCCGACTACTCGCGGCTCTCGATCGCCTCCGCGGTGGCCATGGCCGCCGTGGGGGCAGCAAGGGACGCCGCGCGGCGATGCTTGGCCTTGCGGGGGTCGGGGCCGCGGCGACGGTGATCAACCTCGGTCTGAAGCCCCTCGGGCGCCGTCAGCGCCCCGACAGGATCGCCCAGGAGGTGCCGGTCGCGCGCCATGTCGAGATGCCCAGGTCGAGCTCCTTCCCGTCGGGCCATTCTGCGGCCGCGTTCGCCTTCGCGGCGGGCGCGGGCCACGTTCGACCGCAGCGGGGCTGGCGCTCGGGGCCTCGCCGGCCTGGTCGCCTACTCGCGCGTGCATACGGGAGTGCATTATCCGGGGGACGCTGCCGCGGGGGCGCTCATGGGGCGGCGCTCGGACAGGGGGCGGCGAGGATGCTGGACGGCGGCTCGGAGGATCGTGAGCCGGTCATCTACAGGAGGGTGGCCACGCCGCGGACGATTGCGAGGCTGCCGAGCACGGACGCCCCGATGATGGGCAGCACGGCGGCCATTGGCGTCGATCCAGACGCGGAACCGGACGACGCGGTCCTGCGTCTTCTCCGGCGAGAACACGTATCCGAGGAGCGGAAACCCGATCAGGAGCTGCTGCATGAGGCAGAAGTAGAGGACGAGCAGGACGGTCGGCACGACCCCGGGATCGAGCTTGGCGATGTGGTCCAGAGCGTCGAGATACGACACTCCCGGAAACGACAGCAGGAGGCCGAGGACGAATGTGATCCGAGGTGAGCCCCGGCCGAGGATCCGCTGGACCCATGGCTCCTTCGGCTCCTTGCCCTTCGATTTCTTCTCCTTCCGCCGCTGCCGCCGCTCGCGCAGCGGCTCATCTCGACCGCTCCCGAGGACATAGGCGACGAGCAGCAGGATGAGGCCGACCGCGATGTCCTCCGCAGGGCTGATCGTGTTTCGCGAGGTGTTCTCGAAGCTCGACCCCTGGATCGAGTGGACGATCACCAGGCCGAGCGTGATGCTTGTCGTGTAGGCGCCGAGCAGGTACCCGAGCATCAGGCGCTTCGGGTTCGGCAGGAGCAGCATCACGGTGACCGCCGCGAGCAGCGTCGGATTGAACATCGCGACAAGCGACAGGACGAAGACTGAGACGAGGTCGCTGCTGATAGGTGAAGGCCGTCACGGCACGGCCCCCGCCCGGGCTACCCGGGCGGGGGTACGTCGGGGAGTCGGGCGCTACGGCGTTCGCTCGGGCTCGCCGTAGACGACGAGGCCGTGGATGCACCACAGGCAGATGGCGAAGACGCACAGCGCCCACCAGGGATTCGGGCCCGTGAGGGCGAGGATCGCCCCGATCGCACCGAGGCTCGCTGCCGCAATTCCCATCACGCGCCCATAGGTTCCGCCGCTGAACAGCGAGAACCCGGCTGTCAGCTCGAAGATGCCGAGGATCAGCGTTATCCAGCCCCACGTGTGAAGGCTCCCGAACACATAGTGGGTGCCCTGACTCGTGTAGAAGTGAGCGTCGCTGATTGCGCCGATGCCGTAGATGATGTTGAGCGTGCCTGCGATCAGCAGCAGGACGGCCACGAAGACCGCTCGTCCGACACCTCTCATTTCAGTCTCCTCTCGTTGGGAACCAGGCTCATCGCGGCGAGAGTAGGCGCGGGGGAACCGGTTCGCATCGCCCGGTTCGGGTGATAGGGCCCCCTTTCCGATTTCACCCGTTTCGCACGATGCGGCACAGGTGCGGGAGCGGTTCCATGAGTCCGTGCAGCGGATCGTGCTGCCCGAATCGAGGAGGAGCCGCGATGCCATTGATCGGAAGACGACGACCGCTGATGCGCGCCGCGATGGTCGGCGGTGCCGGCTACATGGCCGGCAAGCACATACAGCGAAAGCAGGAGGCTGAAGCGACGCAGGATCAGGAGATCTCCGATCTGCAGGGGGGGCAGGGCCAGGCGCAGCCCCAGGCACCAGCCGCGGACCAGGCGCCCGCCGCACCGGCCATGTCCGAGGCCGACCGGATCGACGCGCTGACGAAGCTAAAGGGGCTGCTCGACTCGGGCGTCCTTACGCAGGAGCAGTTCGAGGCAGAGAAGCAGAAGCTGCTCGCGGGGACATAGGCCGCTTCACCTGAATCAGGAGGAATCGAAGATGGAAGAATTCGGACCGGTACAGATGCTCGTCGTCGGTTTCGAGCACGGGAAGTTCGAGGGCAAGATCCTCGAGGAGCTTCGCCGTCTGCGCGACGCCGACATCGTTCGCCTCGTCGACCTGGTGTTCGTCCACCACGACGAGGAGGGCAACCTCGCGAAGGTCGAGCTCAGCGACCTCTCGCAGGATGAGGCGATGGAGATGGGTGCTCTCGCGGGCGCGCTGGTGGGCTTCGGAGCCGACGGGGAGGAGGGCGCCGAGGCCGGAGCCGCGGCCGGCGCGGCGGCCGGCGAGGACGGCTCGCTTTTCGACGGCGAGGACGCCTGGTACGTCGCCGACCACATCCCGCCGGGCTCGTCGGCCGGGATCGCGCTGCTCGAGCATCGCTGGGCGATCCCGCTCCGCGACGCGATCACAGATGCGGGCGGTCACACCCTGGTCGATGCCTGGGTCCATCCCCAGGACCTGATCGCGATCGGCGCCGCCAGCCGGTGACGACGTGAGCACCCTCACCCCGCCAACTGACCTCGCGTCGCTCGACATCAGCGATCTCGAGCTCTGGCGAGCGGGCCCGCCGCACGACGTCTTCGAGACGCTGCGCAACGAGGAACCGCTCCACTGGAGCGAGCTCGGGGACTTCCCCTGGGAGTCCGGCTTCTGGTCGGTCGTCCGCTACGAGGACATCGCCGAGGTGGGCCGTGACTTCGAAACCTTCTCCTCGGCTCGCAGCATCATCCTCGTCGACAAGCTCGAGACCGACCCAGACAAGCCGGACCCGATCGACCTCGCGGCCAACATGATGATCACCCAGGACCCGCCTCGCCACGATCGGCTGAAGGCGCTGATGCAGCGCGCCTTCACCCCGAAGCGCGCGCTCGATCACACGGAGCGCATGCGGGAGATCATCAACCTCGTCTACGACCGGGCGCTCGAAGCCCACCCGGATGGGCGGTTGGACCTCGTGCAGGACATCGGCATCTACGTCCCGGCGATGGTGATCGGCGACATGCTGGGGGCGCCCCGAGAGGACGCCGACCGGCTCGTCGACTGGACCAACCGCACCACCGCGCTCGAGGACCCGCGGTTGGTCCCCGACCTCGGCGAGGTCCAACGGGCGCTCGACGAGTTCGTCCCGTACGTCGACGCGATGATCACCGAGCGGGAGCGCAACCCAACCGACGACCTGACCACGGCGATCATCCAGGCCGAGGTCGACGGCGAGCGTCTCTCCCACGAGGAGGTGCTGATGTTCTTCTTCCTCCTCATGGTCGCCGGCAACGACTCCACGCGCGCTGTCTTCACCTCGGGCATCAAGAACCTGATCGACGACCCCGAGCAGATGGAGCTCGTGCGCTCCGGAGCGGTTCCGCTCGAGCAGGTCGTGGAGGAGTTCGTCCGCTACAACCCGGCGTTCGCGTACATGCGCCGGACGGCCACGCGCGACACCGAGGTCGCGGGCCAGGCGGTCAAGGCCGGCGACAAGCTCGCGCTGTGGTACGTGTCGGGCAACCGCGACGCAACCGCCTTCGAGGATCCGCATCTTTTCGACGTTCGGCGCCATCCGAACCCCCATCAGGGCTTCGGCGGCGGCGGACGGCACTTCTGCCTCGGCGCCGGGCTCGCCCGCCTCGAGCTGAAGCTGTGGATCGAGGAGACGCTCGAGCGCTTCCCTCACATCGAGCTCGACGGCGAATGCGAGCGCGTCAGCTCGACGTTCCTCAACCAGTACATGCACATTCCCGTCGCGCTCGACGGGTGAGCCGCTAGGTCTGGCCCCACCTGGCAGCGTTTCACTTCCGTCGGGTTAGCTGCCGGGGCGAGATGTAGTCGCTATGCGGCTTCATATCGCATCGCGACCGGCGAGGTGTGACGAAACACGGCCGCCGGCTGGCCTCACGCCCCTCTTCGCTCGCTGAGCTCAACGACCCGCTCGGGTCCTGGGCCTAGGTCTTCGGGAACTCCCGCGCCGTCTGCCGGCGCAGTATCTCGACGCCGACCACGGCCAGGGCCGCGAGCGCGAAGATCACCAGGACCTGGCCGAGGTTGTTGATCCCGGGTATGAACGAGAGCCAGAGCAGGAACAGCGCCGCGACGGCGCCGTAGACCGCGACCGGATGGTCGCGGAGGGACGGCGCCAGAAAGCGCCGAGAGGCGATTGCGTAGCGGCCGGGCCCCGCTAGCGCGCCTCCGCCGATGAACGCCAGTCCGATGACTCCGACGAACAGCGCTCGCTGGCGAAGCCCGGCGGAAATGATGTCCCAGATCGACGTGATGGCCGGCTTGACCGTCTCGGAGAGCGCCTCGGAGTCCACGACCGCGCCGCCGAGCAGGCGCCTCGCCAACAGGACGACCAGCGCCGCCCCCAGGATCCCGCCCCCGGCCGCGATCAGCGCTTGGCGGCGCCACCCCTTCGCCAGGTAGAGGGCGCCCAGGTAGAGCAGGAGCGCCAGCAGCGGCAGCACGAAGCCGAGGCTGCGAAGCGCACTGACGAGCTTCTGAAGTCCGTCGAGCTGGCTGGACTTCATCAGCACGAGCTCGCCGGGGTGCTGCACGGCCTGGCGGTCGAGCACGGCGGTGACGCGTGACTGGAGGGCGGCGAGCGCGGGATCGAGCTTGACGATGTTCGCCTGGCTTGGATTCTTGAGCACGGCGGTGATGTGGGTATCGAGTGCCGTCAACCGGCCGTTGAGGTCGGTCAACCGGCCCTCGAGGTCGGACAGCTTGCTCTGGAGCTGGGCGGGAACCTTCGACTGAACGCCCTTGATCTTCTGAGCGAGGCTCGCGACCGCCGTCTGGAGCTCGGTGGCGTTCTTGCTGAGCGTCTGGAGGTTCTGCTGCGTCTGCGGGCTCAGCTGGCCCTGCTTCACCTGAGCGAGGCTTGCCCTCGCGGACTTGATGTTGGTCTGCGCCGTGCTCAGGCGCTGCTTGAGGTCCACCGAGAACTGCTGGATGACGCCCTGGATCTCCGAGATCGTCGCCGGGTCCACCCCGAGGCGGGCGGCGAGGTCGGCGACGACGCTGCCGTATTCGAGCGTGACCTCTCCGCCGGTGGTCGAGACGTACTGGCCCTTGTCCTCGATCAGGCTGACGAACTGCTGATGCGCCAGGCCGACGGCGCCGGTGACGAGGCCTTGAACCTCAGGCGAGGCGAGCGCCTTCTCCGCCACGTTCGTGGCGAGCTGCCTCGTTGCCGCCGTGATGGGAACGGCGAACGCCTGAACGGAGCTGGGCAGCTTCTGCTCGATCGCGCCCTGGACGTCGACGTTGGCGTAGAGCTGATCGACCGTGAAGATGCTGAGCTGCTGCTGTACGTCCGAGTCCTCGAGGATCTGTTCGGTGGTGGTCGCAACCTGGCCGCTGTCGAGCAGCTCGGTCTGGACCCAGTTCGCGACGATCGAGAAGATCAGCACCACCGAGGCGAACACGACGAGCGACCACACCAGGACGCGGTGTCGACGCCGTGGGTCGGAGGGCGGCGACCCCTCGGGCGGCGGGCTCGCCGAGGCCTCAGGCGCGGAACCGGGCCTGCCCTCGGGCGAAGGGGAGGTGTCGGGGCGCTCCATCTCAGCCATCGCGAGAACTCTTACCCCTAGGCGCGGCGCTGTCGTCACCCGAACCGGGTGAGGTTGCGAGGGCGAGTGATTCGCCTGGCGCGAGCACGCGCACCTCGACGCCCGGCGCGAGGCGGGCAGCGTGGCGGGCGAATTCATGCGGGCTCTCGGATAGCTGGTGCGACATGAAGCGCCCGAGGCCGAGCGGGTGAAGCGTGCCCCAATGGATCGGGACCGCCATGCGGGGACGCAGGAGCGCGAGCGCGCGGGCAGCTCGCTCCGGGTCCAGATGCCCGGCGCCGAGCGTCGGCCCCCAGCCGGTGATCGGGACGAGAGCCAGGTCGAGGGAGTCGGACAGCTCGGCCATCCCGTCGAACAGGTCCGTGTCGCCGGCGAAATAGACCCGGCGCGAGCCGTTGACCAGGTAGCCGACGGGCTCCGCCGTGGGTCCGTAGGGGGCGCGCCGCCCGTCGTGCACGGCCGGCACGGCCGTCACCTCGAGCCCGTCCGACCGATGTGCTCTCGCCGACGGCGAGCTCGGTCACGGACTCGAAGCCGTGGCGCCGGGCGAAGGCAGCGCCGCCGCGGGGGACTATCAGGCGCGGCTTTCCGGCGAGGCTCCGCAGCGACGGGAGGTCGAGGTGGTCGCGATCGAGGTGGGAGACGAGGACGGCGTCGGGGGCGAGCGCAGCGACGTCCACCGACGGCGGCATGCGGACGAGCGGCCCAACGCGATCGCGCAGGAACGGATCGGTCAGCAGCGCGACGCCCGACAGCTCGATCTCGACGGTCGCGTGCCCGATGAAGCGGACCCTGTCGGCCTCGTTCATCGGGAGAAACTATTTGCTCGGCGCCAGATACCGTCGTGCTGTGGAGGCCGCGACCGCACCGGCCGGCGCCCCGATCTGGCAACGGCTGGTTCGGATCGCCGCATGGATCGCCGGCGTCGCCGTCGTCCTCTACGTCCTCGACCTCCTGGGCATTCCGGTGAGCGACTGGATCCGGGCCCTCTTCGACAAGGTCGCGCAGGTGCCGCTGTCGGCCGTGGTCGGCGGCGTGGTGCTCGAGACGCTTCAGACGACGCTCGCCGCACTCGCGTGGCTCGGGATCCTCCGAGCCGCCTTCCCCCGGGCGGGCGTCTCGTTCCGGATCGTCCTCGCCTCCTACGCGACGGCGGTGGCGATGAACGCGTTCCTCCCGGCGAACATCGGCACCTGGGTGATGCTCGTGATGTTCACCGCGGTCATCGCGGGCGCGACGTTCGCGGCCGTGTTCTCGGGTCTCGTCGTCCAGAAGATCCCCTTCTCGGTCTTCAACATCGCGCTCTACCTGTACCTCTTCATCAGCGTCTCGAGCTCACTCTCGGTCAACCTCGGCGTCGTCTCGGACCACCCCGTCGCGGTCGCGATGTTTGCCATCGGGGCAATCCTCCTACTCGTCCTGCTGGCGCGGCTCTTCTGGAGGCGGGCGGCCAAGCTGCGCGCCCAGCTCGCGGTGGGGGGTGCGGTGCTGCGCACGCCGCGCAAGGCCTTGGTCAGCGTCGCCCTGCCCGAGCTCGGGAGCTATCTCGCGCGGCTGGGGATCGTGGCCGTATTCCTCGGCGCGTACGGCATCCCTGTCACCTTCCATAACGTTGCGACGGTGACGGCGTCGAACTCGGTCGCGAACTCCGTGTCGGTGACGCCCGGCGGGGTCGGTGTCACCCAGGCCGCCAACACGGCTGCACTGCGTGGCTCGACGAGCGCCTCGAACGCCACCGCGTATTCCGTCGCCCAGCAATTGATCATCTCGGCTTGGGACGTCGTCTTCGCCGTGGTCATGGTGTCGTGGGCGTTCGGTTGGTCCGGCGGCAAGGAGCTGGTGCAAACCTCCTACGCAGGCGCGAAGGTCCGCACGCGCGAGATCAAGGAAGAGCGGGCCGCCAAGCGCCGGGCCCGTCGAGGCGGGGAATGAGCGCATACGGTTCCGAGCCGGTTTGGGAGCCGTCGGTGCCGAGATTTCGGCCGCTCCGGCTGATCGTCGCGTGGATCGTCTCCGCCGCGTCGGTGTACGTCGCGGCGGGCCTCGTCCCGGGGGTTCACCTCGATCGCCCCGCCGCCGCGATCGTCGTGGCGGCGGTGATCGCGATCCTGAACGCGGTCCTGCCGCCGATGATCGCGGCGTTGCGCCTTCCGTTCATGCTCGCGCTCGGCTTCGTCCTCGTGCTGATGGTCGATGCGCTCATCCTCGTGTTGGCGGACGAGGTGCTGCCGAGCCTGATCACCGTGAAGTCGTTCGGCAGCGCGCTGGCGGCGTCGCTCGTGATGGCGGCCGTGTCGATCGTCCTCCAGGTGATGACGGGAACGAACGACGACGAGGAATACACCGTGCGCGTCGTCAAGCGAGTTGCCCGCCGTCAGGGCGGCGGGCAGAGAACCGACGTCCCGGGAATCATCTTCCTCGAGATCGACGGCCTCGCGCTGCCGGTGCTGCGGAACGCCATGCGCGACGGAAGCGCTCCGAACATGGCCCGATGGGTTGCCTACGAGGGGTACGACCTCGTCGAATGGGAGCCCGATCTCTCCTCGCAAACCGGCGCCTGCCAGG
The DNA here is from genome assembly GCA_963771655.1 of uncultured Actinomycetes bacterium. Taxonomy (GTDB): domain Bacteria; phylum Actinomycetota; class Thermoleophilia; order Solirubrobacterales; family 70-9; genus JAWVFM01. The sequence goes on along the minus strand of CAVYUG010000004.1, from coordinate 114,990 downwards.
CCGGCATCCTGCTCGGCTCGAACGAGGACATCCCGGCCTTCCGCTGGGTCGAGAAGGAGACCGGCCGGCTGATGAGCTGCTCGGCTCCGGCCGACTGCGCGGAGATCGAGCGCCGGCACGCCAATGGCGCCGGCCTGCTGGTGGATGGAGGCGCCAGCCGCGGCAACCTGCTCTCGGGCGAGGCCGACGAGGTCATCCTCACCGTCTCGCGCATGGACGCCGAGCGGGGGGCCAACCCCGGCTATCGCGCCTTCCTCGCCAACGGGTTCAACGTCACCCGGACGCTGGTCCTGTTCGCCTGGGAGGTCGCGCTCGAGTGGACCGCGGCGATCCGGGCGGCGCGGCGCGACGTTCGGCCCCGGGGGCACCGAGGCGGCATCTATCCGCTGCTGCGCGCGACGATGTGCGTGTTCGTCCGCGACCTCATCGTCTTCGGTGTGCTCACCGACATGATGCGCGGCCGGCCCGCGGTCTACGCGACGTTCTCGAGCTATGACGAGGTCGCGCACCACTCCGGCCTCGAGCGCGCCGACACCCTGGAGGCGCTGCGGAAGGTCGACCAGCAGTTCGGGCGCATCGAGCGGGCGCGCCGCTTCGCCCCCCGGCCCTACGAGATCGTTGCCCTCTCCGACCACGGCCAGACCCAGGGGGCGACGTTCAAGCAGCGAAACGGCTACGGGCTCGACGAGCTGGTCGAGCGCTCCCTGGCCGGCGGCGCGGTCACCGGCCTGGCCGGCGGCGACGAGCAGAGCGCGATGGTCGGCCACGCGATGGGAGAGGCCACCGGCAGAAGGGAGCGCAAGCGACCTAAGAACGACGTCTCCGACCGCCAGGCGGTGGTCCTCGGCTCCGGCAACCTCGGCCTCGTCTACCTGATGGAGGAGCGCCGAAGGATGACGCTCGAGGAGATCGACGAACGGCATCCCGAGCTGGTGCCCGCCCTCCGCAACCACCCGCATGTCGGCTGGATATTGGTGCGCTCATCGGAGCGCGGAGCCGCGGTTCTGGGCGGGAGAGGCACGCGATACCTCGCCGACGGCGCCGTCGATGGCGAGGACCCGCTCGCCGCGTTCGGGCCGGGAGCCGCGGACCACCTGCGGCGGACGGACGGCTTCGAGCACGTCGCCGACATCATGGTCGGCAGCTTCTACGACCCGGACCTGGACGAGGGCTGTGCGTTCGAGGAGCTCATCTGCTTCCACGGCGGACTCGGCGGCGAGCAGACCCGGCCGTTCATCCTCCACCCGGAGCGGCTGCAGCTTCCCGCCGAGCCCATCGTCGGCGCTGCCGCCGTCCACGAGATCCTCACCGGTTGGCGGCGGACGCTCGCGGCCGGGCGTTAGCGCCGAAGGCCCTCGGCGTCAGCGCGACGAGTGGTCTTCGCCCACGAGGTCGCGCTGGCTCAGCGTGTAGAGGAGGCCGAGCGACGGAAGCACGACCACGGCGGCGACGACGAAGACGACCAGGACCGTCGTCAGCGTCGGCTCCGGCGCTGCCCCGGCGCTGATCGTCAGCGAGGTCGGAAGCAGGTAGGGGAACTGCGCCACGCCCCAGCCCCAGACGACGGCCACCACGGCGGCCGCCGAGAGTGGACGCAGCAGGCGGGGCCTGCCGCGAAGAAGCAGGAAGAACACCGCGATCCCGCAGAGCGCCGAGACGATGACCAGGGGAAGCCCCTGGTCGACCAATCGGTCGTAGACATAGGGCTCGCTCGAGTGGAGGTCGATGAGCCCCCCGACCGCCGCGAGACCCGCGACGACTCCCGCGCCGAGCGCCCGCCGAGTGAAGTAGCGGACGAGGTCGTTCTCACCGCCTCGGCGGGCGTCGCCGATCAGCAACACCGCGGAGAGGTAGGCGCTGGTGGCGACGAACATCACCCCGAAGAACATCGGCGCCGGTTGCAGCCAGCTCGAGACCGAGGGTCCCGTCGCCGGCCGCCGGGACGTTGCCGATCGCGACCGCACCGACCACCGTGCCCATGAAGAAGGGGGTCAGCACGGAGGAGAGCGCGAAGGTCGCTCCAGCAGCCCGTTGAGTGCCGAGGCTCTCGAGCCCCTTGCGGAAGGCGAACCCCGTACCTCGCAGCACTATCCCGAAGGCTGCCAGCGCCAGCGGAATGTAGAGCGTCGACATGATTGCGCTGAACGCCTGCGGGAAGGCGGTCCAGAGGACGACGAGGATGAAGATCAGCCAGACGTGGTTGGCCTCCCAGACCGGCGTCAGGGAACGCTGGATTAGCGCTCGTGGGCGTGCGCCCTTATGGGCGTCTCCGGCGATCAGGTCCCAAAAGCCTGCGCCGAAGTCGGCGCCGCCGAAGAGCGCGTAGAAGGTCGCCCCGACCCAGAGGATCGCGGCGGCGATGTCGGCCTTGCTCACGGCTCCGCCTTTCCCGCGGTGACGGGCGGGGCGTACGGGGTGCCGTCGTCGGGCTCGACTCCGGTCTCGCGCCAGCGCCTCGCCATCGCCCGCAGGATCAGGATCGCGACGGTGCCGACGACCGCGTAGAGCAGCAGCACGGCGGCGAAGCTGTACCAGATGCCGTCGGCGGGCGTGACCGCGTTCGCGGTCCTCATGAAGCCCTGCACGATCCAGGGTTGCCGGCCCACCTCGGTGCAGATCCAGCCGCACCACAGGGCCAGCACCGCGGCACCGCCGCAGATCGCGATGATCCGCAGGAACCACTTCGTCGTCGGCATATCGCGCCGCCGCCACCAGACGAAGGCGAGCCAGGCACCGAGGGCGATGAATGCCGTGCAGATGCCGACCATCGCGTCGAAGGAAAGATGCAGAAGCGTGTTGGCCGGTGGCCGGTCCTTGGGTGGGAACGCGTCGAGCCCGGTGACCTTGGTGTTGGTCGAGCCGCCGACGAGGATCGAGTCCAGGCCGGGGATCCCGATCCCGCCCTTGACTCCGGTCGAGGTGCAGACGCCGCCGAGGTACTCGGTCTGGTCGGTGCCGGTCTTGTGGATGCACTCCATCCCGGCGAACTTCGCGGGCTGGTTGTCCGCGATCGCCCTGGCCGCCGTGTCCCCGACGAGGAACTGGACCGGCGTCGCGATCAGCGCCACGGTGAGGGGGATCAGCAGCCCGAGCCGGTGGCGGCGATCACGGCGTCCCTTCGAGCATCCCGGCCGCGTAGACCGACGCGATCACGAAGCCGGTCACCAGGTAGGCGGCCAGGAGCATGTGCGGAAACTCGTAGCCCGTCGCGGGGTTGAAGAGGATCTTCAGCGGGTCGGTGTCGATGACCCTGCCCGCCGCGTCGAGCGTGAACCCCTGCGGCTGGTTCATCCAGGAGTTCGCCGCGACGACCGCGAAAGCGCCGCCGATCCCGGTGATCACCATCGGCACCCCCGACCAGAAGTGCGCCCACGGCTTCAGCCGCTTCCAGCCGTAGAGGAAGATCGCGAGGAAGATCGCCTCGGTGAAGAAGAAGATCCCCTCGATCGCGAAGGCGATGCCGAAGGCGCTCCCGAAGCGGTCCATGAAGCGTGGCCAGAGCAGCCCGAATTCGAATGTGAGAACGGTGCCGGTGACCGCCCCGACCGCGAACAGCACGGCCATCGTCTTCGACCAGCGGCGCGCCAGCTCGATCGCGTCGGCGTCGTCCTTCCGCAGGCCCTTGTAGAGAGCGATCAGGATCATCGCCGGGAAGGCGACGCCGAAACACGAGAGAACGATGTGGAAGCCGAGCGTGAACGCCATCTGCTCGCGCGCCGCGAGCAGGTTCGAGGAGGATGCCGCGAGTGGGAGGGCGTGGAGCAGTTGGATGCTCACTTCCTATCTCGCCTCCTGTAGGGGCACGGCGCGGAACATATCCAAAGGCGTCGCGCCGAGATCATCCGAATCGGATGATTTCAGCATTGGCGGCCGCCGATACCGTGGGCGCCTACTTCCGAGACGAGGAGAGCGAGAATGAGCAAGTCACCAGAGTTCCCGAGGGTCGAGGCCGCCGGCGCCTGGCTCTCCGAGCATGCACCCGCCAACTTCATTCCCGACGAGCCGATGTCGTCGCTTGCGGCGATGCGCCTCGTCGAGCAGGAGCTCTCGATCGAGGGAATCCCGGAGCGGAACCTCGCCACCTTCGTCACCACCTGGATGGAGCCCGAGGCACGCGAGGTGATCACCTCGAACCTCCACCGCAACTACATCGACCACGCGGAGTACCCGCGTACCTTCGAGATCGAGCAGCGGTGCGTACGGATGCTGGCCGAGCTCTTCAACGCCCCCGGCGAGACCACCGGCACCAGCACCCAGGGCTCCTCCGAGGCGATCATGCTCGGGGCGCTGTCGCTGAAGTGGAAATGGCGGAAGCGTCGCGAGGCGGCCGGGAACTCGAGCGACAGCCCGAACCTCGTCTTCGGCGGCGACGTGCACGTGGTGTGGGAGAAGTTCTGCCGCTACTTCGACGTCGAGCCTCGGATCGTCCCCCTCCAGCCCGGCAAGTACACGATCGGCCCGGAGGACGTCGAGCCGCACGTCGACGAGAACACGATCGGCGTTGCCGCCGTCGTCGGCACCACGTTCACCGGCCACGCCGACGACGTGGTCGGCATCAACGATCTGCTTCTCCAACTCAAGAACGACAGGGGCCTCGACGTGCCGCTCCATATCGACGGCGCGAGCGGCGCGTTCGTCTGGCCCTTCCTCTACCCGGACTCCAAATGGGACTTCCGCCTCGAGCAGGTGCGTTCGATCAACGCCTCGGGCCACAAGTTCGGCCTGGTCTACCCGGGGATCGGCTGGCTCGTCTTCCGCGAGAAGTCGGATCTCGCCGATGACCTCGTCTTCTACGAGAACTACCTCGGGAAGAACGATGCCACGTTCACGCTGAACTTCTCGACCAGCTCGTCGATGATCCTCGCCCAGTACTACAACTTCGTCCGCTTCGGGAAGGCGGGCTACAAGATGATCATGGAGATCATGCAGAGCAACGCCGAGGCCCTGGCCAAGAACCTCGAGGACCTCGGGAAGTTCCAGATCATCGGTCTCCACGAGGAGACCCTGCCGCTCGTGGCCTTCAACCTCGCCGATGAGCATCCCTACGACGAGTTCGACATCGCCTTCCAGCTCGCCGCCGAGCGCGGCTGGATGGTGCCCGCCTACACGATGCCGCCGAACGCCCAGGACGTGAAGATGATGCGGGCGCTCGTGAAGCTCAACCTCAACCGCTCCCTTATCGACACCCTCGCGGAGGACTTCGCGCAGGCGATCTCAACGCTCGAGGAGAAGGGCGCGGTGAGCGCCTCCGAGCGCAAGATGGTCAAGACGAGCGTGACGCACTAGCGGTCTGGGTCCTAAGCCGCCGGCGCGGCGTCCTCGGCCTCGTAGGAGGCGAGCAGCTCCCGCTCGCGCTTTGCGCGGGGGAAGAGGAAGAAGACGAGCGAGGCGCCGAGCACGACCGCGATGATCCCCGCCGTGTACGCCCAGGTGTCGCCCTGGAGGAAGGAGGTCTTGGCGGCGGAGATGATGGCCGAGGCGTGGCGTGGGTACTGCTCGGCGACGTCGGCGGCGCTCGAGAACGATTTCGTCAGCTCGGTCTGGACCTTGTCGGTGACGTTGTGCGACGCGGAGGCGACGGCCGCGGTCGCCGCGGCGGCGTAGCCGGCGGTGAGCAGAGCGCCGAGGACGGACTGCATGATCGCGCCGCCGAGGTCGCGCTGGAGGTCGGCGGTCGCCGAGGCCATCCCCGCGCGGCGCACTGGTACCGACCCGGTCAGCGAGTGGGAGGCGGGCGTGCCCGCGAAGCCGACGCCGATCCCGATGAAGATGTAGCCGAGCGCGACCTTCCAGTACGAGATGTCCTCCTTCCAGAGGAGCAGCATGGTCAGGAAGCCGAGCAGGCAGAAGACGTACCCGAGGAGCAGCGTGAACCTGGCTCCCCTCGCCTCGACGAGCTTCGCCGAGCGCGGCGCCACGATCACCATGAAGACGGCGGCGGGCACGATCGCGAGGCCCGCATCGAGCGTGGAGTAGTCGAGGACGTTCTGCAGGAACTGCTGGCCGACGAACATCGCGGCCATGAGGGAGCCGAAGACGATGATCCCCGCCACGGCGGCCACCCAGAAGATCCGTCGCGCGGCGACCTCGAGGTCGTAGAGCGGCGCCGCCGTGCGGCGCTGGCGGATCACGAACGCAACGACGGCGGCGAGCGCGACGGCGCCGAGGCCGATGGCCAGCGCGCCGGCCCCGGGCACAGGGGCGACGTTGATGGCGAGAACCAACGCCGCCACCATCAGGATCGAGAGGATCCCGCCGAGGTTGTCGACCCGCCCGGTCGTCTCGTTGACATGGGCGGGCACGAACCGCCACGCCATGTAGAGGGCCACCACGGCGAGCGGCAGGGTGATCACGAAGACGGAGCTCCAGTCGAACTTCTCGAGCAGGCCGCCGGCGATGACCGGGCCGAGAACGGAGATGCCGCCGCCCAGGGCTGACCACAGCGCGATCGATTTCGTTCGCGCGGGCCCGGACCACAGCGCCGTGATCAGCGCGAGCGTCGTCGGGAACGCCATCCCTGCGGCGACGCCGCCGAGAAGCCGGGCCGCGAACAGGACCCCGATCGTCGGCGCAAGGGCGGCGAGCAGCGAGGCGGGGATGGCCAGGCCGGTCCCGAGAAGCAGCATCATCTTGCGCCCGTGGCGGTCGCCGAGCGCGCCGAGGTAGAGCACGGAGGCAGCGAGGCCGAGGGAGTATCCGACGGCCACCAGGTCGAGCCCGGTCTGGCTGGCATCGAAGGCCTTGCCGATGTCGGGAAGCGCGACGTTGGCTACGGCGAGGTTGAGGTTGGCGACGGCGGCGACGAGGATCAGCGCGGCAAGCACGATGCCCTGGCGATCGGGGGACGTCGACTCCTCGGCAGGGGGTGGAGCGGAAGCCTCGGCCATGAGGGCGGAGTCTGACCGACCGAGAGGGCGGATTCTTCACCCGCATTGGATGATGTGGCGATGCCGCAGAGCCAGCTCACCGTCGAGGAGACAGACGGCGTCGCCGTTGTTCGCATCGAGCGGCCACCGGCGAACGCCCTCGCGCCGGACCTCCTCGCCGAGGGCGCGGAGCTCGTAGAGCGCCTTCGCGCCAACCTGCCGGCGGCGGTCGTCATCACGGGCTCTGGCGGCTTCTTCTCGGGCGGGGTCGATCTGAAGCTGACGCCGACACTGCCCGAGGCGGAGCAGCGCGGCATGGTGACGGGGATCAACCGGCTGTTCTGCGACTGGTACGGCCTCCCGTGCCCCGTCGTCGCGGCCGTGAACGGCCACGCGGTTGCCGGCGGCCTGATCCTCGCCCTCTGCGCGGATCGCCGCGTCGGCGCCCGCGGGGCGACGTATGGCCTGACCGAGGTCCGGGTCGGCGCCCCGTATCCGGCCGCGGCGCTCGGCGTCGTGCGGGCGGAGCTCGAGCCGCGCGCGGTTCGCGAGCTGGTGCTCGGCGGCGAGCTCGTCGACGCCGCGCGTGCGCTCGAGCTCGGCGCGCTCGATGAGCTGCGGGAGCCCGGGGAGGTGCTCGACCGCGCGCTGGCGGTGGCGGTCGACATGGCCGCCCTTCCGACGGCGACGTACGAGACCGTCAAGGCGCAGCTGCGGGGCGAGGCGCTCGAGGCGATGCGGTCGGCCGCCGCGGAGGACCCCCTGGCTTCAGGCTGGCTTTCCGATGAGATGCCGGAGGCGGCGAGGGCCGCCCTGGAGCGCTAGCCCGGGACCGCGGCGAGGCGGCGGCGCTCGGTCCGCGCGACGAGCTCAAAGGCGTCGGTGTTGGAGCCGCGGCGCACGGGGCGGGGAACGATCGGCCGCGAGCCGCGCACGGCCGTGACCGCCGCGCGGAAGGCCGCGGCGTGCGCCGGCGTCCACCGCAGGCCGTAGAGCTCGCGAACCCGCGGGGGCAGGCTGCCCAGCATGATCAGGTTGTGCATCCGCATCGCCGGGCCGTACATACCGGGCAGCGGGATCTCGAACGCGCTCGCGTAGCCGGTCTCGCGGGCCTGCGGGGTCAGGTGCAGCTCGCCGCTCGCCATGCGGTCGGCCCACCACTCGCGCCATCCGCGGTAGGAGGCCGGCGCGACGTCGCTGGGCATGCCGAAGAGCTCGCCGAAGCGGACGTAGTCGGCCCATAGCGCCTCGCGCTCGTCGTCGTCGAGCTTCCGAACGAGCAGCTCGTAGAAGGTCTGCCCGGAGTCGGCGATCACGGCCATCGTCCAGAGCATCAGCTCGGGGTCGAACGCCGAGTAGGGCGCCCCGGCGGGTACGGGGCCCGCGTCCTCCGGCATGTCGCCCTCCACGCGGGTGTGCATGCGCTCGACCATCGCCAGCACCTCGTCGGCCTCGGCCTTAGTGCCGAAGAAGATCGCCTCGAATGCCTTCGCGGTGTGCGCGAGGCGCTGGAATGGCCGGAGCTGCGCGTGCGTGTGCTCCCAGGTGCCGACGAAGGCCCGCGGGTTGAGGGCACCGATCGCGAGGCCGCGCTGCCCGTAGAGCAGGCCGACCGCGCGCTCGGAGTGGACGCGCCGGAGCATCGAGCGCCCGCGTGGGAAGTACCCATCGCCGTCGCGGGTGGCGGTCATTCGCGGACGAACACCTCGCCGTCGCGCTCGACGACCTTCGCCGTGCCGAGGGGGACGACGCGGGTCAGGGCCTTGAAGAACGCACCGAGGCCCGGCACCTTGGCGAACGCCCCCTGCGGTCCGACCACCATCCGGCCGGTCTCGACGTCGTACGCGCTCTGGTGCCAGGGGCAGACGAGGCAGCCGTCGGCGTCGATCGAGCCGTCTGCGAGGTCGGCGCGAAGGTGACGGCAGCGGCGCGATACCGCGTACCGCTTCCCGTCGACGTTGACGATCGCCCACGACCCGGCTCCGGTGACGCTACCCGGCCCGAGCACGTCGGCGCTGCCGACTCGCGTCTCGGACATCGGCGCCATTGTGACACCGGCGATCGGATACGGTCGCGCACGCATTGGCCTCCGACCCCCAGAGCCCGCCCGCCTCGAACCGGCAGCTGATCGAGGGCTTCTACGACGCCTTCGCCCGGCTCGACGCCGACGCGATGGCCGCCTGCTACTCGCCGCAGGCGCGCTTCTCGGACCCCGTGTTCACCGACCTCCGCGGTGAGCGCATCGGCCAGATGTGGAAGATGCTCACGTCTCGCTCCACCGACCTTGAGGTCGACACCAGCGAGGTCGAGGCCGACGGCGACTCGGGCTCCGCGCGTTGGATCGCCACCTACACGTTCACGCAGACGGGGCGCAAGGTGCGAAACGACGTGCGTGCGAGCTTCCGAATTGCCGATGGGCTCATCGTCGAGCATGTCGACGACTTCGACTTCCGCGCCTGGGCCCGTCAGGCGCTCGGCGGCGCGGCCGGAGTGCCGCCGCTGACTCCGCTCTTCAGGACGCTCGTGCGCAGGCGCGCGGCCGCGAGTCTGGACGAGTTCGCCGCGGGTGAAGGCTCACGCGGCGGCCGCTGAGAGCGGGAAGCTCACTCCGGTCAGCTCCTCGGAGAGCTCCCATAGGCCCTTGGCGGCCTCGGTGTCCTTGGCGGCGCTCGTACGGCCGACGAGCTTCGGATGGCCCCGCTGCTCGCGGAAGCCGTCGGGCCCGACGTAGCTTCCGCCCGGGACGTCCACGGTGGCGGCGTAGAGGGTGGGCAGCGCGCCCATCTCGTCGCTCTGCGCGAGCACCAGGTTGCTGAGCTTCATCACCGTGCTCTGGATGAGGTTCTGCGTGTGGCTCTGGAGGTTCGTGGCCGCGTAGCCGGGGTGGGCGGCGACGGCGCGGATTCTCGACTCAGCGTCGCCGAGACGGCGCTGGAGCTCGAGCGTGAAGAGCAGGTTGGCGAGCTTCGACTGGGCGTATGCGGGCCAGCGCGAGTACCCGCGCCGCTCCCAGTTCAGGTCGTCCAGGTCGAGCTTGCCGATCCAGTGGGCGGTGGATGACACGGTCACGACGCGGTCGGTGATGTGCGGGAGAAGGAGATTCGTGAGCGCGAAGTGCCCGAGGTGGTTGGTGCCGATCTGCAGCTCGAAACCGTCCTTGGTCCTACCCTCGGGAGGGGCCATGACGCCGGCGTTGTTGACCAGGACGTCGAGGTTCCCCTCCCAGCCCTCGGCGAGCTCGCGCACCGATGCGAGGTCCGCGAGATCGAGCCGGCGCACCTCGCGCTCACCGGGGATCGTGGCGGCCGCCTTCTCGCCGCGGGCCGGATCGCGGACCGCCAGGACGACGCGGGCGCCCGCTCGCGCGAGCTCACGAGCCGCGACGAGGCCGATGCCGCTGTTGGCCCCGGTGACGAGCGCGGTGCGTCCCTCCTGGCTCGGGATGTCGGCCGCGGTCCACTTCTCGGAGCTCATCGGACCAATCTAGTCGCCCGGTCGGGGCCGCGCGCGCTGATTAGATGCCGCTCATGCAGCTCTGGGAGGCGATCGTCCTCATCGTCGTGATCGATGCCCTGGTGGCGTTCGCGATCGTGCGGCTCCACCACGAGGCGCCGAGGGGGAGCTGGTTCTCCGACAGCCAGCGCGCCGCGGCTGCGTTCGCCGTCACCGGCACGATCTTCGCGGTTCTCGTGGGCTTCGTCTTCCTGCTCGCGTTCCAGAGCTTCCAGAATGCCCGGTCGAGCGCTAAGGACGAGGCCATCGCGGCTCTTGGCCTCTTCAGCAGCGCCGACCGCTTCGCGATCGGCGACCAGGCGCACCTGCAGGCGGACGCGATCTGTTACGGGCGTGCCGTCGTGTCGATCGAGTGGCCCGCGATGGCGGACGAGCGGACGAGCCCGGTCGTCGACGGATGGATCGCCTCCCTGAACGAGGCCTTCAACGGCGTCCCGCTGCACGGCGCTGCCGAGAGCGATGCCGCCCAGAACTGGTACACGGAGATCGACGCCCTGCAGCAGGGCCGTCAGGGCCGGCTCGCGGAGGCGCCGCGAGTCATCCCCACGACCATCTGGGTCCTCCTGCTGATCTCCGGCCTCGCCGTGATCGTTTTCTCCCCGCTCTTCTCCGATGCCGGCGAGCGCCTTTGGGCGCAGGCCGCGCTGGGCATCGCCGTCACGACCGCGGTCGCGGCGAGCCTCCTCACCGTGAACTTCCTCGACCTCCCCTACGGCGATCACGAGGGCGCCATCGAGCCGACCGCGATGCGCTCGGCGCTCGCGACCATGAGCCGCGGCCTGCCGGCGGCGACGAACCGCGCGCTCGACGCTCGATGCGGCGAGGCCGGGCGGCCTGCCGCCTGAGCCCTACTCGTCCCAGCGAAAGCCGGTCGCGCTCGGCGCGGGCTCGAGGGGACTGGTCGGCAGGCCGTCCGGGACGCTCGGGTCGTTGTAGCCCGAGGGGGCGCAGTCGTTGGGCGTGTCGGGGTGGAAGAGCGACGCCAGGTACTGGATGTGACCGCGGCCGACGCTCACCTCGCCCTGGCCGCCCGAGTAAACCGCGATCCCCTCGCGCTCGCAGTGCTCGTAGACGGACGAGATCTCGCGCAGGGAGCCCCACCGTGAGGGCTTCGAGTTGATCGCCTTCGGCTTCCATTCGAGCGACTTGACGTCGTCGAGCGAATGCAGCGGCGCGTCCCAGGTGACGCGGTCGCGCTGCGGCTCGAGCACAGGCCGCGTCTCGTCGTTCACGTCGGGATCCTCGAGGTAGGGATCGGGGAAGGCGTCGACCACCGCTCGGTAGAGCTCGGGGTCAGTCTCGACGTCGACCGGGGTGCCCTTGTAGTGGCCCTTCAGGTCGAGAACGTCGACGCCCGCGACCTCGGCGATCTGCGCGATCAGGCCGGCGTCCCAGTCGTTCTCGGGGTCGAGCTTGAAGCGCGTCGCCGGGTACTTCGCGAGCCGCTTGGTGATCGCGTCGGTCGAGGAGCGGCGCTCCTCGTCGCCGAACGTCGTGAGACGGGTGGAGCAGACGAAGCGCACGGGCTTCGGGTCGATGTCAAGGGCCTCGTGCAGCGAGGTCCCGTTCTGGCGCAGCGCCAGGTCGAGCGCCGCCGACTCGAACGCCCATCGGCGGTAATGGTCCGAGAAGTCGCGCACCGGCGGGGCGCCGGGAAAGAGGTCGAGCTCGCGCATGAGATCGCAGAGCTCCCCGAGCGAGCTTGGCCCGCCCAGGTCATGGACCGGGCCCGCGTCGCGGTGGGCGATGTGGTCGAGCTGGTCGTAGATGACGTCCTCGCCGAGCCCCTCCTCGCCGCCCCCGCGCAGGTGGATGACCGTCGAGGGGCGCGTGAAGTCGCCGTAGGTGCGGTCGTGATCGGAGAGCTCGTAGCCCTCGATCGACAGCGGGAGGTCGGCGATCCGCTCGAAGAAGCCCATCGGATGAGCCTAGCCAGCCCCCCCTTCGCCGAACGTCCCTCGCGGGGGGCTATACATGGCAGGGCGGGACGTTCGCAGCCTCAGGGCCGAAGTGGCGCCGAGGCTCAGCGGGTCAGCCCGCCTCGATCAGCTCGATCCGGTAGCCGTCGGGGTCGCGGACGAAGCAGAGGCGCGAGCCGCCCTCGCGCACGGTGTACGGAGGCTTCTCGGGCTCGATTCCCTCACCGGCGAGGCGCTCGAGGGTGCCGTCGAGGTCCTCGACGGCGATAGCGATGTGGCCGTAGCCGGTGCCGTGGTCGTACGGGTCGGTCTTGCCGTGGTTGAAAGTGAGCTCGAGGCGCTCGCCGTCGCCGGGAACGCCCATGAAGACGTTGGTCGCCTCGTCGCGGATCGGCATCCGGCGCGTCTCCTCGAAGCCGAGCTTCTCGTAGAAGGCGACCGAGCGGTCGATGTTGGTGATCCGGTAGCACGTGTGGATGAGCGCCACGGCTTGAAGGTTATGCGAGCACGCGGCTCGCCAGGAGCCCGTAGGCCTCGATCGCAACGGCGAGGTCCTCGTCGGAGGTGTCCTCGGCGGGGGTGTGGCTGAGGCCGGCGATCGAGGGCGTGAACATCATCGCCGTCGGGACCACGCGGGCGACCTCGGCCGCGTCGTGGAGCGCGCCGCTCACGAGCACGCGGTCGGAGCCGGCGACCTCCTCGCATGCGGCCCGCGCTGCGGCGACGAGCTCGGGGTCGAACTCGGTCGGCTCGATGCGCCAGATCGCCTCGCTCCGCCAGTCGCACCGCCGGTCGGCCGCCGCCGCCTCACCGGCCTTGAGCGTCGCATCGAGCATCGCGTTCAGCTGGTCGGCGTTCGCATGGCGGAGATCGACGAGCAGGTCCGCCTGGCCCGCCACCGCGCTGACGATGCCGGGCCGCAGCTCGAGCGCTCCGGTCGTCGCGCGACCATCGTGGTCGCCGGCGATGAGCTCGATCGCGAGCGCCACCTCGGCTGCCGCGAGCCCGGCGTCGCGACGCACGTTCATCGGTGTCGTCCCGGCATGCGACGCTTGGCCGACGAAGCTCAGCCGCCGCCGCTCGATGCCGACGCAGCCGGCCACCGCCGCAGCGCCCAGCTCGGCCGCCTCCAGCACCGGGCCCTGCTCGATGTGCAGCTCCAGGTAGGCGCCGAGACCCGCGCGCCGCGAGCCGGCCTCGAGCGCTCGGTCGAGCTCGACGCCGTTGGCCGCGAGCGCGTCCTCGAGGCGCTCGCCCTCGTGGTCGGTCAGGTCGCGCACGGCGTCGGGCTCGAGGGTGCCCGAGAAGGCGGAGCTCCCCAGCAGGCTGCGGCCGAAGCGCGCGCCCTCCTCGTCGGCCCAGTCCACGAGGACGAGCGGGCGCGGCGGCACCTCGCCGGCCTCGACCCAGGCCCGCAGGACGCCGAGCCCCGCCATCACCCCGAGCGCCCCGTCGAGCCAGCCTCCCTGCGGAACCGAGTCGAGGTGCGAGCCGAGTGCGAGGGCGGTCTCGCCCTCGCCATCCAGCCGCGCCCACACGTTGCCGGCCTCGTCCCTCTCGGGCTCGAGGCCGATGTCCGCGAGGAGCTCGCCGAAGAAGCCCCGCGCCTCGCGCCACGGCTGGGTCCACGCGACGCGGCGCGCGCCATCGCGTCCGCCCGTCCGCACGTCGAGCTCGCGCAGGTCCGCAATGACGCGGGCCGCGTCGATGCGCGGGGCGGGGCTCTCAGCCATACCACTTGCGGGCGCCTGCGGCGCCCTTACATGCTGCTTTCGGGGCAAAGCGCCTCACCATCAGACTCCGACCCGCTCGCGCCGCAGTGCCTGCCCGAGGCAGTGAGCTCCGCCGCCGCCCAGCGTGAACATCTCGAGCTCGGGGGCCAGGACCCGGAGGCCGTGGGAGGCGAGCGCATCGTTCAGCCGCGCGGCGCCGCCCGCCGAGAGCACCCGGTCGTCGCCGAGCGAGATCGCGTTCGCCCCCAGCGTGAACGCGTCGTCCGCGGAGAGCTCGATGAGGCCGAACCCCTTTCCGCGCAGCCAGGAGACGAAGCCGTGCGAGAGCGCTTCGACGGCGGCCGCGACGAGGCGCTCGGCAACGACCCCGATCAGGACGTCGATGTGCACCCAGCGCTCGGCGATCGGCTCGACCCTGACCTCCCAGCCGTCGTCGGCGAGCCAGCCGGCGAGCTGGCGTGCGGCCTTTTCCTGCGTGCGCGCCTCGCCCGCGCCGATCACGGCGAGGCCGGGCTCGAGGATCATCACGTCGCCTCCCTCGAGCGTCCCCGCGCTGATCATCCCGCGGATCGGGATCTCGGACTCCTGGTAGAAGCGGATCACGGGCGCGTACTCCCCGCGCCGCCACGGCTGCGCGGGCTGGGTGACGACGGCGCCCCGCGCCGTTGCCACGCTCGAGTCGCGGGCGAAGACCTGGTAGGGGAGCGCGGGGTCCGGATCGAGGTAATGGCAACGCACGCCCGACTGCTCGTAGGCGTCGACGAGCTCGGCGTGTTGGGCATTCGCGGCCACGGGGTCGAACGTGTGTCCCGCCTCCAGCGTCGCGAGCGAGATGGCGCTCGTCGGCAGCCAGCGAAAGTTGTCGGGAGGGCACAGAAGGACATCGAGCAGGCGCCCATGCTCGGAGTCGACGCCCCATTCCGGCTCGCCGCTCAACCCGCCACCACCCGAATCGTGCGAAGGCTGCGGTCGACCGCGCCCCGAACCTTGCCGCCGTGCGCGAGGGTCTCGCGCACGTAGTCGAGCGTCTCGGCGGTCAGCACCTCTCCGGGCAGCACGTTGGGAATCCCCGGCGGGTAGGTGGCAAGCGACTCGGCCGCGACGCGGCCGTCGGCCTCGCCCAGCGACACCACGTCTTGCGGGGCGAGAAAGGCCTCACGAGGCGGCATGCGCAGCGGGCCCCACGGCGGAGGCGGGGCGAACGGCCGCGCCGGCTCGTGCTCGACGTCGCCAAGGACGGTGATCGCGTGCCGCAGCGCGCCGAGCAGGCGCTCGACGTCCTCGGTCGCGGGCGCGCCCATCCCGAAGACGGCGACGACCACGCTCTCCGAGGCGAGCTCGACGTTGACGTCGTCGAGCTCATGCATGAGGGCGGCGACCCGATGACCCGTCGTGCCGGTGCCGCGGACGTCCACCGCCAGTCGCAGCGGGTCCCAGCCGTGGACCCCGGCGCGCTCGCCGATCTCCTCGTCGAGCGCGTCGAGCCCGGGCATCGCGCGCACCGCCGCCCGCGCCACCTCGACCGCGTCGATCGTCTCGCCGAGAAGCGCCTCACCGCTCGTCATGGCGTGTCGCCGGGCGGCGTCGAGCGAGGCGCAGAGCAGCGCGCTGGGGCTCGTCGATTCGGTCAGGGTGACGGCACGGTCGAGATCCGAGGCGCTCACGAGCTCCGTCGAGCCGAGATGCAGGATCGCCGACTGGGTCAGGCTCCCGAGGATCTTGTGCACGGAGGAGAGGACGACGTCGGCGCCCTGGGAGAGCGCGCTGGCCGGCAGGCGGTCGGAGAAGCGCAGGTGGGCCCCCCAAGCCTCGTCGACGAGGAGCGGGACGCCGCGTGCGTGCGCGACGTCCGCCAGGCCGGCGATGTCGGCCACGGCACCGAAGTAGGTCGGGGAGACGACCATCGCGCCGATCGCCCCGGGCGTCAGCTCCAGCGCACGATCGAGGCTCTCGGGAGTCACGCAATGAGCGATTCCGAGCTCGGGATCGACCTCGGGCGCAACGAAGTTCGGCTCGAGCCCGGCGACGACCAGGCCGTCGATCGTCGAAGAGTGGACGTTCCGCTGCACCACGACGCGCTTCCCCGAGTGGCGGACCGCCAGGCAAGTCGCCTTGTTGCCCTGGGAGGCCCCGTTGATGAGGAACCAGCTTCGCTCGGCGCCCCACGCCCGAGCGGCGAGGTCCTGCGCCTGCTGGAAGGGCGTCGGCTCGGGCGGCGGGACGTCGATGCCCTCGATGAGGGCCGGGATGTCGAGATCGAACGCGTTGGCGCCCAGCGCCGCGAGCGCCTCCGGATCGACTCCCGGCCCCCCCTTGTGGCCCGGAACGTGCATACGGCCAGGGCTCCGGCGCGCGTATTGCACTAGGGCCTCGAGGTAGGGAGCTCGGGCCTGCGCGTCGCTTACCGGCACCCGAGCGAAGCTAACAGCCCGCGGGAGCGCGGGCCGGCCCGCTCAGCGCGCTCGTCGAAGGTCGGAGCGCGCCCGGCCGTCGTGGAGCGTCCCGCTCGCGAGCGCCAGCCACCGCACCCTCCCGGCCCGGATGCCCGCGAGCAGGCGGGAGCCATGCCCGGCTTCCGCTTTGAAGACGCTCGTCCGGCCGAGGTTGAACGCGCGAGTCAGTAGCAGCGAGGACTTCGCCTTTGCCCCCTTGCTGCCTGGCCCGACGCCATGGAAGGTCTGACCTGGCGCGGTCGTTCGGATGATCTCGGCGCGACGCTTGGCCGAATAGGCGACCCGCAGGTTCGCCGCGCCGACGACGCACCAGCGATCCACGCCGCGCTTGTGCGAGCGCGGATGGCCGAGGTGCTTGCGGAGCGCCTTGCGGCGCGTCCCGAGGCCGGCCCTGCCGACGTGACGGGCGCCGATCCGCCCACCTGGGACGATGCACCTCGGGTAGGCAGTGGCCCCGCCGCGGTAGACCGCGCGGCGCTCGGAGGGCGTGTCGACCTTCGCGCCGCAGACGGGGTCGGGGTCGGACTCGAACACGACCTTCACACCCCCACCGCCTCTGCCGTAGAAGTAGGGCTTGTAGGCGTCGGGAACGAACGGGCGAATGTCGCCCGGCTGGCCGCCGATGCGGAAATTGTGGATCGACACTCCACCGGTCCCCTTCGCCCTGTCGAAGTAGTAGCGACCGTCCCAGTGCCAGAGCTCCGGCGGTTCGTCCTGCGCGATCGAGCCGGTCCAGTGGTCCTGCTGGAAGTAGAAGCACTTCGTCGCCGCGGCGGTGGTGCGCGCCGGCTCCTTGGACAGGAAGTCGATGATCCCGAAGTCGGTGATGTTCTGGCTCGTCTTGTCGAACTCGACGCAGAAGGGGTCGGCGTTCGGATAGGGGAAGTCCGTTCCGGTGCCCACGTCCTGGTTCGCGCACTTGAACGGGTTCGATCCGTCCCAGGGCCCGGTGGGGGTGGTCTGCGCGCCAGCCGGGGTCGCCGCCGCCAAGGCGGCGACGGCAGCGAGGAAAGCGAGGCGTACCCGAGGCACCAGCGCTGAAGGTAGCCGGGTGGGTACCTCATGTCCACCGACAACCGTGCGATGCGGCTTTCCCCCCGTATAGGTGCACGAGCCGCATCGGAGCGCCGAACGGTTGTCGGTTGCCCTCCCTCGCTGCCCTCTGTACGGTCGGCGCTCCATGGGCGCCCCGAACGGAACGCCACCCAGCGCCATCCGGACCGACCTCGCCGCCGACCTCTCTCGCAGGGACCTCGTGACGCGCGCGGGAGGGATTGGTCTGGGGGCACTGATCCTCGGAGCCCTTCCGATCGCCGAGCGCATGACGCGCCCGGCCAGCGCGCTGGCGGCGGCACCCATCCTCACCGACGCCACGCTGCAGGCGTTCTGGGACACGATGGTCCCTGGACGGAAGGTCTCGAAGACTCAGACGGGCAGGGACATCGACCCGAAGGCGATCCTCGGCGTCGATCCGGAGCCGGGAGCGGTCGAGGCCGACGCGCTGCTGCTCGGCCAGGACGCGAGGATCGGCTTCGAGGCTCTCGCGCCAGCGTTCCTCGCGGAGCTGGAGGCGCGCTCGGTCACCCACGGCGGCGACTTCCTCGACCTCGACTGGGACGGCCGCGAGGCGGTGTGCATCGACGGGACCGCCTACTCGAACCCCACCCGTCTCGTGTGGGAGGCCGCGGCGGCCGTCGCCTTCACGGCGTTCTGCGCGGCGGCGACGGTGCCGAACGCCACGGCGAAGACGGCAGTCGGGTACGAGGTGATGGGCCATCCCGGGACCGCTCCGCACGGCTACGAGGGCTTCTCCTACGGCCGCCGTCTCGCTCGCGAGCGCACGAAGCACGGGTACCTGCCATGACCGAGCGGGTGGACGTCTGCATCGTCGGCTCCGGCTTCGGCGCCTCGATCTCCGCCTGGCGCATTGCCGAGCTCTACCGCGCCGCCGGCGAGAAGCCGAGCGTCGTCGTGCTCGAGCGCGGGCTTCGAAAGGGGCACACCGACTTCGCCCAGTCGATGGACGTCGAGCACCTCTCGCAGACCTACGGCCTGATCCAGGGCCAGGGCGCACAGGTGGTCGTCGCAAACCTCGTCGGCGGCGGGTCGAACCTCTATCTCGCGGCCTCGCTTCGGGCGCCGAGCGAAATCTTCGAGCGCGCCGACTCGGCGCCCGACGACGGCCCGCCGAGGCGCATGTGGCCGAGGGAATTGAGCCGAAAGGCACTCAACCCCTACTACGCTCGCGCCGAGGCGGGGCTGCGCGTCGCGCCGACGCCGTGGGACATGGTCTCGAAGTCGGGTGGCGTCTGGGCCTCGATGCTCCGGGAGGCCGGCTTCACCTGCGACCGCGTCCCGCTGGCGATCAGCCACGAGCGCTGCGTGAACGCGAAGTGGTGTTACACGGGCTGTGTGTTCGGGGCCAAGAACTCGCTCATCACGAACTACCTCGCCTCCGCCGAGCGCGCCGGCGTCGAGGTGCGCCCTCTGGTGCAGGTGAACCAGGTGCGGCAGTCGAGCGCAAGGCCCTACCGCTTCGTCGTCCAGGGCAACAAGGTCGACCCCGCAACGAAGGGCTCCGCGGGGGCGATCACGGACATCGAGTGCAAGGTCCTGATCCTCGCCGCGGGTGCGATGGGCACGCCGCCGATCCTGATGCGCTCCCAGCCGAGCCTGCCCGCGATGTCGCAGCAGGTCGGCAAGCACCTCGGCGTCAACGGCGACCACGTCGCGGCGGTCGAGGTGAACCCCCGCAGGATCAAAGAAGCGCTCGACCTCCCCGGCTTCGGCCAGTTCTACAAGGGCCGGCCGATCACCGTCATGAGCTACGACTACTACGTCGGCAAGCGCGGGCGCCGGCACGACGGCACCCGGTTCACGCTTCAGGAGATCCTGCTCTCCCAGCTCACCAACTTCCTCTACGACGACGGGCGAAGCCCCGCGGGCCCCCCGACTTGGTGGGGGAGGCAGAAGAAGCGGTCGATCTCGACCTGGAACGACCACATCGAGATCCTCGCCATGGTCGAGGACACGAACGACGGCGCGTTCTACGCCGCTCCGCCGGGGGGCGGGGGCCACGTCCAGCCGAACGGAGGGCCGGTCGGCGTCGGCCTCTTCGACTACGCGCCCTCCGAGCAGTCGCTGCGCGTCCGCGAGCGCGCCAACGATGCGATCCGGAAGATCTGCGAGCGCCGCGGCGCGGGCAGGTTCCTGAAGCTCACCGAGACCGAGGGCGTCTACTGCGCCCACCCTCTGGGCGGCTGCCGAATGGCAAACGAGCCCGCCTTCGGCGTCGTCGACCACCGCAACGAGGTCTTCGGCTACGAGGGGCTCTTCTGCATCGACAGCTCCGCGATCCCGACGAGCCTCGCCGTCAACCCCTCGCTCACGATCGCCGCCGTCTCCGAGCGCGCCGCGGCGAACCTGGTCCGCCGCGCCGACGACTTCGGCCTGCCGAAGCCGCCCAAGGGCTTCCGCTTCCGCACCCCGGCCGAGCACGTCGGTCGGCGCGTGCACCCGTAGAGCGTCTAATCGACCAGCCTGCGCTCGACCGCCCAGCGGCCCAGCTCGTGCCGGTTCGAGAGCTGGAGCTTGCGCAGCACCGCGCTCACGTGGGCCTCGACCGTCTTCGCCGAGATCGAGAGCTCCAGGGCGATCTCCTTGTAGAGGTAGCCGCGGGCGATCAGGCGCAGGACCTCACGCTCGCGGAGGGTGAGCTGGTCGAGCTCGGGGTCGACCTCGGCCTCGGTGATCTGGCCCGCGAAGGCGTCGAGAACGAAGCCGGCCAGACGGGGAGAGAAGACGGCGTCGCCGCCCGAGACCCGGGCCACGGCATCCGCGAGGTCCGGGCCCGAGATCGACTTGGTCACGTATCCGCGCGCCCCCGCCCGGATAATCGCGATCACGTCGTCGGGGGCGTCGGACACCGAGAGGGCGAGGAACCGCTGAGCCGGGCGGGTCTCGCAGACACGGCGGATCACCTCGACTCCGCCGCCTCCCGGCATGTGAACGTCGAGCAGGACCACGTCGGGCCTCACCTCGCTGATCGCCCGGACCGCCTCCTCCACGCTCCCCGCCTCGCCTCGAACGTCGAGATGGCCCTCGAGCTCGGATCGGACCCCCGCCCGGAAGAGCTCGTGGTCGTCGACGATGACGACGCTCGGCGCGCTCATCGTCCCGACTCCCGCTCGAGCACGAGCTCGACCTCGGTCCCCTCGCCCGGCTTCGAACGCACCTCCGCCCGCCCGCCATTGCGCCTCATCCGGCCGACCATCGACTCCCGCACGCCACGGCGGTCCGCCGGTACGGACCCGACGTCGAATCCCGGGCCGCGGTCACGCACGAACACCTGGATCCGGTCCGAGTCCGCCTCCGCGTACACGGCGATCGGCGAGGCGCTCGGCGTGAACTTGGCCGCGTTCGTCAGCGCCTCACGCGCGGCGGCCACGACCGCCTCGGCGGCCTCGTCCAGCTCCGCGTCGCCGACCGCGACGAGGTCGACCGTCACGCGCCGCGCGTCCTCAACCTCCTCGGCGGCGGCGCGGAGGGCGCCGGCGAAGCTCGAGCCGGCGGCGGCCGCATCGCCGGCGAGCCAGCCGCGAAGCTCGCGCTCCTGGCGACGGGCAAGCGCCGCCACCTCACGCGGGTCATCGGCCCGCTTCTGCATCAACGTGAGCGTCTGGAGGACCGAGTCATGGAGGTGGGCGGCGAGCTCGGCGCGCTCCTGAGAACGGATCCGCTCGGCGCGCTCGAGCGCCAGGTTGCGGCCGAGGCGCCACAGGAACGGCGCGAGGATGAGCGCGAGGGCGACGAGCACCACGACCGCCGTCAGCGCCGCATCGCCCGCCGCCCCGAGCACGTGGTTCGACGAGAGGAACAGGAGTGCGGCGCCGACCACCAGCGCGATCGCGAAGCCGCCGCGGTAGAGCTCGCCGACGTTCGACCGCCTCGGCTCTCGAGCCACCGCAGGGACCGGCTCCGCGCGTAGAGCGGGAGACGGCGCCGGGGCGGGCGAGGCGGCGCGCGATTGCCGCCACAGGAGCGCCGCCCCGGCCGCGGCGAGGACGAGCGGCCAGACCAGCGCATCGCTCCACCAGACCCCGAGCTCGCGGAACACCAGCAGCGCCGCCAGCGTCAGCAGGGCGGCACCCGCCGCCACACGCCACCCGCCAATCCGCATACCCCGCGGGCCGACGTGAAGGAGGGGCCGACCGCCGTCCTCCGCGGGAAGCGTCGCCCAGGCGACTCCGTATGCGAGCAGCAGGAGCCCGCCCGTCGCAACCACGGCGACGGCGAAGGCGACGCGCAGGATCACCGGGTCGATCCGTAGCCGCTCCGCGATGCCGGCCATGACGCCGGCGATCACGCCGCTGGAGGGGATGCGGCGAAGGTGGCGCGGTGGTGCCTGCGCGGCCGCGGTCACGCTCTAATCGTGACGGCTCGCAGGGCTATCGCCGGCCGTCGCGCTCGGAGAGGCCGCTCACGAGCAGGATGAGGCCGGCCACGGCGGCGAGCGCCGCCGCGATCCAGCCCCAATCGAGGTTCGCGGCCCCGGCGCGGTCGACGACGAGCAGTCCGCCAAGGGCCGCTATGGCGACCCCCCCGACCAACGAGACCGGGTCGGGCCTCATCGCACTCCCACCTCACACGCCCGCGACTCCGCCGCGCGGAGCGCGGTGGCATCCGTTCCGAACCCGTGCCGGCCCGCGGTCAGAGATGCGTCGTCGGAGTTGACCACCGTCAGATCACCCACGTCGATGCCGGCGTCGAGCACCAGCCGCGGGGTCGCGGTCGATCCGTCCTGCTGATCGTTGTCGATGTCGACCCCGCTCGACTGCACTCCCGCCACCGTCGCCTGGCCGGCGCCGGCGTGCGCGTTCGCCTCCACGCAGACGTTCGAGGGGACCGCGATGACCTCCTCGCCGACGCCGAGCCTCGTCTTCAACCGGGCGATGGTCGCGTGCTTCCAATCGATGCCGCGAAGGTCGACGGCCAGGCGCCCGACGCCGAGCCGGTAGCCGTCGGCGGGGATTGCCGCGATGGAAACCGGGTGGTACTCGCGATCGCCGACCCCTCCCTTCCACTCGAGATCGGCGGCCGCTGCGCCCCCCACGCCCAGCGCGAGGGCAAGAGCGGGCACGATGAGCCAGCGGGCGCCACCCCGAAAGGCGGCGACGGCCAGAACGGCGCCGAGAGCGACCACGACGATCGCCGCGGCGAGGCCGTGCCCGGTCGCCGTCGCGAAGATCCCGGCCGCGACGACTGTGACGAGGCCCGCCGTGATGGCGATGGCCACGCCGATCACCGCCAGAACGCGCAGGGCCGTGCGGCGCCCGCCGCCCCGCACCCCGGTGCCGGCCTCGCCCTCCTCGCTGTCGACGAAGAGGGCGAAGCCGATGTAGGCGAGGAGCCCGAGGCCACCGAGGAAGAGCGAAACGACGAAGCCGATCCGAAAGATCACGGGGTCGACTTCGAAGTACTCGCCGAGCCCGCCGGCCACGCCGGCGATCATCCGATCGCTCCGCGAGCGGAGGAACCGGCGCGGCGGCTCGGTTTCGGGGGGCTGCACCTGGGTCGTGTCCTCATTCATGGATAACTCCTATCTCGATTGCTTCCTCGCCCAGGCTCTCAGCGCAAGCCTCGCTCGTCTATCGGGAATGACCCCTAGGCGACCCCCGAGTTCCCCGACCTTCGCCGCCCTCCGCGACTGGTACCGTTGCCACGTCGCCGATGGACGACGACCACCCTCCTCGAAGTACCGGGCCGCATAGGGGCGAAGCGCCTGGGGCAATGATCTCTTCATGACCGCCTTGCTCCTCGTTCTGCTGCTCCTGCTCGTCGTCATCAACGGGCTGTTTGTGGCTGCGGAGTTCGCGCTCGTCCGAGCGCGGCGCCCGCGGCTTGAGGCGCTTGCCAAGGAGGGCGCCCGCGGCGCGAAGCCAGCGCTCGATCAACTGAACCGGATCGACGAGTACCTCTCTGCCTGCCAGGTCGGCATCACAATGGCGTCGATCGGCATCGGGTTCCTCGGCGAGCCCTCGCTGGCGAAGCTTCTGGAGCCGATCTTCGGTGGCCTCTCGCACGGCGTGGCTGTGGGCCTCTCGGTCGCGATCGCATTCGCAGTCGTAACTGCGATCCACATCGCCTTCGGTGAGCAGGCGCCGAAGATCCTCGCGATCACGCGAGCCGAACGAACGCTGCAAAGGTTGGCGCGGCCGCTCGGGGTCTTCCGCGCAGTGAGCGGACCGTTCACCGTCGGACTGACGAAATTGGCGAATGCCACCGTCCGGGTCTTTGGCGTCAGCCCCGAGGCGCTCGAGGAGACACATACCGACGAGGACGTGAAGGCGATCATCGAGATGTCGGCGAAGGGCGGCTCACTAGATCCGGGGGAGGCCGGGATGCTCTCGGGCGTCTTCCACCTGCACGAGCAGGAGGCGCGAGAGGTGATGACGCCCATTCCGGCCGTGATCACCGTCGACGCCGCCGACACGGCCGAGGCGGCGCTTCGTCGCTGCATCTCCTCCGGGCACACCAGGCTGGTCGTGATCGAGGACGACAATCCCGACAAGGTCAGAGGAGTGGTCCACAACAACAGCCTCGCTCGCCTCTACATGAATGCGGGCGCCGAGGCGGAGATCGGACCGGCGATCAGGGAGGTGCCGTTCTTCCCCGAGACGAAGCCGCTCGACGACCTCCTCGCCGAGCTTCAGAAGCAGCGCAGCTCGGTCTGTGTGGTCTCCGACGAGTACGGCCGCACGGTCGGGATCGTGACCGTCGAGGACATCCTCGAGGAGGTCGTGGGTGAGATCGAGGACGAGACCGATCCGCGTTCGGCCTCGGTGCGCCGGCTCGCCGACGGCGATTTCTACGTCCGCGGGCACGTCTCGCTCGGTGACCTGGTCGACGCGGGGATCGAGCTCCCGGTCGAGACGGACGCCTTCAACTCGATCGGCGGCTACGTCTTCTCCGAGCTCGGCCGGCTGCCCAAGCGCGGCGACCGGATCACCGCCGACGGCTACGAGATCCGCGTCGAATCGGTGCGCGACAACCGCATCGTCGCCGTCCGCATCCACGCCCGCGCGACGGCTGAGTTCCCGATCGCGGCGAAATCACGGGCGCCCGCCGACGACGCGGGCGACGAAACCCGCTAGCACCGCGATTCCGCGCCGCGGATTCCGTCCGTGGCTGCTCCTAGCTTGCGCTCAGCGACCGAGGAAAGGGGCAGCCGATGTGGGTCATCCGGCTCACCGATAAGCAGCTCGAGATCCTAAAGGGGATGCTGAGCGCCGAGGACCACCTCGGCCCCGCGTTGCGAGGCGCGCTGGAGGCCATGGAGCTGGCGCGTTGGGATGACCTCCCGGAGGCCCACCTCCCGTGGGCCGACATCGCCGACGCGGCGCGCCGGCAAGGGATCTCCGAGGCCGACGTGATTTGGGACTTGGCAGGTAAGGACCTGAGGGGCGCCAGCCCCGAAACCAGCATGTAGGGACGCCGAGGGCGTCCGCAAATTGTTCCAACGGAGCGACGCCGCCTGATCGAAGCGCTCAGCCGTCGCGGTCGCTCAATGCGGCTCGACGAAGCAGGATCCCGACCCGAACCTCTGATTGTTCGTCTCGTCGCTCTCGTCGACGACGTTCGTCGCGTCGGCGACCACGGTCGCGCTGTCCTCGCCGTCGCCGCAGCCTGTGAACACGGTCACGCTGGCGCCAGCCGCGAGGGCGGGGGTGTTGACGAGCGTCGACACGCCGCCGGTTTGGGTGATCCGGGTCTTGCTGGCAACGGCGTCCGCGGCGCCGATGTTCTTCACGTCGGCTGAGATCGTGCCGCTGGCACCGGTTCCGGTGACCCTGACCTGCGTGACCACTAGGTCGGGCTTCTCGGCCGTGCAGACCGCGGAGCCGTCGAGCACGTTGTTGCCTTCGTTGCTCTCGGCGACGTCTCCCAGGGCGTCGGCGATGGCCCTCACCGCGATCTGCCCCGGACCGGGGCATGGAATCGACACCGTCGCCGTCGCGCTCGGCGACAGGGCGGGCGCGTCGAGGAAGCTCTCGGCCCCGCCATCGAGCACGTAGCCGAGCTGGCTCGGACCCGCCGACCCCGGGCCGATGTTCCTGACGACGACGTCGATCGAGCCCGGAACGCCGTTGATCGAGTCGATGATCAGGTCGGGCCCCGGCGGTGGCTGCGGCGGCGTGCAGCCCGCGCTCGTGCGGCCGAACAGGACGTAGTGGAGGTCCTCGTAGTCGTTCGGCACGAACGGGCTCCCGGCGACGCCGGTCTTGCTCGCTGACCCGGTGGCGACGAAGCAGCGCGGCTGGCTGGGGTCGGTCGCGAGGCCGAGGTAGTCGTTGCCGACGGTGTCGACCAGCGACGTGCGTTGGCCGATGGAGCTCCCAGCGGTGCCCCACTCGTTGAGGAACGCCACGCCGTAGGACGGGTAGAGGGTCGGCCCGCCGTACTCGAAGCTGAGCGCCAGCGAGCCCAGGGTGTTGGCCCGCAGCTGCGGGAGCGCAGCGGCGAGGCCGCCGCTCAGCTCCACGTCCCACCCGGAGATCCGCTTGATCGGACTGACGTCGCTGTTGATGAGCACGAAGTCGAGCGCGGGCTCGTCGTGGACGTCGACCATCTTCGTCCCGTCCTTGGTGGCGACCTTCGCCTGCCGCCCGGCCATCCACCCGAAGACGAGCGAGTTGCCGACGAGGGCGCCCGTCTCGACTCCCCCTGCCGACCTGCCGATGCGCTCCATCCAGTTCGCACCGGCGGGGTCTTTGCTGTCCGTGTTGTAGGCGGCGATCGACGGGACATCGACCTCGTTCACCTGGAGGCCACCGTAACCGTCCGGCCACTCGATCACGTCGAGGCGGCTGGTGCTGGCCTCCGCCGCGAACCATTGCGTGCTCGGTGCGGAGGAGAGGTTGCCGTCGAAGGCGCCCTGCGCCGGGCGGATCTTCGACGGGACGTCATCGTTGGAAAAGAAGGCGCGCCGCATGTTGAGCGTCCCGCCGAGCTGCGACAGCGGGAACCGCGCGATGGTGGTGCCGAGGAACTTCTTCTCCTCGCCCTCGCACTTCTTGCTCTTGAAGCCGCTCACCGTCATGTAGAGGTTCTCCCGGCTGAACGCGAGGTGCGGCCGGTCGACGAAGGGGAGGTTGTCGGCCTTCCCGCACTTGGTCTTGATGCCGAGCTGATCCGGGGTCAGGGTGTAGCGGGTCCAGCTCTGGGCGCCCGAGTTCACGATCTGCGCCGGGGTGGCGGTCGCGATGCGGAGCGCATTGCCCTTCGCGTTGTCGGGGTTGCCGCCCCCGCCGGACCAGTACTGGACGACCCACACGAACCGGTTGATCGTCGGGACATACGTGACGACCTGGTCGCAGCAGTACCCGCCGGCGATGGTGGGGAAGACCGTCGCCGGGTCGACGGGCGTGAACGTCCGTCCACCGTCGGAGGAGATCGCATCGCCGTCGTTGCTGGTGATGAGGACGACGCGCCCATCGGTCGCGACGCTCGACTCGCCGCCGTCGGTGTCCTGCCAGCCGGCGATGCCGGATTGGCGCAGGCTCTTGTTGCGAGCCACCGCGATGTCCCCGATCGGGGCCGCCCCCGTCAGCGGCCGCTGGCCGCCCGGGGTCTCGGTGTCCGGCGGCGCCGGGTCGAGGGGCACTTCGGGGTGCTTGACGTAGGGCCCCGCCGGGGCCGGCGCCCCCTCCTCCTCGCCGGGATCCCCCTCGCTGTCGATCGGCCTTCGAGGCGGAGCCGGGTAGGGGCCGGTGCTTTCCTGGCCGTCTACGTCCTTGACGTTGCGGGAGGGGATGACATCGGGCGAGCCATCACGCGGGCACCGGGGCGGGGTCGGCGTGAACCCGCGGCGGATGTGGTTGCGGCGCCGTGCTTTGCGGCACTTGTGGCGATGGCGATGGTGCTCATGCGATGGCGATGGCGGTGGCGGTGGCCTTTGCGTTCGGTCTGGCCTCCGGCGGAGGCGCGGACGCTCGGGCGACCTGTCGCCCCGTTCGCGGAGACGGCGAGCAGCCCGGCGATGATGACCGCGATCGCCAGCGCGACGGCAAGCGGCCGTCGCTTGCGTTGCTCCCCATGCTGCACGAAAGACGATCCTCCCCTGTGGTCGCTTATCGCCTCGGCCAACCGTATCCGATGGGCGCGCGAGTCAGCGGCCGCCGGTGCTCGCGGCCACCACCTCGGCCATCAACGGCCCGGCCGTGGCGAGGAACTCGTCGAGCTTCTTCCGGTTGCGCCGCTTCGGTCCGTCGTCGGGCTTCCACATGACGATCGAGGTGGTGCCGGCGCTCGTGTCGATGCCGTGCTCCTTCTGCGCGGCTTCGACCGACGGCATGGTCGCAAAGGTGTAGGTGTTGGTTCCACGCGGGACGTCCACGGCGAGCGCCTGCCAGCCGTAGCCGTCGCCGTCCTCGGAGCTGGTCCACAGCAGGTAGCCGTCCGGACCGCCGGGGGTGAGTGGCCCCCACGCGACCGCCGTGAGCGCGCCGGGGACCGCGAGCTCGAGGTGCGCGGCCCTGAACGCCGCGTTGTCGATCCGCTTCATTCCCACCGACCTCGCGTAGGCGCGAAAGAACGCCTCGGCGCCGAGCTTCCAGGCGCGGCCGCTCGGGATCGGCCCGTGCCCGAGCTCATAGGCCGCCGAGCGCACGCTCTTCGGGACCTCGGTGAAGGGGTGCTCCGCGAGCTCGCGCTCGACGATGTCGTCGCGGGTGCCGCGCGCTGGCGGCGCTGCACCCTCCGCGTCGTCCAGGCCACCCGCGATCTCGCCGACCCGCTCGTAGACGCGCCGTGCGGCGGCGGTGAGCGTGCCGAGCGCGTCGAAGTCGGACACCACGCCGGGCAGGTAGCAGCAAAGCGCTCCGTCCTGGAGCTCGAACGAGAAGTCCGGCGGCGCCTCCCGCGTCAGCCAGTCGACGAGATCGGGGTCGAAGAGCTGCCACACGCGCACCTGGTCGGAGTCGTGGTCGGTCGAGAGGCTGTAGCGCCGTGCGAAGGCCTCGCTCTCGAGCCTCACGGCGGCGTCGTCGAGCTCGATCACCTGCCGCTTGGCGTCGGGGTTCGAGACGTCGGTGTCGGTCAGGTCGCGGCCGTGGCAGAGGACGCGGAGTGCGAACGGTGAGCCCTTCGGCGCGGCGACATAGAAGAGCGTGACGTAGCGATGGACGTCCCTCGTCCCCTTCATGTCGGCGTAGTAGGCGTGGGCGAGCCAGATCTGACCGAACTCCCGGGTCTGGCCGGTGACGAGGTTCGGCACCACCTGCATGTAGCCGTGGCGCAGGATCTGCGTCGCCTGCGGGAGCGACCAGTTCTCGTAGTAGTAGAGCCGGTTCGCCTCGGCGTACGCCTTCATCGCCGGCGCGGCCGCCTTCGCCTGCGCGTCGAGGTCCTCAGTACTCATAGAAACCGGCGTCGGACTTGCGGCCGAGGCGGCCCCTGCCGACCATCTCCACGAGGCGGCCGGGCGGCCGGTGGGCGGGCTCGCCCGAGTCGGCGTGCAGCGCGTCGCCGATCGCCTGGGCGACGTCGAGGCCGATGAAGTCGAGCAGGCGCAGCGGTCCCATCGGGTGGCCGGTCCCGAGCGTCATGCACGCGTCGACCTCCTCCGCGGTCATGCCCGTGCGCTCGAGAAGCCGAACGGCGTCGAATAGGTACGGGAAGAGCAGCCGGTTGACGACGAACCCGGCCTCGTCGGGAACGTGGATCGGCGTCTTGCCGAGGGCGCGGCACCAGGCCTCGGCGCGCGCGCTCGCTCCTTCTCGAAGGCCGTCGGGCGTGCAGAGCTCGACCAGCTCCATGCGGTGCACGGGGTTGAAGACATGGAGCCCCAGGACCCGGTCCGCGTGCCCGCTGCGCTCGGCGAGAACGGCGATCGGCAGCGACGAGGTGGTCGAGGCGAGGTCGGCATCCGGGCAGGCCTCGCCGAGGGCGCGAAGCAGCTCGACCTTCTCGTCCAGGTCCTCCTTGATCGCCTCCACGACGAGGTCGCAGCTTCGAAGGTCGGCGGCGTCAGTGGTGACCTTGACCTTCCCGGCAACGGCTCCGTCCACCTTCTTCGCGAGGTCCTCGATCGTCTCCTCGGCGCGCCATGCCGACGCGTCGCTGCGCGCGAGCAGGCGCACGCCGCCGAGCGCGCTCGCCGCGGCAGCGAGGCTGCACGCGATCGTGCCCGCCCCCGCGACGGCGGGACGAGAGTAGGCGTCCGCGCTCATCGCTCCCAAGCCCGCATGGCCACCGTTCCTATCATGCTGTGCGAGATGGCGAGCGCTGGATCGGAGACTGCACGACACGGCGGAGCGCTCGTGGGGGGGGCGAGGCGCTTCGCGGCGGCGACGATCGCGGCGGTGATGCTCCTCGCCGCCTTCTCGCTCTGGACCGTGATCCCGTTCGGCTGGATCTGGATCGGCTCGAAGATCTCGAGCTCGCAGGCCCCTTCGGCCGGCCCCTACATGCTCGTCTTCTTCGGGATCGTGATCTCGATCATCATCGTCGTCTTCATCCTCGCCTGGCTCAATCGCCTCTACGAGAGACTCATCGGCACCACCACGGTCCACGTCGAGCGGGTGATGCTGTGGCGCAGCCTCAGCGACGAGCGCAAGTCGACTCGGCGTTGGTCGTTGATGGAAGCCGTCCTCTTGACCTCGGTCCTCGTCGCCTTCCTGGCGATGGCGGTGTGGTTCCTCTTCATCGCGGGCAACCCGCTTCCAAGCCAGTAGTGACTGATTGACTCGTCAGTCAGGTATGTTTCGTTGAGTCCGCAGTAGTCAGATCGGAGGCATCCCGTGGCCAGCAACGGCAAGTTCAGCGGTCGAGAGGTCGTCATCGTCGAGGCGGTGAGAACCCCGGTCGGGCGCGGCCACGAGGAGAAGGGCTATTACAAGGGCACCCACCCCTCGACGCTCCTCGCGAGGACTTACTCCGAGCTGATCGACCGCACCGGGATCGACGCCTC
This sequence comes from uncultured Actinomycetes bacterium, assembly GCA_963771655.1. Taxonomy (GTDB): domain Bacteria; phylum Actinomycetota; class Thermoleophilia; order Solirubrobacterales; family 70-9; genus JAWVFM01. Next base: position 84,537 of record CAVYUG010000004.1, on the reverse strand, counting down.
CGAGGTCGAGGACGTCGTCGCCGGCTGCGTGCAGCAGTTCGGCGAGCAGGCGATCAACATCGGCCGTAACGCCTGGCTCGAGGCGGGGCTCCCGATCGAGACCCCGGCGACCACGGTCGACCGCCAGTGCGGCTCCGCCCAGCAGGCCGTGAACTTCGCCGCGGCGCTGATCGCCTCGGGCGTCCACGACGTCGCGATCGGCGGCGGCGTCGAGCACATGGGACACATCTCCTTCGCCGACTCGCTCGAGGTGCAGAAGGAGCACGGCTTCGCCTTCTCCCCGCAGCTCATGGAGCGTTACAACCTGGTCCCGCAGGGGATCTCGGCCGAGATGATCGCCGACAAGTGGGAGATTCCGCGCTCCGAGCTCGACGAGATCGGCCTGCGCTCCCATCAGCTGGCCCACCAGGCGACCGAGGAGGGCCGCTTCGAGCGCGAGATGGTGCCGTTCGGTGTGAACGGCGACACCTACGTGACCGACCAGGGCATCCGACCCGACACCAGCCTCGAGAAGCTCTCGACCCTGAAGACCGTCTTCAAGGAGGACGGCAAGGTCACGGCCGGGAACTCCTCACAGGTCTCGGATGGCGCGGCCGCCGTGCTCCTGATGGCCCGCGAGAAGGCCGACGCGCTCGGGCTCACCCCGAGGGCGAAGATCGTCGATCAGACCACGGTCGGCGTCGACCCGGTGATCATGCTCACGGGCCCCATCCCCGCGACGAAGAAGCTCCTCGATCGCAACGGAATGAAGATCGACGACATCGACCTGATCGAGATCAACGAGGCGTTCGCCTCCGTCGTCGCCGCCTGGCGGCGCGAGCTCGAGCCAGACATGGATCGGGTCAACGTGAACGGCGGCGCGATCGCGATCGGCCATCCGCTCGGCTCCACGGGCGCGCGCCTCATCACGACGCTCCTGCACGAGCTCGAGCGCTCCGACAAGTCGGTCGGCCTCGTGACGATGTGCTGCGGCGGCGGCCTCGGCACCGGCACGATCATCGAGCGGGTCTAAGCCGCTCGGCGCCGCGAACGTCCCGGAGTCGGGGCTATTCCCCCCAATGCGGGACGTTCGCGGGCGGCCGACGGGTCAACCCGCCTCCCCCTGCATCGCCTGCATGTTCCGCTGGATCGCCTCGGAGGTCTCGCGGAGCTCCTCGGCTGGGCTGAACTGGACGTACTCCGTCCCGGCTGCCGCGACCGGCACGTGCCCGGGCGGCGCGTAGAACGCGTCCCCGGCCTCGTAGACCTCGTCAAGGTCGGCGTAGCGGAACGTGAGCCGGCCCTCGATGACGTATCCCCAATGCGGGCACTGGCAGCTGTCGCCCGGGAGGCCCTTGAACAGCGGGCCGTGGTTCATCTCCTCCTTGAACGTCACGAAGTTGATCGTGTAGCCGTCGACGTCCGTTTCCGACGCCAGCACGGGGCCGTGGTCCGTTCTCTCACTGCTCCTCGCCACTTTTGCCATCGAAGCCTCCTCAGGTTGGGTTCGGACGAGGCTACGGACCCGGTGGCGCACCGTCATGAGGCGTTCGCCCCATCTTTCGTAGGGCTCAGATGGCGGCGCCCCCGACGAGCTCCTCCTCGGGAAGGAGCCCGTGCTGCATTGCGAACAGGCTGGCGGTGGCGCGGGTCGAGGTGCCGATCTTCGAATAGATGTGCTCGACGTGGTTGCCGACGGTCTTCGGCGAGATCACCAGCCGTTGAGCGATCGCCTTGTTCGAAAGCCCCCGCGCGAGCAGCCTCAGCACCTCGACCTCACGCTGAGTGAGGCCCGCCGGGCCCTCGCGGCGGCGCATGACCCTGTGCCCGGCGGCACCGAGCACCGCCTCGACGGCGTCGGCGTCCAAGCGCCCCGCGTTGACGTCTGCACGAAGCTCCGCGGCCGCCTCCCCGGCCGGGCGCTCGGGCCGGTAGGGGCGCGGCTCGCGCATCGCCTGATAGGCGTCGGCGGCCCCGAGAAGTCGCGCCGGCCGGGAGATCGCCGCACCCGCCAGCCCACGGGGATAGCCCGAGCCGTCGAGCCGCTCGCGGTGCTGCACCGCGATGTCCCCGAGCGGCCGGAGCGCCTCGGACTGCTGGAGCATGCGATCGGTCAGGTAGGGATGTGCCCTCACCCGCTCCCACTCGCCGGGCCCGAGCGGCCCCGGCTTGTCCCAGATCGCGTTGGAGACCCCGAGGTTCCCGAAGTCGTGTACCAGCCCGGCACGCCGGAGCGTCCGAACCTCGTCGTCCGACACTCCGAGGCGGCTACCCGCGGCCGCGACGAGCTCGGACACCGCAACGGCGTGTCCGAGGGTGTAGGGCGATTTCAGGTCGACGAAGTTCGCGATCGCGCGCAATGCGGCGTCGAACCGCTCGCCCGCGACGACCTTCGCCAGCGCCGGCTCCGCCTCGATCACCGAATCCCAGGTGCCGATCGCGTCGAGGTCGCTCAACATCAGTTCCCCCTCCTCGATGATCAGCGTGCACAGGGCGGGATCGAACTGCTTCCCGCTGCGCTGCCGCGCCAGGTCCATCGCCCCCTCGACGCCGCCGACCCGATGGGCCACCTCGATGAACTCCGCGAACTGGCCGATCCGGGCTGCCTGGGGCACCTCGGCGCCGGAGCGCTCGCCCGGCCAGCCCTTGCCGTTCCAGCTCTCGTAGGCGCCTCCGAGCGCCTCGACCACACCGTCGTCGAGACGCAGCTCCTCGGCGAGCGCCCGCGCCGTCGCGATATGGGTCGAAATCATGTGATCCATGTCGCGCCGGCCCGAGACCGCAAACTCGAGGCCGATCCGAAATCTGTGGAGCGGCGGGTTGCCGGCGCCGATGCGGCGCATGGTGGCGGCCATGCCGCGTACGCTCGGGAACTCGTACTCGAACTTGTCGGACTTCAGCCCGATGTCGTCGCCGAACCACTTCGCCTGCTCGTGGGCGTCCGAGTGGCACCCGACGGACACGAGCATCGCGGTGTAGTACACGACCGCCCGCTCATCATCGTCCAGCCCCATGCGATCGGCGAGGCGAAGCGCAATGAGGCACTGGCGCAGGGCGTGCTCCATCGGCTGGCCGAATCCGAGGTCGACGCCGAGCGAGAGCGCGGCGACGAGCTCGGCGAGGCGTACGTGGGCTCGGTCGACCTCCGGCACCGGCCGAGGTTATCCCGCCAACCGACCCCCGACGAACTGCACCATGCCCGCCAGCCGCTGGTGGATGCTCGTGTAACCGCGCGTGCGCAGCGCGCCCGTGATCTCGTCGGACTCGAAGACCCGCATGCCGCTCGTGCGCTCGATCACCGGCTTGAACGGCCGCAGCGTGACCTGGCGGCGCACCGAGGTCATGATCGCCAGGCGCCCGCCCGGCCTGAGCACGCGGGTCATCTCGTCGAGCGCGGCGAACGGATTCGAGAAGAGGTGAAGGGCTGCGAAGCAGCACGCGGCGTCGAAGGTGTCGTCGCCGAACGGCAGGTCGGTGGCGTCGGCGCGGAGCAGGGCGAGGTTCTCGATCCCGGCGCGCTCGGTGTCGGCGACGCCGCGGGCGAGCATCGTTCGCGATGCGTCTACCCCGACGACGAGGCCGTCGGGCTCCACCGTGCGCGCGAACTCACGTGAGAAGTTCCCGGGCCCGCAGGCTAGGTCGAGCACCGTGTCGCCCGAGCCGAGTCCGAGAAGCAGCCGGGCGATCCGCACCTCCTCTGACATCCGGGGGCCGGTGAGGCCCTTGGCCACCTGAGCCAGCGCCGGCCGCCACCACCGCTCGTAGATCACCGGAACCAGCCGCGTCAGCATCAGGTCCTGTGTCGTTCCGGTCGACGGAAGCTCGCCGCCGATCAGATCGAGGTAGCCGGCGTCAATCGACCCCTCGCCGGCGCCCGGCTTCATCAACTCCCGGGCGCGGTCCATCGCCTCGCCGAGGGTCTGTGCCATCTCCTCAGCCCGCGACCGAGCGGGGCCCGCGCGGGTCGCCCGAGTGCTTGGCGAGGTCCTCGAGCCGGGCGATCTGGCGCTCCCCCTCGACCCGTGCAGGGTCGTCGGGTCCGAGCGGCGCGATCAGGCGCTGGATGCGGTTACGGATCTGAAGCGCGAAGTGCGGCGTCGAGGGCCCCGCCAGCGCGCGGATGTCGTCGACCGTGGCCCGCCCTCGGATCAGGCGCTCCGGCTGTTCGGCCTCGCTCATTTCGCGGCGGACCCTACCTTGACCGCTTCGGCCAGATCGTCGAGCTGGGCCTGGAAGCCAACCGACACCGTGTTCGCGTCGCCGATCACCCACACGTGGTTGTAGACGGCCCGAGTGGGGTCGCTCTCGTACCCGGGCTTGAGATCGAGGAGGTAGCTGCGAAGCCCGGGCGGAATCTCGGTCGCGCTGGTCGTCAGCAGAAGCGGCCCCCAGGTGCCGCCGGCCGAGAGCGCGGCCGCGGCGCCGGCGTCGAGCGGGCGCGCGGCGCTCGCGACGACGAACCCGTGCCCGGGGTCGTTGATGTTCCACCCGAAGCTCCCGTCGACGTAGCGCGCGAAGTCGATCGCGTTCGCGACCGGGTCGTCGCCCGCGACGCGCTTCGCGCCCGGCGAGACCTTCTTGATCAGGTTGAACGCGCGCTCGGAGACCGCTGAAGGCGGGCCCAGCACGTAGACCGGCGTGCCGGCGCTCTGGTGCAGGGCGCGCAGGGTCGCGAGCGAGGGTGGGCCCTTGCCGGCGAACAGCACCGGGTCACCCGACCTCGCGGCCCACGCTGCCGCTGGCATCGCGTACTCCGGGCTCGTGGAGCTCGCCACCACGATGTGCTCCGGCGGCGAGCCGGTGAGCTTCTCCCGCAGGCGGGCGAGCTCGGCAGCGACGATGGCGGGATCCGAGCCGCGCACCCTGGTCGCCTCGAGGCCCTTGGGCGCGCTGACGCTCCCGATCGCGAAGACCTGGGCCTTATCCGTCTCCTTGGAGCCGGCCGGCGCGAGGGTCCCGAGCGCGTCGGCGGTGATTGAGGGGACGCCCTCGGTCCCTCCGACGAGCTCCGGAGCACTGACGGGCTGGGCGACCAGCGAGGCGGCGGCGATCGACTCCTGCCACGACTCGGCCGGCACGAGCGTCACCGCGGCCGGCCCGCGAACACCGCCCGTGGACGGGTAGGCCGCCAGCGCGACGCCGGCGGCGTCGGTGACCTCGTCGACGCCCCCGACCCGAGTGGTGTTCTGCGTCGCGAAGGCGGGGAAGCCGAGGTCCGAGGCCGCCTTGGGCTTCGTCTTGTGCAGGACGACGCGCGGCGCGGGAGCGCTCGCCGAGTCCTCGTCGCCGTCCCCGACGAGCGCCTTGCCGGCGAAATAGCCGCCAATCGCGATGCCCGCGGCCACCAGCAGGGCGCCGATCACGACGAGCGTCCGGCGGAGTAGAAAGCGGGCGCGCACGGGCGCGAACCGTACCCATCACCGCCGAAAGTCCCTCGCTGGGGGCTATACGCGGGGTCGAGGGACGTTCGGCGGTTCGAAGGTGGTACCCGCGTCCCTACCCGGTGGTAGAGTCTGATTGACTGACCAGTCAATCAGCCGAGCGGGAGGTCCAATGAACTTCGCCTACACCGATGAGCAGCTCGAGTTCAAGGACGAGTGCCATCGGTTTGCGGCCGACGTGATCCGCCCCGCGGCGCCGCAGCACGATCGCGACGAGTCGACGCCGTGGGAGGTCATCAAGGCGGCGCGCGAGCAGGGGATGCAGGGCATCGACCTGATTCAGCGTTTCGGCAGCGATCCCGACGGCGTCCTCGGCGCCATCTACGCCGAGGAGACACACTGGGGGTGCGCGGGGATCGCCCTGGCGCTCTCCGGCTCGAGCCTCGCGGCGGCCGGCCTCGCCTCGTCCGGCACGCCCGAGCAAATTGCGCAGTGGGTTCCGCAGTGCTTCGGCGTCGGCGACGAGATCAAGCTTGGCGCCTACGCGGTGACCGAGCCGCAGGCGGGCTCGGACGTCAAGAGCCTTCGCACCACGGCCAAGCGCGACGGCGACGAGTGGGTCCTCAACGGGACCAAGGTCTTCATCACCAACGGCGGCATCGCCGATGTCCACGTCGTCGTCGCCACCGTCGATCCGGAGCTCGGCCACCGTGGCCAGGCCTCCTTCGTCATCGGCAAGGGCACGCCGGGCATCGAGCAGGGCAAGAAGGAGTCGAAGCTCGGCATTCGCGCCTCGCACACGGCCGAGGTGATCCTCGAGGACTGTCGCGTCCCCCTCGACAACCTCCTCGGCGGGATGGACAAGCTCGAGCGCAAGCTCGAGCGCGCGCGCTCGGGCGAGTCGTCGGGGCGCGCCTCGGGCGCGCTCGCGACGTTCGAGCTGACGCGCCCGATCGTCGGCGCGTCGGCGATCGGCATCGCCCGGGCCGCCTACGAGTGGACCGTCGGCTACCTGCTCTCGGACGGCGTCATCGACGACCCGGTCGAGCGCTGGCTCGACGAGAGCTCCACCGCCGGCAAGCCACCGCTCGAGCGCCAGTCGGTGCAGCAGCGACTCGCCGACGTCGCGATGGAGATCGACGCCGCCCGCCTCCTCGTCCAGCGCGCCTCGTGGATGGGCCGCAACGGGATCCCGCTCACCGGCGGCCAGGGCTCCATGTCGAAGCTCAAGGGCGGCGACGTCGCGATGTGGGCCACGCGGACCTGCATGGACCTCGTCGGGCCGTACGCGTTGAGCGCGGAGTGCCCGCTCGAGAAGTGGTTCCGCGACGCCAAGATCTACCAGCTCTTCGAGGGCACGGCCGAGGTGCAGCGGCAGGTCATTGCGCGGATGCAGGTGGCCGAGTACCGGCGCGAGCTCGCCGAGGGCCTCGAGGTCGCCGCCGACGCGATGGCGACGAACGGGGCCGCGACGAACGGCAGGCCCGCGGCCGCGCAGGTCGCCGTCTGACGCATATTCCCTAAAGAGGCGGCCCCACGGGCGGGAAATCCCTGCAATTCGCGTTGCAGAACCGCCTATAAGTGTTAAGGAATGCTTGCAATCGGGCGCTGGATTGGTAATCTCGGCCGCCGACCGGCCGTGGCTGCTCGCCTCGCCTTGCCCTTCGAGACTGTGATCGGACAGATCAGACGATGGCGCCTGTTCGGCGCCGTGATCGCCTGCACCGCGACGTTCGCGGTCGCCGGGGTCGAAGCCGCGCCCGCGCAGGACCTCCACTCGCAGCTCCAGCACAAGCAGGCGGAGCTGAAGCACGCCAAGACGCGCGAAGGCGTCCTCTCGACGACGATCCAGCGCTACGACACGGAGCTGCATCGCCTCCAGGGCCAGGTCGCCTCGCTTCGCAACCAGATCGCGATCGCCGAGGTCCAGCTGCGGCGCGTGAGGGCCGAGCTCGTCCACGACAAGCAGCGCCTCCGCGTCCTGAGGGGCCGTTTGCACCGCGCGCTCGAGGCGCTCGAGCGGCGTCTCGTCGCGATCTACAAGTCCGGCGAGCCAGACGTGATGAGCGTGATCCTGAGCGCGCACGGCTTCGACGACCTCGCCACGCGAGCGGACTACCTGAAGAGCATCCAGCGGCAGGACTCCCACCTCGCAGCGAGCGTCCGCAACCTTCGCAACGGCGCCCGGCACACCGTGAAGCGGGTGACCGCCGAGCGGAACACGATCACCGACCGCAAGGCCCAGCTCGAGAGCGCCCAGCGGCAGCTCGCGATCCGCCAGGGCCAGCTCGCGACGGCTCGTACCAATCAGCAGGCCGCCCTTCAGAAGGTGAAGGACTCGCAGGTCAAGCTCGAGGGCGACGTCTCCGCCATCCAGGGCAAGATCGCCGCCCAGATCGCGGCCGCGCAGGCCGCCGCGGCGAGCTCATCGCCCGCCCCGGCGCAGCCGGCGGGCCCGGTGCCGGGCGGGGTCAGCGCCTCGGGAATGATCTGGCCGGTCAACGGCCCGGTCACCTCGCCCTTCTGCGAGCCACGCCCGTGGGAGAGCTGCCATCCGGGTATCGACATCGCGGTGCCCAGCGGAACGCCGATCAGGGCCGCAATGGCGGGGACCGTGATGTTCACGCAGCCGGAGGCATCGAGCGGGGGCTACGGCAACTACACCTGCATCGATCACGGCAACAACCTCTCCACCTGCTACGCGCACCAGGAGCGATTCGCCGTCTCCCAGGGCCAGCACGTGAGCCAGGGTCAGGTGATCGGCTACAGCGACTGCACCGGCCTCTGCTTCGGGCCGCACCTGCACTTCGAGGTCCGGATCAGCGGCCAGGTGACGGACCCGATGGCCTACTTGCCATAGGGGCCCCTCTCGATCTACAATCGCTAAAGGTTCGGCTGGACTCTGCCGATAACAAGCTGAACCGCGATTGCGGTCCTTCGACCGCGCGCGCTACGGACGGATCCGAATGAGCAACGGAACAGCCATTGCCCAGCGCCCGCAGGCTCGCGCCTATCTCGCCGGCACGGGGGTTTCCCTCACGCTGGTCGCGGGCGCCATCGCGGTCTTCGTGGCCGTCGGCGCGTTCGTCGCCTTCAAGGGGCTTCCCTTCGGCGGCCACGCCGCGACCGACGGCAGCGTCACCCTTCGCGCGCAGGCGCGAGCGGCCGCCGCCAACGCGGGTGCCGCGCTCGGGGGCGCTCCAGGCGCCGTCGCTGCGACACCCGGCGGAGCCGCCCATGGCGCACCGGCCGCAGCGGGCGGCCGCGCACACGGAGGAGGCGGCGGTGGGGCGGCCGACGGAGGCGCGACCAGCGCCGGCACCACCGGCGGAGCCCCGGCTCCCGGCACACCTACGCCCGGCGGAAGCACCGGCCCGGGCGGGACGACCGGGGGCGGCCCGACACCGTCGCCCACCCCGACGCCCGCCGGAAGCCCCGGCGCGATCCAGGGGACCGTCGACAGCGTCGACAGCGCCGCCGGCAACCTCGGGATCCACACCGGCGTCGGTGACGCCACAGGCCCGATCACCAAGCCGCTCGACGACACCGTGGACGGCGTCGTCGACGGTGTCGGTGGGCTGCTCGGCGACCCCCACGCGGGCGACCAGCTCGGTCAGGGCGTCGGCGGGGCCGTGGGCGGCCTGCTCGGCGGCAGCTAAGTCCTTTGCGGGCGCCTTCGGCGCCCTTACACGCTTCTTTCGGAGCTAAAGCTCCTCACGCCGCCCCTTCTCGAGCTCCCGCTCCATCCACCGCAGGGCGACCTCCTGCAGCTCGCCATCGTGCTGCACTGACCGGTGATGGCCGCCCGTCACCACGACCAGCTTGCGCGGGTCGGCCGCCCGCGAGTAGAGCTCCTCGCTCGAGCTGTAGGGGATCCTCTCGTCGCCGCGCGCGTGCGCGAGGAAGAGCGGCTTCGTCCCCATGAGCGCGACCGCGTCGCGGAGGTCGTGCTCACCGAGCCACGCCTCCAGGCCCGCCGCCGCCTCCGGCGAGGCGCGGAACTCGAGCTCGCCGGAGCGCAGACCGCGCCGCAGATCGCCCTCTCCCGCCGGGCAGATCGCGATCGCTCCGGCGATCGCGTCGGCGCTCGCGGCCGCGTGGATCGCCATGAAGCCGCCCATGCTCGAGCCGCGCGCGCAGACGCGGCGCGGATCGACGCCGTCGACGGCCGCGAGAAACGAGGCCATGCGGCCGACGTCGGCGAGAGCCGCCGGGCCCATCTCGTCGCCGGACTCCCCGTGCCCGCGCTGGTCGTACGCGAGCGCGGCCCAGCCGCGGGCCGCGCAGGCGCGCGCGAAGTCGGCGTGGTTCTCCTTGCGCGACCCGGCGCCGTGGAGGATGAGCATGCCGGGGTGGCTCCGGGAGTCGCGCTCGGGCAGCCAAAGCAGGTACGGGCGCTCGCCCTCGACGCCCGCGGCGCTCGGCTGTTTGGGAAGGCGGCTGCCTGCCACGGGCCGCAAGCTAGTCACAATGCCCGTTCCATGAGCCCCGTCGCAGAGATCCCGCGCGTCGAGGGGTCGGCGGTATATCCGCTCGGCTCGCGCGTCACCGATCGCGGTCACCTCGAGGTGGCGGGTTGCGACCTGGTGGACCTCGCGCGCGAGTTCGGCACCCCCGCCTACGTCTACGCCGAGGACGACATCCGCGCCCGCGCGCGGTCCTACCGCGACGCGTTCCGGGCGCGCACGGACGACTTCGAGGTGATCTACGCGAGCAAGGCGGCGCCCTTCGTCGCCGCGTGCCGGATCGCCCGCGAGGAGGGCCTGGGGATCGACGTCGCCTCCGGGGGCGAGCTCGAGGCCGCGCTGCGCGCCGGCTTCGAGGGTGACCGGATCTACCTGCACGGCAACAACAAGACCGAGGCCGAGCTTCGCGCCGCGATCGACGCGCGCGTCGGCCATGTCATCGTCGACTCCTTCGACGAGATCGCGCGGCTCGAGCGGCTCCTCGACCGCCCCCAGGACGTGTTGATCCGGGTGACTCCCGGGATCAGGGCGTCCACCCACTCATACGTCCAGACCGGCCAGCTCGACTCGAAGTTCGGATTCGGCCTCGACGATGGGCTGGCCGAGCGGGCGGTCGAGGCGATCCGGGCGTCGAACCGCCTCGAGCTGGTCGGCCTCCACGCCCACATCGGCTCCCAGATCTTCGAGCTCGAGCCGTACACCCGGGCGATCGAGGCCCTGGCGGGCCTCGCCGGGGAGGACTGCCGCCTGCTCAACGTCGGTGGCGGGCTCGGCATCGCCTACACGAGCGAGGACTCGCCTCCCTCGATCGAGGACTACGTCGACGTGAAGGTGCGCGGCGTTCAAGGGGTCTTCGGCGATCCGCCTCGGATTCTCGTCGAGCCGGGTAGGTCGCTCGTCGGCTCCGCCGGGGTGACGATCTACACCGTCGGCACGGTGAAGGACATCCCGGGTGTCCGCACCTACCTCGCGGTCGATGGCGGGATGTCCGACAACATGCGGCCGATGCTCTACGGCGCCCGCTACGAGGCCCTCATCGCCGACCGCGCCTCGGAGCCGGCGGACACCGTGGCCACGATCGCCGGCATGCACTGCGAGTCTGGTGACGTGCTGGTGCGCGACGCGAGGCTCGCCTCGCCGCGGATCGGGGACGTTCTCGTCACGCCCGCCACCGGCGCCTACGGGTACTCGATGGCGTCGAACTACAACGGGGTCGTGCGCCCCCCGGTCATCCTCTGCCGCGACGGCGACGCGACCGTCGCCGTGCGGCGTGAGACCTACGACGATCTCCTCTCCCGCGATGCCTGACGTCGCGCGCGTCGGCCTGCTCGGCCACGGGACGGTGGGCTCGGCGTTCGCGACCCTCCTCGCGGAGCGGGCGGAGGCAATCGGCGCGGCCTCCGGGCGGCGACCGGAGCTGGTGGGCCTCCTGCGGCGCTCCGAGGGCGACTTCGAAGAGATCCTCTCCTCATCCGACGTGGTGGTCGAGCTGATCGGTGGGACCGATCCGGCGCGCGATTACGTGCTGCGCGCTCTCAACTCGGGACGCCACGTCGTCACCGCCAACAAGCAGCTCGTGGCCCAGCACGGCGACGAGCTCTTCGCCGCCGCCCGCGAGGCCGGCGTTCAGCTCCGGTTCGAAGCGGCCGTCGCGGGGGTCGTACCGGTCATCAGGGTCATCCAGGAGAGCCTCGCCACCACCGAGATCACGAAGGTCTTCGGCATCGTCAACGGCACGACCAACTTCATCCTCTCCGAGATGGCGTCGACGGGGGCCAGTTACGCCGACGCGCTCTCGCGAGCCCAGGCGCTCGGCTACGCCGAGGCCGACCCGAGCGACGACGTGGGCGGCGCGGACGCCGCCGCGAAGATGGCGATCCTCGCGCGGCTCGCCTTCCACACGCCGGTCGGGCTCGACGACGTCTACTTCGAGGGCATCACCGCGATTCAGCCCGACGACCTCGCCTACGCGAAGGAGCTCGGGCTCTCGCTGAAGCTCCTCGGGGTTGCGGAGCGGCTCGAGGACGGGATCAGCGTCCGCGTGTATCCCTGCTTCCTCTACCCCGGGCACCCGCTGGCGCCGGTGTCCGGGCCGTTCAACGCGGTGATGGTCGAGGCGCCCGCCATCACCGAGATCACGATGTCGGGCCCCGGCGCGGGTGGAACCGAGACGGCGACGGCGGTGCTCGGCGACGTCGTCTCGATCCTCGCGGGCGAGGCCCCGGTCCACGAGCCTCGCGAGCACCTGCCGATCGTGCGGGAGGCGGTCTCATCGTTCTATCTGCACCTCGAGGTGGCGGACCGCCCGCGCGTTCTGGCTCAGGTCGCCGACGTCCTCGGCCGGAACGAGGTCTCGGTGCGAAGCGTCGTCCAGCGCGGGCTCGGCGCCGACGCCCGCCTCGTCATGGTCATGCACGCGGGCCCGGAGGAGCGGTTCTACGCGGCGCTCTCCGAGATCGCCCCGCTCGACTTCGTCCGCGCCGCACCGCGAGCGATCCGGGTCATCGAGGAGGAGTTCGTCTGAGCCCGCAGCCGCTCATCGATCGATACCGCGATCGGCTGTCGATCGAGCCCGGCGACCCGGTGGTGACGCTCAACGAGGGCTCGACGCCGCTGGTCGAGGCGCCCGTGATCTCGGAGCGTGTCGGCGCGCGGGTGCTGCTGAAGCTCGAGGGCGCGAACCCGACGGGCAGCTTCAAGGACAGGGGCATGACGGTCGCCGTGTCGCGGGCGAAGGGCGCCGGCGCCGAGGCCGTCATCTGCGCCTCCACCGGCAACACGGCGGCCAGCGCGGCCGCGTACGCCGCGCGCGCGGGCCTGCGGGGCGCAGTGATCGTGCCCGAGGGGAAGATCGCCATCGGGAAGCTCGCCCAGGCACTGATGCACGGCGCTCGGGTGATCGCACTGCGCGGCAACTTCGACGAGGCGCTCGCGATCGTGCGCGAGCTCGCGCAACAGCACCCGGTGGAGCTCGTCAACTCCGTGAACCCGCACCGGATCGAGGGGCAGAAGACGGCCGCGTTCGAGGTGTGCGACGAGCTGGGTGGCCCGCCCGACGCGCTCGCGATCCCGGTTGGGAACGCGGGCAACATCACCGCCTGGTGGCGAGGCTTCGGCGACTACGGCGTCGCCCCTCTCCTCTACGGGTTCCAGGCCGCCGGCGCCGCACCGTTGGTCGAGGGCCATCCGATAGCGCACCCGGAGACGATCGCCTCGGCGATCAGGATCGGCAACCCCGCGCGGTGGGAGGAGGCGATGGCGGCCGTCACCGCCTCGCGTGGGCGCATCGCCGCGGTCTCCGACGAGCAGATCCTCGACGCGTACCGGCTGCTGGCCTCCAGCGAGGGGGTCTTCTGCGAGCCGGCGTCCGCCGCCTCCGTGGCCGGCGTGCTGGCGCACGGCCTGCCCGCGGCCGATGGTGGCACGCCTCCCGAGACCGTCGTGTGCGTCCTCACGGGCCATGGCCTCAAGGACCCCGATACCGCCCTCGGCAAGGCGCCCGCGGTCATCGGCTGCTCGAACGACCTCGGCGAGGTCGAGCGCGCGGTCTTCGACTAACCGTCCAGTCGCCGGAAACGTCCGTCCAAATTGTGATATCCGCCTCACCTCCGGGGTACTGTCCTGTCGACCAAGGAGGTGGATGGCTTTGCCAGTGCGCGACACCAGCGCGAGGTAGAGCGCTGGGCAGAGGATGCGGCGCTCGTCGCCGATGTGACGCGGGCGCTCGCGCGCTCGCGCGGCTCGTCGGACCGCGCGGCGGGTCGTATGCGAGGGCGCGGCGAGGCTCGCCGACGCGCCGGTGGCGATGCTGCTGGAGGCGACACCGGGCGGTCTCGGTCCTGGTGGTCTCCGAGGTCCTCGGCGCCGACGTTCTCGGCGCTGAGGTGTGGATCGGCGATCCCGATCTCGGGCGCCGCCCGGGCGATCCGCAAGGGCCACGAGGTCGTCACCCGCACGACCCGCGCGGCCGGCGCCGAGCGCGACCTGCTTCGACGGGCCGGCGTGCGGACGGCGGCCTGGCATCCCGTCGGCCGGGCCCTCGTGCACTCCGCCGTGCTCGCGGTCGCGTGGCGTGACCGGATCGGGATTGTCCCGCCGCGGGTCTCCTCGATGCTGGACCTCCTCGCCGCGGAGGCCGAGTTCGCGATCGGCCGAGCCGCCGACGTCGACCGCCTTCAGCGCATGGTCCGAACCGATGAGCTGACGGGCCTCCCCAACCGCCGGGCGCTCGAGGAGCAGCTCCCGCGGGAGCTCGCGCGCGCGCGGCGCGAGGGCTCGCCGCTCTCGATCGCGATGGTGGACCTCGATCACTTCAAGGACTTCAACGACCGGCACGGCCACCTCGCCGGCGACCGCCACCTGAAGCGCGCGACGGCCGCCTGGCGCCAGGTCCTCCGCCCCTACGACGTCCTGGCCCGCTTCGGCGGCGAGGAGTTCGTCGCGATCATGCCCGGCTGCGACCTCCGGGCCGCCTCGGAGGTCATCGAGCGGCTCCGCTCGGCGACGCCGAGCGGCGAGACGGCCTCGGCCGGGGTGGTGGAGTGGGTGCTCAACGAGCATCCCGACGTCCTGGTCTCCCGCGCCGACACGGCCCTGTATGACGCCAAGCGCGCCGGCCGCCACCGCACGGTGGCCGCGCCTCGGCGGGGCCGAGCCGTTTCCGGCGGCAGCGGGGCGAGTTAGCCCGGCTATACCGGGCAAAGTCGCCCCCGTGCCGGGGCGCGACGCTTTCGTCACGGTCCTCCGCGCGAAACGTCGCGCCCTCGCTGACACGTGTAGCGCCGCGGCGGAGAGGCTTCGAGCATGCACCGTGCCTGGTCGCTACTCGCTCCGCCGCTCTGCTCGGTCTGCGGGTCAGCGACCGAAGCCGGCGAGGCGCTCTGCGGCCGATGCGACGGCTCGCTCGCCCGCGATGGCCCACTCTCCGTGATCGTCTCCGGCGCGGACTGGGCCCTCGCCGCGGCGCGCTACGAGGGCACGGCGCGGGCGACCGTCAGCGCGCTCAAGTTCCGCGCCCGCCTGGCCGTCGCCGAATCGATGGCGACCGCGCTTGCCACCGCGGCCGGAAGCCGCCTCGACGGTGCGGTCCTGGTCCCCGTTCCACCGGCACCCTCCCGCCGCCGGAGGCGAGGCTTCGACCCGGCCCATGAGATCGCGCGCGCCATCAGCCGAAACACCTGTCGCCCCCTCCTTCGGTGCCTCGCCAGAGCTGACGGCCCGCGCCAGGTTGGCCGGCCGCGCTGGGAGCGCCTCTCCTCCGCGCCGGTGGTCCGGGCATGCGCCGACGTGTCGCCGAGCGCCGTGCTGGTCGACGACGTGGTCACCACCGGCGCCACCCTGGCGGCATGCGCTCACGCCCTGCGTGCCGGCGGGGCCCGCACGGTTGGGGCGGTGGCCTTCGCGCGGGCGACGTGACCCCCAGCCGCGGCCGAAGTCGGCGTAGGATTGCCTCGACCGACCGAAAGGAGCCATCGTGCGGATCGAGGTCAAGGGGCGGAACACGGAGGTGACCGACGATCTTCGGCAAGCGATCGACAAGCGATTCGCCCGCGTTGGCAAGCAGGTCTCCGAGCATGCCCGGCTCGAGGTGGAGCTCAGCGAGGAGCGCAATCCGGCGATCGCCGACAGCTGCGTCGCCGAGGCCACGCTCCACCTGAAGGGCATCACGCTCCGCGCTCACGAGGCCTCCCCGGAGATGCTGCACTCGATCCACGAGATCGCCGAGGACATCCGGCGTCAGGTGAAGCGCCATCGGGAGAAGCGCCGCCGGCGCTGGGCCGCGCGACGGTTCAAGGCGAGCCTCCGGCGCCGCGAGGCCTAGAGCGCCGAGGTGGGGGTGACGACCGCGAACGAGATCTCCTCCTACGAGGAGGCCTGCTCGCAGCACGTCTGGAACGTCCCCGAGCGCTACAACATCGCGGCCGAGGTCTGCGACGGGCAGCCCGCCGAGCGGACCGCGATGGTCTTCGAGGACTTTCGCGGCACGGAGCGAACCGTCTCGTGGGCGGAGCAGGGTGCGCTCGCGAACCGGGCGGCGAACCTCCTCGCGTCGCGGGGCGTGAAGCGGGGCGACCGCGTCGCGGTCTGCGCGCCCGCCTCGCCCGAGACCGCGGCTGTGTTCCTGGGCACCTGGAAGCTCGGCGCGATCCTCCTGTCCCTGTCCGTGCTCTACGGCGACGAGGGGATCGCGCACCGAATCTCCGACTCGGAGCCGAGGCTCATCGTCACCGACGCCGAAAACGCCGACCGCATGCCCGGCCACCTCGTCGAGGAGGTGGTCACCCTCGACGCGAGCCTTCTGGACGGCTTCGACGACGACTTCGACACCGTCGACACGGCGGCCGACGACCCGGCTCAGATCTACTACACGTCCGGCACCACGGGCCTGGCGAAGGGCATCCTTCACGCCCACCGCTATCTCCTCGCCCACGAGGAGTTCGTCTACTGCCACCACGTCGCCGAGGGCGAGCTCTTCCACGGCATGGGCGAGTGGGCGTGGGCCGCCGGCATCTGCCCGCTGATGGGCCCGTGGCGGTATGGAGCGACGCAGTTCGTCTACGCCCGGGAGGGCGGCTTCGACCCGCACAAGCAGCTCGCGGTGCTCTCGAAGCACGCGGTGACGAACGTCTTCACGACGCCCACGGCGATGCGGGCGATGATGGCGGTCGAGGATGCGGGAGAGCGTTACCCGCAGCGCTTCCGACACGTCTGCTCGGCCGGCGAGCCGCTCAACCCCGAGGCGATTCGGTGGTTCCGTGAGCAGTACGGCATCACGGTCCTCGACTACTACGGCCTCTCGGAGTCCTACCCCCTGTGCGCGAACTACCCGTTCATGGAGGTGCGGGAGGGCTCGATGGGCAGGCCGATGCCGGGCTGGGACGTGCGGATCCTCGACGAGGATGAGAACGAGGTGGGGATGGGCGAGCGCGGCGAGATCTGCCTGAGGGCCCGTTCGAACCCGCACTATCCGCTCGGCTACTGGCGGAACCCCGAGGCGACGCGCGAGGACTTCGAGGGCGAGTGGTTCCACACGAGGGACGCCGCCGAGCGCGATGAGGACGGCTACTTCTGGTACGCGGGCCGCGCCGACGACGTGATCATCTCGGCCGGCTACCGGATCGGCCCGTTCGAGGTCGAATCGGCGTGCATCGAGCACCCCGCCGTGCGCGAGGCCGCCGCCGTCGCGTCACCTGACGACGTGAAGGGCCATGTCGTGAAGGCCTTCTGCGTCCTGGCCGAGGGCAGCGAGCCGTCCGACCAGCTCGCGACCGAGATCCAGGGTTTTGTCCGCGGCCACCTCTCGGCCTACGCATATCCCCGCAGGATCGAGTTCGTCGACGAGCTGCCGAAGACGCTCACCGGAAAGATCAGGCGCATCGAGCTGCGAGAGCGCGAGCAGACCTAGCCGGCGGCCGGCTGGCCGGACGATACCCTCATAGGCGGTGGCCGCAGGCAAGGGAATAATCGACCGCGCGCTCCGCCTCGGCGAGGGCCGGCAGTTCAAGGACTACGAGCGGCGCGTCAAGCAGATCAACCGCATCGAGGCGGAGATGGAGCTGCTCGAGGACGCCGAGATCCTCGAGACGGCGGGCGAGCTTCGGGAGCGCGCGAAGGGCGGGGAATCGCTCGACGACCTCCTTCCCGAGGCGTTCGCGCTCTGCCGCGAGGCGGCTCGCCGCAGCATCGGGCAACGCCATTTCGACGTCCAGCTGATCGGCGGCATGGTCCTCCACGACGGCTCGATCGCCGAGATGAGGACCGGTGAGGGAAAGACCCTCACGGCGACGCTCGCCGTCTTCCTCAACACCCTCGCCGGCGATGCCGTCCACGTCATCACCGTCAACGACTACCTGGCCAAGCGCGACGCGGAGTGGATGGGCCCGATCTACGACGCCCTCGGGGTGTCGGTCGGCGTGATCCAGACCGACCAGGACCCCACCACCCGCCATCCGCAGTACGCGGCCGACGTCGTCTACGGCACGAACTCCGAGTTCGGCTTCGATTACCTCCGCGACAACATGGCGGTCCAGCTCGAGGAGACCGTTCAGCGAGGCCACCATTTCGCGATCGTCGACGAGGTCGACAACATCCTCATCGATGAGGCGCGGACGCCGCTGATCATCTCGGGCGCTCCCGAGCAGGCGGCCGACCTCTACTACACGTTCGCCCGCCTCGCGAAGCAGCTCAAGGGGGAGCCCACCAAGGAGAAGCTCAAGTCGCTGGGCGAGGACCGCGACACGTCCGAGGCCGACTACGACTACGAGTACGACGAGAAGCACAAGACGGTGGCGCCGACCGAGCCCGGCGTCACCAAGGCGGAGAGGTTCCTCGGCGTCGACAACCTCTACATCTCCGAGCACGGAACGCTCGTGAACCACCTCGTCCAGTCGCTCAAGGCCGAGTCGTTGTTCAAGCGCGACAAGGACTACGCGGTGATCGACGGCGAGGTGAAGATCATCGACGAGTTCACGGGTCGCATCCTCGAGGGCCGGCGCTGGTCAGAGGGCCTCCACCAGGCGATCGAGGCGAAGGAGGGCCTGGGGATTCGCGAGGAGAACCAGACCCTCGCCACGATCACGCTCCAGAACTACTTCCGCCTCTACGAGAAGCTCGCCGGCATGACCGGCACGGCACTGACCGAGGCGAACGAGTTCATGAAGATCTACGAGATGCCGGTGGTGGAGATCCCCACCAACCGGCCGATGGTCCGCAACGACCAGAACGACCAGATCTACAAGACGAAGGGCGCGAAGTGGAAGGCCGTCGTCGGCGAGATCACCGAGCGCCACGAGCGGGGGCAGCCGATTCTCGTCGGCACGATCTCGGTCGAGATCTCGGAGATGCTCTCCGGCGAGCTCCGTCGAGAGGGCATCGACCACGAGGTACTGAACGCCAAGCCCGAGTACGCCCAGCGCGAGGGCGAGATCATCGCCCAGGCGGGGCGCAAGGGCGCGGTGATGATCGCCACCAACATGGCCGGCCGCGGCGTCGACATCAAGCTCGGCGGCAGCCCCGACAACCTGGCGAGGGCCGAGCTCAAGAAGAAGGGGCTTCAGGAGGGCTCGGAGGCCTACGAGGCGGCGCTCGCGGAGGAGACGAATCGCTTCGAGGAGCTGACCGAGGCCGAGGGCGACGAGGTCCGCGAGGCCGGCGGCCTATTCATCTGCGGTACCGAGCGCCACGAGTCACGCCGCATCGACAACCAGCTTCGCGGGCGATCCGGCCGCCAGGGCGACCCCGGTGAGTCGCGGTTCTTCCTCTCGGCCGAGGACGACCTCGTCCGCCTCTTCGCCGGCGACCGCATCTACAAGATCCTCGACCGGCTGGGGCCGGTCGACGAGGAGGGCGAGGAGTACCCCCTCGAGGCCAAGATGCTCTCGAAGCAGATCGAGAACGCCCAGAAGAAGGTCGAGCAGCAGAACTTCCTGATCAGGAAGCGCGTCCTCGAGTACGACGACGTGCTGAACGAGCAGCGCCGCGTGGTCTACAAGTACCGGCGCGAGATCCTCGAGGGACGCGATATGTCGGACGTCGTGCGGGAGGAGCTCGGCGACGTGATCGCCCGCCTGGTCGGCCAGTACACGGATAGCGAGATCTTCGAGGACTGGGACCTGGCCGGGCTCGAGGCCCAGGCCGGCCAGCTCTGGCCGCTGTCGGTCTCGCTCGGCGGCGAGGACGCCGCCCGCTCCGACCGCGACGAGATCATCACGATCCTGAGCGAGGACGCGATCGCCGCGTACGCGAAGCGCGAGGAGGAGCTCGGCGACGAGCTGATGCGCTTCCTCGAGCGTCAGATCCTGCTGCAGATCATCGACAACCGCTGGCGCGAGCACCTCTACGAGATGGACTACCTGCGCGAGGGCATCCATCTCCGTGGATTCGCCCAGATCGATCCCCTCGTCGCCTACAAGAACGAGGGCTTCGAGATGTTCCGCGAGCTCATGAACGCCATCTGGGAGGAGTTCGCGCGGGTCATCTTCCACGTCGAGGTGACGGTCGAGCCCACGGACTTCGAGCCCGAGCCCGCGCAGGCGCCGCCGCCGGTCTCCTACTCTGGCGGCGGGCCCGAGCAGCCTTCGGCGCTCGCGGAGGCGGCCGCGGCCGGCGGGGCCGTCGCCACCGCGGCCGGTCCCGAGCCGGCGGGCGTTGCCGGAGCGGCGGCCGAGGACGGCGGCAACGGAGCCGGCGAGAACCCGGTGACGGTCGTCAAGTCCGAGAACGAGAAGATCGGGCGCAACGATCCCTGCTGGTGCGGCTCGGGCAAGAAGTACAAGAAGTGCCATGGGGCCTGAGGCCCCGGCCGCCGTCATCGAGTTCATCAACGCCTTCAACGCCGAGGACCTCGAGCGGCTCGGCGAGGTCCTGGACCCAGACGTGGTGATCCACTCCGCGCGGGGCGCCAAGCGAGGGATCGATGAGGCCCTGGCCTGGGCGCGCCGGGTTCCTGAGGGCGAGCTCCATCAGCGCATCGAGCTCGACTCGATCGAGGTGGAGGGCGATCACGCAGTGGCGCTCGTTCGCAAGCAGTGGTGGTGGCACGATTCGGCCGAGCTGGCGCGCGAGGACGAGATGGCCTGGGTGTTCGAGCTGCACGACGGGAAGGTCCGGAGCTGGCGGCCGCAGGACCGAGGGTGACCGGTCCGGCGATCGAGACGCGCGGTCTCGAGAAGTCGTACGGCGACGTGCATGCCCTGTGCGGCGTCGACCTGACGGTCGCGCGAGGCACCGTCTACGGGCTGCTCGGCCCCAACGGCGCCGGAAAGACGACCGCGGTTCGAATCCTGACCACGTTGCTTCCGCCCGACGGCGGCAGCGCGCGGGTGGATGGGCTCGACGTGCTCGGCGACGCCACCGAGCTGCGGATGCGAATCGGGCTCGCCGGTCAGTACGCCGCGGTCGACGAGAACCTCACCGGCGCGGAGAACCTCGAGATGGTCGGTCTTCTCTACCACCGACCCCGCCGCGAGGCCCGGGACCGCGCCC
The DNA here is from genome assembly GCA_963771655.1 of uncultured Actinomycetes bacterium. Lineage (GTDB taxonomy): Bacteria > Actinomycetota > Thermoleophilia > Solirubrobacterales > 70-9 > JAWVFM01. The sequence continues at coordinate 63,728 of CAVYUG010000004.1, read as the reverse complement.
GCGAGCTGCTCGAGCGCTTCGAGCTCGACGATGCCGCCGACCGCCTCGTCAAGACCTATTCCGGCGGCATGCGGCGCCGGCTCGACCTGGCCGCGGCACTGGTCGTCCGGCCGCCCGTGATCTTTCTCGACGAGCCGACGACCGGCCTCGACCCGCGTAGCCGGCTCGGCCTGTGGGAGGTGATCGAGCGTCGCCGCGCCGCCGGGACGACCGTCCTCTTGACGACCCAGTACCTCGACGAGGCAGACCGCTTGGCAGACCGGATCGCGGTGATCGATCACGGCACGGTGATCGCCGAGGGAACCTCCGGCGAGCTCAAGCGGAGGGTTGGCGGCGAGCGTTTGGAGGTTGCGCTGACGGACTCCAGGCACGTCGAGGCAGCGCTCTCGGCGCTCGCCACCCTCGCGCGCGACCGACCCTCCGCGGAGGACGGGGTCGTGCGGGTCCCCGTGAGCGAGCGGCGCGGCGCGATCGCCAGCGCCGTGCGAACGCTCGACCACGCCGGCGTCGAGTTCGAGGACATCGCGATTCGTGTCCCGACGCTCGACGACGTCTTTCTCACCCTCACGGGCCGGCCGCCGGAGGAGGCCGAGGCCGACGGTGCGGACGCGGACGCGGACGCGGAGACCGCGCGATGAGCCGGCTTCGATTCGCCGTCGCCGATTCCGTCGTGATCGCCGTTCGGGGGCTCAAGCGCATCCAGCGGCAGCCCGATCTGCTGACCGCGTTCACGCTCCAGCCGATCATGTTCGTGCTGCTCTTCGTCTACGTGTTCGGCGGCGCGATTCAGGTCCCGCCCGGGTTCGGCGACTACGCGGACTTCATGCTGCCCGGGATCATCGTCCAGTGGATGGCGTTCGGCGGCTTCGCCACCGCGCTCGGTCTCAGCGAGGACATGAACCGCGGTCTCATCGATCGCTTCCGCTCGCTGCCGATGGCGCGGTCCGCCGTCCTCACCGGACGCACGCTCTCGGACATCGTCACCAACTCGCTCGCGCTCGCGGTGATGATCGGCGTGGGGCTGATCGTCGGCTTCACCTTCAGCGCCCCGGCGCTTGAGGTCATCGGCGGGATCGGGCTGATGCTGCTGATCGGCTACGCGTTCTCGTGGGTGTTCGCGTGGGTCGGGCTCATCGTCTCGAGCCCGGAGTCGGCGAACGCGTACGGGTTCATCATCATCTTCCCGCTCACGTTCCTCTCGTCCGCGTTCGTGCCGCCGCAGACCCTGCCGGAGCCGCTGAAGACGTTCGCGACCGACGTCAACCCGTTCTCGTACATGGTCGACGCGGCTCGGTCGTTGTTCGTCGGCACGCCGGCTGGGAACGACATCTGGGTCTCGGTGCTCTGGTGCGTCGGGCTGATCGTCGTCTTCAGCGCGCTTGCGGTCGCCCGCTACCGGCGCGCCGTCGCGAGCTAGGCTCCTTGCATGGCCGAGGCAGGAGCGGAGCGCACAATCTCCGAGCGCGTCGAGGAGGTACGCGACGGCCTGAGGCTGCTCGCGGACTACCTTTGACCCCGACGTGCTCGCCGAGCGCGTAGCCGGCCTCGAGCAGGAGATGCAGCGCCCGGGCTTCTGGGACGACCAGGAGCAGGCGGCCAGGACCTCGGCGGCGCACGCAGCCCAGCAGCGGCGCCTCGAGACGTTCGCCTCGCTTCGATCGGACGCGGCCGATCTCGGGGAGCTGGTAGAGATGGCGGCCGAGGACCCGGAGATCGCCGCCGAGCTGGAGGCGCAGCTCGATTCGGTGGAGCGACGACTCGCCGAGCTCGAGGAGGCACGCCTGTTCGGCGGGCGGTACGACGCCGGCGACGCCGTCGTGACGGTGCGCTCCGGTGCCGGGGGGACGGACTCGCAGGACTGGGCCGAGATGCTCCTGCGCATGTACCTGCGCTGGGCGGAGCGCCGCGGCTTCGACGTCGAGATGGCCGAGGCGTCCGAGGGTGAGGAGGCCGGGCTCAAGTCGGCGACGTTCATCGCCCGTGGCGAGAACGCATACGGTCTCTTCAGCGCCGAACGCGGGGTTCATCGGCTCGTCCGCATCTCGCCCTTCGATGCCCAGAAGCGCCGCCACACCGCCTTCGCCGAGGTCGACGTCGCCCCCCTCGCCGACGAGGGCGTCGAGGTCGAGCTAGACGACGAGGACCTGCGCGTCGACACCTACCGAGCGTCGGGGGCCGGCGGGCAGCATGTGAACAAGACCGACTCGGCGGTGCGCATCACCCACGTGCCGACCGGCATCGTCGTCCAGTGCCAGAACGAGCGTTCGCAGGCGCAGAACAAGGCGACGGCGATGAAGCTGCTGCGCGCCCGCCTGCTCGAGCTCGAGGAGCGGAAGCGGGCCGAGGAGCTGGCGGCCGAGCGCGGCGAGCGGGCGGACGTGGGCTGGGGCTCGCAGATCCGCAGCTACACGCTCCACCCCTCGCAGCGAGTGAAGGACCACCGGACCGGCCACGAGGTGGGCGACGCCCAACGCGTGCTCGACGGGGACCTCGACGGGTTCGTCCGCGAGTACCTCCTGAAGGCGGCGGCGGGGAACTAGCGTGGCGGCGAGGATCGGGGTGGGAGTCTCCGAGGAGCTCGATCCGGTCGAGGCGTTCGCCGCGGCGGCGGCGGAAGCGCGCGCCGGCCTGGGCGGCGAGGCGTGCGATCTGTGCCTCGTATTCGCGAGCGCGCAGCACCTCGGCCACGCCAAGTGGATCATGTCGTCCGTCTACGACGGCCTCGATCCGTCGCACCTGCTCGGTTGCGGCGCCGGGGGCGTCGTCGGGGCCGGGCGCGAGATAGAGGAGGGCCCGGGGGCCGTCGTATGGGCGGCGTCGCTTCCGGGCGCCGAGATCGGGATGCACCGCCTCGAGGTGGTCCAGACCGGCGGCGTCGAGGCGGCCGAGGACGGGCGCGAGCTCCGGGGCCTCGACGACGACCGGCTCGGCGACGCCCTGATCGTCCTGGCCGATCCCTACACCTTCGCCGTCGAGCTCCTGCTGAAGCGCCTCAACGACGCGCGGCCAGGGATGCCGGTGCTCGGCGGCCTGGCGAGCGCCTCGGCCGCCGGGTCCGCTTCGCTCATGGTCGACGGCGAGGTGGTCGACGCCGGGGCGGCCGCGTGCTCCCTCTCGGGCGTCCCGATCGTCCCGTGCGTATCGCAGGGCGCGACGCCGGTCGGCCCCGAGATGACGATCACGGCCGCCACCGGCAACGTGATCTCCGAGCTTGCGTCCAAGCCCGCCATCGAGCGCCTTCGCGAGGCGATCGCCGGGCTCGAGCCGGAGGAGCAGGCCCTTGCCGCGCAGGGCCTGATGCTGGGGATCGTGATCGACGAGAACCAGCCCGACTACGACCGCGGCGACTTCCTCGTCCGGCCGATCATCGGGTCGGATCCCGCTGCCGAGACGATCGCCGTCGGCGAGCGGGTGCGGGTCGGGCAGACGGTGCGAATGCACGTGCGCGACGGGGCCTCGGCCGACGAGGACCTCCGCGCGGCGCTTCGGACACAGGCGATGGCCCTCGGGCCCGCGGGGGCCGCCGGCGCGCTTCTGTTCACGTGCAACGGGCGTGGCTCGCACATGTTCGACTTTCCCGACCACGATGCGACAGCGGTCGAGGATGCGCTTGGCGCTCCCGCGGCGGGCTTCTTCTGCGCCGGCGAGATCGGGCCGGTCGGTGGCCGCAACTTCCTCCACGGCTTCACCGCGACGCTCGCGGTGTTCGCGGGCGATTGATGGATCTGTCAATGCTGGTCGCAGAGGCCCTCGCCGAGGACATCGGCGGCGGCGACGTCACCTCGGATGCGACCGTTCCCGACGACGTCGAGGCCAGCGCCCGGATCGTGCAGAAGGCGCCGGGTGTGCTTTTCGGCCTCGACGTCACCGCCGAGGTCTTCCGCCAGGCCGGCGCTGGGGACCTCGAGCCGTTCGTCCGTGAGGGGGAGTGGCGCGACGAGGTGCCGTTCGACGCCGCGTGGATCGCCGGGCCGGCGCGTGCCGTGCTCGCCGCCGAGCGGACGGCCCTCAACTTCCTCGGCCATCTGTCGGGCGTGGCGACCCTCACCGCCCGCTACGCCCGCGCCGTCGAGGGGACCGGCGCGACGATCCTCGACACCCGCAAGACGACGCCGGGCCTGCGACTGCTCGAGAAGGCGGCGGTCGCCGCGGGCGGGGGAACCAACCACCGCATGGGCCTCCACGACGCCTTCCTTTTGAAGGAGAACCACCTCGCGCTGGCCGGCGGCATCGAGGCGGCGGTGGAGGCCGCGCGCGAAGCGCGGCCCGACCTCCCCGTCGAGGTCGAGTGCGCCGACCTCGATCAGGTCCGCGAGGCGCTCGCGTGCGGCGCCGACCGCCTACTCCTCGACAACATGGGTCCCGAGCTCCTTCGCGCCGCGGTGGCGCTGCGCGACGCGAAGGGGGACGCGACGCTCGAGGCCTCGGGTGGCGTGACGCTGGACAACGTCGCCGACGTCGCCGGGACGGGCGTCGACCAGATTTCGATCGGCGCCCTCACCCACTCGGCGCCAGCGCTGGACCTGTCCCTTATCGTCGAGCCGGAACCGCTGTAAGGTCGGGCCATGCCCCCCACCAAGGCGCTTCGGACCAAGCGGGAGAAGCTCGTCATCCGGCACATGGAGTCGGAGAACAGGCACGAGTTCGACGTCACGATGGAGACGTTCGACCACCCCCGTTACGAGCTGATCGCCACGGGCGACGTGTTCGACGGCGAGGCCGAGGTCGACGGCTACTTCGAGGAGACTCGCACCGCGTTCCCCGATCAGCGCAACGAGCTGATCGCGCTCCACCATTCCGACGATGCGGTGATCGTGGAGGCGAACCTCTACGGCACTCACCTCGGGTCCTATCGGGGGCTGCCGCCCACCGGCCGGAAGTTCGAGATGCGCTTCTGCGCGCTGTTCCTGTTCGACGAGGACCGTCTGATCTGCGAGCGCGTCTACTTCGACGCAGGCACCGTCCTGCGCCAGCTCGGGATCGCACACGACCCGCTCTCCCTCACGGGCCGGCTCGCGACGGTCGTGAACCATCCGGTCACGATCGGCCGAGCGCTCCTGCGCCACCTCACCAGCCGCTAACCGCCCGCGAGCTCACTTCAAAAGCCGTGAGAGGCGCCGGTCCTTCAGCACCCGGCCGCCGGTCTGCTCGGCTGGGCAGTAGGTCGTGGAGTGCTCGGCGAAGTGGACCGCAGCCAGGGTGTCGCCGCATCGCGGGCAGGGCTCACCCTCCCGGCGGTGGACCTTGAGCGGCATCGGGAGCTTGTCGGGCACCGTGGCCCCGATGACCTTCTCGTAGTGGTCGATGGCGGCGCCGAGCACCGGCAGCGCGCCGTGGAGGCGCTCGACCTCCTCGGGCGAGAGATCGCCGCCCTTCCTGAACGGGCCGAGCCTGGCCTCCCACAGGACCTCGTCGACCCACGACCGGCCGATGCCGGCGATGTCGCGCTGGTGGCGGAGGAGGGGATGGAGCTGCCGCGGCACCTCGACGATCCGGGCCAGCTCCTCGACCGGCGGCGCGGGACAGGCCTCGGGGCCGAGGGTCGCGACCATCTCGTCTTTCGAGACGTCGCCCGCGGACAGCACCTTCGCCCATGCGCGCTGCTTGGTCCCGAACTCGCGCAACCGGAGCTCGCGGCCGCCGTCGACGCGGATCAGCACCCGGGAAGCGCGGTCGCGAAGCGAGGCGCGCTTGTCGAACACCTGCAACCGCCCGGCCGACATCAGGTGGACGAGGAGCGCTAGAGGGCCGAGGTCGTCGTCGCCCGCCGAGAACTCGACCACGGGCATCTTGCCGACGCGCCTCACCCCCTCGACCCGGCGGCCGGCGAGGGCGCCCAGCGGGACCTCCACCGATTTCAGGGCCACCATCCCGGGCGCCACCGCGGACTCCACCTCGGCCCCGCGCAGCGCGGCGTCGAGACGCCGCGCCGTGATCTCGACCTCGGGCAGCTCCGGCATGCCACAGAGCGTAGGCACGACGGCTCGGCACGGAATATTCTGAGCGTGTGCTTGCCGAAGCGATTCGCCTGGCACTGGCAGGGGTTCTCGTCGTCTCGAGCGTCGCGAAGCTCGCGAGCCCGGCTACGAGCCGGGCGGCGTTCGCGACCTTCGGCATCGCGGGCGAGCGCGCCCAGCGGATCGTCTGGGGCGCGCTGATCGCGGTCGAGCTGAGCCTCGCGGTCGGGGTCGCGGCCGGCGTCACGCTCGCCGCATATCTCGCCGCCGGCCTCATGACCGCCTTCGCCGCCGCCCTCGCGATCGCGATCCGCCGCGGCCGGGCGGGGGCGCCCTGCGCTTGCTTCGGCGCGCGCTCGACGGTGAGCACGGCCGCGGTGGGGCGCAACGCGCTCCTCGCCGCCGCATTCCTCGTCAGCACCGTCCTGGGCTCGGCGGCGCTCTCCACCGACCAGTGGCTCGGCCTGGGGCTCGCGGTGGCCCTCGTCGCCGTGGCCGCGCTCGCCGTCGCCGTGCTGGCGCTTGCGAGGGAGGTGGGGATGCTCAGGCTGCGCCTCGGTCCCGACTCCGCCCTCGAGATCCCCGAGGAGGGGCCGGAGCTCGGATCGCGCAGCCCGCTCATCGATCGGTTCGACGCCGCCCCACGCGCCGCGCTCGCGCTCGCGGTGTTCGTGTCGGAGGGATGCCGCGCCTGCCAGTCGCTCGAGCCCGCGATCGCCTCGCTCGCCGCCGAGCCCCGGATCGCCGTCGCGACCTTCCCAGAGGGCACCGAGCCCGACCTATGGCGAGAGGCGCGCGTGCCGGGTAGCCCGTTCGCCGTCGCGCTCGCCCTTGATGGGACCGTGCTCGCGAAGGGCACCTTCAACAACCTCGCGCAGCTCGAGAGCGTCCTGGCGACCGCCGAGCGGCGCCAATCGACCACGGCGAGCGTCGCCGGTGGCTGAGCCGCTGGGCGACGCGCTCGAGTCGCTCGCCGCGTCGAGCTCGCGGCGAGGCTTCCTCGCGCGGGTGGGGCGGGCGCTGGCGCTGATCACGGCCGGTGGCGTCGTCGCGAAGTCCCTGGAGCCCGACACTGCGGACGCCTTCCACTTCTGCGGTCACACGTACACCACCGGCTCCTGCGTCCACCCGCTCGGCCTCCCGAGGCTGGACTCGAACGGCTATCCGCTGCGTCCCTCGGACGGCCACCCCGTCGACAACATCGGCCGCCCCGTCGATCACGCGGGTCTGCCGGTCGATGACGACGGGCACCTCCTGCGTGACCCCGACGGCCGTCCGCTGCCGCCGGCACCGCGCACCAAGGTCTGCGAGGAGACGGCGCGCCTCTACGGGTTTGAAGCGCACCTTCAGGGCGCCTGGTACCGATGCTGCGGCGGGACGGTCCGCAAGCTCTGGGACTGCTGCGCTCACAACCACAAGCGCATCAACGGCGACGCCGCGCTTCACGGCTACTGCTACGGGTCGCGCAAGGTGTTCTGCGTCACCTACTACCAGACGAAGGTCCCTTGCTGAGGGGGCGCTCGACATGAGCGCCGAGGCGATCGTGCTGGCGCTCGCGGCGATCCCGATCGGGCTCACGGGAACCTGGTCGCCATGCGGGTTCTCGATGATTGAGACCCTCGGACTGCGTGGCCATTCCGGGCGGATGCCCACGACGATCGCGGCATGCGCGACCTTCCTCCCGGGCGCGCTGGCGGGTGGCGTCCTCACCTTCGGACTGCTGGGAGCACTCGGCGAGCTCGTCCACGGGATCGGCGGACAGCTTGCGTACTTCGTCGCCGCGGCCATCGCGGCCGTCGCCGCCGTGGCCGAGGTCCGCCGCGTGCGGATCGTGCCGCAGGTGCGGCGCCAGCTTCCCGAGGCCTGGCGCTGGCGCATGCCGCTGCCGGTGGCCGCGGCGCTCTACGGCGTCCTGCTGGGATTGGGCTTCACGACCTTCGTCCTCAGCTTCGGCGCCTGGGCGCTCGCCGGCATCAGCTTCGCCGTCGGAGACCCCACGATCGGAGTCGCCATCGGGCTCGCCTTCGGCATCGGAAGGGCGCTGCCGATCGTCGTTCTCGCCCCGCTCGCCGATCGTCCGATCGGCATCCGTGCCGTCGCCGCGATGGCCGAACGCCCCGCGCTCTACGGGCGGGCGCGCCTCGGCGACGGTCTGGCCCTGGTGATCGTCGCCTCGACCCTGGGCGCGGCCGCGGCGACCGCGGCTCCCGGCAATCCGATTCACGGCGCCGACCCCTCCGCCACCGGGGCCCAGGTCGCCTACCAGAAGGGCCACGATGCCCGCGCGCTCCTCCGGCGAGGCCACAGGACCATCCACCTTCCGGGCCGCGAGCCGGCGATCGGCGGCGGGCTTGCGGTCGTGCGCGTCGGAGACGGGCTCGAGATCCTGCGACGCCGCGACCGCCGCGTGCTCTCGCAGCTCGACATGCGCGGGGGGTGGGCGAGCGGAATCTCGGGTCGCTGGCTCGTCGTCGGCCAGAGCCGGAAAGGCGATGACCTCCTCCGCGCACGCCGCCTCGCTCACGGAAGGCCGGCGGGTGGTTCACAGGTCGTAGCCCGGGTCAACCATCCCAGGCGGCTGGGGCATCCCGGCGTCGACGGTCGGACGCTCGTCTACGCCGTCGGGCGGCCCGGCAGCTCGATCGTCGCGTGGCGACGGCTCGGAACGGGGCGGCGCGGCGTGGTGGCACGCTCACACCGCGGCATGGTGTGCTGCGCCTCCATCCATGACGGGCGGGTGCTGTTCATCCACGCCTTCCGTGCCCGCGAGGGGGCGCAGGAGACAAGCGCTCCGCCCCTCGTGCAGAGGGCCATGCTCGGAAGCCTCGGCTCGCGTCACGCCCATCCCGTCTACACCCGCCGCTCGTCGCACGGCACCCTGTTCTCGACGGCGCTCTCCGGGAGGCGCGCGTACGTGACCGTGCTCCACGGGCGGAGCGCCCGAATCCTCACGATCCAAAGATGAGGGGTCGGCTCGGCCCGGCCCTCGCGGCGCTCGTCATCGCGGCGGGTTGCCTCGCCTCCTGCAGGCCGAACCAGGAGACGGCCGGTGAGGCCGGGGTCCGGCAGGCCGTTCGCGGCTACGTCAGTGCCCTCGATGCGCGCTCAGGCCGGGGGGTCTGCGACGCGGTGGCGTCGGACGCGCTGGCGAAGCTCGCCCTCCCGAAGCACAGGGGGTCGTGCCCCGCATCCATCGCCGCCTCGATCGGCTACCGAGACCCGCGCGGCTACCCGGTCTGGAGGCGGACGCGGATCCTGCGCTTCCGCTCGCTCGACGTGCATGACGCGACGGCCCGGGCCACGGTGACCGTCAAGACGATCTTCGCGGACGACCGCGATCCGTCGATCGAGGACGACGTCGTCTACCTGACGCGGAGCGGCGGCCGCTGGACCATCGCAAAGCCGAGCGCGACCCTATACCGCGCGATCGGCGCCGGGACCCCGCCGCTGTCCGCTCTTCGGGCGCCGTAGGCGAGCGCCCGGGGGCTAAACTGGACTGGTCATTCGCCCGATTCGAGGCTGGTCGCCAACCGCGTGAGCCAGCCGGGTCGGCGAACATAGAGCGAAAGGTCAGCATGCAAGAGCTGAGCGTCCTTCACCCACCCGGAACCGAGGAGCTCTCCCCGGAGGAGGTCGGCGTGCTCTCGGACGAGGTGCGAGCCCTCGCCGCCGAGCGGAACGCCGTGATCCTCGCCCACAACTACCAGCTCCCGGAGCTCCAGGACGTCGCCGACCTCACCGGCGACTCGCTTCAGCTCTCGCGCGAGGCGGCCTCGACGGAGGCGGACGTGATCGCCTTCTGCGGCGTCCATTTCATGGCCGAAACGGCGTCGATCCTCTCGCCGGAGAAGACCGTGCTGATCCCAGACCCGAAGGCGGGCTGCTCGCTCGCCGAGTCGATCAACGCCGACCAGCTCCGCGCCTGGAAGGCCGAGCATCCCGGGGCGGTGGTCGTGATGTACGTCAACACCTCCGCGGAGGTCAAGGCCGAAACGGACTACTGCTGCACCTCCTCCAACGCGGTCAAGGTCGTCGAGCACGTGTGGCGTGAGCACGGCCCCGACGCGGAGATCCTCTTCGGCCCCGACATGTGGCTCGGGTCGTTCGTCGCCCGCGAGCTCGGCCTCGTCGACGACCCGCAGCGCTACGCGCGCTTCCACGTCTGGGACGGGGAGTGCCACGTCCACGCGGGGATTCGGCCGGCCGACATCGAAGCGATGCGCGCCGACCATCCGGGCGCCGAGTTCCTGATCCACCCCGAGTGCGGGTGCTCCACCCAGGCCATGGAGTACGTCGCCTCAGGCGACGTCGATGCCGAGGGCGTTCAGATGCTCTCGACCTCGGGGATGCTCCGGCACGTCGAGGCGAACCCCGAGGGCGAGTTCATTGTCGCGACGGAGACCGGGATGCTCTACCCGCTTCAGGAGGCGGCGCCGAAGGCCCGGCTCCACGAGGCGAACCGGATGGCCTTCTGCAAGTACATGAAGATGATCACGCTGCCGAAGCTCCGGGACTCGCTGCGCGAGATGCGCTTCGAGGTGAAGGTCCCGCCGGCGATCGCAGAGCGCGCCCGCCAGCCGATCGAGCGAATGGTCGCGATCGGCTAGCCGCTCCCGGGGTCGTTCTCAGCGGACGCGCAGCGCCACGGCGTGCACCCTGTGGTGGCGCCGGTGCGGCCGCTTCTTGATCTTGATCGTCCGGTTGCCGAACAGGCAGACCTTGGTGTTCGTGCAGGCGATCGTCTGGACCTTGTACTGGCCCTTGTGCGTGTACCTGTGGTCGACCTTGGCGCCGTTGGCCTTGTCTCCATCGCCGAAGGTCCACGACGCGCTCTGAAGGTGGCCGCCCTCGCGGTCCTTGAACTTGACGCTGAACGTCACCTTCTCGCCGACCTTCGCGCTGAACGGGCCGAACGTGGTCCCCGTGAGGTTGTATCGCTGCTCGCAGCCGTTGGCGGCGTTCGACCAGTCGCGCTGCAGGATGTACTTGTGGTTGTTGATGACCTGGTTGAAGCCGTTGAGGCCGGGCGTGCCGCCGAGGAGCGGCCCGTAGTCGTCGGCGGTGTTCCGGCACTGGTCCGCTCCCTCCTGCCCGTTGTTCGAGTTGAACCACGCGTTGAGCAGCGGGTCCTCCCGCGCCTCGTTCGTCTCATGGCTCAGCGTGCTGAGCTGGTCGTCGATGCCGCTCGCCTTGCCGTTCGGGTAGTTCCCGGTGCCGCACCCGGCCGGGTCGATGGGAGTGAAGGCCTCGTTCGCGTAGATCGTCCCTCCACTGGTTCCGTTGAATGAGTGGTAGGCGCAGAACTCGTGGTCGAAGCACCCCGCGCCCGCGATGCCGGAGGAGTCGAAGCAGGTCCCGATCCCCGGCGGCAGGAACACGAAGTACTGGTTCGTCAGCCCGCGCGGGAAGCCGTGCGAGGCGACGACGCTGTCGACCTCGTTGGAGATCTGCAGGTCGGTGAGGCAGACCGAGAAGCCCGTTGCGATGCCGGCGTATGGCGGGCAGCCACTCGTTGGGAAGGTCGTTGTGTCGGTCACGGCACCGCCGAACGACATCGTCGACGTCGCGAACTTGCCGCTCGAATCCTTGTACTGCGCGCCGACCGAGTAAGTGTCGGTCGGCAGGTTGTGGTCGGCCGACACGTCCTTCATGAACGTCGTGATCCCCGACGTGTACCCGGCGGGGAACGAGGTGCCGGGCGGCTGCCAGAAGATCGCGAACTGCTTGTTGGACGGCATCACGGGGCCGCCGTGGTAGTCGAGATTGCCGTTCGCGGCGAAGCGCGAGGACGACGCCGGCCCCTGGCCGTTCAGCGGCATGTAGCTGGCCGGGCCGTTCGGAGTCTCGATGACGACGCCTGAGGCGGCGGCCGGAAGCGCGACGAGCGCTCCGGCGACGAGCGCGCCTGTGAGCAGAGCCCGCCTGCAGCTCGCTCCACGCTTCGCTCTGGACTTGACGAACGACATTCCTCGGTCCCTCCTGATCGCTGACTGAGACAAGAACTCCGACGACCACGCCCGGCCCTGAGCCGAGCCGACGTCCCACCTCGGCCGACCCTACACCGGTGGCCCAAAGGGTGTCAAGCCCGTCAGCCCTCGCGCTTGAGCCGGATCCGCTTCCGCTCGGTGTTGGGCTTGCCGCCGGCCGGCGTGTAGGTGACCTTGGCGATGACAGTGACCTTGCCCGTCCTCCTGAGCTTCCGTGCGGCTCTGCCCCTGGCTCTGACCCTGAGCTTGGTCGTCCCCGCGCTAACGGCCTTGCCCTCAGCCTTCGCCTTGTGGATCGGCTTCACGCCCTTGCCTGCGAGCGTCAGCGTCCCGGCGCTCGGGACGGTCACGGCCAGCGTCGCGGTGCCCTTCTGCGTGTTCGGCTTGACCTGGCCGAACGTGAACGTGTTGGGCGGCGGTGGGGGCTTCGTCACAGTCACCCTCGGCCCCGTCGCGGTGGCCGTCAGGCCGATGCTGTTGGTGATCGTCGCCGTCACCTGGTACGCGCCCGCCGCCGAGTAGGCGTGCGAGGCGCTGGTGCCGCTCGCGCTTGTGCCGTCGCCGAAGTTGATCGTCACTCCGGTGACCGAGCCACCGTCGCCGTCGGCGCCGCTCGCGGTGAACGTGAGGGCCTGCCCGACCTGGCCCGAAGCCGGGCCGGTCGCGGTCCCCGTGAGGTTGTAGCGCTGCTCGCAGCCGTTGTGTGCGTTGGACCAGTCCATCTGGAGGATGTAGTGGCCACCGTTGATGATCTGGTTGAAGCCGTCGACGCCGGGCGCGCCGCCGAGGAGCGGCCCGTAGTCGTCAGCGGTGTTGCGGCACTGGTCGGCGCCCTCGGCGCCGGTGTTGCTGTTGAACCACCCGTAGTTGCCGGTGCCCACCAATGGGTCCTCGCGCGCCTCGTTGGCCTCGTGGCTGAGCGAGGAGAGCTCGTCGTCGATGCCGCTCGCCTTGCCATTCGGGTAGTCGCCGGTGCCGCATCCCCGGGGGTCCACTGGCGCAAATGACTCGTTCGTGTAGATCGTCTGGCCGCCGGGCGAGTTGAAATTCGAGTGGTAGGCGCAGTACTCGTGGTCGAAGCAGGCCTGGTTGCCGCTGTCGAAGCAGTTGCCGACGCCGTTGGGCAGGAACAGGAAGTAGATGTTCGCGAGGCCCCGCTGGTTGCCGTGCGAGCCGACGAAGCTGTCGATCTCGGCCTGCAGCTGGTTGTCGGTGAGGCAGCGCAAGAAGGTCGCGGGGGTCGTGCCGAGGCCGGCGTAGGGAAGGCAGCCGTTCGTCGGATACGGGTCCGTGTCGTTGAACGCGCCCTCGAAGGTGACGTTGTAGTTCGCGCGGTTGCCGAATGCGTCCGTGTACTGTGCGCCCACCGACGTCGTGTTCGTGGCCTTGCCGGAGTCGGCCGCGAGATTTTGCAGATACGTGGTGATCCCGGCCTGGTAGCCGGCCGGGAACGAGAAGCCGCTCGGCGCCCAGAAGATCGCGTATTGGTGCATCGCGGGCATGACCGGCCCGCCGTGATAGTCGAGGTTGCCGTTGGCTGCGAAGGGCGTCGGCTTCGCGGATCCGGAGCCCGTGAGCGGCTGGTAGCTGAATCCCTGGCCGCCGGCCTTCGTCACGACAGCGCTCGCGGGGGAGGCTGCGATCGCCGCCGTCGCGATCGTCAACGGCACGAGAACGCGGACCATTGAGCGACTGCGGATGTGCAAAGAAAGACCCCTGGCTACGTGATCAGTACGACGCCACGAGCGTAGCCGATCCGGTCGGCGATCCGGGGTGCTGTCTGTCCGCCGCCCCGCATAGCCTCCTTCGGCGTGGGCTCCAGCGCTAATCTCGCCTCGGTGACCCACCTCCGACCGGTTCCCGACCTGAAGCCGCCGGCGCGCTCCGGGGAGCTCGGCGAGCGGCCCGAGCCGACCGTCCCCGAGCTCGAGCGCTGGGCGACCGTCCTGCGCGGCGAGTGCGTGCGCATGCTCGCGGTCGCGAAGTCGGGCCATCTCGATTCCTCGCTCTCCGCAGCCGACATCGTGACCGCGCTCTACTACCGCGTCCTTCGGCACGACCCCGAGCGGCCCGACTGGCCCGCGCGCGACCGCTTCGTCCTGTGCAAGGGCCACGCGGCGCCGATTCAATACGCGGCGCTCGCCCACCACGGCTACTTCCCGCCCGGCGACCTGATGGGCGTGCGCCAGATCGGCTCGCAGCTCCAGGGCCACCCCGACATGCACCGAACCACCGGGGTCGAGGTGTCCACCGGCTCGCTTGGTCAGGGGCTCTCGATGTGCACCGGGATCTGCCTGGCGCTGCGGCTCGACGGCCTCGCCGACACGGCGCACGTGTTCGGGGTGCTCTCCGACGGCGACTGCCAGGAGGGCCAGACATGGGAGGCCGCCACGGCCGCCGCACACTTCGGCGTTGCGAACCTCACGGCGATCGTCGACTACAACCACCTGCAGACCGACGGGACGACCGAGGAGGTCATGGACATCGGCGACGTCCGCGCCAAGTTCGAGGCCTTCGGCTGGGACGCCGTGGAGATCGACGGCCATGACATGGCGCAGGTCGTCGAGGCGCTCGAGCGAAGTCGCACCCTCGACCGGCCGGCCGCGATCGTGGCGCAGACGAAGAAGGGCCGGGGCGTCTCGTTCATGGAGGGGCGCTTCGGCTTCCACGGCAAGCCGCCCACGCCGGAGCAGGCCACCGATGCGCTCGCCGAGCTCGAGGCGACCCTCGAGGAGCAGACCAACGCCCTGCATCCGTCTCCGGACAAGAGCTGATGCCCGCGGAAGCCAAGACCGAGCCCATCGCCACACGCCACGCCTACGGCGATGCGCTCGTGGACCTGGGCGAGCGACACGAGGACGTGGTGGCGCTCGACGCCGATCTCGCGGTCTCGACCCAGTCGATGAAGTTCGGCAAGCGGTTCCCGGAGCGGTTCTTCAACGTCGGCGCCGCCGAGGCGAACATGATGTCGATGGCCTGCGGGCTTGCCGCGACGGGCAAGCGGCCGTTCTGCTCGACCTTCGCGATCTTCGCCACCGGGCGCGCCTACGACCAGGTCCGGCTGGGCATCGCCCACAACGAGCTCCCGGTGACCATCGGCGCGTCGCACGGGGGCGTCTCCCTGGGCGAGGATGGCGCTTCCCACCAGATGATCGAGGACATCGCGCTCATGCGGGTGATGCCGCGGATGCGGGTGGTCGTACCGGCCGACTACAACCAGGCCTACCGGGCCACGGCGGAGGCCTACGAGCTCGCCCAGCCCACCTACATTCGCTTCGGCCGGCCGTCCACGCCGCCCGTCTACGACGAGATCCCCGAGGCGCTCGGCGGCGGCGTCGACGTGCTGCGCGAGGGCAAGGACATCACGCTGGTCGCCACGGGCCACATGGTCTGGCGCGCGCTCGAGGCGGCCGAGTCGCTCGAGCGCGAGGACGGCGTGGAGGCCGAGGTCCTGAACGTGGCGGTCGTGAAGCCGCTCGACGCCGAGACGGTGCTCGGCTCGCTGTCGAAGACGGGGGTCGGGGTGACGGCCGAGGAGCATCGCGTCGTCGGCGGGCTTGCGGACGCGGTCCGCGAGGTGGCGGCCGAGCAGCACCCCGTTCCGATCTTCGCCGTGGGCATGGGCGACGAGTTCGGTATCTCCGGCACTGGGGAGGCGTGCATGGAGCACTTCGGGCTCACCGCGCGCGGCATCGCCGACCGGGCCCGTGAGGCGCTCGTGCTGAAGCCGATCGTCTCCCGCCCGCCGTTGTTCGGCCCGGAGTGGACCTGAGCGTTCAGTGAGCACTCTGTAAGCGGCCGCTTACAGAGTGCGCTACCCTGGCGCGGCTGTCTTGCCCCCACGAGAGCGCCCGCCCGGGCGCAGGAATCGCGTGGGCGCCGCAGAACATCCCAAGCCCATGGCCCTGCTCGGTTCGAGAACCAGCCGTCGCGAGCGCGCCCGCCGGCCCGCCCACGAGGCGCGCCCGCAGGCGACGCCCGACCCGGCGCGGACGCGCCCGCCCGTCATCGAGCTCCACGACGCGACAGTCGTCTATCCGGGCGGGCACGTGGCGCTCGAGCGGGTCAGCGCGTCCATCACGCGTGGTGAGTTCGCGTTCGTCGTCGGGCCGACGGGGTGCGGCAAGTCCACCCTGATCAAGCTGCTGATCCGCGAGGTGGAGCCGGCGCAGGGCCACGTGCTCATTGCCGGGCGCGACATCAACCGGATCCCGATCAAGAAGGTGCCGCTGTTGCGGCGCCGTATCGGGTGCGTCTTCCAGGACTTCAAGCTGCTGCCGAACCGGAACG
Source organism: uncultured Actinomycetes bacterium (assembly GCA_963771655.1). Lineage (GTDB taxonomy): Bacteria > Actinomycetota > Thermoleophilia > Solirubrobacterales > 70-9 > JAWVFM01. The sequence continues at coordinate 47,494 of CAVYUG010000004.1, read as the reverse complement.
TGTACGACAACGTCGCCTACGCGCTCCAGGTGACCGGCGGCACGCGTCGCGAGATCAGGCGCAAGGTTCCCGAGATCCTTCGCCTGGTGGGCCTCCAGGCGAAGATCCACAGCTATCCCGATCAGCTCTCCGGGGGCGAGCAGCAGCGCGTTTCGATCGCGCGCGCCTTCGTGAACCACCCGCCGCTCCTGCTCGCGGACGAGCCGACCGGCAACCTCGACCCCGAGACCTCGATTGGGATCATGCAGCTCCTCTACCGGATCAACCGCACGGGCACGACGGTTCTCGTGGTCTCCCACGATCGCGAGATGGTCGACAAGATGCAGCGGCGCGTGATCGCGCTCGAGGCGGGGCGCCTCGTCCGCGACCAGGCAGCCAGCGGCTACCACGAGGAGTCGACCACCGAGTTCGCGGCGCGCATACGCGCGGAGATGGGGGTCGGCGACGAGGGCGGCACGAACGGCGACGCTGGCTGATCGATGCGCAAGGTTCCCTTCTTCATCGCCGAGGCCTTCCGTGCTCTTCGGCGCAACGCGGCCCCCAGCCTCGCGGCCGTGGTGACGATCCTCGTGACGACGGTGCTGCTCGGCGTCTTGTTCCCGGTCCTGAAGGCGAGCTCCGAGACCACGTCGTCGGTGCGCTCGCAGCTGGCCCTCCGCGTCTTCCTCTACGACGACGCGACGAGGGCGCAGGTAGCGGCGACCGGGAAGAAGATCCGCAACATCCCGCACGTCGAGCGCGCCAAGTACGTCTCCAAGGCGGACGCGAAGAAGACGCTCCGCAAGGAGGTCGGCAGCGGGCCGCTTCGCCAGGGCCTCGACCAGCTGAAGTCCAATCCCCTCCCCGCCTCGTACAACGTCTTCCCCGACAACCCGGACAACCTCAACCAGATCCGCCGCGCGATCGACCCGGGTGGCGCAAACGGCAAGTCGCAGCCGATCACGGCGGCGATCCAGGGCGTCAACGACTCCCATCAGGCCGCGAACAAGATCCGCTCGGTCACGGGTGCCGTGAAGATCGTGCTCATCGTGATCGCAGCGCTGCTCTTGATCGCCTCGGTGATGCTGGTCGGCAACACGATCCGCCTGTCGATCTACGCGCGCCGGCGCGAGGTCGAGGTGATGAGGCTTGTGGGCGCGACCAACTGGTTCATCCGCTGGCCGTTCGTCATCGAGGGCGTGATCGTCGGGCTCGCCGGCGCCGCGCTGGCCGTCGGCATCCTTTACCTCGGCAAGGTGACGATCGTGGATCCCCTTGCGAGCGATTTCACGCTGATCAACAACTTCTCGACGGTCGGGTTCGTTCCGCTCGTCGCCGCCCTGGTCGCCGCCGCGATGGCGATCTCAGCGCTCGGCAGCGGCGTCACCCTGCGGCGCTTCCTCCGCATCTGATCCTAAGTCGCCCTTAGTGCAACCTTCTATAAAGGAGCGGTGACCCGCTCCCCGCACAGGGCTGCGCCATGAGCGCCGATCGCCGCCGAGGCTTCGTGTTCGGCGCGATCGCCGGCATCGCTATTGCGCTCGCCGGGGTTGCGATCGCGTACGCGGTCCTCGGCCCGTTCCAAAGGAGCGCCATCGACCAGGCGCGGAGCCAGGTCGAGGACAACTACTTCCACGCCGTCAACGGGAGGTTTCTCAACGACGCGTCGATCGCCGGCATGGTCAACCAGCTGCGGCATCGTTACCACGACCGCTTCTCGCGCTACCTCGACCCGCAGAGCCTCAAGCAGTTCGACTCCGACACGTCCGGCCAGTTCGAGGGCGTGGGCCTCACCGTCAGCGGGGTCAAGCGCGGGCTGCGGGTGGCGAGCGTCATCCCCGGCACCCCTGCGCAGCGCGCGGGCTTGAAGAGCGGCGACCTGATCACCGGGGCCGACGGCAGGTCGCTGGAGGGCAAGCCGACCGACGCGTCGGTCGCGATCATCCGCGGGGCGCCGGGGACCGCGGTGAGGCTCCGCGTCGTCCCGAGCGGCGAGGGCGAGGCGCGGACCGTCTCCGTCAAGCGCGCCGACGTCCAGGTGCCGGCGGTTCACGGGCGAATGACACGCGCAGACAGGGAGCGGGTGGCCGACGTTCGCTTCGCGACCTTCAGCGCCGGCGCACACGGGGAGCTTCGAAGCGCGGTCGACCGCCTCTACCGTCGCGGCGCGCATGGGCTCCTCCTCGACCTTCGCGGAAACGGCGGCGGGCTCCTGGAGGAGGCGGTGCTCGCGGCCAGCGTCTTCATGGGGAAGGGGGAGCGCGTGGTGTCGACCAGCAGCCGGACCCAGGGTCATCGCGTCTACAGGGCAGCCGGCGCGCCGGTTGCCCGGAAGCCGATCGTGGTGCTGGTCGACCACGACACCGCATCAGCGGCCGAGATCCTGACCGCGGCGCTTTCCGAGCAGGGACTGGCCGAGGTGGTGGGCACGCGCACCTTCGGCAAGGGAACGTTCCAGCAGGCCATCGACCTCCCGAACGGCGGCGCCCTCGACCTGACGATCGGCCGCTTCTTCACAGCCAACGGAAGCTCGACGCTGAACAAGGGCATCAAGCCCGATGTCCGCGCCACCGACAACCCGAACACCAGGCATCGCGACGAGGCCCAGCGCAAGGCCCTGGCGATCCTCGGCCGCGAGATCCGGTCCGACCGGTGAGCGGAAGAGGGAGGGGCCTCGGGCGGCGTGTCGCCGCGATCTCAGGGCGCGGCCGTTTTCGCGAGGCCGAGCCGCTCTTCGAGCGGGCGCCCGGGGCGCCGCTCGCGCGAGGGTCCGCTGACGTCAGCGAGGGCGACCTGGCTCTGGTCGACTTCGGGCCCGGCGGGGCGCGCGCCCTGCGGACGCTGGGGCGCGCCGACGTACCGCGCGAGGTCACAGCCGCCCTGCTGTGGGACGGCGGGTCGGACCGCGGCTTTCGGCGGGTCGTCACCGACGAGGCGGCGAGGAGTGCCTCGAGCGCGGCCGAGGTCGGCGGAGCGAGACGCGACCTCACCGCGCTCCCCACGTTCACCGTCGATCCTGCCACCGCGCGGGACTTCGACGACGCCGTCTCCGCCGAGGCCGACGGGGACGACATCCGTCTCTTCATCCACATCGCGGACGTCGCGGCGCACGTGCGGCCCGGGTCGCGCCTCGAGGCCGAGGCACTTCGCCGTGCCACGAGCACATACGTCCCGGGCACGGTCGAGCCGATGCTGCCGGCATCGCTTTCCGACGAGGCCTGCAGCCTCGCGCCGGGCGAGGAGCGCCTGGCGGTGACCGCGCAGATCGTCGTGGGTCCCGGCGGCGTCCCCCGGTCGGCCAGCTTCGAGCGCACGCGCATCCGCTCGGACGAGCGCCTCGACTACGACCAGCTCGATCGGGTCTTCGACGGGCGGGAGGCCGCTCCCGCGGCCATCGCCGACCCGCTTGCGCTCGCGCGGAGGGCGGCCGCGGCGCTGGCGGACCGCCGGCGCGTCGGCTCGCTGGAGATCGAGTCGTTCGAGCCCGAGTTCGAATTCGACTCCGACGGCGCCGTCGTGGGAGCGAAATCGGTGGCCCAGACGGAGGCGCACCGCCTGATCGAGCACCTGATGATCCTCATGAACGAGCAGGTCGCCGAGCTCTGCGAGCGGCGAAAGGTCGCGACGCTCTACCGGGTCCACGAGCGCCCCGATCCGGCGCGGGTCGAGCGCTTGGTGGCGCAGCTGGCCTCGCTCGACGTCCCCACGCCGCCGCTGCCCGAGGGCCTCGGCCCGAGCAAGGCGGCGGAGCTCGTGGGGGAGATCAGCCGCCTCGTCGCGCGAGAGGCGCGCCGGCGCGGGCACGGGCGCGACGCCTACGCTGGCCTCGTGCTGCGCTCGCTGAAGCAGGCCTACTACAGCCCGCGAAATCTCGGCCATGCCGGCCTCGGAAGCGCCGCGTACTCCCACTTCACTTCGCCGATCCGTCGCTATCCGGATCTGGTGGCTCATCGGGCGCTCCTGTCGCTGATCGGCGCCGGCGAGTCGGCGCCTGAGCGCGCCCGCGTCGGTGATGCCGCCGTGCACAGCTCCGAGCGCGAGCGTGAGGCGATGACCACCGAGCGCAGGGCCGACAAGGTGTGCTCCTGCTATCTCCTGGAGCGCGAGCTGCGAGAGGGGGGATGGGGCGTTCGCTTCGACGGCGAGGTGTCGGGGGTCGTCGGCGCGGGAGCGTTCGTCCGCTTCGGTGGCGAGCTGGGCGACGTGTACGAGGGGTTCCTGCCCGCGCGCCGACTTCCCGGCGAGCGGTTCGATCTCAACGAGACGGAGACCGCGATCGTCGGACGGCGAAGCGGCACCGCGATCAGGCTCGGCGACCCGGTCGCGGTGGCGGTCGACTCCATCGAGGCCCCCCGCGGGCGCGTCGACCTGACGGCTGAGACCAGGACGGCGGACCGGGGCAAGCAGCGCACCCGGCCGCCGCGGCGGCGGCCGCCGAAGGGATCGCGAGCGAGCCGGGTGCGGGCCGGACGCCGTCGCCGGGGGCGCTAGGTGCCGACCCACGGAAGTACGGCCCATCTCTGGCGGCGTCTGGACGCGCCTGGCGGCACGCGTCGGCAGCCGGCCCGTCCTCACGTGAGGCGGCGCTGATGGCCAAGAAGCCGAGAAAGCCCGCCTCGGGCGATGTCGCGACCAACCGCCGGGCCGGCCACAAGTTCGAGTTCCTCGAGCGCTTCGAATGCGGCATCGAGCTGGTGGGAAGCGAGGTCAAGTCGCTGCGGGAGGGGAGGGCGCAGATGGCCGACGCCTACGCCACGGTGGACGAGGGCGAGGTGTGGCTGCGAAACCTCCATATCCCGCACTACGCGCCGGCGAGCACGCAGAACCACGAGCCCGAGCGCCCGCGCAAGCTCCTCCTGCATCGCGCGGAGATCGAGCGCCTGGTCGGCCGCACGTCGCAGCGGGGCCTCACGCTCGTGCCGACCCGGATCTACTTCAAGGGCCCCTGGGCGAAGGTGGAGCTCGCCCTCGCGCGAAACAAGGAGGGCCGGGACCGCCGCCGCGAGATGCGCGATCGCGACATGCGGCGAGAGATCGACCGCGAGCTCAGGCGCCGGGGCTCCTGACCCGCGCGAACGTCCCTCACCACCCCGTATAGCCCCCAACGCGGGACGTTCGGGACGGGAGGAGGGTGAACGCCGGCTTTCAGCCGGCCGGCGGCACGCCGCCGCCCGGCCGCCCATGCCACGATACGGGCCCGGATGGGCCTGTTTCGCAAGAAGGAAGAGAGCCAGGGGGGCGCCGCGGAGCCGCCCCCCGCGACTCCGCCGCCGGTTGCGCAGCCGCCGTCAGCCTCCCAGGGTCCGCCCAGCGTCGCACCGCCGAGTGCTGGGCCGGCCGACCCAAGCGCCGGTCCCGCCACGCCGGCCCCGGAAGCTCCCGCACCCAGCGTGACGCCGGCTACCCCTTCCGCGACGCCCGATCCCTCTTCCTCGACCACTTCGGAGATCGCTCCGGCCCCGACCGCACCCGCAGCTCCCTCGCCGACGGCGCCGGGCCCGCTGACGCCGCGGGAGCGGCGCAAGCAGGAACGAGCCCAGAAGCGCGCGGAGAAGACCGCCGCGAAGAGGGAGGCCGCCGAGGCGAAGAAGGCGATGCGCCAGGCGAAGAAGCAGGAGGCCGAGGCGCGCAAGCGGACCAAGCAGGCCGCTGGCAGGACGTCGTCGACGCCGCCCGCGCCGGCACAGCCCGAACCGCCGGCCGCAGCGGGCGCCACGCCGAGCGAGGCTCCCCAGCCCGAGCCGCCCCCCGCACCGGGTGCCGCCCCGCCCGCGGAGGCGGCTGCAGCCCCATGGTTCTCCCCGCAGGCGCCCCCGCCGCTCGAATCCGCTGCATCCGCGCCGGAGCAGCCCTCGCCGGCCGCCGCGTCCGAAGGGGCCGCGCTTGCGACGCCCCCGACGTCGACCCCAACCGAGCCGCCGCCGCCGATCGTCCCGCTCAGCTCCGAGGGCGCTCCGGCAGCGGAGGCCGACCCGGCCCGGGCCATCGAGGAGCGAGCGATCCGCGAGGCCGCCGAGCGTGAGGCGCTGGCCAAGCTCGAACAGGCGGACCACGGAGCGACGGAGGAGCGCGTTCGCACCGACGAGGAGCGGCTTCGCAGCGAGGCGGACCGCCGCATCGCCGAGGTCGCGAGGCTTCAGGAGGAGACCGAGAGCCGCCTCGCGGAGCGAGGCACGGCCGAGGCGGCCGCCCCCGCGGCGACGCCCGAGGGACCCGCGGTGCCGGATCAGACAGCTCGGCCGTCCGTGCCCGAGAGCTCCCTGATCGCCGAGCTCCGCGCAGCGGAGGAGCAGCTCGCGCGCCGACGGCAGCAGGAGGAGGCGCTGGCGAGCGAGCTCCAGGCGACGGAGGACCGCCTCGCCGAGGGCCAGCGCCGCACCGAGGAAGCTCTGGAGCGCGCAGCGAAGCGCCTCGAGGAGGTCGAGGCGCGCGCCGCCGAGGCCGAGACGCGGGCCACCCGCGCCGAGCGACTCGCGCGTCTTAAGGCCGAGGAGATTGCGCGCGAGCAGCAGCTTCGCGAGGTGCTCGACCGCATCGCGGCCGCCGAGCAGAAAGCGACGGACGCCGAGGAGCGCGCGCGAGCGACGGTGGTGCGAATCGAGGAGGAGCCCGAGGAGATCGCCGAGGAGGTCGCCTCGGCGCCACCGAGCCTTTCCCTCGCCGAGCCTCCGGCACCGCCCTCGCCGGAACCCGAGGCATCCGAGCCGGAGCCGGATCAAGAGCCGGAGCCGGAGCCGGAGCCGGAGCAAGAGCCGGAGCCGGAGCCTGAGCCGGAACCGGAGCCCGAGCCGACGCCCACGGCGACCGAGCCCTTCGACGCGGTCGGAGAGCCGCCGGCGCCTTCGGCCCCGGCGGGGGAGCCGATCAACCTCAACACGGCGAACTACGAGCAGCTTCGCTCGTTGAAGCTCTCGGTCACGCAGACCGGTCGCATCCTCTCCTACCGCGAGCGAAGCGGCGGCTTCTCCTCGCTGGACGAGCTGGCGAACATCCCCGGATTTCCGAAGGCGTTCCTGGACGACCTGCGCGCCCACCTGACGCTCTAGCGCCTAGAGGCCGTACTCCTCCATCAGCTTCAGCCAGACCTCGCTCCTGGTCGGGAAGGTCGGCACGGCGTGCCAGAGGTGATCCAGGGACACCCGCCCGGCGACGGCGATGGTCGCCGCGTGCAGGAAGTCCGCCGTCTCCGGGCCGACGAACGTCGCGCCGACCACCACGCGCCGGTCCTCGTCGATGACGAGCCTCGTGGTCCCGGGCTCGCCGCGCCCGTGGAAGCTGGCGCCCGCGGTCGCTTCGGTCTCGACGTCGACCGCGCGCGCAGTGATGCCCGAATCCTCGGCGGCGGACAGGGTGCGCCCGACGGCGGCCACGGAGGGCATCGTGAAGACGACGCGCGGAGAGCCGGCGGCTTCGGCGACCGCCCCGACGTCCTTGCCGAGGATGTGGTCGGCGGCGATACGCGCCTGGTACTTGCCCATATGCGTGAGGAGGGCGCGGCCGTTGACGTCGCCCACCGCGTAGAGCCACTCGTGCCCGGCCACCTGGAGCTGGTCGTTGACGTCCAGATAGCCGTCGGGCTCGATCCCGACGGACTCGAGGCCGATGCCCTCGACGCGCGCCTTGCGGCCGACGGCGACGAGAAGCTGGGAGGCGCTCACCTCCTCACCGCCCTCGATCTCGACCGTGACGCCGCCGCCGCTATGTGCGGCCGAGGCCTTCGCGCCCTCGCGCAGGTCCACGCCGGCCTTGCGTAGGCCGTCCGCGACCTGCTCGCTCGCGAACGGTTCCTCACCGGGCAGGATCCGCTCGGCGGCCTCGATCAGGGTCACCCGCGCGCCGAGCGAGCTCCAGGCCTGGGCCATCTCGACGCCGACGGCGCCGCCGCCGAGGACGGCGAGGGAGTCCGGGACCGCTTCTGCGGTGGTGGCCTCGCGCGGGGTCCAGGGCGCGGCCTCGGCGAGGCCATCGACCGGGGGGACCGCGGCCGTCGAGCCGGTGGCGACAACCACGGCTTTGCGGGCCTCGAGGACGCCGTCGTCCACCCGAACCCGCCGCTCGCCCTCGATTTCCCCCTTGCCCCTGAACAGCTCGATCCCGCGGTCCTCGAGCCACGGAAGCTGGCCGGAGTCATCGCGGTGGGAGATGACCTCGTCGCGGCGCTCCAGCGTGGCACGGGGATCGGGGTCCGTGCTCTCGAGGCGCTCGGCCGCGCCACCGACACGCGACGTCTCGGCCAGCGCCTCGGCTGGCCGCAGCAGCGCCTTGGAGGGCATGCAGGCGTAGTAGGAGCACTCGCCCCCGACCAGCTCTGTCTCCACGATGGCCACATCGAGCCCTCCGCCCGCGATCCGGCCTGCGCACACCTCGCCGGACGAGCCGGCGCCGAGGACCACGACGTCGAACTCACGCTCGGCCATCGCGAGGATGTCTACCCGATGCCTCGCGCGAAGAACGTCTCGGCCACGCCGACCCCGAGCGCCGCGGCGAGCCCGAGGTAGGTGACGGCGACGAGGACACGGGTGCGGGCCGGGATGGCGTGGTAGGCCCGGGCCTGCGGCGTGTTGCGGGCCCGCCACCGCCGCCAGCTCTCGACGCCGCCGAAGAGGAGGATGAGGAACAGGATCGGGTTGGGGAACGCGACCGCGATCGCCACCAGGCCGAGGAGGCCCACCAGCCAGATCGCCGGCGACAGCGCAGCCATCGCCCGGCCGCCGTCGAGGGGCAGAACCGGGAGGAGGTTGAAGAGGTTGAGGAAGAAACCGACGTAGGCGAGCGCGCGCCAGAAGTCGGAGCCCGTGGCGAGCCAGATCCCGAGCGGGACGAGCGAGGCGGCCGCGCCCAGGATCGGTCCCGCGAGGCCGACCCGCGCCTCCGCGGCGGCATCGTCACCCATCGATCGGGCGGTGATCACGGCGCCGAGGAACGGGATGAACATCGGCGCCGACGCCTTCACGCCCTCGCGGCGAAGCTGGATGACGTGGCCAAGCTCGTGCAGGAACAGCAGGGCCACGAAGCCGGCGGCGAACGGCCAGCCCCAGAGCAGCGCGTAGGCGGCGATCGAGACGAACGCCGAGCCGAAGGTGGCGAGCAGCTTCACCTTCGGCAGCAGCAGCAGAAGCGTCTTGCCCTTGGCGATGAGGGCGACGAGCGCGGCGCCGATGCCGGCCGCCCGTTCGCGGAGCTTTCGCCCGCGCCCCGACCCCGGCTGGACCGGCTCGTAGGGGGAGAGTCCCGGTGTCGCGCTATCGGCCATCGGCTGCTCAGCTCTCATCGTCCAATACTTCAGTAAATGTAGTCTCACGGAGCTAGACTTCATTGCACATAGCACGGGGACGAATTGGTTTCGACTTGGTCGACTCGTGCGAACGGTTGCAGGCCGAGGTTCCCGGTGGCCTCGTAAAACCCGGGAAATGAATAAGTGCGGACCACGAGTTCGCCCTCGCCGCTTAGTTCAAGCTAAGTAGGTGAGGAGTCGGCCCTCCCAGCCCGCGGGGAGGGGCACCGGCTTCAACAGCGGGCTTACCTGAAGCGGCTCGCCCTCGCCGCAAGGGGACATCACCAGGGGGCTGGTCTTCCGGATTCACCCGCCGGCGCGGACCCGGAAGGCGAGATCAAGCGCCGGATAAGCCTGTAGACGCCGATCGTTACGCGACCGAGGACGCGGCTTCGATGCCGCCGTCTCCACTCAACGGGCCTCGAGAAGTGACTTCAGCTTCTCGAGGTCCTTTCGGTTGGCGCGACGCATGGCCGCGGACATCATGGGCGCAGCGACCCTGGAGAACCCGGACGGCTCGCCGCGATTGCGGAGCGTCATGCGCGTGCGGCCCGCCGCCGAGTCCGCCCACTCGTAGGTCGTCTCCATGGGGAACGGGCCCTCGTCGGTGCTCATCACGAGGCGCTCGCTCGGAACCAGCTCGCGGATCTCGTAGGTGTAGACGAGGCGCCGGCCCATGAAGCGGGCGACGAACTCGATCCTCGAGCCGACCGCGAGGGGCTTCGTCGTGCGCCACTCCACCGACTCGATGTTCTCGTACCACTCCGGCGCGCGATCGGGATCCGTGGCGAACGCGGCCACCTCCGACCGCGGTTGGTCGATCTCGATTTCGGTCTCGACGTCGACGGCGATGCGGCGACTCTAGGGCCCGAGGCTGCGCGGCGGTGCCTACCCGCCGCTGAGGCTCAGCCACGAGTGCGCGAGCGAGAGGCTCGCGAACCCGAGGACGAGGCCCGCCGCCAAGGCGACGGCGATCACGAGGAATCGGGCCGATGAGCCGGCGACCGCAGCGCCCGGCGCCTCGCGGCGCCAATCGCCGGCGGCGCTCGGCAGCTCGCGCAGGTGCCCGAGGACGTGGATCGCCATGAAGCCGAGCCAGGCGATGAAGCTCGCCTTGTGGACTTCAAGCAGCAACCCCGAGTCCGGTCCGTGCAGCAGGAGCGCGACGCCGCTCGCCAGGACCGCAAGCGTCAACAACACCGTGATCGGGGCCGTCGCGCGAAGGAAGAGCGGCGGCGGCCCCTTGGCTCGGTATGCCGGATCGTGCGTGTAGAAGCGGACGAATCGGTACCCAGTGCTCGCCAGCTTCGCCATCACCAGCGGTATCAGGAGCACGCCGATCACGATGTGCGGCGCCAGGAGCTGGCCGATCGCGAGGATCGTGACCCCCTCCGCTCCGAGCACGAGAATGAGGAGGACGGCCAGGCCCGCGGTCAGTCGCTGGTTGCCGACGATGTTCCGGCCGAGCCGCCGCGCCCCCGGCGGGCGAGTGGGCGCCGTGGTCACGCCGGCGATCCTCGCGAGGAGGCCTAAGCGGCCGGTCACGGCCGCGTGAGAGTTCCCTTATCGGCCGCTCAATCGCGACGCGACGTGACCACAACCCGCGCGCCGCGCGAGGGGATCATCGTGACGTTGCGATGCACGGCGTGCTCGGGCTCGGGGTCATCCGCCTCGATGTCGAGGCGGCGGGCCATCGAGGAGAGGACGACCCGCTGCTCGGCCATCGCCAGCGCAGCACCGAGGCAGCGACGGATCCCGCCGCCGAAGGGGATCCATTCGTAGGTCCCCGGCTTGTGGTCCAGCCAGCGCTCCGGTCGGAAGGCGAAGGGCTCGGGGTAGACGTCCTCGCGGTGGTGGATGAGCAGGATGCTCATCGTCACGGGCGTGTCCGCGTTCACCCCGTACTCGCCGAGGCGCCAGGGCACCGTGACCCGCCGCCCGATGATCGGGATCACCGGGCGCGACCGCATGCCCTCGGTGATCGTCGCCTCGACGACCTCATCGGCGTCCTCGTCGGAGCGCACGGCCTCGACGAGGCGCTCCTGAGCCTCCGGGAAGCGGACAAGGCGCTCCCAGGTCCAAGCCAGCGAGTTCGCCGTCGTCTCATGGCCGGCGAGGACGAGGGTGAGCAGCTCGTCGCGAAGCTCTTTGTCGGTCAGCGCCTCACCGTCCTCGGTCCGCGCCTGGAGAAGCAGGGAAAGGATGTCGCGGCGCTCGTCGAGGTCCTCGGCTCGCCGCCTCGAGGAGATCACGGCGTAGGTCGGCTTGTCGAGGATCGTGAGCCCTGCTTTCGTGAGCCCGACCGGTTCGTCGCGACCGATGTTCATCAGCTCGCCGAGCTGCGCGACGGGCAGGGTCGACGCGGCGACGAGATGCTTGGTGGCGAGGCGCAACCCGAACTCGGGCGTGCCGAAGGCCGGGCGTCCCTCGATGCCGAAGATCCCCGCCATGATCACGTCGAGCGTGATCGCCTGCATCCTGGGTGCGAGGGCGAACGGCGCGCCGACGGGCCAGGTGGCGATCTCCCGCTCGGCCGCCCCGGTGATCATCTGCGCGTACTTGGCGATTGCCTCGCCGTGGAAGGCCGGCAGCAGGAGCTTGCGCTGGCGCATGTGACGCTCGCCCACGGCGGTCAGCGTGGAGTTCGGGCCCACGATCGGCCGTAGCGGCGACTCGCCGGTGAGCGACGGCGCCTGCTCCGGCTTGGCGGTGAAGAGCGACTTCACGTGGTCGGGATGCGACGTGATCACCGGGCCGCCGGGCACGACGCCTCGCATCCGGAACACCTCGCCGAGCTCCCGCCGCGCCCGGAAGACGAACTCGATCTGGCGCTGGTTGAAGCGCAGGACCTGGACGAGGCGCGGGAGGGGGATGGCGGGGGGCGCGGGAAGCGAGGCGAGCTCGTCGGCCTCGATCGGGCCCGCGGGAGAGGGCGGCGCTTGGCCGACCAGCTCGCTTGCGTTGGTCTCCTCGGCAGCCGGAGCGTCAGCGACGACGGTCATTGCGCCTTTCATTGTTACACGATTTGATGTCGAGGTTTGTGTGACCTTGATCACCCCCAAGGGAATCACCCCCGGAATGGCCGAGGTCACGCCCAAGGGCCCCGGGTCGCGGCGACCGCCGCTGTCCCTAGAGCGAGAGGACGTGCGCGGTTCGCGGGTCGACTCGGCCCTCGAGGACGTCGAGATACGCGGCCTGGACCGCGTCGAAGCCCTCCCCTCGACGGACCTCGAGCCAGCCGTCCACCCACGCGCAGAAGGGGTGCCACGCGTCGGCGACCCGGTTCTCGAGGCCCCCTCGGCCCCAGTCATCGGATCGCTTGACGACGCGGTCGGGGGCGAAGAACAGGGTCGGCGTGGGCCCCGGAAGCTCGCCGGGCGCCGCGCCCATCTCCTCCCAGTGGGTGGCGCCGACGGCCATGCTGTGCGCAAGCTCGTCGCCGAAGCGTTCGTGGACCGCCCGGCGCACATCGCCGTCGCCGGCGACGTCGACGAAGGTCGCCCGCCTGGCCTCGAGGGTGGGGATGTCCTCGTAGAGCACCGTCCGGTCGTAGATGCCGAGCTCCTCGACGAACTCCGCGCTGCGCGGCGAGGTGAGGCCGACGACCTCCACACCGTCGCGCTGGGCGAGCAGGAACGCGGCTCCGATCGCCGTCTTGCTCGAGGCGCTCGAGATCATCACGGGGCCCTCGGTCGCGAGCCCGTCGTCGTCGAGCTGGTCGTCGATCAGGAACGAGGTGAAGTAGAGCGGTCGCAGGAGCATCTGCAGCTCCTCGGTGTCGTCGCGGTAGAACGGGTCGGTAGCGGTCGTGAGGTAGCGCTGGTAGGCCGAGGGGAGCTCCGCGCGGTGCGGCGATGCGTCGACGAAGCCCCGCTCGTCCGCGTCGGCGGGCGTCACCACGAGGTGCGACGACGGCGGCAGGTAGCCGTAGACGCGGCTGCCCTTCCCGACGCCCTCGGCGTTGCTCGCCGTCACCTCGGCAAATCCCCACATCGGGACGCGGCCCCAGCCCTCGGCATCGACCGGGAAGAAGTTCCAGTAGCTCATCGCGTCGCCGAAGACGCCGTAGGTGATGTTGTTCGCCGTCAGCCCGAACCTGTCGACCCGCAGAAGCGCCTGGCCTTCCGCCGGCTCCGGCGGCTCCGACTCGTCGATCTTCGACTCGCGGAGGTCCTTTCGCATGACGAGGAAGTCGGTCATCGAGCGGCCATGCTTGCACGGCGGCGATAATCGCCGCGACCAAAGCAGTGACTATGACGACGATCCTCTGCTTTCTCCACTACGGCGGCTCCGAGGAGGCGGGCCGTTTCACGTCGGCCTGAGCCGGTAGCGCTCGCGCTCGCGGTAGCGGTCGGCCTCGTCCTCGCCGACGGCTCGGTCGTGGTGCTGGCGCTGCCCGAGATCTACCGCGACTTCAACGTCTCGGTGAGCTCGGTCACCTGGGTCCTCATCGCCTTCAACATCGTTCTCGCCGCGGCCGCGGTGCCTGCGGCCCTGGCCGCTCGGCGCATCGGGCCGGCCCGGGCGATGGCTGCGGGCCTGACGATCTTCGCGGGTGGCAGTCTCGCCTGCGGTCTGTCGCCGGGCATCGCGACGCTGATCGCGGCTCGCTGCGTGCAGGCCCTCGGCGGCGCCGCGGCCGTTACCGGGGCGCTCGAGCTGCTTCCCTCGCGTGTCGGATCCGAGCGGAGAGCGGCGACCGTCTGGGCGACGGCGGGGGCCGTGGGGGCCGCGATCGGCCCGGCCGTAGGCGGCGTGCTGACAGAGCTCGTGTCCTGGCAGTCGATCTTCCTCGTCCAGGTGCCGATCGCCGCGGTCGTCGCCGCGCCGGTGGCGGGCCTTGCCCTTCGCGAGGCGCGCCCCGGGACGATTGCGGGCGAGGTCCGCGCGGCGGGTCGGCCGCACCTGGCGGCGAACGTGGCTCTCGGCCTCGTGTCGGCGGCGCTCGCGGCGGCCCTCTTCCTGATCGTCCTGCTGCTGATCGACGGGTGGCGCCACTCGCCGATCGTCGCGGCCCTCGCGGTTACCGTCATGCCGCTCGCGGCGCTCGCGACGAGCCCGCTCGCGCGGAGGGTCGAGGACGCGCGGGCCCGGGCGGCCGCCGGAGCGATCCTCGTCGGCGGCGGGCTCGCGGGACTGGGCCTCCTGCCAAAGGCGCTCATCGTCGCGACATTCCCCTCGCAGATCCTCGTGGGAGCCGGCCTCGCCCTCGTGCTCTCCGCGCTCACGGAGACGGCGCTCGCCGGGCGGTCGCCGCAGGCGATCCACGGAGGCTGGACCATCGCCGCGCGCCACGCGGGTGTGGTCGCGGGCCTTCTCGTGCTCATCCCCGTCTTCACCTCTGATCTCGTCGAGCAGCGCGACGCGGCAGAGCAGGCGGGCACCGCCGCGCTCCTGGACGCCCGGCTTCCCGCGCTCTTCAAGATCGATCTCGCCAACGCGCTCCACGACCAGCTGACTTCCGAGGAGGGAAAGGTGCCCGTCGTCGCTCCGGCCTTCGAGCCCCTTCCGAGCGATCCCGTGGAGCGCTCGGGCGCGCTCGCGCTGGAGTCGAAGCTTCAGGACCAGCTCGACCGCGCCGCGACGCGCGCATTCAGCGCGTCGTTCCTGATCGCGGCGGCCTTCGGCCTCGCCGCCCTCATTCCGATCGGCCTCGCCCGCCGCAGGGTGGAGCTGTGAGCTTGACGGACGGGCCCTCATCGCGGGCGCCATCGCGGCCTCCGTGGCGCTCGTCGTCACCTCCCTGGCTCTCGGCGGCGCGTCGTATGAGCCAAAGCCCGTGCGCGACCCCTGCCAGCCGCGGGAGTGGCGCTCTCCGAGCGGCCTCGACGAGATCGCCCAGCAGATAACCCTCTCGGCACTCGACGGCACGGCCTGCGACCTGCACGTTTCGCGCGAGACGCTGGCGCTCGCGCTCGCGACGCCGCAGGGCCGCGAGCGCTTCATCAACGACCCGCACCTCGGCGACGCCCTCCGCGCCGGCTTGATCCGGGCGATCGATGATGCCGAGCGGGCCGGGGCGATTCCGGAAATCGTCGCCACCGGCCTTCACCGCGTCGCCGAGGGCCTCCCGGCCGACCAGGTGGTCGCCGCGGTCAGGAACGCGAGCACGCTCTTCGGGGAGGCGCAGGACGTCATCGGTCAGATCGAGGACTTCTTCAACGGGCTCTAGCCGGCCGGCGCCGCGAGCCAGCGCTCGAGGCGCTCCTCAAGATCGCGCCCTCATCAGACGACGGTGAGCTGGAGCACCGCCCCGACGGCCCCGCAGCCCAGGACCACGTAGAGGACGGTCATCTTGGCGTGGAACCGCAAGAGGATCGCGAAGGTCGCGATCGCCATCAGCGCCGTGTAGATGTCGACGACGCTGGTCTTCACGATCTGGACGGTGACGGCGGCGATCAGCCCGACGACGGCCGCGGCGACGCCGAGCAGGAACGGGCGCAGCCGCTCGTTCTCGGCGACGGCGACGAGGTAGCGGTGCAGGAAGATCGGGAAGACGAAGGCGGGCAGGAAGATGCCGACGGTGATCGCCAACGCTCCCCCGAGGCCAGCGGCCAGGTAGCCCACGAAGGTCGAGAAGATGATGAGCGGGGCGGGGAGGATCCCGCCGATCGCGAGGCCGTCGACGAACTGTCCGTTCGTCAGCCAATGGTGCCCGTTGACGGCCGTGTCGTGGAGGAACGGGATCACCGTGTAGGCGCCGCCGAAGGTGAGGAGGCCGGCCTTCAAGCCCTCCAGGAACGTCTGGCCAACGAGCGAGACCGAGACCGCGCCCGTGAGCACGAGCGCGACGGCCAGCGGAGAGAGCGAGCTCGCGCGCCCAACCCAGCGGCGACCGTTGGTCCACAGCTCGTAGAGGAGCCCTCCGCCGAGCAGGACAAGCACGAAGCTCGCCGACAGCGCAAGGGTGACGACGAACGCGGCGATGGCGATGAGGGCAAGCGGAACGTCGGTGACGAAGCTGTCCGCGAAGCGCACGAGCGCCCTGGCAACGAGCCCGGCGACGGCCGCGGTCAACCCATAGAAGAGGCCCTCGAGGTGCCCGGCCAGGTGGGCTTCGACGTAGAGCGCCGAAAGCCCGAGCATGAGGACGAAGCCCGGCAGCATGAACCCCAACCCGGCCGCGAAGCCGCCGAGCTTGCCGCCGCGCTGGCGGCCGAAGTAGACGCAGAGCTCGTGCGCCTCGGGCCCCGGCAGCACCTGGTAGACGGCCAGGAGCTTGGTGAAGCTCTCGTCCGAGATCCACCGCTCCTGGTCGACGCACTCGCGCTTGATCATCGCGATCTGCGCAGCGGGCCCGCCCCAGGCGAGCGCCCCAAAGCGCAGGAAGCGGAAGAAGATCGAGGCGGGGGTGTCCAGCGTCGCGCTCATGCTCGAGTTCGGGCGGCGGTGGAGTTTCCGTTATCGCGAGCGTCGCGGCGCCGCCGCGACGGCGACTAGCTTGCCGCGGGTGCCAGGATCGAGGAGGCCCCGAGGTCGGGTCAACGTCGCGGGGATCGACGTCGAGCGGGAGGCGGAGTGGTTGCGGAGGCTCCCCGTGTTCGCGGGTGGCTCACTCGGCAAGCGGGCGCCGCTGATTCGCATTCGTCGGGCCCGGCGCCGTCCGCAGCGGCTCGGGTTCGCGGTTCCCGGGGAATGGCGCATCTCGGTGACGGCCTACCCGGGCATCCGCCCCGGAGACCTCCGCGAGACCCTCCTCCACGAGCTGGTCCACCTGCACTGCGGGTCCGAGCCGGGCGGCCGCCGCTGGCACGGCCCCGTCTTCCGTGAAACGCTTCGCCAAGCGATGGAGGAGGCCTACGGGGTCGAGGGAATCGCGCCGTCGAGCGCGCTCCACGGCGCGTACGCCGAGGCGCTGGAAGCTCGCCGAGCGACCCCCGCGGACGGCCGCGGCACCCAGCTCGAGCTACGCCTGGCGGCGTAGGCGAGCGGCGACCTTCGCGAGCGTCGCCACGACGCTCCCTGCCTCGTACCGCACCTGCCGGTGGGTGAAGCGAAGGACGGCGAGCCCGGCCGCCGTCAGGATTTGGTCGCGTAGACGGTCACGCCCCTGCTGCGCCGGCGTTCGGTGGTACCGGAGTCCATCGGTCTCGACCACCAGGGCGAGCTCGGGCCAGTAGAGGTCGACGCGGAGGCCGTGAAGGTGCTCCTGGGTCAGTGGAGGCGGCAAGCCGGCTCGTCGTGCCAAGGGAAGGAAGCGCCGCTCCAGCTCTGAGTCAGTTAGGGAGAAGGTCTCTTGACCGAGGAGGCGGCGTAGGCGGGCGACGCCTGGAAGGCCGTTCCTCTCGCTGACTATCTGACGGAGCGCTTCAGGATCGACGAGGTCGAGCTTGTCCGCCTCGTTGACCGCGGCGTCGAGCTCCCCGGGTCGAAGCCGTGTGGCGAGATCGATGAGCGTGCGCGCAGGAGTGGTCACGGGGATGCCCTGATGACGCGTCAGGTCCTCGATGAGCGGTCGGCGGCGATGGGCGATGAGACCGCGCTGGCGCACGCGCCTGGACGTGGGCACGGAGATCTCGATCGGGCCCTCTCTATCGTCACGCATCCCCCAGAGCACGGCGGCGCTCTCGAAGCTGAGTCCGGCCTCGGTCCCGCCCGCGAGAACCGCGGCCATCCACTTGCCGAGCCTTGTCGCGCCGGGACGTCCGACTGTGTACACGCCGCGATAGCAGCTGGGGTGGAGACGGCCCCGCGATGCGGTGGCGAATCGCCTTCCCGCTGTACCCGAGCCGCCGCAGTTGTGCGTGAGTGATCTGCCCATGCTGCTCCGCAGCGAGACGCCAAGCCAGCGAGTGGTCGATTGCTGCCCCTATAGGGGCGATAAGTGACCAACCGCGTCGAATTCGCCCCCCTCGCCGATCTACTAGGCTCGGGCCCGATGAGCGACCTGGCCATCGACATCGCCTCGGAGGGGCAGGCGCGCGTCGTGAGGCTGCAGGGCGAGCTCGATCTCGCCAACGCCGAGCAGCTCACCGAGGCCCTCTCGAAGCTCGAGCCCGCGCCGGAGGGCCGCGTGGTCATCGACCTGTCGGAATGTGACTTCATCGACTCCGCCGGGCTGTCGGCGATCCTTCACGGGGCACAGGAGGTGTCCCACACCGGCGGGTCCGTGCGCATCGCATGCCCGGAGGGCCACCTTCGGGACCTGCTTCGGATCACCGCCATCGACCAGTCGATTCCCGTGGTGGGAACGCGCGACGAGGCGCTCGCCGCGATGGGGCTCGAGCAGAGCTAGCCGTCTGCGGAGATCTTCTCTCCGCAAAATGCGCAAATGCGCCTCGCGCGTCCGGGTGTGCTGTTGTAGGGTCGCTTGCGCGGTCCGGGAGAGAGCGCAGCCCGCGAAAGCCAAGCGCGAAGCGGCTCTCAAAGGTGACTGACAAGGCTTATTTCGTGCGCAGGCTACGCGCGGGAGCAGGCAAGGTCGTCACCCCCGGGCCCGTTTTTTTTTGCTCTTGTCCGGTGGCTTCTCTACCGTGCGAGGCGCGGCGATGAGTGCCGCCGACCGGTAGCGGCAACCTGCGGCCGCTCGGTCGTGCGACCGGGGCGCAGCCCGGGAGCAGGGCGCTGGGAGGTCAACCCCGGACCAGCCTCGCCAGCTAGCCCGCCCGCTCCCAATGTCTGGCGGTTCGGGCCTTTAGGTCCGAAAGCAGCATGTAAGGACGGCGAAGCCGTCCGCAAGTTATTCACGTCCCGGAGCGCCCGTGCCAGGTAACGCCTCAGGTGCGCCGCGAGGAGCAGCGTCCACCAGCCGCTCGCGATGAGGTGAGCGTAGGCCGAGAACGATCCGGCCGAGGGATCCACGAGCAGGATCACCCCCGTGATGAGGAGCGGCGGCATGAGAGCGGCGAGCGCGAGCGACGCCAGCGTCTGGGCGACGATGCCGGGGCGCAGGCCCGACCGGATCCGGCGCATGCCGACCTCGGCGAGCTTCATCGCGACGAGCAGCGTCGCCAGCGTGGCGACCCCAGCGTGGATCCACGCGATGCCCGCTCCGGGCGAGCTCCCGGCGAGCTCGATCCCGTAGACGACCCCACCCGTCGCCGCGGCGGCGATCAGCGGGATCAGGGCGATGAGCCCGCGCCGCGCGATCCGCGGATCGACGTCGCCATCGCGACGCTCCGCGCGACGGCGCTCGCGGGCACTGAGCCAGCGCTCACGCTCGCCGTCGCCGCGCGGCGGCTCGGCCACCCAGACGTACAGCGCCCACCCGATGCCGGTGAGGACGATGAGACCGGGGACGATGTGGAGGAGATGCTCCCCTAGGAACGGCACCATTCCATGAGTTAGCCTCGGCATGTGGAGGGCCGACCTTGAGGGCATTCGTCACCGGCGGCTCGGGGTTCGTCGGCGGCCGGCTGATCCAGAGCCTCAAAGCCGCTGGCGACGAGGTCCGGGCGCTCGCCCGCTCCGACGCCGCGGCCGAGGCGGTCGCCGCCCTCGGCGCGGAGCCCGTCCGCGGGGACGTGACCGATCGCGCCTCGATCGAGGCCGGGGCTGCCGGCTGCGAGGTCGCCTTCCACTCCGCCGCCAAGGTCGAGGACTCCGGCCCCTGGGAGGAGTTCGAGCGCGTGAACATCGACGGCACGCGCAACGCGGTGCGCGGGTGCGCGGCCGCCGGCGTGCGCCGCATCGTGCACGTTTCGACCGAGGCGGTCCTCATCGCGGGCGACCCCCTCGTCGAGGTCGACGAGACGACCCCGAGGCGAACCGATTCGAAGGCGCCCTACTCCCGGAGCAAGGCCCTCGCCGAGGAGGCCGTGCTGGCCGAGTCGGGCATCGAGCGCGTGATCGTGCGGCCCAGGTTCGTGTGGGGAGCCGGGGACACGACGCTTCTGCCCGAGATCGCGTCGATGGTGCGCGGGGGACGGTTCGCGTGGATCGGCGGCGGCCGCCAGCTGACCGACACCGCCCACGTCGAGAACGTGGTCCACGGGCTGCGCTTGGGCGCCGAGCGCGGCGGCGACGGAGAGATCTACTTCGTCACCGACGACGAGCGGGTCGTCTTCCGCGACTTCCTCTCCGAGCTCATCCGCACCCAGGGCCTCGAGCCCCCGACGCGGAACGTGCCCGGGGCGCTCGCTGAGACGATCGCCGCCGCCAGCGAGACCGCCTGGCGCGTCTTTCCGCTCCGGGGCCGGCCGCCGCTCTCCCGCTTCACCGTCTGGGTCTCCTCGCAGGAGTGCACGATCGACATCTCGAAGGCAAAGCGCGAGCTCGGCTACGCGCCGGTCAAGGCTCGTGCCGACGGCCTGGCCGAGCTCGAGGGCCCGTCATGACGAAGATGAATCGAAAGGACTTCGACCGCGAGCTCGCCAAGCTCCAGGTCGAGCTGGTGAAGATGCAGGACTGGGTCCGCCAGACGGGCCATCGCCTCCTGGTCATCGTCGAGGGCCGCGACGCGGCCGGCAAGGGCGGGACAATCAAGCGGATCGTCGAGTACATGAACCCTCGCCATGCCCGCGTGGTCGCCCTGCCGGCCCCCACCGAGCGCGAGCGCACCCAGTGGTATTTCCAGCGCTACGTGCCGCACCTTCCGGCGGCGGGTGAGATCGTGATCCTCGACCGCTCCTGGTACAACCGCGCCGGAGTCGAGCGGGTGATGGGCTTCTGCACCGACGAGGAGTACTGGGACTTCCTGCGGACGGCACCCGAGCTCGAGCGAATGTTGATCCGCTCCGGGATCCAGATCGTGAAGTACTGGTTCTCGGTCTCCGACGAGGAGCAGGAGCGCCGTTTCCAGCGCCGCATCGACGATCCGCTTCGGCGCTGGAAGCTCTCGCCGATGGACATGGAGTCGCGAAGGCGCTGGGTCGAGTACTCGAAGGCGAAGGACATCATGATCGAGCACACCTCCACGCCCGACGCGCCGTGGTGGGAGGTCGACTCCGACGTGAAGCGTCACGCTCGCCTCAACTGCATCTCGCACCTGCTCTCGCTCGTGCCCTACAAGGGCGTCGAGCACCCGAAGATCGAGATGCCGCCACGCCAGCCCGACCCCGGGTACAAGCGCCCGGCGAAGGAACGGCTCAACTGGATCCCGACGCCGTATCCGTAAGGATGGGCCCTCGATGACCATTGCCGGCAGGACAGCCCTCGTCACCGGTGCCGCCCGGGGGATCGGCGAAGCCGTGGCCCGCGAGCTCGCCGCCCGCGGCGCCCGCGTGTCGCTGGTGGGGCTCGAGCCGGAGCGCCTCGAGGCCGTCGCCGCCGACCTCGGCCACGACACCGTCTGGTTCGAGGCCGATATCACCGACCCCGAGTCGCTGGAGGCCGCCGTCGCCGGGACCGTGGAGGCGCTCGGCGGCATCGACATCCTGGTCGCCAACGCGGGGATCGCGAGCTTCGGGACCGTGGCCACGATGGACCCCGACGCCTTCGCGAGGACGATCGAGATCAACCTGATCGGCCAGTTCCGGACCGTGCGGGCCGCGCTGCCCGCGATCCGCG
Source organism: uncultured Actinomycetes bacterium (assembly GCA_963771655.1). GTDB lineage: Bacteria > Actinomycetota > Thermoleophilia > Solirubrobacterales > 70-9 > JAWVFM01. Next base: position 25,794 of record CAVYUG010000004.1, on the reverse strand, counting down.
AGCGGCGTGGCTACATCCTCATCACCGCGTCGCTGGCATCCTTCGCCCACCTGCCGGGGATGTCCGCCTATTGCGCCAGCAAGGCGGGAGTGGAGGCCTTCGCCAACTCCCTGCGAGCGGAGGTGGGGTTCCAGGGAGTCGGCGTCGGCACGGCGCATCCCTCGTGGATCGACACCGACATGGTCCGCGACGCCGACGCCGACCTCGGCGAGCTCGGGGAGATGCGCGGCACGGCGCCAGGCTTCCTCGGCGCCACCGTCCCGGTCGAGGAGTGCGCGCGCCAGCTCGCCGACGCCATCGACCGCCGCGCCGGCCGCATCTGCGTCCCCCGCAGCGCGATGGTCGTTCAATGGCTGCGCAGCGTGATCGGGGGCCCGGTCGCGGCCCGCGTGATGCGGCGCCGCTCGGCTGAGGTGGTCCCGGTGATCGAGGGACGCGTCGCAGAGCTCGGGCGCTCGGTCAGCGAGCGCACCGGGGCAGTGGACACGAAGCTCTAGGCGGGGCTCGCCTAGAGGTCGAAGAGGCGCCCGGAGGGGCCGAGGTTGACGATCGCGCTCGGCCCGAGGCGGGACTCGCAGCCCCAGCTCTCGTGGATGTGACCGCAGAGCACGAGCGGGGGCTCGGCGCGCTGGATCGCCGCGAGAATCGCCCGGCTGCCGAGCTCGATCCCGGCACCCGAGATGTCGCAGTGTCCGAGCGGAGGCGAGTGCACGAGCAGCACCGCGCCCGTGGGACAGGCCTCGAGGCGGGCCGCGGCTTCCTCCTCGGTGAGGTCGAAGCTCCAGTCCCACGGGGTCGTCGGAACCCCGGCGCCCAGGCCGAAGAACTCGACACCGTCGATCTCAGCGCCGCTCCCGTGCAGCACCGTCGCCCCGGCCCAGTTCGCGGTGGCATCGCGGAGCGTGTCCTCGGTCTCGTTGTTTCCCGGGACGAGCAGGGTGGGGCGGTCGATGGCGGCCAGCGCCGCGACCGTCTCGGTGAGCCCGTTGTGGACGGACGCGAGGTCACCGATCGCCGCCACCACGTCGGCCTCGGCGCTCCGCTCGACGAGCCGCTCGGCCTGCCGGAGGTCGCAATGGAGGTCGCTGAAGGCGAGCAGCCGCACCGCGCGATCGTATTCGCCGAACGTCCCTCGTTGCTGCGTATAGCCCCCAACGCGGGACGTTCGTGCCTGGGGAGTGTGAGCGACATCTTGCGTGTGTGACCACCATCACACACAAACGCTCGTTCCCCTGACAGCCTCCCGCGCTCGAACACGCCCCGAGGCAGGCGTCGCCGATCGACGCCTTTGAAACCAACCGCCCGGGGAGTCGACGCCCGCGCCACCAAGGCGCGCCCTGCGACTCGGCTGCCGCACGCAGCCGCGAATGAGCGCAGGCGCGAGCGCGCGGGCGAGCACCGAACGGAGGTGGTCAGACGTGTTCGCAGCGAAGAAGAAGCTGATCGGCGTGACCGTGATGGGCACGCTCGCCGTCGTCGGCGCCACGCAGGCGGCCGGCGCTCCCGAGCATGCCAAGCGCCACGCCCACCCGAGCATCCGGGCCGAGGTGCGCAATCGGATGGTCGCTGCGTCGCAGCGCCATGAGAATGCGGCGCGCGAGGCCGGGGCGCACGAGGGCACGGCGACGACGAGCTCGGCGAGCGGAAGCACTGCCTCGCCCGAGTCCTACGGCGTCTCGCAGTCGACCCTCGACGCGATCGCGGCCTGCGAGTCGGGTGGCGATCCGTCGGCCGTCTCGGCCGGGGGCACGTACCGCGGCCTCTACCAGTTCGACCAGGGCACCTGGGAGTCGGTGGGCGGCACGGGCGACCCCGCCGCGGCCTCACCGGCCGAGCAGAGCGTGCGCGCCGCGATGCTGTACTCGCAGACCGGCTCGAGCCCCTGGCCCGTCTGCGGCCAGTAGCCACGAGCCTCTGAGGCTCTAACGCGCGGCTGCGCCGCTGCCGATGCAGAGGGCGTGCAGGCGACCGACTACGTCCTCGTGCGAGGGCTCCGCGAGACCCGCGGGGCCCTCGCACGCTGGAACGACGACCCATGGCCCGTCCTCAGCAGATGGTTTGCGGGGGCGCTCGCGGTCGCCGTCGTCGTTCTCGGCGCGGTTTGGGCGGTCTCGTCGAGCGTCCTCGCGGACCCGACCCCGCTCTCGCTCCCCGGCCTCACCCAGCCCGCGGAGCCGCTCGACGTCGTGTACGTGCTGTTTCGCAACTCGCTGGTGCTCGCTCTGCACGCGATGGCCTGCGTCGCCGGCTTCATCGCCGGCAGCTCGCTTCCGTTGAGCGCCGCGAAGCGGCGCGGCCTGAGCCGTCGCATCCACGAGCTCGCTCGCCCGATCGCGATGGGGTGGGTCGCCGCCGTGACGTGCTTCTCGCTCGTCACCCAGGCCTACATCAACGGTTACAACGGCGCGACGCTCGCCGGCCAGCTCCACATCTCCAGCGGGACGCTGATGCTGACGATCCTCCCGCACGCCGTCCCGGAGCTGGTGGCGCTGTTCCTGCCGCTCGCGGCCTGGACCATCGCGAGTCGCCGCGAGGAATGGGGCGACCTGCTCGCCGCAACCTTCGTGACCGTGGCGATAGCGATTCCGATGCTCATCGCCGCGGCGACGTGGGAGGTCTACGTGTGGCCTGTCATGCTGCGAGCGGTCTCCGGCGCCTGAGCCGGCCGGCGAGCCTCAGTGGGCTCCGGCGGGCTCGCCCTCCGGCCCGAGCACGGCCTTGCGGAACGTCGCCTTCTCCTCGTCGAAGAGGAACCCCCAGAGGTGCTTGCGCTCCAGGAGGGTCCGTCGCTTCGTTTCGAGCACCGCCTCTCGCGGAAGCTCTGTGATCCGGTCGGCGAGCTCGAGCGCCCGGCCGACGATGTCGCCGCCGGGGCCGACCACCTCGCGGACGATGCCGAGCTTCTGCGCCTCGGGGGCCTGGACGATGCGGCCGGTGAGGCATAGCTCCTGGGCCACCGTCGCCGGCAGCACTGCGCGCGCGGCCGCGTAGCTCGGCGGGATGCCCCGCGGGAGCTCGGGATAGCCGAAGGTCGCGGCCGCAGAGGCGATCCGGAGATCGCAGAGCAGGGCGAGGGCGAAGCCACCCGCCACGGCCGGCCCGTTGACCGCCGCGACGATCGGCCGCTCGCACTGGCCGACAGCGTCGAAGGCGAGGGTGCTGGTCTCGACGAGGCGCCGCCGATGCTCGCGGTTGCCGCCGAATTGAGTCGTGTCCATGCCGGCGCAGAAGGCGCTTCCGGCGCCGGTCAGGACCACCACCGCGATCCTCTCGTCGCCGGCGATTTCCCCGAACGCCCGTGCCAGCTCCTCCCGGAGCTCGATCGAGAGCGCGTTGCGCTTTTCGGGGCGGTTCAGGGTGACGAGCGCCACCTCGCCCCGACGCTTCATCGAGATGACGCGACTCACCGGCAGGAAAGGTAGTAAGCCCGGCGCCCGGCGGTCGCAGCGGGGCCGCTAGGCCGCGAGGCGGCCGTGGCCCGATCGCGCCGGGCGGCGCTCGGAGCTGCGTGCCCGGCCGGAGCGCGCGTCCCGAAGGAGCTCGGGCTGGAACTGGCGGAGCTGCTCCTCGATGCACCGCTGGCAGGAGCATTCGGGAACGGTGAGTCCGGTTTGAGGGCAGCTATTCATCGGCGTCCTCCGTATCGGCACGCGAGTACCGAAGCTAAAGCCTCCGGAGGTCGGAATCTGCCGTGGTGGCGGCAGCGCCTGCGAGACTGCCGCCGTGCCAGCCGATCCAGAGCCCGAGGTCGAGTCCGCGACCGAGGCGGAGGAGGCCGCGAGCGGGCCCGGGGAGCGGGGCCTCGAGCCGGCGGCCGCGATCGAGCGGGCCCATGTAAAGGCTCCCACCCGGGGCAACCGCCGCCTCGAGAAGCTTCTCGAGCGGGCAAGCGCGGACGCGGAGTTGCGCGCCTGGTGGCACATGGCCCAGGTCAACTCCGAGCGACTGCGGATGTCGGACCACTCCTGGGTCCACATCCAGATCGTCGTCAACATCGCCCTTCGGCTCCTGCGCCTGCTGGTCAGGGGCGGTATCGAGCCGGCGATGGTTGCCGACCACGGCATGACCGAGCGAGACGCAGAGGTGGTGGTTGCTGCGGGCGCGCTCTTCCACGACGTGGGAATGTCGATTCACCGCGCGGACCACGAGGCCTTCAGCCTGTTCCTCGCCGAGCGGAAGCTGAGGGAGCTTCTCGACGGCGTCTATGACGACCCGGCGCGGACCGTGGTGGTCGCCGAGTCCCTGCACGCGATCATCGGCCACCGCAGACGGGGCGAGCCGTACACCGTCGAGGCCGGCGTCGTGCGCGTCGCCGACGCGCTCGACATGGCACACGGCCGCTCGCGTCTTCCGGTCTCATCCGGCCAGGTGGGAATCCACGCCCTCTCGGCCGCGGCGATCGACGAGATCTCGATCCAGGGCGGCGCGGACCGGCCGGTGCGGGTCGAGATCAAGATGAACAACTCGGCCGGCGTCTTCCAAGTCGACGACCTGCTCGCGACCAAGCTCCGCGGCACGCCCCTCGAGGGCAACGTCGAGGTCGTGGCCACGGTCGAGGGCGAGTCCGAGAAGCGCCTTCTGGGAGAGTTCCGGGTGTGAGGCGACGGGGGGTCATTGCAGTTGTCTTCGCCTTGGCGGTGATCGCGCTCGCCGTGACGGGCGGGGCGTCCGCGCGGCGAGGCGTGAGTGTCCGCAACGGGCCCATTGCCTTCTCGAGCGATCGCGACGGCGACAGCGAGATCTACGCCATGCGCCCGGATGGCACGCGGCTTCGTCAGCTCACTCGCAACACGGCCAACGACTACGCGCCCGCGTACGCGCCGGGCGGCGACGCAATCGCGTTGGTCAGCGACCGCGGCTCGGACTTCGAGGTCTTCAGCATCGCCTCCGACGGGGCCTCCCCGGAGGATCTCACCAACAACCCGGCCTACGACGACGACCCCTCCTACTCGTCGGACGGCTCCCGGATCGCCTTCGAGCGCGGCGACGAGCCGAACCGCGACCTCTTCACGATGGCCTCCGACGGGACCGACCAGCAGCGCCTCACGAACAACGTCGGTGACGACTCGGCGCCGGCGTATTCGCCCGACGACCGCCACATCGCGTTCCTTCGCGGTCATGGCAACCGCTCCGAGATCTACACGGTGACCACGAACGGAACCGATCACGAGGTCGACGTTTCCAACGACAACGTGCGCGACTACGCGCCGGCCTACTCGCCGGACGGTCGCTGGATCGCGTACGCCAGGAACTTTGGCAGGACCACCGAGATCTGCCGCCTGCGGCTCTCCGACCGGCACCTCCAGCGCCTCACCCACGACAACGTCGGCGACTTCGGTCCCGTCTACTCACCGGACGGGCGCTTCATCGCGTATGAGGCCTCCGCCGGAGGCGGGCTCGACATCTTCACGATGCGCGCGAACGGCACGCACGTGACTCGCGTGACCCACGGGCACGGCGACGACGCCTATCCCACGTGGGCGCCGGCGCCTTAGTCGAGGAAATGACGCCCGGGGCCCTCCGTCGCGGGGTAGGCTGATGCCCGTCTTGTCAGCTAACGGAGGGGGACTCATGAGAGGAAGGGTCCTGAGCGTCGGCGTCGCCGCCGTAGCGCTCACGGTCAGCGCGGTGGCACCCGCGCTCGCCGGCAGCGGGAAGGTCAGGCACTTCGATACCACGGTCACGATCAAGACCGATGCCGCAGCTGGGCACGTGTCCGGGAAGGTCAAGTCCGACAAGGACGCGTGCGTCAGCCTGAGGTACATCATCCTGGACATCGACGGCAGAAACGTCTTCCACACCAAGGCGAACGAGAATGGGAGCTACGGGATTAAGACCTCGGACGGCTCGCCGCTTCCGTCGGGCGACTATCAGGTCCGCTCGCCGAGGCACAAGGTCAACGACAAGGTCGTCTGCGACGCCGGCAAATCGAGGATTGTCACCATCAATTGATGTGACCTGGGCGCCCGCTGGCCGGCGCCGGACCTAGATGCCCGCGCCGGCCGCGCCGCGGCCCTCGCCGGCGGCGAAGCGCGCCGCTCCGCCGAGGCCGACGGCGATCGACGGCGTCCCGAGCTCGGCCTCGAGGGCGAGGCCCTCGGCGAGCGCCAGCCCGGCGCCCTCGATCGCGGCGCGGCGGTCGGAGAGCATCGTCTCCTGGGGGAAGGCCGCGAGGCCCTCGGCAATCTCGAGCGCCCGCTCCAGCTGCCGTCCAGCGGGCACGACCTCGTTGACGAGGCCCCAATCCAGCGCCTCGCGCGCCTCGATGACGCGCCCGGTGAGGATGAGCTCCAGCGCGCGGCCCATGCCGACGATGCGCGGCAGCCGCTGGGTGCCGCCGTCGATCAGCGGCACGCCGAAGCGACGTTCAGTGAAGCCGAGCTTCGCGGTCTCCGAGGCGATCCGCACGTCGCACCACAGCGCGAGCTCGAAGCCGCCGGCCAGGCACCAGCCCGAGATCGCTGCGATCGTCGGCTTCGACGGGGTCAGGCGGGTGAACCCGAGCGGCCCGTCGCGGTGCGCCTCGAGCCACTCGTCCAGGCTGGTCTCAGCCGGATCGGTCTCGGCCAGAGCCTTCAGGTCCGCGCCGGCGCAGAAGGCCTGCGGGTCGCCGCCCGTGAGCACCAGCACGCGCGCGTCGTCGTCGGCTTCGAAGCTGCGGAACCCGTCCGCAAGCAGCCTCGCCGTCTCATCGTCGACGGCGTTCCGCCGCTCGGGCCGGGTGATGGTGAGCACGGACGCGGCGCCATGCCGCTCGTAGGTGACCTTCGCCACGGTGGGGATGCTATGGGGCCGGGCAGGGGCTGGCTAGGGGAGGGCGCCGCGGCAGCGGCCGCCAAACTCATTCGTTGCGGGATTTTGGGTGCTATAGCCCCTAAAACCACTCAACGAACGTGCAATCGCGGCCGGAGCCGCCCTCCTTCTACTGAAAATCGAAGCGCCGAGCGCCTACGGCCCTGGGCGGTGGACCCGCTCGAGCTCGCGGCGCAGGCGCTCCTTGCGGCCCTCGAGCCGGCTCTGGATGAAGGCGCCGATGATCACGAAGAGGGTGAAGAAGACCATTACGCCGAAGGCCCAGTAGGTCACCTTGCGGTCGTCGGTGGGGCCGCCGATCCCGATTCCGTCAGCGGCGAGCGCCGACGGCGCCAGGCACAGCAGCGCCACCGCGGCGGTGGTGACGAGGAGGCTGATGCGGGCGAGGCGTCCCCTCACGCACCGAACTCTACAACGGCCTGGTTCCTCTAAGGTGCCGCGCGGTGCTCGCCGCTGACGCATGAACTCGCGCACGCCGATCGTGCTCGCCGTCCTGGCGGGTATCGCGCTCTTGGTCGTGGCCATCGTCTACTGGGCGGAGCCGGCGAGCTCGCTGCCATCGTTCTTCCCGGGCCACCAGGCGGGCGATAGCGAGCATCACGTGAAGCACGGCATCGCGGCCCTAGTGCTCGCCCTCGCCTGCTTCGTCTTCGCGTGGTTCAAGAGCGGTCCGCGCGAGAGTCGTAGTACTTGAGCCCAATCCCAGATGGACCCGATCTCCTACTTCCAAGCGATCATCCTCGGCATCGTGCAGGGGCTGGCCGAGCCGTTCCCGATCTCGAGCCTCGGCCACGCGGTCGTCATCCCGCACCTGCTCGGCTGGGACATCCACCAGAACGCCGACTACTTCCTGGCGTTCCTGGTCGCGACCCACCTGGCCACCGCGATCGTGCTCTTCGTCTTCTTCATCAAGGACTGGATGCGGATCTTCCGAGGGCTCGGCCGATCCCTGCGCGACCGCGAGATCCGTGCCGACGACGTCGACGCCAAGCTCGGCTGGCTGCTCGTGATCGGGACCATCCCGGCGGGGCTCCTCGGCCTCCTGCTCGAGCACTCGCTGCGCTCGCTCTTCGCGTCGGCTTCCGCTGCGGCGGCATTCCTGATCGTCAACGGGTTCCTGCTGCTGCTGTTCGAGCGCTGGCGCGCGAGAGCCCCAGCCCCTGACGATTGGAAGGGCGACTCCGACGCGCGAATCGCGAAGCTCACGTGGGGCGAGGCCTTCGGGGTCGGGACGGCGCAGGCGGGCGCCCTGATCCCGGGCATCTCGCGATCGGGGATCACCATGGGCGGAGGCCTGCTGTTCGGCCTCTCGAACGAGGACGCGGCCCGCTACTCGTTCCTTCTCGCCACCCCGATCATCGGCGCGGCAGCGGTCCTCAAGCTTCCGGACCTCTTCGGCAGCGCGGGAGACGGCGTTCGCGGGCAGGCCCTTGTGGCGGCAATCTTCGCCGCCGTGGCGACCCTGTTCGCGATCAAGTTCCTGCTGCGCTTCTTCCAGACCAACCGCCTGACGCCCTTCGGCGTCTACTGCATCTGCGCCGGCGTCCTCTGCTCGATCGTCTTCGCCCTCGATTGAGCGAACACCGGCACCCGCCGCAAGGCGGGCGTTCCGGTGTCTCAAGAGGAGGCGCGCGGCCCGGGGCAGGGAGTTGAGGCCGCGCGCGCACGAGAGAGGATCTCGTGGACGTGATTCTGCGACTCCGAGGTCAGCGGCGGGTAAAGATCCGGAGAATCTCGCCCAGGGGGCACGGAATTCCCCAAAATTGCGGAATTCCAGGCTGTGAAAGTCCTGTAAAAGCGTCCCGGGAACGCCTTGGCCCCGGCTACCATCGCGGGTGGATGGCTGCTCCCGTGACGCCCACCTTCGCCATCATCGATAACGATTCGGGCTTCCTGAGGGTCCTCGCGAAGCGCCTCGAGGGGTCCGGGTGGGAATACCGCATCTTCTCCGGGCCCGTTCCGGCTGACGAGCTCGCCGTGATGAAGCTGAACGCGGTCCTCGTCGACCTTGCGGCCATCGAGCCGTTCGGCTGGGATTTCCTCGAGCGCATTGGCGGGATGGTCCCCGGGCTTGGCATCGTCGTCTGCACATATGGCGCGACCGTGGCCCAGCGCGTCCGCGGACTCCGCCTCGGCGCCGACGACTGGATCAACAAGCCCTGCCACCCGGAGGAGGTCATCGCGCGGCTTGAGGCTGTGATGCGGCGGCATCGCCGCGCCCAGCCGCGTGCCGACGCCGGCCCGGTCGTGGCCGGCGAGCTCGAGATCCGCGCCGACCAGTTCGAGGCCTACGTGGCGACCAAGCCGCTTGGCCTCACCCGGCGCGAGTTCGAGCTGCTCCAGGCGCTCGCGGAGGCGAGCGGCCGGGTGCTCGAGCGCGAGGACATCTACCAGCGAGTTTGGGGATACGCGATGGCGCATGGCGACCGATCCGTTGACGTCTTCGTTCGCAAGCTCCGCTCGAAGCTCGAACGGAATTCGCCCGGCTGGCGCTACATCCACACCCATTTCGGGATCGGCTACAGGTTCGAGGCCGAGCCGACCTCACCTGAGGCTGTCGACCCGCCGGCGGTCCTTGCCGAGGAGGGAGGCGAGATGCGCTCTTCCATCGAGGTCCCGGACTCCGCGCCCGCCGCCCGCTCCTGACCGAATCGGTAGCCGATGCGGGCGTGCGTGTGGATGTAGCGCAGGTCAGGCATTGCCGCCGCCAGGGCCGACCGCAGCCGGGCCACGCACGCGTCGACGGCGCGTGACGCGATCTCGTGATCGCCGTCCCAGACCGTCGCCAAGAGCTCCTCCCGCGTGACGATCCTCTCGCCTTCGCTTGCGAGCGCCGCCAACAGCCCGAGCTCTCGCGGCTTGAGCTGGAGGATCACGCCGTCCGCGGTCGCGATGTAGTCGCCGGGCCGAACGCGGAGCCGGCCGTCGTCGTATTCGGGCAGGGGGTCGTTTACTCCCAGTCCCCGCTGAGGCGTCACAGACCGAGAGCCTCGCATGGCGCAACGGGACGCGCGTTACCTGCTCGTAAAGAGTGGGTCGCAGCTCGGTTGCGGTCTGGTTCACAACCTGTTCACAACCGAGCTACGGATAGATAACAAGCTCCCCCTCGGACCCTGGGAGGGTGCCGCGGACGGCCTGCCTCGGCCGCTCTTCCTGGAATCTAAGAAGGAGACCGCTTGTGATCAAGCACCGCTCGTTCGTGGCTGCACTCGGTGCCGCGACGATGGCATTCGGACTCGCCGCCTGCGGCAGCAGCGGCGACAGCAGCAGCTCGAGCTCCAGCTCCGGCGGAGGCTCGTCCTCGGGTCCCGTCACCGGCGCGGGAAGCACGTTCGTCGCTCCTCTGATGTCGAAGTGGACCGCCGACTACTCGTCGAAGACCGGCGACACCGTCACGTACGGGTCGATTGGGTCGGGCGGCGGGATCGAGCAGATCACCAACCGGACCGTCGACTTCGGCGCCTCCGACGCGCCGCTCTCACCCGATCAAGCCAAGGCGTGCAAGGGATGCGTCCAGATCCCCTGGTCGCTGGGCGCGGTGCTCCCCGCCTACAACGTCAAGGGAGCTCCGAACCACCTCCACCTGACGGGCGAGATCGTCGCCGACATGTACCTCGGCAAGGTCACGTCCTGGAACGACCCGGAGATCGCGAAGTTGAATCCGGGCGTCAATCTGCCCGCGACGAAGGTCAGCCCGGTCTTCCGCTCGGACGGCTCAGGCGACACCTACGCGTTCACGGATTATCTGTCGGCCGTGAGCCCGGAATTCAAGTCGAAGGTCGGGACCTCGACGCTCGTCAAGTTCCCGGTCGGCACCGGCGGAGACGGGAGCGATGGCGTTGCCGCGGCGGTGCAGGCGACCGATGGGGCGATCGGCTACTTCAATCTCGCCTATGCCCAGTCCAGCGGTATCGACTACGGGTACCTCGAGAACGCGGCCGGCAAGTTCCCGGTGCCGTCGGTGGACTCGGTCAACGCGGCGGCGGCAACGACCAAGTCGGTGCCACCAACCGGCGTCTCGATCGTCGACCCGCCGGCATCCGCGCCGGACGCCTACCCGGACGCCACGTACACGTACGTCATCGCGCCCGAGAGCACGACTAAGGCGGATGCGTTGAAGAAGTTCATCACCTACGCCATCGGCCCGGGTCAGTCGTTCGCGAACGATCTCGGGTACGGCACGCTGCCGAAGCAGGTCATCGCCGATGACAAGGCGGCGCTGAACAAGATCGGCGGCTAGGGAATGCCCGTGGGCCCCCGAGTCCGGCACCGCCTCGGGGGCCCACGAGTCCCACTGGAGTAAGCCTTGGAAGCGACCTCACCAGTTCCCAGCCTCCCGGTCAGGGCCACGCGACGGACCCTCGCGGACCGGATCGGCGACCCGGCGCTTCGGGTGCTATCGGCGCTGGCGGCGATCCTCGCGGTGGTCGTCATCGTTGCGATCGCCTACGAGGTCTTCCACCGGTCCGGCGAGGCGTTCTCGGAGTTCGGACTCGGCTTCGTAACGGCGAGCGACTGGAACCCGGTCGCCAGCACGTTCGGAGCTGCCAGCTTCATCTACGGCACCGTCGTGAGCTCGGCGATCGCGCTGATCATCGCGACGCCGCTCTCGATCGCGATCGCGCTCTACCTGACCGAGCTCTCGCCGCGGCGCCTGCGACGGCCGGTGGCGACCCTGGTCGACCTGCTTGCCGCGATCCCCTCGGTCATCCTCGGCCTGTGGGGCATCATCGTCCTGGGTCCGGCTATGAACGACACGATCGAGCCCGCGCTCCAGAGCGTTCTCGGCTGGATCCCGCTGTTCAGCGGCAGCACCTCGGCGCTCGGCCTTCTTCCCGCCGCCCTGATCCTCACGATCATGGCCCTTCCGATCGTCACCTCGGTGACCCGCGAGGTCTTCGAAACCGTGCCGGGCGAGCTCAAGGAGGGCGCCTACGCGCTCGGTGCGACTCGCTGGGAGATGGTGAAGATCGTCGTCCTGCCGTACGCCAAGCCGGGAATCGTCGGCGCCGTCATGCTCGGGCTCGGACGGGCGATCGGCGAGGCGATCGCCGTGACGCAGGTCATCGGAGCCGGCCTCGGCATCCACGCCTCGCTGTTTGCCCCGGCCGACACTCTCGCGAGCAGGATCGCCTCGCAGTTCCAGGGCTCACCCACCCCGATCCTGACCTCCTCGCTCTTCTACCTCGGCGCGATCCTGCTGGTGTTCTCGCTGCTGGTCAACATCGTCGCCCGGATGATCATTCGTCGAACTGCGGTTCGCGGCGCATGAGCGTCGCCGCCCATCCGCTCCACTCGCAGGGCGGCAACGCGCCGCGGCGCAAGCGCGTGAACCGCCTCGTCGAGGTCCTGGCGACGGTGTCGGCAGTGCTCGCGGTCGCCGTCCTTGCGCTCGTCGTCGCCTCGGTGGCGGTGAAGGGCATCAGCGCGATCAACCTCGACTTCCTCACCAAGACCGGCGCCACGAGCTCGTTCGGCGCTTCGGGCACCGGCATCGCGAACGCAATCGTCGGCACGGGCGTCATGGTCGCGATGGCCACGGTCATGGCGGTTCCCCTCGGGCTCCTGGTCGCGATCTACACGCACGAGTTCGCGGGCCCGCGGGTCGGCGGCATAGTGCGCTTCGCGCTCGACATCCTGAACGGGGTTCCCACGATCATCACCGGGATCTTCATCTACGGCCTCCTCGTCGTCGGCGGCCAGCAGAGCGGGACCGCCGGCGCGATCGCCCTCGCGGTGGTGATGCTCCCGATCGTTGCTCGCACGGCCCAGGAGGTGCTCTCGCTGGTGCCGGAGTCGCTCCGCGAGGCTGCGTACGCCCTCGGAGTGACGCGTTGGCGGACCGTGGTCCGCGTGATCGTCCCCACCGCCGCCAGCGGCTTGCTCACCGGCGCCCTCCTCGGCGTCGCTCGCGTGGCCGGGGAAACGGCGCCACTCCTCTTCGTCAGCTCGATCTTCTCGAACGACGTGTCGACGGATCCGAGCCAGGCGCTCGCGTCGATTCCGGTGACGATCTTCCAGCTTTCGGAGCAGCCCTACCCGCTGGCCCACGAGCAGGCCTGGGGCGCGGCGCTGCTCCTCATCCTCTTCGTTCTCGCCCTCAACATCGTCGCGCGCGCGTTCTACGCCCGTTCGGCGAGGCGGATGAAGGGCTGATCGCAGGACGCCAACATGCGAAACCGGCAAGGAGCCCTAGAGTGAACCCTCCCGAGAGCGCGACCAAGCAACCCCCCACGGTGACCGACAGCCAGCAGACAGGAGAACGAACGGGCGTGGACGTAGCCGCACCGGTTCCCGAGCGCGGCTCACCCGATCCATCAACGGTGACCGCCGGGACCGGCAGCGTCCGCCTGGAAGGTCTCGACGCCTATTACGGCGACAACCATGCGGTGAAGGATGTCGTGCTGTCGTTCGACGCTTCGCAGGTCACAGCGATCATCGGCCCTTCGGGTTGCGGTAAGTCGACGATGGTGCGGTGTGTCAACCGCATGCACGAGGAGATCCCTGGCGCCCGAGCCGAGGGCAAGGTCCTCCTCGACGAGATCGACCTCTACTCGCCCTCGATCGACGTCGTCGCGGTGCGGCGGACGATCGGGATGGTGTTCCAGAAGGCCAACCCGTTCCCGACGATGTCGGTCTTCGACAACGTGGCGGCGGGCCTGCGCCTGACCGGTACGCCGCGCGACGAGATCGCCGATCGTGTGCCCGAGGCGCTTCGCGGTGCGGGGCTGTGGGACGAGGTATCAGACCGCCTCGAGAAGCCGGGCATCGGCCTCTCGGGCGGTCAGCAGCAGCGCCTGTGCATCGCCCGCGCCCTCGCCGTCCGGCCGGAGGTCCTGTTGATGGACGAGCCGTGCTCGGCGCTCGACCCGATGGCTACGCTGCGTATCGAGGAGCTGATCGCGGAGCTGAAGGAGAGGGTCACCATCGTGATCGTGACCCACAACATGCAGCAGGCGGCGCGCGTCGCCGACACGACTGCGTTCATGCTCTCCGGTGAGCTCGTCGAGGTCGGCGGCACCGACAAGATGTTCACGAATCCAGACGACGAGCGCACCGAGCAATACGTAACCGGGAAGTTCGGTTGATGGTGGTTCAGACGCGAGCCGACTTCCGGGACGAACTGGCGCGCCTCGAGGAGAAGGGCCTCGACGGCCTCAACCTGGTCACCGTCGCGCTCGACCGCACGATGGAGGCCGTCCAGCACCAGGACATCGAGCTCGCGGAGCTCGTGATTGCCGACGACGACGTGATCGACGGCCGCTACCTCGAGGTCCACCAGGCGATCCTGACACTGCTCGCGACGCAGGCACCCGTTGCGACCGACCTGCGCCTGATCGCCGCGATCCTGCACGTGATGAAGAACATCGAGCGGATGGGCGATCAGTGCGTGAACATCGCGAAGATGATCCCGCTGGCGGGTCACCACCCCCCGGCAAACGAGGAAATGCTGAAGAACCTGCTGACCATGGGCAAGCAGGTGCGGACCCTGATCACCCAGGCGCGGCGCGCGTTCGCGGAGCGCGACGTCGATATGGCGCGCGACCTCGTCCGCCGCGACGACGTGGTCGACAACCTCAACAAGGAGACCTTCCGCCTGGCGCTCGAGATCGGCGACGACGCCGATCGCCGGGAGTGGGCGATGACGATGCTCCTGGTTTCCCGGGCGATCGAGCGGATCGGCGACAACGCCGTCGACGTCGGCGAGCAGGTCGCCTTCCTCGTCACGGGCCTCTTCCGCGAGTTCGAGGATGCCTCGCACCCAGAGGAGCCGGTTCGGAGCTTTAGCTCCGAAAGCAGCATGTAAGGGCGCCGCAGGCGCCCGCAAGTGATTTGGCGTCCCCGAGCCCTCCTCGGCCTAGCGCGGGAGGTCAGGCCGCTGGTGCGGGCGTGCCGTGAGGCCCGCGACGACCGAGTCGTGGATCTCCGTGGCGCGCGGGCGGTAGGGAGGATGGACCTCGCAGATCACCGGCGCGTCGCTTGCGCCGAGCGCCGGGGCGACCTCGTCCAGCGGCAGCGTGCCCCGGCCGGGGGGGAGATGGAGGTCGAGACGGAGCGGGTCGACTCCCAACTCGGTCTCGCCTCGCACGAACTGTCGTGCGCCGAGGTTGTCGTGGAGGTGGAAGACGGTCACGAGGTCGAGCACCGGCTCGATGAACCGAGCGAGCGAGGTGTGGCGGAGCTCGGCGACGATGTGCGCGTGGCCGAGGTCGAGGCAGACACCGACCGCGTCGGACCCGGTGCGAAGCGCCAGGCCGCGGAGGCTCAGGGGGCTCGCGGAGACGGGATCCGGCCCCGGATAGACGGGCGCCAGGTTCTCGATTGCGATGCCGACCCCGCGCTGCTCCGCGAACTCGGCATGCCGCGCGAGCGAGGCCGCCTCCCGGACGATCAGGTCCTCCGCCGCGGGCTCGTCCGGGAAGCCGAGTGCGTGGTAGACGACGTGGGCGGCGCCGATCTCGGCCGCGTAGGAGATGAGGCCGGCGAACGCGTCGTCGCCGACGGGAGAGCCGAGGCGGAGCCCGGCGGGGGCGTGAACGATCGCCGCGAGCTCCGTGCCCTCCATCGAGCTCGCGACGCCCGCCGCGTGGGTGGAGCGGTGGGTCGCGGTGGCCAGGATCGAGGCCGGCGGCGCGTCGATCTGCACCCAGCCGAAGCCGGCGGCCTCGAACGACTTCACCAGGGCGGGCGCCGCCCACCACTCGTGCGGGACCGTCAGGCCGAGCCTCGCACCGATGGCCTCGGGATCGAGCTGCCCCGGACCGCTTCCGCGACGACCCCTTCGGAGCGACGGCAGCACGGTTGGCATGACGTGCATCGCGGCAACGCTAGGCGGAAACACCCTGCAAATAGTGAATTCATGGTCAAGGCGCTGTGAAGCCTCTGTTACCGATTGAACGCGCCAGGCGGGCCTCATCCGCCAGGTCTGGGAAGATCGGGACGATGCTCTGCGCGGCGATCGACATCGGCTCCAACACCACCCGCGTCCTGGTGGCCGAGCCGAACGATGGCCAGCTCCGCAAGGTGATGGAGCAGCGGGCCTACAACCAGATCGGGCGAGCGGCCACGCATGACGGGGCCATCGACGACGACAAGGTCGCCGAGGTCGCGGACATCGTCGCTACGCAGGTCCGCCTCGCCGAGGAGCTCGGCGCCGAGGCGATCCGGATCGTCGCCACGGCGGCCATCCGCGAGGCCACGAACCGCGACGAGGTGGTCGCTCGCATCGCCCGCGAATGTGGGATGGCGGTGGAGGTGCTGAGCGACCACGACGAGGGCCGGCTCGCGTTCATCGGCGCCACGAAGACGCTCGGTCACCCCGTGGAGGGCGAGATCGGCGTCGTCGACGTCGGCGGCGGCTCCTCCGAGGTTGTGCTCGGGACCGTGGTCGAGGGTGTCCGGGAGGTGAAGTCCTTCAAGATCGGCTCGGGCTCGCTCGCCGACGACTTCATCGACAACGACCCGCCGTCGCCGTCCGAGATCCGCGCGGTGCGCGACCACATCGCCGACTTCTTCAAGGGTGTCGAGCTCGACAAGCCCGACCAGGCCGTCGCCGTCGGCGGCAGCGCAACGTCGTTGCGGACGCTGGTCGGCGCGGTGCTCGAGTACGAGACGCTCGAGCGCGGCATTCGCGTGCTGTGCGGCGATCCGGTTGGCGACGTCGCCAAGCGCTTCGAGCTCGACCCGCGCCGCGTCCGAATCCTTCCGACCGGCGTGCTGCTCTTGGAGAAGCTCTCGGAGCTGCTGGGCCAGCCGCTTCAGATCGGCAAGGGCGGCCTGCGGGAGGGGATCATCCTCGATCTGCTCGGCGCATCGAACGGGACCCCGGCGAAGATCGCGGCGTAGGCTCATCGTCCGGGAGCCCATCCCGGGCCAGCTCCTGGTTCGCAAAGCGCTGGTCCCCCGTGATCTCAGCCCCCAACCACGGCGGAGGCTCGAACGCGTCCGCCTCGGACTCGGACCCGAACTCGACCTCGGCGACGACGAGTCCCTCGAGTCCCTCCTCGTAGGTGTCCACCTCGGCCACGAGGTCCCCTTCGTCCAAAGGCACGCGCCGGCGCCGCTTCGAGAGCCTCTGTCCGTCGGTGAGGGGCCAGAGCGCTTCGAACTGCTCCGGTGAGATCTCCACCTCGACCTCGTCGCGCACCTCGCCGTGTCCGCGCTTGACCGTGAGCACCTGCCGGTCGCCGACCTCCCGGAGCCGGATCTCGATGTCGCCGCCCATCGTGCAGGTATCCCTGTCGCAGGGCATCCGCCGGTCGCTCGGCAAGCCACGCCGGTGGATCGCCGATCCGGAACTTACGCTCGATTTCGGCGGTCACGGTCGCATCTTCCCGTAGTTAGCACCAAGGCCCTGAGGGTCGGGCGCGGGTTACGCTACGGGCGATGGCCAGACCCCGGCCCATCGAGGGACTGGACGCGGCGCAGCCGTACGCTGAGGCCGCCCAGCGGATCGTCGCCGTTCGCGCCGCTGAGCTTGCCGAGCACTCCGGCGGCGTTCTCGACACCGACGACATCGAGCGCGTGCACGACATGCGGGTCGCCAGCCGCAGGCTCCGGGCGGCGCTCGAGATCTTCGAGCCCTGCTTCGCGAAGCGCCTCTGGAAGTCGGCGCTGAACGACACGAAGAAGCTCGCCGACGCGCTGGGCGAGCGGCGCGACCGCGACGTCTCGATCACCATGCTCGAGGACTTCGCCGCCCGGATGCCGGCGGCCGACCGCGCCGGGATCGCGAGCATGGTCGCCGACGAGCGGCGCCAGCAGGCCGAGGCGAACGAGGCCCTCGCGGCGCTTGTCACCGAGGAGTGGCTCGACAGCCTCTCCGATCGCCTGCGGGAGTTGGTCGACGGGGCGGAGGCCGCCGGGTGAAGGCCAAGAAGGTCAAGAAGCTCGACCCCGCATCGTCGCTGGCGGAGAACGCCGCTCGCATCGTGCTCGTCCGCCTCGACGAGCTGCGGTCGTTCGCCTCCGACGCGCTCGACCCCGCCGAGGCGAAGGCGCAGCACGACATGCGGATCGCCGCGAAGCGCGTCCGGTACATCCTCGAGACGACGGAGCTGTGCTTCGGCCGGCCCGCGGCGGAGGCTCGGCGCCGAGCGCGCGACCTCCAGGACGTCCTCGGCGAGCTCAACGACTGCGAGGTGATGCTGCCGCAGGTCGAGCGCCACGTCGCGAGGCTGCGGGCGGCCGACGCCGAGGCCGTCCGCGCGCGGGCCGGCGACGCGCCGGACCTCGAGCCCGAGCTCGCGGCGCGCGCGCCGAACCGCACCTCCTATCGCGGCCTCGAGGTCCTCGGGGTCTACGTCGAGGCGCGACGCGGCACGCTTCACGACCGCTTCCGCGAGCTCTGGGCCGAGCAGGAGCGCTCGGGCGTCTGGGATCGGCTCGAGCGTGCCGCCGAGCGGGTGTTGACGCGAGAGCGAGAGCGCCGGCGGGCCGCCGAGCGCGCGGAGCGCGCGCGCCTCGAGCTCGAGCGGGCCGAGCGCGACGAGCGCGAGGCCGCCGAACGGGCCGAGCGCGCGGCCGCGGCGCTCGCGGAGGCGCGGGCGGCCGCGGACACCGGGAACGGCCAAGGCCCTGCCGCCGCTCCGGCGCCGCCGCAGACGGCCGAGTCGTGAGGCATCGCGCCGCGGCGACGGCGCTTCTCGCCACGGGCTCCCTCTTCGCGCTCTCGCTCGCGCCGGCGGCCGGTGACCCCTTCTTCCCGCACGCGGGCAACCGCGGCTACCAGGTCGTCCACTACGACCTTCGCCTGCGCTACGCGCGGGGCTCGGGTCGAATCCACGCGTTCGCGAGGATCGCCGCGGCCGCGACTCGGAACCTGAGCCGCTTCCACCTCGACCTTCGCGGACTGCGGGTCGCGCGCGTGGACGTTGGCGGCAAGCGGGCGCGATGGCGCCGCTCCGGCCAGGAGCTGATCGTCACGCCTCCCTCGCAGATCCCGTCCGGCTTCCCGTTTCGGGTCGTCGTCCGCTACGCGGGGAAGCCGGAGCCCGGTCACCGACCCGGACGGCTCGCAGGAGGGCTGGATTCCGACCGACGACGGCGCGGCCGTGGCCGCCGAGCCCCAGGGCGCTCCGACCTGGTTCCCGTGCAACGACACGCTGACCGACAAGGCCGGCTACGACATCGCCGTCACGGTGCCTCGCCCGCTCGTCGGCGTCTCGAACGGGCGGCTGAAGGCGGTCGTTGGCGACCCCCGGCGCCGCACCTTCCGCTGGACCGAGTCCGAGCCCGATGGCGACCTACCTCGCGACGGTGGCGATCGGGCGATTCCGGCTCGACCGTTCGCGCGCCGCCGGCGTCCCGTCATGGACCGCGATCGACCCCTCGGCGGGCTCCGCCCCCGAGGTTCGCAAGACGGGCCGGATCGTGCGCTTCTTCGAGCGCAAGTTCGGCCCCTATCCGTTCGACTCTCTCGGAGGCATCGTCGATCCCTCGAGCGCCGGCTTCGCGCTCGAGACGCAGACGCGCCCGCTCTACACCTCGGTCCCCACGGCGGGCCTCGTCGCCCACGAGCTCGGCCACCAGTGGTTCGGGGACTCCGTGAGCCTCCGGCGCTGGCGGGACATCTGGCTCAACGAGGGCTTCGCGACCTTCGCCGAGTGGATGTGGCAGGCGCACGAGGGCGGGCCGAGCCTTCGGCGCCACTTCCGGCAGGCCTACGCGACACCCGCGAAGGACCATCCGGCCTGGGACCCGCCGCCCGGCCGGGTGGGCGGACCGAAGCACCTGTTCGCGCCGTCGGTCTACTTCCGGGGGGCGATGGCGCTCGAGGCGCTCCGCGAGCGCGTCGGATCTCACGACTTCTACACCGCCCTCCGCGACTGGACCGCCGCCCATCGCTACGGAAACGCGACGATCGGGCAGTTCGTCGACCTCGCGGAGGCCGTGAGCGACCGCAAGCTCGGTCGCCTCTTCCGCGTCTGGCTCGACCACCCGGGCAAGCCGCATCGCGGCTCCTGGTAGCGCCCGGTCGTTCACAGGACCGTATCCGTCCATTTGCAGGTTCTTCACGTGGTGAAGGGCGGTCGCGTCGAACCTTCCGGGTGAAATCGATGCGAAAGGACGGGAACGACGATGATTCCCTCACCGGCCACTGCGAAGGCCGACCTCCACTGTCACTCGACCGCCTCGGCCGTCGCGAAGCTCGGCGTCCAGCGGGCTCTCGACCTTCCGGAATGCGCGACCCCGCCCGAGGAGGTCTACGAGCTCGCAAAGGCGCGCGGGATGGACTTCGTCACCATCACCGATCACGACACGATCGACGGCTGCCTCGAGATCGCGGATCGGCCCGACGTCTTCGTCTCGGAGGAGCTGACCGCCCGCTTCCGCGGTGAGGAGCAGGCGGTCCACGTTCTCTGCTTCGGCATCACGCCGGCGGACCACGCCGAGCTTCAGGCGCGCGCGGGCGACCTCGAGAGCTGCGCGGAGTACCTCGCCGAGCGCGGCATCGCCTGCGCTCTCGCGCATCCATTCTTCGCGGTCGCCGCGCCGCTTCGCCCGCGCCACCGCCGGCGCCTCGCGGAGCTCTTCGGCGTCTGGGAGGTGCGAAACGGCTCGCGCGCCCCGGAGCTGAACCAACCGGCGGCCGTCTACGCGGAGACGAACGGCGCGTGCGGGATCGGCGGCTCGGACGACCACGCCGGCGTTGACATCGGGCGGACCTGGACCGAAACGCCGCCCGCTTCGACGCCGGAAGAGTTTCTCGATCACCTGCGGGCGGGCCGGGCGGAGGCCAAGGGCGCGCAGGGGAGCGCCGCCAAGTGGGCGCACGCTGCGATCGCGCTCGGTGCCCGCGTCCTGGCAGGCAGCGAGGAGGCCGATGGCGACGGGCTCGACGCCGTGAAGATCCTCGAGCTGGCGAGCAGGGTCGTGGCCGACGGCGAGGAGCGGGGCGGCGAGGGGGCCGCGGGCATCGGGCCCGAGCACGCCCGTGCGCTGCTGGCGGCGTGGGTGCGGTCGGTGAGCCTCGATCCCGAGGCGGCGGCCGATCCGGCGGCGCTGGTTCGCGCGATGCAGGCCGACGACTTCAGCCACTCCGACCTCTATCGCCGCGCTCGCGCCTCGCACGAGATACGGCTGCGCGCCGCGGCCGAGGCCGGGTCACACGCGCTCGCCAGCGGCGAGGGCTACGGCGCGGCCGGTGCGGCCCTCCTCGACGCGTGCGTGCCCGCGATTCCATACGCGCCGGCAACGAGCTTTCTCGCGCGCGAGCGAGCGAAGCTCGAGCGGCGCGAATCCGAGCTGCCTCGCATTGCGGTGGTCGTCGACGGCGCGGGCTCGATGCACGGCGTCACGCACACCGTCGAGCGCATCCGCGAGCAAGGGGTGCCCGGCTACGACGTCGACGTGGTGGGAACCGATTGCCGGGTCGATCGACGGCTGCCGGCGGTGCTCGAGGCCGAGGTCCCGTTCTACCCCGGCCTCGAGGTCGGCGTGCCGAGCATCCCCGAGCTCGTGGAGACGCTCGCCGATGGGCGCTACGACCTGATCCACGTCACGGCGCCGGGGCCGGCCGGCATCGGCGCCGCCCTCGCGGCCGGCGTCTCAGCGACCGCACTCGTCGCGAGCCACCACACCGCGCTCGACGCCTATGCCGAGCTTCGCGGGGGCGATCCCCGCCTCGCGGTCGCCATGCGGATGGTGCTCTCGGGCCTCTACGGACGCGCGCGGCGCGTCCTGTCGCCGAGCGCCTCGGCCGATCGCTCGCTGGAGGGGCTGGGGGTGCCGGCTGACCGCGTCGCGCGCTGGGTGCGAGGCGTCGACGTCGAGATGTTCGACCCGGCGAAGCGCGACGCAGGCTCCCTCCCGGGCGAGATCACCGTGCTCTACGCCGGGCGGATCGCGCGCGAGAAGGGGATCGACCTGCTCGCGGACTCCTACGAGGCCGCGCGCGAGCGCGACCCGAGGCTGCACCTCGTCATCGCCGGCGGCGGGCCCGAGGAGCAGTGGCTTCGGGCTCGGCTCGGCGAGAAGGTCACGGTCCTCGGCTGGCTCGATCGCCCGGCGCTCGCTCGCGCGTACGCGAGCGCCGACCTGTTCCTGTTCTGCTCGCGGACCGACACCTACGGTCAGGTCGTCACCGAGGCGCAGGCGAGCGGGCTGGCGGTCGTGGCGGTCGGAGAGGGTGGCCCGGCGACGCTCATCCAGGACCGGCGAACCGGTTGGCTCTGCGCGCCGGATGCGGGCGAGCTGGCGACGGCGCTGGCGCAGCTCGCGGCCTCGCGCTTCCTGCGCGCGCGACTTGGCGCAGCGGGGCGCGAGGCGGTTCGGGGCCGGAGCTGGGACGCGAGCCTCGGGCAGCTCGCCGCCGCCTATGACCGCGCGCTCGGCGCCCGGGCCCGCAAGCCGGCACCCGGCCCGGCGCTTCGCGCCGCCTGAGCGGCCGCGCGCTCTAGCATGGCTCCCGAGGAGAGGATGGAGCCAACCCAGATCGAGACCCAGGCAAGCATCGCCGCCACCGCGCGGCCGCCGGCCGCGGCCGAGCGAGCCGACGACGGCGAGCCCTCCGTCGACCTCGAGGACCCATCCCTCTACTACAACCGCGAGCTCTCGTGGCTCGACTTCAACGACCGCGTGCTCCAGCTCGCGGAGGACTCCTCGGTGCCCCTGCTCGAGCGGATCAAGTTCTGCGCGATCTGGGAGTCGAACCTGGACGAGTTCTTCATGGTCCGCGTCGCCAACCTCCACGACCAGGTCGAGCTCGGCCGCGACGCGCGCGGCGCCGACGGGCTTTCGGCCGACGAGCAGATCGACGCGATCGCCGACGTTGTCGCGGCGCAGCGAGACCGGATGGCGCGCTGCTTTTCGGGCGAGCTCGTTCCGTCGCTGGCCGAGCACGGCATCCGCTTCATCTCGGTGGCCGACGCGTCCGAGGAGGAGCGGCGCGAGATGGAGCGCCTCTACGCGGCCCGCATCTTCCCGGCCCTGACGCCGCTGGTGATCGGGCTCGGTCGCCCGTTTCCGTACATATCCAACCTCTCGCTGAGCCTGGCCGTGATCGTTCGGGACCCCGACCAGGGCACCGAGGTCCTCGCGCGCGTCAAGGTCCCGAAGGAGCTCCTCGGTCGTTTCGTCCGTCTCGGGAGCGATGGAGCTCCGTTCGTTCCCCTCGAGGACCTGATCGCCGCCAACCTGGACTCGCTCTTCCCGGGGATGGAGATCGTCGACCATGCCCTGTTCCGGGTCACGCGCGATACCGACTACGACGTCTCCGACGAGGCCGACGACCTGCTCGAGGCGGTCGAGGAGGAGCTCCGCCGCCGCCGCTTCGGCGAGGTGGTCCGCCTCGAGGTGGAGAGCGCCATGAGCCCGCGCATCCGGGGCCAGCTCGTGGAGGCGCTCCGGATCTCCGAGCGGCAGGTGTACGCGGCACCGAGCCCGCTCGACCTCTCCGACCTCTGGGACATCGCCGGCATCGGCGGTTTCGGCGACCTCTCGCTACCCGCCGTTCGCGCCGGTGACCCACCCGCGGCTTCGCGGCGAGGAGGACCAGCCCGGCGACATCTTCGCGGCCATGCGCGAGTCCGACGTTCTCGTCCACCATCCCTACGACTCGTTCGCCACGTCGGTCGAGCGCTTCGTGGAGCAGGCGGTCGCCGACCCGGACGTGCTCGCGATCAAGCAGACCGTGTACCGAACGAGCGCTGACTCGCCGCTCGTTCCCGCCCTCATCGAGGCGGCCGAGCGCGGCAAGCAGGCCGTCTGCCTCGTCGAGCTCAAGGCGCGATTCGACGAGCGCGCCAACATCAGCTGGGCGAAGAAGCTCGAGGAGGCGGGCGTTCACGTCGTCTACGGCATCCCGGCGCTCAAGACGCACGTCAAGTGCATGCTCGTCGCGCGCCGTGAGGGCGACGGCGTGCGCCATTACGCGCACATCGGAACCGGCAACTACAACCCGAAGACGGCCCGGATCTACACCGACGTCGGCCTCTTCACGTGCGACCCGGACCTCGGGTCCGACATCGCCGAGATGTTCAACTACCTCACGGGCTACGCCCGCCCGCGCCGCTACCGCAAGGCGCTGATCGCGCCGTTCAACCTCCAGCGGGCATCCTCGAGGAGATCGAGAAGACGATCGCCGCCCACTCGCCCGAGCGCCCGGCGAGGATCAGGATGAAGATGAACTCGCTGCTCGACGCTCCCTCGATCCGCGCCCTCTACCGGGCCTCCCGAGCCGGCGTGCACGTCGAGCTCAACGTCCGCGGGATCTGCGCGCTGCGTCCCGGCGTCCCCGACGTGTCGGAGAACATCGGCGTCGTCTCCGTGGTCGGCCGCTACCTCGAGCATTCGCGCATCTACTCGTTCGAGCGACCGGGCGAGGAGCCGCACATCTACATCGGCTCGGCCGACCTCATGCCGCGCAACCTCTACAACCGGGTCGAGCTGGTGGTCCCCGTCACCGACCCGCAGTGCCGCGACGAGCTCATCGATGTGCTCGACCGCAGCCTGGCCGACAACACGAACGCCTGGGACCTCGACGAGGACGGTCGGTGGACGCGCCGCCAGCCCAGCGACCCCCCGCGCGCCGTCCAGCGCGAGCTGATCGAGCGGGCGCAGGCGCGCGCGTCCGCCGATCCGGCCTCCGTCTAAGCTTCATGGGGTGACAGGGGTACGGGCCAGGATGGCCTGGGTGGCGATCGTCGCCGCCCTTGCAGCGACGGCTACATCGACCACGGCATCGAGCGGGGCGTCAGGGCCTGCCGGGAAGCACCTGCGCTCCTTCTTCGGCGTCAACTTCAACTTCTATCCGAGCGTCACGGTCACGACCGCGAAGCGCATGGCCTCAGGGCACGTGGGGTCGGTGCTCTTCGGGATGGACTGGTCGTCGGTCGAGGCCACCCAGGGCACCTACGACTGGGCGCCGATCGATACCACGGTCCGCAACCTCGCCCGAGCCGGAGGATCGAGCCGATCCCGGTCCTCTACGGGTCGCCGGCGTGGGCGGTCAACCCGGCCGACCCCGCCGACGCAGGTGAATCGGCAGCCTCCGAACAGCACCCAGCGCGGCGCCCAGGGCTGGTCGAACTTCTCGCGGCGGCGGCGCGCCGCTACGGGCCGGGCGGAGCGTTTTGGAAGGGGCCCTACCACCAGGCAAAGCCGGGGGGCAAGCCGCTGCCGATCCACACGTGGGAGGTCTGGAACGAGCCCAACCTCAAGGCCTACTTCTGGCCTACAGTTTCGGTGCCCCTGTACGCGGGCTTGTTGCGCATCTCGCACGACGCGCTCAAGTCGGTGGACCGTCGTGCCCGGATCGCGATCGGTGGGCTGCCGTGCAAGGTGAAGGCGAACGGCTGCGTCCAGTACCTCAGGCAGCTCTACCAGCAGCCGGGCGTGAAGTCGGCATTCGACCTCGTCAGCCTTCATCCCTACGGGCCGAGCGTCTCCTACATGATCCGCGAGATCAAGCGGGCGCGAAAGGCGATGCGCGCTGCGGACGACGGGCGCACGAAGATCTGGGTCTCGGAGGTGGGCTGGGGCTCGGGCCCGCCCTCGAGCGGCCGCTTCGAGGAGGGCAAGAAGGGGCAGGCGAAGATCCTCACGAAGGCCTTCAAGAGGCTCGCCCGCCAGCGCCGCCACCTGCGGATCTGGAAGGTCACCTGGTTCAACTGGCAGGAGCCGTTGTACCCGTTCGGCAACTGTGGGTGGTGCCAGCGCGCCGGCCTCACGAGCGCGAAGGGGCGGGCGAAGCCCTCGTGGCGTTCGTATCGGAGGGCCGTCGCTGACGAACGCCGCCGGCGCCTGTCTTAAGATCAGGTGATGCCCGCGAGAAGGGTCATCGCCCACCTCGCATCGACGCATTCTACGTCGCCCTCGAGCTCCTGCGCCGGCCCGAGCTGCGCGGACAGCCGCTGATCGTCGCCTGGAACGGGCCGCGCGCCGTGGTCACCACCGCCTCGTACGAGGCTCGCCGCTTCGGCGTCGGCTCTGCGATGCCCGTCGCCAGGGCCAGGCGGCTGTGCCCGGACGGGATCTATC